>NZ_VTHJ01000057.1:0-50430 GCF_008386495.1 Streptomyces tailanensis | reverse complement strand
GCGGGCAGTCGTGCCGCTGGGGCGATGGGGGTACCTCCCGCTCGAGCGAAGCCGAGAGTGGGGGAGGGCGGGCGCAGGCGGCACCCCGTAAGCGCCGGGCCGCGCACCCAACCCCCGCCCAGCCCCAGCACCGGGCGCCTCTCAAACCCCCCTCGGCGCAGCCCCTACGCCGACAGCTCGTCCCGCAGCGCGTCCCGCAACCGCGCCGCCCGCTCCGCGACCTCCGCCGGCCCGAGCGACACGGCCCGATCGGCCCACCGCTGCCCCTCCACCAGCTCCCCCCGACGCGCGTAGACGAGGGCAAGCCGCAGAGCCGCCCGCCCATGCCCCGCGTCGGCGGCCCGAGCCCACCACATCGCGGCCTCCGGCTCACTCCCCTCCCGGGCGAGCAGCAGACCGAGATTGAACGCCCCGTTGCGAGACCCGGCCTCCGCCGCGACCCGGTACCACCGAGCCGCCTCGACGACGTCCCCCCGCCCGGCCGCGAGCATCCCGACCCGCACCTGCGCCCGCCGATGCCCTTGGGACGCGGCCCGCTCGTACCACTCCTCGCACTCGTTCTTCTCCCGCACCGGCTCCCCCAGCTCATGCGCGGGCGCGGGCGGCCGGCGCGCGTCGAGCACGGCGGCCAGCCGGTACGCGGCCTCCGCGCTGCCGCCACCGGCGGCGCACCGCAGATGCCGCTCCGCGGCCCGCTCGTCGCCGTCCCGCAGCCGCGCGATGGCGACCTGGAGCGCCGCCTCGGTGTGGCCGGCGGCGGCGGCCCGCTCGTACCAGACGAGCGCGGTCACGTCGTCGCCCCGCCCGGCGTGCAAGATGCCGAGGTTGAAGGCGGCGTCCACGCTGCCGGACTCGGCGGCCTTGGAGAACCACGGCTCGGCCCCGGCCGCGTCGCCGACCTGGAGCAGCAAAATAGCCAGCGCGTTCGCGGCCTCCCGGTGCCCGGCGTACGCGGCGCGCCGGTACCACTGCTCGGCCTGCGCGGTCCGCCCCTGCTCGGCGCAGAGCAGCCCGAGGTTGTACGCGCCGTTGACGTCACCGGCGTCCATCGCGGCCCGGTACCACCGCTCGGCGGTCTGCGTCTCCCCGCGCTCGGCGTGCAGCGCGCCCAAGGCGTTCGCCGCGTTGCCGTCGCCATCCTGGGCGGCGCGCAGCCACCACACGGCGGCGCTCTCGGTGTCGCCCGCGTCCCGCAGCAGGAATCCGAGGGCGCACGCGGCGCGCGGCTCGCCGTCCTTGGCGGAGGTCAGGTACCAGCGCCCGGCCTCCTTGAGCTCCCCGCGCCGCTCCAGGATCGCCCCGAGGTGCAGCGCGGCCCGCCGGTGCCCACGTGCGGCGGCCTGGCGGTACCACTGCTCGGCCTCCTCGGCCGCGGTCGCCCCGGCACCGTTGTCAGCCCCGGTCTCCCCCTCACGCACAGCGGAACGACCTTCTCGTACGGCGGCACGCCCCTCCCGTACGGGTTCACGGCTCTCCCGTACGGGTTCACGGCTCGCGCCCCCGATTTCGAGCGCCGCCCGCGCGATCCTGCGCCCCTCGCCCACGGCCGCATGCTCCTCGCGCTCGGCACGCTGGTCGAGCGCCCGCGCGAGCCGGTACGCGGCTTCGCGGTGCCCGCGCTCGGCGGCGGCCCGCATCCACTGTCCGGCGGTGGCATCGCTGCGGTGTTCGAGCAGATCGGCGAGCGCGTACGCCCCCAGGGCGTGCCCCTGCTCGGCGGACTGGCGCAGCCAGTACTCGGCGGCCGGTTCGTCACCGCGCTCACGGTGGTGCCGGCCGAGCGCGTGCGCGGCGGCGGCGGAACCGGCGACGGCGGCGATCCGCCACCAATGGGCGGCCTCGTCGGCGTAGCCGCGCTGGTGCAGCAGAACACCCAGGTTATTGGCAGCGGCACGGTCCCCGGCGGCGGTGGCGGCACGCAGATGGGGCTCGGCTCCGTCGAGGTCACCACGGCGCAACAGCATGGCCCCCAGCACGCTCATCGCCTCGGCGTCACCGGCTTCGGCGGCGAGCCGCTGACGTGCTTCCTCGGCGGCGTCGCCCGTCTCGTCCTCGCCTGCCGCACCCATGGAGTCGACCGACAGCCCGGGCTCCGCGGGCATCACAAAATCGGTAGACAGCGCAAAGTCGGCAGACTGCGCAAACCGCCCTGTCTCCAACAGAGTTGCCTTGTCCCCCATAACGTCCATCGTCGCACCACCTGCAACCTGGGTACACCTGGTATACCGCAGCCATTGAGGTCACTACAGCGTTTTGTCGACATGCCCACAGAGCGACAAGTCAAACACAGATTTCCCCGCGCCTCCCGGCAACACGTCGAAGGCCCGGATCCTTTGGAGGATCCGGGCCTTCAACTTCAGTAGCGGGGACAGGATTTGAACCTGCGACCTCTGGGTTATGAGCCCAGCGAGCTACCGAGCTGCTCCACCCCGCGCCGTTGCTCGGCAACCGTATCACGGCGCGGGGTGGAGCTCTGAATCACCCGCTCCCGGAGCCCTCTTCGCCGCTCTGGTCGCTGTTCTCGCCGCCTTCGGAGCCGCCGGTGTCACCGGTCTCACCGGTCTCACCGGCGTTGGCCTGCGCCTCCTCGGCCCGCTTCAGCGCGTCCTCCAGGTCCTGCTGGGCCCGGCCGTACGCCTCCCAGTCGCCGTCCTTGAGGGCCTGCTGACCCTCGTCGAAGGCCTTCTGGGCGTCCTCCAGGGCCTGTTGGACCGTCCGGTCGCCGGTGGCCGGCGGCTCGTCGGTGCCCTCTTCGCCCTCGTCCGGCGGCGGTTCGGTGGTCGAACCCTCCGTCTCGAACACCTTGTTGAGCGCTTCGTCGAGGGTGTCCTCGAAGGCCGTGTTGCCGCCGTAGGTCACCAGGACCTTGCGCAGCAGCGGGTACTTGAGTCCGCCACCGCGTACGTAGACGGGCTCCACGTACAGCAGTCCGCCGTCGAGCGGGACCGTCAGGAGGTTGCCGTACTCGACCTGTGAGTCGCCTCTCTTGAGGAGGCTGATGGTCTCGGCGATGTCCTGTTCGGAGTTGAACTGGCTCTGGACCTGTTTGGGTCCGTCGATCGGTTCGCTGGTCGGCAGTTTCAGGACTCTGATCTTGCCGTAGTCCTTGGTGCCCGCCTCGGCGTTGACCGACACGAAGGCGCTGAGGTTGTCCCGGCCATTCGGCGTGAGCGTCGTGGTGAGCGAGAACGCCTGTTCCGTCTGGCCCGGCAGCTTCAGGCTCAGGTAGTACGGCGGGACCGCGTTGCCCGAGGTGTTGGTCGGGTCGTCCGGGACCTGCCACACCTCGCTGCCGCTGAGGAACGTCTCGGCGTCCTTCACGTGGTAGCGGGTCAGCAGTTCGCGCTGGACCTTGAAGAGGTCCTGCGGGTACCGGAGATGGGCCAGCAGCGAGTCCGAGATGGCCGTCTTCGGCTCCACCGTGCCGGGGAACGCCTTCATCCAGGTCTTCAGGACCGGGTCCTGGGTGTCCCACTGGTAGAGCTCGACCTGGCCGGTGTACGCGTCGACGGTCGCCTTCACCGAGTTGCGGATGTAGTTGACCTGGTTCTGCTGGGCCACCACCGCGCGCTGGCTGTTGTCCGCGGTCAGCGAGTCGGCCGTCGTGTCGCCCAGGGTGGTGCGGGAGGCGTACGGGTAGCCGTTGGTGGTGGTGTACGCGTCGACGATCCACTGGATCTTGCCGTCGACGACGGCCGGGTAGGCGTCACCGTCGATGGTCAGCCAGGGGGCGACCGCCTCCACGCGCTCCTTGGGCGTGCGGTTGTACAGGATCCGCGAACCGTCGCCGATGGCGCCGGAGTACAGGATCTGCGGCTCGTTGAACGCCACCGCGTACGCGGCCCGGTTGACCGGGTTGGAGAGGTTGATCCCGCCCTTGCCCTTGTAGCTGGTGGTCTTCTCACCGCTGTCGTCGGAGTAGTCGATCTCCTTCTGGGGACCGCCGACGATCGAGTACTGGGTGGTCTTCTCGCCGTAGTAGACCCGCTGCTGGTACTTGCCCAGGTCGCCCTTGGACGGCAGGTCGGACTCCGTGAACACCGGGCGGCCGCCGGAGGTGGCCTCGGTGCCCTTGGCGGCGACCACGCCGTAGCCGTGGGTGTAGCGGAAGTGGTCGTTGATCCAGTTGTTCTTCGGGATACCCGCGAGGTTCAGCTCGCGCAGACCGATGACGGTGTCCTGCTCCGCGCCGTCCTCGCCGCTGTACCGGTCGACGTCCAGGTTCGTGGGGAACGCGTAGTAGTTCCTCATCTGCTGGAGCTGCTGGAACGTCGGCGAGACGATGTTCGGGTCGAGCATGCGGATGCTCGCCGTGGTGTCGGCGTCCGCGCGCAGCTTGGCCTTGTTGGTGGTGTCGCTCGTGCCCGAGTACTCCTCGACGTCCGTGCCGTCGATGCCGTAGGCCTGACGTGTCGCCGCCAGGTTCTTCTCGACGTACGGCGCTTCCTTGGCCTGCTCGTTCGGCTGGACCTGGAACTTCTGGACGATCGCCGGGTACAGCCCGCCGATGAGGATCGCGGAGAGCACCATCAGGCCGAAGCCGATGACCGGCAGCTGCCAGGTGCGCCGCCAGATGGTGGCGAAGAACAGCAGCGCGCAGATGACGGCGATGCAGAACAGGATCGTCTTGGCCGGCAGATACGCGTTCGCGTCGACGTACCTGAGGCCCGTCCAGTTGCCCGTCGCCTTGAAGTCACTGGACTTCACCGCGAGCCCGTACCGGTCGAGCCAGTACGCGACCGCCTTCAGGGCGACGAAGACACCGAGGAGCACCGACAGGTGCCCGGTGGCCGCGGCCGTGGCACGCGCGCCCGGGGAGGTGACCCTGAGACCGCCGTACAGGTAGTGCGTGAGCGCGGCGGCGATCACCGAGAGCACGGCGGCGGCGAAGCCGAAGCCGAGCAGGAAGCGGTACCAGGGCAGGTCGAAGGCGTAGAAGGCGACGTCCAGGCCGAACTGGGGATCCTTCTCGCCGAACGACACCCCGTTGACCCACATCAGCCACGTACGCCACTGCCCGGAGGCGGAGGCGCCGGCGATCAGGCCCACCAGGGCGGTGATCCCGAGGAGCAGCCACTTCTTGTAGGGCGCGATACCCATGCGGTACCGGTCGAGGCTCTGCTGCTCCATCGACATGGCACTCAGCGGCGGGCGCAGCCGGTGCGCCAGCCAGATGTTGAAGCCGACCGAGGCCGCCATCAGCAGACCGAAGACGGCGAAGAGTCCGATCTTCGTCCACAGTGTGGTGGTGAAGACGGAGGAGTACTTCACCGACCGGTACCAGAGCCAGTCCGTCCAGAACCCCGCGAACATGACGAACGCCATGCCGAGAACGGCAAGGACGCCCAGCGTCATGAGCAGTGTCCGGACACGTCGGGACGGTCGGCCCACTCTGATCCGCGGCCCCGTCGGGCCTCCGCCGCGGTCCGGCATCTGGAAAGCCAAGGTGCGCACCTCAAAGTTCGCTGTCGATCCGTCAGGCCCGCGTCTACGGGCCCGCCAGCGGGCCCCGTGATCGTAGGGGCCTCACCTATGCAACTTACTCACGCTTTACTCGGTTCCCGCTTCCGGTAACGAACGAGGCAGGATTGTGACCATGTCCAACACTCCCATGGCAACGAACCCGCTCACCCGGGCCGTACTCGAGATCGACGAGTACGCCTCGGGCCTCGGCTGGGACCAGCCCGCTCGCCTCTTCGCCCTCGTAGACACCGCGCGCCTCAAGGCCCAGGAACCCGCCCTCGCGGCCCAGCTCGGTCTTCAGGACGAGTCCGAGACCGCCGGTCTCACCCCGATCGAGCAGGAGGAGATCCCCGCCGGCAAGGCGCTGGACGAGTTCCTCGGCACCATCGCCTGGCCCGACGCGGTGGCCGGCTGCGCGCTGACCGTGGAGCGGCTGATGCTGCCGCCGTCCGCGGAGGCAGCGGTTCCGCAGGGGCTGAGCGAGAAGAAGCTGACGGCGTGGGTCGCCCAGCACCCCGACCGCCAGGAGGTCCGTATGACGGTCGCGGTGCTCCGCGACGGCTCCCGCGACTCCGCGATCCGCCTGCGTGAGAAGGACTCCCCGACCGAGGTCCTCACCGGCCCCGAGCTGGTGCCGGGGCTGGCGGAGGCGCTGGCGGCGACGTTCGTGGACTGATCTTCGCGTGTACGACGTGGGGCGCCCCCTCCAGGGAGCGCCCCACACGCGCGTGTACGTCGGTCCCGCTGTGCGCGTCAGCCCTCGGTGGTGCACTTTGGCAGGTCGGCGGTGTCGCCGGAGCGGATGTCTTCCAGGGCGCCGAGCGCGTCGTCGATGGTGTCCACCTTGACGAGGGTGAGTCCGTCGGGGGTGTCCTTGGCGGCCGCGGCGCAGTTGTCCTTGGGTGTCAGGAAGTACTCGGCGCCCTTGCTGCGCGCGCCGACCGTCTTCATCTCGATGCCGCCGATCGGGCCGACCTTGCCCGCGTCGTCGATCGTGCCGGTACCGGCCACGAACTTGCCGCCGGTGAGGTCTCCCGGCGTCAGCTTGTCGTAGATGCCGAGGGCGAACATCAGTCCGGCGCTCGGGCCGCCCACGTCGGCGAGCTTGATGTCGATGGTGAACGGGAACGTGTGATCGGTCCCGGCGGAGATCCCGACGATCGCCCGGTCCTCACCGGTGTCGTCGGACTTGGCGGTGGTGATCGTGACCTTCTCGGTCTCGGTCGCCGTCTTGTTCTCCTTCTCGGCGGCGGCCTGCGCCTTGGCGGGCACGATGACGAAGTCGACGTCCTCGCCCGGTTTGCGCTTGGTGACGAGCGTCGCGACGTCCTCGGGCGCCTTGACCGCCGTACCGTCGACGGACTTGATCACGTCCCCGGCGTGCAGCTTGCCCTCGGCCGGGGAGCCCTTGAGGACGGTGGAGACGATCACCCAGGACTTCACCGGGATGTCCAGCTCCTTCAGGGCGGCGACCTTGGCGCTCTCCTGGGACTGGCTGAACTCCTCGGCGTTCTCCTGTGTCGACTCCTCCTCGGTCTTGCCGTCCGGGTACAGCGTGTCGTGGGGCACGACCTTGTTGTCGTGTGCCAGCCATCCGTACACGGCCTCGACGAGGTTCATCTTGTAGTCGGCGCTCGTGACCCGGACGGTGGTCATGTTCAGGTTGCCGCTCGTCGCGTAGGTCTTGTGTCCCGAGATCTGCAGCACCGGCTCGCCACCGTGGTCCCCGAGCGTGTTCACCGTCGGCCCGGGTGACATCTCCGAATACGGCACGGGAATGAGCACTCCCGCGCACAGGAGCGCGATCAGCATCAGGGTGGAGGCGAGCATCGTCGCGGTGCGGCGTGGCATGGAACGACAGTACGGGACAGGCCTGTCAGTGCACTGTCGGGGCCGCCGTCCGGGGCGACGGTGAAGGGCGGCCTAGCCGCCGGTGTGGGACCGCTCCATGGCCTCACGGAAGCGTGTGTAGCCCGCGAGCTCGGTGCCGTCCTCTCTGGCCTTGCGGTTCCGGCCGGCCCAACCGCCCCACAGTCCGGCACCGATCGCAGCCACCAGTGGAATCAGCAACCAGGCGAGCGCCGCCATGCCGACCTCCCAACCCCATCAACACGACCGCAACTGACTGATCAGCAGATTATCCGTCCGCTTCGTCAACGCTCACGCTGGGGGGCGGGTTACGCAACCGGAACGCGCGCGGGCGCGGGGGCACCTTCCGGTCATGGTGAAGGGCAGTGAAGGTGCTCAACAGGCCCCAACCCACTCCTCCGTGCCATCCGAGAACTTCTGGTGCTTCCAGATGGGCACCTCGTGCTTGAGATCGTCGATGAGCCTGCGACACGCCTCGAAGGCCTCCCCCCGGTGCGGACACGACACCGCGACCACCACGGCGAGATCCCCGACCCTCAGGTCGCCCACCCGATGCACGGCCGCGAGCGCCCGCACCGGGTACTCGGCGGCCACCTTCTCCGCGATCCGCCGCATCTCCGCATCGGCGGTCGGATGACACGAATAGCCCAGAGCGTCGACATCGACGCCCCCGTCGTGGTTCCGCACGGTCCCCACGAAGAGCGCGGTCCCCCCGGAGGCGTCGTCCCCGACCGCCCGGAACACCTCATCGACGGAGAGCGGTGTCTCCCGGATACCGATCAGCTTGATGGGATCGTCAGTCCCCTGCTCACCGGGATGATCATTGTTCACTGCCATACCCCCATCGTGCCCCACCCGCTCAGCCGTTCGTAGCTGCGGGCAACCTGCCGCTGGGACGGCAGCCTCACAGCCGCCGCCGAGCCTTCCGCGCCCGCCGCACCAACGCCGCCGTACCCAGCAGCGCCACCGTCGCACCAGCGGCCCCCGCCGCCGTCGCGTCCTTCCGCCCCAACCGACGGCCGGCCACGGTGTGCCGCCCGGAAACCTCCTCCAGCAGCTCCGCGAGCACCTCCTCGTTCGTCCACTGCGGCCGCCACCCGGCGTCATGCAGCCGACTCCCGCTCACGACCCACGGATACATCGTGTACGCCAGATCCCCCGCCGGCGAAGGCGTCAGCCCGATCCGGTGCAGCCGAGCCGCGGCCCCCAGCGCGACCGCCGACGGCAGCTCCATCCGCCGGATCCCGCTGAGCTCCTCGACCTCCTCCTGCTCCAGCCACCCCTCGCACCCGACGGCAAGCTCCCCGTCGACCTTCTCCAGCACGGCGTACTCCAGCGCACCGCACAGATCCTCGACGTGGCAGAACTGCCAGGCGGGCCGCGACCCGGCCACCACGAGCAGCCGAGGCGACTCGAAGTACCTGGTCAGCGCGGTGTCGGTACCTCCGACGAGGACAGCCGGCCGTACGACGGTGACATTGAGGCCCGGATGGGCGCGCGGCGCCCGGCGCGCGAGCCGCTCGATCTCCAACAGGTCGCCGACCCCGGTCGCCTCGGCGGTCGCCCGCAGCTCGGCGTCCTCGGAGAGCGGCAGATCGTTGTCGGGCAGCGCCCCGTAGACCATCGCCGAGGTGCACAGCACGACCCGGTGTACCCCGGCCGCGGCGGCCGCGGTGAGCACGGTCTGCGTCCCGCGTACGTTGTACGCGCTGCGCGCCGCCGAGTCGGTGCCCAGGTCGAGGTCGACGGCGAGGTGCACCACGACGTCCGCCCCGCGCAGCTTCTCGGCGATCGCCGGGTCCCGTACGTCCAGGATGTGCCACTGGGCGGCCGCGCACTCGCCGCGCCGCTCGTCGATGGCGATGACCTGCCGGACGTCGTCGGACTCGGCGAGCCGCTCGGTGAGCAGCGCACCCACGCCGGACGCGGCGCCGGTGACCGCGACGACGGGTCCGCGTACGGCAGTCGACGCGCCGGCGCGAAGCGCCGTCGTTGAGGGGTGGTGGTCGGGCGACGGGCGGGCTGAGTGGTTTCGCGCTGCGCGAACCTGCGGATCTGGGGAACTCACCGGGCGTCTCCAGCGGTTGTCTTCAGTACGAACGCGGGTGACGCGTGCGTACCAGGTGGCATCCATCCTGCCGCAGGCCTTCGGTCGGCGGAGCACCGAGGCCTTAACCCGCCGTGGTGTCTACGCTGGGTGGTGTTCGGGCAGCCGTGCCGTCGGAGAAAACCGATGGCCCTACAAGCCGAGGAATCCCGTGAGTGACACCCCATTCGGATTCGGCCTTCCGCCGGAGGAGCCGGACGACGGCGACGAGGGCAAGAAGAAGGACCAGCAGAGCGGTGGTGGTCAGGGACCGGCCAACCCGTTCGGCTTCGCTTTCCCCGGGGCCGGCGGCTCCGGCGCCGACAATCCGTTCGCCGCGATGTTCGGTTCCATGAACCCGGGCGACCTGGGCGCCGCCTTCCAGCAGCTGGGCCAGATGCTCTCGTACGAGGGCGGCCCGGTGAACTGGGACATGGCCAAGCAGATCGCCCGCCAGACGGTCTCCCAGGGGACCGCCGACGGCACGAAGGACGAGAGCGTCGGTCCCGCCGAGCGCACCGCGGTCGAGGAGGCCGTCCGCCTGGCCGACCTGTGGCTGGACGACGCGACGTCGCTGCCGTCCGGCGCCGGCTCCGCCGTGGCGTGGAGCCGCGCGGAGTGGGTGGAGGCGACCCTGCCCGCCTGGAAGGAGCTCGTCGACCCCGTCGCCGAGCGGGTCGGCGGCGCCATGGGCGACATCCTGCCGGAGGAGATGCAGGCCATGGCCGGCCCGCTGATCGGCATGATGAAGTCGATGGGCGGCGCCATGTTCGGCCAGCAGATCGGGCAGGCCGTAGGCGTGCTCGCGGGCGAGGTCGTCGGCTCGACCGACGTCGGCCTGCCGCTGGGCCCGGCCGGGAGGGCCGCCTTGCTGCCGCTGAACGTGGAGGCGTTCGGCAAGGACCTGGGCGTCGCCAAGGACGAGGTGCGGCTCTATCTGGCCCTGCGCGAGGCCGCCCACCAGCGTCTCTTCGCCCATGTGCCGTGGCTGCGCTCGCATCTGTTCGGCGCGGTCGAGGGGTACGCGCGCGGGATCAAGGTCGACACGGCCAAGCTGGAGGACGTGGTCGGCCAGTTCGACCCGCAGAACCCCGAGGAGCTGCAGCAGGCGCTCCAGCAGGGCATGTTCCAGCCGGAGGACACCCCGGAGCAGAAGGCCGCGCTGGCCCGTCTGGAGACGGCCCTGGCGCTCGTCGAGGGCTGGGTGGACGCGGTGGTCCACGCGGCCGCGAAGCCGCGCCTGTCGTCCGCGGACGCGCTGCGCGAGACCCTGCGCCGCCGCCGCGCCACGGGTGGCCCCGCCGAGCAGACGTTCGCCACGCTGATCGGCCTGGAGCTGCGCCCGCGCCGGCTGCGTGACGCCTCACGCCTGTGGGCCTCCCTCACGGACGCGCGCGGTGTCGACGGCCGCGACGCCCTGTGGGCCCACCCGGACATGCTGCCCACGGCCTCCGACCTGGACGACCCGGACGGCTTCGTCCACCGTGAGCAGCTGGACTTCTCCGAGCTGGACAAGATGCTCGGCGAGGCGGCCGGCGGCTCCGCGGAGAAGCCCGATCTGAAGAAGAAGGACGACGACACCGAGTGAGCCTGTACGACGACGCGGTCCTCGTACTGAAGGGGTACGAGGACCAGCCGGAGCTGCGCCAGGCTTACCTCGACCACTTGGCGGCTCACCCGGACGGCATGTGGAAGGCGTGCGGCGCCGGGCACCTCACGGCGAGCGGCCTGGTGATCGACCCCGACCGCGGCCGGGTGCTCCTCACCCTCCACAAGAAGCTGCGTATGTGGCTCCAGATGGGCGGCCACTGCGAGCCGGCGGACACCTCCCTGGCGGAGGCGGCCCTGCGCGAAGGGACGGAGGAGTCCGGCATCGCCGGGCTGACGCTGCTCCCGGGCGGCCCGGTGCGCCTGGACCGGCACCCGATCCCACCGCCCTGCCACTGCCACTTCGACGTCCAGTACGCGCTGCTGGCCCCGCCGGACGCCGAGCACCTGGTCAGCGACGAGTCGCTCGACGTCCGCTGGTTCCCGTACGACGAGGTCGCGGACGTGGCCGACGAGTCGGTCGTACGGCTGCTGGAGGCCACGCGGGCACGGCTCTGAACCGAAGACATGTGTAAGGGGCGGCCGCTACTGCGGCCGCCCCTTACACATGTCCCGCGCAGGCGATCAGTTGCGGCTGCCCCCGAGGGAGTTCCCGCTCAGCCCACCGGCGCCCATGCCGAACTGCCCGAGCACCCCGGACGTACGCAGGTGCTGGGGCGGCAGCAGCTCGCTCGGCTGCACCAGGACGTGTCCGCTGCCCCCGAAGTGCATCTCCCAGCCCTCGCCGGTGGAGCCCCGGCGGCGCCACACGGCGGAGGTCGAGGTGGGCGCCTGGAGCTGTGTCCGCAGCGAGGTGGACCAGGCGATGACGGCGTCCGAGTCGACGCAGATGTTCTTCTCGGGGGTCACCTCGAGGGCCAGCGGCTCGCCCGAGGTCATCAGGACGACCTTGCCGCCGCCGGACAGCTCCAGGTTGTACGCCCCGGCCGAGGCCACCTCGACGGCGCTGTCCACGGCGACGATGCCGACGTTGAGCGAACCGTCGAACGCCAGAACGGCGGAGGAGTCGACGGTGATGCCGCGACCGACCTCCATGATGTGCAGGTACTGCGCGAAGTTGGCGAGATACACGATCCCGTTGCCCTTGCAGCGCATGAGTTCGAGCCGCTCACCGGTCATCCGCTCGGCGTTGCGCCAGCTGCGGTTGCGGTACTGACTGTCGAATTCGACCTGCCCCTCGAACGCGACCATCGCGCCCTGCCGGGCGAGGACGGGGCTGCTGCCGATGGTCACGTCGGTCTTGAGCAGCTGCGGGTTCTGCAGCGTGTAGCGCTCGGTGTGCTCCACCGGAATGTGCGCGAAGAGTGTGCTGTGCATGGTGTGCTGGTGCTCCTCTCAGCCCCGGTCAGCCACGGATCTTGAAGCGGTCGCCGGTGTCCTCGCTGGGCTGGACGACCACGAAGCCCTGTCCCTTGAAGCCGATCTGGAAGGCTTCACCGCTGCCCCGGCCGATGAGCGCACTGGCCTTGATGGTGCGGCGGGCCTTCATGTCGAGGCCGTCCGTCCAGGCGATCAGGGCGTCCGGGTCGACGTACGTCTCCCGTTCGGCGCAGTCGAGGGAGATCGGCACGCCCCGGCTGACCAGGGCGACCCATCCGGTGCCGCGGATCACGAGGTTGGTCAGACCGGAACCGGAGAGCTTGGCGAGGCCCTTGACCGGCTCGATGGAGAGCTGGAGGGAGGCGTCGCAGGCCAGCAGGGTGGGACCGTTGACGGAGAGCGCCTCGTTGTTCAGATGGAGGATGAGGACGTCACCGCCGTAGTCGGCGAGGTAGAGCTCCCCGTCGCCCCGGCAGAGCATCAGCTTGCCGCCCTCACCGGTGACCATCTCCTCGGCGCTGCGGCGCAGCGTGGCGGGCGGGCCGTCGAACTGCACATAGCCGTCGTACGCGATCATCGAGCCGGCCTTGGCCAGGAGGTCCTGTCCGGTGACCATCATGACCTTGAGCGTCTTGGAGCTGTGCACGCTCATACGGATGCCGGTGGACGCGGAGCGGTGCGCGTTGAGTGTCTGGAGGTCCATGCTCTGCCTCACACCTCGAAGGGCTGGACAACGACGAAGTTGCCGGGGGCGCCGCGGAACTGGAGGTTGATGGCCTCCTGGGTCTGGCGGGCGTACCCGGAGCGGCGCAGCCTGAGCGAGGTCGTGGTGACGGCCTGCGCACCGGCGGACCAGGCGATGACGGCGTTGCCGTCGACGTAGGTGGCGGGGCCGACCGGAAGGACGACGGGCACGCCACGCGTCTTGACGACGACCGCTCCCGTGCCGGAGAAGAGCATGCTGAACAGGCCGCCGCCGGGCAGACCCGCGCCCTCGATACGGCGGATCTCGGTGTCCAGCGCCTCGTCGAAGGCGAGCACTCCGCGCGCGCTGGTGTAGATCTGCTCGTTCTGCAGCCGGATGACGAACAGGCGGCTGCCCTCGTCGGCGAGGAACACCTCACCGTCTCCGGAACAGCGCATCAGAGCCATGCCCTGGCCGGTGAGCTGCCCCGTCAACTTGCCGAGCAGGCCGGAACCCTTGTGGGCGAAGTCGATGTCGCCCTGGTAGGCGACCATGCTGCCCTGCTTGGCGAGGATGTTGGCGCCCTTGGTGAGGGTCGTCCGGACCATCTGCGGATTCTGCTCGGTCCAGCGGTCGCCGACGGGCGCCTCGGAGTACTTGGTCAGCACGACGCGCAGGCCCGCGTCCGGCGGCACAGGAGCGAGCGCCGCGCCACCGCCGAACGGCTGGGACTGCCCCGGGAAGGCCGCGGGGGCACCCGGGGGCGTGAAAGGACCGCCCTGCGGCGCGGCACCAGGGGGAGGCGTGAAGGGTCCCCCCTGGGGAGGGGCGCCGGGCGACGTGAAGGGCCCGCCCTGGGGAGGGGCACCGGGCGACGTGAAGGGCCCGCCCTGGGGTGCGGGCGGGGCCTGCGGCGGGACGGTGCCGCCGGGCGGGGTGTTCAGGGGCGCGGCGATCGTCGGCGCGGCATGCACGGATGGCGAGGGCGCAGGGGGCGCGAAGCCCTGCGCGGGCTCCGGGGCGGGCGCGGGTGCGGGAGCCGCCGGAGCGCCGAACGCGGGCGCGGCGAAGCCTGGAGCGGCGTCGCCCTGCGGGTGCTGCGGTGCGGCGGCGGGCTCTTCCTCGGCCACCTCGCCGCCGAAGTTCTTCAGCAGCGCGTCCAGGCCACCGTCGAAGCCCTGCCCGACGGCCGCGAACCGCCATACGTCCTTCAGGTAGAAGTCGCCCAGCATCACGGCGCGCTCGGTGGAGAACTCCGAGCCGTCGAACGGATATCGGGCCACCTCCTCGCCACCCGCGACGATGCGGATGTAGCCAGGGGAGATCTGCGACATCTGCCCGTTGCCGTCGATCGTCGCCGTGAACGACAGCTTCTGGATCTGCGGCGGGATCTTGTCGAGCGTGACCCGGAAGGACTCCGTGTCACCCGACTGGGCGCCCAGGAGCTGGATCGACTCCTCGGGAGTCTTCGGCTGGTTGAAGAAGACGAAGTACCGGTCGTCCGAAAGCCGTTCGTCGGCGTCCAGGCCGAAGCAGCTGATGTCGAAGGAAAGCCCGGGGGCAGTGATCTGTACACCCACGTACAGATCCGTGCCCGCGGTGAGGTCACTGATCTTGGCCTTGTGGCCGCGTTGGAATTCCCTGGCCATGCGTAACGACCGTCCCCCATCCCGAAAGTGAGTACGCCTGCGAATGCGTCGCGTCAGGCTAACCGCAAAATCCGGAGCCGTACGAGGCCGGTACAGAGCCGGTACAAAAGCGCGACTTCGGCCACCTGCCCCGTAAACGCACATACGCGCGCGTGAAGCACCCGCTTCGTGTCACCGGGCGCGCGGCGCGGTCCCCGGCCACGAGGGCGGATCGCTCGTCACGCCGAAGGCGTCACTCTTCTCGAGCGGCGGGCAAATACGGCAGGCGGTCGGCGGCGACCACCCCTTCGAGGTAGCCGCGGGCGCGCTCTGTGCGCGGATAGGCCTCCAGCAGTCGCCAGAAACGGGGGCCGTGGCCGGGTACGAGCAGGTGCGCGAGTTCGTGGAGGAGGACGTAGTCGACGACGTATTCGGGCATGCCCTGCAGGCGGTGCGACAGGCGGATGCTGCCCTCGGCGGGGGTGCACGAGCCCCAGCGAGTGTTCTGGTTGGTGACCCAGCGGACCGAGGTGGGCCGGGCGCGGCCGCCGAAGTACTGGTCCGACAGCCGGGCTGCCCGCTCGGACAGTTCGGCGTCGCCGAGGAGCCGTTTACTCTCCTGCGCCGCCAGCTTGTCGAGCATGACGGTCACCCAGCGCTGCTCCTCCGCCTCGGACATGCGAGCGGGGATGAGCACGACGGTGCGATCGCCCTCGCGGTACGCGGAGACCGTTCTGCGCCGTCGCGCGCTCCTGCGGACCTCGATCGCGCTCGCCCTCGAGTCGCTTGACGGCTGGCTCGTCGTGCTGCGCTGTGGCTTTCCGGCGCGGTGCAGTGGGTCGGCGGGCACGCCCCGACGTTACCCGCTGCACACGGGGGAAGTCCCGCCTCTGGGACGGTTCGATATCGATCCGCACTCCGAGCGCCTGATTTGTACGACGAATGCCGTCACCTGTGGACAAATCGCGACACACGTCGTCGCAGTCCGTGCATGCTGGCACTCGTCGGCGGACCAGGCACTGGCACCGTCGGCACGCGGGGACCTTTCTTCTGACTACGGGGGCCGATGATGCATCCGATGGTGAAGCCCGCGCTCCGGCGCGGCTGGCGGGATCTCAACACCGTGCAGTTCGGACTCGCGCCGGCGCACGCCATGGTGCTGGGACCGATGGACACGGCGACAGGCAGCTTCCTCGACCTGCTCGACGGAACACGCGGGCTGCCGCTGCTGCGCGAGGAGGGCCGCGGTATGGGCCTGCCCGACGGCCATGTGGACGGGCTGGTGGATCAGCTGGCCCGGTCCGGACTGCTGGACGACGCCACGGGTGGCGGCCCGGACGCGGACATGCTGCGCGGCAAGCCCGAGGTCCTGAACCGGTTGCGCCCGGACGCCGCCACGCTCTCTCTGGTCGCACCCGCCCCGGGCGACGCCATGCGGTGCCTGGCCGCCCGCCGCTCACTGAGAGTGCAGGTACGGGGCGCCGGCCGGGTGGGGGCAGTGCTCGCCTCTCTGTTGTCGGGGGCCGGCGTCGGTGAGGTCGACGTCCGTGACGTCGGCCGGGTCGAACCGTGGGATGTGGCACCGGGTGGGTTGCCGGCCGAGTCGATCGGGGAGCGCAGGGATGTGGCGGCCCGCCGAGCGGCTCGCCACGCGGCGCCCGATCGCCCGCCTCGCCGCCGCCGCGGATGCCGGCCTCCTGCGGAAGCTGCGGACAGCGCGCCGACGGACCGCCTCCGCGAGGAGCCCGGCTTCTCCTTGGTGATCCTCGCCCCGCGCGACGGTGTCGACGTCCACGCCCCCAAGCCGACCTCCTCCGAACCGCTCATCGACTCGGGGACACCGCATCTCTACGCCGGGGTGGTGGAGGGAACGGGTGTCGTCGGCCCGCTGGTCCTGCCCGGTGAGACGGGCTGCGCCGGTTGCCTGGATCAGGGGCGCACCGACCGCGACGAGACCTGGCCGCGTCTGGTCACCCAGTGGCGCTCCGGCCGTCCGCGCCAGGTCGAGGCCTGCGATCTCGCTCTGGCCACGACCGTCGCCGCACTGGCCGCGGGGCACGCGCTCGCCTTCCTCGACGGGCAGGTACCGTCCAGCGTGGGCGCCCGCTGGGAGGCGTCGGTGCCCGGATTCGACTGGCACTCCCGCCCGGTGTGGCCGCATCCCGTTTGTCCCTGTGGGGCGGCGGAGAAAGGTGCTGGCGAGAAAGGTAACGGGGAACACACATCGAAGGACGGGGAACCGCACGAGACAATGGCCGGGCATCAGCGGTCAACGAGGTTGTCCCGCAAGGCACACGCGGCACAGCCGGCTGGGACTTGGAGGGCGCATGTCTGATCTTCCCCGGAAGGCGGTCACCCGGACCGCCAAGCTCGCCGCGCTCCCGCTCGGCATCGCCGGTCGGGCCACCTGGGGACTCGGCAAACGCATCGTCGGCGAGTCCGCGGAACTCGTGGGCCGCGAACTCCAACAGCGCACGGCGGAGCAGCTGTTCAAAGTCCTGGGCGAGCTGAAGGGCGGCGCCATGAAGTTCGGGCAGGCCCTGTCCGTCTTCGAATCGGCGCTACCGGAGGAAGTCGCGGGCCCTTACCGCGCGGCACTGACCAAACTCCAGGACGCGGCGCCGCCGATGCCGACCCGCACGGTGCACTCGGTACTGGAGGAGCGGATCGGCGAGGACTGGCAGGAGCTGTTCCTGGAGTTCGAGGACAAGCCGGCCGCGGCGGCCTCGATCGGCCAGGTGCACCGCGCGGTGTGGCACGACGGCCGTGCGGTCGCCGTCAAGGTCCAGTACCCCGGAGCGGGCGAGGCCCTCCTCTCCGACCTCGGCCAACTCAGCCGGTTCGCCCGCCTCCTCGGCCCCCTCATCCCCGGAATGGACATCAAACCGCTCATCACGGAACTGCGGGACCGTGTCTCCGAGGAGCTCGACTACGGCCTGGAGGCCCAGGCCCAGCAGGCGCACGCGGAGGAGTTCGCGGGCGACCCGGATGTCGAGGTCCCGGCCGTGGTCCACCAGTGCGAGCAGGTGCTGGTGACGGAGTGGATGGACGGCACCCCCTTGTCGGAGGTGATCACCGACGGCACTCAGGAACAGCGTGACCGAGCAGGGCAGTTGCTGACCCGCTTCCTCTTCTCCGGCCCGACCCGCACCGGCCTCCTGCACGCCGACCCCCACCCGGGCAACTTCCGCCTCCTGCCGGACGCGAAGCGCGGCTGGCGCCTCGGCGTCCTCGACTTCGGCACGGTGGACCGCCTGCCGGGCGGCCTGCCCACGCCGATCGGGGAAGCTCTGCGGCTGACCATCGAGGGCGAGGCCGAGGCCGTCTACGAGATGCTCCGCACGGAGGGCTTCGTGAAGGAGTCGATAGACCTGGACCCGGACGCGGTCCTCGACTATCTGTCCCCCATCATCGAACCGGCCCGGGCGGACGAGTTCGCCTTCGCCCGTGGCTGGATGCGCAGCCAGGCCGCCCGCATAGCCGACCCCCGCTCCCCCGCTCACCAACTGGGCAAACAGCTGAACCTGCCCCCGTCCTACCTCCTCATCCACCGCGTGACCCTGAGCACCATCGGCGTCCTGTGCCAACTCGGCGCGACGGTCCGCATGCGCGACGAACTCGAGGAGTGGCTGCCGGGCTTCCTCTCGGAAGAAGAGGACAGCGAGACAGCCGCGGAGGCATGAGCGGCCTGACTCACCACCAGGGCGAGTCCAACCGACCCTCGATCGCTCTCAGGTTCTCCCGGGCGCATGCCTCGCAGAAGTAGTGCCGTCTACCGTTCTCCACGGAGCAGAGCCACAGGGGCTGGGGGGCTTCGGTGATCGCTCCGCAGCGGGCGCACACGAGGGTCTGGGGTCCTGCGGCGGAGCCGCTGTCGTCGTTGTCCCCGGAAAGACGCGTCACGCGGCGACGATATCGCCGTGGCCGACGGATCCAGGTCACAACGCACCGCGGGGGCCGGTCCGGTCGGACCGGCCCCCGCGGGGAGCCACTGCTACGCGTGGTGTTGATGTGCCTGACTCGGCCGGTTCATGCCGGTTGCCGCGTGGCGGCTACTGCATGACCGCCATGGCGAGCGCACGGCGGGCGCGCATCGAGGCGCGCTCGGCCCGGCGCTGCATCCGGCGGGCAACCGCCAGGCGCATGGCCTGGCGTTCCCGCTCTGCCTCGTGCAGGCGCTCGCGCATATGCGCACGAGCCAGGGCTTCTGGCATGAGATGCATTTCTCGGGTCCTGTTCTGGCGCGAGGCGTTCGCGCCGGTGGTGGTGAAGTCTGGAGTCGCGGAGCCTGCGGGCTCGCTCGTGGACGGCTTCATCGGGGCCTGCTTCTTGGGGTCGTGCGTCAGGGGGCGATCGATCGTTCCGGTGATGTTCATGCCGTGACCGGGTTCTTGCGCGGGCGGCCACGGGGCCGCTTGCGGGCCACGACAACACCCTGGACGAAGAGCTCGCCACCCCAGACGCCCCAGGGCTCACGCCGCTCCTTGGCGCCGGCGAGGCAGGCCTCGATCAGCGGGCAGGTGCGGCAGAGGGACTTGGCGTACTCGACATCGGCCGGCGACTCGGCGAAGAAGACCTCCGGGTCGTAGGAGCGGCAGGGAACGGGTACGCCGAGGTTCTCGATGGCGTCGTCGAGCGCGGTGAGCGCAGTCAGCGGGGTCAAGGTGGAGTCCTCCGTGAGGCCGGGCGGGGGGATCGTTTCGGAAGGCGGTACGGACGGGGCGTGCGCTTCGAGTTGCACGGTTCGTCTTCCTCGTCTGGTCGTTCCGGCCGGTTGGCCGGGTGGCGGCTGGTACCGGGTTCTTTTCTTGTCCCGAGGCCCCTTCGCTCTGTAGCCCCCGGTCGGGGACAAACAGAAGGGCCGCGGATCCCGGATGGGGTTCCGCGGCCCTGAAGGCGCCGACCTGATCGTCGATCAGGCTGGATCACTCCAGGGTTCAGGCCCACGGAAGGCCCACATCAGGTGGTGCTGCGTCGTCTGCTTCCGGAATCCGGCACCGGCCGCGGCAAAGGCATAGGCCTGCGCCTGTGCCGCTACTGCTGCTTCCAGTGCCTTGGTCGGTCGCTCACTGCGCTCACGGACGAGAAGACCCGCAGGAGACACGGAGGACGCCGGACGGCCACCACGAATGGCGGACAGACCGGTACCCAGGTTCGAGACGCCGAGCATGCACGGGGAGACAGCCGAGCGATCGGTCATTTTGACCGTGCTGATGAAGCTGGTGTTGATGCTGATCACTGGACTCGCCTCCTCTCGGCGTCTTTTGGGACCGGCGCGAACCAATCCGACGGATATGAAGTACACCACGACAACAGGGCCTTCGAGAAGGCCGCCGTTCCCGTGCCTAAGAACCTATGGGGATTGCTGGGGCATGCGCAAACTATTTTTTCGACGAGTTCGTATCAGTCGTTCTCGTCGTCGCCCCCGGGCTCCCGACCTGCGCAGATGTCGAGAACATCGGCGCCGTAACGCTGGAGCTTACGGGCGATGACACCAGGGATGCGACCGAGTTCAACCGGAGTGCTCGGCCCCGCTTCTGCGATGGCCATCAGCGTCCGGTCGGTGAAGACGCAGAAGTCCGGTTGGCCGCTGCGCCGCGCCTGCATCGCCCGCCACTCGCGCAAGCGCTCGTAGAGACCCTCGTCCATGTCGGAGGGGCAGTCCTCGCAGCGCATCAGCTTCATCTCACCGGCGTCCCGCAGGGTGCGGCCGCAGACACGGCAGCGGGCCGGGGTCCGGCTGGTACGGCGCGGGGCGGTCGCGGTGCCGCCGGCCTCGAATTCGCCCGACCGGCCACCTGCCGCGCCCTGTTCGACGCCTCCGGAACCGCTCGCGCCGGTCCGGCCCACGGTGGCGGTCGATCCGGGGCGCAGCCCGTTGAGGAAGCGGCTGGGACGGCGGTTCGGGCGGCTGCCGGGGGATCGGGACAGGGCCCAGGAGACGGAGAGCTGCTCTCGCGCGCGGGTGACGCCCACATAGAGGAGTCTTCTCTCCTCTTCGACCTGCTCGTCCGTTTTGGCGTAGGTGATCGGCATCATGCCCTCGGCGACTCCGACCAGGAAGACAACGTCCCACTCCAGACCCTTCGCGGAATGCAGCGAGGCGAGAGTGACGCCCTGGACGGTGGGGGCGTGCTGGGCGTTCGCCCGTTCGTCGAGTTCCGCCACCAGGTCGCCGAGTGTGGCGTCCGGCTTGGCGGCAGTGAAGTCCTGGGCCAGGTTCACCAGGGCCGCCAGTGATTCCCAGCTCTCCCTGACCGCGCCGGAGCCCGCCGGTGGTTCGCCGGTCCAGCCCTCGCCGGACAGCACCGCACGTACCTGTGAGGGAAGGCCGATGGCGTCCTCGAGGAGGGTGTCGTTGCCGCCGAAGCGGGCCGCGGCTCTCAGCGCGGCCCACGCTTTGCGCACTTCGGGCCGGTCGAAGAACCGCTCGGCGCCACGCAGCTGGTAGGGCACTCCGGCGTCCGCGAGGGCCTGCTCGTAGGTCTCGGACTGGGAGTTCGTCCGGAAGAGGATGGCGATCTCGCTCGCGGGGACCCCGGAGGCGATGAGGTCGCGGATGCGGCGGGCGGCGCCCTCGGCCTCGGCGGGCTCGTCGGAGTACTCGGCGTAGCGGGGCTCGGGGCCCGGGGGGCGTTGGGAGACCAGTTCGAGGCGGTGGTCGGCGGCGCGGCCGCGGGCCTGGGAGAGCAGGCCGTTGGCCAGGTGGACGACCTGAGGGGTGGAGCGGTAGTCACGGACGAGCTTGACGACCGTGGCCCCGGGATGGCGGAGGCGGAAGTCGAGCAGATGGTCAGGAGTTGCGCCAGTGAACGAATAGATCGTCTGGCTGGCGTCGCCCACGACGCACAGGTTGTCCCGCTCACCGAGCCACAGTTCCAACAGGCGCTGCTGGAGGGGGCTGACGTCCTGGTACTCGTCGACCACGAAGTGCTGGTACTGGGAGCGGACCTGCTCGGTGATGTCGTGCCGGTCCTGGAGGATGCCGACCGTGAGCAGGAGGACGTCCTCGAAGTCGATGACCACGCGCTCGCGCTTGAGGGCCTCGTACATCGCGTAGATCTGGGCGATCTCGGCCGGGTCGCGGGGGGCCTCGCGGCCGCTCTTGGCGGCAGCGGCGGCGTAGTCGGCGGGCACGGCCTGGGTGACCTTGGACCACTCGATCTCGGCGGCGGCGTCCCGTAGTTCGTTGCGATCGAGACGGATGCGGCAGGCGGCGGCCGCGTCCGCGACGAGTTGTATCTTGCGGTCGACGATTCTCGGCATGGTGCCGCCGACGGCCTTCGGCCAGAAGTACTGGAGCTGACGCAGCGCGGCCGAGTGGAACGTCCGGGCCTGGACTCCGGCGGCACCGAGTTGGCGGAGGCGACCGCGCATCTCTCCGGCGGCGCGGTTGGTGAACGTGACGGCCAGCACGCTGGCGGGCTGGAGCATCCCGGCTCGCACCCCGTAGGCGATGCGGTGGGTGATCGCCCGGGTCTTGCCGGTGCCGGCGCCCGCCAGCACGCACACCGGCCCGTGCAGGGCGGTGGCCACCGCGCGCTGCTCGGGGTCGAGCCCTTCGAGCACCGCGTCGGCCGAGTCGGGGACCCGCGGGAAGAGGGTGGAGTGCGTTGCTGCTGTCACACGGCCATGCTGCCAGGTCGCCGGAGACAGCTGAGCCGGTTGTCCACAGGCACCCACCCGCAGTCGTACTAATGCGGCAGGCGTTCCTTCGTTCTCATGCGGCATGCGTCCCTTCGTTTCCGGGCTACGAGGGCACCGGCTTCCCCTGCCGGCCACCCGCGTACGGGAATGGCGGGCCCGTCACGTACGTTCCACTCACTGCGACCACGCACCCCTCACAACGTTAAGGAGCGCCAAGGACATGCAGGGCACTGTGACGATGTACAGCACCACGTGGTGTGGCTACTGCCGTCGACTGAAGAGCCAGATGGACCGCGAGGGCATCACGTACAACGAGATCAACATCGAGCAGGACCCGGAGTCCGCGGCGTTCGTGGAAAAGGCGAACGGCGGGAACCAGACGGTTCCGACGGTTCTGGTAGTTCCCACCCAGGGGGGCTCTGAGGTCGTCATGACGAACCCGAGCCTTGCCCAGGTGAAGCAGGCGCTCGGCGCCTGACTCCCGCTACGCGCAACCCCCGACCGGCCTGACGCTGATCGGGGGTTCTGTGTGCCCTGGGGCTGCATCGCCTGAACAAGGCCCGCCATCTACACCCGTCGGGACGTCGAGCAAGCGACTTTCCCGTTTTGGAAAGCGGGGGATCTTGACCATGCTGCCCGCAAGCCAGAAGCATCGAACGCGACAAGGACTGTCGACGTGAGGGGGAAGCCATGGGCGCACCGCTGCGGAAGCTGTCGGGAGACCCGGACTGCAAGAACGGCACGTGCCCGACGCTGTGGGGCACGGACGACAGCAAGGACTACGTAGTGCAGGGCTACGTGATCACCGACCCTGAGCGGCTGGCACAGCTCGACCTCCCCGAGGGCGAGACAGCCGTCATGGTCCCGGCGGCAGTGCTTGAGGAGTACTTCAGTGCTCGCAGGTGAGGAGTTCGGCCGTCTCTTCGAGACCTTCGAGCGGACCGCGTTCCGGCTGGAGACGCTCGACGTGTACGACGTGGAAGAGGAGCAGGACGAGATCACACGGTTCCTCGCGGGCGAGGACATGGGGCCGGAGTGGGACGACAACCCATGGGTGCGCTCGATGACCGACAAGAGCAAGAGCGTGTCCCGCGTTCACGTCCTGCGCTCTCCCTTGACTGACTACCTGCGTTACGAGCTGTCGGCTTACCCCGGCAACATCAAGGCAGGGGAGTCCATCGGGATCACCGACGTTGCCGAGCAGGAGGTGACCGGCCTGCCCGATCACGACTTCTGGCTCTTCGACGACCGCGACGTGTACCGCATGCACTACACCCCCGAGGGCAAGTTCATCGGCGGTGAACTCCTGTCTGCCGAACGGCTCGCGGAGTACCAGGGATACCGCGACTTGGCGCTCACCCGCGCCGTGCCGTTCGCGGCCTACTGGGAGCGGCATCACTGACCACGGAGTCGATCGGGAGAGCCCTGCGGGCACTGCGGGAAGCATCGGGACTGACCGGTGACGCGGTAGCCCGCAGGGCTTCCATGTCCGCAGGGAAGCTCTCGAAGATCGAGAACGGCCGGACCCTGCCCACCGTTCAGGACGTCGACCTGATCCTGTCCGCGCTCGGCGTCTCGGACGAACCCTTCGCTGGCGCAGGTCAAGCAGAAGATCGGCGCGTAGCGCCCGGTGGGCGGGTCCTAGCCGGTGTGACCTCGTGTCGGCAGGGGCTTGCCGTACCAGAGTTCGATCAGGCGGGCCGCGATCGAGATGCCGTAGGGAGGCAGGACCTCCCCGGACTCGAACGCGGCCCGTAGCTCTTCGCGGGAGAACCAGCGGGCCTCGTGGATCTCGTCGCCGTCCACGTCCACTTCCGTCGAGGTGGCGCGGGCTATGAAGCCCAGCATGAGGCTGGAGGGGAAGGGCCAGGGCTGGCTGGCGATGTACTCGACCTGGCCGACGGTGATGCCGACCTCCTCGTGGACCTCGCGGCGCACGGACTGTTCGATGGACTCGCCGGGCTCCACGAAACCGGCGAGGGTGGAGAAGCGGCCCTCGGGCCAGTGGACCTGGCGGCCGAGGAGGATGCGGTCCTCGTCGTCCGTGACGGCCATGATCACGGCCGGGTCGGTGCGCGGGTAGTGCTCGGCGCCGCAGGCCGGGCAGCGGCGGATGTGGCCGGCCGCCGCGATGACCGTGCGCTCGCCGCAGCGGGAGCAGAAGCGGTGGGTGCGCTGCCAGTTCTCCAGACCGGCCGCGTGCACCATGAGGCCGGTGTCGCGCGGCGACAGGAGCATGCCCGCCTCACGCAGTCCGGCCGGGCGCGCGGACTGGTCCATCCGCCCGGGAAGCGCGTCCTTCTGAAGTGCGAAGTAGCTCACACCGTCGGCGTCGGTGCCCAGGAAGTAGCGGTGTGACTCGGTGAGCGGGGCCTCGAAAGAGGGGGTCATGACGAGTTCGGTGGTGCCGTCCGCCGTCTCGTCGATGAGGACCTGGCCGCCGGAGACCACGAAGCAGCGGGTTGTCGGGTGACTCCAGGCCGCCGCGAGCCAGGCCTCGTCGAGCCGGTGGTGGGCGGACCGGTCGATGCCGCTCGGGGCGGTGAGCGCGATGGGTCGATCGGCGGTGTGGTCGGTCCAGGTGGTCACGAGTGCTTCCAACTCCCCCGGTGGAACGGTTGATTGGGCGGGCGGTTCGGCGGGGCGTACGGCGGGTGGGTGCGCTGGGGCATGGGGGCCTTCTTCAGTGTGCCTCGCGAGGGCTTTCGGCCAGTTCGCCCCAGAGGTACGCGCTGGTCTCGACGCCCTTGAGGAGCAGATCGAGTTCGACCTTCTCGTTGGGGGCGTGCCAGCCGTCGGAGGGGACGGAGATGCCCAGGAAGAGCACGGGCGCGTCGAGGACTTCCTGGAGGTCAGCGGCGGGGCCGGAGCCGCCCTCGCGTGTGTAGCGGACCGGCTGCTGGAAGGCGCGGCCCATGGCGCGTACGACGGACCGCAGCGCCGGGTGGTCCAGGGGTGTCAGGCAGGGGCGGGTGGACCCGCTGAATGTGATCTCGTGCCGGATGCCGACGGGGATCCGCTCGGCCGTCCAGGAGCGGACCGCCTTCTCCATGTGGTCCGGGTCCTGCCCTGCCACCAGCCGGAAGGAGAGCTTCACCATCGCCGAGGACGGGATGATCGTCTTGCTGCCGGGGCCCTGGTAACCACCGCCGATGCCGTTGACCTCGGCGGTCGGGCGGGCCCAGACACGCTCCAGGGTGGTGTGGCCGGCCTCCCCGTATGTCGCTGTCGATTTGGCCGTGCGCAGCCACTGTTCCTCGTCGAAGGGCAGTTCCGCGAAGAGTGCGCGCTCGCGGTCGGTGAGTTCGACGATGCCGTCGTAGAAGCCGGGGATCGCCACGCGCGCGTGCTCGTCGTGCAGGGCGGCGACCAGGCGGGCGGCGGCGGTGGCCGGGTTGGGTATGGCGCCGCCGAAGGAACCGGAGTGGATGTCCTGGTCGGGCCCGTACAGCTGGATCTCGCACTCGGCGAGGCCGCGCATTCCGGTGCACACGGTGGGGGTGTCCTCGGCCCACATGCCGGTGTCGGAGACGACGACCGCGTCGGTGGCGAGCCGCTCGGTGTGCTCCTCGACGAGGGCTCTGAAGTGCGGGGAGCCGGACTCCTCCTCGCCTTCGATGAGCATTTTCAGGTGTACGGCGGGGGCGGTGCGGCCGGTGGCGGCGAGGTGGGCGCGGACACCGAGTGTGTGGAAGAACACCTGCCCCTTGTCTTCGGCCGCCCCGCGCGCGTGGAGGCGGTTTCCGCGGATCACGGGCTCGAACGGCTCGGTGTCCCAGCCATCCCCGCGGGCCGCGGGCTGCACGTCGTGGTGCCCGTAGACCAGGACCGTAGGAGCATCGGGGTCTTCGGAGGGCCATTCGGCGAAGACCGCGGGAGCACCCGGCGTCTCCCAGACCTCCGCCGTGGGAAACCCGGTCTCCTTGAGCTTGGCGGCGAGCCAGTCGGCACTGCGCCGTACGTCCGTCGTGTGCTCGGGCTGGGCCGACACCGACGGGATGCGCAGCCATTCCACGAGGTCGTCGAGGAAGGCGGCACGGTGGTTCTCGATGTACGTACGGACGACGCTGACGTCGCTGTCAACGGGGTGGCTCATGCTCACGAGCCTATCGGCCCGCACCGACATGCTCGTCCGGCGGTTCCTCGGCCGACAGTTCGGTCCCGGCGGCGCCCGCTTCCTCCAGCAGCAGCCGCTCCAGGGCGATCCGGTCGGGGAGGTCCTCAGGGCGTACGACGTCACCGGTGCGCACGTACAAGAACGTGGCTCTCACCGACTCCAGGGGCACACCTTGCTGCTCGGCCCAGGCGAGCCGGTAGAGGGCCAACTGGAGGGGGTCGGCAGTGCGGGTGCGGCTGGTCTTCCAGTCGACGATCTCGTACGTCGTCGTCCCGTCGCCGTCGTCGGTGTCCCGGTAGACGGCGTCAATGCGGCCGCGTACGACGCGCCCCGCGATGCCGAGTTGGAAGGGTGCCTCGACCCGGTACGGCGTGCGATGCGCGTACGGAGTGCGTTCGAAGGCGTCCTTGAGGGTCTCCAGGTCCAGTTCGTCGGCGATCTCGGTCTCGCTGCCCGGTAGCTCCTCGGGCTCCAGCATGGGTAGCCGCAGCTCCTCGAAACGGGCCTCGATCCACGCGTGGAAGCGGGTGCCACGGCGCGCGGCGGGCTGCGGGGGGCGCGGCATGGGGCGCGCGAGCTCCTGCGCGAAGCCGTCCGGGTCGGCTGCCAGGCGGACCACCTGTGACGCCGTGAGCGACGCCGGCAGGGGTACGTCGGTGACGGTCGCCCGGGACCGCAGGAGCTCACCGGTGAGGGCGTCCAGGTCACGGTCCCAGGAAGCGATGGCGCGGGCGTCCTCGGGGGTGAGGTCGGGTTCGGCGGGGTGGCGGCGGGCGTGCGGCACGGAAGGAGTGCGCTCGTCCTGTCCGGGGTGCGGCACGCGCGCGTGAGCGGGCTGCGCGGCGTCCGCCGGGCGGTCCGTCGTCCAGGAGTCCCAGTCGGAGGCGTCCTCTGCCGGGAAGTCCTCGGGCGGCTCGGGAAAGCCGTCCGGGTAGTCGTCCTCCGGCGGAGGCGGCCAGTCCGCGTCGTCGGTAGCACCCGGATGGGCCTCCTCGTGGGAGGCTGCGCCTTCCAGGTGGGCCAGTACGGTCTCGGCGGCCGCCCGGCGGCGGGCCAGGGCCGTGTCGTCCAGGGGGAGCGGCCAGGCGTGCTCGGCGGTCGACTCGTGCAGGGCGGGGTTCTCGGCGCCCTCCTCGGGTTCGTCGGCCCAGGCCTCGATCTCGCCGTATCCGGCGGCGCAGTGGTCGTAGAGGGCCTTGAGGAAGTCGGACGGGCCGCGTGGGCGTTTCTGGGACGGGCCCCACCAGTGGCCGGAGCCAAGGAGCAGGGAGCGGGGGCGGGTGAACGTGACGTAGCCGAGGCGGAGTTCCTCAGTGTGCTGGTGGTCCTTCATGGCCTCCTGGAAGGCCTTCAGGCCCCGGGAGTCCCATGCCTCGACGGCGGGGAGGGTGTCGGCGTCACCGCGCAGCTCGTGCGGGAGGACCCTGCCCTGGGCGGTCCACTTCTCGCGGCCCTGGCTGCTGGGGAAGGTGCCGGTGACCAGGCCGGGGACAGCGACGACGTCCCACTCCAGGCCCTTGGACTTGTGGGCGGTGAGTACCTTCACGGTGTTCTCGCCGCCGGGCAGGGCGTTGTCGAGGCCCTTCTCGTACTGGGCGGCCGTGCGCAGGAAGCCGAGGAAGGCGAGCAGGGAGGCCTCGCCCTCGCTGTTCGCGGCGAAGGAGGCGGCGATGTCCAGGAAGTTGGAGAGTGTCTCGCGGCGGCGGGCCGCCAGGGCGTGTGGGGACGCGGAGAGTTCCACTTCCAGGCCGGTGACGGCGAGCACCCGGTGCAGGACGTCCATGAGCGGGTCGGCGAGGGAGCGGCGCAGGTCGCGCAGTTCGGTGGCGAGGCGGGCGAACCGTACGCGCGCGTCCGGCGAGAACGGCAGCCCGTCGTCCTCCC
Organism: Streptomyces tailanensis; assembly: GCF_008386495.1. Lineage (GTDB taxonomy): Bacteria > Actinomycetota > Actinomycetes > Streptomycetales > Streptomycetaceae > Streptomyces > Streptomyces tailanensis. Next base: position 22,123 of record NZ_VTHJ01000057.1, on the reverse strand, counting down.
CGTCGGCTTCGAGCGGCAGCTCCAGGAAGGTGTCGAGCGCGTCGGCGAGGGAGATCACCTCGGACGGGTCGACGCCCTCGACGGCGGCGGCCAGCCGGCGGTCCGGGTCGTCGTCGGCCTCCACGCGCGCGTGCGACACGAGTTGTCTGGCCCGGCGCCCCAGGAGGGCGAGGTCGCGGGGGCCGATGCGCCAGCGCGGGCCGGTGAGCAGGCGCACGAGGGAGGCGTTGGCGCCGGGGTCCTGGAGGACCTCGCAGACGGCGACGAGGTCGGCGACCTCGGGGAGGTGGAGCAGTCCGGAGAGGCCCACGACCTCGACCGGGATGTCGCGGGCGACGAGCGCACCCTGGATCTCGGCGAAGTCGGTGGCCGTACGGCACAGGACGGCGATGTCGCCGGGTTCCTTGCCGGTGCGCACGAGGTGGGCGATGGAGTCGGCGAGCCAGTCGAGTTCCTCGGCGTGGGTGGGCAGCAGGGCGCAGCGGACCACGCCGTCGCGTTCGACGCCGGGGGCGGGGCGGAGGGCCTCCACGCCCGCGTGCATGGCGCGCAGGGGTTCGGCGAGGCCGTTGGCGAGGTCGAGGAGGCGGCCGCCGCTGCGGCGGTTCTCGCTGAGTGACTGGCGCTCGGCCGCGCTGCCGTCCGTGTGCGCGAAGTGCTCGGGGAAGTCGTCGAGGTTGGCCACGGAGGCGCCGCGCCAGCCGTAGATCGCCTGGCAGGGGTCGCCGACGGCGGTGACGGGGTGGCCGGTGCCGCCGCCGAAGAGGCCCGCCAGGAGGACGCGTTGGGCCACGGAGGTGTCCTGGTACTCGTCGAGCAGGACCACACGGAACTCGTCCCGCAGGATGCGGCCGACCTCCGGTAGCTGCGCGAGAGTGGCCGAGAGGGCGATCTGGTCACCGAAGTCCAGGAGGTCACGCTCGCGCTTGGCCGCGCGGTATCGGCCCACCAGTTCGGCGAGTTCGCGCCGGGCCGCGGCCGCCTCGGGGACCTTGCGAAGGTCGGCGTTGGTGAGCTTGGCGCTCTCCAGGTCGCGCAGCAGTTCGGCGTCGTGGGCGCGCAGTTCCTCGGGTCGTACGAGGTGTTCGGCGAGTTCGGAGTCGAGGGCGAGGAGGTCGCTGACCAGGTCCGGAAAGGAACGGGTCAGCGCCGGGTACGGGCCCGGCGACTCGCGCAGCACCCGCGCGGCGAGTTGGTAGCGGGTGGCGTCGGCGAGGAGCCGGGAGGTGGGTTCCAAGCCGATGCGCAGGCCGTGGTCGGTGAGGAGGCGGCCCGCGAAGGCGTGGTACGTGGAGATGACCGGCTCGCCCGGCGGGTTGTCGGGGTCGATCACGTCCGGGTCGGTGATGCCCGCCTTGACGAGGGCCTTGCGTACGCGCTCGGCGAGCTCGCCCGCCGCCTTGTTGGTGAACGTCAGACCGAGCACCTGTTCGGGCGCGACCTGTCCGGTGCCGACCAGCCACACCACGCGCGCGGCCATCACCGTGGTCTTGCCCGACCCGGCTCCGGCCACGATCACCTGCGGGGCGGGCGGCGCAACGATGCAGGCCGTCTGCTCCGGGGTGAACGGGATACCGAGGAGCTCCTTGAGCTGCTCGGGATCGCTGATACGGGCGGACATTCCAGAGAGGCTAGCGCCGGCCACTGACAGCGGACGCGGTTCGCCCTCGGGCGGCCTCACTCGACCACGTGACGGCCCTCGGGGCGGGCACTGCACGACGCCCGGAACGCGCAGTGTGTGCAGTGTTGTCCCGTGGTCGGGGAAAAACGTTCGTCGAGGACCTTCCCCGCGGCGTTGGCGAGGAGGCCGCCGATCCAGTCGCCCTCCAATGGCCCCTGGGCCTGCACCTTGGGGAGCGTCTCACCACCGTTCTTCTTGGCGGCGCCCTGTCTCAGCTGGACGAGTTCGGCGCCGCCCTGTTCGGGTCGTACGCCGCCGAAGGGCTCGTCGACGGCCCCCTCGCGGACCGCGAGCTGGTAGACGGCGAGTTGGGGGTGGTGGTCCACTTCGGCGGCGGTCGGGGCCTGTTTGCCGGTCTTGAAGTCGACGACGTAGGCGCGGCCCTCGGTGTCGGCCTCGACGCGGTCCATGGAGCCACGGATGCGCACCTCGTAGTCGCCCGCTTCGAGGGTGACGTCGAAGTCGTGCTCGCTGGCCACCGGGGCGCGCCCCGTGCGATCCATGACGTGCCACTTCAGGAAGCGTTCGAGTGCCACGCGCGCGTGCTGCTTCTCCTGCTCCGACTTCCAGGGCGCGTCGAAGGCGAGCGCGTTCCACACGGAGTCGAGGCGCTCCATGAGGACGTCGAGGTCGGCGGGGGTGCGTCCGGAGGCAACCTCGTCGGCGAGGACGTGGACGACGTTGCCGAAGCCCTGGGCGGCGGTCGCGGGTGCGTCGGCCTTCACCTCGCGGCCCAGGAACCACTGCAGGGAACAGGTGTTGGCGAGCTGGTCGAGGGCGCTGCCGGAGAGCACGACGGGCTGGTCGCGGTTCCTGAGCGGAACCTTGCTCTCGGTGGGCTCGAACATGCCCCACCAGCGGTACGGGTGGGCCGACGGCACCAGCGGGCGACCGTCCTCGTCGCTCAGTGCGGCCAGCCGTGCCAGACGCAGGGCGGCGGCCTCGCGGAGGGCGTCCGACACGCGCGGGTCGACGGTTGTGGCGCGCAGTTCGGCGACGAGGGCGGCGACGGACAGCGGGCGGCGGGGGCGGCCGGTGACGTCCTTGGGCTCGACGCCGAGTTCGGTGAGGAAGCGGGAGGGCTGGTCGCCGTCGTCGGCGGGGGCTTTCACGGCGGTGACGACGAGGCGTTCACGCGCGCGCGTGGTGGCCACGTAGAACAGGCGGCGTTCCTCCGCGAGCAGCGCTCCCGGGGTGAGCGGTTCCGCGAGCCCGTCGCGGCCGATGCGGTCGGCCTCCAGGAGCGAGCCCCGGCGGCGCAGGTCCGGCCACAGTCCTTCCTGAACGCCCGCGACGACGACCAGGCGCCATTGGAGGCCCTTGGAGCGGTGCGCGGTCATCAGGCGTACGGCATCGGGGCGAACGGCTCTGCCGGTGAGCGTGTCGGCGGCGATGTCCTCGGCCTCGATCTCCGCCCAGAAGTTGAGGGCACCGAGGCCGCCGGTGCGTTCCTCCGCACGGGCGGCGGTGGCGAACAGCGCGCACACGGCGTCGAGGTCGCGGTCCGCGTTGCGTCCGGCCGCACCGCCGCGCCGGGCGGCCCGCTCCAGGCGCCGGGGCCACGGGGTGCCGTCCCACAGCTCCCACAGCGCCTCCTCGGCGGTGCCGCCTCCCGCGAGGCACGCGCGTGCCCGGCGCAGCAGCGCGCCGAGCCGTTGGGCGCCCCGCGCGTACACCGGGTCGTGCACTGCCAGCCGCTCCGGCTCGGCCAGCGCGCGTGCCAGCAGTTCGTCCGAGGGCGGCGGTACGGGGTTGCCGCCGGCCCGCTCCTCCTCGCGGAGGGCGCGGCCGAGGCGCCGCAGGTCGGCGGTGTCCATGCCGGCCAGTGGGGAGGCGAGAAGGGTGAGCGCGGTTTCGGTGTCGAGCCAGGAAGGCTGCTGCTCGCGCGAGCCGGACAGCTCGTGGGGTTCGCCCGGCTCCGCGCCCGCTTCGGGCACCTCAGCCGCGCCAGCCACCTCAGCCGCGCCGGTCACCGACTCCGCCCTCGCCACCGCCCGAAGCGCCGTCAGCAGTGGCTGTACGGCCGGTTCGTGGCGCAGCGGCAGGTCGTCGCCGTCGATCTCCAGGGGTACGCCGGCGGCGGTGAGCGTGCGGCGCATCGAGGGGATGGTACGGGCGCCCGCACGCACCAGGACGGCCATGTCGCCCCAGGGGACACCGTCCTCCAGATGGGCCCGGCGCAGGATGTCCGCGATGTTGTCCAGCTCGGTGCCCGAGGTCGGGTACGTGTAGACCTCGGTGTTGCCGCCGTCCCGTACCGGCCTCAGCTCGCGGTGGGCCCGTACCTTCTCCGCCGGGAGGCGGGTCAGCGGCATGCGCTGGGTGAGCAGGCGGGTGGCGGCGAGCAGGGCGGCTCCCGAGCGGCGGGAGGTCCTGAGGACCGCGACCGGTGCCGGGCGGCCGTCCACGCGCGGGAAGGCGACCGGGAACTCCAGGATGCCGTTCACGTCGGCGCCCCGGAAGGTGTAGATCGACTGGTCGGGGTCGCCGAACGCGACCAGGGTGCGGCCGCCGCCCTCGAGGGCCCTCAGCAGGCGTACCTGCGCGGGATCGGTGTCCTGGTACTCGTCGACGTAGACCGCGTCGTACCGGGCGGCCAACTGCTCGGCGACACCGGTGCGGCCGGCGAGGAGCACCGCGCGGTGCACCAGTTCCGCGTAGTCGATCACTCCTCGCATGTCGAGGACGTCGAGGTACTCGGCGAGGAAGGCCGAGGCGGCGAGCCAGTCCGGGCGGCCGCTGCGGGCGGCGAATTTCCGCAGGTCGCCGGGGGCCAGGCCCAGTTCGCGGCTGCGGGCGAGGACCGCGCGGACCTCGTCGGCGAACCCGCGCGTGGTGAGGCAGGCACGCAGCTCATCGGGCCAGCGCACATGGGCGAGGCCCAGGCGCTCCAGGTCGGGTTGGCCCGCGAGCAGCTCACGGACCGCCACGTCCTGTTCGGGGCCGGACAGCAGTCGCAACGGTTCGACGAACAGGTCGCTGTCCTGGTGGGCGCGGACCAGGGCGTAGCAGAACGAGTGGAAGGTGGTGGCCTGCGGAGCGCGGGCCGCGCCCATGCGCAGCGCCATGCGGTCGCGCAGTTCCACGGCCGCCTTGCGGCTGAAGGTCAGGACGAGGACGCGCTCGGGATCCGCGCCGCGGGCGATGCGGGCCGCCACCGACTCGACGAGCGTGGTCGTCTTGCCGGTGCCCGGACCTGCGAGAACGAGCAGTGGGCCGGTCTCGTGGTCAACCACCCCGCGCTGCTCGGCGTCCAGACGAGGGGGGTCTGTTCGGACCGGTGGGGTACGCACCAGTCGGTAAGCGCCACGGCTCCCCTGCCGCACCTGGGTGTGCGACAGGCGCCTGGTGGAGGAAGAGGAGCTCACGTGGTTCGCCGGTCCTGGTGGGTGTGCCGTTTGTCACTGAGGGGGACACGTGCAGCCGACGCTACGCCGACGGGTGGAGCGGAAGCAGGACTTCCTCTTGTTCCCTCCCGACTCGCGCGGCACCCGCGTCCCTCGCCCCACGAACGTACGGCATACCACCGACGTGCCCCGCTTCCCCCGTACGGAGCAGGGGTCGCATCCCGGGGCGCGGGATGGCGGAAGCTGTCAGGTGTGACCCTCCGCGCGTTCGCCACCGCCCCCTACCGCGCGTTCGCCGCCGTCCCATCGCGCGCGTCTCATGTCGATGCGCGGCACATGGCCCTCGGCGGAGCGGCTCGCCTCGCGCAGCGGTGTGCCCTCCGCGCGGTAGTGGCCGAGGGCTCTCAGTTCGTGGCCGGGGAGCAGGGCGCCGTCCGCGCGGACGACCCGCCACCACGGCACCGCTCCTCCGTAGAGGGCCATCACGCGGCCCACCTGGCGCGGGCCGCCCTCCCCCAGCCATTCGGCGACGTCCCCGTACGTCATGACCCGCCCGGGCGGGATCAGCTCGGCGACCTCGAGGACCCGCTCCGCGTACTCCGGCAGGGCATCCACCGGAAGGCTCTCCTCGCTCATCCGCCCCATCCTGCCGCACCCCACCGACAATGGGAGGTGGCGACCGACGCGTGCGTCCCTCGCCCCGGGGACGGTCTTCGGGCAGACTGTGCGCCCCCGCATTGCACCCTGATGCCCCTGTGTGCCCGCCGGGCATGCCACCATCGTGCGGGCGGTGACTGGTGATACGAGACCACGAAGAGACGATGAAGCAGCAGAGCGTGCACCCCGATGACGCGGCGGGCACCTCTGACGCCTCGTCGCGCCCGGACACCGCCGACACCACTCCGGACACTGCCGACGGGGACGACAAGGGCACGGAACCCGCCTCCCGGAAGAACCCAGAAACCGCCCCACCCTCCTGGAAAACGCCCTCCCCCAAGACGGCCGATAAGACACCTGAAAGCAAGAAACCGCAGGTCGGGCAGCGCGAGGACAACCCGGACTACGCCCATGCCGACGAGGTCGAGGGCGACGAACCGCTGCTCCCCGCGCGCGTGCACCGTCCCTCCGACCTCATGCGGCTCTCGGTCGGCATCCTCGGGGTCATCGTCCTGCTGGCGATCGCCGCGTTCGCGCACGGCACCACCTCGGGGCTCGAGCAGGACATCAACAAGGGGACAGGGCAGGCGCCCGACCTGTTGATCAAGCTCGCGGGCCTCGGGTCGAGCATCGCGATCCTGCTGGTGCCGGTCGCCTTCGCGATCGAGCGGCTGATCAAGCGGGACGGACTGCGCATCGCCGACGGTGTCCTCGCGGCGGTCCTGGCCCACGGGGTGACGCTCGCGACCGACCTCTGGGTCGCCCGAGCCGCCCCCGACTCGATCCAGGAGGCGCTCACCCAGCCCTCCCCCGGTGACATCAACGCCCTCACGGACCCCGTGCACGGCTATCTGGCGCCGGTCATCGCGTACATGACCGCCGTCGGCATGTCCCGCAGACCTCGCTGGCGCGCGGTGCTGTGGATCGTGCTGCTGCTGGACGCCTTCTCGATGCTGGTCGCCGGCTACACGACACCGTTCTCCATCATCCTGACGGTGCTGATCGGCTGGACCGTCGCCTACGGGACGCTGTACGCGGTCGGCTCACCGAACGTACGGCCCACGGGACGGACGCTGATGGCGGGCCTCAGGCGCGTCGGCTTCAAGCCGGTCAGCGCGGCCCGCGAGGATGCCTCGGACACGGCGGAGGGCGGCGACCGGGGCCGCCGGTACTTCGTGACCCTGGAGGACGGCCCACCGCTGGACGTCACCGTGGTCGACCGGGAGCAGCAGGCTCAGGGCTTCTTCTACCGGGTCTGGCGGCGGCTGACGCTGCGCGGCATCACCACGCGCCGCAGCCTGCAGTCCCTGCGCCAGGCCCTGGAGCAGGAGGCCCTCCTCGCGTACGCGGCCATCGCGGCCGGCGCCAACGCGCCCAAGTTGATCGCGACCTCCGAGCTCGGGCCGGACGCCGTCATGCTCGTCTACGAGCACTCCGGCGGGCGCACCCTGGACTCGCTGGCGGACGAGGAGGTCACCGACGAACTGCTGCGCGACACCTGGCTCCAGGTGAAGGCCCTGCAGTCGCGGCGCATCGCACACCGCAGGCTGGTGGGCGACGCGATCCTGGTGGATCGTTCCGGCACGGTGATCCTCACCGATCTGCGCGTCGGCGAGATCGCGGCCGGCGATCTGGTGCTGCGCATGGACGTCTCCCAGCTGCTGACGACGCTGGGCCTGCGCGTGGGTGCCGAGCGTGCGGTGGCCTCGGCGGTGAGCGTGCTCGGGCCCGACCTGGTGGCCGGCTGCCTGCCGATGCTGCAGCCCATCGCGCTGTCGCGCTCCACACGCGCGACCCTGCGCAGGCTGGCCCGGGAGCGGGCGGCACGCCAGCGTGAGGCAGTCCTGGAGGCGTCCCAGCTGGCCAAGCAGGCCCGCGCGGAGGAGCACAAGGAGGCCGCCGAGCCCGGCAAGGCCGACAAGAAGGCCGTACGCGCCGAGCAGCGGGCCCAGAAGCGGACGATCGACGAGGCCCTGGAGGGCGCCCGCGAGGAGGACCTGCTCACCCAGATCCGCCACCAGGTGCTGCTGATCAGGCCCCAGGCACCGGTCGAACCGGCCCGTCTGGAACGGGTCAAACCGCGCACACTGATCAGTCTCATCGCCGGTGCCATCGGCGCGTACTTCCTGCTGACCCAGCTCACCCACATCAAGTTCGGGCCGCTCATCGAGAACGCCGAGTGGGGCTGGGTCGCCGCGGCCGTGTTGTTCTCGGCGTTGAGCTACGTCGCGGCGGCGATGGCCCTGCTGGGCTTCGTACCGGAACGGGTGCCGTTCCTGCGGACGGTGGTCGCGCAGGTCGCCGGGTCGTTCGTGAAGATCGTGGCGCCGGCCGCGGTGGGCGGCGTGGCGCTCAACACGCGCTTCCTGCAGCGCGCGGGGGTGCGGCCGGGGCTCGCGGTGGCGAGTGTTGGCGCGTCGCAGCTGTTCGGGCTCGGCTGCCACATCCTGATGCTGCTCGCCTTCGGCTATCTGACCGGCACCGAGAAGACGCCGTCCCTGTCACCGTCCCGCACCGTGATCGCGGGCCTGTTGACGGTCGCGGTGCTCGTCCTGGTGGTGACGTCGATCCCGTTCCTGCGCAAGTTCGTCGTCACGCGCGTGCGGTCGCTCTTCGCCGGTGTCGTGCCGCGCATGCTCGACGTGCTCCAGCGGCCGCAGAAGCTGGTCACCGGCATCGGTGGCATGCTGCTGCTCACCGGCTGCTTCGTGATGTGCCTGGACGCCTCGATCCGCGCCTTCGGCAACGAGACCGCGTCGATCAGCATCGCCAGCGTCGCCGTCGTCTTCCTAGCGGGCAACGCGCTGGGGTCCGCGGCGCCGACGCCGGGCGGCGTGGGCGCCGTCGAGGCCACCCTGACGTTCGGTCTGACCGCCGTGGGGCTCCCCTTGGAGGTCGCCGCTCCCGCGGTGCTGCTGTTCCGACTGCTGACCCTGTGGCTGCCCGTGCTGCCGGGATGGCTTGCCTTCAACCAGCTGTCGCGCAAGGGCGCACTCTAGAGGGGCGTACGCGCGCGTACCGGCCGACTGTGCCTCACGCGCGCGTGAAGGCGCGTCCTGTGCCTCACCCGCACGGCCCGCGCCCCGAGCGCACCGCTCCGAGCGGCTCCAGGATGGGAGCCATGTCCACCTCGTCCCGGCTGCGTGCCGTCGCCCTGACCGCCACCGCCGTCCTGCTGTCCCTGTCGGGGGCGGGCTGCGGCGGCGAGGCCAAGGGCGGGGACGAAGATCTGACGGCCCAGAAGCTCCGCTGGGAAACGTGCCCGGCGCCGTCGGCGTCCGAGGGCGGCGGTACCGCCCCCTCCCCACTGCCCGACGGCGACGTCTGGGAGTGCGCGACCATGAAGGTACCCCTGGACTGGAGCGAGCCCGAGGGCGACACAATCCGCATCGCGCTGATCCGTGCCCGATCGAGCGGCGCGCGGAACGAACGCATCGGCTCGCTCGTCTTCAACTTCGGCGGCCCGGGCGGCTCGGGCGTCAAGACCCTCCCCAGCTTCGGCGAGCAGTACGCGAAGCTGCGCACCCGCTACGACCTGGTGAGCTTCGATCCACGCGGCGTCGGCCGCAGCGCGGGCGTCAAGTGCGAGGACGACGAGCAACTCGACGAGTACTTCCAGCAGGACCTGACACCGGACGACGCGGCCGAGCGGACGGAGTTCCTTGACAACACGAAAGCGTTCAACGCGGCCTGCGAGAAGAACTCCGAGAAGACCCTGCCGTACGTCCGCACGACCGACGCCGCCCGCGACATGGACCTCATGCGCCGGGTGCTCGGCGACGACAAGATGCACTACTTCGGCATCTCCTACGGCACCGAACTCGGCGGCGTCTACGCCCACCTGTTCCCCAAGAACGTCGGACGGGCGGTGTTCGACGCGGTCGTCGACCCCACACAGAACCCCGAGCAGGGGTCCCTCGGACAGGCCAAGGGCTTCCAGCTCGCCCTCGACAACTACGCGCGGAACTGTGTGGAGAAGAAGGAGGGCTGCCCGGTCGGCGACAGCGCGCAGGACGTCGAGGACCGGATCAGAAAGCTGCTGAAGGACCTCGACAGCAAGCCGATCCGCGGCATCTTCCCTCGCGAGCTGACCGAGTACGCCGCGACCACCGGCATCGCCCAGGCCCTGTACTCGCAGGACTTCTGGCCGTATCTGACCCAAGGACTCGAGCAGGCGTACAACGGGGACGGCCGGCTGCTGATGCTGATGTCCGACCTGATGATCGGGCGCGGCGAGAACGGCGAGTACAGCAACCTCAGCGCGGCGAACGTCTCCATCAACTGCGCGGACGAGAAGCCGCGGTACACCGCCGAGGACGTGGAGGCGAAGCAGGCCGCATTCCGGGCCGCCTCTCCCGTCTTCGGTGACTGGCTTGCCTGGTCCATGCTCACCTGCACCGGCTGGGCGGTCCCCGGCGCGGCCGACCACCCCGACGTGAGCGCGCCCGGCTCGGCACCGATCCTTGTGATCGGCAATACGGGCGATCCGGCCACGCCGTACGAGGGCGCGCGGAAAATGGTCGAGGCACTCGGTGAGGGAGTCGGCGTCGAGCTGACGTACAAGGGGCAGGGGCACGGTGCGTACGGCAGCGGGAATGCCTGCGTGCGGGCGGCCGTGAACGGCTATCTGTTGGCGGGGAAGGTACCGAGAGTCGGCACCGTCTGCGCATGAAATCGCAGGTCAGAAAGTTATCCACAGGCCGCATCGCCGTTTCCGGCAGTCCGCATACCATGGCATGACTGTCATTCACGACATGCGGCGAGCGGTATCGCGAGGGGGGAAGTGTTCATGACGCGATTTCTACGGGGAGCGGCTCTGGCCGCGGCGGTGCTGCTGGTCGCCGGTTGCAGCGGCGGCACGGACGACGGGGCAAGCGACGGGAAGAACGATGGAAAGGACGGCGCAGAGGCGTCGGCCTCATCCTCGCTCGCCTCGCAGCAGCTCGACTGGGGGCGCTGTAAGGCCACATCGGATGGGCCCGCGCCGGGCGACGACTGGCAGTGCGCGACGATGAAGGTCCCTCTGGACTACGCGAAGCCCGACGGGGAGACGATCGGGCTCGCGCTGATCCGGAGCAAGGCGACCGGCGACGAGAGCGAACGTCTCGGCTCGCTGCTGTTCAACTTCGGCGGCCCGGGCGGTTCCGGCATCTCCATGATGCCGTCGTACGCCGGCGTCACGGGCGAACTGCACAAGCGGTACGACCTGGTGAGCTGGGATCCGCGCGGGGTCGCCGGGAGCGAGGGCGTGCGCTGCCGCAGTGACAAGGAGATCCAGGCGGCCGAGTCGGTGGACGCCACACCGGACGACGCCGGCGAGGAGACGGCCTTCTTCGAGGACGCGGCCGACTTCGGCGCGGGCTGCGAGAAGGCGGCGGGCAAGCTGATGGCGCATGTCTCGACCGCCGAGACGGCCCGCGACATGGACCTCATGCGCCAGGTCCTCGGCGACGACAAGATGCACTACTTCGGCATCTCGTACGGCACCGAACTGGGCGGCGTCTACGCCCACCTGTTCCCCAGGAACGTGGGACGCCTGGTGCTGGACGCGGTCGTCGATCCGACCGCCGACGCGGTCGGCCACGCCAAGAACCAGACCCTGGGCTTCCAGCGCGCCCTCGACAACTACCTCAAGTCCACCGGCCAGGACCCGGAAGAGGGCACAGAGAAGATCGCGAACCTGCTGGAGCGGATCGACGCCGAGCCGCTGTCGACGACATCGGGCCGCGAGCTCACCCAGTCGCTGGCGACCACCGGCATCGTCCTGCCGCTCTACAGCGAGCAGAGCTGGCCGGCTCTGACCAGCGCGCTCGACGCGGCCGAGGACGGGGACGGCACCGAGCTGCTCTCACTCGCCGACGGCTACAACGAGCGCGACGCCTTGGGCCGTTACGGCACGACGACCCACTCCCAACGGGTCATATCGTGCTTGGACCAGAAGCAGCGGCCGACGTCCGAGGAGACGAAGAAGCTGCTGCCGGAATTCCGGGAGATCTCGCCCGTCTTCGGCGAGTTCCTGGGCTGGGACACCGCGGGCTGGTGCCACGACTGGCCGGTGGCGGGGCAGACCGACTCCCCCGAGGTGAGCGCACCGGGAGCGGAGCCCGTCCTGGTGGTGGGCAACACCGGGGACCCGGCGACACCGTACGAGGGTGCCCAGAAGATGGCGGAGGAACTGGGCGAGGGCATCGGCGTGGTGCTCACCTGGAAGGGCGAGGGCCATGGGGCGTACGGCAGCGGCAGCAGCTGTGTCGACACGACGGTGAACGCGTATCTGCTGGATGGGACGGTGCCGAAGGACGGCAGGGTCTGCGCGTAGGCGTCGCCGCAGCCAGGCGCGTAGGCGGTGCGGCAGCCGAGAGGGGCCCGGCACGTGTGATGCCGAGCCCCTCTCGGGAAGGCGTGTCCCTATGGGAGGGAGGGTGCCTAGTAGACCGGCTTGTTCGGCTCGATCTGGTTGACCCAGCCGATCACGCCGCCGCCGACGTGGACGGCGTCGGAGAAGCCGGCCGACTTGAGGACGGCGAGGACCTCCGCACTGCGGACACCCGTCTTGCAGTGCAGGACGATCTTCTTGTCCTGCGGGAGGCTCTCCAGGGCGGTGCCCATGAGGAACTCGTTCTTCGGGATCAGCCTGGCGCCCGGGATGGAGACGATCTCGTACTCGTTGATCTCGCGGACGTCGATGATGTCGATGTTCTCACCGTCGTCGATCCACTCCTTGAGCTGCTTGGGAGTGATCGTCGCGCCGGCGGCCGCCTCCTGGGCCTCCTCGGAGACGACGCCGCAGAAGGCCTCGTAGTCGATGAGCTCGGTGACAGTCGGGTTCCCGCCGCAGACCGCGCAGCCCGGGTCCTTGCGGACCTTGACCTGGCGGTACTGCATCTCCAGGGCGTCGTAGATCATCAGTCGGCCGACGAGGGGCTCGCCCGTGCCGGTGAGGACCTTGATGGCCTCGGTGACCTGGATGGAGCCGATGGACGCGCACAGCACTCCCAGGACGCCGCCCTCGGCGCAGGAGGGGACCATGCCCGGCGGCGGGGGCTCCGGGTAGAGGCAGCGGTAGCAGGGGCCGTACTCGGACCAGAAGACGGAGGCCTGGCCGTCGAAGCGGTAGATCGAGCCCCAGACGTACGGCTTGTTCAGCAGCACGCAGGCGTCGTTGACCAGGTAGCGGGTCGCGAAGTTGTCCGTGCCGTCGACGATCAGGTCGTACTGGCTGAAGATGTCCATCACGTTCTCGGCCTCGAGCCGCTCTTCGTGAAGGATCACGTTCACGTACGGGTTGATGCCGAGGACGGAGTCGCGCGCGGACTCGGCCTTCGAGCGGCCGATGTCGGCCTGGCTGTGGATGATCTGGCGCTGCAGGTTCGACTCGTCGACCTCGTCGAACTCCACGATGCCGAGCGTCCCGACGCCCGCCGCGGCGAGGTACATCAGCGCCGGCGAGCCCAGGCCGCCGGCGCCCACACAGAGCACCTTGGCGTTCTTCAGCCGCTTCTGCCCGTCCATCCCGACATCGGGGATGATCAGGTGGCGGGAGTACCTGCGGACCTCGTCTACGGTGAGCTCGGAAGCGGGCTCGACCAGGGGTGGCAGCGACACGGGGACTCCGTTGGTCGGTCAATCACTACAGTTGTTCTCCCCGTAACACTGCCACGCCCTTTTTCATTCCGAGACACCCGTTCCAACCAGCGAGACGATTTCGTCCCAGTAGCCGGGCATCGTCTCCCAGGGGTCGATCCGGCCACCGCGATCGGTGCGGTCGGTGAAGTAGATCGTGGCGGCGCCCTGCCAGCGGGCTATCCGCAGCGCCTCGTCGAGGTGACCGCGGGGGACGCCGTGGACGAGGTGGCAGAAGCGCTCGGGCGGATGGTCGGCGGTCCACTCGGCCGCCTGCGACCAGCGGTAGTCGCTCCAGGACCCGGAGAAGGTGACCAACTGGTCGGCGGTCTCGGCATATCCGGGGTGCGGGTGGGTGCCATGGCCGAGGACGAGGTGGCCGCCGCCGAGGAACGCGCGGAGTGTGGTGACCGTGCGGCCGATCTCGGGGAGTGTGGAGCGCTCGGTGGGGCAGCGGTCCAGGAGATAGCCGTCGACCTGATACCAGTCGAGGTAGCGGTGCGCGTCGGCGACGATCTCGCCGAAGGCGCGCGCCCCGTAGGTCAGGTCCAGGTGGCCGAGGACCCGGACGCCCGCGTTGCGCAGCCGTCCCGAGGCCTCCAGACAGCGCGGGTCGGGAAGGATCCCGGGGCCGTCGGAGACGTTCAGGACGACCCAGTGCAAGGGGGTGCCGGGACGGGTGAGTTCGTCCCATTCCAGCGGAGCGACAAGGGGGTGCGCATAGCCGGGTATACCGAAGCCGACGCTTAAGCCGGTGCTCGCGGTGCCCGGTGCGGCCGGGGTCAGATACGGCACGCCGCCTCCATCCAGATGTCGGCGAGGGACTCCTCGAGGTTGATCCGGGGCCGCCAGCCGAGCCGGTCGCGGGCGGTGCGGACGTCGGCCTGCTGCCAGCTGCCACAGCCGTCCGGGTAGGGGTAGGCGACCGGAGCCGCGTGGTCCGGTTCGGGGCGGGGGTGACCGATGGTCGGCCTGAGGGTGCCGGGCGGGGCGTCGAGTTCGTGCAGGGCGCCGCCGTATCCGGCCACGCGGGCGAGGACGGCCGCGGCGTCGCGGAGGCGCACGGCACGGCCGGAGCCGATGTTGATCACGCCCTGGGCGGCGGAGAGCGAGGCGGCGTGGACGGCGCGGGCGACATCGCGTACGTCGACGAAGTCGCGCTGGACGCCGAGGCCGCCGAGTTTGAGTTCGCCGTCGCCGGACTGCATGGCGCGGCGCATAGCCTCGGCGAGGCGGCCGAGCGGCGAGCCGGCGGGGGTGCCGGGCCCGGCGGGCGAGAAGACGCGCAGGACCACGGCGTCCAGGCCGGAGCCGAGAACGAGTTCGGTGGCGGCGAGTTTGCTCACGCCGTACGGGCCGCCGGGGCGGGGCACGGCGTCCTCGGCGGTGGACGACCCGGGCTGGCTGGGGCCGTACTCGGCGCCGCAGCCGATCTGCACCAGGCGCGCTCCGCAGCCGCTGCGGCGGAGGGCCTCGCAGACTGTGGCGACGGCGACGGTGTTGTGCCGGGCGAGTTCGCGGGCGCCGCCGCGGGTCGCTCCGGCGCAGTTGACGACGACGCCGGGGTGCACCGCGTCCAGGAAGCGGGTGAGCGCGCCGGGGCTGCCGGTGGCGAGGTCGAACCGTACGTCGGCGTCGTCGCCCCGGCCGAGCGCGGTGAGCTGCACGGCGGGGTCGGCGAGCAGGCGTTCGGCGACGAAACGGCCGAGATATCCGTTGGCTCCGATCAGCAGGACCCTCATCGGGCGGCTCCCGGGGCGGGCTCTCCGGTTCGGGAGGTGATCATCTGGTGTTCTCCTTAGGGGTGGTGCCGTGAGTGATGAGGTGGGCCCGCAGTGTCGGCCCCGCGGGAGGGTTCGCTCGGGACGGAGGTCCCGTGCATCGGTCGGACTGGGCTTCGGGCTGCGGTGTGGGGCGCGCCGCGACGAAGACCGAGATGGGATCAGGTGTCCTCCGAGGGCAGGGCGTGGGCCGAAGCCCGGGTGAGTGTGCGGGTGGCGTGGACGAGCAGGACGAGCGCGGCGGTGCCGCACACCAGGGTCGGGACGGCGCCGGGGCCCCAGGCAGCGACGACGGTCTCGACGGGGACGGCGAGAAAGGAGTAGCCGGGCAGGCGGCTCGCGAAGACCGTGACCAGTGCGAACGCCTCGGTCAGGGATGCCGTGCAGAGGACGACAGCCGGGGCGTGCGCGGAGCCGTGCGCGGTGAGCAGGCGGGCGAACAGGAGCAGTGCCCCAAGGGCGCCGGCCCCGGCGTGTGCGGCGGGCTCGTCCAGGAGCGCGCCGCACAGGGCGAGCAGAGCGGCCAGGGCGCACATATAGAGAACGAACACGCCGAGGAGCAGGGGCCTGACGGAGTCGGCGAACTCGGCGAGACCCCGGCTGGCGGCGAGTTTGCGGCGGGCCCGTACGGAGAGGAGGTGGGCGCACCAGATCGCGGGGGCGCAGGCCAGGGCAAGGCCCAGGACAGGTGCGGCGGCGAGGGGCCAACGGCCGTGGGGGCCGTCGTCGAGACCGGCGGCCAGCAGGCCGTCACCGAGGAGGGCGTACGCGATCAGCCAGCAGGTCCACCACGCGCGCGTACGGCTCCTCGTACCGGACGGGGCACGCAGCGGCCCTCGCCCGAGGGCCACGCGCAGACCGAGCGTCACCGCGAGGGCGCCGATTGCGGCGACGGCGGCCACGACACGCGGCTGGCCTTCGACGAGCCGCACCCCCGCCACGGCCGCCGCGCACAGGGCGCCCGGCAGCAGGGCGAGCACGGCCCAGCCCCGGCCCGCGCCGGGCGCACCGGGCACCGGATCGCGCTCGGGGGGCGTCTCCCCGTCGCGGGGCACGCGCGCGTACATCTCCTCGGCGAGCGAGAACACGTCCCGGTGCCGGAAGCGGGCAGCCGTACGGTCGGTGACACCGTGCGCCTCCAGCCCGGCGGCGATCTCCAACGGATCGACGGCCCGCTCACACAGTTCCCGGTGCCGATGCATCAGAGCCTTCACCGGGTCCACGGCCCCGCGGCGGAGGGCGGGCTTGGAGGTGGCCGCGGCGAGGCTTTCGCCGCCGACCTTGGGGCTTGGGGCTGCGGATTCGGGTGGAGCCGGGTCGAGTTCGGCGGTGGGGTCGGGGGCCGGATCGAGTGTGGCCGTGGGGTCGGGGGCCGGATCGAGTGTGGCCGTGGGGGGTGGCGCGAGTTTCCCTCCGGACGCGGGCCCTGCGCCGGAACCGGCAGAAGCCTCCGCAGCGGGCTCATCCGCCGGGCCACGCAAGGCCTTCACACCGGGTGAGGAGGCCGGGCCGCGCGAAGCCCGCGCACCGAGCGCGCCCTCCAAGCCAACCCCATCCAGCCCACCGGCCCCGTCCAACTCATCCGGCTCATCGAGCTCGTCCAGGCCATCCAGCTCGTCCAGTCCATCCAACCTCAGCTCGCTCATCGCGCCCCCTCCCCCGCGGGCACCGGCTCCCCGGTGGCCGTCGCCGGAGGGACCGGAGGCACCCCCGTGGCGCGGGCCGGGGTGGTGGCCCGTACGGGCTCGCCGAGGGCCCAGCGAGGGCGGCCGGTGACGAGTCCGAGGCCCGCGACACCGGCCACCCCGGCGACGCCGAGGCTCCCCGTCACCAGCCGGGACTCGGTCCAGCGGCCGGGAACACGGGACTCGGCGGGGGCTCCGAAGGGCAGGGGTTCGCCGGTGTCGTCCAGGACGAGCTTGCGTACCGGGGCGCGGGAGACGACCTCGAGGTAGATGCCACGAAATGCCGCGACGTTCTGCTCGACGGTGAAGAGTTCCAGGGCGCGGGATCGCGCGGCGGCGCCTAGGCGCGCACGGCGCTCGGGTGCACGGAGGAGCGCCACGCACGCCTCGGCGAGCGCCCGCGGATTGCGCGGCGGGACGACGAGTCCCGTACCGCCGATGACCTCCACGACCGCGCCCACATCCGTGGAGACCGTGGGCCGGCCGCAGAACATCGCCTCGACCAGGCTGATCGGAAAGCCCTCGACAACGCTCGACAGCACCACCACGGCACCCGCCGCGTATGCCTCCGCCAGGTCGGGGACGGCCGGGTCGCCGATCTCCTCGAAGGAGACGGGGTTGTCGCCGACGGCGTGCACGCCGTCCGCCTCGTCGGGGAAGAGCTGTGCGGCCAGGGTTTTGCAGTGGCCGAGATAGGCGGCTCCCTCGCCGCCCGCCGCCGCCCCGACGATCCTGAGCCGCGCCTTGGGCTCGGCCCTGCGGATCTCGGCGAAGGCGTGCAGCAGGGAGATCAGGTCCTTGGTGGGTTCGATCCGGCCGACCCACACCAGCGTGTGCGGATCCGAGCATTCCGGAGCTTCGCCCACCTCCGCGAAGCGGGACGCGTCCATGCCGGGATAGACCGTACGGATCTTGGTGCGGTCGGCGCCGCAGCGTTCCTGCCAGCGCCGGGCATGGGTGTTGCCGGGGGTGAGGCAGGTGGCCTGCCGGTAGACCTCGACGGTCAGGTGTCGGTGGAAGGCCGCGAGCAGGGCGCGCACCGGCGCGTCCCCGGAGGCCCCGAGGTAGTGCGCCCGAAGCGGCACGCCGTACTCGGTGACCAGCAGCGGCACCTCATGGAAGTGCCGGGCCAGCAGCCCGGGCAGTGCCGCCGTGCCGCCCGCCGCCGCGTGGCACAGGTCGACCGAGCCGAGCCCGTCGTCCTCGTACCAGTCGAGCGAGAGGGGGCGCAGGGCGCGTTCGAGGTGTGCGGCGACGGTCAGCAGATCCGGTACGCGAGCCTCGCGCGCCGCCCGCAGCCCGCCCGGCGCGCGACAGGCGCGTTCCAGTGCGCGTACGGCGACTTCGGAGCGCAGGGCGCCGGCCAGTCCGCCCTCGTCGCGGGCCAGTTCGGCGAGCGCGTACAGCGCGTTGCCGAAACGGTCCGCCTCGGCTTCGGAGCCACCCCCGGCGGCTTCCCCGGCCAGCCCGCCCGCCCTCGCGGTGCACACCGCCGCCGCCAGTTCGCCGTACGCCTCCGCGAAGCGCCGCCGCGCCCGGCGGCCGTGGGCGACCCCGCCGTCCTCGGCCCTCCACAGCGGCGCGGTACGGACCCGGCGGACATGCGACGGCAGCGGGATCCACCCCTCGTCCTCCTGCCGCTCGCTCCGACTGAGCGCGTAGACGTCCAACTCGTGTCGCTCCAGCCCACGCACGAGTCGGTCGCACCAGAGCCTGGCGTCACCACTCACATACGGATAGCCACCCTCCGTAAGCAGTCCGATGCGCACGCGTGCACCCCCGATCTCCCGTTTGGGGAGCCGCCGTTCACCCGGCGGCTCGCAGCGGGACGAACGTATGCGGACAAGGCGGTGGCGCGACGGACGGTTGTCCATCGCGCCACCAAAAGGGGTGAACGGGCGTAACTTTCGCTAGCGGAACGCGTTTGGTCGCGCTAAGGAATCAAGCGATCACATCGCGCTCAACTCCCGGGATACGGCCAGGGATTGGCCTTGCACGTGATCCCCTTGTAGGTGAGGAACTTGCTCTGCTGCTGCATGACGGGAGCCAGCTCGCCGTCCTTGTCACAGGTCACATGGCCTTTGCCGAGGCGATGGCCGATCTCGTGATTGATCAGCATCTGCCGGTACGCGTGAATCTGATCGCCGTACGTCTCCGCCCCCTGCGCCCAGCGATACGCGTTGATCATCACGCGCTCGGTGGCGGCCGAGTCGCAGGACACGTTGTCCACGGTCGTGTCGAGGTCCGACTTGGCGCACCAGACGGCGGTGGTGCCCGGACTGGCCAGCGTGATCACGAAGTCGGGCTCGCCCGAGGAGATCCGCTCGAACGTACGGCCACCGCCGTGCGCCCAACTCCGCTCGTCATTCAGGGTCTTCTGCACGGCCTCGGCGAACAGCTCCGCGTCGAGCCCGAGCCCCTCCTCGACGTCGACGCGGTAGCGGTACTTCTGCCCCGTACCCGGCGCCTTGTCGAAGCCCATGACGGCCGCGAACTTCCCGCTTCCCTCCAGGTCCGCAGCGAGCGTGTACTTCTTGTCCATCTCCTCGTCGTACGACAGCGGAGCCGCACTCGGGCTCGGCGTGCTGGACGGCGTGGGCCGGCTGTCACTGCGCGAGGTGTCGCGCACGTCACGGTCATCGGTGCCGGCGGCCTGCGACTGCGTGGCGGTGCCGTTCTGCCCGCCCACGAACTGTCCGCCCACAATGACGGCCAGCACGGTGGTGACAGCGGCGGCCGCGATCCCGGTGAACGCCTTGCCCTTGCCACCCTTGGCCGTCTCCTTGCCCTCGGAAGGCGCCTCGGGCGGCGCCTTCTCCTCGACAGCCGTCTCGGCCTGTACGTCGGCGTCGGCACCTGTGGTGACGCGGTGGGCCGTGCCGGGCCCGAAGACGTCGTCGACCTCACCGAAGGCGTCCAGGTAAGCCTGCCGGGGACCACCGGCGGGCGGGGCCTCCCGCCGCTGCCGGGGAATGGGAACGCGCGGACCGGGACGCTCACCAGGCACGCCGTTCGGGGCCCCCGAAGGAGCCCCGTGCGTCACGCCCTGCCCGGCAGCAGCCGACCACCCGTCACCGCCCAACTG
Organism: Streptomyces tailanensis; assembly: GCF_008386495.1. Classification (GTDB taxonomy): domain Bacteria; phylum Actinomycetota; class Actinomycetes; order Streptomycetales; family Streptomycetaceae; genus Streptomyces; species Streptomyces tailanensis. Next base: position 2,264 of record NZ_VTHJ01000057.1, on the reverse strand, counting down.
CCCCCAGCTCCCGCCCCCTTCACGCTGCTCGGGGTGACCACCACGGCTCTGAGGGAAGCCCGGGGCGGGGGTGCCGTCGGGAAGACGGGGGAAGCCGTGCGCGGGCGTCCCGTCAGGGAAACGCGGTACCCCATGAGCCGGGGTGCCGTCAGGAAATCGCGGCATCCCGTGAGCCGGCGTGCCATCGGGAAAACGAGGGAAACCATGGGCCGGCGTCCCGTCAGCAAAACGCGGGCCCCCCTGTGCGGGCGCGCCGCCGTTGAAGCGCGGCATCCCGTGTCCGGGAGTCCCGTCGTACATGCGGGGCACCCCCCGCGCAGGCGTGTCGTCCGGCGGTCGGGGCACCCCCTGACGCGGAGCACCGCCAAGCCCGCTGGTCGTGCCCTGAGCAGGTGGCCCCATGGCGCCCCGAGGTGCTGGCCCGCCGGCCCCCGGAGCCGGTGGCCCCGTCGCGCCCCGCGGCATCGGTCCGCCTGTGCCCGGGGTCCCGGCATCGGCCGGAGTCCCAGGTCCGCCCGGTGGCCGTGGCGCCGCCGTCCGGCGGTTGCCCGGTCCGGCGATTGTCGCCCGGGCCGCCCTTATGTCGTTTGTTTCGCCTTTCGGGGCCCGCCCCTTGCGGCTGTGCCGTCCCACGCCGCGCCTCAGCTCCCCACACCGGGGGGAGAGCCCGTGACGGACCCTCCCGCGGCGAAATCGTCACCGTCGGCCGAGCCGCTTCCGCCCACCGAGCCACCCGCACCCGGCGAGCCACCCCCGCGGACCGCCACCGGATCCGCAGCCGGATCCGCGCCGGCCACGCCCTCCGCGTCGTTCGACTTCCCCGTGTCGGCGAGCAGTTCGCGGAATGCTCCGGCGACCGCCTCCGGGTACTCCATCATCGCCACATGCCCCGCCTCGGGCAGCGTGACCAGCCGGGAGTCGCGGAAGGTACGGGCGGCTCGCTGGGCCATGCGGTAGGAGACGAGCTGGTCGCGGCGGCCGTAGACGAGGAGGGTCGGCGCGAGGACGCGCTCGGCCTGGCGCCAGAGCGAGTGCTGCCCGCCCAGGGTGTACGCGTCCACGAGGCCACGGGCGGACCGCGTCAACGCGTCCCAGAAATACGGAAGCTGGAGCCGTCGCTCCATCTCCTCCACCGCGTTGCGGAAGGCTTCCTCCGTGACGCGCGCGGGGTCGCCGTAGCAGAGCGCCATCACACCTCGTACGCGCTGCTCGGCGGACCAGCCCCGGGTGAAGCGGGTGAAGAGGCCCGCCACACCCGGCAGGGCCAGCAGCCCGGTCGGTACGGCGGTCCGCTGCACGCGGAGCTCCGGCAGGGCGGGCGACACCAGGGTCAGCGTCCGGACGAGATCGGGGCGCAGGGACGCGACGCGGGTCGTGACCGCGCCGCCGAGGGAGTTGCCGAAGAGGTGCACGGGCCCGCGTTCCGCCGCGTCGAGATGACGGATGACCGCGCGCGCGTGTGCCGTGACCGAGTAGTTCCCGTCGTCCGGCGGCGGCGAGTCGCCGAAGCCGGGCAGGTCGACCGCCTCACCGGCCACGTGCTCGTCGAGCAGCGGCATCAGCGACGACCAGTTCTGCGAGGAACCGCCCAGTCCGTGCACGAACAGGGCGGGCGGCAGATCCTCGCGCGCCGGCGGTCTCGACCGCACCGTCAGCGTGATCCCCGGCAACCGTACCGACCGCAGCCGCTCGCCGGGCGCCACACGCACAGCACTCGCCTTCGGTGACGCTGTGGCGGTCAGCACGGACGGCAACTCGGTCGAAGACATGCGGCAATGTTACGAGACGATCACGCAGTGGTTCATGTGTTCGCCGTCACAGGTCGCATCACAAATCAGCCACGCATCAGTGGGTACCGGGGCGCGGAAGCGGTCTCCGCAGACGGCGGAAGCAGTCACCACCGGACCGCATAGCGCCACGATCGACTGTCTCCTAGGCTCGTAGGTACCAGGAAGGGGAAACCACGATGGCCGTTGACCCGACCGATCCCGAGACTTTCACCGAGACCGAGGACGATTCCGTGGAACTCGACGACGTCGAGGCTCCCGAGGCCGACTCCGCCGAGCAGCACAAGAAGGTCACCCCGGACCAGGACGAACCACTGACCGACGTGGACCGCGACGCCGCCAACGAGGCCGATCTCGTGGAACAGTCCCGAGTGGTCTCCCTCGACGAGGACGACTACCGGTGACGTGGCCCCTAGGGCCTGTTCTGAGTTGAGATCACGGGATCGGTCATTCCCGCTTCAGGAGGGCGCTGGCTGC
>NZ_VTHJ01000056.1 GCF_008386495.1 Streptomyces tailanensis | reverse complement strand
CTACCGGATCCGCCACACCGCGCGGGCCGGATCCGCCAGATTGATCGAAACCAGATACGCGCCCTAGCTAGGGGGTGTTTTGAAAGTCCCGTGCGGTGCCCGCGGTGTTCGGTGCGTGCCCTCGGCATGCCGGGCGCCGTGGGTGCTGTGCGGGACTTTCAAAGCACCCCCTAGGTCCGGGCCTCTCGGGCGTTTAGCGTCGGGGGGCCTCTGGCAAGGGTTCCCGGAGGGTCTCCGGAGTGGGGTCCCGGGAGGCTTCGGCGAGGGGTGGTGGGCGACGGGTGGGCGGTCTGACCGGGGTGAGGGTGGGTAACCCATGGGTAATGAGCGGCTCTGCTTCCGTCCGTGGTTGGATGCGAGGGAGAGGGTGTACCCGGGGGCGACGGCCAGCCCACTCCAATGGAACTGGCAGGCGGGAACCGTAACTGGCAGGCGGGAATCGTGAGGATCTTCGGCAAGGGACGGCATCGGCCCTCCGCCTCCTGGCGGCAGGCCACCGACCGTGCGTTCACGCTGATCGGTGACGGTCGGTACGAGGACGCGGGCGCGCTGCTGACACGTGCCGCGGATCTGGAGCCGTGGCTGTCCGAGTCCTGGTTCAACCTTGCCCTGCTGCACAAGTTCCGGCACGACTGGGAGCAGGCCAGAGCGGCCGGCCTCAGGGCCGTCGCACTGCTCGACCGCGAGACCGGGGCGCCGGACTGGTGGAACGTGGGCATCGCCGCCACCGCCCTGCAGGACTGGCCGCTGGCCCGCCGTGCCTGGCAGGCGTACGGGCTGCGGGTGCCCGGGGCCGCGAGCGCCTCCGGCGAGCCCGTCGGGATGGACCTGGGCAGCGCCGCCGTACGGCTGTCGCCGGAGGGTGAGGCCGAGGTCGTGTGGGGGCGGCGGCTCGACCCCGCCCGGATCGAGGTGCTCTCCATTCCGCTGCCGTCCTCCGGGCGGCGCTGGGGCGAGGTCGTCCTGCACGACGGGGTTCCGCACGGGGAGCGGACCACGGCCGCCGGGCACGCGTATCCGGTGTTCGACGAGATCGAGCTGTGGGCGCCGTCGCCGGTGCCGACCTGGGTGGTGCTGCTGGAGGCGGCGACCGAGGCGGACCGGGACGCGCTGGAGCGGCTCGCGGCCGACGCCGGGTTCGCGGCGGAGGACTGGTCATCGTCGGTGCGGCTGTTGTGCCGGCTGTGCTCGGAGTCCCGGATGCCGTCCGACGAGGGCGACGGGGATCATCTGGATCCGCATGACCACAGTGAGCCGGGGCATCCCGGGCCGCTGGGGCATGTCACTGACGGGCAGTTGTGGGCGCCGGAGCGGGAGTGCGGGGTGGCTGCGCCGGCTTCGCTGGTTCGGGGGTTGCTGGACGGGTGGGTGGCGGACAGTCCGGATTCTCGTGATTGGCGGGATTTGGAAGAGGTTTGTTAGGGGTTGCGCGGTCGTATTTCGACTGCGGGTCGGTGAGAGCTGGTCGCATAGTTCCCCGCGCCCCCTACGGGCGCCCTCCTGAGCGGCGCGATCCCCGTACCCTGTATCAGCACTCACCCCCAGTTTTTTGAGGAAGGCGTACGTCTGTCATGGCTCAGCAGGACACCGATCAGCAGCACGTGGGCGTGCTCCCCGTCGATGACGAGGGGTTCGTCGTCGACTCGGAGGACTGCGAGGAGCGCGAGCAGGCGTACCGCGAGCGGGGTACCTCGCGGCCGATCACGGTCGTCGGGAACCCGGTGCTGCACAAGGAGTGCAAGGACGTCGCCGAGTTCGGCGACGAGCTGGCGAAGCTGGTGGACGACATGTTCGCCAGTCAGCGCACCGCCGAGGGCGTGGGCCTGGCCGCGAACCAGATCGGCGTCGATCTGAAGGTGTTCGTGTACGACTGCCCGGACGACGAGGGCAACCGGCACGTCGGCGTGGTCTGCAACCCCAAGCTGGTCGAACTGCCCGCCGAGACGCGCCGGTTGGACGACAGCAACGAGGGATGCCTGTCGGTGCCGACCGCGTACATGCCGCTCGCCCGCCCCGACTACGCCGAGGTCACCGGGCAGGACGAGAAGGGCAACCCGATCAAGGTGCGCGGCACCGGTTACTTCGCGCGCTGCCTGCAGCACGAGACCGACCATCTGTACGGCTACCTGTACATCGACCGGCTGTCCAAGCGCGACCGCAAGGACGCGCTGCGGCAGATGGCCGAGAACGAGCCCCGGTACCCCGTGGTCGCGAACGACTGACGCCACCGGGGCGGCCGCACGCGTCCTCAGGCGGCCTCCGGGCCCCGGAAGGTCCGGCGGTAGGCCTGGGGGGTCGTGCCCAGTGACCGTACGAACTGGTGGCGCAGGGCGGCCGCCGTGCCGAAGCCGGTGCGCCAGGCGATCGCGTCCACCGTCTCGTCCGTCGCCTCCAGCAACCGCTGGGCCAGCAGCACCCGTTGACGCAGGATCCAGCGGTACGGAGTGGTCCCGGTCTCCTGCTGGAAGCGGCGGGCGAACGTACGCGGGGACATATGGGCGCGGGCGGCCAGCTGCTCGACGGTGACCTCCTCGTCGAGGTGGCGCTCCATCCAGGTCAGCACCTCGCCGACCGTGTCGCACTGCGAGCGGGGCAGTGGCCGCTCGATGTACTGGGCCTGACCGCCGTCGCGGTGCGGCGGTACGACCATGCGCCGGGCGATCTTGTTGGCGACCTCCGGGCCCTGTTCCTTGCGGACGATGTGGAGGCAGGCGTCGATACCGGCCGCGGTGCCCGCGGAGGTGATCACCGGGTCGGCGTCCACGTACAGCACGTCGGGTTCGACGACCGCCCGCGGAAAACGCCGGGCCAGTATCTCGGCGTGCCGCCAGTGAGCGGCGCACTGCCGCCCGTCGAGCAGCCCGGCCGCGCCCAGCACGAAGACTCCGGAGCAGACGCTGAGCACCCGGGCGCCTCGGTCGACGGCCCCGCGCAGGGCGTCGAGCAGCTCGGGCGGACAGTCACGAGTGGCGATCCCGTCCGAGGCCGGTACGACGATCAGGTCGGCCTCCTCCAGGCGCTCGAGGCCGTACGGGGTCGAGACCGTGAAGCCGGGGACGTGGGTGCTCAGCGCCCGTCCCTCCGCCGAGACCACGGCGAAGTCGTACACCGGCAGGCCCTCGTCGCTCCGGTCGAGGCCGAACACCTCGCAGACGACGCCGAGTTCGAAGGGGTGCACGCCGTCGAGGAGGACGGCGGCGACGTTCTTCAGCATGCCGCCAAGTGTGCCTCGCCGGTGGCAGGAAATCGAGGGTCTACGGCAGTCCTGCCACTGTTTGTAAGGGGTGTCCGGAGCGACATTGGTGTCATGACTACCGCACAGACAGAAGCACTGATCGCCATGCTCACCGTTCTCGGCATGTTCGTCCTCCTGGTCCTCCCGTCAGTGATCGGGATCGTGCACGACCGGCGCATCGACCGTCAGATCAGGGAGGCCCAGGAGCACGACAAGGCAGAGGCTCAGAAGTCCTCGTCCAGGTCGACGGTGCCCTCCACCGCCACCTGGTACGCCGACGGACGCCGCTCGAAGAAGTTGGTCAGCTCCTGAACGCCCTGCAGCTCCATGAAGGAGAAGGGGTTCTCGGAGCCGTACACCGGGGCGAAGCCGAGCCGGGTCAGACGCTGATCGGCGACACACTCCAGGTACTGCCGCATCGAGTCGGTGTTCATGCCCGGGAGGCCGTCACCGCACAGGTCCCGTGCGAACTGAAGCTCGGCCTCGACGGCCTCCTCGAGCATGTCGGTGACCTGCTGCTGGAGCTGGTCGTCGAAGAGGTCCGGCTCCTCCTTGCGGACGGTGTCGACCACGTCGAAGGCGAAGCTCATGTGCATCGTCTCGTCGCGGAACACCCAGTTGGTGCCGGTGGCCAGGCCGTGCAGCAGGCCCCGGCTGCGGAACCAGTAGACGTACGCGAAGGCGCCGTAGAAGAACAGACCCTCGATGCAAGCGGCGAAGCAGATCAGGTTGAGCAGGAAGCGGCGCCGGTCGGCCTGGGACTCCAGCCGGTCCAGCTTCTCCACCGAGTCCATCCACCTGAAGCAGAACTCGGCCTTCTCCCGGATGGAGGGGATGTTCTCGACGGCGGCGAAGGCGGCCGCGCGGTCCTCCGGGTCGGGGAGGTAGGTGTCCAGCAGCGTCAGGTAGAACTGGACGTGGACGGCCTCCTCGAAGAGCTGTCGGCTCAAGTAGAGCCGCGCCTCGGGGGAGTTGATGTGCTTGTACAGCGTCAGGACCAGGTTGTTCGCGACGATCGAGTCGCCCGTCGCGAAGAACGCCACCAGCCGACCGATCAGGTGCTGCTCGGCGGGGCTGAGCTTCGCGAGGTCGGCGACGTCCGAGTGGAGGTCGACCTCCTCGACGGTCCAGGTGTTCTTGATCGCGTCCCGGTAGCGCTCGTAGAAGTCCGGGTAGCGCATGGGGCGGAGAGTCAGCTCGAAGCCGGGGTCGAGAAGATTCTGGGTGCTGGACATCACTGGCAGGCCTCGCAGGACTCGGGGTTCTCAAGGGAGCAGGCGACCGCTTCGGGGTCTGCGGTCTGCTGCACGGGGACGGTGGCTTGGGCCTGGGCCGCGCGGGCGATACGGGTCGCCGGGCGGGAGCGCAGGTAGTACGTCGTCTTCAGGCCCGACTTCCAGGCGTACGCGTACATCGAGGAGAGCTTGCCGATGGTCGGCGTCTCCAGGAACAGGTTCAGCGACTGGGCCTGGTCCAGGTACGGGGTCCTCGCCGCCGCCATGTCGATCAGGCCGCGCTGCGGGATCTCCCAGGCCGTGCGGTACAACGCCCGTACGTCCTCGGGGATCCAGGTGAAGGCCTGCACCGAGCCGTTCGCGTCGCGCAGCGCCTCGCGGGTGCGGGCGTCCCAGACGCCCAGCTCCTTGAGGTCCTTCACCAGATACGAGTTGACCTGGAGGAACTCACCGGACAGCGTCTCGCGCTTGAACAGGTTGGACACCTGCGGCTCGATGCACTCGTACACCCCGGCGATCGAGGCGATGGTGGCCGTGGGCGCGATGGCGAGGAGGAGGGAGTTGCGCAGGCCGGTCGTCGCGATGCGCTCACGCAGGGCCGCCCAGCGCTCCGGCCAGGTGAACTCGACGCCGTAGTGGTCGGGGTGCAGCACACCGCGGGCCGTACGGGTCTTCTCCCAGGCCGGCAGCGGGCCGCTCCGCTCGGCGAGGTCGGCGGAGGCCTCGTACGCGGCGAGCATGATCCGCTCGGCGATCCGCGTGGACAGGGCCTTCGCCTCGGGGGAGTCGAAGGGCAGCCGGAGCTTGAAGAAGACGTCCTGCAGACCCATCGCGCCGAGACCGACCGGGCGCCACTTGGCGTTCGAACGGCCCGCCTGCTCGGTCGGGTAGAAGTTGATGTCGACGACACGGTCCAGGAAGGTCACGGCCGTGCGGACGGTCTCGTCCAGCCGCTCCCAGTCCATGTCCGCCGTCGCCGGGTCGATGAACGCGCCCAGGTTCACCGAGCCCAGGTTGCAGACCGCCGTCTCCCCGTCGTCCGTGACCTCCAGGATCTCCGTGCAGAGGTTGGAGGAGTGGACGACGTGGCCCGGCTCGGCCGTCTGGTTCGCGGTGCGGTTGGCGGCGTCCTTGAAGGTCATCCAGCCGTTGCCGGTCTGCGCGAGCGTACGCATCATGCGGCCGTACAGATCGCGGGCCGGGATGGTCTTCTTCGCCAGCCCGTTCGCCTCCGCCTCGCGGTACGCGGTGTCGAACTCCTCGCCCCACAGGTCGACCAGTTCGGGTACGTCGGACGGGGAGAACAGCGACCATTGCGCGTCGGCGTTCACCCGGCGCATGAACTCGTCCGGGATCCAGTGCGCCAGGTTCAGGTTGTGCGTCCGCCGGGCGTCCTCACCCGTGTTGTCGCGCAGCTCCAGGAACTCCTCGATGTCGGAGTGCCAGGTCTCCAGGTAGACCGCGGCCGCGCCCTTGCGCCGACCGCCCTGGTTCACGGCGGCGACCGAGGCGTCGAGCGTCTTCAGGAACGGGACGATGCCGTTGGAATGCCCGTTCGTGCCCCGGATCAGCGAACCCCGGGAGCGGATACGGGAGTACGACAGCCCGATGCCACCGGCATGCTTCGAGAGGCGGGCCACCTGGTGGTAGCGGTCGTAGATGGAGTCCAGCTCGTCCAGCGGGGAGTCGAGGAGGTAGCAGGACGACATCTGGGGGTGCCGCGTACCGGAGTTGAAGAGCGTGGGGGAGGAGGGGAGGTAGTCGAGGCGGCTCATGAGCCCGTAGAGCGCGGCGACTTCGTCGAGAGCGCGTGGGGTGTCGTTTTCGGCGAGGCCGGAGGCGACGCGCAGCATGAAGTGCTGGGGTGTCTCGATGACCTTGCGGGTGATCGGGTGCCGGAGGAGGTAGCGGCTGTGGAGGGTGCGCAGGCCGAAGTAGCCGAAGCGGTCGTCGGCGGCCGCCTCGACGAGGGCGTCGAGGCGCGCGGCGTGGACCCGTGCGAACTCCGCCGTACGGTCGGCGACGAGGCCCTCCCGGTGGCCCACGGCGATGGACTCCGTGAACGTGGTGACGCCCTGGGAGGCGGCCTCGGCCCGGATGCTGATCGCCAGCAGGCGGGCGGCCAGCTTCGAGTAGGCGGGGTCCTCGGAGATGAGACCGGCGGCCGCCTCCGTGGCCAGCTCGCGCAGCTCCGCGGTGACCTCGTCGAAGGTCCCCCGAGCGGACCGGCCGCGCAGCGCGGCGGCGGCGACCCGGCCGGGGTCGGCGTCGGGGAGGTCGGCGGTCAGCTCGGTCAGGGTCCGCAGCAACGCGGTACCGGGACCGTCGGTCTCCGTCGCCGCGACGGTGGGAACCAGGGCGGCGGGAACCAGTGCGGTTGGAACCGGGGCGGCTGAAGCCGGATCGGCTGGCGCGATGGTCACGTGGGGCTCTCCCTCGCTCGGCAGGGGGCTCTGCGGGAGGGCAGGCAGCAGCACACGAGCGCACGGGGGCGTCGCGTCCACCGGCCCACTCCACGAGGCCCGGACGTCAGGCACCCGAACCGGACGGACGGGCGCACTGTCGGCAGGTGCTCGGACTCGGCTCGCGCGCAAACACGCGCAAGTACACCGTTGCGGGACAGTTCCGGATTCGCACCGGATTCCCCTGCGGCGACAGCGAGCATGAGCATACATCTAGTGCCGGGTCGTGGTGTCACCCCCATATGTTGTGTCGCAGTCGGCTTCGGAGCGTGTCATAGCGTCAACTCATAGGTGATCAGCGTGAGGTCGGCCAGATCGGGGAGGGGAGCCCAGTCCCGTTCGGGTGTGCGGACGAAGCCCAGACGTTCGTAGATGCGATGGGCGGCGTGCATGGCCCGCTGGGTCGACAGGACGATGCCCACACAGCCGTCGACGGCCCGGGCGCGCTCGACGCAGGCGCGTACGAGGGCCTCGCCGGTGCCCCGCCCGCGGGCCTCCGGAGCGACCGCGAGCATCCGTATCTCGGCCTCTCCCGCGCGGGCGATGTCGGCCATGGGGCCACCGGCCGGGACGAAGGTCACTCCGCCGAGTGCCCGGCCGTCCTCGACCTCGACCGCGACGAGCACCTCGGCCGCGGCGGCCCGCTTGGCCACGTCGCGCAGCTCACCGAGGTAGCCGTCGCTCTCCCCGAAGTCCAGCAGTCCGTCGCCCAGGTAGGCCTGCGCGGTGATCTCGCCGAGGGCGGCGTACTCGTCGGGGGCCGCCCGCCTGATGGTGATGTCCATGCGTCGCAGTGTGCATCACGGGGCACGGCGAGGGTCGGGGAGTATCCACAGGTACGGGGGGATTGTCGGATGATCGGAACGCGGTGCGCGACCTGGCGGCAGTAGCGGCAGCTATCGGGTTGTGGTGGCAGGCCGGCGCGGCAGCGTCGTCACGAAGTCCTTGGCGAAGTCGCGGGAGCCCGGGCCCAGGGCGACGCGGCCGGTGGTGCGCAGGCGGGTGGTCAGGGCGGGGGACTCGGAGTAGTAGATCCGTCGGGCGTCGGCGGGGACGAACACGGTCTGGCCCCGCGTCAGTTCGCTTCCGCACTCCACGACGACGGCTCCTTCGGCGGCCGTCACGAACGCCTCGTCGCCGCAGACGCCCACCGCGAGCGGGTCGTGCAGGGGGCAGGTGCCGTCGCCGCCGTGGCGGGTGTAGGCGTCCATGTACGTCCGCATCAGCCGGGCCGCGAGTGCCGTGCCCGGGCCCGCGGCCTCCAGTGCCGCGAGGTCCGCGGGGCGGAACAGCCAGCGGTGCGAGGCGTCCAGATCGACCATGGTGAACGGGATGCCGGAGGAGAGCACCACCTCGGCGGCGTCCGGGTCGGCCCAGATGTTGAACTCGGCGACCGGGGTGAAGTTGCCCGGTACCTGCGCGGCGCCGCCCATGAAGACGAACTTCTTGACGCGGTGGGCGAATGCCGGGTCCTCCAGCACCGCGATGGCCACGTTCGTGAGCGGGCCCGTGGCGCAGACGGTCAGCTCGCCCTCGTACTCCCGGGAGAGTCGGAGCAGTGCCTGCGCGGACGACTCCGTCGGGTGGGGCGCGGTCGAGTCGGGCAGGTTCTCGTTGCCGAGGCCTGCCGGGCCGTGGAAGGCGGAGGCCTCTCGGTAGGGGAGGCGGGAGAGGGGGCGGCCCGCGCCCCTGTGTACCGGGACGTCGCCGTCGATGCGCAGGGCGCGGGCGAGGGATCGGGCGTTGCGGTACGTGGCGTCGGCGGGGAGGTTGCCGCCGACGGACGTGTACGCCTTGAGGTCCCACAGTCCGGTCCCTAGCAGGTACTGCAGGGCTACGGCGTCGTCGATACCGGGGTCGCTGTCGAGGACGATCGGAGCGGGGGCGGTCACCAACCCAGCGTAACCGGATGGATTCGCCCCCGCGTCTGCGCTCCGCTCCGGAAAGCCGCGTGAGAGCTCGGGAGGTTGCGGATGTGGGGCGTCTGCGGGTTTGGTGTGGTTGCTCGCGCAGTTCCCCGCACTCGCCAACACACCGACTGGACCGAGCTCTCAGGCGAAGCGGGGTTGAAGGGGCGGTAGCCCCTGGGGATGGGACGGGTAGGGGCGGGGGCGAAAAACGCCCCCGCCCCGAGCCGGCGGCTAGTGGCTCGCCCCCGCCGTGGCCGGCGGCAGTTCGACCTGGACGCCCGCGTCGCCGGCGTCCGCCGTGTAGTCCTCCGGCTTGGTCTCGTCGATGCCGTCGGGGGCCTTGGCCGCCCGCAGCACGAACGTCAGGACAACCGTCACCACCACGTTCAGGACGAAGGCCGTCAGACCGATGTAGCCGATCTCGCCGATGCCGGGGATCTCCGCGGAAGAGCCGCCGAAGTGCTTCTGCGTCGGCGAGGCGACGCCGTACGCGGCCATCGTGCCGTAGAGCATGCCGACCGCCCAGCCGGCGAGCAGGGCCCAGCGGTGGAACCAGCGGGTGAAGAGGCCACCCACCAGCGCGGGGAAGGTTTGGAGGATCCAGATGCCGCCCAGGAGCTGGAAGTTGATGGCGACTGTCTTGTCCATGGTGAGGACGAAGGCCAGGGCGCCTACCTTCACCAGCAGCGACACCAACTTGGAGACCTTGGTCTCCTGCTCCGGCGTGGCGTTCGGCCTGATGAAGTCCTTGTAGATGTTGCGGGTGAAGAGGTTCGCCGCCGCGATGGACATGATCGCCGCGGGGACCAGCGCACCGATGCCGATGGCGGCGAAGGCGACGCCCGCGAACCAGTCGGGGAACATCGTCTCGAACAGCTGCGGGATCGCCAGCTGGCCGTTCTGCACCTTGATCCCGGCCGCGATCGCCATGAAGCCGAGCAGCGCGAGCAGGCCCAGCATCAGGGAGTAGAGCGGCAGGATCGTGGTGTTGCGGCGGATCACCTCGCGGCTCTTCGACGACAGCGTCGCCGTGATCGAGTGCGGGTACATGAAGAGTGCGAGCGCCGAGCCGAGGGCCAGCGTCGCGTACGTCCACTGGCTCGCGTCGCCCGGCACCAGCGCACCGCGCGGCGCACCCGTCGCCGGGTTGGTCTGGCCGTACGCCTCGCCCGCCTTGGCGAAGATCTCGTCGAAGCCGCCCAGCTTGATCGGGATGTAGATGATCGCCACCGCGATGACGATGTAGATCAGGGTGTCCTTGACGAACGCGATCAGCGCCGGGGCACGCAGGCCAGACGAGTACGTGTACGCGGCCAGCACACCGAACGCGATCAGCAGCGGCAGGTCCTTGATGAACCAGTTGGTGTTCTCACCGCCGCCGACGCCCATGACGTCCAGTACGGCCTGGATACCGACGAGTTGGAGCGCGATGTACGGCATCGTCGCGAGGATGCCGGTCACCGCCACCGCCAGCGAAAGCCCCTTCGAGCCGAAGCGGCCGCGTACGAAGTCGGACGTCGTCACATAGCCGTGCTTGTGCGAGACCGACCACAGACGGGGCAGGAAGGTGAAGATCAGCGGGTAGATCAGGATCGTGTAGGGCACGGCGAAGAAGCCGGCCGCGCCCGCCGCGTAGATCGCCGCCGGTACGGCGACGAAGGTGTACGCCGTGTAGAGGTCGCCGCCGAGCAGGAACCAGGTGACCCAGGTGCCGAACGACCGGCCGCCCAGGCCCCATTCGTCGAGGCTGTTCTCGTTCTCGGCCTTGCGCCAGCGCGCGGCCATGAAGCCCATGACCGTGACGGCCAGGAAGAAGAAGATGAAGACGGCGAGTGCCACGCCGTTCACGCCGTCCTTCACTTCGCGACACCCCCGTTCGCGGACCGCTGGGACTTGCGGGCACGCTGGTCACGCTGCCACAGCACGTACGCGACGCCCGTGAGCACGGTGGAGATGAGCACCCAGGCCATCTGGTACCAGTAGAAGAACGGGATGCCCATGAGCACCGGGTCCGTCTTGGCGTAGGAACCGACCCAGAGCATCGCCACGAACGGTGCGAACAGGCACAGGGCGATGACCACCCTGACTGGTGTCACCACCGGTGCCCCTGGGGGTCTCACTTCAGGCGCTTCTGACATGTCCGGGTTCCGTCCCCTCACTGATCACCACTGATTAACGCAGATCACCTGCATTAACGCGCAGGAAATGTAAGGGACGGTTTCGCCGTATGGAACCCCCTGTCCGGATAACGGATGCGAAGGTTGTGTGTTCAGCGGCAGCGGACCCCCTCCCGGGTCGTGCGTACGCAGGTGCTCCATGTAGCGGTCGTACGCCGACTCGTCGGTCAGTTCCCGTACGTACCAGCGCACACCCCTAACCACCCGCCCAAGCGACCGCATGGCGCTCGTCCTCCTTCTCCTCCTTGGTCGGGATCAGCCCCGCCGGGGCGACGATCTTCGACTCGACGTACTTGGCCTCGTTCAGCGTGGACAGCGCCGGGCGGCGTATGTGTCGGACGCGGATCCGTAAGGCGTCCGCGATCACCACGACGATCAGCAGGGCCAGGACCGCCGCCGTACTCACATGGCCAGGTCGTGAGGGACTCCGCCCACCCGGCTCGGACCACGGACGTGATCCGTGTCGCCGCCCGGGATGCGAAAGCGGACGACCAGTGCGCCCAAGACCGTTCGGGGCGTGCCAATGAGCGGGCTTGCCCACTTACTGCTCAGGAACGGTTCGTGGACGCCCGCCCAGAGGAGGCTCAGTCCTGCGGCCGCTTGAGCCGCGCCACGAACTTGTATCGGTCGCCCCGGTAGACCGACCGCACCCACTCCACCGGCTGCCCCTCCTTGTCCAGGGAGTGGCGGGAGAGCATCAGCATCGGCAGGCCCACGTCCGTGCCGAGGAGGCCGGCCTCGCGCGGGTTGGCCAGGGAGGTCTCGATGGTCTCCTCGGCCTCGGCGAGATGGACGTCGTAGACCTCGGCGAGCGCGGTGTAGAGGGAGGTGTACTTGACGAGCGACCTGCGCAGGGCCGGGAAGCGCTTGGCGGAGAGGTGAGTCGTCTCTATGGCCATCGGCTCGCCGTTCGCCATACGGAGGCGCTCGATCCGCAGCACCCGTCCGCCGGCGGTGATGTCGAGCAGCCCGGCGAGGGTGTCGTCGGCGGTGATGTAACCGATGTCCAGCAGCTGTGAGGTCGGTTCGAGGCCCTGGGCCCGCATGTCCTCGGTGTACGAGGTGAGTTGCAGCGCCTGGGAGACCTTCGGCTTGGCGACGAACGTGCCCTTGCCCTGGATCCGCTCAAGCCGCCCCTCGACGACCAGCTCCTGAAGCGCCTGCCGAACGGTCGTACGCGAGGTGTCGAATTCGGCGGCCAGCGTCCGCTCCGGCGGCACCGGGGTGCCGGGCGGCAGTGTCTCGGTCATGTCGAGCAGGTGCTTCTTCAGGCGGTAGTACTTGGGCACGCGTGCAGTACGGACGTTCGCCCCGTTCTCGTTCTCCGCACTGCTGACGTCGGTCGTCATGCTCCGCCTTCCCGGCTCCTGGTGAATGGCTCATCCTCGCACGTCGCGCGATCCCTCTGTATACCTTCACACCCTGTGCTGGTCTAGTCCACCATCGTGGAATGGTCTACCTGACGAGTGTGCCCCAACCGAACGATTTTCGCCGCCTTCTTACTTAAAGGTTCCTGCATATGTAGGTCGCATAACGGCTGGTGAGAGCGGGTCGCTCATTCCTTGACACACCTATTGGTCTGAGCCAAGCTCCGCCTACTGGTCTACACCATTGGTCCAGGTGTTCTGAGGAGGGGTGGCGTGAAGCGCAAGCTGACAACCGCGATCTGTGTCGCGGGCATGATGGTCTCCATCGCGGCGTGCGGGGGCGGCGGGAGCGGGAGCTCGGACACGGGGGCGGACACCGAGGAGCTGACCGTCTGGCTCACGGTGGACGCGCAGAACAACTGGCCCGAGCTGGTCAAGGCCGCCGACGCGGCGGTCACCGAGAAGCACCCCGGCATCAAGATCAAGCACGAGTACTACGGCTGGCCCGACAAGAACGCCAAGCTCGACGCCGTCCTCGCCACCGACAAGGCGCCCGACGTGGTCGAGATGGGCAACACCGAGATGCTCGCCTACATGGTCAAGGGCGCCTTCGCCCCCGTCGACCCGGCGAAGTTCGACAACGCAGGCGCCTGGCTGGACGGCCTCAAGGCCTCCGTCACCTACGAGGGCAAGACGTACGGCGTCCCGTACTACGCCGGCGGCCGCGTCGCCAACTGGCGCAAGGACCTCTTCGCCGAGGCCGGCGTCAAGTCCACCCCCAAGACGTACGACGAGCTCACCGCCGCCCTCGACAAGGTCCAGAAAAAGCAGGGCGACAAGTTCAACGCCTGGTATCAGCCCACCCGCGACTGGTACGCGGCCATGTCCTTCGTCTACGACGCCGGCGGCTCCATAGCGGTCGAGTCGGGCGGCGAGTGGAAGGCCAACCTCTCCTCCCCGGAGTCCATCAAGGGCCTGGAGGAGTTCAAGAACGTCGTCGACACCTACATGCACGGCGACAAGACCAAGGACGAGTCCGACCGTTACATCGTCTACGGCCAGGGTAAGTCCGGCATGATCTTCGCCCCCGCCTGGGAGGGCGCGACCGCCGCGGTCAAGGAGAACGACAAGACCGGCAAGCTCGCCGGCAACGTCGAGAACTTCGTGATGCCCGGCCCGTCCGGCAAGAACCTCCCCGTCTTCCTCGGCGGCTCCGACCTCGCCGTGCCGGTGAAGTCCGACGCACAGACCGTCGCCGCCGAGTGGATCAACGCGTTCACCGGTTCCTCGGGGCAGAAGGTGCTGATGGAGAAGGGCAACCTGCCCAACAACAAGACCGACCTCGCGACGCTCAAGTCCGACCCGGCTACGGCGGTTCCGGCGACCGCTGCCGAGTCCAACTGGTTCGTGCCGATGGCGCCCGGGTGGGGGCAGGTCGAGAAGGCGCAGATCCTGCAGACCATGCTGCAGTCCATCGGCACGGGCAAGCAGTCTGTCGAGGAGGCGGCGAAGGAAGCGGATGCGGCGATCGACAAGGTCATCAACAACGCGTGAGCACCGGTGGGGGCCCCGTTCACGGGGCGGGGCCCCACTTCCCGTACGACCGTTCGACCTGAGGGATCGCTGAGGAGCGCGCGATGAGTGCCGCAGACACGACCACCCCCATCAAGGTGCCGCCGCCGCGGCAGGCGCCGCCACCGACCGTCCCGGAAAGCCCACGAAGAAAGCGGACCTCGGGCGGCGCCGCCGTACCCTGGGCCCTCCTCGCGCCCTGTCTCCTGATCCTCGCCCTCGTTCTCGGCTATCCGCTGGGCCGGCTGGTCACGCTCTCCTTCCAGGAGTTCGGCCAGTCCCAGCTGTGGGGCTTCAAGCCGGCGGAGTCGGTCGGCTTCGACAACTTCGCCGAGGTGCTGGGCGACGGTGAGTTCTGGGCCGTCGTCGTACGGACCGTCGTCTTCGCCGCCGCCTGCGTGATCTTCACGATGGTCATCGGCATGCTGATCGCCCTGCTGCTCCAGCGGGTCTCGGGCTGGGTGAAGACGCTCATCAACATCGCGCTGGTGGCGAGTTGGGGCATGCCGATCATCGTGGCCACGACCGTCTTCAAGTGGCTCTTCGACTCCGACTACGGCATCTTCAACGCGCTGCTCAGTAAGCTCCCCGGCGTCGACATGATCGGCCACAACTGGTTCGCGAGCGGCCCCGAGGGCCTGGCCGTCATCACGTTGCTCGTGGTGTGGGGCGCGGTGCCGTTCGTCGTCATCACGCTCAGCGCCGGACTCACCCAGGTGCCGAAGGAGTTGGAGGAGGCGGCCCGGCTGGACGGCGCGGGCGCGTGGGGCGTGTTCCGCTATGTCACCCTCCCCATCCTCAAGCCGATCATCGTGATGCTCACGACTCTCTCGGTCATCTGGGACATGGGCGTCTTCCCCCAGGTCTTCGTGATGCGGGGGGGCCACCCGGAGGCCGAGTTCCAGTTGCTCACCACCTACTCGTACAACAAGGCGTTCGTGGTCAACGACTACGCGCAGGGCTCGGCGATCGCCCTGCTGACCGTGGTGTTGTTGCTGGGCGTGATCGGCGTCTACATGCGCCAGATGCTGAAGATCGGAGAGGTCGAATGAGTACTGCCGGTGTCTCCGGTCCCCGGAGGTCCAAGCTCGGCTGGAACCTCCTCGGTCTCCTCGTCTTCGTCACCGCCGGCTTCCCCGTCTACTGGATGCTGAACACGGCGTTCAAGCCGGCGAAGGACGCCATCGACCCGGACCCGAGCCTGCTGCCGACCGGTGTGACCCTCTCCAACTTCAGCCGGGCGCTGGACATCGCCGACTTCTGGGGCTCGGTCGGCCGCAGCCTCATCGTGTCCCTCGCCGTCGTGGTGATCGGCATCGTCGTCGGCATGCTGGCAGCCCTCGCCATCTCCCGCTTCGCCTTCCGCGGCCGGAAGGTGGTGATCGTCGGCATCCTGGCGGTCCAGATGGTCCCGCTGGTCGCGATGATCATCCCGGTCTTCCTGCTTCTGAACGACCTGGGCCAGTACGACCGCCTGACCGGCCTGATCCTCACCTACCTGACCTTCATCCTCCCGTTCACCGTGTGGACCCTGCGCGGCTTCATCGTCAACATCCCGCGCGAACTGGAGGAGGCGGCCATGGTCGACGGCTGCTCCCGCACCACCGCCTTCCTCCGCGTGGTGTTCCCGCTGCTCGCCCCCGGCATGGTGGCGACCTCGGTCTACGGCTTCATCCAGGCGTGGAACGAGTACCTGTACGCCCTGATGCTGATGAGCCAGCAGAACCAGACCGCGACCGTCTGGCTCGGCAACTTCACCACCAAGCACGGCACCGAATACGCCCCGATGATGGCCGGCTCCACGATGATGGCCGTGCCGATCGTCGTCCTCTTCCTCCTCGTCCAGCGCAAGATGGCCGCGGGTCTCACCGCGGGCGCCGTGAAGGGATAAGCGCACCCGATGACGACATTCGCCACTGGCTCGGACACTCTCACGCGGGACGCGCTGACGGTCCTGCAGCCCGGCTTCACGGGCACCACCGCCCCCGACTGGCTGCTGCGCCGCCTCGGCGAGGGCCTCGCCTCCGTCGGCCTCTTCGGCCGCAACATCACCTCCCCCGAACAACTCTCCGCGCTCACCGCCCAGTTGCGAGCCGAGCACGAGGACGTCCTGGTCGCGATCGACGAAGAGGGCGGCGACGTCACCCGCCTGGAGGTGCGCACCGGCTCGTCCTTCCCCGGCAACCACGCCCTGGGCGCGGTCGACGACGTGGACCTGACGAGGGAGGTCGCCCACGCCCTGGGCCGCCGCCTCGCGGACTGCGGCGTCAACTTCAACTGGGCCCCGTCGGCCGACGTGAACTCCAATCCGGGGAATCCCGTCATCGGCGTACGCTCCTTCGGCGCCGACCCCGAACTGGTCGCCCGCCACACCGCGGCCTACGTCACCGGCCTCCAGTCCGCCGGAGTCGCCGCCTGCACCAAGCACTTCCCGGGCCACGGCGACACCGCCGTCGACTCCCACCTCGCCCTGCCCCGCATCGACGCCGAGCGGTCCCTGGTGGAGGCCCGCGACCTGGCCCCGTTCCGGGCCGCCATCGCCGCCGGCTCACGCGCGATGATGAGCGCCCACATCCTCGTCCCCGTCCTGGACCCCGACCGCCCGGCAACGTTGTCGCACGGCATCCTCACCGACCTCCTTCGCGGCGAACTGGGCTACGACGGCCTCATCGTCACCGACGGCATGGAGATGCGCGCCATCGCCGGCACCTACGGCATCGAACAGGGCAGCGTCCTCGCCCTCGCCGCCGGCGCCGACGCGATCTGCGTGGGCGGCGGCCTCGCCGACGACGAGACGGTACGCCGCCTCCGCGACGCCCTCGTCGCGGCCGTACGCTCCGGCACCCTCCCGGAAGCCCGCCTGGCGGACGCCGCGAGCCGGGTCCGGGCACTGGCGCGGTGGACGGGGACCGCCTCCGCCGCCGAGGCCCGCCCGGACGTGGGCCTCATCGCCGCCCGCCGCGCCCTGACGGTCACTCCCTCCGAACCGTACGAGCCCGCCACCCGCCCCCTCTACGTCGCCGCCTTCACTCCCATGGCGAACATCGCCGTAGGCGACGAGACCCCGTGGGGAGTAGGTGCCGAACTGTCCCGCCTCCTCCCCGGCACCGAGACCGGCACCTTCACGGGCGACAACGCCGGCCCCTCCGCCCTGACGGCCGCCGGCCCCCACCGCATCGTCGCCGTAGTCCGCGACGAACACCGCCACCCCTGGATGACCACCGCCCTCGACACACTCCTCCGGACCCGCCCCGACACCATCGTGGTCGAAATGGGCGTACCTCAGTCCGCTCCCCGGGGCGCCCTCCACATCGCGACGCACGGGGCGGCCCGAGTCTGCGGCCGAGCGGCGGCGGAGATCATCGCAGGCAAGTAGCAGCTACGACACGACAGGCGCCGCTCCCTTTGAAGGGAGCGGCGCCTGTCGCGCCCTTTAGGGGCGCGGGGAACTGCGCGAGAAACCACGACGAGCCCGCAGCCCTCGAATCACCGAACCCGGCAGACGAGACCGCACCCTCAAATCCCCTGCCACTCCGGCTTATTCGCATACGTATGCCGGAAATAGTCAGCCAGCTTCAACTTGGACGCGGCCCCCTCATCCACCACCACCGTCACATGCGCATGCAGCTGCAACGCCGACGCCGGACACACCGCCGCCACCGGCCCCTCCACGGTGGCCGCAACCGCATCCGCCTTCCCCTCACCCGTCGCGAGCAGCACCAGATGCCGCGCCTCCAGGATCGTCCCGATGCCCTGCGTGATGACGTGGTGCGGCACCTGCTCGATGCCCCCGTCGAAGAACCGCGCGTTGTCGACGCGGGTCTGCTCGGTCAGCGTCTTGATCCGCGTCCGCGAGGCGAGCGACGAGCACGGCTCGTTGAACCCGATGTGCCCGTCGGTCCCGATGCCGAGCAACTGCAGATCCACACCCCCCGCCTCGGCCAGCGCCCTGTCGTACGCCGCGCACGCCGCCGGCACGTCCTCGGCGGTCCCGTCCGGCCCCATGAACGCGTCCATGCCGAGCCCCAACGGCTCCAGCACCTCCCGCCGCAGCACCGAGCGGTACGACTCGGAATGCTCGGCCGGCAGCCCCACGTACTCGTCGAGCTGCGCGATCCGCGCCCGCGACACGTCCACGGCACCGGACCGCACCTTCGCCGCCAGCGCCGTGTAGACGGGCAGCGGGGTCGACCCCGTGGCCACCCCGAGCAGCGCGTCGGGCTTGCGCCGGAGCAACTGGGCCATCGCCTCGGCTATGAGCTCGCCACCCGCCTTGGCATCCGGAACGATGACAACTTCCACGTTGGGCCTGCCGATCTGGAAAGGGGACTCAATCCACATGTGGTTTAGACCAATCTAGCAGGATGGTCCAGACGGGCCGAATATTGTTCAATGGCACAACAACAAACATCCGCGAACGCATGGACACACGCAGTGGTCTAGTCAACAATGCGGGGTAGGACATGTGATCGATCAGCGGTCCCGACCGCGGCGATCACGCGTACGACGAAACAGACCTCCGTCTTCCCCGCACAGGAAGGCGGACCGAGGAACCGGCGCTCTCTGCCCTGACTGCTCCGGCTCCTCATCCTTCGGCCATCTGGGACCGCACACCCCACGGCCGATGCTGCTCCGGGCTGCGGTGCCGGGAGGGTTGAGGGTCCCTCTCAGGCGCCGCGGCCCGCGGGTGCTTCCAGGGCCCGCACCGGTTACCGAACCACCGTTTCCGGCCATGTCCGTACCGCCAGGTACGCTCGCACACGTGCCCTCCATGAACGAACTCGTCCGCCAGCACACCGCTCTCAGCGACTCCGACCTGGAGTGGCTGCATCTGCTGGTGTCGGAGTGGCAGCTTCTCTCCGATCTCTCCTTCGCCGACCTCGTCCTCTGGGTCCCCACCCGCGACGGCACCCGCTATGTCTCCGTGGCCCAGATGCGCCCCAACACCGGCCCCACCTCGTACCAGGACGACATGGTCGGCCACCTGGTCCCACGCGGCCGCCGCCCCCTGCTGGACGTGGCCGTCGACGAGGGCCGCATCGTCCGCGAGGGCGACCCCGAGTGGCGTGAGGAGGTGCCCGTACGGGTCGAGTCCATCCCCGTACGAAGGGAGGGACGCGTCCTCGGCGTCATCGCGCGCAACACCAATCTGCTGACCGTGCGCACCCCGAGCCGCCTGGAGTTGACGTACCTCCAGAGCGCGTCCGACCTGGCCCAGATGATCGCCGCGGGCGCGTTCCCGTTCCCCGACCAGCAGGTCGACATGGACGCCTCGCCGCGCGTCGGCGACGGCCTGATCAGGCTCGACGCCGACGGCATCGTCCAGTACGCCTCCCCGAACGCGCTGTCCGCGTACCACCGCCTCGGCCTCGCCGCCGACCTCGTCGGCTGCCATCTCGGCCGTACGACCGCCGAACTCGCCCCGTCCCGGGGCCCGGTGGACGAGGCGCTGGCCAAGGTCGCGAGCGGGTGGGCGCCGCGCGAGTTCGAGATCGAGTCCAGCGACGGGGTGATCCAGTTCCGGGCGATCCCCCTCAAGCCCAAGGGCCCGCGCATCGGCTCCCTCGTGCTGCTGCGGGACGTGACGGAACTGCGGCGTCGCGAGCGCGAGTTGATCACCAAGGACGCGACCATCCGGGAGATCCACCACCGGGTGAAGAACAACCTCCAGACGGTCGCCGCACTGCTCCGCCTCCAGGCCCGGCGCATCGAGTCCGAGCGCGGCCGGGAGGCCCTCGAAGAGGCCGTACGACGGGTCGGGTCGATCGCGATCGTGCACGAGACGCTCTCCCAGACCCTGGACGAGCGCGTGGAGTTCGACGAGATCGCCGACCGGGTGCTCGCCATGGTCGCCGAGATCTCCCCGGGCAAGGTCGCCGGCCGACGCACCGGACGCTTCGGCATCCTGGACGCGGAGGTCGCGACCCCGCTCTCCATGGTCCTCACCGAGATCCTGCAGAACGCCCTCGAACACGGCTTCCGCGAGGGCGACACCGGCAGCGTCGAGGTCTCCGCCGTACGCGGCGGCACCACCAAGGAGACCCGTCTCCTCGTCACCGTCCAGGACGACGGCGTCGGCCTGCCTGAGGGCTTCGACCCGGCCCGCTCGGGCAACCTCGGCCTGCAGATCGTACGGACGCTGGTGGAGGGCGAGTTGGGCGGCACCTTCGACATGGTCCCGGCCCCCGAGCGCGGCACCCAGGTGATCCTCGACATCCCGGTGCGCACCCAGAAGTAACAGCGCTGAGGCCCAGTAACAGCACTGAGCCCCGGACCATGATCTGGTCCGGGGCTCAGGCAAGTGGCTGATTAAGCGCACCGGGGGCACTGCGCGCTGCGGCTCGGGGGCGGGAGAAGCGTACTCGCTGTACGCGCCGCCAAGCTCAGGCTATTACTGGGTGGGATTGTCAGGCGGTGGCCTGACGGGCCCGGTTGCGGGCGGCGCGACGCTTCATGGCGCGGCGCTCGTCCTCGCTGAGACCACCCCAGACGCCGGAGTCCTGGCCGGACTCAAGCGCCCACTGCAGACACTGCTCGATAACCGGGCAGCGACGGCAGACAGCCTTGGCTTCCTCGATCTGCAGCAGCGCAGGACCGGTGTTGCCGATGGGGAAGAAGAGCTCGGGGTCTTCCTCGCGGCAAACGGCGTTGTGACGCCAGTCCATGGCTGCTACCTCTCCTTGGTATTACATGCACGTTGCTTGTGAATGTGAACGCTTTCACGAATCCCTCAACAAGTGAAGGGCCGATCACCAGACGGACTGGTGTGGTCCTTTGATGTGAGGAGGGGTTCTGGCGCTTGCGTGAGCCGGTGTTGCGGGCTGTCCCGAGTGCCACGTAGAGACTCGCAAACCTCGGCGGCGGATACAACCCCTTCCGGAAAGTTTTTTTTGATTCCTCGGTGTCGACTGTGTCACAGCCGTACTTCCATGGGGTGGATCCTGGCCTAAACGTTCGAGTGGAAGGACTTTTGCCCGTTCCGCTCACACAATCACACGCAGTGCACGGCGTACGCCTGTGAACGTCACGCTCGTACGCAGTCCGAGGTGGTCGCCGTCCATCTGGAGGGGGAGGGGGACCTTCGAATGCAAGGTGAAGTCGGTCAGGTCGTGCAGGGACGTGGCGTGCTTGCCGTGGGGGCCGCGCTCGGGGGACGAAGTGAGCAACTGTGTGGCATAACGGGCAAGCGCGGGCGTCGACATGCGGCTGAGGCCGAGCACATCGAGACCTTTATCGAACGAGGCCTTAGGTGATGCGTACACCGGGCGATTGCCCAGAAACGTCCACGGGGACGTGTTGCAGACTATGGAGAGCACAAGATCGGAAATGGGGTCCTCGCCGGCCCGTTCCAAAGTGATCGTGCCGTGTCTGCGGTGGGGCTCTTCCAGGAACTGACGGAATGCCTGACGCAGGTAAAGGGCGTGCGTGGATTTCCTGCCGCGTTCCCGCTGCTGTTCGACCCGGCCGATCACACCCGCGTCGAATCCGAGGCCGGCGCAGAAGGTGAACCAGCGGGAGGGCACCGCCTCGTCCTCCGTGCCCGGGGTACCCGAGGCCATGCCCAGACCGACCGTCCGCTCGCGGCTCTCGCGCAGGGCGTCCAGGAGGACGCCGGTGGACTCCACGGCGTCATTGGGCAGGCCCAGGGCGCGGGCGAAGACGTTGGTGGAGCCGCCGGGGACCACGGCGAGACGGGGGAGACGGTCCGGGTCGGGGCCGTGGTGCAGCAGGCCGTTCACGACCTCGTTGACCGTGCCGTCGCCGCCGAGCGCCACGACCAGCTCGACGTCGTCCTTGCCCTCCGCGGCCTGGCGGGCGAGGTCCCGGGCGTGCCCGCGGTACTCGGTGGTGACCGCCTCGAGCTTCATCTCGCTCGCGAGCGCGTGGATCAGCACATCGCGCGTACGTGCGCTTGTGGTGGTTGCCGCCGGGTTGACCACGAGAAGTGCACGCATGCGTTGCAGGGTACCTACTGGGCGGTACTCGGTGCACCGGGGGTCCGGTCGGGCCCGTTCGGGTGAAGGGCGAGGGCTACCCTTCAGGGGTGAGCCCTGAGCAGAATCCCACCCCGCAGACCCCTGACGCCGAGCCCCGTCCCGGGCGGCTGACCGCCGCGGCGGCGCTGGCCGCGCTGGAGGGAGTGGCGCTGCTGGTCGGCGGCGGGGCCATGCTCGTCCTCGGCCTCACCGGGGACTCGGGCGACCTGAGCACCGGTGTCACCGGGGGCGTCACGCTGATCGCGCTGGCCCTGCTGCCGTTGATCGCCGCGCGCGGGCTGCTGCTGCGGCGCGGCTGGAGCCGGGGGCCCGCCGTCATCACGCAGATCATGGCGCTGCCTGTGGCGTACAGCCTGCTCCAGGCCGACAGCGTGGCGATCCCGGCGGGGATCGTGCTGGCTGTCGTCGCCGTGACGGCGCTTGTGTTGCTGATCAATCCCGCTACGACCCGGGCCCTGGGGATTCAAGGGCCGGGGCGTGCGGGGGAGTCTGACCGGTAGCTGTACTGGGGCCTGGTTCGTAGGGCGCCCGGCGCTGTCGGCTGTGCCCACCCTCCCCCACGCTCGGCTTCGCTCGCGCGGGGGACCCCCATCGCCCCGCGGAACGACTGCCCACAGCACCAGCAACGGGTAAGGATCGCCATAGCCGTCGAGCGCCTATGGCGGCTACTCCTCGACGAGGAGCTTCTCCCGTAGCTGGGCAAGAGTCCTCGCCAGCAGTCGTGACACGTGCATCTGGGAGATGCCGACCTCCTGCGCGATCTGCGACTGGGTCATGTTGCCGAAGAAGCGCAGCAGCAGGATCCGCTTCTCGCGCGGGGGAAGGTCTTCGAGCAGCGGCTTCAAGGATTCCCGGTACTCGACGCCCTCCAGCGCCTCGTCCTCGGCGCCCAGCGTGTCGGCGACGGCCGGGGACTCGTCGTCGGTGTCGGGGACGTCCAGGGACAGAGTGGAGTACGCGTTGGCCGACTCCAGGCCCTCCAGGACCTCCTCCTCCGAGATGGCCAGCTTCTCGGCCAGCTCGTGCACCGTCGGGGAGCGGCCGTGCTGCTGGGAGAGCTCGGCCGTCGCCGTGGTCAGCGCGAGGCGCAGCTCCTGCAGCCGGCGCGGCACGCGCACCGCCCAGCCCTTGTCACGGAAGTGCCGCTTGATCTCGCCGACGACCGTCGGGGTCGCGTACGTGGAGAACTCCACGCCGCGGTCGGGGTCGAAACGGTCGACCGACTTGATCAGGCCGATGGTGGCGACCTGCGTCAGGTCGTCCAACGGCTCACCGCGGTTGCGGAAGCGGCGCGCGAGGTGCTCCACGAGCGGCAGATGCATCCGGACCAGCCGATTGCGCAGCTCCGCGTACTCCGCACTGCCCTCTTTCAGGGAACGCAGCTCTACGAACAGGGCTCGCGCCCCACTGCGGTCCTGAGGGTCGTGCTGCGTGCTGCGCACGCTCTGCGCGCCCGCCTCGTCGTGTCGCTCGTGCTCGCTCATAGTCCCGCCCACCGTCACCGTTCCCCCAGCTCTCGACTGTGCGGGGGAGGCCCCAGTCCGCCGTACGGCACCCTCCGGATCCCGCTGCCCGTCGGAGAGCACCTCGCGCTCCGCGTCGTCGGCCGGCTCCGCCCACCGAGACGGTCCGGCCGCCGCCGAGGAGTCGTCCTCCGGGTGCGGCCGGGCCTGCTCGGGGATGCCGTCGACGCCGTCCGCCAGGTGCACCGGCCCGCTCGGACCGACGCCGCCCGGACTTGCGGCCTCGCTCGGCCAGGGGGCACCCCCGCCCTCCGCGGGAAGTTCCCGTGTGCCGCTCTCTTCGTCCCGCACCGGCCCGTCCCCGTTCCTCACGCCGGCCCGGGTCCCGCGCCGCGCTGTTTGTAGAGGCTGATCGAAACGGTTTTGTCTTCGGCGACCGCGGAGGAGACCTTGCCCGCCAGGGCCGACAGCACGGTCCAGGCGAAGGTGTCACGCGAGGGGGCGTGGCCGTCCGTGGTCGGGGCCGAGACCGTGACCTCCAGCGAATCGTCGACCAGGCGGAAGACACAGCTGAGCACCGAGCCGGGCACGGCCTGCTGGAGCAGGATCGCGCAGGCCTCGTCGACCGCGATGCGAAGGTCCTCGATCTCGTCGAGGGTGAAGTCCAAACGGGCCGCGAGGCCGGCCGTCGCCGTACGCAGCACCGACAGGTAGGCACCCGCGGCCGGCAGCCGGACTTCCACGAAGTCCTGGGTCCCGGGCTCGCCTGCGATCTGGGACACCCTCACCTCCAAGGTGGTACAAGCTTTTTCGGGGGCCGAGGGTCGCCCCCCGGGGTAACGCGCTACGTGGTTCAGCGGTGACGCTATCGCGCTACCGAGCGCCGTGTCCCCGGGGTCCCGGGGACCACGCCCCATGCTGTCACTCATAGTAAGCCTATGAATACGCTCGGTGGCTAGAGGTCTGCGGGCCTCAAATAGGAAGAGCACGCGCCGGATTGACGTACCCAGGCGTCGGACTGCCGAACCGTCTCACACGAGTACGTCGACGAGTCACGGGGTGACTTGGTTCCGTCGTACGAGGTCGCGGACCTGTTCGTCGTGGTCCTGTTCGGGATTCCGGGCGTCGTACGAGTGCTCATACGAGGACATGGTCGACGAAGCACCAGCGCCAGCTCTCGCCCGCTTCGAAGGTACGCATGATGGGATGGCCGCTCTCCTTGTGGTGCTCGGTCGCGTGCCGCAGCGGCGAGGTGTCGCAGCAGCCCACGTGCCCGCACTCCAGGCACATCCGCAACTGCACCGGGTGAGCGCCGACCGCCAGGCACTCCGGGCAGGTCTCGCTGAGCGGAACCGGCTCGGGGTGCGGCAGTGCGTCCGCGTGCGTGCACTGTTTCATGATGGCCAGGTTACGACGGTCGCGCGGAACCGTGCGCTGAATCGAAGGGGGCGGGCAGCGATGCACTTTTTGCCCGTGCTGTTGCTGGTCGCGGGGAGCGCGACGGTCGCCGGCATCGCCCGGCGTACGCCGGTGCCCGCTCCGCTGCTGCTGGTCGCGGTGGGCCTGGTGGTGTCGTACCTGCCCGGAGTGCCGCACTACGAGCTCGACCCCGAGATCGTCCTGCCGTTGATCCTGCCGCCGCTGCTGTACACGGCGGCCACCGACAGCTCGTACCTCGATCTGCGGGCCCAACTGCGGCCCGTGGCGCTGCTGTCGGTCGGCTACGTGCTCTTCGCGACCCTGGTCGTCGGCTGGGCCGCGTACCTGATCGTGCCGGGGCTGCCGCTGACCGCCGCGCTGGTGCTGGGCGCGGTGGTGGCGCCGCCGGACGCCGTGGCGGCGACGGCGGTCGCGCGGCGGGTGGGGCTGCCGTCGCGGATCACCACGATCCTCCAGGGCGAGTCCCTGGTGAACGACGCGACCGCGATCACCGCGTACCGGGTGGCCCTGGCCGCCACGATCGGCGAGGGCGCGAGCTGGGCCGGCGGGATCATCGAGTTCCTGGTGGCGGCGGTCGGCGGCGTCGCGGTCGGGCTGCTGATGATGATGCCGATCCACTGGCTGCGCACGCACCTGACGGAAGCGCTCCTGCAGAACGCGCTCTCCTTGCTGACCCCCTTCGTCGCCTACGGGCTCGCCGAGTGGGTCCACGCCTCCGGAGTGCTCGCCGTGGTCGTCGTCGGCCTGTACCTCGGCCACCGCAACTGGCAGGTCGACTTCGCGACCCGTCTCCAGGAGGAGGCGGTCTGGAAGATGGTCGCCTTCCTGCTGGAATCCGCGGTCTTCGCGCTCATCGGACTCCAGCTGCCGGTCGTCCTGGAAGGGCTGGGCGAGTACGAGGGCGCGCGCGCCACCTGGTATGCCGTGGCCGTCTTCGTCGTGGTCGTCGCGTCCCGGTTCGTGTGGGTGTATCCGGCGACCTTCCTGCCGCGGACGCTGTCCGCCCGGATCCGGGAGCGGGAGGACAATCCCACCTGGAAGGGGCCGTTCATCATCGGCTGGGCCGGGATGCGCGGGGTCGTCTCGCTGGCCATCGCGTTCTCGATCCCGCTCACGGTGCACGGTGGGGAGGAGTTCCCCGGCCGGAACCTGATCCTCTTCCTGACCTTCACGACGGTCATCGGCACCCTGGTCATCCAGGGGCTGACCCTGCCGCCGCTGATCCGGCTGCTGAAGCTGCCGGGGCACGACGCCCGGGCCGAGACCCTCGCCGAGGCCAATGCCCAGGCCCAGGCGTCCCGGGTCGCCGAGGCGCGCCTCGACGAGCTGCTGACGGACGAGCGCAACGCGCTGCCGCCGCCCCTGGTCGACCGGCTGCGCGCCGTGCTGGAGCGGCGCCGCAACGCCGTGTGGGAGCGGCTGGGATCGGTGAACCCGGTCACAGGGGAGACCGCCGACGACACCTACAGGCGACTCTCCCGGGAGATGATCGGCGCCGAACGGGAGGTGTTCGTCAAGCTGCGGGACGGGCGCCACATCGACGACGAGATGCTGCGGACACTGCTGCGCAGGCTGGACCTGGAGGAGGCGGCGGCGTACCGGGAGACGCCCTAGGGCCTACTCGCCTGCTCGGAGAAGGGGCTTCCGGTGATCACCGCGGCGAGCGTCGTCCCGCGTGGGAAGGTGCCTTCGGAGGCCAGGGTGACAAGTCCGTAGAGCAACTTGGCGACATAGAGACGTTCCACGGGGAGGCCGTGCCGGGTCTCGAAGCCGGTTGCGAAGGCGTCCAGTTCGGGGGTGGTGCGGGCGTAGCCGCCGAAGTGGAAGCGGTCGTCGAGGGACCAGACGCCACGGCGGCCGCCGAAAGCTTGCCGCTGGAGTTGTCGTATCTCCTCTTCGAGGAAGTCGCCCTTGAGGACGGGGATGCCGAGGGCGCGCTGGTCGGGGGCCAGGCCGGCGGCGAGACCGGCGAGCGTGCCGCCGGTGCCGCAGGCGAGGGCGACGACGTCGGCCCGGCCGCGCAGTTCGGTGCCGAGGTCCTGACAGCCGCGTACGGCGAGGGAGT
Organism: Streptomyces tailanensis; assembly: GCF_008386495.1. Lineage (GTDB taxonomy): Bacteria > Actinomycetota > Actinomycetes > Streptomycetales > Streptomycetaceae > Streptomyces > Streptomyces tailanensis. The sequence continues at coordinate 38,959 of NZ_VTHJ01000056.1, read as the reverse complement.
TGCTGCCGCCCTCGGGGACGACGTACGCGTTGTCGGCGTCGGCGGCGCGGAGGACGGCGGCCAGCGTGTCCGGGTCGGTCTTGCGGCGATACGTCGATCTGTCGATGAAGTGCAGGCGCATACCGTCCGCCGTACAGCGGGACAGGGAGGGGTTCAGGGGGCGGTCGGCGAGCTCCTGGCCGCGGACCACGCCGATGGTGGGCAGGCCCAGGAGGCGGCCCGCGGCGGCGGTGGCGCGCAGATGGTTCGAGTAGGCGCCGCCGAAGGTGAGGAGGGGACGTCCGGCCGCCGCGCGCAGATTGGGGGCGAGCTTGCGCCACTTGTTGCCGATCAGCTCGGGATGGATCAGGTCGTCGCGCTTGAGGAGCAGCCGGACGCCGTGCCGGGCGAAACGGTCGTCCACGACCTCTTGAAGAGGGGACGGCAGCCGGGGGTTCAGGGCGGCGGTCGGGTCGGGGGTGGAAGGGTCGGGGGCGGAGGGCTGGCCGGTCACATGCCCATTGTCGGACACATGACCGGTCGGCGTCGGGTGCGCCAGAGGTGGGGCCCGTGGCCGCGACGGAGCCCTACTTCAAGCGGGCGCGGATGCGGTTTCGCATGGAGGCCATGGTGAAGCCGCGGGGGTCGACCTTGCCGGGCTGCCATTCGAGGTGGCCGATGACGGAGCGTTCCGTCCAGCCGTGGTGGCGGCAGACGGCGGCGGAGACCCGCTCGATGGCGTCGAGCTGGGGTTCGGGCCAGGGATCCTTGCCGTCGCCGAGGTTCTCGCACTCGAAACCGTAGAAGTGGCGGTTGCCGTCGGTGTTGGCCTCGTTGTCCAGCGGGAGGGCCTTCTCGGCGATGACGGCCCGCAGCACCTCGTCGTCACCTAGACCGGCGTGGTTGGCGCGGCCGTAACCGACGAGGTGGACGCGGCCGTCCTTGGTGATCACACCGTGACACAAGGGGCCGGGCAGGCCCGAGTAACCGTCGCGGCAGATGCGGACGGTGCGCTCGCTGCCGGAGGTGACGGTGTGGTGGATCATCACGCCGTGCACGGGACCCCACGGCCCCTTGTGATTGCGGTTGTGATGTTCCCAGTCGCCGACCTCGACGACCGTGACGCCCTCGTTCCTCAGGAGGGTGAGGAACCTGCCCGCGGACATGGGTGGGGCCATGCCGACTCCTTCGTGCGCTGCGACGGCCGCTGGTCGCGGCCGCCTCGTACGCAGGCTTGTACTCCCGGCGGCGAACGGATGCCAGTTGCGTGTGCGACGCGCGAGTCGATTTGGTCAGATTCGGCGACGGGCGCGTGCGGTCGACAAAAACCGCTGATATGCCCAGTCTTCTGAGATCCATTCCCGCTCTTTCGAGTAATAGCATCGACACACTCCGTGATGGCAGGCTGGATCGCGAGATCGGTGACCGCGATATCTGTGCACACCCGGAGGGGAAATCCGTATGTCGGTAGGCGAAGAGGTCCGTCAGCAGCAGGACAAGCCGCAGCAGAGTCTCGGCACGGCCGCTGCCCGGAACCTGGCCACCACCACGAAGTCCGCGCCCCAGATGCAGGAGATCAGCTCGCGCTGGCTGTTGCGCATGCTGCCATGGGTGAATGCGCAGGGTGGCACGTACCGGGTGAACCGGCGGCTCACCTACGCGATCGGCGACGGTCGGATCACCTTTGTGAAGACCGGGGACCGGGTCGCCGTCATCCCCGCGGAGCTGGGCGAACTGCCGGCCCTGCGGAGTTACGAGGACATCGACGTGCTGGGCGAGCTGGCCCGGCGGTGCGAGCAGCGGGAGTTCGCGCCGGGGGATGTGCTGGCCGAGTTCGGCAGCCAGGCGGAGGAGGTGTTCCTGCTCGCGCACGGCAAGGTCGAGAAGATCGGCAGCGGCCCCTACGGGGACGACGCCGTGCTCGGAGTGCTGGCCGACGGGGCCTACTTCGGCGACCAGGCGCTGCTCGACGCCGACGCGATCTGGGAGTACACGGCCCGCGCGGTCACCGCATGCACGGTGCTCGTCCTGCCGCGTCAGGCCGTCGAACAGGTCGCGGAGCGAGCCGAGACCCTGAGCGGGCACCTTCAGGAGCAGCGTTCCATCCCGTCGCAGCGCACCAACAAGTATGGCGAGAAGGAGATCGACCTCGCCGCGGGCCACAGCGGTGAGCCGGACATCCCGCATACCTTCGTCGACTACGAGGCCGCGCCGCGCGAGTACGAACTGAGCGTCGCCCAGACCGTACTGCGCATCCACACGCGCGTGGCCGACCTCTACAACCAGCCGATGAACCAGACCGAGCAGCAGGTCCGGCTCACCGTCGAGGCGCTCAAGGAACGCCAGGAGCACGAGCTCATCAACAACCGGGAGTTCGGGCTCCTCCACAACTGCGAGTACGACCAGCGGCTCCAGCCGCACGACGGTGTGCCCGGCCCGGACGACCTGGACGAACTGCTCAGCCGCCGCCGGGGCACCAGGCTGCTGCTCGCCCACCCGCGCGCGATCGCCGCGTTCGGCCGTGAGCTCAACAAGCGCGGACTCGTCCCCGAGACCATCGACATCGCCGGGAACCGCATCCCGACCTGGCGCGGTGTCCCGATCTACCCGTGCAACAAGATCCCGGTGACCGAGGCCAGGACCACCTCGATCATCGCCATGCGTACCGGCGAGGAGGACCAGGGCGTCATCGGTCTGCGGGCCGCGAACATCCCGGACGAGATCGAGCCGAGCCTGTCCGTGCGCTTCATGGGCATCAACGAGCAGGCGATCATCAAGTACCTCGTGACGGCCTACTACTCGGCCGCGGTCCTCGTCCCCGACGCGCTCGGCGTTCTGGAGAACGTCGAGATCGGCCGGTGGCGGTGACCCTGCCCAAGACCAAGCACAGCCCGTTCGAAACCCTGGAAAGGCGGGGCCACATCACGATCCCTCCGGACGGGCAGGAGGCGGTGGGGATCCTGGAGCAGGCGCGGCTGTCCGTCGACCCCGAACTGCGCCGGGCGGTCGAGTCGTTGCCCGGCTCGATGCGCCGGGTCGCGCGCTACCACTTCGGCTGGGAGCACGCGGACGGCACCCCGGCGGCGGGCAACGCGGGCAAGGCGATACGTCCCGCGCTGGTCCTCGCCGCAGCCGAGGCGCTCGGCGGGCGCGAGTCCGCCGCCGTGCGGGCCGCCGCCGCGGTGGAGCTGGTGCACAACTTCACGCTGCTGCACGACGACGTGATGGACCGGGACACGACGCGCAGGCACCGGGCCACCGCCTGGACCGTGTTCGGTGTGCCGGACGCGATCCTCGCCGGGGACGCGCTGCAGGCCCTCGCCCAGCGGTTGCTCGCCGAGGATCCGCACCCGGCGGCGGCCGCGGCCTCCGCTCGGCTCGCGGCCTGTGTCGTCGAACTGTGCGCGGGCCAGCACACGGACACGGAGATGGAGGGACGCCGGCCGGACGACGTCACCCTCGACGAGGTGCTCGCCATGGCCGAGGCGAAGACCGGCGCGTTGCTCGGCTGCGCCTGTGCGCTGGGCGCGTTGTACGCGGGGGCGGGGAAGGAGGATGTCGAGGCGCTCGACGCGTTCGGGCGGGAGGCCGGGCTCGCCTTCCAGCTGATCGACGACGTGATCGGCATCTGGGGTGATCCGAGCCGTACCGGTAAGCCGGCCGGAGCGGATCTCATGGTCCGGAAGAAGTCCCTGCCCGTGGTCGCCGCGCTCGCCTCCGGTACTCCGGAGGCCGCCGAGCTCGCTGAGTTGTACGGGGCGCCGTACGAGGAGGGCGAATTGGAGCGTACGGCGCTGGTGGTCGAGCGGGCCGGTGGGCGTGACTGGGCGCAGGTCCAGGCGGCCGATCGGATGGCCCGGGCGATGCACGAACTGTCCCGTGCGGTGCCGGATCCGGAGGCCGCGGGTGGGTTGCTCGCGTTGGCCGAGTTCGTGACGCGGCGGAGCGCGTGACGCGGTAGCCGGGCAGGTCGATGCCTTCGGTCGGGGCGGGTCCCGCGCATCCCCACGGTGCGCGGGGCCCGTCGTGATCATCCGGGGCCGCGCCGGTTGGGGTGCGGACAGTGGCGTACGGCGGGGAGCGTGCGGCCTCCGTCGGTCATACCCTGAGGACATGGGCACCGACGATTATGTCTGCCCGGTCTGCGGACAGCCTGTGGCCACGGTCGTGCGGCGGCACAAGACGCTGGGCGCGTTCGTACCCGTATGGGGTCCGGGTCCGTGCAGGAACCCGAAGTGTGAGGCGTACGTCGAGGACGCCGTGGACGCCGTCGTGGAGAAGCCCCGGGCCGCGGCCCGGCGGACGCACGGCTCGCATGGCACGTACGCGGTGAAGACCGAGAGAAAGGCCGTGGAGCAGGTCGAACAGACGGTCGAGGGGGAGGCCGAGGAGCGGGGCTGAAGGAGCTGGCTCATGAAGTACCTGGTGATGGTTCTTGGTACGCAGGCCGACTACGAGGGCATGCGGGGCAAGGCGTCCGAGTACTCGCCGGCCTGGAGCCCGGATGAGCTGCAGGCCATGTACGACCACATGGGTGCGATCAATGAGGACCTTGCCAAGACCGGTGAGCTGATCGATGGGCAGGGGTTGGCCGAGCCGGCTCGGACGCGGTTGGTGACGGTCGACGAGCGTGGGGAGCCCGTGGTCGCCGATGGGCCGTATCGGGAGAGCGAGGAGCTGATGGCCGGGTACTGGTTGCTGGACTGCGCGAGCCTGGAGCGGGTCACGGAGATCGCGGCGCGGGTCGCGCGGTGTCCGGGGCCCGAGGGGCTCAAGGAGTATCCGGTGGTGGTCCGGCCGGTTCTGGATGGTGTGGAGGGCGTCTGAGCGGGCGTCTGAGCGGGCGTCTGTGCCGGGCTTTTCCTCGCCCCCGCCGCCCCTACCCTCCCCCACTCTCGGCTTCGCTCGAGCGGGGGGACCCCATCATCCCCAGGGGCGCTGCCCCTTCGACCCCGACCGACACGGGGCTCCGCCCCGGACCCCGCCAGGGGCGCTGCGCCCCTGGACCCCCGCTGAGTTTGCGCGCCCTGCGCCCCCTGGACCCTCGCCGACTTACTGGGTTGGCCGCAACCCTCCCGTCTCCGGGTCTCGGCCCGTAAGGCAATACGTGCCGCCCGTGGGGTCCCGCATCACCGTCCAGTGGGGGTGCTGGGCCACCAAGACGGCGCCGAGGGTTTCGTGGTGGGTGCGGGTGGTTTCGATGGTGGTGCAGGCGAGGTCGAGGTGGGCGGAGGTGGGGCGGGGGGTGTCCAGGCGTTGGAGGAGGAGGCGGAAGGGGAGGGACGGGAGGGGATTCAGGACGTGGAACTCGGGGCGGGAGCCGGGGTGGCAATTCCAGCCGGTCAGGGTGGTCCAGAAGGTGACCTCGGCGTCGTACGCGGCGGGGGGTATGTCCAGGCACAGCTGGTCCAGGCGGGTGCCCTCGACCACGGGTGGGCGTACCGACTCTCCGTGCCAGGGGACCGCGCAGAAGAGCTGGCCGGCGGGGGAGCGGAGCACCGCCCAGCCGGGGTGGGCGGTGACGATCTCGGCGCCGAGGGCGGTCGCGGACGCGATCAGGGCCGGGACGTCGGAGACGGAGAGGTCGAGGTGGGCGCCGCCGGGGCCCGAGTCGACCGCTTGGGCCTTCACCGAGGCGTCGGCGTCCGCGTTCTCGGGCAGGAGGGTCACGAACTCGGACCGTTCGCCCCGGGGCTCGGAGAGCTTCGTGCCGGTGACGGCTGTCCAGAAGACGCAGGCCCGGTCGAAGTCCGCCGCCGGGCGGTCGATGAAGGCGTACGCCCAGCGGATCGGCTCGCGGATCGGCTCACGCGCGGGTGTCTCAGCCACGGGTGCCGCTCCCGCGCTCCAGGAAGCGCAGCATGTTGCCCGCCGGGTCGCGGAACGCGCAGTCGCGGACGCCGTACGGCTGGTCCATGGGCTCCTGGATGACGTCCGCGCCGGCCTCGCGGACGCGGGCGAAGAGGGCGTCGCAGTCGGCGGTCGTGAAGATGACCCCGCGCAGGACGCCCTTGGCGAGCAGCTCGGCCACGGCCTCCTGGTCGGCGGGGGAGAAGTCGGGGTTCGCGGCCGGGGGCTCCAGGACGATCTCCACGTCCGGCTGGAGCGGGGAGCCCACGGTCACCCAGCGCATGTCCTCGTAACTCACATCGTTGCGGACCTCCAGGCCCAGGGTGTCGCGGTAGAAGGCGAGCGCCTTGTCGTGATCGTCGACGGCGATGAAGCACTGGGCGAGCTTCACGTCCGTCGGGGCCGGGGTGGGGTGCTGTCCGGTGGCCATGGGTTCACGTCCGTTCTCGGGATCCGCCGGTTCTCGGGATCGACGAGGTCACGCTAGAACGGCCCCTCCCCCTCCGTCGTGCCAATTCGGGGCCGATGCCGCGTCGGCCGGGTCAGGGTTCTCGTCACGCACGCCGGTATCGCCGCGCTCTGCTCGTGCGAACGCGCCCGGTACGCGCTCGGTGTCTCGCCGACCAACTCCGTGAACCGGGAGCTGAACGACCCCAGTGACGTACACCCCACGGCCATGCACACCTCGGTCACGGTGAGGTCCCCGCGGCGGAGCAGCGCCTTGGCCCGCTCTATGCGGCGGGTCATCAGATAGCCGTACGGTGTCTCGCCGTAGGCCGCGCGGAAGCTGCGCTGGAAGTGGCCGGGGGACATCAGCGCGGTGCGCGCGAGGACGCCCACGTCCAGCGGTTCGGTGTACTCGCGGTCCATGCGGTCCTTTGCCTGCCGCAGCCGCACGAGATCGTCCCGGTTCATGCCCCCAGCATCGCACCGGCCACTGACAACCGGCCCAGATCCGTCCCCGGTCCCCGGCGCTCAGCCCTTGACCGCCGCGCTGGCCACCCCCTGGACGAACCACCGCTGGAAGAACGCGAAGACGATCAGGACGGGCAGGACGAGGAGGACGCCGAAGGCGAGAATCTGGCCCCAGTCCGGCGGCTGCTGGCCCTGGAAGACGCTCATCTCCAGCGGGAGGGGGCGGACCGAGGGGTCGGAGACCATCAGCACCGGCCAGAGGAACGAACCCCACTGGGTGAGGAAGGTCAGGATCGCCACGGAGGCGAAGACCGGCTTCGACATCGGGACGATGATCGCGAAGAAGGTGCGCCAGGGACCGGCTCCGTCCAGGCGGGCCGCCTCCTCGATGCTCGGCGGGATCGACCGGAAGAACGTCTGGAACTGGTAGATCGAGAAGGCGTTGGCGACGAAGGGGAGCGCCTGGATGAGGAGCGTGTTCCGCTGGTCGTTGAACATGTAGAACAGCGGCACGGCCACCGACTCGAACGGCACCAGCATCAGCAGCAGGACAAGGGTGAACACGGCCTCCCTGCCCCGCCACTTGAGCCGCGAAAGCCCGTACGCCGCCATCGAGTTGATGAACAGGCCACCCGTCACCACCACGAACGCCAGCAGCAGCGAGACGCCCATGAACTGCCAGAAGTAGCCGGTGCTGTCGGAGTTCAGGCTGTCCAGGACGGCGGAGTAGTTGTCGAAGGAGAGATGCGTGGGGAGGAAACCGGACAGGCCGTTCAGGACCTCGTCGGACGGCTTGAGGCTGCCGAGGAGGAGATAGATGACCGGCAGCGCGAAGACGAACGCCAGCACGGAGAGGACGGCGTAGTCGAGGAAGCGGCGCAGAGGGCCGCGGGAGAGACCGGCACTCGTACTCGTACTCATGGTCAGACCTCGTTGTCAGGAGTCGTCGGGCCGGACGACGCGGCGCTGGATCAGGGTCAGGACGACGACGATCAGGAAGAACACGACCGTGATCGCGGACGCCTGGCCGATGTTGTTCTGGTCGAAGGCGGTGGTGACGGCCTGGTACATCACCGTGCGGGCCGCGTCCTCGTCGAGCCCGCCGCCCTTGACCAGGACGTACACCTGGTCGAAGACCCGGAAGGACAGCACCGAGGTGAGCAGCGCGACGAAGACGAGGGTGCCGCGGATGCCGGGCAGCGTGACATGGCGGAACTGCTGCCAGCGCGAGGCCCGGTCGAGCTGGGCCGCCTCGTAGAGCTCGGTCGGGATCTGCTGGAGGCCGGCGAGCAGGATGACCATCTGGAAGCCGACGCCCTGCCAGACGGAGAGCACGATGATCGAGGCCATCGCGGTGAGGCCGTCGCCGAGCCAGTCGAACGCGCCCCAGTTGCCGAAACTCACCGCGTCCAGCGCGGAGTTGAGCATGCCCTGGTCGCTGCGGGCGAGGATCAGCCGCCAGATCACGGCGACCAGCGCCATCGGGAACACGACCGGCATGAAGAACAGGGAGCGGAACAGGCCTATCGCCTTCAGCTTGCGGTTCAGCAGGATCGCGAGACCGAGGGCGAGGCACGTCTGCAGCGGTACGACGACCACGGCGAAGGTCAGGTTGTTCAGCAGCGCCCGCAGGAAGGGGCCGGACAGGTCGGGGTCGGTGAACAGCCGCCGGTACTGCTCCACACCGAAGAAGGTGGGCTCGAGCGGCGAGCCGAGGCGCACGTTGTAGAAGGAGAGCACCACGGCGTAGCAGAAGGGGATGCCGACGAAGGCGATGAGCCCGGCCACGGCGGGGGCGGACATCAGCAGTCCGTGTAGCCAGTCACGGTTCGTGCGCACGGACTGCGCGGGTTTCACGGCTTTCACCTGGTCCTTCCGAGGGTGAGGGAGATTCTGGCCTTTTGGCCCCGGTCGGCGTCGTGGCCCGGTAGCCTCGTCGCACCAGCTTGCGAGCCCGTTGAAGGCACGAACCGGCATTCACCGGGGACACGGTTGTAGGTGGCGTCGACCGGGCTGATGTCGTCGGGGCGAACCCGGCGTGGGTACTTGTCAACGTGCCCGTGCTGCAAGGGGGCTTCTCCTTGTGGCAGATGCGATCTGTGGCCGTCCTGTCGTCGGGGGTAGCCAGGAGCGCGACGAAGTGTGCATGACCGAGTGGGCAAGCCAGGTCGTGCTCGGCCGAGAAGTTGACGAAGGGTCCTGTTCCCCGGCGGGAGCGGGTGCGGGGGCCGCGGCCCGCTCCCCACCGATGGGTCCTGCGGGATTACGGGATCTCGTAACCGGCGTTGTCCGAGAAGTCCCGGTCGATGGCGCGGGCGGCCTTGGACAGGGCGTCCTTCGGGTCGGCGCCGCCGTAGATGGAGTTCACGGCCTCGCTGAACTTCGCGGTCACCACGGGGTATCCGGCGGTCACCGGGCGGGTGACGGCGACGCAGGACTTGCTGATGTCGCTGTCACCGCAGGGCTTGGCGAGCTGGTCGGCGTAGAGCTGGAGCGGGCCGCCCTGCTTGTACAGCTCGCTCGCGGTGAGCGCGGACTTGGTGGCCGGCGGGGCGCCGTTGGCCTTCGTCATCGCGGTGACGCTGGCGTCGTTGAGAAGGAAGTCCAGGAACGTTCCCGCGGCCTTGGCGTTCTTGCTGTTGGCGCCGACGCCCCAGGCCCACGAGCCCTGGCCGGTCTTGGGGCCGTCGCCGAAGTCGGGCAGGGGCAGCACGACGAGGTCGTCGCCGAGCGCCTCGCTGTACGCCGGGTACATCCAGTGCCCGACCCAGCTGAGGGCGACGCGGCCCTTGGCGAAGGCGTTGCCGTCGGTGTTGGCGTCCGTGTACGTCTTCCAGGACTGGAAGGTCTTGAACGCCGACACCACGGCCGCGCTGTCGAGCGCGCCCTCCGCCTTGCCGTCCTTGAGCAGGCCGCCGCCGGCCGACCAGACGATCGGGGCGAAGCCGTAGGTGCCCCACTCGTTGGCGTAGCCGGTGCCCTCCTGGAGGTCGATGACCTTGCCGTCGGAGTCCTTCGCCTTCAGCGCCTTCAGCGCGGCGTCGAACTCGTCCGCCGTCCAGGCGTCGTCCACGCCCTTCGGATACGTCACCCCGGCCGCGTCCAGCAGCTTCTTGCTGCCGTACACGCCGAGCCCGGAGTCGTACATGCCGAGGCCGTAGTGCTTGCCGTTGATCTCGCCCTGCGCCTTGTTCGCGTCGGTGGCGTTGTCGAGGGTCTTGGCGGAGACGTAGTCGTCGAGCGCGGCGAGCTTCTTGTTGTAGACGAAGTTCGCCATGGTCGGGCCGTCGAACTCCAGTACGTCCGGCAGCTTGTCGGCGTCGGTTGCCGTGATCGTCTTGGTGTAGTCGGTGTCCGGGATCAGCTTCAGCTCGACCTTGACCTTGTCCTGCGAGGAGTTGAAGGACTTCACCGCGCTCTGCAGCGCGTCGGCCTCGTTCTTCTGGCCCTGGTGGGCCCAGACGCTGATGGTGCCCTCGCCGCTGCCGGCCTCGGCCGAGGTGTCGGAGCCGCCGCCCCCGCCGCAGGCGGCCAGCGCCGCCAGGGGGAGGACGAGGGCCAGCCCCGTACGGGCCGTACGGCGGAACCTTCTGCCGGTCGGGCTGCTGTTCGAGCTGCTCGTCGAGCTCATGGTGTGTGCCTCCGTGCTGGGCGAGGGTGCGAGGTGCGGTGGTGCGTTCCGGCGTGGGGGGTGTGGTGGTGCCTTCCGGCGTGCGGTGCTTTCCGGCGTGGGGCGTGACAAGAGGAGTCGAGGGGAGCGAGGGGGGGTGGGTCACTGCGGGCCGCGCGGGCGCGGCGGGGCCGTTGTGTCGCGCAGGACGAGACGGATGGGCATCTCCACCCGGCCAGCCGGGGCGGAATCCGGCTCGTCGAGCTGCCGCAGCAGCAGCCGGGCGGCCTCCGCGCCCTGGCCGGCGACCGGCTGGGCGACGGTGGTCAGCCCGACCACGTCGGCGAGTTCGTGATCGTCGAAGCCGACGACGGACACGTCCTCCGGCACCCGCAGCCGATGCCGTCTGAGCGCGCGCAGCGCGCCCATCGCCATCTCGTCGGACTGCGCGAACACGGCGGTCGGCGGCCGGGAAGTGGCCAGCAACTCGGTCATCGCCCGCTCGCCGCCGTCGACGGTGTAGTCGCCGTCCGCCACCAGGGCCGGGTCGTGCTCGATCCCGGCCTCGGCGAGAACGTGCAGGTAGGCGGCGCGACGGTCGATGGGCGTGGTCCAGTGCAGGGGACCGCTCGCCCCGGCGATCATGCCGATCCGGCGGTGGCCGAGGTTCACCAGATGCCGTACGGCGCTCTCGGCCCCCGCCCGGTCGTCGATGCCGACCACCGTGAAGCCGGGCCGGGCGCCCCCGACCGTGGAGGCCAGCGGCACCCCGAGCGAGCGCAGCGCGGCGGACTCCTCCTCGTCCGGGATGAGCAGGGAGAGCACCGCGTCGACCCGCTTGCGGACCGGCATCTTGGTGAAGAACCGCTTGCGTGCCTCGGACGAACCGAGGTTGTACAGCAGTACGTCGTACCCGGCGGCGCTGAACACCTGCTCGGCGGCGTCCAGCACGGTGCCGAAGAACCACCGGCCGATGTACGGGGCGACGACCCCGATTGTGTACGTTCGCCCGCTCGCCAGGCTGGACGCCGAACGGGATGCCGTATAGCCGAGTTCCGCGGCGACGGCGGTGATCTGGGTGCGCACCTCGTCCGAGACGCCCGGCCGGCCGCGCAGAGCGCGGGACACGGTGGACGCCGAGACTCCGGCGGCGCGGGCGACATCGGTGATGCTGACCGTCACGGCGCTTTTCTCCCGTCGGTTTCACGTCGGTGTGAGCTGTGGGTGTCGTGACCGTAAACCCGACCTCGCTGTTGCGCAAGCGTTTGCGTTCAGTTTTACTTGGGCCGATTTCGAAGTGATGCCTTTGTTATTGATCGTCAGCGCACACGTTTGAGCGCTGTGAGCCGACAGGAACCGCCCATGCGATACGCCCCGCCCGGCCTCTGCGTGAACGACTTCGCCCTGCTCCGCGACGACGACGGCACCTACGCGGTGCTGCATCTCCAGGGCCCCTGGACCACCGAGTTCGACCATCTGCGGATGGAGACCTCCTACGGCCGGGCCACCTCCACCGACCTGGTCGACTGGCGGCCCGAGGGCACCGTCTTCGGCAACGGCCTGCCCGGCCGCTTCGACCAGCAGGCGGTGTGGACCATGCACCCGTTCCGGCACGGCGCGGGGATGGCGATGTTCTACACGGGCGTGAGCGGCCTGACCCCGGACGGCTGGCCCCTCCAGTCGGTCGGTCTCGCATACTCAGACCGCACCGACGGCACCGAGTGGCGCCGCCACGGCACGGCCCCCGTCGCCGAGGCGGACCCGCGCTGGTACCGCACCGGCGAACGCATGGGCTGGCGCGACCCGTTCGTCGTACGCGACGACGAGTCGGACGGCTGGGTGATGGTGGTCTGCGCCGCCGACGCCTCACTCCCGGTCGAGGTCAGCGGCTGCGTCGCCTGGGCGACATCCCCCGACCTGGAGCACTGGACGGTCCACCCCCCGCTGATCTCCCCGGGTGACGTGGACGAGTTGGAATGCCCGGTCCTGGAACGCCTCGACGACGGCACCTGGTTGCTGCTCGGCTCGATCGGCGCGACACGAGGTTTCGAGGCCTGGACCGCCCCCCGCCTCCGCGGCCCCTGGACCCGCCGCGGCCAGTTGGGCCCCACCGGCTCCTACGCCCCCCGCGTCATCCCCGCCCCCGACGGCACCCGAGTGGTCCTGCACACCACCCCCCGCCGAGTCGGCCTCACCGACACCGGCGCCCACTGCCGCGGCATGCTGGCCCAGCCCAAGTCCCTTGTCGTACGGGACGATTCGGCGCCCCGCCTGGAATGGTGGCCGGGCCTGGACGCATGGCTGGGGGAGGAGCAGGAGGGTCCGTCGCTGCACGCGGTCGGCGACATCGACGTACTTTCGGGCCGCCCTGTGGACATCACCCTGCGCACCGAGGCCCCCGGCTCAGCCCTCCCGGCCCTCACGCTGACCTGCGACGGCAAGAGCCTCAGGGCGACCGGCCCCCACGCCACCCCCCTGGCCGAGACGATCCTCCCCGAACCCCCCACCACCCTCCGCATCCTCACCATCGGCGAATACGTCGAGATCTACGCCGACGGCGTCTTCGCCCTGACGACCCTGTCCTACACGGGCCACCCCGCCCCCTGGACGACAACCACGGACGGCCACACCCACACGATCCCCGTCCGCCCCATCCGCCTCCCGTCCCCCCACCGGGACGACGCCTCGTCCATCTGGCCCGGCCCGTCAGCGGCCTGATTTTGAACCAGGCGATGTGATCACGTCCACGGACTTGGTCATCGCTCTGTGAGGGCGGGTTCGGGGAAGGTGATGCCGGTCAGTTCCTCGGATGCGGCCCACAGGCGGCGGGCGGTGTCCGGGTCGCTGGCCGCCGACGAGCGGCCGACCGGGGTGGGGGTGCCGCGCACCTCGGCCATGCCGTTGGGGCCGATGGAGCGGGGTCCGCGATTTTCGGGTTCGCCGGTCCGTTCGTGGGCGGCGAAATCGCCTTGCCCAGTACAGGGCCTTCGAGGTTGCGTGCCTGGGCGGCATCCTCGTCTGCCGTCGCTGAGAACCGACGCCGCCCAGCGTCCTCGGGCACGCCGCCGCAGTCGTCACCCTCCTTCCGGATCCCCCCGCCCACCCGTGTCCGGTCGAAAACAAACCGCACCCGACCCCTCGCGCCAACCAAGTTCCACGGCGGCATGCGGATCGGGTGCGGGGAGGGCCCGGGGGTGTCGGGCCTTCTTGGTCTCCCAGTAGCGGGCCGGGTCGGTGACCTGCGGGGATCTTTCCTGTGGGGCGCTGACCTGGCCTTTTATCGATTGCTGGCGATGGCATGCGACGGTCTTGATCGGGTGTCTTGCGGACTGTGTGCGGACTGCCGCGGCGCTCCACCGTCGTAGTAGCGATGGTCCTACTCCTGGAGCTGGGCGTTGGTCCAGAAGGAGTGGGCCTTCCTCAGAAGCTGCTTGCGGCCCCTCTCGATCGGTCTTCGGGATCTCGGACTGACGGGTCAGTGCTGTCCACGGGCGGGGCGGTGAACTTGGCGAGTTGCCCCTGCTGGAGCATCACGACGGCGTTGCAGCTGCACTTGCAGTACTCGATGTCACCGTCGGACGTGGGGTGATGAGACAGCAGCTGCCAGGTCGGCCGGGACGCGGTCGCCGCGCAGCCCCACTCCTGGAGCGGGCAGCGGTCCTGGGCGTCCGGTGCCTTTGGACTCACTGCGGTGACCCGATGTCGGCCCTGCGGTAGGGGTTGGTCATCGGGGGTCGGCAAGGGTGGGACTGCGGGCGGCACCGGTGTCGTCTCCCTTCGCAGGCGCCGCGGCCTGAGATTGCGGCACGCTCGGTTCGGGCAGGGTGCGGAACAGTAACCAGCTCAGCACCGGCATCAGGACGAGAGGTGCCAGGGCGGCCTGCAGGGACGTGGCGTCGGCGAGGCTGCCGATGGCGGGACTGGCCAGGCCGCCGATGCTGACGGTCAGGCCGAGGGTGATACCGCTGGCGGTGCCGACCCGTGAGGGCATGTAGTCCTGGCCGAGCGTGACCTGCAGGGAGAAGGGCACATACAGGCCGGCCGAGGTCAGGGCCACAGACAGGTAGATCGCCGGACCCGGCACCCACACCACGCCCGCGATGGCGGCGGCCGTGAACACGTACGACCAGCGCGAGACCGTCACCCGGTCCCAGCGGGCGGCCAGTGCCCCGCCCAGCACCGAGCCGATCGCACCGCCGAGGTAGAGAACGGACAGGGCCGCGGTGCCCGCGGCCGTGCTGCCGCCCAGGCGCTGCCGGGCGTACAGCGAGATGAAGGTGCTCAGACCGATGAACGCGATCGACCGGAACACCACGGCCAGTGACAGCTTCACGAAGGAGGTGGTGTCGTCGCTCCCGGCCGGCACTGTCGTACCGGATCGGGCGGCCTGCCTCTGCTGCAGGGCTCGCACCACGGGCAGGCACATCGCGGCTCCGGCGAGGGCTGGCAGCACCAGCAGCGGCGTCCAGCTCAGTCCTCCGGTGGCCACCACGGCGGCGACCATGAGCGGGGCCAGCGCGAAGCCGATATTGCCGCCGGTGGAGAACCAGCCCATGGCCCGGTGGCTGCCCTGGCTGGCGATGCGGGTGACGCGGGCGGATTCCGGGTGGTAGGCGGCCACACCGATCCCCGATACAGCGACGAACACGAGCGTGAGCGCGTAGGAGCCGCTCAGTCCGCTGAGCGCGATGCCAGCACCGCCGAGCAGCGTGCTGACCGGCAGCAGCCAGGGCATGGCCCAGCGGTCGGTGAGAGCGCCGAACACCGGCTGTGCCACCGAGGACAGCAGCGAGGCGGCCAGCACGATGCCCGAGGCGACCGCGTAGGTGTAGGCGCGCTCCGCGATGAAGAACGGCACCAGGGCCGCCACGGCACCTTGGTAGACGTCGACACAGGCGTGGCCCACGGACAGCAGAACGATCGAGGTGTTCCTTCGCATCCCGTCATGTTCCGGGCCCGGCATCATGTCACGCTTCCGATAAAATGCCACATGATGATGGAAATCCGCCACGATCCCGTAGCCCCGACCCGCACCCAATGGCTGTCGTCCGGCGCTGCAATTGATGCCCACCGGCACGACGATCACCAGATCATCTATGCAGGCCGCGGGGTACTGGCCGTCACGACCAGCAAGGGATCCTGGGTCGCCCCCGGCACGCGCGCCATCTGGGTGCCGGCCGGCACCGTGCACGCGCACCGGGCCTACGGCGAACTCGACCTGCACACGGTGGGACTGTCCGCCATCGAGAACCCGCTCGGCCTCAACGCACCGACCGTGCTGGCCGTCGGCCCGCTGCTGCGCGAACTGATCATCGCTTACACACGCGCCGAGAACGACGACAGCCCCGAACGGGCCCGCCTTCGCGCGGTTCTCCTCGACCAGCTGCGGGCATCACCCCAGCAACCGCTGCACCTACCCACTCCCACCACGCCCCTGCTGCGCACCCTGTGCGACATCCTCAAAGCCGACCCGGGCGACGGACGCACGCTTGCCGAACTCGGCCGCGAGGTCGGGGCGAGCGACCGCACACTGTCCCGGCTGTTCCGCAGTGACCTCGGCATGACCTTCCCGCAGTGGCGCACACAACTGCGTCTCCATCACGCACTGGTCCTCCTGGCCGAGCGGGCGCCGGTGACCGCGGTGGCGCATCAATGCGGCTGGTCCTCCGCCAGCGCCTTCATCGACGTCTTCCGCCGCACCTTCGGCCACACCCCGGGCTCCCACCCGACGGGCTGACAGCACGCACGAGCCTGGACCGAAGACGGTTCACAGTGGGCCCTACCCTCAGTGATCGATTTCAGTCGGCCGCAGTAGGCGCCTCTATTGCCAGCCGTCGAGGGAGACCTCCGGGCCTCCCGCGAGGTACCGGCGGAGGGCGCTTGAGGTGGTGTCCACGAAGTTCTCGGGGATTGCGTCTGCGTCGACCCAGCGGACCTGGGAGTGTTTGCGCGGTTCGCGGTTCTCGGGCTCGCCGGACCACTCGTGGGCGACGAAGACGACCGTGAGGAAGCCGTTGGGCGCTTCGACGCCCCAGGCCCCGTGGATGATGTGGGCGACCTTCAGGGACTCCGGCTTCACGGTCAGGCCGGTCTCTTCGTGCAGCTCGCGTACGGCGGTTTGGGTGATGGGTTCTCTGGCTTCGCTCTTGCCGACGGGGAGGTCCCACATGCTCTGGGCGAATTTGGCGTTCTGGCTGCGCTGGAGGAGGACGACGCGGTTGGTGGCCTTGTCGTGGACGATGACGGCGGCGACCAGCAGGGTCATGGATTCGAGGGCAGTAGGGAGGGCTTTGGGCTGGTGGTCGGTCTGCGACTGAGCCACGGTTACGTCCCTTCCTCGGCCGCTTTGGGCAGATTGGGTCGGCGCTTCGCGATCACAACGGGGCACGGCGCCCGAGGCCCCTCGCAAGCCATGTGTTCGTGAGTTCGCGGCCGAGTCACTGTATCCAGGGCAGCCGACGCTGGAAGGCGGTAGCTGCCCTCCAGCTCAGCTCGGATCATGCAGCAGTGCGTTGGATCTCGATGGCGAGGGCGCCGAGGGCTTCCTTCTCGGACGGGTAGATGGTGCGGATGCTGCCGAGCTGCTGTTCGCGAGTGGCGGTCGGGTTGATGTTGGCCGGCCCCTCGCCGTCGAGCAGTGCCTCGAAGTCGGGGTACTCGGTGACGCGCTTGACCTTGACCTCACAGGTCTCGTTAGTGCCCTTGATGCGGAAGCGGATTACGTCGCAGGCGGCGAGGTCGGCGAGGTGCGGGTATTTCACCCGCACCTCGATGGTCTTGGTGCCCGCGGCGACGAGGCCGAAGTACTGGCGGTAGAGGTTGAGTTCGCGGCCGCGGGCGGTGGTGTCGGTCGTGGGGCAGCAATGCTCCTGAGGGCTGGTGCGGTCATCATGCGGCCGATCTCGGCGGCCGAGTATGAGCGGAAGAAGTGGCGGGGGTCGGACAGCAACGTATCGGTCATGGCCAGCAGTTGCTCGGCGTACTCCGCGACGGTGCCGGGCCACTGCCGGGTGTCGAGCATCCAGTCGGCGGCGCCCTCGGGCGACGGCGAACGGCCCTCGCGTACCAGCGACTTGGACAGCTTGGCGCCGGTCGGTGACGACCTGCGGGCAGAACAAGCGGGCGGGGAGTTGGGCGCGGGTGAGGCCGACGGCCTGGAGGGCCTCGTCGACCAGGTGAGAGCCGAAGACCCAGTCGCCACCCTTGACCATGACGTGGAGTGTGCCGTGGGGGTTGGACAGGGCGAGTTCCTCGACACCAGCTGCAGGCCGCGGCCGCCGTCGGCGGGTGCCCCGTGGCTCCCGTTTGGCGGGTGTGCCGTTGTCGCCGTCGTGCACCTCGATGTGCAGCACAGTGGCGTGCAGTTCGATGGGAGAGCGGCAGTACGGTGGAGCCGCACAGCCGCACCCCTACGCGAACGACTCAAGCACACGGCCGTCCTCGCGGCCTCACTCGCCGCCCGCCCACCGGAGCTGCCGACGTGACCGAACTGTCCGCCGCACACGACGCCGCCGTCACCGACCGGAGCCGCCTCGCCGGAAGCGCCTACAACAGCGACAGGGACTTGGCCGCCCGCCAGTCGCTCTACCAGTGGCAGACGCCCCGTTACGACCTGCCCGGCATCGTCGCCGAGCAACTGAGCGGTGTGCGCGGGTGCGTGGTCGATGTCGGCTGCGGCAACGGCAAGTTCATCCAGCGGCTTCGCGAGGACCGGCCCGATCTGGCCCTGCTCGGCCTGGACATCGCTCCCGGCATCCTCGCCGGGGTGCCCGGCCCCGTCGCCGTGGCGGATGCCACTCGCCTGCCGTTGGCGACGGCGAGCGTCGACGCTGCCCTGGCGCTGCACATGCTCTACCACGTCCCCGACATCCCCCAGGCAGTGCGGGAGCTGTCCCGCGTCGTCGCCCGTTACGGGCTGGTGATCGCCTCCACCAACAGCGACCGGGACAAGGCCGAACTCGACGACTTGTGGCAGCGGGCCGCAGGCGACGTCCTCGGCATCGGACGTGGACCGGCCCGCATCTCGCTGAGCGCCCGTTTCTCCCTGGAGGAGGCCGGGGCCTTCCTGGGGGAGGAGTTCGGTCGCGTGGAGACGATCGAACTGCCCGGCACCATCACGGTCCAGGATCCTGAGCCGGTCATCGCGCATATGGCTTCTTACCGCGCATGGGCGGACCAGCACGACGTGCCCTTCGAGGCCACGATCGTGCGGGCCCGCACGATCCTCCTGGATCACATTGCCCAACATGGGGCCTTCGAGGTCACGTGCCTGGGCGGCATCCTCGTCTGCCGCCGCTGAGGAACCGCTGCCCGCGTCCAGGCTGCCTCGGCCAGGCTCGAACGACCGCACCCGGCCCGTCACACCGCCGTACGGGACGGCGGCAAACGGACCGGGTGCGGTCGAGAGAGCCCGGGTCAGGCCTTCTTGGTCTCCCAGAAGATCTTGTCGATCTGGGCGATGTAGTCGAGCGCCTTCTGGCCCGTGGCCGGGTCGGTGGACGCCTTGGCGGCCGAGAGGGCCTTCAGGGTGTCGTTGACCAGGACGTGCAGCTCCGGGTACTTCTCGAAGTGCGGGGGCTTGAAGTAGTCGCTCCACAGGACCGACACGTGGTGCTTGGCGAGTTCGGCGCGCTGCTCCTTGATGACGGTCGCGCGAGCCTGGAAGTGCGGGTCGTCGTTGGCGGCCATCTTCTCCTGCACGGCCTTCACCGACTCCGCCTCGATGCGGGCCTGGGCCGGGTCGTACACACCGCAGGGCAGGTCGCAGTGTGCGCTGACCTTGACCTTGGGGGCAAACAGGCGGGAAAGCATGGAGCATTCCTTCCTCGTGATCGTCTTCTCAGGTGGGACATTACTCCCTGCGTGAGAGGTTTTGGCGAGTGCCCCCATGGGCTTAGGACAAAAGTCCGGGGTCAGACTGGGACTGGTGGAGGATGGAACCGGGGAGGTGCCGGGTGATGCCGGAGCTGTCGCAGGAGACCGAGCGGGGGAGGGCCGTCCTGCCCTTGGGGGCAGCGGAGGTCACGGGACCGTCCATGGTGCCGACGCTGCACCACGGGGACCGGCTGCTCGTCCACTACGGGGCGCGGCTGCGGGTCGGTGACGTGGTCGTGCTGCGGCACCCCTTCCAGCAGGACCTGCTCGTCGTCAAGCGGATCGCCGAGCGGCGCGACGGCGGCTGGTGGGTGCTCGGGGACAACGCGTACGCCGGCGGGGACAGCACGGACTACGGGGTCGTGCCCGACGAACTCGTGCTGGGGAAGGTGCGGTTCCGTTTCCGGCCCAGGCCCCGCCCCGTCGGCGGCGACGGCGATGGCGACGGTCAGCGTTCGCCGTTCGCGCTCGCTCGCTGGGTCGTGTCGGCCGCCCGTCCCGTGCTCTGCGACCGGTCCGCCTCCAGGCGTTTGCGGGCGCGGTAGGCCGCCACGTTGGCGCGGGTCGCGCAGCGGTCCGAGCAGTAGCGCCGGGAGCGGTTGGTGGAGGTGTCGAGGTAGGCGTTGCGGCACGGTGCGGCCTCGCAGAGGCCGAGGCGGTCCACGCCGTACTCGGTCAGGTGGAACGCGAGGCCCATCGTGGCGATGGCGGCATAGCCCGCGGTCGCGTTCGAGGGATGGTCCGCCAGGTGCATGTGCCACAGCGGGCGGCCGTCGTCGTCGCGGAAGTCGTGGCCGGAGATCTGCGGGCTCACCGGGAACTCCAGGAGGAGTGAGTTCAGGAGGTCCACGGCCAGGGTCTCGTCGCCGCCGTCCGCCGCCTCGAAGACCGCCCGCAGCCGGGTGCGGACCGAGCGGAATCGCGTCACGTCGGCGTCCGTGGCGCGACGGGCCGCCGACTGGTTGACCCCGAAGAGGTCACGCACCGCGTCCACCGAGGTCAGCGTGTCCTTGCCCCGGGACGGCTCCTCGGTGTTGACGAGACGCACGGCGTAATCCGAGTAATAGGCCAGTTCCACTTGTAGTCCTTACGGGGGCGGTCTATCGTCGTCGATGCGGTCAGTAACAGCTGCTCACGCTTACAGGGTATTACGGATATCGCGGGTATTACGGGTGCTACGGGTATTGCGCGTGCGACGCGGTGTGCGGAGACAAGGGGGCTTCCATGACCACCACGACCGGAACCGACTGGCGCGCCTGGCAGGAGAGCTGGGACCGGCAGCAGGAGTGGTACATGCCGGACCGCGAGGAGCGGTTCCGGGTCATGCTGGACATGGTCGAGGCCCTCGTCGGCCCCGAACCCCGCGTCCTCGACCTCGCCTGCGGTACGGGATCCATCACGTCCAGGCTGTTCGCGCGGTTCCCGAACGCCGTCAGCACCGGTATCGACCTCGACCCCGCGCTCCTCACCATCGCCGAGGGCACCTTCACGGGCGACCGGCGCGTCACCTTCGTCACCGCCGACCTCACCGACCCCGACTGGCCCACGCAACTGCCGTACGACGCGTACGACGCCGTCCTGACGGCCACCGCCCTGCACTGGCTGCACAGCGAACCCCTCGCCGCCCTCTACGGTCAGGTCGCGGAGCTCGTCCGCGACGGCGGTGTCTTCGTGAACGCGGACCACATGATCGACGAGACCACGCCCCGGATCAACGCGGCGGAGCGCGCGCACCGCCACGCCCGTATGGAACAGGCCAAGGCGAAGGGTGCCGTCGACTGGGCCGCATGGTGGCAGCTCGCCGCCCAGGACCCCGTCCTCGCCGCGCCGACGGCCCGCCGTTTCGAGATCTACGGCGAGCACGCCGAGGGCGACGTCCAGAGCGCCGACTGGCACACGCGCGTCCTGCGCGACAAGGGCTTCGCCGAGGCCCGCACGGTGTGGAGCTCGCCGTCGGACTCGCTGGTGCTGGCGCTCAAGTAGCGCGCGGCACGACTGCGCGAAGTCCCTCCTCGCGAAGGTGAGTTCTGTGTCCGGAGTGCGGTGTCCGGGCGCGCCACGCACACCTCGCGCGCCACGCACACCATGCACTCGCGTATGGCGGGGTGTGTGGCGGGCCGCGCGATCGTCGCCTCAGGTGGTGATCGGCGCCGCCCGTTCCCAAGGAGAGTGCGAGTGAAGGCGAAGAAGCGTGCCCTGGCTGTCGCGCCGCTGGCCCTGATGATGGTTGTGGGCATGAACGCGCAGGCGGAAGCGGTGACCAAGAAATGGTCGAGCAAGCCGTACGGCGTGACGTTCGTGAATTACTCCAAGCCGCTGCAAAAGTGCATTGTGGTCGATCTGACCGGGAAGATGGAGTACCTCTGGTGGTACAAGAAGCCGGGCTCCAAGGAGAAGTGGGTCGAGCAGATCCGCCTCAAGGACCCGCAGATGGTGATGCGCATCAAGGGTAAGTGCGGCCGTGCCGGGGCACCCAAGAAGCTGACCGACGCGTCGTTGTCGCAGCGCTACTACGACTCCGGGTGCAAGACCTCCACGGCCATCACGGTCAGTTTTCCCTTCGCGGTAGGCGTGACGCCCACCCAGAAGTGCGGCCGCATCAAGACCGCCAAGATGTCGACCAAGTACACCAACAACGCCTCGACGTACGCCCAGTTCAACAGTGGCCGGAAGGCGACTTTCAAGAAGACCATCAGTGCCGCACCCATCGCCGGCCGTAACCAGGCCTGTGTGCGGGCCGACGCCGTCTACACCGCGTACGACGGTAGCCGTTCGGATTCCTTCGGGAAGACCGCGAAGATCTGTGTAAAGGTCTACTGATAAAGGCCTATTGATACTGGATCGAAGTCCCCCGTGTTCAGTAGTATCCGGCTACTGAACACGGGGGATAGACAATGAAATTCTACATTCTGGGGCCACTGCGTATAAATACCGACAAAGGTGAACCGGTGGCTCTTGTTCGCCGCAAAACCCGCCTTTTGCTGGCAGCTCTGCTGCTACGCCATGGACATACCGTCCCCACCGATGAGTTGATCGACGTCCTGTGGGGAGACGCACCACCTTCGTCTGCCCGCGCCAATCTCCACTCGTACATCTCCACACTCCGCCGGCACTTGGACGATCAGGGAGCGCCCATAGTCGTCGCGTCCCGCGGTGGCTACGGCATCCGGATCGCCCCCGACGAGTTCGACCTGTCCGCCTTCGAGCGGCGCGTCGCCGACGCCCGGGAAGCCGCCCGCTCCGATCGGTCACACCAGGCGGTACGGTTCTTTGTCGCGGCGCTGGACCTGTGGAGGGGCGACGTCCTGGAGTCGCTGGAGCTGTCGGAACCTCTGCGGGCGCAGGTCACCCGACTTGAGGAGATGCGGCTGAGCGTCCAGGAGGACATGATGGACGCCCGCCTGTCAGCGGGTGAACATGCCCACGCGGTAGGGGAGTTCAGGACGCTGGTGCAGGCCCAGCCGTTCCGCGAGTACCGCTGGGGGCGGCTGATCCTGGCCCTGCACCGATGCGGCCGCACGAAGGAAGCCCTGGAGACGTACCAGGAGTTGTGCTCCCTGCTGGACAGGGAACTCGGCGTCGGACCGAACGCCGAACTCCGCGCGCTGCACCGCGCGATTCTCGCCAATGAGATCTCTGCTCCGCCGGCCGCTCCCCTCTCCGTCCGCACCGCCGTGGGCAAACCTCACTGGCAAGGGACGCGACCACACGTCGCCGTACTCGGGCGCGACCGCGAGCGCGCCGAGCTCGCCGAACTCGCCCTGGAAGGGCGACTGGTGACCGTCACGGGTCCTGGCGGATGCGGAAAATCGGCGCTCGCTCTGGACACCGCGCGTGTGGTGGCCGACCGATTTCCCAACGGGGTGACGGTCACCACGCCCAGCCGGACGGCACTGTCGAGGCTTGTGTCCCTGCTGGATTCCGAACAGGCGGACGATGTCGGTGAGGCGCTCACCGTCGGCCCGGGCAGGCGCACGCTGGTCGTTCTGGACGACTTCGACCCAATGGGCTCCGCCGTCACCTCTCTGGTCCGCCGGCTGCTCGCTCACCCTGATGTGACAGTGCTCGCCACATCGCGCGCCCCACTGCGGATCAGCGGTGAAGTGGTCTGGCCCCTGGGCCCGCTGTCCACCCCCGTCGCCGACGAGGAGACCGCGGCCACCCTGCTGTTCCTGAACCGGGCCGCCCAGGCCATGCCCGGGTACCGGGCCACGCACGGCGACCGTTCCCTGGCCGGGCGTATCTGCCGCCGCCTGGACGGCCTGCCTCTGGCACTCGAACTGGCCGCCGCCCGGCTCCGCGTCCTCCCCATGAAGACGCTCGCGGACCGTCTTGACACCAGCCTCGACTGCCTGATGGCACCGACCCCTCCCGCGCGGGCCACCCGGTCGCCCTATGTCCGAGAACGGCCCGCCACGCTCACGTCCGTCTTCGCGTGGTCATACCAGCGCCTCGACGAGGCGGAGCGACTGCTCCTGCAGCGCCTCTCCGAGCTCCCCGGCGCTTTCAGCCTGGAGGACGTGGAGGATCCCGCGGGAGCTTCTTCGCGACCTCCACTGTCCCCCACCTGCGTCGTGTCCTTGCTGGCCTCACTCGTGGAGCAGTCGATGGTCCAGTCCCGGGACACGCCGTACGGCCGCCGGTTCCGTGTGCTCGGCCCCATTCGCGCGGTGGTCACGCACGCGGCCCGAGCGTCGGCGGAGTCACTCAGAGCGGCGTGAACGCCGCCCTACGGGGCCTTGGGAGCAGTACGAGAGTGGGTACGGACCGGAGGGTCCGTACCCGCTCTCCTAGTTGAAGACCTTCGCGCAGATGCTCATCGTCTTGCTGAACGAGTCGTCGTAGTTCTTGATGACCGCGGTGGCCGTCACGTCGGCCCGCAGGCAGATGCTCTTCCTGCCCTTGTAGGGAGCGGCGTCCATGCCGTCCGGCTTGAACGTCGCGGGACGACCCGTGTTGAACTGGTAGTACTTCGAGTTGTCGTTCGAGAACGAGGACTTCCGTTTGGCCACCTTGATCCGGCCGCACTTCTTGGTCGGCGTGACACCGACGGCGAACGGGTAGCTGACGGTGATGGCCGTGGAGGTCTTGCACCCGTGGTCGTAGATGACCTGCGACATCTTCGCGGCGGTGAGCTTGCGCGGGGCGCCGTTGGCGCGGCAGTTGCCCTTGACGATCATCTCCATCTGGGGCTTCTTCAGCCGGACCTGGTCGATCCACATGTCCTTGCGGTTGGTCGTGGGCTGCTTGCGCCACCAGCGGTACTCCATCGTCCCGCTGATGTTGACCGTGACACACCGGTCCAACGGCGCCGACCAGGTCGAGAACCCGCCGCCGTACGGCTTGCTCGACCAGTGCTTGGTGACCGCGTTCGCCTCGGCGGCGTTCACGCCGACGACCATCGTCATGGCCAGCGGTACGACCGCCAGCAGCCTCGTCTTCGCCTTCATGGATCTCTCCCCGTACGCAGGGGCGGCGCTCATCGCCGCCGGGCGACAGCGATGATCGGCCCGGACGCCACACATCCCGCCATGCAGACGTGCATGGCGGGATGTGCGAACGTACCTACGGTCGAGGGGAACCCGCTTACGGTCGAGGGTGAACCCGCGGGGGAGTCACAGCACCTTGGAGAGGAACGACTTGGTGCGGTCGTGCCGGGGGTTCGTCAGGACCTCGCGCGGGTGGCCGGATTCGACCACCACACCGTCATCCATGAAGACCAGCGAGTCGCCGACCTCACGGGCGAAGCCCATCTCGTGGGTGACCACGATCATGGTCATGCCGTCCTCGGCGAGGTCCCGCATGACGTCGAGGACCTCGCCGACCAGCTCCGGGTCGAGGGCCGAGGTCGGCTCGTCGAAGAGCATCAGCTTCGGCTCCATGGCCAGCGCCCGGGCGATCGCCACCCGCTGCTGCTGGCCGCCGGAGAGCTGGGCGGGGTAGTGACCCTTGCGATCGCCGAGGCCCACCCGGTCCAGCAGGCGTGCGGCCCGCTCCCGGGCGATGGCCTTGGTCTCGCGCTTGACCAGGACCGGGGCCTCCATGACGTTCTCCAGAGCCGTCATGTGGGGGAAGAGGTTGAAGCGCTGGAACACCATGCCGATGTCCCGTCGCTGCGCCGCCACTTCCTTTTCCTTCAGCTCGTAGAGCTTGTCGCCCTTCTGCCGGTAGCCGACCAGGCCGCCGTCGACGTACAGCCGGCCGGCGCTGATCTTCTCAAGATGGTTGATGCACCTGAGGAACGTGCTCTTGCCGGAGCCGGACGGGCCGATCAGGCAGAACACCTCGCGCGGGTTCACCTCCAGGTCGATGCCCTTGAGGATGTGCGCCGGCCCGAAGGACTTGTGCACGCCCTCGGCCTTGACCATCGGGCGGCCGGTGCCCTTGTCGAGATCGGTGCCCTTGCTGAGAGCGGTCATCGGACGGCCTCCGGACGGCGGAACGAAGCGAACAGGCGGACGTTCGCCTTGAGACGCTGCAACGGGGTCGGCGGCAGATTACGCGTCGAACCACGCGCGTAGCGGCGCTCCAGATAGTACTGACCGATGCTGAAGATGCTGGTCAGGAGCAGATACCAGATCGAGGCCACGAAGTACATCTCGACCACCGCCAGCGAGGTGCTGGAGATGTCCTGGGCCGCCTTGATGAGTTCGGTGAACTGCACCGTGTAGACCAGCGACGACGTCTTCAGCATGTTGATGAACTCGTTGCCGCTGGGCGGCACGATCACGCGCATGGCCTGCGGGAGGACGACGCGGCGCAGCGTCTGCCCCCGCGTCATGCCCAGCGCGTGCGACGCCTCCGTCTGCCCCTCGTCCACGGACTGGATACCGGCCCGCACGATCTCGGCCATGTACGCGGCCTCGTTCAGCCCGAGACCCAGCAGCGCCGTCAGGAACGGCGTCATCACCTGGTTCATCTCGTCCTTGTAGAACCCCAGGTTCAGGACGGGGAACACGAGGGCGATGTTGTACCAGAGCAGCAACTGCACCAGCACCGGCGTGCCGCGGAAGAACCAGATGTAGAACCAGGACACGGTGCTCGTGACCGGGTTCGACGACATGCGCATCACGGCGAGGACCACGCCCAGGACGAGGCCGAGCGCCATGGAGAGCACCGAGATGTACAACGTGGCCCAGGCGCCGGACAGGATGGTGTCGGCCGTGAGGTAGTCCGGGATGACGTCGTAGTTGATGTTGGCGTTGGAGAACGCGATCCCGATCAGCACCAGGATCGCGACGACCACGACCGCGGCCACCCAGCGCCCGTAGTGACGCACCGGGATGGCCTTGATCTGCTCCGGCGGTAGCGCCGACGCCGGAACCTTGTCGACAGTGTCAGTCACAGTGACTGCCCTTCAGTGTTGCGCGAGGCTCAGGAGCCGCCGTTGATCTTCGCCTCGGTCACAGCACCGTCGGTGACGTTCCACTCCTTGAGGATCTTCTCGTACTCGCCGTTCTCGATGATCGCGGCCATCGCCGCCTGGAGGGCGTCACGCAGCTCGGTGTTCTTCTTGCTGACACCGATGCCGTACGGGCCGGCCTCGATCTGGTCACCGACGACCTCGAAGTCGTTGCCGCCGCCGGAGGTCTTCGCGTTGTACGCCGCGACCGGGAAGTCATTCAGGTCCGCGACGGACGCGCCCTGCTTGAGCCGGAGCAGCGCCTCGGGGTCGGTGTCGAAGGTCTGCAGCTTGATGGCCTTCTTGCCGTCCTTCTCGCACTTCTTGCTCTGCTCCTTGGCGATGCCCTCGGAGGTGGTGCCCACCTGCAGGGCCACGACCTGGCCGCACAGGTCGTCCAGGGACTTGATGCCCTTGGGGTTGCCCTTCTGGACCAGGATCGAGGTGCCGGCGGTGAAGTAGTCGACGAAGTCGATGCCGTTGCCGACCTTCTTGCCGGTGTCGGAGTCGACGCCGTTCTGGCGGTCCGCCGTGTCGTTCATCGCGGACATGATCACGTTGTACCGCTCGGCCTCCAGGCCCACGATGAGCTGCGCGAACTTGTTGTTCTGGAACTCGAACTTCACGCCCAGCTGCTTGCCCAGCGCCTCGGCGATGTCCGGGTCGATACCGACTGCCTTGCCGTCCTCCATGTACTCGACCGGCGGGTACGCGATGTCGGAGCCCACCTTGATGACGCCCGCCTTGCGAATGTCCGCGGGAAGCTTGTCGGCGAGCGGTGCGGCAGCGGAGGCGGAGGCACTGTCCGAGTCCGTGTTCTTGTCCGTCTGGTCACCGCAAGAGGTGAGCAGCAGGGCGCCCGCGACCGCGATCGCGCCGACCGCGGCTGTCCGGGAGCGCAGGCCGGTCGTACGACGAGTGGTGCTTGCGGTCATGGTGGATTCCTCCGGCGGGGTGGGTGGAGAAGGTGTGGAGAAGGCCGACAGGGTCGGCTGGGGCGACACACTTCTTCGAGTGTCGCGACCTCGTGTGATTAGGGCATCTTGCCATTCGGGCATGTGCATTCAGATGACCCCCCATGTCAAAATCGGATAACGGGTCACCCCCGAGCACCCCACGAACCGTCGCAGACCAGGTGATCAAGCCGAATCCTGTGCGGACTTCCCTCCTTCTGGCCGGAGGATCTTCGGTGCATCTCAGGATGCGGTCGGCCGCGGACCCCGCACACGCGGCCGTATGGGACTTGTCACGATCTGTTCGAACCTGTCCTGTCATGCGGCGATGAGTCGCGGCACCGGTGATCGTCTGCAAATGACCTTCGGTGGTGACCATCAGTTGTGACCTTCGAGGTGTGAACAGGTATGGACTCGTCGTCGGCGCCGTCCGTCCGGTAAGAAGGTTCTTCACACCCCTCATCCGGGGCCCAGGGCGCGTGTGCGGCGCGCCCGTCGCGTCTGAGCCCGCAGGTGTCGCCGTACGTATCGGTGACCTGGGACTTACGCGGTGCCCGCCCGTTCCCGAACCGGGAGCGGTCACCCTCAAACCTTGAAGACTTAAGGGGTCACCAACGTGGCAGCGGAGATTGTCAATCCTCGCACCGACAGCAACGACGCCGGCACGGGCAATACGGGGCAGGAGGGCAGCGGGGAGCCGCTCGATTCCTTCGACCCCGCGTTCGCCCTGCACCGCGGCGGCAAGATGGCCGTGCAGTCCACCGTGCCGATCCGCGACAAGGACGATCTGTCCCTCGCCTACACGCCCGGCGTCGCGCGCGTGTGCACCGCCATCGCCGAGCAGCCCGAACTGGTCAACGACTACACCTGGAAATCCTCGGTCGTCGCCGTCGTGACGGACGGTACGGCGGTTCTCGGCCTCGGCGACATCGGGCCCGAGGCCTCCCTCCCGGTGATGGAGGGCAAGGCGATCCTGTTCAAGCAGTTCGGCGGCGTCGACGCGGTGCCGATCGCGCTCGCCTGCACGGACGTCGACGAGATCATCGAGACCGTGGTCCGTCTCGCCCCGTCCTTCGGCGGCGTGAACCTGGAGGACATCTCGGCGCCCCGCTGCTTCGAGATCGAGAAGCGGCTCCAGGAGCGCCTCGACATCCCGGTCTTCCACGACGACCAGCACGGTACGGCGGTCGTGACACTGGCGGCCCTCCGGAACGCCGCTCGGTTGACCGGCCGTGGGCTGGGCGACCTGCGGGCCGTCATCTCCGGTGCCGGTGCGGCGGGTGTCGCCATCGCCAAGATGCTGCTTGAGGCCGGCCTCGGCGACGTCGCGGTCGCCGACCGCAAGGGCATCGTCTCCGCGGACCGCGAGGACCTCACGCCGGTCAAGCGGGAGCTCGCCGAGCTCACCAACAAGGCGGGGCTGTCGGGCTCCCTGGAGGACGCCCTCGCGGGCGCGGACGTCTTCATCGGCGTCTCCGGCGGTACGGTCCCGGAGGCGGCGGTCGCCTCCATGGCCGAGGGTGCGTTCGTGTTCGCCATGGCCAACCCGAACCCCGAGGTGCACCCCGATGTCGCCCACAAGTACGCGGCCGTCGTCGCGACGGGGCGGTCGGACTACCCGAACCAGATCAACAACGTGCTGGCGTTCCCCGGGATCTTCGCGGGGGCGTTGCAGGTGCGGGCGTCCCGGATCACCGAGGGCATGAAGATCGCCGCGGCCGAGGCGCTGGCCTCGGTCGTCGGTGACGACCTCGCGGCCGACTACGTCATCCCGTCCCCCTTCGACGAGCGGGTCGCCCCGGCGGTGACCGCGGCGGTGGCCGCGGCGGCTCGGGCGGAGGGTGTGGCTCGGCGCTGACCCGACGCCGACGGTTGGTTCGACGGCTCCGTCCCGCTGGTGCGGGGCGGAGCCGTTGGGTTTTCCGCCCCCGCCGCCCCTACCCGTCCGGGTGCGGGTGGGTGGGGGCTTGTCGCGCAGTTCCCCGCAGCCGAACAAACCGCCCAGGGGGGTCTGGAGGCGCAAACCTCCCCGGGCGGATCCGGTGGCGGGACGCGTGTCACAGCGCGGCCCGGTTCCATCGCCTCCGGCGTACCCCTATGGTCAGGCCCATGTTCGCTGCCTACGCCGCCCGCATCGACCGTGACCGCCCCCTCAACGGACTGGAGTTGGGCGACCGCCCGGCCCCGGAGCCGAGGCCCGGCTGGACGACCGTGAACGTGAAGGCCGCCTCGCTGAACCACCACGACCTGTGGTCCCTGCGCGGCGTCGGCCTCCCCGAGGACAAGCTGCCCATGATCCTCGGCTGCGACGCCGCCGGCGTCGACGAGGACGGCAACGAGGTCGTCCTGCACTCGGTGATCGGCCAGACCGGCCACGGCGTCGGCCCCGACGAGCCCCGCTCGATCCTCACCGAGCGCTACCAGGGCACCTTCGCCGAACAGGTCGCCGTCCCCACCTGGAACGTCCTCCCCAAGCCCAAGGAACTCTCCTTCGAAGAGGCCGCCTGCCTGCCCACCGCCTGGCTGACCGCGTACCGCATGCTCTTCACCAACGCGGGCGTACGCCCCGGCGATTCGGTCCTCGTCCAGGGCGCCGGCGGTGGTGTCGCCACCGCCGCGATCGTGCTCGGCAAGGCGGCCGGACTGCGGGTGTTCGCCACCAGCCGGGACGAGGCCAAGCGCAAGCGGGCCCTGGAACTGGGCGCGGTGGAGGCGCTGGAGTCGGGGGCCCGGCTGCCGCAGCGCGTCGACGCGGTCATCGAGACCGTCGGCGCCGCCACCTGGTCCCACTCCGTGAAGTCCCTGCGTCCCGGCGGCACCCTCGTCATCTCCGGCGCCACCAGCGGCGACCGTCCCTCCCACGCCGAACTGACCCGCATCTTCTTCCTCGAACTCAAGGTCGTCGGCTCCACCATGGGCAGCAAGGACGAACTGAAGGATCTTCTCTCCTTCTGCGCCGCGACCGACGTACGCCCCGTCATCGACGAGGCGTTGCCCCTGGACCGCGCCCGCGAGGGCTTTGAACGCCTGGAGTCGGGGGACCAGTTCGGAAAGATCGTTCTCACCAACCCCTGACGGAATCCATCGACACGACGGCCGGCCCGGTTCTTCCGGGCCGGCCGTCGTCATGTCAACCGGGGTTGACGCGACCGTCGACGTCAACGTAAGTTGACAGCATGACCGAAGCAACGAATCTCGCCGAGCGCGCGGGCGACCGCGACCCCCGTATCGGGCTGCGGGCCGTCGCCGCGCTGCGGAGGGTGCTGGAGCAGTTGGAAGTGGTCCAGGTGCGCAGCGCGCGCAATCAGGGCTGGTCGTGGCAGGAGATCGCCACGGAACTAGGTGTGAGCAGGCAAGCCGTGCACAAGAAGTACGGGAGGCATTGATGTTCGAACGGTTCACGAAGGACGCCCGGGCCGTGGTGCTGGGCGCGGTGGAGCACGCCGAGGGGGCCGGATCCCGGACCGTCGACGCCGAGCACCTGCTGCTCGCGCTGCTCGACCGCCGGGGCAGCCGCGGCTCCTTCGCGCTGTCGGCGCTCGGGCTCACCGACCACAGCGAGTCCGTACGGCGTGCCCTGGACGACGTACGACGCCGGGCCGGCCTCTCCCGGGCCGAGGCCGAGGCGCTTGCCGGGCTCGGGATCGACGTCTCGGAGATCGTCTCCCGGGTCGAGGAGGCGCACGGCGTGGGCGCGATGTCCGGTGACTGGAAGGACAAGCGGTGGTGGACCGGCCACCGCTCCTTCAGCCGGCCCGCCAAGGACATCCTGGAGAAGTCCCTCCGCATCGCCGTCGCCCGCCGTGACCGGCACATCGGCGACGAACACCTGCTCCTCGCTCTCACCACCCGCCCCGGTGTCCCAGCCGAGGTCCTCGCGGACCACGGGGTGACGCACGAGGCGCTGGAGCGGGTCCTTTATGGCCCCGGAGAGGCCAAGGCGGGGTGAGCCGGGGGTGAGCGTGGGAGGCCCTCTCGGCGCCCGCCCTCGCCCCCGGCGCTACGCCTTGGGTGTCCTCAGAGCGGCCCCGATGTGAGCCGCCGCTGTCGACAGGTGGCGGCGGGCGTCACGGAGCTGGTCCTCTGTCACTCCGTGGTCGCGGGCCGCGTCGCGGATGTCGTCGCGGAAACGGTCCAGGAGGCGGTCGAGATCGCGGCCGGGATCGCCCGTGGAGGCCTCGTGCACCCAGGCGGGCTCGAACGTGCCGGGGAAGTCCTCGGGAGTCGTCGAGTACTCGGGCTCCCCGACGCCCTTATCAGTCGCTGAGCCAGAGCCAGAGCCAGAGCCAGAGCCAGAGCCAGAGCCGGGGCTGGCGCCCGCACCTGCCTCAGTCCCCGTCCCCGCCCCCGTGCGCCCGAAGCCCAAGTCCTTGCCGAACTCCTTTCCGAAGTCCTTCCCGAACTCGCCGAACTCCTTGGCCAGTTCGGTGAGCCCTTCACGTACGCCCGTCGGCCAGTCGCCCCGGGTGAAGTGGTCCTGGACGTGGTCCTGGACCCGCTTGGCGATGCGCTGGAGTTCTTCCTGAGCCTGGGTGCGGGCCCGCTCCTGGGCCTCCTTGGCCTGGCGGCGGGCGCGCTGGGCCTCCTCGCGGGCCCGGCGGCTCTCGTCCTTCGCCCGCCGGGCCTGCTCCTTCCACTCCTGCTTGACGCGGCGCATCTCTTCCTTCGCGGCGCGCCAGGCCTCCTTGTCGGCGTACTCCCCGAACTCCCCGAGCGGCCCTTGCTCACCGGCGCCCGCCCCGCCGCCCTTGCGTGCCTCGGAGGCCGCCGCCCGCATCTCGCGGCGCAGCTCGCCCGCCGCGCCCCGTACATCGGCTCGGATCTCGGCGGCCAGCTCCGCCACCGACTCGCGGATCTCCAGCTCCAGGTCGGCCAACTCGCCACTCCGATCGGCCAGTTCGGCGCGGCCCGCGTCCGTGATCGCGTACACCTTGCGGCCGCCCTCGGTGGTGTGGGTGACCAGCCCCTCGGCCTCCAGCTTGGCCAGGCGCGGATAGACGGTGCCGGCCGAGGGGGCGTACAGCCCCTGGAAGCGTTCCTCCAGCAGCCGGATCACCTCGTAGCCATGGCGCGGCGCCTCGTCCAGCAGCTTCAGCAGATACAGCCGCAGGCGTCCGTGGGCGAAGACGGGAGGCATGTCACACCTTCTTCTCGGTCGTGCTGGAGTTCGTGCCGTCGGCCGAACCGGGGGCCGAACTGTCGGGCGAGGGTCCTGTGGGTCCCTCGGACGTCGCGTGGCCCGAGGGGGCGTCGGACGGCTCAGTCGCGTCGGCAAGCGGCTCAGGTGAGTCGGCAGCCGACCTGGTGAGGTCGGTGGACGGCTCGGAGGAGTCGGCAGACACATTGTCGGTCACGACACCGATCCGCTCGGCTTGTGGGGTGCCCGGCGGGGCCACGTGTGCGCCGGTACTCGAAGCCGTGCCCGACGCCACCGCTGTGCCGCCGAGTCCAGCGGAGTCGGTGCCCGCCCCCGGGTTACCGGGCGGGGCCTCGTGCGCGTCGGTACTCGAAGCCGTGCCCGACGCCACCGCTGTGCCGCCGCTCAGCCCGAGGGAGTCCGTGCCCGCCCCCGGCGTGCCGCCGTCCGCCTTGGCGCCCTCGCCCCCGGGGTCGGCGTCCCCCGCCAGGTCGTCCCCCGCCACACCACCGCTCGCCCCAAGACCCCCAGCGCCCCCGTCCCCAGACCCGCCGCCGTGTGGCCGTGCGTCGCGTGGACCCCCGTCGCTTGATCCGGCGTCGCGCGACCCAGCCTCCATACCCCCTGTGCGCATGCCCCTCATCGCTTCGTCCCCCATATCCCCACCCCAAGGCTCGTCCTCCGCCGGAGGCCTGCGCAGTAGGGCGATGGAACCGGAGACGGTCGTCGCCTTCAGGCGGCCATTTCCCTTGCCGAGGCGGCCCGTGACTTTGTGGGCGCCCCAGGGGCCGGTGACGCGGAGGTCGTCGAAGGCGTTGGCGATGGTGCCGCTGGCGGTGTTGGCCTCGACTTCGGCGTCGGTGGGGTGGGGGAGGCGGATGGCGATCTCGCCGGAGATGCTGTTGAGGCCGACGTCGGTAGGCCCGCCCGTGGGGTCGAGGTCGAGGATGATCGAGCCGCTCACCGACTCGGCCTTGACGGTCGGGCAGGACCCCTCGATGACGGTCAGGTCGCCGGAGACGGAACTCAGCCGGAGATCCCCGGTGAGGGCCTGTGCCTCCACGTTCCCGGACACCGTCGTCGCGCGCACCGGCCCTGACAGGCCGACCAGGGTGGTGTCGCCCGAGACGCCCTTCACGTCCGTACGCCCGCCCACTCCGGAGACGACGGCGGTGGCGCCGACCACGCCCACCTCGACCCGGGTGCCGGCCGGAACGGCGAGCGAGACCAGCGCATTGCGACGCCAGCCCTTTCGGTCGAGCCACTTCAGGAAGCCCTTCCAGGGCAGATCGTCGTACGCGATGGTCAGGGTGCCGTCCCTCTGCGTCACCGTCAGCGGTGGGCCCTCCAGATCGGAGACCTCCAGACGGGCGGAACCCTCTTCGGTGCCCACGACGTTCACCGTTCCGTTGACGACTCGCACATGCAGTGCCGTCACCGGTTCGTCGAATGTGAGCTTTCGTGGCTCGGCGACGGACCACTCGGACATAGCGCTGACCTCCTCGACAGAACCAACCACCCCATACGCGCAATATCGCGTCTCACGTAATTCACGATATATCGCGGTGACGGGAAGTCAAGACACCCGTTCCGGTGATCCCGCAGGGGTGTATGCGGACAAATCGCCCTAGCGTGGGTGCATGTCGACGGAAAACTCCCGGCCCACACCCGCCCCCGGCGCGCTCCTGCTCTGCCGGGCGGATCCCGACTCCGTCGCCCCCGTCGCCCAACTGCTGCGCGAACGCATGCTGCTCACCTCGGCCGGAACCGGGTGGAGTGTGCTCGTGCCCGAGGGCAAGCCCTGGCTGGAAGGCGGTGAACCCGTCGACAGCGTCCTCACCGGCTGGGCCACCGCCCTCGCCGTCGGCGCCTCCTGGCCCGTACTCGCGCTGTGGTGGGACGCGGACCGCAGCGGCTGCACCCTTGCCGCCGGCTTCCGCCGCACCGTCGGCTACGTATGGCTCGCGAACGGCACGCCGGTCGGCGAGGACGAGGCGATGCGTACCTTCGCCGCCCGCCTGGGCCTGGACCCGGTCCTCGACACGCAGCCCCTGTACGACCTCACGAAGCCCGACCCGACGGCGAAGGCCCGCACCCGCATGCTGGGCCTCCTCGCCGTCCTCGCCCGCGCGGGAGTGGCCCTCCCCGCCGGCCTGGCCCCGGGCGAACCGGCCGACCGCCTGCGCGGGGTCGCCCGTGTCCAGCCGGACGTCCAGCGCATCGAATGGACGGGTTGGCGTGGAGCCGTACGCACGGAACTCGACGCCCTCGAACGCGGCCGCCTGGGCCCTTGGCTGCCCTGGGCCGGCACCCCAAGAGCCCGCGCCCTCGCCACCGCCCAACTGGTGGCCGGCCTACCGCTCACGGTCTGGGGCCTGTACCGCCGCGGCGGAGGCTGGATCGTCGCGGGCAGCCTCCTGATCGCCCACGGCGCCCTCGGCCTGCTCTACGACTTGTCCCACCCCCGCGACTGACTCCCCCGACCTGGGGCTCTACTCGTCGTCCTCGTCATCCAGCCGAGCCAGCCATGTCGCCAGCCGCTCGACGGGCACCTCGAAGTCCGGATTCAGATCGACGAACGTCCGCAGCTGTTCGGCGAGCCACTCGAAGGTGACCTCCTCCTCGCCGCGCCGCTTCTCCAGTTCCTCGATGCCACGGTCGGTGAAGTACATGCGTCAAGGATAAGTGCGCGGAAACGGCCGGGCCGCACCCCCGAGAGAGGGGTGCGGCCCGGCTGCGTACGGATGGGATCGAGAGCGATTACGCCTCGAACACCTCCCGCACCAACTGCTCCTGCTCAGCCTGGTGCCGCTTGGCCGAACCCACCGCCGGCGAGGAGCCGTGCGGGCGGGAGATGCGGCGCAGGCGCTCGCCGTGGGGGACGTCGGCGCCGACGGCCAGGTCGAGGTGGTCGATCAGGTTCAGGGCGATGAACGGCCAGGCGCCCTGGTTGGCCGGCTCTTCCTGGGCCCAGAGGTACTTCTCGGCGTTCGGGTACTTGGCGATCTCGGCCTGGAGCTCGGCACCCGGGAGCGGGTACAGGCGCTCGAGGCGGATAATCGCCGTCTCGGCAGCTGCAGCGTCCGTGGCGCCGCGCTTCTGACGCTCGGCCTCGAGGTCGTAGTAGACCTTGCCCGCGCAGAAGACGACCTTCTTGACGGCGGCCGCGTCGACCGTGGGGTCGCCGATGACGGGGCGGAACTGGCCCGTCGTGAACTCCTCCGCCTTCGACGCGGCGGCCTTGAGGCGCAGCATCGACTTCGGGGTGAAGACGACCAGCGGCTTGTGGTGCGGGTTGTGCACCTGCCACCGCAGGAGGTGGAAGTAGTTCGACGGGAGGGTCGGCATGGCGACCGTCATGTTGTTCTGGGCGCAGAGCTGGAGGAAGCGCTCCGGGCGGGCCGAGGAGTGGTCCGGGCCCTGGCCCTCGTAGCCG
This sequence comes from Streptomyces tailanensis, assembly GCF_008386495.1. Lineage (GTDB taxonomy): Bacteria > Actinomycetota > Actinomycetes > Streptomycetales > Streptomycetaceae > Streptomyces > Streptomyces tailanensis. The sequence continues at coordinate 2,803 of NZ_VTHJ01000056.1, read as the reverse complement.
TGGGGGAGGAGGAGCGTGACGCCGCTCGTCTGGCCCCACTTCTGCTCCGCCGACGAGATGAACTCGTCCACGACCGTCTGGGCGCCGTTGACGAAGTCGCCGAACTGGGCCTCCCACATCACGAGGGACTCGGGGCGGGCCAGCGAGTAGCCGTACTCGAAGCCCATCGCCGCGTACTCGGAGAGGAGGGAGTTGTAGACGTTCAGCCGTGCCTGGTCCTCGGAGAGGTACATCAGCGGCGTGAACTCCTCGCCCGTCTCGCGGTCGATGATCACCGCGTGACGCTGGCCGAAGGTGCCGCGCTGGGAGTCCTGGCCCGCCAGGCGGACCGGGGTGCCCTCCAGGAGGAGGGAGCCGACCGCGAGGGTCTCGCCCATGCCCCAGTCGATCGTGCCGTCCTCGACCATCGACGCCCGGCGCTGCAGCTGCGGCAGCAGACGCGGGTGGGCGGTGATGTGGTCCGGGACGTTGACCTGGGACTCGGCGATGCGCTTGACGGTCTCCGCCGAGATCGCGGTGCTCACCGAGACCGGGAAGCCGTCCTGCGGGTCGTGGGACTCGGCGGCGGCCGGCTGCGACGTAGCCTCGCGGACCTCCGTGAAGACCTTCTCCAGCTGACCCTGGTAGTCCTGCAGGGCCTGCTCGGCCTCTTCCAGAGTGATGTCGCCCCGGCCGATCAGCGACTCGGTGTACAGCTTGCGCACCGAGCGCTTCTTGTCGATCAGGTCGTACATCAGCGGCTGGGTGAACGCCGGGTTGTCCGACTCGTTGTGACCGCGGCGGCGGTAGCAGATGAGGTCGATCACCACGTCCTTGTTGAACGCCTGGCGGAACTCGAAGGCCAGGCGCGCGACGCGGACGACCGCCTCGGGGTCGTCGCCGTTCACGTGGAAGATCGGGGCCTCGATCATGCGCGCCACGTCCGTGGCGTACATCGAGGACCGCGACGACTCGGGAGCCGCCGTGAAGCCGACCTGGTTGTTGATGACGATGTGGACCGTGCCGCCGGTGCGGTAGCCGCGCAGCTGCGACATGTTCAGGGTCTCGGCCACCACGCCCTGGCCCGCGAAGGCCGCGTCGCCGTGGAGAGCCACCGGCAGGACCGTGAAGTCCGTGCCGCCCTTGTTGATGATGTCCTGCTTGGCGCGGGCGACGCCCTCCAGGACCGGGTCGACGGCTTCGAGGTGCGACGGGTTCGCGACCAGCGACACCTTGATCTGCTCGCCGTCCAGGCCCGTGAAGGTGCCCTCGGCGCCCAGGTGGTACTTCACGTCGCCGGAGCCGTGCATCGACTTCGGGTCGAGGTTGCCCTCGAACTCACGGAAGATCTGGGCGTACGACTTGCCGACGATGTTCGCCAGGACGTTCAGGCGGCCGCGGTGGGCCATGCCGATGACGACCTCGTCCAGGCGGGACTCGGCGGCGCTGTCGATGACCGCGTCCAGCAGCGGGATGACCGACTCGCCGCCCTCAAGGCTGAAGCGCTTCTGGCCTACGTACTTCGTCTGCAGGAAGGTCTCGAAGGCCTCCGCCGCGTTGAGCCGGCGCAGGATGCGCAGCTGCTCCTCGCGCTCCGGCTTGGAGTGCGGGCGCTCGATACGATCCTGGATCCACCGGCGCTGCTTCGGGTCCTGGATGTGCATGAACTCGATGCCGGTCGTACGGCAGTACGAGTCGCGCAGGACGCCGAGGATGTCGCGCAGCTTCATCAGGGACTTGCCCGAGAAACCGCCGACCGCGAACTCGCGCTCCAGGTCCCACAGGGTGAGCCCGTGCTCGGTGATGTCCAGGTCGGGGTGCTTGCGCTGGCGGTACTCCAGCGGGTCCGTGTCGGCCATGACGTGGCCACGGACCCGGTAGGAGTGGATCAGCTCGAAGACGCGGGCGGCCTTCGTGACGTCGTCGTCGTGGCTGGCGTCGATGTCCTTGAGCCAGCGGACCGGCTCGTAGGGGATGCGCAGGGCCTCGAAGATGTCGTCGTAGAAGCCGTGCTCGCCGAGGAGGCGGTTCGCGACGAGGCGCAGGAACTCGCCGGAGGCGGCGCCCTGGATGACCCGGTGGTCGTAGGTCGACGTGAGCGTCATGACCTTCGAGATGCCGAGCTTGTTGAGGGTGTCCTGGCTGGTGCCCTGGAATTCGGCCGGGTAGTCCATGGAGCCGACGCCCATGATGACCGACTGTCCGGGCATCAGACGGGGCACGGAGTGGACGGTGCCGAGGCCGCCGGGGTTGGTCAGGGAGACCGTGACACCGGTGAAGTCGTCCATCGTCAGCTTGCCGTCACGGGCGCGGCGGACGATGTCCTCGTAGGCCTGCCAGAACTCGAAGAAGTTCAGCGTCTCGGCCTTCTTGATGCCCGCGACGACCAGCTGGCGGTCGCCGTTGGGCTTGACCAGGTCGATGGCGAGGCCGAAGTTGACGTGCGGCGGCTTGACGAGGGTGGGCTTCCCGTCCTTCTCCGCGTAGTGCCAGTTCATCGACGGCATGGCCTTGATGGCCTGCACCATCGCGTAGCCGATCAGGTGCGTGAAGGAGATCTTCCCGCCCCGGGCCCGCTTGAGGTGGTTGTTGATGACGATGCGGTTGTCGAACAGCAGCTTCACCGGGACGGCGCGCACGGATGTGGCCGTGGGCAGTTCCAGTGAGGCGTTCATGTTCTTCGCGACCGCGGCGGCGGGGCCGCGCAGCGTGACCAGCTCCGGGCCGTCGGCGGCCGGGGCCGCGGCCTGCTTGGCCGGAGCGGCGGGCGCCGGCTTGGCAGCAGCGGGCGCGGGCGCGGCGGCCGCGGGCTTCGCGGCGGCCG
>NZ_VTHJ01000055.1 GCF_008386495.1 Streptomyces tailanensis | reverse complement strand
GGTCTTCACGCAACGTGACAGCCAGTCAGTCCACTCGGGACGACACACCGCTCAAGTTCGAAGACCCGTAAAACCTCACCATCGCTGGTGGCCCTGTGCAGCCGTCGCGCTGTGCGGGGCCACCGCCGTCTCTGGAAGGGTGCACCCATGCCGACCGAACGCATCGACTTCGCCGATCTGCCCGACGACGTCCAGAGCGCCGTACTCGAACGGACCGGCCCTCTCGTGAGCGCCGAATCCATGTCGTCGGGCTTCAACTCCGCCATCTCCGCCCGACTTGCGACCGAGCAGGGCGACCTCTACGTCAAGGGGCTGCCCACCGATCACCCTCGCGTGTGGACGCAGACGAGGGAGGCGTCTGTCGGCCCGTACGTCGGCGGAATTTCTCCGCGCGTCAGGTGGCATCTTCAGGCCGACGGCTGGGATTTCGTCGCCTTCGACGCCCTCGACGGCCGCCACGCCCACTACACGCAAGGCTCGGAGGATCTTCCGCTCGTCGCCGCGACTCTGGAACGGCTCTCCGGGCTGCGGGCTCCGGACGGTGTCGAGACGAAGCAGGCGGAACACCGGCTGCGTGATCACGCCCCCGCCGCCGCCCTCGCGCACTTCGCGGGAGACGCCCTATGTCACACCGACCCGAACCCCGCCAATGTCATGGTCGGCCAGGGGCAGGCATGGCTCGTCGACTGGGCATGGGCTACCCGAGGCGCTCCCTGGCTCGACGCCGGGTACTGGGTCGTTTGGCTCATCGCCGAAGGCGGCCACACGCCCGAGAGCGCCGAACAGTGGGCCTCCCGCATTTCCGCGTTTCGCGCAGCCCCCGAGACCGGGCTGAACGCGTTCGCTGCGGCCAACGAAAGCGTATGGTCCGAGATCGCCGAGCAGTCCCCCGACCCGTGGACTCACAGCGTGCACACGGCTGCCAAGGCGTGGGCTTCGTACCGCGTGCGGACGACCTGAAACCCACTCCTGACGCTGCGATGTCAGCGATGATCGTGGACGTCGGCAGAAAGGCGCCCATGTCTCCCGGTTGCTCCTCTGATAGGTGAGGGTCAGCCCGCCAGCCCCAACTCCCTCGCGATCAGCATGCGTTGTACCTCACTCGTCCCCTCCCCGATCTCCAGGATCTTCGAGTCGCGCCACATGCGGGCCACGGGGTACTCGTTCATGAAGCCGTAGCCGCCGTGGATCTGGGTGGCGTCGCGGGCGTTGTCCACGGCGATCGTCGAGGAGTACAGCTTCGCCAGGGCCGCCTCCTTCTTGAAGGGTTCGCCGGAGACCAGGCGTGAGGCCGCGTCCCGCCAAGCCAGTCGAGCCGTGTGGGCCTTCATCTCCATGTCGGCGATCTTGAACTGGATGGCCTGGTTGGCGCCGATCGGGCGGCCGAAGGCGTGACGTTCCTTCGCGTACTTCACCGACTCGTCCACGCAGCCCTGGGCGAGGCCCGTGGCGAGGGCCGAGATGGCGATGCGGCCCTCGTCGAGGATGCGCAGGAACTGGGCGTAGCCACGGCCGAGTTCGCCGAGGAGGTTCTCCGCGGGGACCCGTACGTCGGAGAAGGACAGCTCCCGGGTGTCGGAGGCGTTCCAGCCGACCTTCGAGTAGGGCGCCGCGACCGTGAAACCGGGCGTGCCCGACGGGACGATGATCGACGAGATCAGCGGCTTGCCCTCCGGGGTGCGGTCGGTCACCGCCGTGACCGTGACCAGGCCCGTGATGTCCGTGCCCGAGTTGGTGATGAAGCACTTGCTGCCGTTGATCACCCATTCGTTCGTCGACTCGTCCAGGCGGGCGGTGGTGCGGGTGGCGCCCGCGTCCGAGCCGCCGTCCGGTTCCGTCAGGCCGAAGGCGCCGAGCATCTCGCCGGAGCAGAGGCGGGGGAGCCACTCCTCCTTCTGCGCCTCCGTGCCGAAGAGGTGGATCGGCATGGCGCCCAGCGAGACCCCCGCTTCGAGGGTGATCGCCACGGACGAGTCGACCCTCGCCAACTCCTCCAGCGCGATGCCGAGCGCCAGATAGTCGCCGCCCATGCCGCCGTACTCCTCCGGGAACGGCAGCCCGAACAGCCCCATACGGCCCATCTCGCGGACGATCTCGTACGGGAACTCGTGGCGCTCGTAGAAGTCACCGATCTTGGGTGCGACGACCTCGTGCGCGAACTCCTCGACCGTACGGCGGAGTTCTTCCAGTTCGGGAGAGAGGTGGTGGTCCATGAGACGTCACTGCTCCTTGTGGGGCTGTGTTGTTCTGCCGAGGGCTCGTACGGTGCGGGACGGGCTGGGTCGGCCCAGGTGGGCGGCCATCCACTCGCTGGTGGCGACGAGGCGGCCGAGGTCGACGCCCGTGTCGATGCCGAGTCCCCGCAGCATCCACACGAGGTCTTCCGTGGCGAGATTGCCGGTGGCGGACTTGGCGTAGGGGCAGCCGCCGAGGCCCCCGGCCGACGCGTCGACCGTCGTGACGCCGTGCCGCAGCGCCGTGAGGGTGTTGGCGAGGGCCTGGCCGTAGGTGTCGTGGAAGTGGACGCCGAGGGACGGGGTCGGTACGCCCGCCTCGTTCAGGGCGGTGAGCAGCGTCTGGACGTGGCCCGGCGTCGCCACGCCGATCGTGTCGCCGAGGCTCAGCTCGTCGCAGCCCATGTCGAGCAGGGCCCGGCAGACCCGTACGACCTGGGGGACGGGGACCGGGCCCTCCCAGGGGTCGCCGAAGCACATGGAGAGGTAGCCGCGGACGTGGCCCCCTTCCCTCCTCGCCCTGGTCACCACGGGATCGAACATGGCCAGCGCCTCGTCGACGGTCCGGTTGAGGTTGGCCTTCGCGAAGGACTCCGTCGCGCTGGCGAACACGGCGACGCGGCGCGCGCCCAGCGTCAGGGCGCGGTCGAGGCCGCGTGCGTTGGGGACGAGGACCGGGAGGGCCACCGGCAGGTCGTCGACGAGCGGGAAGAGGGCTTCCGCGTCCGCGAGTTGGGGCACCCACTCGGGGTGGACGAAGCTGGTGGCCTCGATGGTGGTGAGGCCCGCGTCGGCCAGCCGGTGGATGAACTTGGCCTTCACCTCCGTCGGGACGGTCGCCTTCTCGTTCTGCAGACCGTCGCGGGCGCCGACCTCGTGGATACGGACGCGGGTGGGGAGGTCCGGATCCGGTACGACCATGGGCAGTGCGTCGGCGTCACTCATTCGGCCACCTCCTCATTGGGCTCATGGGGTTCGATCACGGCCAGCACCTGGTCCATGGCGACGGTCGTGCCCGGCGTGACATCCAGCTCGGTGACCGTCCCGGCGTGCGGCGCGGAGACGACGTGCTCCATCTTCATCGCCTCCACCACCACCAGGCTCTGCCCGGCGGTCACCTCGTCCCCCACGGCCACCTTGACGACGGTGACCGTGCCGGGCATCGGGGCGGTCAGCGAGTCCACGCCCGCGTGGGCGGCGCCGGTGAGGGCGGCGGCGACGGGGTCGTGGTCGCGCACGTGCCAGGCGTCGCCGTCGCGGCCGAGCCAGGTGCCGTCCGGCAGCGCGGCGAAGGTGCGGGTGACGCTGTCGAGGTGGAACGTGAACCGGTCCTCCGCCCCGGGCCGCGGGGGCACGCCCCCGGCCCCCCGGAGGGGATGCTCGGCCCCGGCCGACAGGATCTCGGTCCCGCCGTCCGGTGTGCGGCGCACGCGCACGGTCACCGGTTCATGGCCCGGCACGTGCAGGTGGTGCGCCGTCCAGGCCCGCTCGCCGCCCAGCCGCCAGCCGTCCGCCGCGGCGAACGGGTCGGCCCAGCCGGTGCCGTCGGCGGCGGTGAGTGCCGCCTGGCGCAGCAACGCCGCCGCTGTGTAGACCTCGACCGGAACCCCGTCGGGTACCAGCCCGTCGACCTCCCGCTCCACCAGCCCCGTGTCCAACTCGCCCGCCACCACTGCCGGATGCGCCAGCAGCCGCCGCAGGAACCCCGCGTTCGTCTGCACCCCCAGCGTGACCGTCTCGGCGAGGGCCGCGCGGAGCCGGCGCAGGGCGGTCGGCCGGTCGGGGCCGTACGCGATGACCTTCGACAGCATCGGGTCGTACAGCGACCCGACCTCCGTGCCCTCGCTGAGCCCGGAGTCCGTGCGTACGCCGTCGCCCTGGGGCTCGCGCAGGCGCAGAACCGTTCCGCCGGAGGGAAGGAAGCCGCGGGACGGGTCCTCGGCGCAGATACGGGCCTCGACCGCGTGCCCCGTCAGCGTGACGTCGTCCTGCCCGAAGTCCAGCCGCTCGCCTGCCGCCACCCTCAGCTGCCACTCCACCAGGTCGATACCCGTGATCAGCTCGGTCACCGGGTGTTCCACCTGGAGGCGGGTGTTCATCTCCATGAAGTAGTACGCCGATACGGGGGGTTCGGGGGGTGTCCCCCCGACAGGCGCAGTGCCGCCGGGGACGATGAACTCCACCGTGCCCGCGCCGACGTATCCGCAGGAGCGGGCCGCCTGGACCGCCGCCTCGCCCATCGCGGCACGGGTCTCCTCGTCGAGCAGGACACTCGGCGCCTCCTCGATGATCTTCTGGTGGCGGCGCTGGAGAGAGCACTCGCGTTCGCCGAGGTGGATCACGTTGCCGTGGGCGTCGGCCAGGACCTGGATCTCGATGTGCCGGGGGCGGTCGATCCACCGTTCGACGAGGAGGGTGTCGTCGCCGAAGGAGGCGCGGGCCTCGCGGCGGGCGGCGGCGATCTCGTCGGCCAGCCGTTCCGCTTCCCGTACCAGCCGCATCCCCTTGCCGCCGCCGCCCGCGCTGGGCTTGAGCAGCACCGGCATACCGATCTCCCGGGCGGCGTCGGCGAGTCGGTCGTCGGTCAGCCCGCCGCCGCTGGAACCCGGCACCACTGGCACCCCGGCCGCCCGTACCGTCTCCTTGGCGCGGATCTTGTCGCCCATGAGCGTGATCGCCTCGGCGGGCGGGCCGATGAAGACCAGCCCGGCGTCGGCGCAGGCGCGCGCGAAGTCGGCGTTCTCGGCGAGGAAGCCGTACCCGGGGTGGACCGCCTGGGCGCCCGTCCGGGCCGCCGCCTCCAGCAGGCGCTCGGCCGACAGATAGCTCTCGGCCGCCGGCGCCGGCCCGATCCGTACCGCCGCGTCGGCCTCCCGTACATGCCGGGCGTCGGCGTCCGCGTCGCTGTACACCGCCACCGAGCGCACGCCGAGCGACCGCAGCGTACGAATGACGCGTACGGCGATCTCGCCCCGGTTGGCCACGAGGACCGTGTCGAACATGCTCATGTCTGCTGCCCCCTCACATCCGGAAGACGCCGAACCGGGGCTCGCCCAGCGGCGCGTTGGCGCACGTGGTCAGGGCCAGGCCCAGCACCTGTCGGGTCTCCAGCGGGTCGATGACGCCGTCGTCCCACAGGCGGGCCGTGGCGTAATAGGCGTTCCCCTGACGCTCGTACTGAGCGCGGATCGGGGCCTTGAAGGCATCCTCGTCCTCCGCGGGCCAGTCCTCGCCGCGCGCCTCCAACTGGTCCCGCTTGACCGTCGCGAGGACCGAGGCCGCCTGCTCGCCGCCCATGACCGAGATCTTGGCGCCCGGCCACATCCACAGGAAGCGGGGTGAGTACGCCCGGCCGCACATCGAGTAGTTGCCCGCGCCGTACGACCCGCCGATCACGACCGTCAGCTTCGGCACACGTGTGCAGGCGACGGCCGTCACCATTTTGGCGCCGTGCTTGGCGATGCCACCGGCCTCGTAGTCCCGGCCGACCATGAAGCCGGAGATGTTCTGCAGGAAGACGAGGGGGATGCCGCGCTGGTCGCACAGCTCGATGAAGTGGGCGCCCTTCTGGGCCGACTCGGAGAACAGGATGCCGTTGTTGGCGACGATCCCGACCGGGTGGCCGTGGATCCGGGCGAAGCCGGTGACGAGGGTCTGCCCGAACTCCGCCTTGAACTCGGCGAACCGCGAGCCGTCGACCACGCGCGCGATGACCTCGCGGACGTCGTACGGGGTGCGGGAGTCGACCGGTACGGCGCCGTAGATCCCGTAGGGGTCGACCTTGGGCTCGACGGCCGGCTCGACCGACCAGGGCAGGGGGCCTCGGGACGGGAGCGTCGACACGATCGTCCGTACGATCCGCAGCGCGTGGGCGTCGTCCTCCGCGAGGTGGTCGGTGACGCCGGAGATCCTGGAGTGCAGTTCGCCGCCGCCGAGCTCCTCGGCGGTGACGACCTCGCCGGTGGCGGCCTTCACGAGCGGGGGGCCACCGAGGAAGATCGTCCCTTGCCCCCGGACGATGACGGCCTCGTCGCTCATGGCGGGCACGTACGCGCCACCGGCGGTGCACGATCCGAGTACGGCCGCGATCTGCGGAATGCCCGCGCCCGACATCCTCGCCTGGTTGTAGAAGATGCGCCCGAAGTGGTCGCGGTCGGGGAAGACCTCGTCCTGCATGGGGAGGAAGGCGCCGCCGGAGTCGACGAGATAGAGGCAGGGGAGGCGGTTCTCCAGGGCCACCTCCTGCGCCCGCAGGTGCTTCTTCACCGTCATCGGGTAATAGGTCCCGCCCTTGACGGTGGCGTCATTGGCGACGATCACGCACTCGCGCCCGCTGACCCGCCCGATTCCGGCGATGACTCCGGCGGCCGGGGCCTGCCCGTCGTACATGCCGTCGGCGGCCAGGGGTGCCAGCTCCAGGAACGGGGAGCCGGGGTCGAGGAGGGTGTCGACCCTGTCCCGCGGCAGCAGCTTGCCGCGCGCGGTGTGCCGGGCGCGCGCCTTCTCACCACCGCCGAGCCGGGCGGCGGCCAGCTTGGCACGCAGCTCCTCGCCCAGCGCGTGGTGCGCGGCCTCGTTGGCCCGATAGGCCTCCGCCGCGGGGTCCGCCGCGGTCGTCAGCTCCGGTGCCTGTCGCATCGTGCGGTCCCCTCACCCAGTGGGTCAACTGTTAATGAGCGTTAACGCATTTCCTCCAGGTTAACGACCGCTAACCTCCCTGTCTAGAATTGCCTCCATGGCCACCAGAACCGACGCCCCCACCCGCCGCGAGCAGATCCTCAAGGAGGCCGCCCGGCTCTTCGCCGAGCGCGGCTTCCACGGGGTCGGCGTCGACGAGATAGGGGCCGCCGTCGGCATCAGCGGCCCCGGCCTCTACCGCCACTTCGCCGGCAAGGACGCGATGCTCGCCGAGCTGCTGGTCGGCATCAGTGAGCAACTGCTGACCGGCGCGAAGCGGCGTCTCGCCGAGGCCGACGGGGCGGTCGGGCGGGGGAGCGGCGGGGGTGCCGCCCCGGAGGCCACCGGGAGGCCCGCCGGGGGGACCGGCAGGAGGCCCACCGGGCGTGACCCCGAGGCGGTCCTCGACTCCCTCATCGAGGGCCACATCGACTTCGCCCTCGACGACCGTCCTCTCATCACCCTGCACGACCGCGAGCTCGACCGCCTCCGCGACAGCGACCGCAAGCGCGTCCGCCAGCTCCAGCGGCAGTACGTAGAACTGTGGGTTTCGGTGCTCCGGGAGGTGTACCCGGGGTTGGCCGAGCCCGCCGCCCGCTCGGCCGTCCACTCGGTCTTCGGCCTCCTGAACTCGACCCCGCACCTGGGCCGACCGGGTTCATCCCCGGGCCGGGCGTCGACGGCGGAACTACTGCACCGGATGGCCCGGGGGGCGTTCGGGGCGGCGGCCACGGGCTGACGGGCCTTCGCGGCAGGACCAAGGGCTGCAACTCACGCTTGCCGTACTTCGGGGGAACGATCGGCTGTTGTGACGAGATCGGCCCCACATCCCGAAATTGTCGAGGTCACGTCACTGGCTGATGCGGCTTCCATACATCGCTGGGCCCGGGCGGCATTCCTTGCCATCGTGATCACCCGTCGGGGGGCGCAGACGGCACCCGATGAACGACGAACACGCCAAGCCCTGGTCGGTCGACTCGGGTCGGCGTGCACACAGAAGTCATACGGGGGAATCATGAATCTTCGCAGCCGACTCACGCGCCGGGCGCGGGTCACTCTCATAGGCGTCACCGCCGGAGGTATCGCGGCCGCCGCGATCGCCGTCGTGCCGTCGCTCGTCGACAGCGACTCCTCGGCGCCGGTGACGGTCGCCGCCCAGAAGGAGACCGGCTACGGGCCCGAGCCCGAGGCCGACAGCAAGCTCGTCACCCAGGCCGGCGACCTGTCGACCATGAGCACGGCCACGCTCTCGCGCGACGAGATGATCAAGCGGGCCCGTACCTGGCTCACGGCCAACAACGGAGGCCCGGTCCCCTACAGCATGGAGCGCGTCTGGAAGGACGGCTACCGCCAGGACTGCTCCGGCTTCGTCTCCATGGCGCTCGGGCTGGGGAAGCCCGGCCTGAACACCGTCGGGCTGGCCGACTCGCGAAACGGCGTCACCGCGCGGCTCGGCAGTGTGAGTCAGCTCAAGAAGGGTGACCTGCTGATCGACTACAGCACCTCTGACGGCGATTTCCGTCACGTAGTGATCTTCGAGAAGTGGGCCAACGCGTCGCACAGCGCCTACTGGGGGTACGAACAGCGCAACAAGTACGGCACGACCCACCGGAAGCTCAGCTACGGGATCGGCAGTGACAACTACGACCCGTTCCGCCCGGTCAAGCTGGGTGACGGCGGTGGCGGCGGGCAGCTCCCGTCCCCGGGTGTCTCCTGGCCGATCCTCCAGAACGGCTCCAAGGGCGCGGACGTGCGGTCCGCCCAGCAGCTGCTGATCGGGCGGGGTTACGCGCTCGACGCCGACGGCGTCTTCGGCCCGAAGACCCGCTCCGCGGTGATCCAGTTCCAGAAGTCCCGGTCCCTGGCCGCTGACGGCGTCATCGGCCCGAACACCTGGTCAAAGCTGATCCAGACGGTGAGGTACGGCTCGTCCGGCCAGGCGGTCAAGGCAGCGCAGACGCAACTGAACGTCTACGGCTACGGCCTCGTGGCCGACGGCGCGTTCGGCGCGAGGACGAAGTCGGCGACGGTCGACTTCCAGAAGAAGCACAACTTGCAGGCCGACGGCATCATCGGCCCGCAGACCTGGCGCGCCCTCCTCGGCACCCGCTGACGCGAACGGCCCCAACGCCCGACTGACGGCTCCTTCCCCCTGCACCCGCAGAGGGAAGGAGCCGTCGCTGTACATGGCCGGCGACAAGCCGACCAAGGCCGCCCCGATGTGGTGGCCCGGGACCACCGCCGTTCCGCCCCCGCAACCGCCGCAAGCCCGGCGGCACTGATCACGACCGAGCGGTCACCCTGGGAGCGAGCAGCTCCAGCACTTCCTCCCAGCGGTAGCGGTCGGCCCCGCCCCCGGCCTTCGGCCGGTGAGGTTCGTACGAGCCGATCAGAACACCCATCTCGCGCAGCGTCTCCAGGCTTCGCCGGTACGCGGGGTGGGCGGCCTGGGCGGAGTTCAGATACGGCAGCACGGCGACCGGGACACCCATGGCGGGCGCCTCGCACAGGATGCCCAGCGCGAGATTGTCGGAGATCCCGGCGGCCCACTTGTTGACGGTGTTGAAGCTGGCCGGGGCGACCGCGATGGCATCCGCGGGCCGAGTCGGGCGCGGTTCTCCCGGTGATCGCCAGGCCGAGCGGATGGGCCGGCCGGTCTGGGCCTCGACCGCCTCCGCGTCGAGGAAGCCGAGCCCTTGAGGCGTGGCGATGACACCGACGTCCCAGTGCCGGTCCTGCGCAGCGGTGATCAGTTTGTCGACGTCGGAGGCGACTCCGGCCGCGCAGACCACGATCTGGAGGAAAGCCCGGTCGGCCTGATCACTCATGACTCTCCCGGATCACACTGTCGCTGGTGCGTAGAGCAGTCGTCAGTTGTCCTTGCATCCCAATGGGGATGGCCCTGGCCCCGAGGGCGCAGGCACGCACCAGTGCGCGGCAGTCCCGTGTTTGCTGGTCCGTGGCGGTCGTGGTGAACAGAGGGTGCGCCAGGTTCTCGCGAGCCGCGTAGCCGTCTTCGGCGTCCGTCGTCCTGCGGTGGAGGTTCTCGACGACGCGGTGCGCTGCGGGCGTCTCGGCGGAACCGATCATGTCGAGGACGGTAAGGCCGAGCCGGATGTCGAAGACGGTCATCCCGGGTTCGGTCTTCCGCTCGGAGTAGGTCGTCACCAGTCCCGCCAGGGGGCCTTCGATCGGTTGCCCGGTGTCGCGGCGGTACAGGACGGTCAGGCATGTCGTGACGGCTTGCTCCCACGGATCGCCGGGCATCGTGTCGGCGAGGAGAACAGCGGCCCCTGCCGTGTCACCTGAGACGAGGGCGGCGAGTACGGCGACTTGGCGTCCGTCGAGCATCCGCTTGCCTACACCTCGGTGAGCTTCGATGTGTGTCAGGGCATCTGCCCAGCGCCCCTCGGTTGTGAGGGTGCGCGTGCCGTCGGCGAGGAGCACGCGCCACAGCCACGTGCGGACCTCATGACGGTCCTCGTCGGTCGTGGTGAGGTCCGCGGGTATGGCGACTCCCTCGAACCGAGCAGGTGCACCTGCCTCGATGGTCTTATACAGGTCGAGTAGTCGCTGACGACCCTCATCAGCGCGGCCGGCGCGGATCTGGAGGCGGGCGAGATTGACGACCGGTTCCAGGCCCCGGATCGCGCTCATGCCGGGCAGGGGGCAGGCGTGGAGGTAGGCGGCGGCGTGCTGATGGCACCACTCGCGAGCGAGGTCGGGAAGGTCGAGATCGGAGGCGACGAGCGAGGCCTGGTTGTAGACGGCCGATGCGAGCCCCTGGTCAGCTTTCTGCACTGCGGTGTCGGCCAAGTCGACGAGCGCGCGCACGCGCTCGGGCAGGGGCAGGCAGGCGGGCCGGAATCGGGCGACGAGCGGGAAGCGCTGGGCCAATGGTCCGTGCGGGTCCATATGTCCCCCAGGGGGTGAGTGAGGGCCGTCGAGGCGACGGTGCCCGCCAGGCCGCGTGCTGGCGGGCACCGTCCGCTAGGCGTGGGGCTTCACTGCCAGTCGACGACGATGCGGTTCAGCGGGGTGTCGAGAGCGAAGAGGCCGGGGCGCTGCTCGATGGCGGGGGCGTCGAGGGGCTGGATCTCGAATGTGGCTTCGCGACCGCGGTAGTCGCGGTTCCAGGTGCGGATGGCGTCGGCGACCTTCGCGGCCAGCTCGTCGCTGCCGGGGCCGTGGCCGATGACGCCGAACTCCCAGAGCTTGCCGCCCTCGGGGGTCTTCTCCTCGGACAGACGCCGCGCGAGGTAGGTGACAGCGCCCTTGTCGACGGCTGCGGTCGACGAGGGGTAGGGGTCCTCGGCGAGCAGGCCGCCCTTGGCGCTCTGGGGGAACAGCATCCGGATCAGGCCGGAAGGGAGGGAGCAGGTGAGAAACAGTTCCATCCACTCCGGGGACTCCATGGCGCGGACCGTCATGCCGGTCCATTCCTCGGTGCGCGGCTGGTCCAGGACACTGGTGAGGGCGTCGGCGTCGATGTTCTGCCCGGTGGGAGCCTGGAGTCGTACGGTGCCGTCGGCGCTGAGTGGGATGGCTCGGCGGTCGTCGTCGGCGATGCCCCGCCGGAGCGGCATGAAGGTGTTCATCTCGCTGCTGAGAGAGATCCATCGACCGTCGTGCTGTTCGTAGGCGATGGAGCGGGACACGGTGCCCTTGAGGCGCTGGGGGACGAGGAGTCGGCCGCCGGGGGCGAGTTGCTGCAACCAGGCGTGCGGCACGCCGTGCGCGCCGACGGTGGCGATGATCCGGCCGTACGGTGCTCCTTCGGCGTAGCCGAGGGCCCCGTCGCGGGTCACAGCCTGGACGTTGGTGATTCCGGCTGCGGTGAGGTGAGCGCGGGCGCCCTCTACGAGGTCGTCATCGACGTCGAGGGTGGTCACCTGTCCGCTCTCGCCGACCAGGTGGGCGAGCAGAGCGGCGTTGTAGCCGGTCCCGGCGCCGAGTTCGAGAATGCGCTCACCGGGCTGGGCGTCGAGCTGGTCCAGCATGAGGGCGACGACGCCCGGCTGGGAGGCGCAGGAGATGGACGTGCCGTCGGTGTCGTACTTGATGTGCACCGGTGCGTTGGCGTAGGCGTCTTCGAGCGATGCATCGGGCACGAACACATGGCGCGGCACGGTCCGCAACGCGGTCTCTACGGCGGTCATGCGGGCGTGTCCGTCCGCGCGGAGCTGGTCGACCAGGGCGTTGCGGAGGCGCTCGGCGTCCGCCGTGGGGGTGGCGATCGTGTCGGTGTTCACCGCGCTGACGCTATCGGCGTCGGCCATTGCCTCGTCGGGCGACGCGGTGTTGTCACTCGTTCCCATGACTACCTCTCGTGCGATGTGGGACAGGGCGCTCTGGTCGTCCCGGAGGAGACCGGCGCGGTTGGCGTGGAAGATCACGTGGTGTGCGATGACGGCTCGCAGGCCACGGCTGAGGGCGCCACGGCATGCGAGGTCGGCGAGCGTGGTTCCGGCCCGTTCGAAGGCGGTGACCCACTCGTCATGCTTGTGAAGTGGGCCGTCCGGGCGGCAGAGATCGTGGCCATCGGTGGCCATCAACTTCCGCATGGCTGGCACCAGTTCGGCGGCTCGTTCGCGCTGTATCTGGCTGGTGGCCGGCCGGAGGGCAGCGACCTTCGCCCATACGTCGCCCTGCTCGAACCAGTCGAGCCCGGCACTGCGCATCATGGCGCTGGCCAGCAGGACGGTGGTCTCCCGGCGTCCCAGGTGCTCCGGGGTCGGCTGGTAGGTGAGCAGGTGGCGGCAGTCGCTGTGGAACAGTTCGTGGGCGGCGCCCATGGCCTCCGGGCCACCGAACGCTTCGACTTCGGGCTCGTAGATGTAAGGCTGACACGACACGGCCACACCGTCACCGAGGAGATCGCTCAGTAGTGACTCGATGACCGGCGAGGGCTCGTCCCCGACATAACGCAGTGGCCAGGGCTGCTTGTTCATGAACCACCAGCCGGTGAGTTGCCCTTCCGCCTCGGCCGTGAGCAGGGCTGGGCCGATGCGTTCGGCGATGGCGCGCCGGGCGCTCTCGCGGTCGATGAAGGTGATGTTGTGCTGCTGCCAGCGGTCGGGGGACATACGGGTCCTTCGGTCAGCGGATCAGGCGATGAGGAAGCAGGCGTCCCAGGCGGACTGCGGCGAGGTGGCGGTGCTGGATGCGAGGAGCGCCAGGGCTATGCCGACGGCACCGTCGAGTAGACCGGGACCCTCGTCCTGCACGAGTGCTGCGGCGGCGTGAGTAGGGTCGGCGCCCGGCGGGTGGACCGCAGCCAGGAGTGGCGGGATCGCGGCGCGGAGTTGTCCTGCGGTCGAAGGGTGAGCGTCCTCCGCCGTACGGGCGGCGACGTGGGCGAGGCCGGCGAAGCCGTGGCACAGGCCGCTGTCCGTCGTGGACTTCAGCTGGTCGGGATCGGTGAGGGCGGCCACGAGCGCGTTCTCGGCGTCGATCTGGCGGACGGTGTCGCCCAGGGCGAGCGCGGCGAGTTGCTGGGCGCGGGCGAGGCCGGCGGTGCCGTAGCACCAGGACGGTCGTCGGGGCGCGGACGGGGCGAGGCAACCGGTACGCAGTTCGCTCCGGGTGACCCAGTACGGCCAGGTCGGTCCGTGGCCGGTTTCCTCCCGCCAGCGGTCCAGCCGGGCCAGGAGGGTGCGCAGCGCTGCGTGGTGCCCCTTGGTGACGGTGCCCTTCCGGGCGGCGAGGGCGAGGAGGGCGAGCACGCCGCCGATGCCGTGTGCCATGCCGGTGTTGGCGTGCCCGCCGGGGAATCGGTCGTCCGGGCTGCCCGAGGGCCCGGTCTCCGTGCACCAGCCCGGCAGGGTCTCTTCGTGGTGGGTGATCGGTTCGGTGAGGCGTACGCAGTAGTCGAGGACGGCGCGCATCGTGGGGCTGCCTGGGTTGCGGCGCAGAAGGTAGGCGCCGTATCCGGTGAGGCCCCGGATGGTGTCGAACTCGGTGAGCTGCGGCAGGCGTCCGGCGTCGATGCGGCGGTGTGCGGTGTCGAGACGGCGTCCGACGTCGGCCGCGATCTGTTGGTCCATCGCGTCCAAGGCGCGCTGGTAGGAGCCGGGAAGGTGATCGGCGGCGCAGGCCAGGGCGTGGGCGAAGGCAGGCGCCCCGTAGAAGGGGTGGCTGCCGGGGCCGCTGGTGAATGGCTGGTGGGAGGCGGCGGCGAGCCAGTCGTGGGCGCGCTGCCACGGTCCGAGGCCGTTCGCGGCCCGTTCGATGTGTAGGAGCGCGATTCCGGGAGGGCCGTAGGCGAGGTGCTGCCGGTCTGAGGATGCTGCCCGGGGCCCGAGAGGCGCCGTGTCGGGGTTGGCGAGCTGGGAGGCGACGGCGTCGACCAAGTCGAGCGCGGGGTGGGCGGTCACGACTGCCTCCTGGCGGTGCGGGCGGTCCAGGCCAGGGCGGCGGCGCGCGCGAGGTAGAGGCACACCTCTTCCTCGGGGAAGTTCACCGCGACGTGCCGGACGAAGTGGACGTGCAGCAGGGAGGTGAGGACGTCGTCGATCGCGATCCCTTGGGTGTCCGGACCTGGCAGGTGCGGCCGATAGGCGGCAAGCGCCGTATCCCGGTCTGCCCATCCCGACACGATGGCCTCTCCGCCCGGGACTTCACGCAGCGCCGCCCAGTCGTTGGACGGGTCGGCGAGCCGTACGGCCTCGGCGAACTGCGGGCGCGGAACGGGCGCGGGAGCTGTCGGCGGGATGCGGTCGACCAGCCACCGCATTGCCACTTCGGTGTTGCCGAGGAATGCGGAGGCGATGGCGACGGTATGGGCCGCCACCAGCGCGCGCTGGTTGGGGCGCTGCGGCTGGGTGAGCTGGGCCAGGACGGCGCGGGAGTCCGCCCGGAACACCTCCTCGGCCGCCTCCCAAGCGGCGTCGGAGCCCCAGCGGCCCATCTCGCGGTAGGAGGTGGGGTACCGCAGATCGGCCAACAGGCCGAGGCCGCGCAGTCCGTCGGCCCACGCGCTCACCGTACGGGCCGTCTGGGCGAAGGCTCCCGGATCGGGGAGGGCAAAGCGTACGCGGAGGTGTTGGTCCGGGTCGCGGAAGCGGATGAACCACCACGGTGGGTTACCGAGCTGTTCGAGGAGGCCGGGCAAGTGCTGGGAGAGCAGGGTGCCTTGGCGGCGGGGGTCTCCGTACAGGGTGGCCAGAAGCACCGAGGCGGCGGCGGGGGTCTGTATCTGGGCTGGAGAGAGGGCACGGGCCGGGGTGGGGGCGGGCAGGGGCGGCCACACCGCCGGCCGGGTCGCCTTGAGGGCCACCACGACCTCATGCGCTCGCCCGTCGCACCAGCCGTACGCCTCCGGTTCCGGGGCCTCGACGAGCACGGCCAGGTACGTACGGTCGAGGTGCCGACGCAGTAGTGCCCGGTGGCCGGCCTCGTCGAGGTCGAGGAAGAGGCGCCGGTCGTCCTCAACGAGGTGGACGCGGCGCGGCAGCCGCCGCCGGACCCGCCAGTCGGTGAGCGCGGCGTCCCACTCGGCCCGAGGGCGGGCGCGGCCCGGCAGTTCGGATACCTCCAGCCGCCAGCGTGCCGCGGCCAGCACCGTGCGCCCGTACCGCAGGCGCGGCAGGAACGGCATCGCCGCTGCGGCGCCCCAGTCGAACACGGTGACCTGCGCGGACTGGGCGCGGGACAGCTCGGTAAGGAACCGCACCAACGGCGGAGTGTGAGTGTGCAGGTTCAGCGCGTGCATCCCGACGGCCTCAACGCGGTGGCCTCGCTCCGGAACGGCCAGGTACATGCGGCGACCGTCGCACCCCACCGCCAAGTCCCCCGGCGTGAGTACGGCATCCTGCGGGGCTCGGTGCTCCTGGAGGCTGATCACGGTGGGCAGGACCTGTGGAGCGCGGGTGACATGGGCGCTCTCGGGGAGCAGCGGCGGGAAGGAGAGCTGCGCGGGCACGGTGCTGGTGTCCGCAGCCGGGAGATCGGCCAGCTCCGCCGTCAGGGCCTCGCGGTCGGCGGGAGCCAGGATGTCGAGGAACCGGCCCATGGAGACGCCTGCACCACGGGACACGCTCACGACCTCCAGCCGGAACCGCCCGCGCTGCAACTCCTCCAGGCTGGCCGCGTGCACCCGCGCCCCAACCTCCAAGTGCGGCGGCACCCGGGGCTCGTCGGGGCCAACGTCCATGGCCCCGATCAGCTCGTCGGTGAGGACCACCTCATCACGGCCGTCGAGCGCGGCGGCCTGCGCCAGCCGTACGAGGGCGTCATCCCGAGCGGAGACGCGAGGCCGACGCGCGCCAGCCGGAGTGCCCGGGTAGCTGTCGGGATAGCCGGTGCCGCTGTCCGCCACGGCCTCCGGGAGCGGCACCATCGTGCCGATGCCGTACCGCTCATAGAACCGCTGGTGGTACTCGCCCCATGCGGCGGTCCCGTACGGGCGGGTACTCACCTGGGTCAGGATGAAGGCGGCGCGTTCGATCTCTCGGGCTACTGCCTCCGGCAGAACGATCTGCGCGTCCAGGCGCAGATCCAGCGCGACGGGGTGGTGGCGCAGGCCGGGCACGAGGGCCCGCATCCGCGCTGCGACGCTGTCCCGGCCATCGCGCGTGGCGCACGCCTCCAGCCCCGCCCGGACCGCGTGCAGCTCGCGCATCGTCTCCACGACCGGAGCGAGGATTCCGGCGTCGATCGCGTCAAGCTGGTCGAGCAGATAGCCGAGGGCGTCGGTCTCGGTGCTCGGTGCGTGCAGACTCGTGATCAGCACGCGCCGCCGGATCAGCTCCCCCAGTAGACGGCTGGCCCTCTCGGGCCCGGCCGCAGGGAACTCTGCCCGGAGCTTGTCTTCGAGCGCGCCGACTCGGATCGGCGCCCGCGTCGCGGCGAGGACCGCGCGCACTGGTTCGGTCAAGGCCAGGGACGCCTCGACCGCGCGGGTCGCATCGTCCTGGACGTCGGGCTGGAACGGCACAATGAGCCGGTCTCCCCGGCTCGTCACGGTGTTGTTGACGACGACGGGCAGCCGTTCGAGTAGGTCCGGGCACGACTCCAACCGCTCGACCACGGCGGCCAGCCACTCCGCCCCCGCGCGTCCGACGGCCACGTGCTCCGTGCCCCAGCCTGCGCGCGCCTGCGGGCCGAACTCCGCGGTGGTCACGCCGGCGAACAAGCCGAAAGGCGTCGCCCGGTGCTCGGACCGCAGCAGATAGCGGGCTACGGAGAGCGCGGCACGCCGCACGTCCCGCGCGGTAGGTTTCTCGGCCGTACACGAGGCCCGTACCTGCGTGGCCAGGACCGAGCTGGAATGTTGCAGTGCCTCGGCGATGTCTGTGTTCGCCCAGACCGCGCGCAGCCACTCCAAAGATGCCGCCGAAACGCTGGGCGAGCGGTCATCGAGGTCGGGGCACGGAGGAAGCGGCAATGGCGGCCGGGCTACCGCGCGCACGAGAGCGGTTGTGCCGGTTCGGAACACTGCGGGCGGAGCAACCACCAACTACCTCCGTAGGGCGAGGGGACGGGCGGTTGGTGCCGCCGCGCTGGAGCGCGACGGCACCAACCCGGAGTGACGTGAGGTTCGGGTCAAGCGACGTTGGTGGTGCAGGCGCCGCAGGTGGTACCGCAGTTGTCGTCGGTCAGGTTGACCAGGCCCGCCGGGTCGGCGATCTCGACGAGGGAGACGTCCAGGTCGAAGCCGTCCAAGGTCCCCGGCGTCTGCGGGCGCGCCTGGGTGCGGCTGGGAACTACGGTGCTGCTTGTCATGCCTACCAACTCCTCGTATTCGTTGAGACGTTGCTGTGCTGTGGTGCTCACCAGGCGCCATCGCGCGGAGCATTGCCAGGCGGCAGTTCCCCGGACGGTTCCTGGCCACTCGGCACGAGGCGATGTGACCCGTGTAGGAAGTCCTCGCGGGCCGCCATCCCTCACGCCGGGAAGTCGTGTGCTGGGAGTCCGATCAGGCGGACGCCGGTCGCCGCTCCATGAAGTAGGCGAGCGCCTGAGCCTTGAGACGGTCGAGGCACGGCTCGCACGCGTAGAACCTGATCCATCGCCACTCCACAGGAACATCTCCTCTTCCTAGGTGGTCGGGATGGCAGATCTGGCCGCCTGGCAGTCCGGTATGCAGACCCATAGCCGGAACGGAAGTCCCAGGTGGCACACCTCACCCAGCACCCGGCCGCTCGCTCCCAGCGGGCGGGAGCAGAGGGCACAGTCCATGGCCATCTGCTGGCGGGGGCGGAGGCGGGCGACGTCAGGGAGGGGTGAGTGCGTCGAGAACGGCGTGGGCGGGTGCGCGGTGCGCTCGTGCGCCGTGACAGGCGTGTTCACTCGTCGCCCCTGATGAGGAGTTCGGCCCAGACTTCCTTTGCTAGTGGACGCATGCCCGAGCCGTGCAGGTCGTAGCCCCAGCGGTCGGCGACCGCATCGATGAGGAGCAGTCCGCGGCCCGACTCGTCATTGTCATCGGCCTGGCTGAGCGTCGGCCGGCGCGACGGTTCCCGGTCCACGACCCCGACACGCACTCGTGTCGCGCTCGGCCGCCCGACGATCAGACGGATCTCACGGCACGGGGTGTGCCTGGTGGCGTTCGCGATCAGTTCTGTGACGATCAGCGCGGCACTGTCGGCGAGGTGGTCGAGGTTCCATATGGCGAGGACGTCACGGACGAGCTTGCGGCCGATCTCGGCCGTGGAAGCTTCGCACGGGAGGTTCTGACTGTAGGCGGGCGGGCCGATGGAGGCGGCCTGAACTGGCGTACTGAGACTCGTCATTGGGTGGAGCCTTCGTGTTGTCTCGGCGCCCGGCCCTCCCCTTCGGGAGACTTCAGGAGCGGACTGGGCCGTCAACAGCCGTCCGCACGACGGGGCGTGACGGGCGACCAGTGACCAGACAACTGCCTTTCACAACAAGATGATTAGGACGATCAGGTATCCATCCGCCGGAGGCGCCTAGGCCGATTTGACCTTCTGTTTACCTGGCGGATGAGGAGGCATGAGAGCTACCGTGCGTAGATGGACACCACGCGCAACACTGTTCTTGAGACGTGGATGGCCGAACACGGCTATAGCTCCAACAGCCTTGCTGACGCTGTGAACAGGGCCTTGGAGCGGCTGACCGGGCGGCTTGGCGGCCTCGACGGTTCATCGGTCCGGGACTGGAAAGCAGGCCGGGTCAGGTGGCCCAAATCGGCTACCCGCAAGGCACTTGAGGACGTCACTGGCCTGTCCGCTACCGCCTTAGGGTTCGTGCCACGGGGCCGGACTCCGTCCACCCCAGCCCCGTCGCAGCAGGAGGACCCCGACATGAAGCGCCGTACCCTCGTCGGCGGCATCGCTGCGGCTGCCGCCGCCGCAGCCGCAGCCGCCGCCCCCGGCGCCGCGTCGCCCCGCCGTATCGGCATGAGCGATGTCAACCGTCTGAACAAGCGCTTCGCCGAGATCATCGCCAGTGACCACCGCCACGGCGGACAACTCGGCATTGAGCAGCAGGCCGTCTCGCTCGCCGACGAAGCGCTGAACCTCCAGAACGCCGGCAGTGCCACCCAGCGCGTACGCAGCAACCTCTATGCCTCCGCAGCGTCGTTCCGATCCTCGGCGATGTGGGCCGCCATCGACGGCCGCCGTTACGACGTCGCCAAGGCGCACATGCGTGAGGCCCAGTCCCTTGCCGAGATGTCCGGTGATCAGGCGATCAAGTTCCGCATCTGGAGTCACGCGGGAACCATGTACCGGCACCTCGGCCGTCCCGCCGACGCGCTCGCCGCCAACGATGTCGCCCGCAACCTGTACCTCACGCGCCGTGACCCCCTGTTCGCGTCCCTCGGCCTGGCCCGCCAGGGGGCGATCCACGGCACGGCGCAGGACCGCGTCGGCACCCGCCGGGCGTTCGAGCAAGCCCAAGACGCCATGCTGCGCGCCGACCCCGCCGACTACCGGCCCGTGTGGATGCTCGCCTTCTACGATCAGGCCGAGCTGGACTCGTTGGCTCTGTCGGCGTACTTGGCGCTCGGCGACTACCCGACCGCCGAGTTCCACGCCCATCACTGTCTGTCCGCCCTGCGGCCCCACATGGTCCGGTCCCGGGCCATCGCCACGACCCGGCTCGCGCACGCCCAACTCGCGCAGGGTGCCGCCGACGCCGCCACGGCCACCGCGATGAAGGTCCCTGCCGAAGCCGCTACCCAACACGCCCGGGTGACGCGCATGCTGCAAGAGTTCGGCGCCGCGCTGCGCGCCACCGCACCGGGCAGTACCACCGTGCAGACCTGGACCGAGCACGCCGCCACCTGGAGGATGGCCGCATGACCACGGCGCCCGCCATCGACCTGCGCACATTCACCACCCTCGACACCATCCGCGGCGATCTCCTCGACGTGTACGCCGACGTACGCGCCCCGCTCCTCCACCTGCCGAACTACGCCATCACCGCGTTCGGCGAGCGCCTGGACCGGCACAGCACCGAGCCCGGGTTCACGGCCGTCCTTGCGTACGCGGAAGGCTGTCCGGTCGGCTACGCCTACGGCAACACCATCGAGCACGGCGACCGCTACTGGCAGCGCACGAGCCCGACGCCGGCGGAGAAGTACACCGAGCGTCCGGCCATGGCCCTGAAGGAGATCGGCGTCCGGGAAAGCTGGCGGAAGACTGGCACTGCCCGCCGTATCCATGACGCCCTCCTCGCCGCACGCGACGAGCCATACGTGACGCTCATGGTCAACCCGGCCGCCGGGGATGGAAAGGTCCGCGCTCTCTACAAGTCATGGGGCTACGAGGACATCGGCCAGAGCCAGCCGTCACCGGCCTCGCCGGTACTCGCCGTGATGATCCGCGCGGGCCGCTGACCGGCCCATACGACGACACCCACTGGGTCGAGCGGAGGCAGCAGTTCCGTCGGAGCCCTGTGGGAGGAGGGCAAACGTGACCTCGACTCCCCATTCGGCGAGTTCTGGCCGGAGGTCGACGGCCACCCGCTCGCGACAGTGACCGCCCGTCAGCTGCTCACGCACACCGCAGGCGTCCCGCTGCGGGCCCAACTGAAGAACCTGCCAGGACATCCGTGACGGCGTGCGCCGCCAAGCCCTGTACCTCTCCGGGTACGACGAGCAGCCCGGCACAGCGGAGTGGCCCGCCCACCAGCAGGCCACCGAACGCCCTGCTGACTGGCTTACCCGGTGGCTCAACTCCCGCTCCGCGGCCGCCGTCTCGGCCCGACAAGGAGACCGGGACCGGCTGAGCCACTTCATTGACACCGCCCTGATCGACGACGACGCCGGCGAAGCCGCGAACCTGAACTACTGGGCGTACTGGATCGGCGAGACCGCCCATCTCGAGTTGAGCGACGACTTCATCGCCGCCCACACCCCCGGACCGTGGCCGGGTGACAAGCTTCTCGTTCACCTCGCTCAGGGGCTCGCTCCACATCACGGCTACGTCGACCTCAACATCCACTCCGTGTGGTCTCTGCTCCAGATCCGGCCCAACCTGCTGCGGTCCGGAACGGCGGGGCGGACCCTGCGCGAGAGGCTGCCGGTGATGTTGGATGGCCGGGTGCTCTCGGCGCGCGGGCGCAGGGAGTTGGAGAGCATCCGGTACGCGATCCGCCTCGCAGAGGCCTGACGAGGCGTGAAGGGAGTCCGACGGTGGCTGAAGACCTGTCCGCGGTAGCGCGTTTCCTGTACGAGGCGGGGACGCTGAAGCAGACCAAGCGCACCGGCTGGTGGATGGCCGGCGTGCGCGACCCCGAGTCGGTGGCGGAGCACTCCTGGCGCACCGCTCTCCTCGCGACGATCATCGCGAAGCTCGAAGGCGCCGATCCCGCGCGGGCCGCGTTCCTCGCGGTGTGGCACGACTCGCAGGAGACCCGTACCGGTGATGTGAACCACCTGGGCAAGAAGTACGCCTCGGAGGCGGACCCGCGCGCGGTCACCGACGACCAGGTGGCGGGCATGCCCGAGATCCTGGCCTCCACAGTGCGTGAACTCGTCGCGGAGTACGAAGCGAAGGAGTCCCAGGAGGCCATCTGCGCCCGGGACGCCGACAAGCTGGAGTGCATGATCCAGGGCATCGAGTACAAGGCCCAGGGCTACGAGAACGCCCAGCGGTGGATCGACAACAGCCGCCGCCGGCTCACCACGAAGTCGGCCGACGAACTCGCCGACGTGGTGCTGGCGACCGGGTCTGTGGACTGGCTGCGTGCAGCCCTCGGCGAGAAACAGAGCTGACCTCGGTCCGCTACCGGCGGGCCCCTGCCCCACGAGTGGCTGCCAGGCCGTACCGGGCCGGCGTCCCCTTCCGGGACGTTTACCGCTTCCACCAGCGGAGGGGCTGCGGACGCCGCCAATGCGCGGTCTGTCCAGCGGTGGGCGCTGCTGCTCACCAACAAGCTGTACTTCACCCGCGACCGCCACCCCCTCACCGACGTCCGCAACGCCTTCCGCGAGCTCGCCTTCGGCTGAACTCGCCCGACTGCCGGAGGCAGGCTGAGGCGGAGTGACGAGCGTTACGTCGGGAGCACTCTGGACGCACTTGATACTCGCCGGTACGGTTTGCCTGAGCAAGCGCTTAGCCATGTCTGCGGTGGGCGCTTGGGTACATCCGAAGGTACTCAGGTGGAGGTGACGGCGGTGCGCCGTACGGTGTTCAACGAGGATCACGAGGCGTTCCGGGAGACCCTGCGTGCCTTCATCGAGGCCGAGGTCGTGCCGGTGTACGACGAGTGGTTCGCCGCCGGCCAGGCGCCGCGGGACTTCTACTACAAGCTGGCCGAGCTGGGCATCTTCGGTATCCGGGTGGACGAGGAGCACGGCGGCGCCGGCATCGACTCGTACAAGTTCGAGGCCGTGCTGTACGAGGAGACCGCCCGTGCGGGCGTGACCTTCGGCGGCTCCGGGGTGCATGTGCTGCTCGGTCTGCCGTACATCAAGATGCTGGCCACGGACGAGCAGAAGAAGCGGTACCTGCCGAAGTTCGTCTCCGGTGAGGAGATGTGGGCCATCGCGATGACCGAGCCGGGCACCGGCTCCGACCTCGCGGGCATGAAGACCACCGCCAAGCTCAGCGAGGACGGGACGCACTACGTCCTCAACGGGGCCAAGACCTTCATCACCGGCGGAGTCCACGCCGACCGCATGATCGTCTGCGCGCGTACTGCCGCCCCGACGAAGGAGGACCGCCGCCACGGCATCTCCCTCTTCGTCGTGGACACCAAGGCCGAGGGGTACTCGGTCGGGCGGAAGCTCGACAAGCTCGGGCTCAAGACCTCCGACACCGCCGAGCTCGCCTTCGTCGACGTCAAGGTGCCCGTCGAGGACCTCCTCGGCGAGGAGAACAAGGGCTTCTCCTACCTCGGCCACAACCTCGCCTCCGAGCGCTGGGGCATCGCCTACGGCGCCTACGCCCAGGCCAAGGCCGCCGTGCGGTTCGCCAAGCAGTACGTCCAGGACCGCGTCGTCTTCGGCCAGCCCGTCGCCGCCTTCCAGAACACCAAGTTCGAACTGGCCGCCTGCCAGGCCGAGGTGGACGCCGCCGAGGCCGTCGCCGACCGCGCCACGGAGGCCCTGGACGCCGGTGAGCTGACCCCGGCCGAGGCCGCCAGCGCCAAGCTCTTCTGCACCGAGGTCGCCCACCGCGTCATCGACCGCTGCCTCCAGCTCCACGGCGGCTACGGCTTCATGAACGAGTACCCGATCGCCCGCCTGTACGCGGACAACCGCGTCAACCGCATCTACGGCGGCACCAGCGAGATCATGAAGTCGATCATCGCGAAGGACATGGGCCTGTAATGACTTGGGTCTGTAAGGTCCCGGAAATTACTGTCCAGTACAACTGACCTCATGAGTCAGGCACCACTTCAGGATCTCCTCGATCTGCTCGACCTCGAGCAGATCGAGGAGAACATCTTCCGCGGCCGGTCCCGGCCCGCCATCGTTCCGCGCGTCTTCGGCGGGCAGGTCGCTGCCCAGGCGCTCGTCGCCGCCGGGCGGACGGTCCCCGAGGACCGACTGCCGCACTCCCTCCACGCGTACTTCCTGCGCATCGGCGACGCGGGCGCGCCC
The DNA here is from genome assembly GCF_008386495.1 of Streptomyces tailanensis. Taxonomy (GTDB): domain Bacteria; phylum Actinomycetota; class Actinomycetes; order Streptomycetales; family Streptomycetaceae; genus Streptomyces; species Streptomyces tailanensis. The sequence goes on along the minus strand of NZ_VTHJ01000055.1, from coordinate 42,453 downwards.
ATCGTCTACACCGTCGACCGCATGAACGACGGCCGCTCCTTCACCGCGCGCCGTGTCGTCGCCGTCCAGCACGGGCAGCCGATCTTCGCCCTCTCCGCGTCCTTCCAGCGGTACGAGGAGGGCCTCGAACACCAGGCCCCCATGCCCGCCGCGCCCGCCCCGGAGACCCTCCCCACCGCCGAGGAACGGCTGCCGTCGTACGACCTCGCCCCGGCCGTCGTCGAGAGGATGCTGGAGGCGCGGGCCGCCGTCGACCTGCGGTACGTCGACGATCCGCCCTACGGCCGCTACGGCGAACCCCGCGAACCGCGCTCGCAGGTGTGGTTTCGCGCGGGCGGCAAGCTCGACGACGACCCCCTCCTGCACGTCGTCCTCGCCACGTACGTCTCCGACATGACGCTCCTCGACTCCATCCTGCTCGCGCACGGGCGCGGCGGCTGGGCCGTGGGGGACGTGGTCGGGGCGTCGCTGGACCACGCCATGTGGTTCCACCGGCCGTTCCGCGCCGACGAATGGCTCCTGTACGACCAGGAGTCGCCGTCCGCGTCGGCCGGCCGCGGCCTCGGCCAGGGCCGGATCTACACCCAGGACGGGCGGCTCGCGATCTCGGTCATCCAGGAGGGGGTCGTACGCGTGCCGAGGCCGAAGACGCAGTAGGCCCCCAGTCGGTTACACCTCGTTGAGCCCCGCCTGTTCCAGCAGGTACGCCGTCATCGGGTCGTAGTGGCGCGGGCTGACCACATGGTCGTCGAGCGGGACCGCGACCTGGAGGGTGCCCTCGGACTCGGCGAGGAAGAGGGCCGGGTCGTTGCAGTCGGCGTAACCGACGGAGTCGATGCCGAGCTGGCCCGCGCAGCCCGCCCAGCCGTGGTCGGCGACCACCAGGTCGGGCAGCGGGCGGCCGGCGCCCTCAAGTCCCCGGAGGATGGCCCGCATCGGCTCGGGGGAGTGGGTGTGCCAGAGGGTGGCGCCGTGTTCGAGGACGGCGACGTCCGCGAACTGCATCACGTAACCCTCCTCCGTCTGCAGGCCGTCCGGGATGACGACGATCTCGCAGCCCGCCGCGCGCAACGCCTGCGCCGTGGCCCGGTGCACGTCCAGAAGGCCGCCGGGGTGGCCGGTGGCGAACAGCACCCGCTGCTCGCCGTCGGCCGCCTTGCGCAGCCGCGCCGCCATGCGCTCCAGCGCGTCGACCGTCAGATCCGGGTCGATCGTGTCCTGCCCGTACCGGTACCCGGGGTCGTCGTTCACGCCGACCCGCTCCGCCATCACGGCCAGCACGTCCTGCTCGTCGCTCCAGCGGTCGCCGAGCTCCAGGCCCAGCCAGTAGTGGCGGTTGCCGTTGGCCAGTTCGCGGTAGTGGGAGAGGTTGTTCTCGCGCGGCGTGGCGACGTCGCCCGCGATACGCGTCCGTACGAGGTGCTCGACGAGCTGGGCGCGGCTGGGGATCCCGGATATCGGCATGCCCCCATTGTGAGGCAGACGACTGTGGGAGTCCTCCGCGTGGCCGCCGCTTGGGATCTGCGTCACTCTTCGGTCCGTCTTCAGCAACGCGGCGCAACGGCCGATCCGTTGGGAGCGACCGGCCAGCCGCCCGAACCCGTGTCCGAGCCGGCCCCGGCTCACCAGTAGAGTCGCGTCCAGTAGTACGTATCAGTGCATGTTTGTGCATATCAATGCATACGCGATGAAGCATATGCAGGAAGAAGGCAGTACCCATGAGCAGCATCGAGACGCCCCGCGGCCCCGTCGACTCCTCCCGGCTCCCGAGGTACGCCGGGCCCGCGACCTTCGCCCGGCTGCCGCGCCTCGACGAGGTGGGCGGGCGGGCCGATGTCGCGGTCGTGGGCGTGCCGTTCGACAGCGGTGTCTCGTACCGGCCGGGCGCCCGCTTCGGCGGCAACGCGATCCGTGAGGCGTCCCGGCTGCTGCGGCCCTACAACCCGGCGCAGGACGCCTCCCCGTTCGCGCTCGCCCAGGTCGCGGACGCCGGTGACATCGCCGCCAACCCGTTCAACATCAACGAGGCGGTGGAGACCGTCGAGGCGGCGGCCGACGAACTGCTGGCGACCGGCGCGCGGCTCATGACCCTCGGCGGCGACCACACCATCGCTCTCCCGCTGCTGCGCTCGGTCGCCAAGAGGCACGGCCCGGTGGCGCTGCTGCACTTCGACGCCCACCTCGACACCTGGGACACGTACTTCGGCGCGGAGTACACGCACGGCACCCCCTTCCGGCGGGCGGTGGAGGAGGGCATCCTCGACACGGAGGCGCTCTCGCACGTCGGCATCCGCGGCCCCCTGTACGGCAAGAAGGACCTGGACGACGACGGAAAGCTGGGCTTCGGCATCGTCACGTCGGCGGACGTCATGCGGCGCGGCGTGGACGAGGTCGCCGACCAGCTGCGGCAGCGCATCGGCGACCGTCCGCTGTACATCTCCATCGACATCGACTGCCTGGACCCCGCCCACGCGCCGGGTACGGGGACGCCCGAGGCCGGCGGCATGACGTCGAGGGAGCTGCTGGAGATCCTGCGGGGCCTGGCCTCCTGCAACCTGGTCTCCGCCGATGTCGTCGAGGTGGCGCCCGCGTACGATCACGCCGAGATCACCGCGGTGGCCGCGTCCCACACGGCGTACGAACTCACCACGATCATGACCCGCCGGATTGCGCAGGAGAAGGCAGCGAAGTGACCCACGACCATGACCTGGTGCTCCGCCCTACGGGGGCCCAGATATCGGCTGCCCTGAGCCCTCCCCCCGGGCGCAACGGCGGAGACCTGGTCGTGGAGACGCTGGCCGGGCTCGGCGCGACGACGGTGTTCGGGCTGCCGGGCCAGCACGCGCTGGGCATGTTCGACGCCCTGCGCCGGAGCGATCTGCGCTACATCGGCCTCCGGGTCGAGAACAACGCGGGGTTCGCGGCGGACGCGTACGGCCGGATCACGGGTGAGGCGGCGCCGCTGCTGCTGTCGACGGGGCCGGGCGCGCTGACGTCGCTCGCCGCGCTCCAGGAGGCGGCCTCGGCCTCCGCCCCCGTTCTCGCCATCAGCAGCCAGATCCCGGTGACGGGGCTGGGCGGCGGCCGCCACGGCTATCTGCATGAACTCCCGGACCAGTCGGCCTCGTTCAGGGGCGTCGTCAAGTCCGTGCACACCGTGCGTACGCAGTCCCAGATCCCCTCCGCGATCGCCGCCGCCTGGCAGTCGGCGCTGACCGCCCCGCACGGGCCGGTGTGGGTGGAGATCCCGCAGGATGTGCTGCTGGCCGAGACGCCGATCCCCATGGTGACGGGTGGCGACGCCTTCCCCGAGGAGCTGCCCCCGCGCCCCGAACTGACCGCCGTGGCCGCCGACTCGCTCACGAAGGCCGTTCGTCCCGCGATCATCGCGGGTGGCGGGGTCGTACGGGCGGACGCGTCCGGCAAGCTGCGGCAGCTGGCGGAGCGGCTGTCGGCGCCGGTCGTCACCACGTTCGGCGGCAAGGGCGCGTTCCCGTGGACGCATCCGCTGTCGCTGCGGTCCTGGCTGGAGGACCGGCACACCACGGACTTCCTGGAGGACGCGGACGTACTGCTGGTGGTGGGGTCGGGACTGGGTGAACTGTCCTCCAACTACCACACGTTCAAGCCGCGCGGCCGGGTGATCCAGATCGAGGCGGATCTGGGGAAGCTGGAGTCCAACCATCCGGCCCTCGGCATCCACGCGGACGCGCGGCTTGCGCTGCAGGCGCTGCTGGAGACGATCGAGGAGCCCCGGGAGGACGCGTCGGCGCCCGCCCGCGTCCGCGAGGTGCTCGACCGGGTGCGCGAGCGCATCGACGCCCAGGAACTCACCCTGGAACAGGACCTGTTGGCGTCCATCCGGCGGGCGCTGCCGCCCCGAGCGCCCTCCTTCTGGGACATGACGATCCTGGCGTACTGGGCCTGGTCGGCCTTCGACGCCAAGTACCCCAACACCATGCACTCGGCCCAGGGTTCGGGCGGCCTCGGCTACGCCTTCCCGGCGGCCCTCGGCGCGGCGGCCGCCGACCCGACGCAGCCGGTGCTGGCCGTCTCGGGCGACGGCGGCGCCCTGTACTCGATCGCCGAGCTGGCCACGGCCCGGCAGTACAACTTCGACGTCACCTGGCTGATCGTCGACGACGGCGGCTACGGGATCCTGCGCGAGTACATGACGGACGCGTTCGGGGAGACGACCGGTACGGAGCTGACGCGGCCGGATTTCGTGGCGCTGGCGGAGTCGTTCGGCGTACCGGGGGTACGGACGACCCCCGAGACGCTCGCGGACGACCTGGCGAAGGCCCTGGCCGCGCCGGGACCTTCGGTGGTCGTGCTCCCGGCCGTGTTGCGGATGTTCGCGCCCACGCACCTGGGTGACAACTAGCGCACGTCGGAAACTTGGCAGTCAGGATGGCTGGACTTCGTCGAAGAGGGCGAGGGCTTCGGCGGGGTCCGGGCTCACGAGGCGTTCCAGACCGGCCGTCGTGATTTCCGCCCACCTGCCGGCCCGTGTCCACATCTGTTCCTCGAAGGCGCGGACGGCCTCGTCCAGATCTCCAGGGCCGGGGGCGGCGGCGATGGACTCGGCGAGTTCGGCGCCTTCCAGCATCGCGAGGTTCGCACCCGCCCCCAAGGGGGGCATCAGGTGGGCGGCGTCGCCCAGTAGCGTCACCCCGGGGACGTGGGTCCAGGTGTGGGACACGGGCAGGACGTAGAGGGGGCGGTGGACGAAAGCGGTGCCGTGACGGAGGAGGGCGAGGACGGGAGCGGCCCAGCCGTCGAACAGAGCCAGCAGGCTCGATCGCACGGCCTCGACGTCGGCCAGGTCCAGGTTCGTGTGCCAGTCCAGCGGCGCACGGAATTTGGTGTACACCTTCACGTGGCCGCCGCTGTTGCGCTGGGCGACGAGGCTTCGGTTCATGCCATACACAGCCAGGGAACCGTCGCCGATCAGCCGGGCGAGGTCAGGGTAACGGGTGTCGACGTCGTCGAGGGAGGACTCGATCGAGGTGACGCCGGTGTAGTGCGGCGCCACCGACGAGACTGCCGGGCGGACCCGGGACCAGGCGCCGTCCGCGCCGACCACGAGGTCGAACGTCTCCTGTCGCCCGTCCGCGAAATGGACCAGTACGCCATCCCGGGTCCCCGGCACCACCTGCGTCACGCCCCGGCCCCACCGGACGTCGAGAGGGCCGAGCAGCAGGTCGCGGAGTTGCCCGCGGTCGATCTCGGGATTGGCCCGGTCATCTGGACGGGGTCGCCAGTCGCGCAGGACGGTCCCGTCCGTGTCCAGGATGCGCATGGCCTGCCCCTCGGGACGAGACAGCGTCTGGAACGCCGCCAGCAGCCCCGCCTTGTCCAGCGCGAGCTGGCCCAGCCCTTCGTGCAGGTCCAGCGTGCCGCCCGGGGGGCGGGCGTCGGGGGCGGGATCGCGTTCGAGGACGGTGACGGGGTGGTCATGGCGGTGCAGGACGCGGGCGAAGGTAAGGCCGGCGGGCCCGCTCCCGACCACTGCGATGCGATGTCTCATATCGATACACCGTATTGCTCGTATACGGTGCATGGCAACAGTACGATGTCATCATGACTGTGTGGGACCGGCCGGAGCCGCCGACTCGCCCCGTGCCGCTTGACCGGGAGCGGATCGTCGCCGCCGCCATCGCGCTGGCCGACGAGGGCGGGCTGGAGGCGGTGTCGTTGCGCAAGGTCGCCGCCCGGCTGGACGCCGGCCCGATGCGGCTGTACGGATACATCTCCACCAAGGAGGAGCTGTTCGACCTCATGGTGGACGAGGTCCAGGCCGAGATTCTTCCCGAGGAGCCGTCCGGTGACTGGCGGGAGACGCTGGGCATCCTCGCCCACCGCACGAGGCAGGCCGCTCTCCGTCACGAATGGCTGGCCGACCTTCTCGGCGGCCGCCCGAGCCTGGGCCCGAACGGCCTCGCCGTGACCGAGGCCACGCTGGCCGCCGTCGACGGCCTCGCCGACATCGACACCGTCATGCGCGCGGTGGAGACTGTCAGCGCCTACTTCACCGGCGCGATCAGGCGCGAGATCGCGAACCTGCGGGCCGAGCGCGCCACGGGCCTGTCCAAGCGCGACTGGCAGCGCGCCTCCGGCCCGCATGTGACGAGAATGTTGGCCACGGGCCGCTTCCCGGCGCTGGCCAAGGCGGTGTACGACGGCACGGACGTGGACGCCGAGGCATCCTTCGCGACCGGCCTGGACTGGGTCCTCGACGCCGTGGCCGCCAAACTCACCCGGCCCCCGGTGTGACGTCAGTCGCTACCGGCCCCGGGCTTGCCGAACCAGCGGGAGAGGTGGTCGTCCAGGTCCTGCTGATCGTCGCCGATCCAGGCGACGTGGCCGTCGGGGCGTAGCAGGACGCACGGAACATCCAGTACCGCAGTGGGATCCGCGAGGTGATCGACCCGGTCCGACCAGCCGCCGACGGTCAGGCGTTCGGTGCGGTCCAGCAGCAGGCCGCGGCCGCGATGCAGCAGACCGTAGAGGTGGCCCTGTTTCACGTCGATGTCGCGCAGGCGGCGGCCGAGCAGGTCGGGGCCTTCACCGAAGTCGTAGCGGATACCGATCGCGGTGATCTTCTCGATCAGATGGCGGTTCACCTCGTCGAAGTCCATCAGTTCGGTGAGCAGCCTGCGCACGGCCTGCGGGCCCGGTTCGGTGGACAGCAGTTCCATCTGGGCGCGGGTGTTGTCCAGCACGTCCTCGGCGACCGGATGACGTTCGGCCTGGTAGGTGTCCAGGAGTGTTTCCGGCGCCCAGCCGCGGATCTGTGCGGCCAGTTTCCAGCCGAGGTTGAATGCGTCCTGAACGCCCAGGTTGAGGCCCTGTCCGCCGATGGGTGGATGGATGTGTGCCGCATCGCCGGCCAGCAGCACCCGCCCGACCCGATAACGTTCGGCCAGCCGGGTGGCATCCCCGAAGCGGGACAACCAGCGCGGGGAGTGCACGCCGAAATCGGTTCCGGCGACGGCGCGCAACTGTTGTTTGAAATCCTCGAGGGTGGGCGGTTCCGCGCGATCGCCGACTCCCGCGGCGGGGACTACGACGCTATATGCCCCTTCGCCGAAGGGCCTGAGCCAGAATCGCTTATCGGTCTCGTGGATTTCGGTCACCTTGGCGGCGATCTCCGCCTGCGGCACACCCACTTCCATCTCGCCCATCAGCGTCTCGGTCCGCGACGGCTCGCCGGGGAAGCCGACGCCGAGCAGTTTGCGCACCGTACTGCGCCCGCCGTCACAGCCGACGAGATAGCGCGCACGCAGCTGTTCGCCGTCGGCCAGCTCGACGGTCACACCCTCGTCGTCCTGCTCGAAGCCGGAGACCGCGCAACCGCGCCGGACCTGCGCACCCAGTTGGATCGCATGCTCTTCGAGCAGGCGCTCGATGACCGGCTGCGGGATGCCCAGCAGATAGGCGTACGCGGAATCCAGGCCCCTGGGCGCGGGATTGGGGATGGCGGCGAAGAAACCGCCGGCCGGACGCTGTCTTCCGTGTTCGAGAATGCGGTCCAGCAGTCCGCGCATTGCCATCAGCTCGATGCTGCGAATATGCAGACCGACTATGCGGACGAACGACTTGGGCTCGGTTTCCTTCTCCAGAACGAGTACCCGCACATCGTGCAGCCGCAGTTCGGCGGCCAGCATCGCGCCGGTCGGCCCGCACCCGGCAATGACCACGTCGAACATGAGGGGCGCGCGAGAGTCCATAGGTGTTGCCTTTCGGGAGTGCCTTGTTGGCGAGGCGCTCCCGGCGACACCTACGTCAATCGCCGGCCGTGACGGGAAGGGGGAGCACCCACATCGATACAGCGTTCATGGGTCTCACCTCCTCAGGTGGTGTCACGGTCCACCGCAAGCTACAAGCCGGGGCATCACCCCGTCCAACCCTTTCCCAGCCACGTCCCCGCGTTCAGTCGCCGTCGAAGCCGCCCGAGTCCGCGTCGGCGCTGTCTCTGCCGTCCGCCCAGCCGGACCCGTTCGGTGGACCGGCCGCCTCGCGGAGCTGTGTGCCCACCTTGTCGGAGAGGATCGCCGACGTGATCCCGCCCGCGACGCAGGCCACCATGGATCTGACGCCGGGGCAGTCCCTCATGACCGACGAGGGGAAGCGCTGGTTCGCGGTGGCGGAGCCGGGCACGCCGCTCGTCGAACGGCTGACGAGCTTCCTCTTCGTCGTGGAGAGCCCGCTCTTCGAGCCGTACATGACGGCCACATAGCCCGCCTTGGCCTTCGCGGACACCGTGGCGTCCGGGGCGCCTATGACCAGGTCGGCGTACCCGTCCCCGTTGAAGTCGTCCGCCACGTCCACCGATGCGAACGATCCGGGGGCCGCCGAGGCCGGGCCGAGCGACCAGGCGGTCAGGCCTCCGGCCAGCAGCACCACCGCGGCCAAGGGCGCGCTCACTCGTGCCGCGCGGGTACTGCGTCGTACTCCTGCTCCTGCTCCTGCTTCTGCTTCTGCTTCTGCTTCTGCTCGTGACATGCACGTGCCCTTCGGGTCGGTGGGGTCCGGCGTGGCGGAAGCGCCGCGTCCGTTAGTCCGACAGGAATGAGGGTTCACCGGTTGTACGTGTGGATGTCATGGGTGAGTAACTGACGGAGAGCCCCTGGACGTGAGTTCGTCCAGGGGCTCTCGTGGGTCAGCGGTATGGATCTGTGCCTACTTCACGTCCGACGGGTCCAGGCGGTAGACACTCGCCGACTGGCTGCTGTCACCCGACGTCGAACTTCCGCCGTACTCGCTCGCCTCCACCGCCGTGCCGTTCTCCTGGACCCAGGCGGTCACCGCGGAGCTGAGCGTGGAGTTGCCGCCGGGGCCGCCTCCCATGCCACCGCCGAGTTGGATGTAGTGGAGGTCGCCGGCCTTGGCCAGTTCCTTGAGCTTGGTCAGGGTCATGGCCTGGTCGCTGCCGGACCAGCCCCACATGGAGATGACGGGTTCGCCGCTGCTGAGGATGAGCTGGGCCGCGCTCTGGGAACTGGAGACCGCCAGTAGCCACTTGGCGCCGTCCTGGTTCTTCTTCAGGTAGGAGATCAGTTCGCTGCTGGCGGTGCCGCCCATGCCACCACCACCGCCCATGGCTCCGCCGGGGCCGCCGCTCGTGCCGCCACTCTGCTGGGTGCCGCCCGTGCCACCGGGGGCGCCGCTCGGGGGCGTGCCCGTCTGGCCGTTGCCCTGCTGTTGGCCGTTCGCCTGGCCGTTCGCCTGGCCACCCGTCTGGCCGTCCTGGCCGCCGCCCGGGAAGCCGCCCCCACCGGGACCGCCGCCGCCCGCCCGATTGCCGCCGCCGCCCATGCCGCCGCTGCCCGTCGTAGGACCGGCCGTCGGGTTGGTGCCGCCCATGCCGCCGCCCGTGGCGGAGAGTTCGGTGGCGGCGTACGCGGCCGGGCCCGCGACCGAGGCGACGATCGCGGCGGTGAGGGACGCGGCCAGGAGACGTACGCGGTTGCCGGAGCGGAAGACGATCAGGCCGACCACGGCGAGAGCCATGACGACCGCGATCGTCGGCCACAGCCAGGTGTTCCAGTCGGTGGCCCGGCGCAGGAGAACCACCGCCCAGGCACCCGTGACCGCGAACGCCGCCGGCAGCACCCACAGCCACCGCTTGTCGGCGCGGAAGGCGCGCAGCAGCATCAGGCCGCCGCCCGCGCACAGGGCCGCGATACCGGGGGCGAGCGCGGTCGTGTAGTACGGGTGCATCGTGCCCTCGGCGAGGCTGAAGGTCAGGTAGTGCAGGGCCGTCCAGCCGCCCCACATCACCAGCGCGGCGCGCGTCAGGTCCGTACGCGGGGCGCGGCCGCACAGGACCAGGCCGCCGATGAGCGCGATGGCCGAGAAGGGGAGCAGCCAGGAGATCTGGCCGCCGAGGACGTCGTTGAACATCCGGCCGAGACCGGCCGTGCCGGAGAAACCGCCGCCCCCGCCGCCACCGCCTCCGCCGTTGCCCTCGCCGCCGAGGATCCGGCCGAGGCCGTTGTAGCCCATGATCAGGTCCCAGGCGGTGCCGTCCGTGGAGCCGCCGATGTACGGCCGCTCGTCGGCGGGGACGAGGGACACGGCCGCCGCCCACCAGAAGCTGGCGACGGCGAGCGCCACGCCCGCGAGGGCCAGGTTCACGATCCGCTTCACCAGGCCGGTGTTCGCCGCGTACAGGTAGACGGCGAAGACGGCAGGCAGGGCGATGTAGCCCTGGAGCATCTTCGTGTTGAAGGCGAGACCGAAGCAGGCCGCCGAGCCGAGCAGCGGCAGGAGCTTGCCGTTGTGCACGGCACGCAGGGCGAGGGCCGCGCCCGCCACCATCAGGAAGACGAGGAGGGTGTCGGGGTTGTTGTCGCGGTTGATGGCGACCGTGATGGGCGTGAGGGCGAGGACGAGCGCCGCGATGGCCGCCGCCCCGTGGCCCCACACCCGCTTCACCGACGTGTGCAGGATCCAGATCGTGCCGAGCGCGGAGGCGATCAGCGGCGCCATCATCTGCCAGGTCCCGAAGCCGAGGATCCGGCAGGACAGGCCCATCACCATCAGTACGAAGGGCGGCTTGTCGACGGTCAGGAAGTTCCCCGCGTCCAGCGAGCCGAAGAACCACGCCTTCCAGCTCTGCGTGCCGCTCAGCACGGCGGCGCTGTAGTAGCTGTTCAGGCCGGAGGAGGACAGGTTCCAGGAGTACAGCACCGCCGCCAGGACCATGATCCCGAGGAGGGCGGGGAGCGACCAGCGCGGTGCCTTCTCCGGAGGCCCGGCGGTCGCCGGTGGCTCCGGAGGATCGGGCGTGGTCGCCGGCGTGGTGGTGGTGTCGGTCATGTGGGGGTGTGGATCGGTGGCAGATGTCACCAGTGCACCGTGCGGCGGCGGCATGGGTGAGCACTGTGGCGTACCTGGCAGCCGCCTGTGAAAACGACGAGCTCCCGGTCACCGGACCGGGAGCTCGCCTCATACGTCTCGTACCGTCTCGTATGTCACGTACATCGCGTACATCTCATACGTCTCATACGTCTTCCGTGATCCGGCGTCTACCAGATCGACTCGACCCACTCCGGGTGGTCGATGAACGGGTTCCGGTTGCCCTGGTAGTTGGTGTAGATGAGCTCGTTGCGGCGCTCCTCGAAGGAGTCCGGCGGGTCCTCGTCGTTCCATGCCTTCAGGACGGAGAGGCGGCCGTGGAAGCGGGTGCCGCCGTTGTTGACGGAGTCGTTGGGCTCCAGGTTGGGCCAGCCGTCGTCCCCCTCGTACCGGACGGCCATGTAGAGGATCATGCGGGCCACGTCGCCCTTGACGGCGTCACGGGGCTCGAAGGAGTTCGAGTCGGTGAGGCTGCCACCGGAGTTGGTGAAGCTGCTGCCTCCGTTGTCGAAGTCCTTGTTGCCGCGGATGGAGTTGACCGTCACGTCCTCGGGGCGGATGTGGTGGAGGTCGGTGCCGGGGCCGGCGGAGGTGCCGAAGTCGCCGTGGGACTGGGCCCACACATGCTCACGGTTCCAGTTGCCGGAGTTACCGCCGTTGAGGGTCTTGCTGCGTGAGATGCCGGAGTACAGCAGCTTCACGTTGCTGCTGTTGTTGGGGTCCTGGTCGGTGACCTTCAGCGCGTTCCAGAGTGCCGAGTACGAGAGCGTCGACTGGTCGCTGATGATCGTGTGCAGCGAGGACTTCAGGGCCGTACCGGTCTTGCCGATGGCGTTCGCGTAGTACGTGTCGTCGTACGCGGTCGTCGTCGCCGAGGCGGGGGCGGCGGTGGCCGTCGGCAGGACGAGACCGACGAGCACGGCCGACGTCGCGAGTGCGATCGTCTTCCAACTGCGTATCCGCGCAGCGGGCATGTGGGGTGTCCCTTCCCAGAGGGCCGCGCAGCACGAGGAGTTGGTTCGGGGAGCCTCGGTCTACGCGGGTTGACTGTGTGGGTAACCGAGAGATTGGCATGGACGGGTCAGTGCGTGTGTTACGGGGAGAGGGCGGTTTGGTGACGTTATGGGGAACGGGGCAACTCCCGTGCCCCCACTGCCCTTTCCATGCCCCGACTCAAGGGGGGACCCCAATTGACGTGGGGAATCGGGTGTGTTGCGTACGGCCCGAGGAGGGGGTGGAGTCGCGGTGGGCAGGCGGCGATTGGCAGTTCTGTCTCGGCGGTACGGCTTGTTCGGGGCGTAACGCCGAGACGTAGCTGCCAATTGGTGTGCTCGTGCAGGGATCGCGCCGCCACGGGACCGGGACGGGCCGGTTTTCGGTACAACCTTCGCCCCCGGCCCGTGTCTGAATGGGCGACCGAAGCAACTACCGCCCCTCCCCAATCCGCATTCGCGAAGGGTTTCTGCATGTCCACGTACAGGACCATCGTCGCCACGGCGACCGCCGCCCTCGCCCTGGGCGGCGCACTGCTCGCGGCGCCCACCGCCCAGGCGGCGGCTCCCGGCCCGGCCACCCTCGTCCACGACGGCGGCGAACTCTGGTACAAGGCCGCCCCCGGCCAGACCAACGACCTCACGATCTCGGCGAAGGTCGAGCAGCGGAGCGAATGGGAGTACGTCTACGTCCTCACCTTCGACGACCGCTACGAGATGGCCATCGAGTCGAACGCGGCGGAGTGGGACGAGTGCGTCTTCCCGTCGGCGAGCGACCGTACCGTCGTCCAGTGCGCGGTCGAGATCCCGCAGAACTCCGACGACACCGACATCTACGACGTCACCGTTCGCGACGGCGACGACACGGTGACGATCCCCGCCGGCAACAGCGCCTACGCCACGATCTACGGCGGCCCCGGCAGCGACTTCATCGACTCGGCCTCCGGCGCCCCCGTACTGAAGGGCGAGGACGGCAACGACCGGCTCAACGGCGGCGGTGGTGTCTGGGGGGTCGGCCCCTACGGCGGCAAGGGCCACGACACCATCACCGGCTGCGCGCTGGACTGCTACGGCGGCGCGGGCGACGACACCCTCACCGGGGACGCCGATGGCAACGTCCTGTACGGCGAGTCCGGCAACGACACCGTCTACGGCAAGCAGGGCCGGGATGTCCTCAACGGTGGCACGGGCAACGACAAGCTGCACGGCAATCGGGGCGCCGACCGCCTCTACGGCAACGAGGGCAACGACACCCTCTGGGGCGACCAGGACAACGACGCGCTCTACGGCAACAACGGCAACGACACGCTGTACGGCGGCCAGGGCACCGACACCCTCTCCGGCGGTCCGGGCCGCGACAAGGTCCAGCAGTAGTTCTCGCGCTCGTCCTCGCGTTCGTCCTCGCGTTCGTCCTCGCGGTGGTTCACGCGGTGGTTCACGCAGGGACACCAGGGCCTGTCCGCCGGGTCGTGTGATCCGTGGGACAGGCCCTGGGCATGCTGTGACCCTGGGGTCAGCGGCGCTGGTAGTCGACCAGCGCCACGATGTACCGCTGGGGGGCGCCGCAGGCGACCTGCGACTTCTTGTCGACACCCTTCCACGGGCCGTACGCGAAGTGGCGGTTGCCCGTGATGCCGTCCTCACAGGTGACCTTGACCCGCACCTGGCCGGTGCCGGCGCGGCAGATCGCGAACCCCGTGTTCTCGTTCGGCTTGCCCACCTGACATTGGCTCGGTACGGCACTGGCGGCGGTCGCGCCCGCGATCGGCACGGCGACGGCGATGCCCCCCACTACGAGCGGAGTCATGGCGAGTGAGGCCAACTTCTTCATATTCATGATGTGTTCCCCGATTTTTTTGTGCCTGCCGGGCAGGCGGCGAGAACCCCGGAACGGGGCCCAGGCAATGGTCATCAGCGAGGCTAACCAAGATTCTTTCGGCGTGTCCATGACTTTCCGGTAAGGGAACGCGAGCCCGGCGCCCCCGCCCGCAGGAACGCCCGCAGGAACGCTGTCGTCCAGGCGGGCCCTTGCCCACACTGGGGAGATGACTGCGGAGGCCGAGACGTCGGCGGTTGTTCCCCGGCGTCGCGAACTGGACATACTGCGCGTGGTGGTCGTGCTCGGCCTGGTCTTCTTCCACGCCCGCGCTCGTCTTCTCCCCGGACGACGACTTCTACGTCAAGAACGCGGAGACGACGGACGCCGTCACCGTACTGGCCGGGCTCGCCGTGGTGTGGGCGATGCCGATGCTGTTCCTGGTCGCGGGCCTCGGCGCACGGCACTCGATACGCCGACGGGGGCCGGCCGGCTTCGCCCGTGAGCGGCTGTTGCGCCTGGGCGTGCCGCTGCTCTTCGCGTCGCTCGCCCTCAATCCCCTGCCGCAGTGGTTGCGGGAGCGGGCCGCCGACCCCGGCTACGACGAGTCGTACTGGCGTTTCTGGCCCCGTTTCCTCACCGTCCACGTGGACCTGAGCGACTTCCCCTTCCTCCTCGACGGCCGTTACTTCGAGACCGGCCACCTCTGGTTCGTCGTCCTCCTCCTCACCTTCTGCCTCGTCCTCGTACCGTTCGCGACCGCGCTCGCGGCCGGCGGCGAGCACGTGGCAGCGGCGGTGACACGCCGCCCCGCTCTGCTTCTGCAGCCCGCGCTGCCCCTGGCCGCGATCAACGCGCTGCTGGGCATGGAGGAGAGCTTCGCGGGCTGGAACCGTTGGGCGTACCTGCTGTTCTTCCTCAGCGGTTACGCCCTGGCCGACGACGCCCGCATCCGAGCCGCCCTGCGCCGACTCGCCGTACCGGTCGGGGCACTGGGACTCGTCCTGTTCGCCGCCACCGCGCCCGGGTTCATGGCGGGGGACGGCGACCCGTTCACCGACTGGACCCCGTCGGCGCTCGCCACCCGCGCGCTGTTCGGGGCGGCGGGCTGGTGCTGGGTGGTGGCGATCCTGGGGCTGCTGGACCGCCCCCGTGAACCCCGTGCCGGTGGCCGGTCCAAGCGGCTGTGGGCCTACCTCGCCCTCGCCGCGATGCCGCTGTACGTCCTCCACCAGCCGGTCGTCGTCGCCTTCGCCTACGGGGTGGTGGGCTGGTCCGCGCCGATCGTGGTCAAGTACGTGGCGATCGTGACCGGTTCGCTGATCGTGATCCTCGCGCTGTACGAGTACGCGGTCCGCCGGACCCGCCCGACCCGCTTCCTGCTCGGCATGCGTCCTGGCCGAGCAGCCCGTGTTTGACGGACGCGATGAACGAGGACCAGCTGGGGGGTGAGAGGAGGAGGGCTGGGGCGTGGGGGGTTTTGGAGTCGCGGACGGGGATGCCGGAAGGGTAGTTGTCGAGGATTTCGAGGCAGCTGCCGGCGTCGGGCGCACTGTAGGAGGACTTGCGCCAGCCCTCCAGAGCGGTGGCGTCGGGTATCGAGTGTTCAGCCATCGTGTCCGTAGTCCTTTGCTGTCGCTCGCATCAGGGCGAGTGACTCCTTCAGCGGCATCGCGTCGCTCAGTGCGAGAGCGTAGATGCCTTCGAGCCGCCTTACAGCAGTGGGCGAGTCGTGGATTTTGCCCATGTGTAGGCCTTCGCCGTAGCCCATCGGAGGCTGGTCCTCGAACGTCATGAGCGTCAACATGCCCTGCATGATGGGGTGAGAGCCGACTGCGAACGGCAGTACGTGGATGCGTACCCTGCCCTTCTCCGCCAGGCGGACGATGTGCATGATCTGCTCCGCCATGATGTCCGGGCTGCCGACAACACGTCGCAGCACGGCTTCGTCCAGCAGTGCCCAGACCGCAGGTGTCACGGGATCATCGAGGAGCTTTGCGCGTTCAAGGCGTGTGACAAGGCGCTTGTCACATTCCTCTTCACTCACAGGAGGGAAGGCCGTCCCCAGAACCGCTCTTGCGTACCTCTTGGTCTGAAGGATGCCCGGTACGAACGAGACGGCGAACTCTCTGATCATCACCGCTTGTTGTTCGAGTGCGCGTACGGCCTCGAAGTAGTCGGGGAGTGCCACGTCGTCCTGCGGAAGGAAGCTACTCAGCACGTTTCCCGTGTTCAGCGCCTTGTCCAGGCGTCGCGCGTCCTCCTTGGACGGCACCCGACGTCCCGCCTCGATATGCGAGATGTGCGAACGCGTCATGACGGCCATGTCGGCGAGCTGCTGTTGCGTCAGCCCGGCCTCTTCGCGCTTTTGTTTGAGCCAGTCGCCGTAGATCGTGCCCATCGTTCAACTCCCCATGTGACAAATGCGCTGTCACCTTCTGACCCCTGGCGAGACTAGCCGGGCATGTCCCAGTCTGTGAGCGGTTCGCTACACAAAGCGAACCCCCGCGACCGTTGCAGCGGTCCGGGGGCGTGGCCATCAACCGCGCAATCCCTTGAACCAGAACGGAGCTGACGACGTGCGCAACCGTATCGCCCGCGTGGTCAAGTCGCTGCGGAAACGCCTGACTTGCACCCCCACCGGCCCGACCGTCCACCACCTCGGCCCGCTCCCTCCGGCCCTGCGCGGCGGCGGGCGCGTACCCCCTTGGCTCGCCGCCGACCATGAACCGATGTGGTGCCGGCTTGAGGAGGCCAGGCGGCGGGCGCTGTATCTGAGGGAGACGGGGGCGTGGACGTGAGCGGTGCGGGTGGGGCGCGGCTGTTGCCCTGGACGGGGGCCGGGGGCAAGCGGTGTTACGTGGTCGGGGAGGGGACGGGGTATGTCTCGCGTCTGGCCGACGACATCGAGGCCGTCCAGCTCGGTATGGCCGGTGAACTCCTCGGCCACGCGGCCGACATGCTCGCCGACAGACGCGCGACCGTCCCCCAACTCCGTTTCCTGCTGGCACGGATGAGCGAGTCCCTGACCGACGTCCACCGGATCGCGGAGAGCCGGGGTGCGCGCCTTTCCGCGTCGGATGACGACAAGGACTAGCTAGGAGTAGTCCTCCACGGACATCGCCATGTCCACGGCGTACGCGGCGCGGGCCTGACGGTCCTCCTCGGTGATCTCGGGGTGGATCGGAGGGGCGGCCTCGGGTACGGGCCAGAACTGGATCAGGTGGCGTTCGCCGTGGTCGCCGATGCCGGGGTCGGGGTCGTCGGCGGGGCAGTACAGGCGCATGCGCGCCCAGCCGACGGAGGTGTAGGGGGAGAGCGGGGGTTCGTCGTCCGGCCAGGCGTCCATGATGTCGCCCTGTTCGAGGGTCGCGAGGCAGACGTGGGGGAGGTCGGGGCGAGGCTGAGTTCCTCCGCGGGCTCCCACTCGCCGTCGGTCTCCGGGGTCGGCGGGGCGTCGTGGACCTGGACGGTGATGCGGAGGGGGCCGGTGTCGGTGGTGGTGAGGACGACGGCGTTGGCTTCGGTGGCCGGACCGCAGCGCCAGCCGAAGGGCACCTCGCGGGGGTACTCGTAGTCGTCGTCGGTGAAGCCGATGAGTTGACATGCTCCTCGGGCTGAAGCGCGAGGATTCTGGCCGTTCCTACGGGGTGCTGTGCTGCTGCGCGGCGCAGGTTCCTGTAGGGATTCCGTGGCTTCCTGTTTCTTCGCGCTGTGCCGGGACGAGTCCTGGTCTTACCCGCGCTCCGCAGGCTGTCACCGCCAGTCCGGCGGCCTGTTTCACGTTCTGTGCGGCGTTCACGTCGCGGTCGTGGAAGGTCCCGCAGGCACTGCAGGTCCACTCGCGCACGTCGAGGGGTTTGGGGCCGTCGCGGTGGCCGCAGGCGGAGCAGACCTGGCTGGTCGGCTCGAACCGATCGATCTTGACGAACATGCGGCCGTACCGTTCGGCCTTGTACGCGAGCATGGTCACGAACTGTGACCAGCCCGCGTCGTGCACGCTCTTGGCCATCTTCGTGCGCGCCAGTCCTTTGACCGCCAGGTCCTCCACCGCGACCGCTTGGTTCTCGCGGATCAGCTTCGTGGAGAGCTGGTGGTGGAACTCGCGGCGCGCGTCGGCGACCTTCGCGTGCGCCTGGGCGACCTTCACTCTCGCCTTCTCGCGGTTCTTCGATCCCTTCCGCTTGCGGGCAAGGTCTTTCTGGGCCTTCTTCAGCTTCTTCTCCGCCCGGCGCAGAAACCGCGGGGAGTCGATCTTTGTGCCGTCCGAGAGGGCGGCGAAGTGGGTCAGGCCCAGGTCGATGCCGATCACGGCGTCCGGCTCCGGCTCGTCCCAGCGCTCCCGGTCCGTTTCGGGGTCGGTGTCGATGACGAAGCTGGCGAAGTACCTTCCGGCCGCATCTTTGATCACCGTCACGCTCGACGGCCTCACGGGCAACTCCCGCGACCACTTGACCTTGATTGCTCCGATCTTCGGCAGCAGCAGCCTCCCGCCCTCGGTGATCTTCCAGCGGGCGTTCGCGGTGAACCGCACCGCCTGACGGGCGTCCCGGCGGGAGCGGAAGCGCGGCTCACCCACCCGCGCCCCGGCCCGCTCCCCCTTCAACGAGGCGAAGAAGTTCGCGTATGCCGCATCCGCCTCCCGCAGCGCCTGCTGGAGCACGACCTGGGAGACCTCCGCGAGCCAGGCCCGCTCCGGGCGGGCCTTGGCCTGGGTGATCAGTGTCTTGGACAGCACGGCGGACGTCGGGTACCGCTCGCCGGCCGCGTGGGCGTCGCGGCGGGCGCGCACGGCGTCGTTGAACACGACGCGGGCGCACCCGAACGCCCTCGCCAACGCGCCCTGCTGGCCGGGCTCCGGGTACATCCTGAAGACGTATCGAAGCTGCATGCGAGCATCGTAGAAACGGCCGACCCGCCAGCACCAGGCAGAACATTCGTTCAACCTGTCGCCGGCTACTGGCCAATGCTCTCTGCCCGGCTGCGCCGGAAGGCCACCGCGACGCTTCGCGTCGCGACCACCGGATCCGCTTCACCGCCGGTCTGAAGCCCGACGCACTACGAATGAATCCCGGTAGCCGTTCTCGCCGAGCTCGACGGTGAACGAGGATTCACGGACCAGCAAAGGAAGCCTCCTTGAGTGGCGTGGGTGCCCCCTCCCCACCGGGTCACCGGAGTTCGTGCGAACTCGTGTACAACTTTCGGTCATCTCCGCGAGTCGAGTGAGGTGAATGCGCGAGTGGCGCGTTCTTCACCACTCAAGGGGATGGGAAAGCCTCATGACTTACCGGATGTCCCGGACTCACCGGATATCCCGGACGTCCAGACGGGCCCGTGTGCTCGCCGCGGGGATCGGGGCCGGGTTGCTCGTACCGTTGGCCGTGGGCGCGGCGCCGGCCTCCGCCACGACACCGCAGGTCAGCTGCACGTCGAACCAGGCCGGGCTGGCCGCGAAGCTGAAGAAGGACATCACGGCAGCCCTCGCCAAGCGGAAGGGCACCGTGGCGGTCGGGCTGTTCGAGCGGGCCACCAACACCACCTGCACCCTGCGGAGCGGCACCGCGTTCGACTCGGCCAGTGTCGTGAAGGTGACCGTGCTCGCGGCGCTGCTCCACGACGCCAAGAAGACCAACCGGTACCTCACCGACCGCGAGGCCAAGCTCGCCACCGCGATGATCACCAAGTCCGACAACGCCTCCACCAGCACCCTGTGGAAGCAGCTCGGGGTCAAGAAGATCCAGGCCTTCCTGACCGCGGCCAAGATGACCCAGACCAAGCCGGGCGCCAACAACTACTGGGGGCTCACCCAGATCACCGTCCGGGACGAGCAGCGGCTGCTGGCGCTCCTCACCGCGAAGAACTCCGTCCTCAGCGACAGCGCCCGCGCCTACATCCTCAAGCTCATGAACAAGGTCGTCTCCTCGCAGCGCTGGGGGACCCCGGCCGGGGCGCCGTCGACCGTGAAGGTGCACGTCAAGAACGGGTGGCTGTCCCGCGCCACGCACGGCTGGCGGGTGCACAGCGTCGGTACGTTCAAGGGCGGCGGACGGGATTACACGATCACCGTCCTCACCCACGGCAACCCCGACATGAAGTACGGCGTCAACACCATCCAGAACGTCGCCAAGGTCATCCACAAGGACCTCGTACCCGTCACGACGTCCGCGAGCACGCAGCGGTACGTGCCCACCAACCAGCCTCAGGAAGCGACCGTGCCCGTGCCGGGCGTACCGACCGGCGGCTGATATCCGGACGTTCACGGAGAGGCCATCTCCGTATCACCGGCGTCGCCCTACCGTGACGCCATGCCTCTCAGAACCCTCCTCGCGACCCTGACCGCCGGCCTGGCCGCGGCCACCACCACCTTCGCCGCCGCCGGGCCGGTGCACGCCGACTCGCCGCAGAGTCACGCCTGTTCGTCGTCCGTCTCCATCGACGCGTACTCCGACGCCCTCGACAAGACGACGTACGAGGGCACCTTCGTCGGTAACTTCTCCGCCCTCGCCGTCGACCGGGACGGGTCCCTGCTCGCCGTCTCCGACCGGTCCTCCCTCTTCGCCCTCGACGCCAGGAGCTTCCAGCCGAAGGGTGTCGTCCCCCTCGCCACCGAGACCGGCACGGCGCTCGACTCCGAGGGCCTGGTCGTCGACCGGGACGGCACCCGCCTCGTCACCTCCGAGACCGAGCCGTCCATACGCCGCTACGACCGCGAAGGCCGACCCCTCGGCAGCCTTCCCGTGCCCGACGAGCTGAAGGTCGCCCCCGCCGGGCGCGCCGCCACCAACCAGACCTTCGAGGGGCTCACCCTCCTCCCCGGCGGCCGTACGCTGCTCGCCACGATGGAGGGCGCGCTCACCGGGGACACGACCGGGGTCGTCCGCTTCCAGACCTGGCAACGGCACGGCAGCGGCGAGGACTTCCGGCTCGCGGCCCAGTACGGTTACCGCGCCGACAGCGGGCTCGGAGTCGTCGAGGTCGCGGGCCTCCCGGGCGGGCGGCTGCTCGTGCTGGAGCGCGGCTTCACGGCCGGCGTCGGCAACACGGTCCGCCTCTACGTCGCCGAGACGCGCCACGCCACGGACACCAGCGACGTCGACGTACTCACCGGGCAGGACGGCGACGGCGTACGACTCGTCCGCAAGACCCTCCTCGCCGACCTCGTGAACTGCCCGACCCTCGGCGCCACCGCCAAGCAGCCGCAGCCGAACCCGCTGCTCGACAACATCGAGGGCATGACGATCACCGGCGGTACGGGGGCACGGCACGGCCGGCTGCGCGTCCTGCTGGTGAGTGACGACAACCAGAACGCCGCCCAGACGACTCGCTTCTACTCCCTTCGGGTCCGGGTGGCCTGACACGTCGGCCGATCAGAACGCCGTCGCGTGAACCGCTCGGGGCCCCTCGTCCGATGAAGGTGTGTGAGCGAAACGAACAGGGGGAGTCCGGGCGACGCCGAGCTGTTGCGGGCCGTCGCGGACGGGGACCGTCGCGCCTTCGAGGAGCTGTACCGCCAGTACGCTCCGTGGCTCGTGCTGCGGCTGCGCGGGCGGTGCGCCGATCCGGTGCTCGTCGACGACGTCGTACAGGAGACGTTCCTCGACGTGTGGCGGGGAGCCGCCCGCTATCGCCGCGAAGGTGATGTGGCGGGCTGGTTGTGGCGGATCGGATCGCGTCGGCTGGTGGACGCGCTGCGTGGCGACGGGGCCCGTGGCCGGTTGCGCCAGGCGCTGGCCCGGCTGCGCCATCGTGATGAGGAGTCCGCCGAGGAACAGGTGCTGGCCCGGGTGCGGCACGGCGACCTGGCGGGCTCGCTGGCCGGGCTCTCGCCGGAGTTGCGGGCGGTGTTGCAGGCCACGGTGATCGACGGCCTGACGACGCGTGAGGCGGCCGTTCTGCTGGGCATTCCGCCGGGCACGGTCAAGACGCGGGCCATGCGCGCCCGGAAGCAGTTGCGGGAGGGCCTGACATGAGCTGGCACGCCGATGACGGGGACCTGCGGGAGTACGCGCACGGGGTGCTGGCGGCGCCGCGGCTGTGGTCCGTCGAGACCCACCTCGCCGCCTGCGCGGACTGCCGGGCGGCGCTCACGGCCCATGTCCCGGCCGCCGAGACCGACGCGGGCTGGGCCCGGCTGGACGCCGAACTGGACGCCCCGAGGCCCGGCCCGGTCGAGTCGCTGCTGATCCGGGTTGGGGTCGCCGACCACACCGCGCGGCTGCTCGCGGCGACTCCGGTGCTGCGCCGCTCCTGGCTCGGCGCCGTCGTGCTCACCCTGCTGCTCGCGGTCGGCGTGGGACTGGCCGCCTCGCCGCTGATGCTGCTGGCCACGGCGCCGCTGCTGCCGCTGGTGGGGGTGGCGGTGTCGTTCGGCCCCGGGCTGGACCCGACGTACGAGATGGCCGTGGTCGCGCCGACGCACACCTTCAGGCTGCTGATGATCCGGACCGTCGCCGTGCTGTCGACGACGACGGTACTGAGCGGGCTGGCGAGCCTGACGCTGCCGTCGTACGGGCTGGCGGCGCTCGGCTGGCTGCTGCCGGCGCTCGCGCTGACCTCGACCGGGGTCGCCTTGACGGCCCGGCTGGGGCCCGTGCTCGCGCCGGCGCTGGTAGGTGCCGGCTGGACCGCCCTGGTGGCGCTGAGCGGCCTGCTGGCCTCCGGTACGCCGCTGCCCTTCACCGCCGAAGGTCAGGGCGCGGCGGCGGCGGTCGCGGTGGTGGCGACGGCGCTGCTGGTGACTGCGCGGGACCGTTTCGACAGCGGCCGTCGGCTCGGCCCTTCGTTCCGATCCCTGTGATCCCTGTGATCCCTGTGACCCCTCGGATCCCTCCGATCCCTCTGATCCCTCAGACCTCTGTGATCCCTCGAATCCCTCCGATTCCCGTGATCTCTCCGATTCCTCCGGTTCCTCGGACCCTTCGATTCGCAGCCAGGAGGCTGTCATGACACGACCCCCGGGCAGTCGGCCCACGGTCTCGGCCGCCGGGCTGGCCCTGAGGTATCGCGGTACGAGGGCGGTCGACGATGTCACGCTGCGGCTGACCGAAGGCGTCACCGGGCTGCTCGGCCCGAACGGCGCGGGCAAGACGACGCTGTTGCGGATCCTGGCGACGGCGACCCCGCCGGACAACGGGGCGTTCACCGTCCTCGGGCACGATCCGAGCACCGTGCGCGGTCGGCAGGACGCACGCGGAGCACTGGGCTATCTGCCGCAGAACCCCGGATTCCATCCGGACTTCACCGCCTTCGAGTTCATCGACTACGTGGCGATCCTCAAGGAGCTGACGGACCGGCGCACCCGGCACGCCGAGGCCCGTCGGGTGCTCGACGCGGTCGGTCTCGCGGACGTGCGCGGCAAGCGGATCCGCAAACTCTCCGGAGGCATGCGGCAGCGGGTGGCGCTGGCGGCGGCCCTGGTCGGCGATCCGAAGTTCCTCGTCCTGGACGAGCCCACGGTCGGGCTGGACCCGGAGCAGCGGATGAGGTTCCGGGAGCTGATCGCGGAGGCCGGCGAGGGCCGGACGGTGCTGCTGTCCACCCACCAGACGGAGGACGTGGCGATGTTGTGCCACCGAGTGGTGGTGATGGACAAGGGCCGGGTGCGGTTCGACGGTACGGCCGCCGAGCTGACGGCGGTGGCCGACGGCCGGGTGTGGAGCAGCGCGGAGCGTCAGCCCGGTGCCCGAGCCGGATGGCGCACCGGGACGGGCGAGTTCCGCAACGTCGGGGATCCGCCGGCGGGCGCCCGGCTGGTCGACCCGACGCTGGAGGACGGCTATCTGCTCGCACTCGGCGGCGACACGCCGGCGGAGGTGGCGGCATGACGGCCGTGACCGAGGCCCCGGCCGTGGCACCGTTCCCGGCGCCGACCGGGGACGCGCGGCGGGCGGTGCTCGCGCTGGCCCGGGTGGAGGCACGGCGTCTGCTGCTGCACCCCCTGGTGCTGGCCGCCCTGGCGGCGTACCTGACAGTGTTGCTGTGGCCGGGCGGTGAGCCGGAGGACGCCTATCCGGTTCTGCAGGACATCGACCGCGAGACACAGCTGGGACACGTGCTGCTGGGCCCGGTGGTGATGATCGCCGCCAACCTGGCAGTGCTGCGCTCACACCGGCGTGGCACCGACGGGCACTTCGCCGTGCTGGTACTGCCGCCGTGGCAGCGCACCTGTGCGCATCTGCTGTCCGTGCTGCCGACGGTGCTGGTGACGGCATTGATCGTGACCGGGCAGTTCACGGCCGGGGCGTTGAAGCCCGGGGCGGTGGGGCGCGGGTCGGTGTTCGAGCTGCTGACCGGGCCGCTGCTGATACTGGTCTGCGCGGTCCTCGGGGTGCTGCTCGGCCGGGTGGCCGGGTCGGCGCTCGTGGCTCCCCTGGCCGCGGTCGCCCTACTGGCGGGCACCTTCATCTTCGCGGCCTCCCCGGAGCCTGGCTCCTGGCTGCGCAGCGTGTCCCCGGTGGTGGTCGACGACGGCGGGCAGCCATTGCCGTCGGACCTGTTGGGGCGGCCCGCCGGATGGCACGCGCTGTACCTGCTGGCGCTCTCGGTACTGGCGGCGGCGGGGGCGGTCCTGGTGAGCGGTGGCCGGACGCGGGCCGTGCGGGTCACTGCCGTGGCGTCGCTCGGCGCGGTCGTGGCCACCGTCGTCCTCCAGGGCATGGCGCCGTCGGACGCGGTGCGCGAGGCGCGGGAGGTGGCGACCCGTGACCCGGCGGCGGTGCAGGACTGCGAGCGGCGCGGGGCGACGACGTACTGCGCCTTCCCCGAGTTCACCCCCTGGATCGACGAATGGGCCCTGGTGACGGACAAGGCCCGGTCACTGGCCAGCGGACCGGAGGCGACGCGGGCGCTGACCGTACGGCAGAAGGTCGCCGCGCTCGACGGACCGTCGGGCATGTGGGAGCTCTCGCCCGCCGCGCCCGGTGAGCTGACGGTGAGTACGGCGTGGGGCGGCGAGCGGGAGCTGGAGTTCGCCGCGAGCGTCGCCCGGGGACTGGTGGTGGGGCACGAACGGTATGGGGGAGCGCACTGCGACGCGCGGGGCGTCCTGATGGTCTGGCTGGCGATCAGGGCGACCCGTGACGGCGCGACCATGTTCGAGAGGACCGGGGACAACTACAACAGCCCCGGTGTGATCCAGGCTCCGGTCTCCGCGATCTCCCTGCGAGGCCGCGAGTACGCCGTCGTGGAGCGGCTGCTCGCCGAGCCCCGGGCGGAGGTGGACCGCAAGGTGAAGGCGTCCTGGGCGGAGCTCTCCGCGCCCGGCACGACCACCGACCGCGCGGCCGCCCTGCTCGGTGTCACCGCCCCGGCGGAGTCGGCCGACGACCGCGAGCGGATGTGCGCGTGAGGCGGCGGGCGTCGGTGGCGGCGGCTCTGGTGCGGCCCACGCTACGGTCCCTGCCGTGGCGCCTGTTCGCGTCCGGCTGGGGAGTGGGGCTCGTCATGGCCGCCGTACCGGTGCTGTTCTCGATGGAGCTCTCGGCGCCGGTGCTGGTCAACGTGGTGCGGGCGGTCGCGCTGTGCGGGGCGGTGGGGATGGCGTTCGTCCTGGACGATCCCGCCCGGCACACCACCGGCGTCTCTCCTGTGCCGCGTCCACTGCGGCAGGCGTTGCGTGTGGCCGTGGTGTGGGCGGTGGGCGCGGCGTGGTGGGCAGCCGTGCTGGCCGTCATCCGGGTGGGCGTCGAACCCGCGCGCTGGTCCGCACTGCCGTCGGGGGCGGTGACGGTCGAGGCGGGCGCGCTGTTCGGGCTGGCGCTCGCGCTGGCCGGGGCGGTGGTGCGGTTCAGCGAGACGCGACTGCCGGGGCCGGCCGTGGCGGGCGCCGTGCTCGCGTTGCCGATCGCGGCCGGTGCGCTCCTCCCGCCCCGCTTCGCCCTGTTCGTACCACCGGGCGACCCACGCTGGGCGAACTCCCATCTGCTGTGGGCCGGCGTCCTGATCACCATGTTCGCCACCTGGATGGCATGCGGACCGGAGCCGCGCCGCCGCTTCGGCGGCGGTCTTGGCTTCCGGCGCGGTGCGGTTGGGTGATGTGGCTCCATGGGTCCGCGCTGTGGGGCGCGGCGGGACTCCCGCAGGAGAGCTTCGGGGGCGCGGAACGTTCGGCGGCGCGGGTTGTGCGCGGCTGATCGCGCAGTCCCCCGCGCCCCTGAAACCCGTCGGCTACGCCGGTCCGCCTCCGGCTGCGGTGTCACTACCGCGCCCCGCGCTCTGCCCGCGTCCCGCACCCTGCCCGCGTCCCGCGTCCCGCGTCCCGCACCCTGCCCGCGTCCCGCGTCCCGCGTCCCGCGTCCCGCGTCCCGCGTCCCGCGTCCCGCGTCCCGCGTCCCGCACCCTGCCCGCGTCCCGCGTCCCGCACCCTGCCCGCGTCCCGCGCCCCGCCGTCCCGCGTCCACTCCCCAGGCCGCGCAGCCCACGCAGGTGTGCCCCCGCAGGCCGCCCCCGGGACCTCGGCCCCGCCTCCCGCCGTCCCGCGCCCTGCCCCGCGTCCCGCCCCGGCACCTCGGTCCCGCGCCCCGCCGCCCCGTGTCCCAGCCTGCCTCCGCCCCACGGCTCCGCCCCGCCGTGCGTCCCCGTGTGATGTGGAGGGGAGAATGAACGCCGTACCCATACGGTCGACCCTTGCGGAGGAGCGGGAAATGCAGAACGCGCGAGCGGGGCAGGTGGCCGGGCCCGAGGACCTCATCGATGTGGCCCGCCTGGTCACGGCGTACTACGCGCTGCACCCCGACCCGGCCGAACCGGGGCAGCGGGTGGCGTTCGGCACCTCGGGACACCGCGGCTCGTCGCTCGCGGCGGCGTTCAACGAGGACCACATCGCGGCCACCAGCCAGGCCATCTGCGAGTATCGCGCCGCCCAGGGCACCGACGGCCCGCTCTTCCTCGGCGCCGACACCCACGCCCTGTCGGAGCCCGCGCGGATCACGGCACTGGAGGTGTTCGCCGCCAACGACGTGACCGTCCTCATCGACCAGGCCGACGGCTACACGCCCACCCCGGCCGTCTCGCACGCCATCCTCACCCACAACCGGTCGCGCACCTCCGGTCTCGCCGACGGCGTGGTGGTCACCCCCTCGCACAACCCGCCCGGCGACGGCGGCTTCAAGTACAACCCGCCGAGCGGCGGCCCCGCCGGATCCGAGGCGACCTCCTGGATCCAGGACCGCGCCAACGAGATCATCATCGGCGGCCTGAAGGACCTACGGCGCATCCCCTGCAGCCGCGCCCTGACCGCGCCCGGCACCGGCCGCCACGACTTCCTCGGCGGCTACGTGGCCGACCTGCGATACGTGCTGGACCTGGCGGCGATCCGGTCCGCCGGAGTGCGCATCGGCGCCGATCCGCTGGGCGGCGCCTCGGTCGCCTACTGGGGCCGTATCGCCGAAGAGCACGGGCTCGACCTCACAGTGGTCAACCCGCTCACCGACCCCACCTGGCGCTTCATGACGCTGGACTGGGACGGCAAGATCCGCATGGACTGCTCCTCGCCGTACGCCATGGCCTCACTCATCGAGCAGCGCGACCGGTTCGACATCGCCACCGGCAACGACGCCGACGCCGACCGGCACGGCATCGTCACGCCGGACGCGGGCCTGATGAACCCCAACCACTATCTGGCCGTGGCGATCTCGTACCTGTTCTCGCACCGGGAGCAGTGGCCGGCCGGGGCCGGCATCGGCAAGACCCTGGTGTCGTCCAGCATGATCGACCGGGTCGCGGCGGACGTCGGCCGCCCGCTGGTCGAGGTCCCCGTCGGCTTCAAGTGGTTCGTGGACGGCCTGTCCGACGGCACGCTCGGCTTCGGCGGCGAGGAGTCGGCGGGCGCGTCCTTCCTGCGCCGGGACGGCTCGGTGTGGACCACCGACAAGGACGGCATCCTCCTGGCCCTGCTCGCCTCCGAGATCACGGCGGTGACGGGCAGGACCCCGTCGCAGCACTACGCCCGGCTCACCGACCGCTTCGGCTCCCCCGCCTACGCCCGCGTCGACGCCCCGGCCTCCCGTGAGGAGAAGGCGCTGCTCGCCAAGTTGTCCCCGCGCCAGGTCACCGCCGACACCCTCGCCGGAGAGCCGGTCACCACGGTCCTCACCGAGGCCCCCGGCAACGGCGCCGCCCTCGGCGGCATCAAGGTGGCCACCGCCAACGCCTGGTTCGCGGCCCGCCCCTCGGGCACCGAGGACGTCTACAAGATCTACGGGGAGTCCTTCCTCGGCCCGGCCCATCTGAGCCAGGTCCAGGAGGAGGCCAGGTCCGTGGTACTCACGGCGCTCGGCGCCTGACGCGACAGAAGGGGGGGCGATGGCCTTGTCAAGGCCGACAGGGGAAAACCACTCGATCGCCTCGATCGCCGTCAACCCCGCGAAACCCCACGGCGCCTTTGCCAGCATGCCCCCATGAACAAAGACCCCTACCTGGCGAGCGCCGAACAGTTCGTGCTCTACCTGGCCGAACTCCAGAGCACCCTCGACCCCGAGTCGTACGAACTTCTGCTGCGCATCCTCAAGGGCACGAACGAGGCGCTGGTCCACCGCGGCGTGGAGCTGGACATCCCGCTCTCCCCCCGAGAGCGGGAACTCTTCACCCCCGAGTTCGGCGACCGCCTGCGCAAACTCCTCGACCACCTGAATCCGAACTGCGACTGCCCGGACGCGGAGAGCGAGTACCTACGCCAAGAGGTGGAGGCCATCGCCAGGGCCAGCGGAATGACCGCCCAGTAAGAGGGCGGGGCTGCGCGTTGCCGTCTGCGGGTGATCAGTGGTTGCTCGCGCAGTTCCCACCCACCCGCACCCGCCAACCCACCGACCGGACCGAGCTCTTCCGCGGGGGTCGAAGGGGCGCAGCCCCTGGGGACGGGACGGGTAGGGGCGGCGGGGGCGAGGAAAACGGCGAGGAAACCCGGCCGGGATGAAATCCGCCCCCCACGATGTTGCCGCCTTGCGGAAGCGCCGTACGACGAGAAGAGGACACGCGTGGCCACGCAACGGGGGGAGCAATCCAAGGGGACCGAGCCCGCCGGCTGGGCACACCGCCTCGCCGCCTACGCCTGGCGCTACCCCAAGGACGTGATCCTCGCCCTCGGCTCCTCCCTGGCCGGCATGGCGCTGATGGCCCTCGTCCCCCTGATCACCAAGGTGATCATCGACGACGTCATCGGCGACAAGACCCGCGACATGGCCCCCTGGGCCGGCGCCCTCATCGGCTCCGCCGCCCTCGTCTACGTCTTCACCTACATCCGCCGCTACTACGGCGGCCGCCTCGCCCTCGACGTCCAGCACGACCTCCGCACGGAGATGTACGGCACGATCACCCGCCTCGACGGCCGCCGCCAGGACGACCTGTCCACGGGCCAGGTCGTCGGCCGCGCGACCAGCGACCTGCAGCTGATCCAGGGCCTGCTCTTCATGTTGCCGATGACCATCGGCAACTTCCTCCTCTTCCTGATCTCCCTCGTCGTCATGGCGTGGCTGTCGCTGCCCCTCACCCTCGTCGCCCTCGCCGTGGCCCCCGCCCTGTGGTGGATCGCCGAGCGCAGCCGCGTCAAGCTCCACCCGGCCACCTGGTACGCCCAGGCCCAGGCCGCCGCCGTGGCGGGAGTGGTCGACGGCGCGGTCAGCGGTGTACGCGTCGTCAAGGGCTTCGGACAGGAGGAGCAGGAAACCGGCAAACTGCGCGAAGTCGGCCGCCGCCTCTTCGCGGGACGTCTGCGCACCATCCGCTTCAACTCCAAGTACACCCCCGCGCTCCAGGCCGTCCCCGCCCTCGGCCAGGTCGCGATGCTGGCGCTCGGCGGCTGGCTGGCGGTGCGCGGCAACATCACGCTGGGCACGTTCGTCGCGTTCTCCGCGTACCTCGCCCAGCTGGTCGGCCCGGTCCGCATGCTCGCCCTGGTCCTCACCGTCGGGCAGCAGGCGCGGGCCGGCACCGAGCGCGTCCTGGAGCTGATCGACACCGAGCCGACGCTCACCGACGGCACCAAGACCCTCCCCGCCGACGCGCCCGCGACGGTCGAGTTCGACGACGTGTCGTTCGGGTACGACGACGGGCGCCCCGTCCTCCAAGGTCTCTCCTTCGAGATCCGCCCCGGCGAGACCCTCGCCGTGGTCGGCGCGTCCGGCTCCGGCAAGTCGACCGTCTCCCTCCTCCTCCCGCGCTTCTACGACGTGACCCGGGGCGCCGTCCTCATCGGCGGCCAGGACGTCCGCGAACTGACCTTCGACTCCCTCCGCGCCGCGATCGGGCTCGTCCCCGAGGACTCGTTCCTCTTCTCCGACACCGTCCGCAACAACATCGCGTACGGCCGCCCCGACGCCACCGACGAGCAGATCGAGACGGCCGCCCGCACCGCCCAGGCGGACCGTTTCATCGCCGAGCTCCCCGACGGCTACGACACCAAGGTCGGCGAACACGGCCTGACCCTCTCCGGCGGTCAGCGCCAGCGCATCGCCCTCGCCCGCGCCATCCTCACCGACCCCCGCCTTCTCGTCCTCGACGACGCGACCTCGGCGGTGGACGCCCGCGTGGAGCACGAGATCCACGAGGCGCTCACGCACGTCATGGCGGGCCGCACGACCCTCCTCATCGCCCACCGCCGCTCCACCCTCGGCCTCGCCGACCGCATCGCCGTCCTCGACGAGGGCCGCCTCGCCGACCTCGGCACCCACGAGGAGCTGGAACACCGCTCCGCCCTCTACCGCCGCCTGCTCACCGACCCCGACGAGCTGGGCGGTGTCTCGCCCGGCCACGTCCAGCCGTCGCAGCCCGTCGAGGAGATGTCGATACGGGACGAACTGGACGCCGAGTTCGACGTCGAGCGCGGCATCACCCCCCGGCTGTGGACCGGCGACCGGGAGCCCAGGGACACCGCCTTCGACGGCACCCCCGCCACCCCCGAACTCCTCGCCCAGGTCGAGGCGCTGCCCCCGGCGACCGACATCCCCGCCATCGACGAGGCCCGCGCGGTCGCCCCCGAGGACTCCTACGGCCTGAAACGCCTCCTGCGCGGCTTCGGCCTGCCCCTCCTGATCAGCCTGGCCCTGGTCGCGACCGACGCCGGCATGGGCCTGCTGCTGCCCGTCCTGATCCGCAACGGCATCGACGACGGCGTCTCCCAGGCGGCCCTCGGCGGAGTCTGGGCCGCCTCCGTCCTCGCCCTGCTCTCGGTGCTCGCCCAGTGGGCGGCCCAGGTCGGCGAGATGCGCATGACCGGCCGTACCGGCGAACGCGTCCTCTACGCGCTCCGCCTGAAGATCTTCGCCCAGCTCCAGCGCCTCGGACTCGACTACTACGAGCGGGAGTTGACGGGCCGGATCATGACCCGGATGACGACCGACGTCGACGCGCTGTCGACGTTCCTCCAGACCGGCCTGGTCACGGCCTTCGTCTCCGTCGTCACCTTCTTCGGCATCATGGCCGCCCTCGTCGTGATCGACGTACAGCTCGCGCTCGTCGTCTTCGCGACGCTCCCGCCGCTGATCGTCTGCACGGTCTTCTTCCGCCGGGCGAGTGTGAAGGCGTACGAACTCGCCCGTGAGCGGGTGGCCGTGGTCAACGCGGACCTCCAGGAGTCGGTGGCCGGGCTGCGGATCGTGCAGGCGTTCCGCCGCGAGCGCGACGGCGGCGAGCGGTTCGCGGCCGGCAGCGACAGCTATCGCAAGGCGCGCGTCCACGGCCAGTGGCTGATCTCGATCTACTTCCCGTTCGTGCAGTTCCTGTCGATGGTGGCCGCCGCGGCCGTCCTGATCGCAGGCGCGCGCCGGGTCGACGCGGGCACCCTCACCACCGGCGCCCTGGTCGCGTACCTCCTCTACATCGACCTGTTCTTCGCCCCCGTTCAGCAGCTCTCCCAGGTGTTCGACGGCTACCAGCAGGCCACCGTCTCCCTCGGCCGCATCCAGGAACTCCTCCAGGAGCCCACGTCGACGAAGGCCGCCGCCGAGCCCCAGAAGGTCCGCTCCCTGCGCGGCGACATCACCTTCGAGGGCGTCGACTTCGCGTACGGGGCCGCCCTCGACGGAGAAGCGGCCCTGAGCGGGGTCTCGTTGACCATTCCTTCAGGCCAGACGGTCGCCTTCGTGGGTGAGACGGGCGCGGGCAAATCGACCCTCGTCAAACTCGTCGCCCGCTTCTACGACCCCACCGCCGGCCGCGTCACGGTCGACGGCACGGACCTGCGCGACCTCGACATCACGTCGTACCGCCACCGCCTGGGCGTCGTCCCGCAGGAGGCGTACCTCTTCCAGGGCACGATCAGGGACGCCATCGCGTACGGCCGCCCCGACGCCACCGACGCCGAGGTGGAGGCCGCCGCCCGTGCCGTCGGCGCCCACGACATGATCGCCACCCTCGACGGCGGCTACCTCCACGAGGTCGCCGAACGCGGCCGCAACCTCTCGGCCGGCCAGCGCCAGCTGATCGCCCTGGCCCGCGCCGAACTGGTCGACCCCGACATCCTGCTCCTCGACGAGGCGACCGCGGCCCTGGACCTGGCCACGGAAGCCCAGGTCAACCAGGCGACGGACCGCGTGGCCGGCCGCCGCACGGCCCTCCCGTCGCCCGACCACCACCCCTCATCGAGCGCTTACGCGCGCACCACCTTGATTGTCGCCCACCGCCTCACCACCGCCGCCCGCGCCGACCGCGTCGTCGTCATGGCCGACGGCCGGGTGGCGGAGGACGGCACCCACGACGAACTCCTGGCCCGGGACGGCCGGTACGCGGAACTGTGGCGGACGTTCGTGGGGGAGCCGGTGCTGAAGCCGTAGCGACCGTCCTCGGCGGGCCCCGACACCCGGCACGCAACCTTCGGCGCACCTCCCGCGTCCGTACATCAGTACGGGGCCGTGTGGTGGGAGGGGCAGCAGTGGGCAGGGGAGCGAGGGGAGCGATACGCCGGCCGATGGCGCTCGCGCTGGCCGTACTGACGGCGGCGGGGCTGCTGACGCTGGCCGGACCGACGGGCAGCGCCGAGGCCGTCACCCCGTCCTGCACCGGCCGCAAGGTACGGACCCTGACCTTCGACGCCGGAACCGTGCGGGTCTACCGCAAGGGCACCCGGTACGTCTGCGCCGTGCTCGTGCCCAAGAAGCGGGCCGGGAAGAAGCCTTCCAAGGCGGTCCTCCGTATACGGCCGTGGCGCGGCGAGTGGGTGCGCAACGCCAAGCACCTAGCCGGCCCCGTGACCGTCCATGCGGGCCGCCGCTGCGTATGGATCCACGCACGGGTCGGCACGAAGAACTACGACTCGGGCTGGATCCTCCGCTGAGCGTGAGCGTGAGCGTGAGCGTGAGCGTGAGCGTGAGCGTGAGCGTGAGTCTGAGCGTTGGCGTGGGCCTGAGCCCTCACCGAACCGTCGCCCCACACAGGGTTTTCCCTATCTCCGGCCGCTACAAGGCCAGTTGACCCGTCCTCCCCTGGTGCCCCAGCAACCCGCTCGGATAGCTTCCGGCGCATAGCTGCCGCACAGGGGAGAGACGTATGCGCAAAGCACTCACATGGGTGCTGTCGCTCGTGGTGCTCATAGGCACGTTGAGCACGGCGGGGGCGGCCACCGCCGCTGAGCCGGACACCGCTGACATCAAGGACCGACTGCTCGCGATACCAGGCGTGAGCCTGATAGAGGAGAAGCCGTACCCCGGCTACCGTTTCTTCGTCCTGAACTTCACCCAGCCGGTCGACCACCGGCGCCCGTCCAAGGGCACCTTCCAGCAGCGGATCACCGTGCTGCACAAGGACACCAGCCGCCCCACGGTCTTCTACACCGGCGGCTACAACGTCTCCACGACCCCCAGCCGCCGTGAGCCCACGCAGATCGTGGACGGCAACCAGGTGTCGATGGAGTACCGCTTCTTCACCCCGTCCCGCCCCGACCCGGCCGACTGGACCAAGCTGGACATCTGGCAGGCGGCGAGCGACCAGCACCGTATCTTCAAGGCGTTCAAGAAGATCTACGACAAGAAGTGGGTCTCCACGGGCGGTTCGAAGGGCGGCATGACCGCCACGTACTACGAGCGCTTCTACCCCAAGGACATGGACGGCGTCGTCGCCTACGTCGCCCCCAACGACGTGGTGAACAAGGAGGACTCGGCGTACGACGAGTTCTTCGGACACGTCGGCACGAAGGAGTGCCGCGACCGGCTGAACGCGGTGCAGCGCGAGGCGTTGGTGCGCCGGGAGCCGCTGGAGAAGAAGTACGCGGAGTACGCCGCCGCCGAGGGCCTCACCTTCAACACCGTCGGCAACCTGGACAAGGCGTACGAGGCGGTCGTCCTCGACTACGTGTGGGGCTTCTGGCAGTACAACCAGCTGGCCAACTGCGACGACGACACCCTGATCCCGAAGGACGCCAAGACCGCCACGGACGACGAGATCTGGACGTCCGTCGACACGATCGGCGGCTTCGCCTCGTACAGCGACCAGGGCCTGGCGCCGTACGTCCCGTACTACTACCAGGCGGGCACCCAGCTGGGCGCGCCGACGATCGTCTTCCCGCACATCGAGAAGAAGTACATCCGCTACGGCTACCAGCCGCCGCGGAACTTCGTGCCGCGGGACATCAAGATGAAGTTCCAGCCGTACGCCATGCGCGACGTCGACACCTGGGTCCGCAACAACGCCCAGCGCATGCTCTTCGTGTACGGCGAGAACGACCCGTGGGGCGCCGAGCCGTTCCACCTGGGCAAGAAGGCCCGTGACTCGTACATCCTCACGGCCCCCGGCGCCAACCACGGCGCCAACGTCTCCCGTCTCGTCGACTCCGACAAGGCGCTGGCCACCGCCCGCATCCTGGAGTGGGCGGGCGTCGCCCCTGCCACGGTCCAGGACGACCCGAGCAAGGCGAAGCCGCTCGCGAAGTTCGACTCCAAGCTTGACAAGCGGGACATCGAGAAGGAGATGACGCTGAGGCCGTAACGCCGTTGAGGTGAGGGTGAATTGAGCCCCCGGTGCCGCTGTGAAGCGGCACCGGGGGCTCACTGCCTCTCACCGCTCCCCGGTGTCCTCGGTGTCCAGACTCACCCAGCCCGCCTTCGACGACGGGACGTAGACGATGCCGCCCGCCACCATCGGCTCGGTGTCCAGGCCCGTGTCGAAGCCGCTGTCGTCCTCGACGGTCGGCACGCTGTGCCGGTAGAGCAGCTTGCCGGTGCGGGAGTCGAAGACGGCGACGCCGCGAGTGTTGGCGACGTAGACGCGGTCGCCGGCCTGGACGGGGGGTGCGTCGGCCGGGCCCCGGCCGGGCATGGGGCGGCGCCACAGCTCGGTCCGCTCGACCGTGTCGACGGCGACCAGTTCGCCGCCCGTCTGGTTGGGGGCCACGAACAGCACCCGGCCGGGCGTCACCGACAGCTCGGGTGCCCCGATCTGACCGCCGCCCAGGGTCGCGTCGACCTCGGTGCGCACGCCCTTGGCGTCGGCGGCGAGTTTCTGGCTCAACAGGGCGCTCTCCGCGTCCTCGTCGTTCACCGCGATGCAGTACAGCCGGGTCGCGCCGTCCTCCTCCAGCAGCGCCTGGCTGCCGGGTTCGCAGGGCGCGGCCAGCTTGAACGCGGCGACCTCCTCGCCGCTGCCGGTGTCCACGACCGTGTCGAAGTCCTCGCCGAGCCCGTCGCTGCCGACGCCGGTGAACACATGGAGCCGGTCGCCGACGATCCGCAGCGCGGGCGGATGCCCGGTGCCGGTCTCGGGGTTGGTGCGCGCCTGCGCCGACCAGGCCTCCCGGCCCGTGCGCGCGTCGACGGCGACGACCAGGCCGCTGTGGTCGACCACGTAGACGCGTTCGCCGTCGCCGATGAGCCGCTGGGTGAGCAACGCCACCGCGTAGCGCCACTTCACCTTGCCGTCGGCGAGCGAGAGACCGATGAGACGGTCGCCGATGTTGACGATCGCGGTGTCGCCGACGACGACCGGGGTGTTCTGGCCGTACGACGACGCCTCGTCGGTCCGCCACAGCTCCTTGCCGGTCGCGGCGTCGATCCGGACCGTGCGGTCGCCGACGCACACCAGGGACGACTCGGCGTACACGCAGTCGCTGTTCTGGAGGTTGTACTGCCACTGCCGCCAGCCGTCCGGGCGCCGTTCGGGGCTGTCGTGGTACGTGAACGTGAAGCCGCCGGAGCCGGACTGTGTGCTCGCGTACGGGGCTGAGCCCTCCGGCTGGGTGACGGCGCGCGCGGTCCGGCCGGGCGTGGCGCTCGGGCTGTTGGCGGAACCCGAGCCGCCGCCGTCCCCGTCGCCGCGCAGCCCGTACAGCAGTCCGCCCGACAGCGTGGCGACCACCACCACCGCGGCGGCCACGGCGAGGACGAGCCGCCGGCGCCGCCGGGGTGGGGGAGTGGGGGCGGAGCCGACGTCCGCCGTCACGGGGGTGATGGGCGGCGGCGAAGCGCGCAGCACCACGGTGTCCGGGGAGTCGGGGCCGGCCGGGTAGGACGTGTTCTGCAACAGGACGAGCAGCTCGTCCGCGTCCGGGCGCTCGTCCGGCTCCTTGGCCAGACAGCGCTCGACCACCGGCAGCAGCCAGTCGGGCACCCCCTCCAGGTCCGGGGGCTCATGGACCAGCTGGTAGGCCACCGCGTACACGTCCGTGGCGTCGAACGGCACATGCCCGCTCGCCGCGTACGTCAGCACCGAGCCCAGCGAGAAGATGTCGCTGCGCGGCCCGACGTCCTTCTGGGCGCGGATCTGCTCCGGCGACATGAACGGCGGGGTGCCCACCGTGACCCCCGTGCCCGTGGGCATGTCGGCGTCGGCGGCGCGCACGATGCCGAAGTCGATGACCCGGGGGCCGTCGGAGGCGAGCAGGACGTTGGCCGGCTTGAGGTCGCGGTGCACTATGCCGGCGCGGTGGATGTCGCGCAGCGCCTCGGCGAGACCGGTGCCGAGCCGGTACAGCTCCTCGCCCGCCAGTTCGGGCCCCAGCTTGATGCGCTGGTCCAGCGGCTGCCCCGGTACGTAGAGGGTGGCCATCCAGGGCGGGTCGGCATCCGGGTCGGCGTCCACGACCGGCGCGGTGAACGCCCCGCTGACCTGCCGCGCTGCCGTGACCTCGCGCCGGAAACGGCGCCGGAAGTCGGGCTGGTGGGCGAGATTGCCCCGGATCACCTTGATGGCGACCTGGCGGCCGGAGGGGGACGTACCGAGAAAGACGTGGCCCATTCCGCCGGAGCCGAGAACGGAGTCGATGCGGTAACCGGGAATCTCCGGCAACTCCTCCTTGTCCGGAGCGCCTTGAGGATCCTGGGCCATCGTCCCCCCACCGTCGTCACCGTCGTCACGGCCGTCGTCGTACGGACCGTGAGCGGATGATATCGATCCGGTACGGCGAGCACGGAGGGATGTTCGGCCAGAATGGCGCTTGACTCAGAACTCGGCAGCGGCCGAACTCGGCGGCGGCCGTTCGGCATTCAGACGGGCGCGGCGCATCCCACCGGTTTGCCGCCGCCCAACTGCACATACAGATCGGTCGAGTCGGGGCACTGCGGCTTCGTCTCGACCGCCGCCGTGACCTGGTACTCCGGGGCGCGCTCGCCCTTGCCGTCGCAGGCGGTCTCGCGGACCTCACCGCGTCCGGCGCTGTAGACGCAGTCGCCGACGATGGTGCGGGGGCCGCCCCCGCCGCCGGGATCACCCGGGTGCGGCGGCTCCAGGTTGCGCATACAGGCGTAGCCCTGGGGCACGGAACCGTCGCCGTCCTCGTCCCCGCCGCCGGAGGGCCTGGACTCGCTGATGTGGAGGACGAAGTCGGTGGTCGCCGGACAGGGCGGCCCCTGCGCGACCCGGCCGTCGTGCCGGGCCACGACCCGGGCGGCGGCGCGCTCGCCGGCGCAGGGCACCTCCGTGAAGCTGCTCGTCCCGAACGAACTGCACTCGTCGATCCCGAGGAACACCGTCCCGTAACCGGCCGTCCGGGTGGGCGCGGTGGTGGTCGTTCGCTCCGTGGGCTCCTCGCCCGCACCGCCGTTCAGCGCCTGGCAGCCGGAGAGCAGCGCGATGGCCAGGGCGACGCTCCCCGAGATCCCCGACAGCCTCGTACGCACCCCTCGCATGGCCACCCCCCGACCAGCGTGACCCGCCCCGGGGGGCCACGCCAGACGTATCGTGCGCTTTGCGAATGTTGGTGGGGTTGTGCCTGGTCTGTGACGTAGGTCTAGTACGTCAGTCCGTGCCCGATCGGATACAGCACCTGCGTGGGATCGTCGGCCCGCTGCACCGGCACCGGCAGCTTCCCACGCGGTGTCACCCGCCCGGCCAACACCCTTGCCGCCGCCCGCACTTCGACATCCGTCCAGGAGTAGGACGCCAAGTACCCCTTCACATCAGGTAGTTGGGCAACGTCGTACGGATTGCGGACGGCGACGGCGGCGACGGGCACCCCGGTGGCGAGGAGCCGGTTCACGAGAGTCTTCTGTGCGGCGTTGACGTTGTAGGTGGCGACTACGACTGCGTTCATGTTCTCTGTTGCGGCGACCGCCTGGTCGATGACGGTCTGCGCGGGTGTCGTACCGGTGGACAGCCGGGTGGTGGTGAAGCCGAGGGAGGCGAGCTCGGCGGCGAGGACGGCCGTCGGCGGTCCGGTGGTGCCCGACGGGGAGGCCGGATCGGCGCCGACCACGAGCACGTTCACGTGTGTACGACGGGACAAAGGCAGCAGCGCCCCCTCGTTGACCAGGAGTGTCGTGGTCCGCTCGGCGATCCGGTCGGCGGCGTCGAGATGCCGCGCGATCCCCACCACCCGGTCGACGCCCGCGTCACTGACGTACGGCTGCCGGAACAGCCCCAGCCTCGCCTTGAGCCGCAGGATCCGGAGGATCGACTCGTCGAGGCGGGCCTCGGTCAACTCACCGCCGCGTACGGCGTTGAACACCGCGTTCCACGCCAGGTCCAGGGAGGGCGGGTTGAGGAGTTGATCGACACCGGCCTTGAGTGCCAGCACGGGAACCCGGTCGTCGCCGTACTTCTCGCGTACGCCCTGCATGGCGAGCGAGTCGGTGACGACGACGCCGTCGTAGCCGAGTTCCTCGCGCAGTATGCCGGTGAGGATGGGGCGGGAGAGGGTGGCCGGGTCGCCGGAGGGGTCCAGGGCGGGGACCATGATGTGCGCGGTCATGATCGAGTCGATCCCGGCGCGGATCGCGGCCCGGAACGGCGGCGCGTCGAGGGCCGTCCACTGTTTCCTCGTGTGCTCGATGACGGGGAAACCGTAGTGACTGTCGACGGCGGTATCCCCGTGCCCCGGGAAGTGCTTGGCGGTCGCCGCGACCCCGGCCCCCTGATACCCCTTCACCTGCGCGGCGACGAGCCCTGAGACCGCCTGCGGATCGGCCCCGAACGACCGTACGCCGATGACCGGGTTGGCCGGATTGACGTTCACGTCGGCGACCGGCGCGTAGTCCTGCCGGACCCCGAGCGCCCGCAACTCGGCCCCACCGATCCGCCCGGCCTCACGGGCGTCTTCGTGCGAACCGCCCGCCCGTCTCCCACCACCACCCTTCTGACGAAGCGCTTCGCGCCCTTTTTCTCCTGCGCCGAGGGCCATCGCCCCCGGCAGCAGCGTGGCGGGCTTGCCGATCCTGGCCACGATCCCGTGCTCCTGGTCGGTGGAGATCAGGACGGGCAGACCACGGGGAAGGCCGAGTGAGGCGCGCTGGATCCCGTTCGACAGCCCGGCGATCTGGTGCGGGTCACGGGTGTTGTGCGCCCAGGAGAAGTAAATGATCCCGCCGACCCGGTACTTCGCGAGCAACTCGGCGGCCGTACGGACACCGATCTCCTTGAGGTTGGCATCGATGTCGGCCTGGTCCGGCGCGGTAGCCGAGTGCCCGTAGACCCGCATCACGAAGAGCTGCCCGACCTTCTCTTCGAGGGTCATACGGGAGACGAGGGAGCGGAGCGCCTTGTCGTCGACTCTGTCGGCATGTGCGTTGGTGCTGATGCCCAGGGCGGCGGTGACGCCTGCCGTGGCGGCGAGAACGGTACGTCTGGAGGGCACGTCGCTCCTTCCGGAAATGAACCGGAGATGAACCGCTGAGGAGACGCACACTAGCCCAGCCAAAGCCGACGACAAGGGGCCGCCACCGGCGCTGTCGGAGGGGGGCGCGCCGGTGACGGCGTGCTGCCGGCCGCAGGCGGCGGAGAGGGTTGGTCAGCGATCGCAGCCAGCAGCGAAGCCGACGGTCCGCTCTGCGGAGACTCACCCGACAGCATGGCGTTTGGACGGGGCGGGCCGGGGCTGGGTTCCCGGGAATCGGCGGAATCCCGGAAGTCGGTACGGGTGAGAGTGACGGTGCGCGGGAGAGCTCGGGGGGCAGGGGTGCGTTGGCGGGTGCGGATTGTGGTGGGCTTGTCGCGCAGTTCCCCGCGCCCCTGAAAAGGCAGGGGCTGCGCCCCGTGCTTTTCGGCCCGCAGGGCCGTGTCTTTCAGGGGCGCGGGGCTGTGTCGATGTGCGGCTCCGCCGCGTGGGCGCGACAAGCCCCCACCCACCCGCACCCGCGAAACAACCGAACCCCCCGAACTGGAAGGCGGGCTTCACCCGGACGGGGGTCCACTTGCCGGACGTTCCAGCAAAAGACCGGCCCCCGCGTCAGCATGACCGCATGCCCCTCGTCAACATCCCCGGTTCCAAATCCATCACCGCCCGCGCCCTCTTCCTCGCGGCGGCCGCCGACGGTGTCACCACCCTCGTACGCCCCCTGAGGTCCGACGACACCGAGGGCTTCGCCGAGGGTCTGGTGCGGCTCGGGTACCGGGTGGGCCGTACCCCGGACGCGTGGCAGGTCGACGGCCGCCCGCAGGGCCCG
Organism: Streptomyces tailanensis; assembly: GCF_008386495.1. Classification (GTDB taxonomy): domain Bacteria; phylum Actinomycetota; class Actinomycetes; order Streptomycetales; family Streptomycetaceae; genus Streptomyces; species Streptomyces tailanensis. The sequence goes on along the minus strand of NZ_VTHJ01000055.1, from coordinate 1,984 downwards.
GCGGTCACCGAGGCGGACGTCTACTGCCGGGACGGTGCCACCACCGCCCGCTTCCTGCCGACCCTGGCCGCCGCCGGCCACGGCACCTACCGCTTCGACGCCTCCCCCCAGATGCGCCGCCGCCCCCTCGCCCCGCTGACCCGGGCCCTGCGCGACCTCGGCGTCGACCTCACCCACGAGGAGGCCGAGGGCCACCACCCCCTGCGGATCGCGGCGAACGGCGTCACCGGCGGCGACGTCACCCTCGACGCCGGCCAGTCCTCCCAGTACCTCACCGCCCTGCTCCTCCTCGGCCCGCTCACCCGTGAGGGCCTGCGCATCACGGTGACCGACCTGGTCTCGGAGCCGTACGTCGAGATCACCACGGCGATGATGCGGGCGTTCGGCGCGGATGTACGACGGGAGGGCCGCACCTACGTCGTAGCCCCCGGCGGCTACCGCGCGACGACGTACGCCATCGAGCCGGACGCCTCCACGTCGAGCTACTTCTTCGCCGCGGCCGCGCTGACCGGCGGCGAGGTCACCGTCCCCGGCCTCGGCACCGGCGCGCTCCAGGGCGACCTGCGTTTCGTGGACGTCCTGCGGCGGATGGGCGCGAGGGTCGAGGTGGGGGAGGACCGCACGACCCTCACCGGTACCGGCGAACTGCGCGGCCTCACCGTCAACATGCGCGACATCTCCGACACCATGCCGACCCTCGCCGCGATCGCCCCCTTCGCCTCCGGCCCGGTCCGCATCGAGGACGTCGCCAACACCCGGGTCAAGGAGTGCGACCGCCTGGAGGCCTGTGCGGAGAACCTCCGACGGCTGGGCGTGGAGGTCGCCACGGGCCCCGACTGGATCGAGATCAGGCCCGGTGCGCCGCTGACCCCCGGCACGGACATCAAGACATACGGCGACCACCGCATCGTGATGTCCTTCGCCGTGACGGGGCTTCGGGTGCCGGGCATCACGTTCGACGACCCCGGATGCGTACGGAAGACGTTCCCGGACTTCCACGAGGCGTTCGCGGAGCTGAGGCGAGAACTGCCGGGTGGGCGGGGCTGAGTCCCTTGCTAACCTCCCGGCCATGACTGCCTCCGAGCCCACCATCGTCGCCACCTCGGGCGGCCACCGCCTGGGGGACCGCACCCGGGTGACCTTTCACTCGCTGGTGCATCACGCGGTGGAACTGTCGGGGGTCGACGGGCGCCGCCCGAAGGTCATGTACGTCGGTACGGCCGTCGGCGACTCCGAGCACATGACAGCCCGCATGAGCGAGGCCGCGCGGGTGGCGGGATTCGACCTGACCCCGCTCGCGTTCTTCCCGATGCCCAACATCGAGGACATCGAGGCGGCCGTCCTCGAACAGGACGTCGTCTGGGTCATGGGCGGCTCGGTGGCCAACCTGCTCGCCGTCTGGCGCGTCCATGGCCTAGACGCGATATTCCGGCGCGCCTGGCAGTCCGGGGTCGTACTCAGCGGCGTCAGCGCGGGCTCCATCTGCTGGTTCCAGGGCGGCACGACGGACTCCTTCGGCCCCCAACTCCGCCCGGTGACCGACTCATTGGGCTACCTCCCCTACGGCAACGGCGTCCACTACGACTCCGACGCGGGCCGCCGTCCCCTGGTCCACGACCTCGTTGCCACCGGCACACTCCCCGAAACCCACTGCACCGACGACGGCGTCGGCCTCGTCTACCGAGGCACCCACCTGGCCGAGGCCGTCACGGAACTCCCGGGCAAGGCCGCGTACATAGTCCGCCGGACGCCTGCCGGCGCGACCGAGGAGAGAGTTGAGCCCCGCCTCCTCCCGGAACCCCGGCGTTAGCGGTCGGCCGGGTTTCGCGGGAGAGCTCGGGGGGCGGGGGTGCGTTGGCGGGTGCGGGTGGTTCGTGGTTGCTCGCGCCCACGCGGCGGAGCCGCATATGTCACAGCCCCGCGCCCCTGAAAAGCAGGGGCTGCGCCCCATGCTTTTCGGCCCGCAGGGCCGTGTCTTTCAGGG
>NZ_VTHJ01000054.1 GCF_008386495.1 Streptomyces tailanensis | reverse complement strand
ACCGGAGCACCGGTCACCCGATCCCTGATCGCGTACGACCACTGATCACATCGGACTCATTCGTCTAGTGGGGTGGGGGTGCGGGTGGAGTGGCGGCTGCGGGTTGCGGTGGGTTGCTCGCGCAGTTCCCCGCGCCCCTGAAAAGCCGGGGCGCCCCCAGTCCTCTAGGGGCGCGGGGCTGTGACATATGCGGCTCCGCCGCGTGGGCGCGACCAGCCCCCACTCACCCGCAGCCGCCACTCCACCCGTCCTCCCGAGTTATCAGGCGCCCTGAGTACTGGCACGGCGCCCCCGTACGCCGAACCCGGTACCCGCGGATACTCCCGCCGGCAGACGACCCCGCGGCAGCGGCCCGGCACGGTGGTGCGCATGAAGACAAGCCGACCCGTACGCCGGGCCTTCCTCGTCCTCCACGTCGCCGCCTCCGCGTCCTGGCTCGGGCTCACGCTCGGCCTGCTCGCACTCGGGATCACCGCGAGCACCACCGGCGCCGCGGTGACCGTGGAGGCATCCGTCCGGGCCATGAAACTGTTCGCGGACTGGCTGCTGATCCCCGTCGGGTTCCTGACGTTCCTGAGCGGGCTGGTGCTGTCCCTGGGGACGCAATGGGGGCTGGCACGGCACCGCTGGGTGTACACCAAGTTCTGGCTCACCCTGGCCACGCTCACCGCCACCGTCTTCGCCCTGCGGCCGGGCGTAAACGAGGCGGTCGACGCTGTCGCCGCCGGCGGGACACTGCCCGACGCCGGCGAGGTGCTGTTCGGGCCGATCGTCTCCCTGACCGCGTACGTCTTCATGACCGTGATCTCGGTGCTCAAGCCCTGGGGGCTCACCCGGCGCGGCCGCCGGCTGCGCGCCGCCGCACAAGGCCGAGCCAAGCGCCCCGTCACGGCGTCCCGCCCCGCCGACTACTCTGGAAGGTCGATCGTCCCCGTGGCAGGAGAGTAATGGCCGTCAACCTGGTCAATGTCGAGAACGTCAGCAAGGTCTACGGCACCCGCGCCCTGCTCGACGGAGTCTCCCTCGGCGTCTCCGAAGGGGACCGCATCGGCGTCGTGGGACGGAACGGGGACGGCAAGACCACCCTCATCCGCATGCTCGCCAAGCTGGAGGAGGCCGACACAGGGCGGGTCACCCACTCCGGCGGCCTCCACATCGGCGTTCTCACCCAGCACGACTCCCTGGACCCGGCCGCCACCGTCCGGCACGAGGTCATCCGGGACATGGCGGACCACGAGTGGGCGGGCAACGCCAAGATCCGGGACGTACTGACCGGGCTGTTCGGCGGGCTCGACATGCCCGGCTTCCCGCAGGGGCTCGACACCGTCATCGGTCCGCTCTCCGGCGGCGAGCGGCGGCGTATCGCGCTCGCCAAGCTGCTCATCGAGGAGCAGGACCTGATCGTCCTCGACGAGCCCACCAACCACCTGGATGTCGAGGGCATCTCCTGGCTCGCCGACCACCTGCGCGAGCGCCGGTCCGCGCTCGTGTGCGTCACCCACGACCGCTGGTTCCTCGACCAGGTCTGCACCCGGATGTGGGACGTACAGAAGGGCACGGTCTACGAGTACGAGGGCGGCTACTCGGATTACGTCTTCGCGCGTGCCGAGCGGGAGCGGATCGCCGCCACCGAGGAGACCAAGCGGCAGAACCTCGTCCGCAAGGAACTGGCCTGGCTGCGGCGCGGGGCGCCCGCGCGGACGTCGAAGCCGCGATTCCGCGTCGAGGCCGCGAACGAGCTGATCAAGGACGTACCGCCGCCGCGCGACAAGAGCGAGCTGATGAAGTTCGCGTCGTCCCGGCTGGGCAAGACCGTCTTCGACCTGGAGAACGTCACCGTCCAGGCCGGGCCGAAGGTGCTGCTGAAGCATCTGACGTGGCAGCTCGGGCCCGGGGACCGGATCGGCCTCGTCGGCGTCAACGGCGCGGGCAAGACCTCGCTCCTGCGTGCCATGGCCGACGCCGCGCTCAGCGACGGGGAGCGGCAGCCGGTCGCCGGGCGCGTCGTCACCGGCAAGACCGTCAAGCTCGCGTACCTGTCCCAGGAGGTCGCCGAGCTCGACCCCGACTGGCGGGTGCTCCAGGCCGTACAGCAGGTCCGCGACCGCGTCGACCTCGGCAAGGGGCGCGAGATGACCGCCGGGCAGCTCTGCGAGACCTTCGGGTTCAGCAAGGAGAAGCAGTGGACGCCGGTGGGCGATCTGTCCGGTGGTGAGCGTCGCCGACTGCAACTCCTGCGGCTGCTGATGGACGAGCCGAACGTCCTCTTCCTCGACGAGCCGACCAACGACCTCGACATCGAGACCCTCACGCAGTTGGAGGACCTGCTCGACGGGTGGCCCGGGTCGATGGTCGTCATCTCCCACGACCGGTTCTTCGTCGAGCGGACGACGGACAGGGTGTTCGCGCTGCTGGGCGACGGTGCGCTGCGGATGCTGCCGCGAGGGATCGACGAGTACATCGAGCGACGGCACGCGATGGAGGAGGCGGCGGCTTCGGCTTCGCCGGTTGCCGCGAAGGCTGTTGCCGACGTCTCGCAGAAGAGTGCGGCGGATGTGCGCGCCGCGAAGAAGGAACTGCAGAAGATCGAGCGGCAGTTGGACAAGATCTCCGAGAAGGAGGCCAAGCTGCACGATCAGATCGCCGCGAACGCGACGGACTTCGCGAAGGTGGGGGAACTGGACGCGGAGTTGAGGGCGTTGGCGGGGCAGCGGGAGGAGCTGGAGATGCAGTGGCTGGAATTGGCGGATGACGCGTAGCTGAAGCCCGGTGTGGCTTCTCGCCGTTGGGGCTGTTGTGCGATGCCGGGTGCGGGTGGTGTGTGGCTGATCGCGCCCCGCGGCGGAGCCGCAAATTGACACAGCCCCGCGCCCCTATCTCAGCCGGCGGCTACCAGGCGCCCTATGACCTCTACCCCCTCAAAAGCCGTATAGGACATGGGGCGTACGTCCCGTGAAGGGGGCGTGAAGGAGCGTAACGAGGGCATCACGGGGCGGTTCTCCCTTGGGAACAGGGGAGCGACCGGGGCCGTGTGTGGCAGGTTCGCAGTGGTAGAAAGGCCGTCTGAGAAGCGATTCCACGCGTGACCACGGGTGGCTCGAAAGCAGCGAACAGGGGGAAACGCGCTGATGACTCAGCCACCCGACCAGCCGCCGCAGCAACCGTACGGCTATCCGCAGACGCCCCCACCGCAGGGGCCGCCCGTGCCGAGCCCCGGCTACGGGTATCCGCAGCAGCCCGGCCCGTACGCCCAGCCCGGCCCGTACACCCCGCCCCAGCAGCCCGGCCCCTACACCCCGCCGCCGCAGGCCGGTTACGGGTACCCGCAGCCGCAGCCGCAGTACGCGGGCGCGCCCACCCCGCCGCCGTCGGGCGGTGGCTCCAAGAACCCCTTCAAGGGGAAGCCCGCGATGGTCATCGGCGCCGCGGTGGCCGCGCTGCTCGTGGTCGGCGGCACGGTGTTCGCGGTGGCGAGCCTCGGTGACGACGGTGGTGAGAAGAAGCCGGTCGCCAAGGAGAGCGCGAGCCCGAGCGCGGACAACAAGCCCTCCTCGTCGCCGTCCGCGCCCGTCAACCCCGGTGACGGCAGCGGTGACGGCGGCGAGGACATCGACGTCACCGAGCTCAACGCGGACCGCAAGGCGGGCGAGGCGAAGGTGCTCTGGTACAAGAGCGCGCCCGACGCGCCTGGTTCGGGTGCGGAGGCCCCCGGGCTGTGGGTCACCGACAAGGTCGCGGTGAAGGCGGCGTACAAGCAGCTCTTCGGGTTCAACGTCGGCGACGGCGACCCGGCCTGGGACGCGATCGAGTTCGAGGGGAATATCTGCGCGGTCACCTCGAAGGCCACCTCCGACGGTCATGTCGTCGTCGCCTCGCGGAACGGCACGTCGCGCAACGCCAGTTGCAACCAGCTTCAGCAGATCGACCTGAACACCGGGGAGAAGGGCTGGATCGCGGAGCTGGGGGAGGGCGGCCTGTTCGACGGCACGAGCAGCATCGGGCTGTCCATCGCCGGGAACACGCTGATGGCGGGGCGCTCGCAGTCCGGGACCGCGTACGACGTCACCACCGGCAAGAAGCTGTGGGACAAGAAGGACTACGGCCAGTCCTGCTTCCCGGACGGGTTCACCGGCGGCGCGCGCCTGATCTCCGTCTCCTCCTGCGCGGCGGGCAACGACAACGCGCACGACGAGGTGCAGGAGCTCGACCCGAAGACCGGCAAGCCCAAGTGGACGCGGAAGATCTCCAAGGGCTGGCGGGTCGAGAGCGCCTACTCCGTGAACCCGCTCGTCCTCTACCTCACCAACGAGGACGAGAACAAGTGGAAAGTCTCCACCCTCAAGGCCGACGGCTCCACCCGCTCGGAACTCGACGTCGACGACTCGTTCGCGCCCGACTGCGAGGGCAGGCTCTTCTCCGGCGATCTGCAGAACTGCGCGGGCGTCGCGGTCGACGCGAACACCCTCTACCTGCCCACCGAGGCGAAGAACGGCTCGAACGAGATCGTCGCGGTCAACCTCGCCACCGGCAAGGAGAAGTGGCGGGTCAAGTCCCCCGCCGACGTGGCGATGGCGCCCGTCAAGGTCGACGGTTCGAAGCTGATCGCGTACGTGGAGCCGTCGTACGACGCGGGCGGCCAGATCGTGTCCATCCCGGTCATCGGCAAGAACCACCAGGCGACGAAGCTCCTGCAGATGCCGGCGAGCGCCGCGGAGATCGAGAGCGACTTCTACTCGAAGGCCCTCGACTACGTGGGCGGGCGCTTCTACCTCTCCACCACCCAGCTGACGGGCAATGACGAGTCGAAGGAGAAGTTGATGCTGGCCTACGGCAACTGACGCGCGTGACCGCCGCGGGGTGCCCTGGCGCCCGTAGGTGACATCCGCATTCGTCCATCACCCGTCCATCACCTGTCCTCCAAGATCCGCTCTGAGGTATCCACGTCATGACCCAGCCGCCGCCCCCGCCGAACCAGCCGCCGGGCCCGCCTCCGAACCAGCCGCCGCAGGACACCCCGCCACAGGGCGGTTTCGGCGCGCCCACGCCTCCGCCGGCCGGCGGTTACGGCGCCCCGACGCCCCCGCCGCAGGGCCCGCCCGCCGCCCCGGCCGGCTACGGCTACCCGCAGACGCCCCCGGCCCAGGGCCAGCCGCCGCAGACGCCCCCGCCCGCGCAGGGCCCCGGCTACGGCTACCCCCAGACGCCTCCGCCGCAGCCCGGCTACGGCTACCCGGGCCAGCCCGGCCAGCCTGGTCAGCCCGGCCAGCCCGGCCAGCCTGGTCAGCCCGGCCCCTACGGCCAACCCGGCCAGCAGCAGCCGTACGGCTACGCCCCGCCGACCGTGCCGATGCAGCCGCAGGTCGCGGGCGCCCCAGGCGGTCCCGGCGGCAAGAAGAAGGTCAACTCCACGGCGATCATCATCACCGCGGCGGTCGCGGCCATCGCGCTCATCGTCGGCGGCGGCGTGTACCTCGCCTCCTCCAAGGGCGACGACGACACCAAGAAGGACACCGCCAGTTCGGAGGGGACGACCGGCGGCGAGGACGACGCCAAGAACGGTGACGGCGGCACGTCGTCCGGCGGCGGCTCCTCCTCCGGCGGTGTCGAGGTGCCGGCCGAGGCGCAGGAGAAGGTGCCGTCCAGCACCGCCGCGAAGATCCTCTTCCAGGTGCCCGCGCACGAGGTCGCGAACAAGGACGACATCGACAGCGTCAAGGGCTCCTGGCTCACGGACACGACGTACGCCAAGTCCGCCCTCAACAAGATCGTCGGCTACGAGCCGGACACCGGCAAGGCCAAGTGGACGCTGGACCTGCCCGGTCAGACCTGCGCGGGCTCCCGTGAGATCACCACGGAGAAGATCGCGATCGTGGTGACGGAGGAGGCCAAGCGCGTCAAGGACGAGCGTCCGCCGTGCACCCAGGTCATCGCGTTCAACGTCGAGACCGGCAAGCAGGTGTGGGCGCAGAGCGCCGAACTCAGCGGCAGCAAGGTGCCGTTCGGCGAGGTCACCATCTCCGGTACGACGGTCGCCGCGGCCGGCGGCTACTCCGGCGGCGCCGCCTTCGACGTCAACAGCGGCAAGGTGCTGTGGCAGCCGAAGGCCGGCGAGTGCACGGACGAGGGCTACGCCGGTGGCGCCCAGCTCGTCGCGGTCCGCAAGTGCGGCGACTACGGCGAGGAGACCTTCGAGATCCAGCTGCTCGACCCGAAGACGGGCAGTGTGAAGTGGACGTACAAGCTGCCCTCCGGCATCGACCGCGCCAAGATCATCTCCACCCAGCCGGTGGTCTTCGGCGTGGTGACCGGCAACGACGTCCCGCTGACCGGCACCAGCGACATCTTCTCCCTGGACGAGAACGGCAAGCTGCGCGCGAAGATCTCGATCCCGGACAAGAAGTACAGCTACGACTGCCCGGTTCGCGGCGTCTGGGCCTGCCGGGGCATCTATGTCGGCAACGACAAGGTGTACATGCCGACCGAGAACCACGACGGCACCGGATTCAGCCGGACCAACGAGATCGTCTCCTTCTCGCTGGCCACCGGTAAGTCGACCGGCGACCGGGTGGACGCGGGCGACGACTTCGAGCTGTTCCCGATCCGCATGGACGGGCCGAACCTCATCGCCTTCAAGGACGGCCCGTACGACAAGGGTGCCCAGGTCATCTCCGTCGACGGCAAGACGCTCAAGCAGACCGTCCTTCTGGAGACCCCGGCCTCCGAGTCGGTCCTGCGCGCGATCAGCGCCATGACGCCGACCCTGGGTGAACTGCTCTACACCAACGGGCGGTTCTTCCTCGGCAAGGACCTCGTCAGCGAGCCGTATTCCAAGGACGAGAAGGAGTACACGGCGCTCGGGTTCGGGGCGAAGTAACCCCACGCGCCCCCGGCTCTCCTTCCGTCTCTCCTCGCGGTCCCGTCCCTGCTCAGGGGCGGGGCCGTGTACATATCCCTCATCACGCTCGAATGGGAGGGATTTCGATAATCCGGGGCACTTCTCTCCGATAGGGGGAGCGTAACGTCGAACAAGCGTGTAGCTTCCGGGGTCATGAAGAACCGGGGAGCAGACGGGGGAGCCGGGGGGCTTCTGTCCGTGGGGACCAGTGGGCAGCCATAGTTGGCGACCATTGGGGGGACTGGGGGGTGGGTGGCTCGATGGGAGTGCGGCTCATGGTGGTCGACGACCACCGACTGCTCGCCGAGGCGTTGGCCTCGGCGCTGAAACTGCGCGGACACCGGGTGCTGGCCGCGGCGGCGCCGGCCGCGGGTGTGGCGGAGCTGGTGATCGCCAGGGCACCCGAGGTGTGCCTCATCGGCACGGCGACACCCGCCGAGCCGGGCATCTTCGACCCGGTGATCAAGATCAAGCGGGAGCGCCCCCAGGTGGCGGTCCTGGTCCTGGGCCCGGTCCCGAACCCTCGAGGCATCGCGGCGGCCTTCGCGGCGGGCGCCTCGGGTTACGTACGCCACGACGAACGCATCGAGGGTGTAGAGCGAGCCATCATGAAAGCCCGAGCGGGTGAGGCCGCAGTGGCCCCCCAACTCCTGCAGAGCGCGTTCAGCGAGTTGTTGAACCCGGCGGCCCAACCGGACGACGAGGGCCAGCGCTTGCTCCAGATGCTGACCCCGAGGGAGGTGGAGGTGTTGGTGAGGGTCGCGGAAGGCGAGGACACTCGTCTGATCGCGGCGGGCATGGGTATCGCGCCTTCGACTGCACGTACGCACGTCCAGCGGGTGCTGATGAAGCTGGGCGTGGGTTCGCGCCTGGAGGCGGCGGCGCTCGCGGCCCGCACGGGGTTGCTGGACCGCGCGGGCCCGGTACCGCACTCCCCACCGCCGCCGGACCTGTAGGGGAGACCGGCCCCGACGGCGATGGTCACGTCGCTGTCGGCGAAGCCGGGTCGCAGGGTGCCAATTGGCAGATTCGTCTCACCCATACGCACCATTTGCGGCGTATCGGTGAGACTGATCTGCCAATTGCCGAGCGCCTGCGGGATTCGCGACGGTGTCGGTGATGGCTACCGCTGGGCCTGGTCGCACAGGGCGTGGTCGACCAGGCCCGTGGTGGCCCGGATGTGGCGTACGGCGGTGTCCTCGTCGGCGGGTCGGCTGTGGACGGCGACCGTGACGGACGTCCGGCCGTCGGGCGTGGTCACGGGCCATGTCAGATAGCCGAGGCCGCTGCCGCTGTGGCCCCAGTAACCGCCGCCGCAGCTCAGTGGCGTCCACGAGATGCCCAGCCCGTAACGCCTGCCCGGCACGTCTTCGGGCGCGTCGGGTACGGCCACCGTGCGCCGCATCTCGGCGAGCTGGGCCGGGGCGAGGAGCTTGCCACCGAGGAGGGCGGAGAAGAAGCGGTTGGTCTCGGCGGCCGTACTGATGATTCCCCCGTCGGCGTCGCCGTCGAAGGGGAGATAGGCGAGGGTGGTGTCGGTGAACGGCCCGGCCTGCTCGAACTGCTGGTAGTTACGGGCGTGGGGCCGGGGGAGGCGTGGGTCGTCGCCCGGGTTGAACGTGCGTGTGAGCCCCAGCGGGCGCAGGATCCGCCTCTCCACCTCCTGGTCCCAGGACCGCCCGGCGACGGCCTTGATCACCATGCCAGCCAGGATGTAGTTCGTGTTGGAGTACTCCCAGCGCTTCCCCGGCTCGAAGACCGGCGGATGCGTCATGGCGAACGCGAGGCGCTGCCGTGAGCTGTACCTCGTCGAGCGGTGCTTGAGATATCCGGCCGCGCTCATCTCCGGCACCACATCCGCGATGTAGTCGGGCAACCCGCTGGTGTGCTGGAGGATCTGGCGAACGGTGACCCGCCGCCCGTCGTTGCCGTTGCCCCGGACCAACCCCGGTAGCCACCGCTCGATGCGGTCGTCCAGGGATAGCCGCCCTTCATCGACGAGTTGAAGGATCACGGTCGCGACGTACGCCTTCGTCGTGCTGCCGATACGGATGTACTCGTCGTGGGGTACGGGCGCCCCGGTGTCGAGGTCACCTACGCCGCTGAGGGCGGTCCGGGTGCCGTGGGGTCCGTCCAGCCGCACCGACACCCCGGTGACACCGGCGTCGCGCAGGGCATCGGCGTCACGTTGCAGTGCGTCGTCCGGCTGCTCGGCGTGGGCGTGGGTGGGGGAGAGACCGGCCAGCAGGCTGAGGGCGAGGGCGGCGACCGCGGCTGTCCGGCGGGCGGTGTGGGGGATGGTCATAGGCATGCGCCCACCGTAGGAACCCCCACTCCAGGCCGACCATCCGGCGAACCCCCGCTTGGCGCCGGGGGTTTGCCTCAGCGTGCGCCCTTTATGTGGTGGAGGAGGTGGGTGACGGGGGTGGGGGTGGTGGTGAGGAGGGTGGTGGGGGTGTCGGATTCGCGGAGGCCGACCAGGTGGGGAGGGATGGCGGCCAGTTCGACACAGGCGTTGCCTTCGGCGCCGCCGGAGAAGGTGGACTTCTGCCAGTTCACGGCCTGAGTCATGGGGGCGCGCCTCACAGTTCCTTTGACAAGCGGTGGATGAAGTCCCGGGACGCTTCGGGGTCCAGCGTCGCTTCCTCCACCTTACGGAAAAGCGTTCGAAGCGTTCCCAGTTGAGGGTCGGCGTCGATGAACGCGGTGCCGGTGGCGCCTTCCCGGAGTCCGGTGTCGAGCTGGCGGACCGGACCTCCCATGTACATCATCGAGGCTCCGGCACCGCCGAAGCCGTCCTGGTCGATCGGGATGACGCGTACGGTGACGTGCCCCTGGTCGGTCTGGGTCAGGATCTGCCGGAGTTGAGCACGGGAGACGTGACGGTCCGCCACGCGGATGCGCAGGGCGGATTCGTGGACGATCGCCTCGTACGGGGTGGGCGCGTCCCCCTCGATGACAGTGCGTCGCCTCATGCGGTGTTCCACCCGGGGCGTCAGCTCGCTGGCGGGGAGCTCTGGGCGCATGTACCCGAAGACCGCTCGGGCGTAGTCCGGGGTTTGGAGGAGTCCGGGAACATACGTGATGACGACCTCACGCAGGAACGCTGCATGGTGTTCAGCTTCGGCCAAGTCCAGGTTCACCGGGGGCAGTACGCCTCGGTACTCCTCCCACCAGCCCCGCGTGCGGTCGGTCGCCATGGCTGCCAGGGCCTCGATCAACCCTTCGTCCGTACAGGCGTAGTGAGCGGCGAGCCGGCGTACGCGCGCGGCGCTCACGCCCGCGACTCCGGACTCGATCTGGCTCATCTGGACCGAGTCGGCTCCGAGGAGCGCCGCTGCCTCCCGTGCCTTCATGCCCGTCGCCTCGCGCAGTTTGCGCAGTTCGGAGCCCAGTCGCACCCTGCGGGCCGTGAGATGCCTCTTCGGTGGCACCGGAGCCTCCTCGTCCCAACTGCCCTGCGTTCGTACCTCATTCGGGGGTCAGAATACGGCAGCGGGTTGCATCTTCCTAAAGTTAGGAAATACCGTCAGTGACGCACCGCGCACTCTGCGGAACGCCGGGACTCCGGAAGCGCACCGCTCCGTCACGCCACGACGGCTGCGGCAATGCCACCGCCCGCACCCTCAACTCCCCAACCCCCGAACGGAGTCACCCATGCCCGAAATCGGAACCGCAACCGAACCCTGGGAGTACGTCCTCCACATCCCCAACGACCCCCGAGCCGTCACCATCAGCCGCCGCACCCTCCGCCTGATCCTGACGATGCACGGCCTGACCGCTCTCCTGGACACCGCCGAACTGCTGGCGACGGAGCTGATGGCCAACGCCGTACTGCACACCAAGGGTCCGGCCGCCCTGCGCGTCCGCTGGAGGGACGGCGCGTTGTGGCTCGGCGCATGGGACACCGACCCCGAACCGCCCCGGCCGACCGGACGGTTGGCGGAGCTGACCGAGGCGGAGGAGGGCCGGGGCCTGGCCCTGGTGCGGGCCAACACCCCCGTGTGGGGCTGGCAGCCGTCGTCCCGGTTCGGTCATCGCGGCAAGTACGTGTGGTGCGAACTTTCGGCCGCGTAGCTCGTTGATGACGTCGTATCGGAAGGAGAGCCGATGGTCACCTCGTCGCACGAGGCGCTGCACAGGATCTTCCAGAAGGATCCCGCGCTGCTCACCCGCGCCCTGGAGCGTGTGTTGCACGTGCCCTTCCCCGAGCCGCACGAGTTCGCCGCCATGAACGTGGACCTCACGGAGATCGAGCCGGTCGAGCGGCGCGTGGACACGCTGTTGCGGGCGGAGGCCGACGAGGGGACGTATCTCCTGGTCGTCGAGTCGCAGGGCGAGAGGGACGACCGCAAGCGCCGCAGTTGGCCGTACTACCTCAGCTACCTGTACGCGAAGTACCGCTACGAGCCGGTGCTGATCGTGACCACCCAGAGCAGTGCCACGGCCCGCTGGGCGGCGGAGCCCATTCGTCTCGGGGTGCGGAGCCGCCCCTCGATGACGGTACGGCCACTGGTGCTGGGCCCGGACAACGTACCGGTGATCGCGGACGAGGTGGAGGTGGCGCGGGACGTCACCCTCGCGGTGTTCTCGGCGATCACGCATGGTAAAGGCACGGATGCCGCTGCGATACTGGAACCACTCGCGACGGTCCTGAAGACCGAGGACCCCGAAAGCGCGATGGTGTACGCGGAGCTGGTCGAGTCAGGCCTGGTCGACGCCCAGGCGAAGAAGGTTTGGAAGGAGCTCATGATGCCGGTGAACTACTTCTTCAAGAACCCGGTCGCGGTGGCGCTGCGAGAGGAGGGGCGAGAGGAGGAACGGATCGCGGAGCGGATCGCGAGTGTGCTGCGCACCCTGGACCGGCGCGACATCGAGGTACCGGACTCCGTCCGGCTGCGGGTGAGTAGCTGCACCGACCCCGACCTGCTTCAGGTCTGGGTGGACCGGGCCTACGACGTCACCGACGCGGCCGACCTGTTCGACGACGAAGCCTGACACGACGTCACTCGGAGTCCCCCTCCCCCAACCGCTCCACATCCACCGGCGGAGCCACCGGCCGCAACCACAGCCACACCAGGAAGAACACCCCCAGCGCCAGCATCCCAAGCCCCGTCCACAGGTTGATGTTCACCCCCTCCGCCTTGTCGATCTCGGCGTCGGAGGCGGTGATGCCGGTGAGGGTGATGATGATGCCGTAGACGACGAAGAGGCCGCCGATGATGCGGCGGATGTCGAAGAGGCGGGCCGCGGTCGCGGACTTGCCCTCCAGTTCGGTGACTTCGCGTTGGACGTCGCGCTCGGAGTACTCGGACATGGTGGACCCTCCAGTGGTCAGGATGCGGTCAGAACGAGAACGGGATGTAGCAGGCCGCGGCCAGGACGACCGCGCCCCAGCCCAGCAGGGCCGGCCGGCGGTACCAGGCGTCGTCGCCCGCGGCGGGGGGCTCCTCCATGCCGGGGGAGCGGGTGCCGTAGACCAGGCCCTGGAGGTCCTCCTCCGGCTTCGGCGCGGTGAAGAGCGAGACCGCCACCATCACGACCGCGCCCGCCACGAAGCCCGCGATCGCGGAGACGAAGTTGGCGCCCTGGTCGGAGGGGATGGCGATGACGTCCTGCTTGTAGAGGACGAAGTAGTTGATCATCGCGGCGGTGGTGCCCGCGAGCAGGCCCCAGAAGCCGGACTTCACCGACGCGCGCCGCCAGAACATGCCGACGATGAAGACGACGAACATCGGCACATTGAAGAAGGAGAACAGCGTCTGGAGGTAACTCATGATGTTCGAGAAGGAGGACGCCAGGAAGGCCGTGCCGATGGAGGCCAGGACACCGATCGCCGTGATGACGCGGCCGAAGCGCACGTAGTACGCGTCCTCCCGGCCCCGTACCGCGTACCTCGCCCAGATGTCGTTGGTGAAGACCGTGTTGAAGGACGACACGTTCGCCGCCATGCCCGCCATGAACGCGGCAAGGAGACCCGTCACCGCGATGCCCAGGACGCCGTTCGGGAGCAGCGCCTCCATCAGGTACGGGATCGCGTCGTTGTACTGGAGGTCGGACCCGGCCGTGCCGATCTTCGGGACCAGGACCGCCGCCACCAGGCCGGGGATCATCACCAGGAAGACGATGAAGATCTTCGGGAAGGCGGCGATCAGCGGGGTGCGCTGGGCGGCCGAGAGGTTCCTGGCGGACAGCGCGCGCTGCACCTCCGCGAAGTTCGTCGTCCAGTAGCCGAAGGAGAGCACGAACCCCAGCCCCAGGACGATCGTCAGCCAGTTCGCGCCGAGCGGGTTGTCGCTGCCGATGCCGGTGCCGCCCCAGGCCGTCACGAAGTCGGGGCCCCGGGTCTCGGTCAACGAATCCGACAGGCCGTCCCAGCCGCCCACCTTCTTCAGGCCGAGCACCGTGATCGGGATCAGCGCGGCGAGGATCACGAAGAACTGGAGCACCTCGTTGTAGATCGCCGAGGAGAGACCGCCGAGGGTGATGTACGCCAGCACGAAGAACCCCGCGACGACGATCGACACCCACTCCGGCCAGCCCAGCAGCGCCTCGACGACGATGGCGAGGGCGTACAGGTTCACCCCGGCGATGAGGATCGCGGCGAAGGCGAACAGGATCGAGCTCAGCAGGTGCGCGCCCCGGTCGAAGCGCAACAGCAGGAACTCGGGCACGGACCGGACCTTGCTGCCGTAGTAGAACGGCATCATCACCAGGCCGAGGAAGACCATGGCCGGGATGGCGCCGATCCAGTACCAGTGGGTGGTGTAGACGCCGTACTGCGCGCTGTTGGCGGCCATCCCGAGGATCTCGGTGGCGCCCAGGTTGGCCGCGATGAACGCGAGGCCCGTCACCCAGGCGGGCAGGGAGCGCCCGGAGAGGAAGAAGTCGAGGCTCGTCTTCACCGACCGCCGGGCGGCGAAACCGATGCCGAGGACGACGACGAAATAGATCGCCAGGATCGTGTAGTCCAGCCAGTCGGTGGGGAGCCGTAGCTCGGCGGCCGTGTAGGTGGGGGTCTGCATGCGGCGCTCACTCCACTTTGGTGTTCTTTGTTTGATTGTGGTGGTGACGGGCGGGGGAGCTTGTGCTTTGATGTGTTCGGTTCTGTTTGGTACAAGCTGGCTTGATCGCTTGATGCGGTAACGATGGGGAGCTCGGCGTGAAGAAGACCTCGACCCGACTGGCCGACGGTCGTGAGCTGATCTACTACGACCTGCGCGACGACAACGTGCGCGACGCGGTGGACAAGCGGCCACTGGAGCGCACCGTCACCACTTCGGAGGTACGCCGGGACCCGCTCCTCGGCGACTCGGTGGCGATCGCCTCGCACCGCCAGGGCCGCACCTACCACCCGCCGGCGAACGAGTGCCCGCTCTGCCCCTCCGAGGGCGACCGGCTCAGCGAGATCCCGGACTCGTCGTACGACGTCGTCGTGTTCGAGAACCGCTTCCCGTCGCTGGCCGGTGACTCCGGCCGCTGCGAGGTCGTCTGCTTCACCTCGGACCACAGCGCGTCCTTCGCCGACCTCACCGAGGAGCAGGCGCGGCTGGTGCTGGAGGCGTGGACGGACCGTACGGCCGAGCTGTCGCATCTCCCCTCCGTCGAGCAGGTCTTCTGCTTCGAGAACCGCGGCGCCGAGATCGGCGTGACGCTCGGCCACCCACACGGCCAGATCTACGCCTACCCCTTCACCACTCCCCGTACCGCCCTGATGCTGCGTTCGCTCGCCGCCCACAAGGACGCCACCGGCGGCGAGAACCTCTTCGACGCCGTACTGGAGAGCGAACTGGCGGGCGAACGGGTGGTCCTGGAGACCGAGCACTGGGTCGCCTTCGTGCCGTTCGCGGCGCACTGGCCGTACGAGATCCACCTCTACCCGAAGCGCCGCGTGCCCGACCTGCTGGCCCTCGACGAGGACGCGCGCACAGAATTCCCCCAGGTCTATCTGGAACTCTTGAAGCGCTTCGACCGGATCTTCGGTGAGGGCGAGCCTCCGACGCCGTACATCGCGGCCTGGCACCAGGCCCCGTTCGGCGCGCTGGAGGAGTTCGAGGGTGTGGTCCGTGAGGACTTCGCACTCCACCTCGAGCTTTTCACCATCCGCCGAACCTCCGGCAAGCTGAAGTTCCTCGCGGGTTCCGAGTCCGGCATGAACGTGTTCATCAACGACGTGCCGCCGGAGCGCGCGGCCGAGCGACTGCGAGAGGTAGCGAGTTCATGAGCGGTAAGTACCTGGTCACGGGTGGTGCGGGTTACGTCGGCAGCGTGGTCGCCCAGCATCTGCTGGAGGCGGGCCACGAGGTCGTCGTCCTCGACAACCTCTCGACGGGCTTCCGCGAGGGCGTGCCGGCCGGGGCGTCCTTCATCGAGGGCGACATCCGCGACGCCGCCAAGTGGCTGGACGGCTCCTTCGACGCCGTGCTCCACTTCGCCGCGTTCTCGCAGGTCGGCGAGTCGGTCGTCAAGCCCGAGAAGTACTGGGACAACAACGTCGGCGGCACAATGGCCCTGCTGGCCGCGATGCGCGAGGCGGGCGTCCGCAAGCTCGTCTTCTCCTCCACGGCGGCGACGTACGGCGAGCCGGAGACGACCCCCATCGTGGAGTCGGCCCCGACGAAGCCGACCAACCCGTACGGCGCCTCGAAGCTCGCCGTCGACCACATGATCACCGGTGAGGCGGCCGCTCACGGCCTCGGAGCGGTCTCTCTCCGCTACTTCAACGTGGCAGGCGCGTACGGCGACTGCGGTGAGCGCCATGACCCCGAGTCGCACCTGATCCCGCTGGTCCTCCAGGTCGCCCAGGGCAGGCGCGACGCGATCTCGGTGTTCGGTGACGACTACCCGACCCCGGACGGCACCTGCATCCGCGACTACATCCACGTCGCGGACCTCGCGGAGGCCCACCTGCTGGCGGTCGAGGCGGCCACGCCGGGCGAACACCTCATCTGCAACCTCGGCAACGGCAACGGCTTCTCGGTCCGCGAGGTCATCGAAACCGTCCGCAAGGTGACGGGCCACCCCATCCCGGAGGTCGTGGCCCCGCGCCGCGGCGGCGACCCGGCGGTGCTCGTCGCGTCCGCGCAGGCCGCCCGCGAGCGGCTCGGCTGGAACCCGTCCCGCGCGGATCTCGCGGGCATCGTCGCCGACGCGTGGGAATTCGCGCAGCGGCAGGCCAAGTAACAGGGCCGACTGGGCCACGTAGCTGGGCCAGGTAACTTGCTGGCGCAGCCAGTTCGGTAAGTACGAAAGGTCAGGGACAAAGGGATGAGCGAGGCCGAGGCCGTAGAGGTCGCTGTCGCCCAGCGGTTCGAGGAGCTGTACGGGGCGGCACCGGAGGGAGTGTGGGCGGCGCCGGGCCGGGTGAACCTGATCGGCGAGCACACCGACTACAACGACGGTTTCGTCATGCCCTTCGCCCTCCCGCACACCACGGTCGCGGCGGTCTCGCGCCGCGAGGACGGCGTACTGCGCCTGCACTCGTCCGACGTCGAGGGCGGGGTCGTGGAGCTGACGCTCGACGCCCTGGCCCCCGAGTCGGACCGGAACTGGACGGCGTACCCGGCGGGCGTCGTCTGGGCCCTGGCCGAGGCCGGCCACGCGGTGACGGGTGCGGACGTGCACGTGTCCTCCACGGTCCCGACGGGCGCGGGCCTGTCCTCGTCGGCGGCGCTGGAAGTCGTCGTGGCCCTGGCCCTGAACGACCTGTTCGCGCTGGACCTGAAGGGCTGGCAGCTGGCCCGCCTGTGCCAGCGCGCGGAGAACGTCTACGTCGGCGCCCCCACCGGCATCATGGACCAGACGGCGTCGGCATGCTGCGAGGCGGGCCACGCCCTGTTCCTCGACACCCGGGACCTCTCCCAGAAGCAGATCCCCTTCGACCTGGCCGCCGAGGGCATGCAGCTCCTCGTCGTCGACACCCAGGTCAAGCACTCCCACAGCGAGGGCGAGTACGGCAAGCGCCGCGCCGGCTGCGAGAAGGGCGCGGCGCTGCTGGGCGTCGACGCGCTGCGGGACGTCGCCTACGACGACCTCGACGCGGCCCTGGCCCGCCTCGGCGACGAGGAGGAGGTCCGCCGCCTGGTCCGCCACATCGTGACGGAGAACCACCGGGTGGAGAAGGTCGTCGCGCTCCTGGAGTCGGGCGAGACCCGGGCCATCGGCCCCGTCCTGAACGAGGGCCACGCCTCCCTCCGCGACGACTTCCGCATCTCCTGCCCGGAGTTGGACCTCGTCGTCGACACGGCCCTGAGCGCGGGCGCGATCGGCGCCCGCATGACCGGCGGCGGCTTCGGCGGCTCAGCGATCGTCCTGGTCGACGCGACGGACGCGGACACGGTCACCAAGGCGGTCGAGGAGGCCTTCGCGGCCGCCGACTTCACGGCCCCGCGGGTGTTCGTGGCGGTGCCTTCGGCGGGGGCGCGGCGGGTTTCCTGAACGGTTGAGGGGGCGGCGGCATCGGGGATTGCCCTGACGTCGTCGCCTTGTTCCGCTGGGAGACAGCGTTGCGTCGCGAAGGTAGTCACCCTGGAGGGTGAATCTTGTGGCATGAATGGCCTACAAGGTGAACCCTGTGGGATCATCGGCGCATGACTGAGATCGCGATCAGCGCCGCCCGCTCCCAGCTCGGTGACCTCGTCCGCCGCGCCGCTCACGGCCGCGAGACCATCGCCCTCACCGACCACGGGCACGTGGCCGCGCTCCTCGTCTCACCGCAGGTGATAGAGGATCTCGAAGACGCCCTCGCGGTCGCGGACTACGAGCGACGCAAGGCGGAGGGGACGCTTGAACCCGGCATCCCCATGGCGGAGGTTCGTAAGCGACTGGGGCTCGAACCACAGTGACCTACGAGATCACCTTTGAGCCGCACGCCCTCAACGCCGCAGCACGATTCCTGGAGGAGGACCCGAGCGGCCTCGCCTTGCTCCTGGACACCATCGACAAGCTGGCCGATGATCCTCGGCCAGCGGGGTCGACCGCCTACGGCCCCCGCACCCGCCGCCTGCGCGTCGGCCAATACCGGGTCCTGTACGTCATCGACGACGACGTGATCCGCATCCTTGTCACGCATTTGGGGCGTACACCGTAGTCGGCTCGCGGGGAGTCTCGGTGCTCCCCGCCTCACCCCAACCGCTTAGTCAACGTGTACTCCGTGATCCCCGGCGGATAGTCCGGGATCACGCACACCACCTCGTAGCCGTGCCGTCGGTAGAAGTCGGGGGCCTGGAAGTCCCAGGTTTCCAGGCGGGCGGTGCGGCAGCCGCGTTCCGTGGTGGCCAGGTGTTCGGCCTTCGACAGCAGCCGGGAGCCCAGTCCCGCGCCCCGGCGGGGTTCGTCGATCCACAGGTACGTCACGTGGAGCCAGGTCGCCCAGGTGTGGCCTACCAGGCCACCCGCCAACGCGCCCGACTCGTCCAAGGCCCAGACGTGGAGGGGGAGTTCGCGTTCGTCGGGGGTGCCGCGGAGGGCGCGGAGGACGGGGGAGGCCGCCGTGTTTGTGGCGCGGAGTCGGGAACGCAGCAATTGGCTTCGTTCTCTGTCGACTTCTGTCTCCATACGAAACATGAGGCACACCATAAACGCGCCGGCCAACCAGTTCTGCAAATGGGCTTCCGCTCCCGCCCCCCGGCCGTACTCTGATGAACAGCACCGGTGGGGGCCGGTGCTGATCAGGGGGCGAGACAGTCGGGTACGGCGCCCGGAGTGGGGGTAGCAGATCCAGCACGGCGGCGGCCGTGCGGCTGCGGCAACCCCGTCCCAGGTGTAAACCGGGGAGCGCTCCGGGCGGCGTACCCGCGCCGGTCGTCCCCCGACCAGTGGGGGTATCAGTGGTACGCATCCGAGTCCTGGTCGTCGACGACCACCGCATCTTCGCCGAGTCGCTCGCCGCGGCCCTCGCCGCCGAGCCCGACGTCGACGTGTCCGCGGCCGGCAGCGGCCCCGCCGCGCTGCGCTGCCTGGAACGCGCGGCGGCGGAGGGCCGCAAGTACGACGTACTGCTGGTCGACGCCGACCTCGGGGGCCACGCCCCCGGCGCGCGTCCGGCCGCCGTACCCGTACCCGCGCCTGTCGCCGCCGTGCCGGGGCAGGAAGGCGGGGACGACGGGCTCGTCGACGGCATATCGCTCGTCGCGGGCGTGCGCTCGGGGCAGCCGAGCGTACGGATCGTCGTCCTCGCGGAGAAGGACGATCCGCGCCGGGCCGCCCTCGCGCTCCAGGCCGGTGCCTCGGGATGGGTCGCCAAGGACTGTTCGCTGTCGCGGCTGCTCACCGTGATCCGCGGTGTCCTGCGGGACGAGACGCATCTGCCGCCCGCGCTTCTCACCGGCGTACTGCGGGAGTTGACGGCCGCCCGCAAGCACCGCACGGAGAGTGAGCGGCTGGTTGAGTCCCTCACTCCACGTGAGCGGGAAGTGCTTCGGTGCATGGTCGCGGGGCTGGGGCGCAAGGCCGTCGCCGAGCGCCTGTTCCTCTCGCCCCACACCGTCCGCACGCATATGCAGAACGTCCTCGGGAAGCTCGGCGTGCACTCCACCCTCGCCGCCGTCGCGCTCGCGCGCCGCGCCGGGGTCGGGCCCGTCGACCTAGCCGGGGATGTTGTCGAACGGGGCGGTCAACTGGCGTAGCAGGCCCGCGAGTTCACCTCGCTGCGCGCTGGACAGCTCGCCCAGGATCGCCCGTTCCTGGTCGAGGAGCCCGGCGAGCGCCTGGTCCGCCCGGTCCCGGCCCTCCTCCGTCAGCCGGACGAGCACGCCCCGCCGGTCCGACGGGTCGGGCAACCGCTCCACCAGGCCCTTCTTCGCCAGCCGGTCGATACGGTTCGTCATCGTGCCCGAGGTCACCAGCGTCTGCGTGAGCAACTGCCCCGGGGAGAGCTGATACGGGTTCCCGGCGCGCCTCAGCGCCGTCAGCACGTCGAACTCCCACGGCTCCAGCTGGTGCTCGGCGAACGCCAGCCTGCGCGCACGGTCCAGATGCCGGGCCAGCCTGCTCACCCGGCTGAGTACTTCCAGCGGCTCCACGTCGAGGTCGGGGCGCTCCCGGCGCCACGCTGCGACCAGCCGATCGACCTCGTCCTCCATGACGATCAGTGTAGTGGTTGTGTCGATGTGAAGTCTCTTGACATCAAGTCTCTTGACATCGAGGTATGTGGCTACGACAGTGGGGGCATCCGGAGGAGTTGTTGAGACCGGAGGAGTTGTCGAGAAATGAGGAGCGGGAGTCAGTCATGTCCGTCAGCCCCGCCTGGGACCCCCAGCAGTACCTGCGTCACGCCGGCCACCGTGCCCGCGCCTTCGTCGACCTGCTCGCCCGCGTGCCCGACCCGCCCGTGGAGCGCCCCCGGATCGCCGACCTCGGCTGCGGCCCCGGCAACGTCACCCGGCTGCTCGCCGACCGCTGGCCCGGCGCGCACATCACCGGGTACGACAACTCGCCCGAGATGCTCGACAAGGCCCACGCGGATCACGAGGGGCCCACACCGGGCGGCGGCCGGATCGACTTCGCCCCGGCCGACGTCCGCACCTGGGCGCCCTCGGAGCCGTACGACCTGATCATCAGCAACGCCACCCTCCAGTGGGTCCCGGGGCACGTCGACCGGTTCGGTGCCTGGGTGGACGCGCTGGCCGCCGGCGGAACGTTCGCCTTCCAGGTCCCCGGCAACTTCGACTCGCCCAGCCACCGCCTCATGCGCGAACTCGCCCATTCCGACCGCTGGAAGGACCGCCTCGACGGCACCCTCCGCCACGGCGACGCGATCCACACACCCGCCGCCTACCTCGCCGCCCTCGCCGATCTCGGCTGCGAGGTGGACGCCTGGGAGACGACGTACATCCATCTCCTCCAGGGCGAGGACCCGGTCCTCGACTGGGTGAAGGGCACCGGTCTGCGCCCTGTCCTCGCCGAACTCGGCCCGGACGCCGACCCGTTCGTCGCCGACTACCGGGCCGCACTGCGCGAGGCCTACCCGCCCACCACCCACGGCACCCCGTTCCCGTTCCGCCGCATCTTCGTCGTCGCCCGCAAGCCGGGGGCGAACCGGTGATCGCCGCACTCGACCACGCCCAGCTCGCCGCCCCGCCGGGGTCGGAGGGGCGGTTGCGGACGTACTACGTGGACGTTCTCGGGATGGTCGAGATCCCCAAGCCGCCGGCACTCGCCGCGCGGGGCGGTTGCTGGTTCCGGGCGGGGGAGGCCGTTCTGCACCTCGGGATCGAGGAGGGCTTCCGGCCCGCGAAGAAGGCCCATCCGGGGCTGCGGGTGCGGGGGATCGAGGCGTACGCCGCCCGGCTCGCCGGGTGTGGGGCGGCCGTGACCTGGGACGACGGGCTTCCGGGATGCCGACGTTTCTACTCCGAGGATCCCGTGGGGAACCGGCTGGAGTTCCTGGAGCCGGGCTGAGCCGGGGTTGGGGCGAGCCGGGGTGAGCCGGGCTGAGTCCGGGCCGGCGTCCGGAATCGAGGTTGTGCAGAATCTTGACGGCGGATAGAGGTACGCCTACCTTCGCGGTGTCACTCCCTCGTTCCCCCATCGCTCCAGGGAGACCCGCATGCCCCCGTCCCCCTCCCCGGCCGCACTCCCCAACCCCGCCGAGCAGGCCGAACAGGCCGCGCGCACACGGCAGTTGCGTCGTGTAGCGCTCTCCGGGCTGCTCGGCACGGCCGTCGAGTTCTACGACTTCCTCGTCTACGGCACGGTCGCCGCGCTCGTCTTCGGTGAACTCTTCTTCCCGGGCGCCGACCCGGCCGTCGGCACCATCGCAGCGTTCGGAACCTTCGCCGCCGGTTACGTCGCCCGCCCCCTCGGCGGCGTGATCTTCGGTCACTTCGGCGACCGGCTCGGGCGGAAGTCGATGCTGTTGCTGACCATGGGCCTGATGGGTGGCGCCAGCTTTCTCATCGGGCTGCTGCCCACCTACGACACCATCGGTGTGTGGGCGCCCGTCCTGCTGATCACCCTGCGCGTGCTCCAGGGCATCGCCATCGGCGGTGAGTGGGGCGGCGCCACGCTCATGGTCGTCGAGCACGCCGGGGAGAAGCGGCGCGGACTGTGGTCCAGCTTCACGCAGATGGGAGCGCCGCTCGGCTCCCTGCTCTCCTCGGTCGTCGTCACCCTCGTCGTCGCCATGCCCAGGGACGAGTTCGCGGCGTGGGGCTGGCGCGTGCCGTTCCTGCTCAGCGTCGTACTGCTCGGCGTCGGGCTGTTCGTCCGGCTGAAGGTCGTCGAGAGCCCCCTGTTCGCCAAGGTCAAGCGGGACCGGGCCGAGGCAAGGATGCCGCTCGTCGACGTACTGCGCCGGCCGCGCGCCCTCGCCCTCGCCGCCTGCGTCGGCATCGGCGCCTTCACCGCGCAGTCCCTGCTGACCAGTTACCTCATCGCGTACGCCACCGGCATCGGCTACCCCCGGCCGCAGGTCCTCACCGCGCTCACCGTCTCCGCGTCCGTCGCCCTCGTCGTCCTGCCCTGCGCGTCCGCCCTCTCCGACCGCATCGGCCGCCGCCCCGTCGTCCTCGGCGGAGCCCTCGCCTCCGCCGCGCTCGCCTTCCCCGTCCTCGCCCTGGTCGACTCCAAGTCGCCCGGGCTGCTCATCCTCGCGGTCGTCCTGGGCCACGGCATCGCCCAGTCCGTGATGTACGGGCCGCTGGGCGCGCTGCTCACCGAGATGTTCGGCACGAAGGTTCGCTACACCGGGGCCTCGCTGGGGTATCAGCTCGCCACGCTGATCGGTGCGGGGTTCTCGCCGATGATCGCCGGGAGCCTGGTGGCTGCCAACGGGGGGTCCAGTACGCCGATCTCGCTGCTGGTGTGCGGAGGTGCGGCGATCACCGCGGTGACCGTGTGGTTCGTACGGGAGACGCATCGGGACTCGTTGGGGGACGGGGTCCTTCGGGAGGGGGTTGCCACCAAGGAAGGGGTGGGCTTGTAAGGCGGTCGGCTACGGGCGCGCGGGGGCTTGTCGCTCCCCCACTCTCGGCTTCGCTCGAGCGGGGGGACCCCCATCGCGGCGGAGCCGCATATCGGCACCGCCCCGGGCCCCTTACGGGGCGCGGGGCGCCCCGTCGTACGTACTCTTACCGCTGTGGAGGACCAGATCCTGGACGTCGACGCCGTGGACGCGCCGCAGCCGCGGCCGCAGTCACTCGTGCTCTCCTTCTTCGGCAACCACGTGCTGGACCGGGGGGAGGGCGACCTGGGGGTCTACTCGGGGAGCATCATCGATGTGCTCGGGCGGGTCGGCACGGGGGAGCAGGCGGTGCGGTCGACGCTGACCCGGATGGTGAACCGGGGGCTGCTGCGGCGCCAGCGCGAGGGACGGAAGATGTACTTCGGGCTCACCCCGCACGCGTCCGACATCCTGCGCGACGGCGGCCGGCGTATCTGGAGCATCGGCGCGGTCAACGAGGACTGGGACGGCACCTGGACCCTCCTCGGCTTCTCGCTCCCCGAGTCCTGGCAGCGGCAACGGCACGATCTGCGCTCCCGGCTCACCTGGTCCGGGTTCGGGGCGCTGTACAGCGGGCTGTGGATCGCACCGGGGCGGGTGGACGTCCGGGAGATCGTCTCGGAACTGGGGCTCGACGCCCACGTGAAGGTGTTCCACGCGCGCGCCGACGAGTTCACCGACATCGGCCTGATGATCCGCGAGAGCTGGGACCTGGAGGCCCTCGCCGCCCGCTACGTCGCCTTCGACAAGCGCTGGACCACCGCGACCCTAGGGGGTGGTGTGAAGGTCCCGCACAGCACCCCCGGCGCCCGGCACGCTCCCCCACTCTCGGCTTCGCTCGAGCGGGGGGACCCCCATCAAGGGCCTTCGTCCGGCACGCCGAGGGCACGCACCGAACACCGCGGGCACCGCACGGGACCTTCACACCACCCCCTAGCCTCCGCCGACCCCATCGCCACCCGACTGCGCCTGGTCGCCGAATGGCTGCGCATCATCCGCACCGACCCCCGCCTCCCCGTACAGCACCTGCCGACGGAGTGGCCCGCGCGCCAGGCCCAGGAGACGTTCCGCCGTATCGCGGAGGAGACGGCCGGACCGGCGGGGCGGATGGCGGCGGAGGTTCTGGAGACCACACCGCTCCGGCCGTGAGTCACTCGAAAGGCCGCCGCTAAACGGAGTCTGATATTCCGACCTCTGGAACGCCTTCTTGACCTCTCTTGACCCCTCTTGGCGACTCCTGGTGCGGGAGTGGCTGATATTGTTCTTTGGCTTTCCTTTGTGAGAGCTATATTCTCGGTTCACTTTTTGTTGCCCTCGGCGTTCCGTCCGGGGAAGTGGGGGAGTGGGGCTGTGACCAGGGGGGATCCTGGTCGGTGAGTAGCTGTTTGGTTGTACGGCGCGCTTCACAAGTTTTGTGATGCGTGTCACTTAGGCTTTCCGTCGTCCGACTGGGATTTCCTGGCGGGATGCGCCTGCGCGCGTATCTCTATTCCGTGCTTTCCCGGCCGGTCGATTTCCGCTGCATCAATTCATTCGCAATTACGGCCACGCATATCGCCGTGCCCGCGCACAGCCCCGACCGGACGACGGGGCCGCGAGCGCGATGCCGCCCATGCCCGGGCGGGCTCCAGGGGGAAACACACGTGAAGATCGCATTCCTGATCAACAACGCCTACGGCATCGGCGGCACCATCCGTTCCACGGCGAACCTGTCCGCCGCGTTCGCCGACCGGCACGACGTCGAGGTCGTCAGCATCCACTGCTTCCGGGACGCACCGTCGCTCCCCTTCGACCCGCGCGTCCGCGTGACCTCGCTGATCGAGATGCGCGAGAACAACCCCGGCTACGAGGGCGACCACCCGCTCACCAAGCTGCCCGGCACGATGTTCCCCTACACCGGCGCCACCGGGAACATGGCCTACACCGCCCTGCAGGACGAACGCATCGGCGGCTTCCTCGCCCGTACCGACGCCGACGTCGTCATCGCCACCCGCCCGGACCTCAACGGCTACCTCGCCCGCGACGGCCGCCGTCGCTACCTCCGCGTCGGTCAGGAGCACCTCAGCCTCGACCAGTACCGGGAACCGCTGCGCACCAACCAGAACAACGCCATCGCCGGCCTCGACGCCTACGTCACCGTCTCCGAGGCCGACGCCGCCCAGTACCGCGCCGCACTGCCCGACGTCACCACGACCATCGTGTGCGTCCCCAACGGTGTACAGGCTCCGGCCGTCGAACGGTCCTCCCTGGGCTCCCGGGTCATCGTCGCGGCCGGCCGGCTCATCCCCATCAAGCGGTACGACCGGCTGGTCGACGCGTTCGCCAAGGTGGCCGCCGAATACCCCGGCTGGACCCTGCGGATCTACGGCCGCGGACCGCAGAAGGAGAACCTGCGGCAGCAGATCGACCGGCTCGGGCTGCACGACCGGGCGTTCCTCATGGGCGCGGTCTCCCCGATCGAGACCGAGTGGGCCAAGGGCGCCGTCGCGGCCGTCTCCTCCGACATGGAGTCCTTCGGCATGACGATCGTCGAGGCCATGCACTGCGGGGTCCCGGTCGTCGCCACCGACTGCCCCCACGGCCCCGGCGAGATCATCAGCGACGGCGAGGACGGCCTGCTCGTACCGCTGGACGGTGACGTCGACGCCTACGCCGACGCACTGAAGCGCATCGTCGCCGACGACATCCTGCGCGAGCGGCTCGGCGCGGCGGCGATCAAGAAGGCCGACACATACGCCCCCTCCGCCATCGCCCGCCGCTACGAGGACCTCTTCGAGCAACTGTCCAAGTCACGCCGCCGCAGATGGGACGGCACGACCCTCCTCGGCAGACTCACCCGAGCCGGCCGCACCCGTCCCGCCCCGGCCGCTCCCGTGCCCACGGAGAGCGCTCCCACACCCACCGCGCACGCCCGCGCCACCGCCGACGGCGGCGTCACCGTACTGCTCGACCCGGCCGGGCTGCCCACCGGCTCCCTCGACTTCATCGCCCGACTCCGCCGCGACCCCGCCAAACGCGAGGTCCGCGTCCCCGTACAGCCGGCCCCGGACGCCCACGCCACCCTCCGGCCCGGCGAACACACCCTCGCCGAGGGCCGTTGGGACTGCTACGTCGCGCCGCGCGGCACGAACAAACGCGTCCGCCTCACCGTCCAGCTCGTCGAACAGGCCGCGCTGGTGGGCAGGCCGCCGGTCGTCGACCGGCGGGGCGTCGCCGCGTGGATCCCGTATCCGACCGTGGACGGGTTCCTCGCGCTACGCACCTGGCTGCGGACCGCGCACGCCGAGATCGACACGATCGAGGTGGGCGACGGGGCGGCGAGGGTGAGCGCGACGCTGTACGGAGGCGCTCCGCTGGGGGAGGCCGCGGTCGTCCGGGCCGTCTCACGGACCGACTCTGCCTACGACTTCACCGTGCCTGTACGGGCGGTGGGTGAGCGGGGGCTGCGGTTCACCGTTCCGTACGGGGAGCTCATGAACCGGCGCAGTGTCGAGCACGATCTGTGGGACCTGGTCGTGGTGCCGACGGAGGGGGCGGAGGGCGTGCCCGTCGGGCGGATCGGCGGGGATGTGGTGGAGCGGCGGAAGACGGATCTTGTGCCGGGTCAGATTTTCGAGCACTTCGAGCGGGGCGGGACCCGGGTGAAGCCGTACTTCACTGTGGCCAATGAGCTGGCGCTCAGCGCGAAGGATGTGGACGAGGTCGGCTGAAGGGCCGTATCGCCGTAGGGGGTGGGGGTGCGTTGGGGGCTGCGGGTGGTGTGTGGTTGCTCGCGCCCACGCGGCGGAGCCGCAAATCGATACAACCCCGCGCCCCTGAAAAGCAGGGGCTGCGCCCCATGCTTTTCGGCCCGCAGGGCCGTGTCTTTCAGGGGCGCGGGGCTGTGACATATGCGGCTCCGCCGCGATGGGGGTCCCCCCGCTCGAGCGAAGCCGAGAGTGGGGGAGCGACCAGCCCCCACCCACCCGCAGCCGCCGACGAAACCGCACCCCCCGAGCTCTCAGGCGCCCCTCAGAGACGCGACACGTTCCGCTCGTACACCAGCCGCAGCCCGATCAGCGTCAGCCAGGGCTCGTGCTCGTCGATGACGGAGGACTCGCCCAGAACCATCGGCGCCAAGCCACCCGTCGCGATCACCGTCACATCCTCGGGATCATCGGCCAGCTCGCGAACCATCCGGCCCACCACCCCGTCCACCTGCCCGGCGAACCCGTACACGATCCCCGACTGCATCGCCTCGACCGTGTTCTTGCCGATGACGCTGCGCGGCCGGGCGACCTCGATCTTGCGGAGCTGGGCGCCCTTGACGCCGAGCGCCTCGACGGAGATCTCGATGCCGGGCGCGATGACCCCGCCGACGTACTCGCCGCGGGCGCTCACCGCGTCGAACGTCGTCGCCGTACCGAAGTCGACGACGACGGCCGGACCGCCGTACAACTCGACCGCGGCGACCGCGTTGATGATGCGGTCGGCGCCGACCTCCTTGGGGTTGTCGGTGAGGATCGGCACGCCCGTCTTGACGCCGGGCTCGACGAGGACGGCGGGAACGTCGCCGTAGTAGCGGCGGGTCACCTCGCGGAGCTCGTGGAGAACGGACGGGACGGTGGCGCAGATCGCGATGCCGTCGATGCCGTCGCCCAACTCCTCTCCGAGGAGCGGGTGCATGCCCATGAGGCCCTGCAACAGGACCGCCAGTTCGTCGGCGGTACGGCGCGCGTCCGTGGAGATGCGCCAGTGTTCGACGATGTCCTCGCCGTCGAACAGTCCGAGGACGGTGTGGGTGTTGCCCACGTCGATCGTCAGCAGCATGTCCCGTCCCCGTCCCTACTCGGCCGCGCGCAGGTCGAGGCCGATGTCCAGGATGGGAGACGAGTGGGTGAGGGCTCCCACCGCCAGGTAGTCGACGCCCGTGTCCGCGTACGCCTTGGCGTTGATGAGGGTCAGGCGGCCCGAGGCCTCCAGGGCCGCCCGGCCGGCGACGACGGCCACGGCCTCCTCGCACTCGATCGGTGTGAAGTTGTCCAGGAGGATCAGGTCGGCGCCCGCGTCGACGACCTCGCGGAGCTGGTGGAGGGTGTCGACCTCGACCTCGATGGGCACCTCGGGGAACATCTCGCGCACGGCCTTGAAGGCCTGGGAGACGCCGCCCGCGGCGACGACGTGGTTGTCCTTGACGAGGGCCGCGTCGGACAGCGACATGCGGTGGTTGACCCCGCCGCCGCAGCGGACCGCGAACTTTTCGAGGGACCGCAGGCCCGGCGTGGTCTTCCTGGTGTCGCGGACCTTCGCCTTCGTGCCCTCCAGGGTGTCCGCCCACGCGCGCGTGGCGGTCGCGATGCCGGAGAGGCGGCACAGCAGGTTGAGGGCACTGCGTTCGGCGGTGAGGAGGTCGCGGGTGGCGCCGGTGACGCTGAGGAGCACCTGCCCGGCCTCCACCCGGTCGCCGTCGTCGACGTGCCGCTCGACCTCGAACTCGTCGGAGCAGGCCACGGAGAGGACCGCCTCGGCGATCCTCAGGCCCGCCACGACGCCGCCCTCCCGGGCGGTGAAGTCGGCGGTGGCGCGGGCGTCCTCGGGGATCGTGGCGACCGTGGTGACGTCCACACCGTGGTCGAGGTCCTCCTGGATGGCGACGTTGGCGATGTCCTCGACCTCCACTGGGTCGAGCCCGGCGTCGGCCAGGAGCTGGGCGAGCGCGGGGTCGAGCCCGCACTCCAGGTACTCGTCCTCGGTAAGACCGTCGTCGGCGCCGCAGCCGCAGCCGTCGCCGCAGCCGCCGCTCTGGACGAGGGGAAGATCGGGGGTGCTCACGTCTGTCACTGCTCCTGCTGGTGCGGCCGGGTAGGGGGGAAGTCTGCGGTATCCGTGGTGTGTACGGCGAGGGTCCGGTCCGGATTCAGCCGTACGACGATGTGGCGGCGCCACTCGGCGTCGTCGCGCTCGGCGTGGTCCTCGCGCCAGTGGCAGCCGCGGGTCTCCTCGCGGAGCCGGGCGGCGGCGACCAGGACGCGGGCCACGCACAGGAGGTTGGTGGTCTCCCAGGTGTCGGTGCCGGGCTCGGCCGTCTTGCCGTTCTCGGCGAGGGCGTCCCGGGCGTCGGCGTGCAGCCGGTCGAGGGCCGCGGCGGCGGTCGCCAGGGAGGCCTCGGAGCGCAGCACGCCGGCGCCCTCCGTCATGGTCCGCTGGATCGCGAACCGTACCTCTGGGGCGAGCAGCGGGTGCGCCGGGGTCTCCGCGTATGGGACGGGCTGGGGCACGCGCGCGTGGAGGCCGCTTTCGGCGTGGGCGGCGGCGATGTCGGTGACGATGCGCTCGGCGTAGACCAGGCCCTCCAGGAGGGAGTTCGAGGCGAGCCGGTTGGCGCCGTGGACGCCGGTGCAGGCGACCTCGCCGCAGGCGTAGAGGCCGGGCACGGTCGTACGGCCGTGGGAGTCGGTGCGGACGCCGCCGGAGGCGTAGTGGGCGGCCGGGGCGACCGGGATGGGCTCGGTGATCGGGTCGAAGCCGTTGGCGCGGCAGGCGGCGAGGATCGTCGGGAAGCGGTGCTGCCACATGTCGGCGCCGAAGTGCCGGGCGTCCAGGTACATGTGCTCGGCGCCCTGTTCCTGCATACGGCGCATGATGCCCTTGGCGACGATGTCCCGGGGGGCGAGCTCGGCGAGTTCGTGCTGTCCGACCATGAAGCGCGTGCCGTCGGCGTCGACCAGGTGGGCGCCCTCGCCGCGTACCGCCTCGGAGACGAGGGGCTGCTGACCCTCGGCGTCCGGGCCCAGAAACAGCACGGTGGGGTGGAACTGGACGAACTCCAGGTCGCTGACCTCGGCGCCCGCGCGCAGGGCGAGGGCCACGCCGTCGCCGGTCGACACGGACGGGTTGGTGGTCGCGGAGAAGACCTGGCCCATGCCGCCGGTCGCGAGGACGACGGTGGGGGCGTGGACGGCTCCCACGCCGTCGTGCTGGCCCTCGCCCATGACGTGCAGGGTTACACCGGCGGTGCGGCCCTCGGCGTCCGTCAGGAGGTCCAGGACGAGCGCGTTCTCGATCGTGCGCAGTCCACGCGCGCGTACGGCCTCGACGAGGGCCCGGGAGATCTCGGCGCCGGTGGCGTCGCCGCCCGCGTGGGCGATGCGGCGGCGGTGGTGGCCGCCCTCGCGGGTGAGCTCCAGGCCGCCTTCCTCGGACTCGTCGAAGTGGGCGCCGGTCTCGATCAGGCGGCGTACGGCGTCGGGTCCCTCGGTGACGAGCAGCCGTACGGCGTCCTCGTCGCACAGGCCCGCGCCCGCGACCAGGGTGTCGTCCTGGTGCTGTTCGGGGGTGTCGCCCTCGCCGAGGGCGGCGGCGATGCCGCCCTGGGCCCAGCGGGTGGAGCCGTCGTCGAGGCGGGCCTTGGTGACGACGACGGTGTTCAGGCCGGCGGCCTCGCAGCGCAGCGCGGCGGTGAGGCCGGCGACGCCCGAACCGACGACCACGACATCGGCGGCGATGGACCAACCGGGGGCAGGCGCGTGCAGTCGTATGCCTGTGGTGGTCACGAGGCGGCTCCGAAGGTCAGCGGGATGTTGTCGATCAGCCGGGTCGTCCCCACCCGGGCCGCGACGGCGAGGACGGCTTCGCCGGTGAAGTCGTCGGGGATGTCGGTGAAGTCGGAGGGGTCCACCAGGGCCAGGTAGTCCAGCTCCAGCGGCGGCTTCATGCGCAGGGCCTCGTCGAGGACGAGGCGGGTGGCGGCGCGGACGGCGGCCGGGCCGCCGGGCGCCGCTTTCGCCATGGCGTGGGCGTCGGCGGCCGCGCGGGACTCGCCGATGGCGCTGAGGGCCTCGGCACGCGCGCGCGTGGCGGGTACTTCGCGGGCACGCGCGCGTAGGGCCTCCTGGGCGGCGTGCCGGTCCCGGCCCGCGAACAGGGCCTTGGAGAGGGCGAGGGCCGTACGCCGCTCCTCGGCGGACAGATAGCGGTTGCGGCTGGACAGGGCCAGGCCGTCGGCCTCGCGGACGGTCGGTACGGCGACGATCTCCACGCCGAAGTTCAGGTCACGGACCATACGGCGGATCAGGGCGAGCTGCTGGGCGTCCTTCTGGCCGTAGAGCGCCAGGTCGGGGCGGGTGAGGTGCAGCAGCTTGGCGACGACGGTGAGCATGCCGTCGAAGTGCCCGGGGCGGGCGGCGCCCTCCAGGCGTTCGCCCATGGGGCCCGCGGTGATGCGGACCTGGGGTTCGCCGCCGGGGTAGACCTCGTCCACCCAGGGGGCGAACACCACGTCGGCGCCGGACTGTTCGGCGAGCTTGACGTCGGTGTCCAGGGTGCGCGGGTAGCGGTCGAGGTCCTCGCCCGCGCCGAACTGGAGGGGGTTCACGAAGACGGTGACGACGACCTCGCCCTCGCGGCCCGCGAGCTCGCGCGCGGTGCGGATCAGGGTGGCGTGGCCCTCGTGCAGGGCGCCCATGGTCATCACGACGGCGCGACGGCCCGCACGCGCGCGTGCGTGCAGTTCGTCGGCGGTGCGCAGCACAGTGATGGTCATCGGGCGTTCCCGTCGGTGCCGTCGGTGCCGTCGGCTCCGGTGATTCCGTTCGTCCCGTCCGCGAGTACCCCGAGGAGGTCCTCGGCCAGCTCCGGTTTGAGCAGGCCGTGGGCGAGGGCCCGGTCGGCGGTCGCGCGGGCCATCGCCAGATATCCGGCGACGGTCGCCGGGGCGTGCGCGCGCAGCTCGGCGACATGCGCGGCGACCGTGCCCGCGTCGCCGCGCGCGACGGGCCCGGTGAGGGCCGCGTCACCGGAGCGCAGGGCGTTGTCCAGGGCGGCGCCCAGGAGCGGGCCGAGCATGCGGTCGGGGGCCTCGACGCCGGCCGTGCGCAGCAGCTCCATGGACTGGGCGACCAGGGTCACCAGATGGTTGGCGCCCAGGGCGAGGGCCGCGTGGTAGAGCGGGCGGTTCGCCTCGGCGATCCACTCCGGTTCGCCGCCCATCTCGATCACCAGCGCCTCGGCGGCCAGCCGCAGCTCCTCGGGTGCCGTGACCCCGAAGGAGCACCCGGCGAGCCGCTGCACGTCCACCGGAGTACCGGTGAACGTCATCGCGGGGTGCAGCGCCAGCGGCAGCGCCCCCGCCCTGAGCGCGGGGTCCAGCACCTTCGCGCCGTACCGCCCGGAGGTGTGCACCAGCAGCTGCCCCGGCCGTACGGAGCCGGTCTCGGCGAGGCCCTCGACGAGGCCCGGCAGGGCGTCGTCCGGCACGGTCAGCAGGACCAGGTCCGCATGTCCCAGCACGTCGGCGGGGGACATGAGCGGCACGTCCGGCAGCAGCTCGGCGGCGCGGCGCCTGGAGGCGTCGGAGACCCCGGAGACGGCCACCGGGCGGTGCCCGGCGAGCTGCAGCGACGCCGCCAGCGCGGGACCCACGCGGCCGGCGCCGACGACGCCGACGGTGAGCCGCGCGGGGCGGTCCTTCGGCTCTGGTTGCTGGAATGTACTCACTCGGTGGTGGCCTTCCCGTTCCAGTCCGCACTGGGTACCGGACGATTTCTCGTCATGTTAACGCGATTGGTTCGAGGGTCGATCGGTTGTCCACAGGCTGTGGGTTTCGGTGGGGAATGTGCGCAGGTCGCAGGGGTGCGAAAACCGCATGCCCGGGGGATGCGGCGCGGGGGATGATCCGGGGATGACTGACACGGCGGAAGAGACGCCCGAGGAATCGTCCCAGAGGTCCGCGGCGATGCTGCGGTACAAACGGCGCCGGGCCGCTCACCGGGCCGCGGAGCGCGTGCTGTCGCGGACGAGCGCCCTGGCTACGATCCGGGAACGGCTGGCCGTGCTGGACGCGGCGGGGGATGTGTACGACCTGGACGAGCCGGCGGACATGTACGGCAACGGGATCGTCGAGGTTCTGGAGGAGCGGACCGCCGCGCTGCTCGGCATGGAGGCCGCCGCGTTCTTCCCGACCGGCACGATGGCCCAGCAGGTGGCCCTGCGCTGCTGGGCGGCCCGTACCGGGAACCCGGCCGTGGCCCTGCATGCCCTTTCCCACCCCGAGGTGCACGAGCGGAGCGCGTTCAGCCAGGTCAGCGGGTTGCGCCCGGTCCGGCTGACGAGCGAGCAGCGGCCGCCGACCGCCGACGAGGTACTCGACTTCGACGAGCCCTTCGGGACGCTCATGCTCGAACTGCCCCTGAGGGACGCCGGTTTCGTCCTGCCCTCCTGGGAGGAGCTGACGGAGGTCACCGAGGCGGCACGCGCGCGTGACGCGATGGTCCACTTCGACGGGGCCCGCCTGTGGGAGTCCGTCACCCACTTCGGCCGCCCCGTCGACGAGATCGCGGGCCTCGCGGACAGCGTCTACGTGTCGTACTACAAGTCCCTCGGCGCCTACGGCGGTGCCGCGCTCGCCGGCCCCAGGACGCTCGTCGACGAGGCCAAGGCATGGCGGCACCGGTACGGCGGCCAACTGTTCCAGCAGTTCCCCACCGCGCTGTCGGCGCTCGTCGGCCTGGAGCGCGAGCTGCCCCGGCTGCCGCAGTACGTGCGCCACGCGCGCGTGGTCGCCGGCGCGCTGCGCGAGGGGTTCGCGGCGGCGGGGCTGCCGTGGGCCCGCATACAGCCCGAGGAGCCCCACACCAACGAGTTCCAGGTCTGGCTGCCGTACGACGTCGATGTCGTCGCGGAGGCCGCGGTGCGGCAGGGCGAGCAGACGAACACGCTGCTCTTCGCCCGCGCCTGGGACCGGGGCGGGCCGGGGCTGGCCCTCACGGAGGTGGAGGTGCGGGCCGCGGGGCTGGAGTGGTCGGCGGAGGACGTACGCAAGGCGGTGGCGGACTTCGTGACGCTGGTGGAGCAGGTCGCAGGCGAGTAGTCGCCGGGGGCGTTGTCAGTGGTCGGGTGCACCATGAGGGCATGAGTGTGCGCATCGACATCACCGGGCTGCGGCGGGAGAGGGTGGCCGTCGTGCCCTCGCCCCTGGCCGAGCTCGGCATGGCGCTGCATGTGCTGGCCGAGCCGGGGCACCATCCGGGGCCGCAGGGCTGGGTGACGGGGGTGACCGCCCGGCTCGACGCGCACCTCGCCGACCGGATGTGCGAGGCGGACTTCCTGTGGCGTACGACGTTCTCGGACCTGTTCATGCCGTTCGCCGGGATCCCGGGCCGGGAGACCCTCCCGGGCGAGACGCTCGCCGACGACCTGGATCTGCTGGACAAGTTGACGGACGAGCAGTTCGTCGACGCCGGGATGGAGTTCGTCTGCACGCCGGGGTACGACTCGCAAGCGCGCAGCGTGCTGTCCGACCCCGAGAGGCGCGGGCTGGTTCTGGAGCTGGCCGCCGCGCGCGGGCCACGACAACTACGGTTCGCCCGGCGGCTGCTGGCGGACCCACCCGGTGTGCGGGCCTGGCTGCGGCAGTTCCTGGAGGACTGCGACGAGGCTTTCTTCGCCGAGACCTGGTCCCGGCTGCACCACCCCCTCGCGGCGGACGCCCGCCACAAGACCGAGTTGCTGCGGCACAAAGGCCTGGCCGAGGCGCTGACCGCGGTCTCGCCCTCGATCACCCTGGACGGCGTCGAGGGCGCGGCGGGGCGGATCATCGTGGACAAGCTGGTCGAGAGCCGTACTGCCACGGCCGACGGCGGTCTCCTGCTCGTCCCGACCAGTCTCGGCCGGCCCCACCTCACCGTCCTGTTCCGGTTCGGCTGGCAGCCGGTGATCCAGTACCCCGTGAGCACCGCCGAGCCCGCCGCCCCGCCCTCGGTCGAGCAGCTCGCCCTGCGCATGACCGCGCTGTCCCACCCGGTCCGGATGCGCCTGTGCCGCAACCTGGCCCGCAGCGCCTACACCACGGGCGAGTTGGCCCAGATGCTCGGCATGACACCGCCGGAGATATCCCGGCACCTGACTGTGCTGAAGAAGGCGGGGCTGCTGACGACGCGCCGCCGCGGGCGGTACGTGCTGCATCAGCTGGACGTGACGGTGGTGGCTCGGCTGGGGAGCGACTTTCTGGAAGGGGTGCTCAGATGAACCCCGGGGTCAGTCGAAGCGGATGTGCTTCACGCCGACCCGGGCCTGGCGCAGCCGGGTGCGCAGCGCGCCCTCGTTGTTCGGTCTGAGCCGCAGGCCGGACAGGACGGCGATGCGGTCCGCCGCCTTCGGGACGGTCGAGTCGTCGGTCCACAGATGCTCGGCGAACTCCGGCTCCCGCAACCGCTCCAGGCAGTGGTCGAGCCGTTCCACCACCCAACTCTCCCTGCGGAGCATGGCGTTCTGTCGTGGCCGAGTTCGCCCAGGCGGCCGACGGTCTCCGCGAAGTAGACGGGGTTGGTGACCGTCATGGGGGCGATCACCACGCCGTCGTGCTTGGTGAGGTCGAGGTCCAGGACCTCGACCACGCCCTGCCGCCAAGCGGCCAGATCCTGGCGTTGTCCATTAGCGGCCTCCGGCCGCGGGCGGCGCGCAGTTCGGGCGGGAGCATGCGGCGCAGGCCGAAGCCGGGGTGCTCGGGATCGCAGACGACGCTGCCGGGCAGCCGCCGCTGGATCTCGTAGGCCGACAGTTTCTTGATGGATCGCCGCCCCGAAGGGGCCGTTGATCCACAGGAGCATGCGCGCACCCTAGTGGGCGGGGGTCACGCGCGGGTCACATGGACGTGTTCAGTTCTGTTGGACGTGTTCAGTTCTGTCCCCCGGCCCGTACCAGCCCCGTCTCGTACGCCAGCACGACGACCTGGACGCGGTCGCGCAGGCCCAGCTTGGTGAGGATGCGGCCGACGTGGGTCTTGACCGTGGCCTCGGAGAGGACGAGGCGGGCGGCGATCTCGCCGTTGGAGAGGCCCTGGGCGACGAGGATCATGACCTCGCGTTCGCGTTCGGTGAGCCGCTTCAGCTCTATGTGCTGGGGTTGCGTGCCGGTGCCCGGCAGCATCGGGGCGAACCGGTCGAGCAGACGCCGCGTGGTGGAGGGCGCGACGACGGCGTCGCCGCTGTGCACGGAACGGATCGCGGCCAGCAGTTCGCCGGGCGGCACGTCCTTGAGCATGAAGCCGGAGGCGCCGGCCTTCAGCCCGGAGAAGGCGTACTCGTCGAGGTCGAAGGTGGTCAGGATGAGCACCTTCGGCGGGTTCGGCTCCGCGCAGATGCGGCGGGTGGCCTCGACGCCGTCCAGCTTCGGCATACGGACGTCCATGAGGACCACGTCCACCTCGGTCGACCGCACCACCTGGAGCGCCTCGACGCCGTCGCCCGCCTCCGCCACGACCTCCATGTCCGGCTGGGCCGCCAGCACCATCCGGAACCCGGTGCGCAGCAGCACCTGGTCGTCGACGAGCATCACGCGGATCGCCATCGGGTCCTCTTCCGTGTCCGTTACAGTCCGTTACAGGTGTCAATGAGTGACATGCCCGTGTCAGTGTGCGGGCTTCAAGGGCAACAGGGCGCTGATCCGGAAGCCACCGCCGGGGCGGGGGCCCGCGTCCAGCGTGCCGCCGACCATACCGACGCGCTCGCGCATCCCGATGAGTCCGTGGCCCTGACCGTCGGCGCCACCCTCCTCGTACAGCTCGTGGGGCGCGCCCTTGCCGTCGTCCTCGACGAGCAGGCCGAGGCCGTCGTCGAAGTAGACCAGCCGGACGCTCGCACCCACGTTCGGGCCGCCGTGCTTGCGGGTGTTGGTGAGGGCTTCCTGGACGATGCGGTACGCCGTCAGCTCCACACCGCTGGGCAGCGGGCGCGGGGTGCCCTCGATCTTGAAGTCGACGGGGAGGCCGGCGGTGCGGCACTGCTCGACGAGGTCGTCGATCTGCTCGACGTCGGGCTGCGGAACGTACTCGCCGACCTCCTGGTGCTCGCCGGTGCGCAGCACGCCGAGCAGGCGGCGCATCTCGGCGAGGGCCTGGCGGCCGGTGGAGGAGATGGTCTCCAGGGCCTTCTTCGCCTGGTCGGGGGCGGCGTCGAGGACGTACGCGGCACCGTCGGCCTGGACGACCATCACCGAGACGTTGTGCGCGACGACGTCGTGCAGCTCACGGGCGATCCGGGCGCGCTCGGCGGCGACCGCTACCTTGGCCTGCGCCTCACGCTCCCTCTCCAGACGGGCCGCGCGCTCCTCCAGCTGGGCGAAGTACGCGCGGCGGGTGCGCAGGGAGTCGCCGAGCACCCAGGCCAGCGCGAACGGCACGGTCAGGACCACCGCGAGCACCGCGTTGCCCAGGGTGCTCGTCTCGTCCTCGTACCAACGCACCTGCGCCAGCGACGCCGCGCAGAGGCCGCCGCCCAGGGCAAACCAGGAGGCCCAGCGGGCGCCGTTCGCCGCGACCGTGTAGATGACCACCAGCATCGCGAAGTCGGCCGGGATTCTCGGCACGTCGAAGATCAGCTGCGCGATGCCCGCGGCGGCGGCGAGCATCAGCATCTTCTCGGGCATGCGGCGCCGCAGGGCGATCGACAGGCAGAGCGCGAGCGTGATCGCGACGAACGCGGTCTCGCTCACCTTCGTCGCGTAGTCCGGGTCGATCGTTCCGACCACCAGGGTCATCCCGAGCAGGACGACAGCCCAGAAGCTGTCGACCCATGTCGGGTGCCGGCGGAGGAAGTCATAGAGGCGCTGCACGTAACCCAGCGTAGGGAAGCGGCTGGTGTGCCGGGGTCAACCGGAGGGTCGATCCGTGAGCGGGCCACGTACTCCCCAAGGTGGAGGCGCCTAGCCTGGGGCGGTGACGGATCGCCTACGAGCTCGGGAGGGTGTGTTGTCTCGCGGCTGCGGGTCGGATGGGGCTGATCGCGCCCACGCGGCGGAGCCGCATATGTCACAGCCCCGCGCCCCTGATGGGGCGCGGCCTTGGCGCACGGCAGTCGAGGAGGCGCTGTATGGGCCCAGTGGGTTCTATCTGCGTCCCGAAGGGCCCGCCGGGCACTTTCGGACCTCCGTGCATGCGTCCTCGCTGTTCGCCTCCGCCGTGGCGCGGTTGCTGTGCCGGGTCGACGGGGCGTTGGGGCGGCCCGGCGAGCTGGGGTTCGTGGACATGGGCGCCGGGCGGGGTGAGCTCGTGAGCGGGGTTCTGGCCGCGCTCCCCTCTGACGTGGCTGCCCGCACGCGCGCGTACGCCGTTGATATCGCGGACCGTCCCTCCGGCCTCGACCACCGCGTCGAGTGGCTGGCCGAGCCTCCGAAGGGGTTCACCGGGATGCTGTTCGCCAACGAGTGGCTGGACAACGTGCCCGTGGACGTCGTCGAGGTGGACGCGGCGGGGGTGGCGCGGCTGGTTCTCGTACGGCCGGACGGGAGTGAGCGGCTCGGGGAGGCTGTCGGTGGGGAGGCGGCGCAGTGGCTGGAGCGGTGGTGGCCGCTGGGCGCGGAGGAGGGGCTGCGGGCCGAGGTCGGGCTGCCCAGGGACCTGGCGTGGGCCGGTGCCGTGGCGAGTGTCGAGCGAGGGCTCGCCGTCGCCGTCGACTACGCGCACCTCGCGGGGGCCCGGCCGCCCTTCGGGACGCTCACGGGGTTCCGGGAAGGGCGGGAGACCGCGCCCGTGCCGGACGGGTCGTGCGACATCACCGCGCATGTGGCGCTGGACGCGTGCGCGCTGCCGGGAGCGCGGCTGCTGCCCCAGCGGGACGCACTGCGCGCACTGGGGGTCACCGGAGGCCGTCCCCCGCTGTCCCTCGCCACCACCGACCCGACCGCGTACGTACGGGCCCTGACGGGCGCCGGAGAGGCCGCCGAGCTCACCGCGCCGGGCGGACTGGGCGACTTCGGGTGGCTGGTGGAGCCGGTCGGAGTTCCGAACCCGCTCGCCGAGTGACGCCCTACTTGTCGATGTCCCCTACCACGAAGAACAGCGACCCCAGAATCGCCACCATGTCGGCCACCAGCGTCCCCGGCAGCAGTTCGACGAGGGCCTGGATGTTGTTGTACGAGGCCGAGCGGAGCTTCAGGCGGTACGGAGTCTTCTCGCCCTTGCTGACGAGGTAGTAGCCGTTGATGCCGAGGGGGTTCTCGGTCCAGGCGTAGGTGTGTCCCTCGGGGGCCTTGAGGACCTTGGGGAGGCGCTGGTTGATGGGGCCGGGCGGAAGTTCCGCGAGGCGGTCGAGGCAGGCGTCGGCTAGGGCGAGGGAGTTGTGGGTCTGCTCCAGGAGGCACTCGAAACGGGCGAGGCAGTCGCCCTCGCTCCGGGTGACGACCTTCAGGACGTCCTGGAGCTCCCCGTACGCCAGGTACGGCTCGTCGCGCCGCAGGTCGAAGTCGACGCCGGAGGCGCGGGCGATCGGGCCGCTCACCCCGTACGCGTGCACGGTCTCCGGGGCGAGGACGCCCACGTCCCGCGTACGGCCGCGGAAGATCTCGTTGCCGAGGACCAGGTTGTCGAAGACGTCCATCCGGGAGCGGACGTCCGCGACGGCGGCACGCGCGCGTGCGGTCCAGCCCGCCGGGAGGTCCTCCTTGAGGCCCCCGACCCGGTTGAACATGTAGTGCATGCGCCCGCCGGAGATCTCCTCCATGACGTTCTGGAGCTCCTCGCGCTCCCGGAACGCGTAGAAGACCGGGGTGATGCCGCCGAGCTCCAGCGGGTAGGAGCCGAGGAACATCAGATGGTTCAGGACCCGGTTCAGCTCGGCGAGCAGCGTGCGCATCCACACCGCGCGCTCAGGAACCTCCATACCGAGCATGCGTTCGACGCCGAGGACGACGCCCAGCTCGTTGGAGAAGGCGGAGAGCCAGTCGTGGCGGTTGGCGAGCATGATGATCTGGCGGTAGTCGCGCGCCTCGAAGAGCTTCTCCGCGCCCCGGTGCATATAGCCGATGACCGGCTCGGCGTGCCTGATCCGCTCGCCGTCGAGGACGAGCCGCAGCCGCAGCACCCCGTGCGTGGACGGATGCTGCGGTCCGATGTTGAGCACCATGTCCGTGCTCTCGGCGGCACCGCCGATACCGACCGTCGTCTCTCTGGTCTCCGTCGGGGGAGTCATGAACACAGTCTGTCCTACGTACGCTGGCGGAATGGAGACGGGGACCTTGGAAGACGACGCGGGGCGCGCGGACGACGACGGCACGGAGCGTACGGACGAAGTCGGCATTGACCGTACGAACGTCGAGCCCGTCTGGATCGGGCTGCCGCCCGGGCTGTTGCGGATGAGGCGGTTGTTGCTGG
Source organism: Streptomyces tailanensis (assembly GCF_008386495.1). Taxonomy (GTDB): domain Bacteria; phylum Actinomycetota; class Actinomycetes; order Streptomycetales; family Streptomycetaceae; genus Streptomyces; species Streptomyces tailanensis. Next base: position 26,972 of record NZ_VTHJ01000054.1, on the reverse strand, counting down.
TGGTGTGGCTGGGGGGAATCACCATAGGTACGGCCGTGCTGCTGGGCTGGCTGGCCGGCCCGGTCTGGGCGGCCTTCGCCCTGCTGCCGCTGGGCCTGCTGCTGTGGGGCTGGCCGATGCTGGGCCGCAACTGGCGCTCGTGGCGGTACGCCGAGCGGGCGGACGACCTGCTGATCAGCCGGGGCGTACTGTGGCGTGAGGAGACCGTCGTGCCGTACGGGCGCATGCAGCTGGTCGAGGTGACGTCCGGCCCGGTCGAGCGGCACTTCGGGCTGGCGAGCGTGCAGCTGCGCACGGCCGCGGCCGCCACCGACGCCCGTATCCCCGGGCTCGACCCGGCGGAGGCGGAACGGCTGCGCGACCGGCTCACCGAGTTGGGCGAGGCCCGATCGGCGGGGCTGTGAGCACCGCTCCCGGCACCGAGCCCGGCACCGAATCCCCGGTCCGCGACCCGAAACCGGTCGTCGAGCACCGGCTGCACCCCGTGACGCCGCTGCGGCGGGCCTGGGCGCCCATCGCCGTGGTCATCGGCTGGGCCGTGCACGACCCGGACGGGGCCCAGCGGCAGCTCACCCGGCTGACCACGACCACACTGCTCCTCGCGATCGCGGTGGTCGTCCCGGCGGCCGCCCTGTACGGCTTCCTCACCTGGTGGTTCACCCACTTCGCGGTGACCGACAGCGAACTGCGCATCCGTACCGGCCTGGTGTTCCGCCGCACCGCGCACATCCGCCTCGAACGGATCCAGGCCATCGACGTCACCCGGCCGCTGCTGGCCCGGATCGCGGGCGTCGCCAAACTCAAACTCGACGTCGTCGGCACCGACAGCAAGGACGAACTGGCATTCCTCGGCGAGGCCCAGGCCCGCGCCCTACGGGCCGAACTCCTCGCCCGCGCGGCCGGTTTCGCCCCCGAGACCGCGCACGAGGTCGGCGAGGCCCCGGTACGGCAGCTTCTGAAGGTCCCGACGGGCGTACTGGCCGTCTCGCTCGTACTCACCGGCGGCACCTGGGCAACCCTGGTGGCCGCGATCGTCGTCCCCTCCGTGCTGTGGATGGCCACAGAGAGTGTGTGGACCGTCCTCGCGACCGCCCTGCCGCTGCTCGGAGCGGCCGGTGCGAGCACAGTGGGTCGGTTCGTCGGGGAGTACGACTGGACGGTGGGCGAGTCCCCCGACGGCCTCCGCATCGACCACGGCCTCCTCGACCGGGCGCACGAGACGGTGCCGCCCGGGCGCGTGCAGACCGTACGGATCATCGAGCCGCTGCTGTGGCGGCGGCGCGGATGGGTACGGGTCGAGCTGGACGTGGCCGGTTCCTCGAACTCCCTGCTCGTACCGGTCGCGCCGCGCGAGGTCGCCGAGTCGGTGATCGCGCGGGTGCTGCCGGGCGTGACCGTGCCGGACAGAACGGCGCTGATACGGCCGCCGCGGCGGGCCCGCTGGTGCGTGCCGCTCTGGTGGCAGGGCTACGGACTCACCGTCACCGACACCGTGTTCGCCGCCCGGCACGGGCTGCTGCGGCGCCGGCTCGACCTCGTACCGCACGCCAAGGTCCAGAGCGTACGGCTGGCGCAGGGTCCCTGGGAGCGGTTCAAGGGCGTCGCCGACGTCCATGTCGACACCGGCGCCAACAAGACGGTGACGGCCCGCCTGCGCGACGCCACGGAAGCGGCGGACCTGCTGCGCGCCCAGGCGGAACGATCCCGCACTGGGCGCCGGGAGGCCCTGCCGGACAGGTGGATGTCCTAGTAGGGCTTGGTGTTTTTGGCGCCCGGCACTGTGGCTGGGCGGGGGTGGGCGCGCTTGCCGGCGCTGACAGGGTGCCGCCTGGGCCCACCCTCCCCCACTCTCGGCTTCTCCCCCACTCTCGACTTCGCTCGAGCGGGAGGGACCCCCATGAGCGGGAGGTGCCCCCATCGCCCCAGCGGCACGACTGCCCGCAGCTGGGAGCTGGGACGTCAGGACGCCGCCGTACGCAGCCCCTGTACGTCGATCTGTTCCGTCTCGTCGTGTGCCGTGAGGTCGATGACCTGCCCGATCCCCCGGGACGCCTCGTCGACCCGCTTGAACTGCGCCTCGGACTCGGCCTTGTGCAGCGCGAGGGCCTCCTGGCCGACCACGTCGGCGAGGTCCTCGTTCTGTACGGCCTCGAAGGCGTCCGCCTCCTTCTGCGTACCGAAGAAGTCGAATCCGCCCTCGACGGCCGCCCGCCGCTGCGGCGCGGCCGGAACGACGGCCACCGCGGTCGGCACGGTGAAGTGACCGGCCGGCCGCACGTCAGGCAGCGCGGGCAGCGCGGATTCCGCGGACCGCGCCGGAACGGGAGCCTCCGGTGCGGGCGTCGCCGATACGGGCTCGGCGGCCGCGTGCTCACGCCCGTCGACCTCCTCGGACATCCCCGCCGGTTCATCCGCCTCCGCAGTGACGACAGGCACTGGCTCCGCCTCGGCCTCGGCGGAACGTCCCTGCCGGGTCCCCCCACCGGTCGGCCCGTCCGGGTCACCCTTGGGGGAACCGTCCTTGCCGGAACCCTCCTTCGACGACAGCTCCTTGACGGGGGCCTCGGCGGACTCGTCGTCGGCTTCTTCGTCGAGCTGGTCAGCGGACTCGGCCTCGGCCTCGGCCTCGGCCGCGTCCTCCTCGTCCCCAGCCACAGCCTCCGACTCGACCTCTACGTCGGCCTCGGCCTCAACCTCGGCTCCAGCCTCAGCCTCGGCCTCGCTGCCGGTGTCCTCAGCCCCGTCCTCCTCCTGTGGACCCTCGGAGTCCTCGGAGTCCTTCACCGACTCCCGCTGCTTGATCATCCGCTCCAACGCCGAGTTCGCCTGCAGGAACAGCGCGGAACCGGCCGGAGAGAACACCGCAGGGATCGACTTCTCGACCTCGACCTCCGCGTCGACGTCCACGTCGTCCGAGGCAGCCACAGTCTCACCCTTCGACGCACCCTCCCGCGCCGCCCACGGCGTCCCCTGCACGGGAACCCCCTGCGGCGGCACCGGCGAAGCCTGGGACGCGGCGGTAGGGGCCGGCCCAGCCGGCAACGCCCGCGCGTCCTCGGGGGCCGTCGCCTCGATCTCCAGCAGGCGGCGCCCCTCCAGGGCGCTGGCCCGCTCGGTCTCGGCGGTGGCGTACCGGCGCAGCAGGGCGGCGTGCTCGTTGCGGAGGTTCGCGAGTTCGGTGCGCTTGGCGCGCAGCTTGTGCTCCAGCTTGGTGCGCAGTTCGCGCGACTCGTCGAGGTCGGTCTCCAGTTCGGCGATCTTCTCCTCGTGCCGCCACTCGTCGCTCGCCCGCGCGCGCGTGAGGTCCGCGACGCGTTTGCCCGCCTCGACGTCCCAGCGGCGCATGACGGCGGCGCCCACGGCCGCGGTCGCGGCGGCGACGGCGGCGCTGACCCGGAGCACCGGCGGCTCGGAGAAGATCCAGGGCCCGAGGGCGCAGACGAGCGAGACGCCTGCGATCGCCGTGGGGGGCAGCAGCCTGTGCAGAGGCGGAGAATGGCGGTGACGTCCACGTGGCATGGCCAGAAACTTACCGCGCGTAGGCGAATGATGGAGCCCCGAGCCGTAAAAACTCAGCCGCCTCCAAGCTCTCACAAGCCCTCACTGACTCCCTCACCGCCACGCCACCAATGCGCCCACCGGCGACTCCTCTACTGGATCAACTCCTTCGAATCCAGATACACCTTGGCCACTTCGGCCTCTTTCCGGTGCGGTCGAATTCCGCAAGCGCCACCGGCGTATTCAAGAAGCCCTCCCCGAGCCCTCCCCGAGCACCCCCCAAGCCCTCCCCGGCGGGTCGTCACCGGTCGCCGAGCCGCCCGCTGATCCACTGCAACGTCGCCGGAATCTCCCGCCGCCAGGTGTTGAAGTTGTGTCCGCCGCTGTCGAGGATGATCGACGAGATCCGCGTCGGCTCCTTCCCCTTCACCAGTTCGATGAACTTCAGCGTGGCCTTGTAGTTGGTCTCCCCCTGCTTGCTGCTGGTGACCAGCAAAGAGGTGTCGGGCGCCGGCCGGTGTTTCAGATACCAGAACAGGTCGGCCTCGTTCTTCAGCCTCGTGTTCCCCTGGAAGAGATCACCGGTCGTCGCGTCGATCGGCGCCTTGTAGTACGGCGAGAGGCCCGCGCCGGCGGCGTACGTACCGGGGTGGTGGACGGCGAGTTTCAGCGCGCAGTACCCGCCGGTCGAGTCGCCGATGATGCCCCAACTCCCGGGCTTCTTGCCCACCCTGTAGTGGTGCCCCACGGCATCCGGCAGGTCCTCGGCGAAGAACGACTCGGTCCGCGGCCCGCCCGGGATGTCCACGCACTCGGTGTCGCGCGGCGGCGCCACGGTCGGCCGCAGCATGACCAGGATCATCGGCTGCGCCTTGCCGTCGCGGGCCAGCTTGTGGGCCGTCTGCGGAAAGTGCAGGCCCTTGATGAGCGCCTCGGCGGTGCCCGGGTAGCCGGTGAGGACCACGGCGGCCGGGAAGGTGCGGGTGCGGTACTCGGGCTGGAAGTACTCCGGCGGCAGATACACGTACGCGGGGCTCGCGATCCGTGTCGTACGGCCCACGATCTCCACCTTCTGGATCTGGCCGCCGACCTTGGGGCGAGCGCCCCCGGCCACGTTCACCTGCTGCGTGTCGACGACCCGCAACGGTCCGCCGGTGTCGGCGCCGTCGTGGTCGACGACCACGCCCTGGCCGTTCTCCCCGCCGAGGAGGTCGGCCCAGCTGGCGTAGAACCCGAAGGCCTGGTTCGCGGAGAGGCCGACCGCGGCGAAGACGGCGACCTGCGTGGCCAGCAGCACGCCGATCCGCCCGACGACGGCCCGCCAGCCATTGCGCGCCAGCCGCGGCCACAGCCATACCGTGCCGATGAACAGCAGCACGGCGGACAGGACCACCAACGCCAGCACCTTGTTGCTCGTAAGACCCATCGGGTAGTCCCCCGCCGCCCTTTCTTTCCCTGACTTGCCTCGGCTTGCCGCGCCTTGCCCGCTCTTGCCGCGCTCTTGCCGCGACTTGCCCTGCCCTTTGGTTCAGCTTTCCGATGGAGAGTGAACCTCCGTCCCGAAGCCACCGTCCTAGAGGGCGCAATGTCGCCGGATGCCGGAAAAGGCACCGGATCCAAGCTCTCTTGCGGAACTAGCGGAACTACGGGATGCGATGCCTGTCAGGACAGATGGGGAAATGTCGGATGGGGTTCCGGTCCGGTCGGGCCGACTCCCGGCGAGCGCCGTCCGGCGCGTGAACGACGCCGTGCGCGGCGCACTTAGGGGCGCGCTGCGCGGACCGCGCCCCGAGGCGGTGCCCGCGCTGGTCGCCCGGGCCTGCGCGTTCGTCGGGCTCGTGGACGTCGCTGCGGGCGTCTTCCCCCGCTTCCGGCACAGCAGTATGCACACGATGGCCGAGGTGCTGCCCGGCGCGCTCGGCCCGTTCGCGGCGGCCCTGTCGCTGAGCGCGGGCGTCCTGCTGCTTCTGCTCGCCCACGGCCTGCGACGGCGAAAACGGCGGGCGTGGCGAGCGGCCGTCCTGCTGCTCCCGGCCGGGGCGCTCGCCCAGTTCACCTACCGTCACTCGCTCATCGGCGCCCTCATCTCCCTGGCGCTGCTCATTCCGCTGCTGAGCCACCGCGACCAGTTCGCCGCCCTGCCCGACCCACGCAGCCGCTGGCGGGCGCTCGCCAACTTCGTGCTGATGGGCGCCGGTTCGATCGTCCTCGGCCTGGTCGTCGTCAGCGCCCAGGCTCGGCACATGGTCGGAGACCCGAGCCTCGCCGCCCGCCTCGAACACGTCATCTACGGCCTGTTCGGCTTCGAGGGCCCGGTCGGCTACACCGGCAACACGTCCTGGACGGTGGCGTTCTCCCTCGGCGCCCTCGGCCTGCTGACCGCCGTCACCACCATCTACCTGGCCTTCCGCCCCGAGCACCCGGCGGCCCGGCTCACCGCCGACGACGAGGCCCGGCTGCGCGCCCTGCTCGACAGGCACGGCGGCCGCGACTCCCTCGGCCACTTCGCGCTCCGCCGCGACAAGGCGGTCGTGTTCTCGCCGAGCGGCAAGGCGGCGGTGACGTACCGCGTCGTCTCCGGTGTGATGCTCGCCAGTGGCGACCCGATCGGCGACGTCGAGGCCTGGCCCGGCGCGATCGAACGCTTCATGGACGAGGCCAGGGCCCACTCCTGGACCCCGGCCGTCATGGGCTGCTCGGAGACGGGCGCCGAGGTGTGGACCCGCGAGACCGGCCTCGACGCCCTCGAACTGGGCGACGAGGCGGTGGTGGACGTCGCGGATTTCTCCCTCGCCGGGCGCGCGATGCGCAACGTGCGTCAGATGGTGAAGCGCATCGAGCGGCTCGGTTACGAGACCCGGGTACGGCGCGTCCGTGACCTCGGCGAGGGCGAGCTGGACCGGATCCGCCGCGCCGCCGAGGACTGGCGCGGCACCGACACCGAACGCGGCTTCTCCATGGCGCTCGGCCGCATCGGCGACCCGGCCGACGGAGACTGCCTGATCGCCACCGCCCACAGAATCGAAGGGGCGGCGCGAAGCGCCTCAGGTAGGGCGGTGGTGGGAGACGGGTGGGACGACGAGAACCCCGGCCCGTACGGCGACCTGAAGGCCGTACTCCACTTCGTCCCCTGGGGCCCCGACGGCGCCTCCCTGGACCTGATGCGCCGCGACCGCTCCGCCGACCCCGGCATGAACGAACTCCTCATCGTCGCCGCCCTCCAGGCGGCCCCCCGCCTGGGCGTCAAGCAGGTCTCCCTGAACTTCGCGATGTTCCGCTCCGCCCTGGCCCGCGGCGAGAAGATCGGCGCCGGCCCGGTCCTTCGCGCCTGGCGCGGCCTGCTGGTCTTCCTCTCCCGCTGGTTCCAGATCGAGTCCCTGTACAAGTTCAACGCCAAGTTCCGCCCCCGCTGGGAACCCCGCTTCGTCGTCTACGCCGCCTCCCGCGACCTCCCCCGCATCGGCCTCGCCGCCATGCAGGCAGAGGGCTTCGTCAACCTGGCCCTCCCCCGCGTCCTGCGCCGCCGCACGAAATCCCCGGCCCCGTGCGCCCACGTGGTGACGGACCACGGCATGAGCGAACACGGCGTACGCGCGGCCTAGCCGTATCGCCCGGCCCCCGGCTGCGGCCACACCCCGCACCACCGGGGCCTAGGCTTGGCGCATGAGCAACCAGAACCGGCGCGGCCAAGTGGCTGGGCTGCCCGAGTGGGACCGTTGCGCGGTCATGGGCGTCGTCAATGTCACCCCGGACTCGTTCTCGGACGGCGGGCGCTGGTTCGACACCACGGCGGCGGTCAAGCACGGCCTTGACATGGTCGGCGAGGGCGCGGACCTGGTGGACGTCGGCGGTGAGTCGACCCGTCCCGGCGCCACCCGTGTCGACGAGGGCGAGGAACTCAAGCGCGTCATCCCCGTCGTGAAGGGCCTGGCCTCCGAGGGCGTCACCGTCTCCGTGGACACCATGCGCGCCTCCGTCGCCGAGCAGGCCCTCGCGGCCGGCGCCGCCCTCGTCAACGACGTCAGCGGCGGCCTCGCCGACCCCGCGATGATCCCCGTCGTAGCGGCGTCCGGCGCCCCCTTCGTGGTGATGCACTGGCGCGGCTTCCTGGAGGGCGGCAACGTCAAAGGCGTGTACGACGACGTCGTCCGCGAGGTCGTGGACGAGCTCCACGCGCGCGTGGAGGCCGTTCGCGAGGGCGGTGTCGCGCCCGACCGCATCGTCGTCGACCCGGGGCTCGGCTTCTCCAAGAACGCCGAGCACGATCTCGTCCTCCTCGCCCACCTCGACCGGCTGCACGGTCTCGGCCACCCCCTGCTGGTCGCGGCCTCCCGCAAGCGGTTCCTCGGCCGCGTCCTGGCGGGGCCGGAGGGCTCCCCGCCGCCCGCGCGGGAACGCGACGCCGCCACCGCCGCCGTATCGGCCCTGGCCGCCCAGCAGGGCGCCTGGGCGGTCCGCGTGCACGAGGTGCGCGCCACCGCCGACGCGGTCCGCGTCGCCCGCGCGATCGAAGGGGCCCGGGAGCGGTGAGCTCGGCCCACACCGACGTCGAACAGGTCGAACTCGCCAACACGGCCTTCTACGAGGCGATGGAACAGGGCGACTTCGAGACGCTCTCCTCGCTCTGGCTGGACCCCGCCGACCTGGGCGTCGACAAGGAGTACCACGACCCGGCGGAGACCGGCGTGATCTCCTGCGTGCACCCCGGCTGGCCGGTGCTCACCGGCCGTGGTGAGGTGCTGCGCTCGTACGCGCTGATCATGGCGAACACCGAGTACATCCAGTTCTTCCTGACCGACGTGCATGTCTCGGTCACCGGCGACACCGCCCTGGTGACCTGCACCGAGAACATCCTCAGCGGCGGCCCGGCACCGGACGGCGGCAACGAGCTGGGGCCGCTCGTGGGACAACTGGTCGTCGCCACGAACCTGTTCCACCGCACGGCCGACGGCTGGAAACTCTGGTCGCACCACGCCTCCCCCGTACTGACCGAATCCGACGGCGACGAGGACGACGAATCACCTTCCTGAAGTGATTGGGAACACGGGACCGCGGGTATACGCGGCTTCCGACCCGTGAGCTGCCGTGTTTCCCGGGGAGAACGCTCGATGAACCCTGCCTGTACAGGGGCGCGCCCAGGCCTTCGGTGGGCGAGTGCTGTCAGTGCCCGCAGGTAGATTCGAGAGAGCTTGGGGTGTTCCCGCAGCTTGGAGTGTTCCCGGAAGAACACTGCCCGACGACTTGCAGGAGGATTCGCGTGGATCGTGTCGCGCTGCGCGGCCTGAGGGCCCGCGGGTACCACGGTGTGTTCCCGCACGAACGCGAGGAGGGCCAGACCTTCGTCGTGGATCTGACGCTGGGTCTGGACACCCGACCGGCCGCGGCCGACGACGACCTGGCGAAGACCGTGCACTACGGGATCGTGGCGGAGGAGGTCGTGGGAATCGTCGAGGGCGAGCCGGTGAACCTCATCGAGACGCTCGCCGAGCGCATCGCCCAGGCCTGTCTGAAGCACGACGGGGTCCAGGAGGTCGAGGTCAGCGTCCACAAGCCGAACGCGCCGATCACGGTCCCCTTCGACGACGTGACCGTCACCATCACCCGGAGCCGAGTATGACCGCGTTCTTCACCGAGGGTCAGAGCGACCCGACCGTACAGCCGGTGCCCGCCTCCGTCGTGCAGAAGGTGGACGAGGCCGACACGACCCTGCACAACCCCCGGCGGGCCGTGATCTCCCTCGGCTCGAACCTGGGCAACCGCCTGGAGAACCTCCAGGGCGCCATCGACGCCCTGGAGGACACCCCCGGCCTCCGCATCAAGGCGGTCTCGCCGGTGTACGAGACCGAGCCGTGGGGCGTGGTGCCGGGCAGCCAGCCTTCGTACTTCAACGCGGTCGTCGTCCTGAAGACGACGCTGCCCCCGTCGTCCCTCCTGGAGCGGGCCCAGGCAGTCGAGGAGGCCTTCCACCGTGTCCGGGACGAGCGCTGGGGGCCGCGCACGCTCGACGTGGACATCGTGGCGTACGCCGACGTGGTCTCCGACGACCCGGTGCTGACCCTGCCGCACCCGCGCGCGCACGAGCGGGCGTTCGTCCTCGCCCCCTGGTACGACGTGGAGCCCGAGGCACAGCTCCCCGGGCGCGGCGCCGTGGCGGAGCTCCTCGCCGGCATCACCCGGGAGGGCGTGTCGCCCCGCGCCGACCTGGAACTTCAACTGCCCGCGTAGTCGTTAAGGTCTAGGGGGTGTTTTGAATGTCCTGTGCGGTGCCGTCGATGTCCGGTGCGTACCCTCGGCGTGCCGGACGAAGGCCCTCGATGGGGGTGCCCCCGGTCGAACGAAGTTGAGACTGGGGGAGGAGCTACTTGGGCCTTTGGCCGGTGCGGCGGTGGGGCCCCTCCCGCTCGAGCGAAGCCGAGAGTGGGGGAGCGTGCCGGGCGCCGTGGGTGCCGTGCGGGACATTCAAAACACCCCCGGGTCGGGGTCGTCCCCGAAAGACCCGTACGGACCGCCTGGCTCATCGAAGGGGCATCGTGAAAGAGCTGCGCATCAGGACGATGGTCACGGTGTTCGTCGTGGCCGGGGTGCTGTCCTGGGCGGGAGCCCGGCTGTGGAACTCGGTGGGGACCCTGCCCAGCGTCCCGCTGGCCGCGCCCATCGTCCTCGCCCTGATCGCCGCCGTCCTCACGGCCACGGCACTGTCGATCCGCACCCGGCTCAAGGCCCAGCGGGAGCGCCAGCCGGACGCCAAGGGCGTCGACCCCTTGATGGCCGCCCGCGCGGTCGTGTTCGGCCAGGCCAGCGCCCTGGTCGCCGCCCTCGTCGCCGGGATGTACGGCGGTGTCGGCGCCTTCCTCCTGGAGCACCTGGAGGTCCCGGCCCGCCGCGACCAGGCCATCTACGCCGGCTTCTCCGTCGTCGCCGGCATCGGCGTCATAGTGGCCGCCTTCTTCCTGGAGCGCGTCTGCAAGCTCCCGGAGGACGACGACTCGAACGGCGGCACGGCGCGGGCGGCGTAGATCAACGCGCCAGTATCAGACTCATCGCCTCGGCACGGGTCGTGGCATCCCGCAGCTGACCACGCACGGCCGAAGTCGTGGTCTTGGCACCCGGCTTGCGGACGCCGCGCACCGACATGCACATGTGCTCGGCCTCGATGACGACGATGGCGCCACGCGCCTCCAGAATGCGCATAAGTGAATCAGCGATCTGCACAGTGAGCCGTTCCTGCACCTGCGGCCGCCGGGCGAACACCTCGACGAGACGAGCCAGTTTCGACAGCCCCGTGATCTTTCCCGTCTCGGCCGGGATGTATCCGATGTGCGCCACGCCATGGAAAGGCAGCAAATGGTGTTCGCAGAAGGAAACGACTTCGATGTCCTTCACCAGGATCATCTCGTCGTGTCCCAGGTCGAACGTCGTCGTGAGCACGTCCTCGGGTTGCTGCCACATCCCCGCCAGCAGCTCCCGATACGCACGAGCCACCCGCCCCGGCGTCTCCCTGAGCCCCTCCCGGTCCGGGTCCTCTCCGACCGCGATCAGCAGTTCTCGTACGGCGTTCTCGGCGCGCTTCTCGTCGAATTCGCCGATGGTGCCCTCGCCGTCCAGCGTCACGGGGTCGGTCATGTGGTGCCTCGCTTCTGAGCCTGTGACGCATACGGGTTACGCGTCTCGCATACGGCCATACGACAATGCCGCGCCCCCCAGGCTAAAACCAGGGGGGCGCGGCATTCATTCCGGGCCTGGTGAGGCGGCCGGGGTCCGGGAGCGGAGCTCTCGGCGGTCGGATCTCACCGGGTGGGCGTCAGCTCTCCGGGCGCTCCTCCGGGACGGCGTCGACGGCGGCGGTGTTGGCGGTGATCGCCGGTGTCGCGCCGTTGGCGCCGTTCGTCAGTGCGAGCTCCCTGGGGGAGAGCACCGGCGGGCGGGTGGAGGGGGTGCGGCGGGAGGAGCCGGTCCAGGCGGGCCGGGGCGGACGCTTGACGATGGGGGCGAAGATCTCGGCGATCTCCTCCTTGCCCAGCGTCTCCTTCTCCAGCAGCTGAAGCACCAGGTTGTCGAGGACATCGCGGTTCTCGACCAGGATCTCCCAGGCTTCGTTGTGCGCGTTCTCGATGAGCTTCTTGACCTCTTCGTCGACCAGCGCGGCGACCTCTTCCGAGTAGTCGCGCTGGTGGGCCATCTCACGTCCGAGGAACGGCTCGGTGTTGTCGCCGCCGAACTTGATGGCGCCGAGACGCTCGGTCATGCCGTACTGGGTGACCATCGCGCGGGCCAGGCTGGTGGCCTTCTCGATGTCGTTCGCGGCGCCGGTGGTCGGGTCGTGGAAGACCAGTTCCTCGGCGGCGCGGCCGCCCAGCATGTAGCCGAGCTGATCGAGCATCTCGTTGCGGGTGGTCGAGTACTTGTCCTCGTCCGGCAGGACCATCGTGTAGCCGAGAGCGCGACCACGGGACAGAATCGTGATCTTGTGGACCGGGTCGGAGTTCGGGGAAGCCGCCGCGACCAGGGCGTGACCGCCCTCGTGGTACGCGGTGATCTTCTTCTCCTTGTCCGACATGATCCGGGTCCGCTTCTGCGGGCCCGCGATGACGCGGTCGATCGCCTCGTCCAGCATCTGGTTGTCGATCAGCTTCTTGTCGCTGCGGGCCGTCAGGAGCGCGGCCTCGTTCAGGACGTTGGACAGATCGGCACCCGTCATACCGGGGGTGCGGCGGGCGACAGCGCCCAGGTCGACGTCGGGCGCGACCGGCTTGCCCTTCTGGTGGACCTTGAGGATCTCCAGACGGCCCTGCATGTCCGGGCGGTCGACGGCGATCTGCCGGTCGAAACGGCCGGGACGCAGCAGCGCCGGGTCGAGGATGTCGGGCCGGTTCGTCGCGGCGATGAGGATCACACCGCCCTTGACGTCGAAGCCGTCCATCTCGACGAGGAGCTGGTTCAGGGTCTGCTCGCGCTCGTCGTGACCACCGCCGAGGCCGGCGCCGCGGTGGCGGCCGACCGCGTCGATCTCGTCGACGAAGACGATCGCCGGGGCGTTCGCCTTGGCCTGCTCGAACAGGTCACGGACTCGGGAGGCACCGACACCGACGAACATCTCGACGAAGTCGGAACCGGAGATCGAGTAGAAGGGGACGCCCGCCTCGCCCGCGACAGCGCGTGCGAGCAGCGTCTTGCCCGTACCGGGCGGGCCGTAGAGCAGCACACCCTTGGGGATCTTGGCGCCGACGGCCTGGAACTTGGCGGGCTCCTGCAGGAACTCCTTGATCTCGTGGAGCTCCTCGACGGCCTCATCAGCGCCCGCGACGTCCGAGAACGTCGTCTTCGGGGTGTCCTTGGTGATGAGCTTGGCCTTGGACTTCCCGAAGTTCATCACTCGGGAGCCGCCGCCCTGCATCTGGTTCATCAGGAACAGGAAGACGACCACGATGAGGACAAAGGGGAGCAGCGACAGCAGGATGCCGACGAAAGCGTTCTGCTTGGTCGGGGAGACCGTGTAGCCGTCGGGGATCTGCTTGTTCTGGAACTTGTCCTGCAGCGTGTTCGCGAGGGTCACGCCCTGATCGCCGATGTAGCTCGCCTGGATCTTCGAGCTGCCCTCGATCTTCTGACCGTCCTTGAGCTGGACCTTGATGGTCTGCTCTTCACCGGTGGTCAGCTTGGCCTCTTGGACCTTGTTGTCATTGATCGCCTGGACGACCTGGCCCGTGTCCACCGTCTTGTAGCCGCCGGACGAGCCGACGACCTGCATCAACACGACCACGGCAAGGACGGCCAGCACGATCCACATGACCGGCCCACGGAAGTATCGCTTCACGTCCATCCATACGGAGCGGTGCCGCCCCGTCCCTCCTGCCATAGTGAGTTTGATAAAGACTGTTCTTCGGACGGTACCCCAGCATTGTCACCCGAAGCCGCATGGGAGCCGCTCGGGACTGATGGTGCACCCGTCCTCGCATGCTCCAACGGCGCGAAACCCGCTGGGGTTCCCGAGCGTCTTACAAAGACTGGCCCGTCGTCGTGACGAGGACGACACCTGCCTCGTGACGAGGGCGTTTCAGCCGCCGTAGACGTGGGGCGCGAGCGTACCGACGAACGGGAGGTTGCGGTACTTCTCGGCGTAGTCGAGGCCGTAGCCCACGACGAACTCGTTGGGGATGTCGAAGCCGACCCACTCCACGTCGATGGCGACCTTCGCGGCGTCCGGCTTGCGCAGCAGCGTGCACACCTTGAGGGAGGCGGGCTCGCGGGAGCCGAGGTTGGAGATCAGCCAGGACAGGGTCAGGCCGGAGTCGATGATGTCCTCGACGATCAGGACGTGCTTGCCCTTGATGTCGGTGTCGAGGTCCTTGAGGATCCGCACCACACCGGAGGACTGGGTGCCCGCGCCGTAGGAGGACACGGCCATCCAGTCCATGGTGACCGGGGTGGACAGCGCCCGGGCGAGGTCCGCCATGACCATCACGGCGCCCTTGAGGACTCCGACGATGAGCAGGTCCTTGCCCGCGTACTCCGCGTCGATCTTCGCGGCCAGCTCGGCCAGCTTCGCGTCGATCTCTTCCTTGGTGATGAGTACCTCTTTGAGGTCGGTACCCATGTCTTTCGCGTCCACCCGCATCACTTTCGGTCGTCCCAGGGCCGCTCCCGGACGCCCGTCGCGTACGTACGAGGGGGGCCGGGGGCCCGTGTGAGGGGCCCCGTCGGCGTCCGGATTCAGCCTTGCCGAATCACCAGTCTGCCACCCTGGCGCTGGGCGACGACCCGGCCGGGGAGATTGATGGCTCCCTGACCGCGCCAGCCGGTGATGAGACGGTCGACTTCCTCGATGTGCCGGGCGAAGAGGGAACCGGCCGGGGCGCCGGCCTCGATGGCGGCGCGGCGCAGGATGCGGCGGCGCACGGCGGGGGGCAGGGCGTAGAGCTTCGCGCACTCCAGGAGACCGGAGGCGTCCCGGACGGAGGCCTCGGCCTGACGGGCCCAGGTGTCGAGGGCGTCGGCGTCGTCGCGGGAGAGCTGGGCCGTGCGGGCGAGGGCCTCGACGACGCCCTTGCCGAGCGCCTTCTCCAGGGCGGGCAGGCCCTCGTGGCGGAGGCGCGAGCGGGTGTAGGCGGGGTCGACGTTGTGCGGGTCGTCCCAGACGGGCAGGGACTGGGCCATGCAGGCGTTACGGGCGGTCTGCCGGTCGAGTGCGAGGAAGGGACGGCGGTAGCGGCCGTCGGCCCCCGAGACCGCGGCCATGCCGGACAGGGAGCGGATGCCGGAGCCGCGGGCGAGACCGAGCAGGACGGTTTCGGCTTGGTCGTCGCGGGTGTGGCCGAGCAGGACGGCGGTGGCCCCGTGGCGTTCCAGGGCGGCGTCCAGGGCGGTGTAGCGGGCGTCGCGGGCGGCGGCCTCGGGGCCGCCGTCACGGCCGACGGTCACGGCGACGGACTCGGCCGGGTCCAGGCCGAGTTCGCGCAGGCGCAGCACGACCTCCTCGGCGCGCAGGTCGGAGCCCGGCTGCAGGCCGTGGTCGACGGTGATGCCGCCGGCCCGGATGCCGAGCTTGGGCGCCTCGAAGGCGAGGGCGGACGCGAGCGCCATGGAGTCGGCGCCACCGGAGCATGCGACGAGCACGAGCGGCGGGGGAAGCTGCTCGTGCGGGGCGGACCCGGTCGCGGAGGGTGCGGCCGTGGGGGGCGTGGGCACCGGTTGTGCGCCCGCGACGGAAAGCGCGCCCGGGGTCGCGTAGGCGGGCGTGCGACGGTCGGCGTTCGTGTGGTGTTCGGTGAGGAGGTCGTGGAGTACGCGGCGGACCGCCAGGCGTATCGCCGCGACCGCGGGGTGGGGACCCATGTCCGGTTCCCTTCATGAAATTGTCGGGGGGGGTGAGCCCGAGGTTCGGTCACTCAGAGTGTGTAGATGGTGACAGAACCGGGCCGTTCCCCGAGCATTGCACGCCTACCCATGGCTCACGGTCCCTCGGACGGGTGATTGAAGGGGCGTTTGCCTGCCGTCGGCCGGATCCGTTCACCACGCTCGCGCGCGGCTCACGAATCGGCCTTGCGATGCACCCGCGCGATCCAATCCGCCGGTTTGGCGATCTCCGCCTTGGTCGGCAGGGTGTTCGGGGAGGTCCACACACGGTTGAAACCGTCCATACCGACCTGTTCGACGACCGCCCGTACGAACCGTTCCCCGTCCCGGTACTGCCTGAGTTTGGCATCCAGACCCAGCAGTTTGCGCAGAGCGAGGTCCAGGCGCGAGGCGCCCTTCGCGCGTCGCTGCTGGAACTTCTCGCGGATCTCGGCGACGGACGGCACGACCGCCGGACCCACCCCGTCCATGACGAAGTCGGCGTGGCCCTCCAGGAGCGACATGACGGCGGTGAGGCGGCCGAGGATCTCTCGCTGGGCGGGGGTCTGCACCAACTCCACGATCGAGTGACTGTCGTCGCCCACCTCTCCCTCGGGCCGACCACCCGCGAGTGACTGGGCGGCCTCTCTGATGCGCTCCAGGACGGTCATGGGGTCGACCTCGGTCTCCCCCAAGAACGACTGGATTTCGCCCTCCAGGTGGTCCCGCAGCCACGGCACCGCCGTGAACTGCGTCCGGTGCGTCTCCTCGTGGAGAGTCACCCAGAGCCGGAAGTCGTGGGGCTGTACGTCGAGCTCGCGCTCCACGTGCACGATGTTCGGCGCGACCAGAAGCAGCCGGCCGCCGCCGTTCTCCCCTGCCGGGAGGTCACGGGTCGCCGGGGCGAACGTCTCGTACTGGCCGAGCACCCGGGAGGCCAGGAACGACAGCAGCATCCCCAGCTCCACGCCGGTGACCTTGCCGCCCACCGCGCCCAGCACGGCGCCGCCAGGGGTGCTGCCGCGACGTTCCTGCATCTTGTCCAGCAGGGGTTTCAGCAGCTCACGGAAGCCGGCGACATTGGCGCGCACCCAGCCGGGGCGGTCGACGACGAGCACCGGGGTGTCGTCGGCCGTGTCGGGGAGCATCCGCGTGAACGCGCGCACATGTTCCTCGGATGCCTTCGCGTGTCGGCGGAGCTCGGCGACGATGGCCCGGGCCTCGTCGCGGCTCACCTCGGGGCCCGGCCGCACGAGCCGGGTCGCGGTCGCCACCGCGAGATTCCAGTCGACCATCTCGGCACCACCGATACGAGTCATGTCGTCAACCGTACGGGAGCGCTGCCGCTTGGGGCAGGCCATGGGGGGTGGGGGGCCTTGGGAGGGTTGGGTACGTGCGGGTGGGTGGGGGTTGCTCGCGCCCACGCGGCGGAGCCGCAAATCGACACAGCCCCGCGCCCCTGAAAAGCGTGGGGCTGCGCCCCTTGCTTTTCCCTCAGGCTCAGCGGCAGCCACACGTCGCCAGGGTTGATGCTGCTGTGTCCAAGGCCTTCTGTGCTGCTGTCGCGTCTGTTGTCTCTGTGGCCAGGAAGGCGAAGGAGAGGAGGCGGCCTTCTGCGTCCACCACTGTGCCTGCCAGGGTGTTTACGCCGGTCAGGGTGCCTGTCTTCGCTCGTACTACGCCTGTGCCGGTGGCGTCGGGGGTGTAGCGGGTGGTGAGGGTGCCGGTGAAGCCGGCTACCGGAAGGCCGGTGAGGACGGGGCGGAGTTCGGGGTGGGAGGGGGCGGCGGACTTGGCGAGGAGGGTGGTGAGGAGGGCGGGGGTGAGCTCGTTGCCGCGGCTGAGGCCGCTGCCGTCTGCGAAATCGACGCCTTCCAGGGGGAGTTCGAGCTTCTTCAGTTCCTTCTTGATCGCTGCCGCACCGCCTTCGAAGCCGGCCGGTTCGTCCGTCGCGAGCGCGACCTGGCGGGCCAGGGCCTCCGCGATGTCGTTGTCGCTGTTGGTGAGCATGCGCTCGACGAGGGTGGAGAGGGGCGGGGAGGAGACTGCGGCGAGTTCCTTGGCGTTCTTCGTCGTCTCCCCGGGGCCCTGGGTCTTCGTCTTGATGCCCCGGTCCTCCAGGAGATCCGCGAATGCCGCGGTCGCGTCCGCCGCCGGGGCCGTGCTGCGGTCCGCGGGGCCGCTGGAGGAGTCGTTCAGGCGGGCCTCGTCGACCATCAGGGCCGTGACGGGGGCGAGGTTGGCGTTCGGGCCGATGGAGTGGATCTCGGGGCCCTCGTACAGGGACGTGTCGTAGGTGAGCGTGATCTCGTTCAGGTGACGCTTTTCGAGGGCGGTGGCCGTCTCGTCGGCGAGGGTGCGCAGGCTCGCGTAGCCGTCCGGGTCCTTGTCGGCGGTGAGGGTGGGGTCGCCGCCGCCGACGAGGACGACGTCGGCGGAGTCGGGCTCCAGGACCGTACGGGTCTCGATGCGGTGGTCGGGGCCCGCCGCGCTCAGGGCCGCCGCGGCGGTGGCGATCTTGGTGGTGGAGGCGGGAGTGAGGGCGTCGTCGGCGCCCTTGGCGTAGAGCAGCTCGCCGGTCGCGACGTCGACGACGGCGGCCGCGCGGCGGGGGCCGAGCGCCGGGGCGTTCAGCAGCGGGTCGAGGGCGGCGGCGAGGGCGTCACCGTCGGGCGCGGACCCCGCGCCGGAGGCGCCGCCGAGGCCGGACAGCACGGTGGGAGCGCTCGGCGCGGGCTTGGGCGCCCCCGCCGCCGTATCGGATGACGTACCGGAATTACGTCCGTGATCTGCGCCACCCTCGCCACCGCGCGATGCCGCCCAGTCGCGCTCGGCCGTACGCTGACCGCTGGAGTCCCAGGGACCGGCGGCGGCCACCGCTCCGGCCGTGAGCACCAGCCCCAGGGTTGCCGCGCCGGCGGTGAACTGGAGGGTCGTGAGCTTCTTCGTGTTCCTCGCGAGCTGCGAAGAGCGTGCCGTGACGGCGCTCGTGACGCGTACGACACCGGGTTTCACGGCCTGTGCGACGCGCGCGGCACCGGGCTGCACGGCGCGCCCGACGCGTACGACCCCCGGTTTCACGGCGCGCGCGACCCGCACCACATGCGGTCTCGCGGCCCGCCAGACCTTCGGTTCAGGCACGACCACCAGCCCCTTTCGCGATCACACACCTGCGTGAGGGACACTTAACCACCAGAACGATGTGTTGATCATGGAGGAGCCACCGGTGGAGTTCGACGTCACGATCGAGATTCCGAAGGGTTCGCGGAACAAGTACGAGGTGGACCACGAGACCGGTCGGATCCGCCTGGACCGTCGTCTCTTCACCTCGACCAGCTACCCGGCCGACTACGGCTTCGTCGAGAACACCCTCGGCGAGGACGGCGACCCGCTGGACGCGCTGGTCATCCTGGACGAGCCGACCTTCCCCGGCTGCCTCATCCAGTGCCGTGCGATCGGCATGTTCCGGATGACGGACGAGGCCGGCGGCGACGACAAGCTGCTGTGCGTGCCCGCGCACGACCCGCGCGTGGAGCACCTGCGTGACATCCACCACGTGTCGGAGTTCGACCGCCTGGAGATCCAGCACTTCTTCGAGGTCTACAAGGACCTGGAGCCCGGCAAGTCCGTCGAGGGCGCCGACTGGGTCGGCCGCGCCGAGGCCGAGGCCGAGGTCGAGAAGTCGTACAAGCGCTTCAAGGAGCAGGGCGGTCACTGAACACCCCTTTGCGCCTAAACCGGCGCCGCTCTCGCGGAGTTGGTTGCTCGCCATCGTGGTTTCTCAATTGATGGTTGCGGCGCGTGCGTTTTGAAGTGAGCAGGCCGCGTGTTCCCGCAGGAGCACGCGGCCTGCTTGCGTATCGGTGCGCATACTGAGGCGGAGTGAGCGGTGTCGTACAGGGAGCGCGGCGAAGTGGGAGTGACGGAACCCGAGGACCGCAAGCCGGTGTCGGACGCGGCGAGCGGTTCCTTCGTGCCGGTGCGCCTCGCGCCGGTGATGGACAGGCCGGTGGTCGACAGCGAGTCGTCGGTGACGTCCGAGTTCGCGATCCCCGCCGGGCTGGATGTACCGGCCGCCGCCACGGAGTCCGAGTCGCAGACGACCTCCGAGTTCGCCCTGCCGGAGGGGCTGGCGCCGCCCGAGCCGGTCTCCCAGGAGCCCGAGGGGTCCGCGTTCAGTACGCCTCGGACGTACGGCGCCGGTGCGCGGTTCGCGCCGGACGCCTTCACGCCGCCCAGTGGGATCCCGGCCGTCAGCCTGACCAAGGACGTGCCCTGGCAGGACCGGATGCGCACGATGCTGCGGATGCCGGTGGCGGAGCGGCCGGCGCCGGAGCGGCCGGCGCGGACGGAGGACGAGCCGGGGCCCGCCGTGCCGCGTGTGCTCGACCTGACGCTGCGCATCGGCGAACTGCTGCTCGCGGGCGGCGAGGGCGCGGAGGACGTGGAGGCGGCGATGTTCGCCGTCTGCCGGTCCTACGGCCTCGACCGCTGCGAACCCACCGTCACCTTCACCCAGCTGTCGATCACCTACCAGCCGTCGCTCGTGGACGACCCCGTCACGGCCTCCCGGATCGTACGGCGGCGGGCCACCGACTACACCCGGCTCGCGGCCGTGTTCCAGCTGGTGGACGACCTCAGCGACCCGGTGACCGCGATCTCGCTGGAGGAGGCGTACCGGCGGCTCGCCGAGATACGGCGCAACCGGCACCCGTATCCCGGCTGGGTGCTGACCGGGGCGAGCGGGCTGCTCGCGGGCGCCGCGTCCGTGCTGGTCGGCGGTGGGGTCGTCGTCTTCGTCGCCGCCGCACTGGGCGCGATGCTCGGCGACCGGCTGGCGTGGGTGTGCTCGGGGCGGGGGCTGCCGGAGTTCTACCAGTTCCTGGTGGCCGCGATGCCGCCGGCCGCGATCGGGGTGGCCCTGACCGTCGCGCACGTCGACGTGGCGGCCTCCGCCGTCATCACCGGTGGGCTCTTCGCTCTGCTGCCCGGGCGGGCGCTCGTGGCGGGCGTGCAGGACGGGCTGACCGGCTACTACATCACCGCCTCCGCCCGGCTGTTGGAGGTCATGTACCTCTTCGTGGGCATCGTGGTGGGCGTGCTGCTCGTCCTGTACTTCGGCGTGAAGGTGGGCGCCCAGCTCAACCCCGACGCGGCGCTCGGCAGCGCCGAGCGGCCCGTCTGGCAGCTCGTCGCGTCCATGCTGTTGTCGTTGACCTTCGCGGTGCTGCTTCAGCAGGAACGATCCACCGTGCTCGTCGTGACGTTGAACGGCGGGGTGGCTTGGGCCGTCTACGGGGCCATGCATGACGCGGGTGAGATCTCGCCGGTCGCCTCTACGGCGGTGGCGGCGGGGGTGGTGGGGCTGTTCGGGCAGCTGTTGTCGCGGTATCGGTTCGCTTCGGCGTTGCCTTACACGACTGCGGCGATCGGGCCCCTGTTGCCAGGGTCGGCGACCTATTTCGGGTTGCTGGCGTTCGCGCAGAATGATGTGGACGCCGGGTTGGTTTCGCTGACCAAGGCTGCGGCATTGGCCATGGCTATTGCGATCGGCGTGAACCTGGGGTCCGAGTTGTTCCGGTTGTTCTTGCCGGGCGCTGCGCGGGCTGGGCGGAAGGCTGCTAAGCGGACTCGGGGGTTCTGAGCGCCTACCAGCTCGGGGGGCATTGGTTTTTGAGCGACTGCGGGCCCGTGGGGGCTTGTCGCGCCCACGCGGCGGAGCCGCAAATGTCACAGCCCCGCGCCCCTTTGGGGGCGCGGGTGTCATCCGGCGGTGATCAGTACTGGGGGTAGTTCTGGCCCTGGTAGCCCTGGTTCTCGTTTTGCGGGTACTGGTTGCCCTGCGGGTACTGCTGGGCGTACGGCTGTTGTGGGGGCTGCTGCTGGTAGCCGTAGTCCTGGTAGCCCTGGTTGCCGTAACCCTCGTTTCCGTAGCCCTGGTTCTGGTCGTACGGCTGCTGCTGGGGCTGGTCGTTCGACGGGATGCGGCGGAGTTGGGTCGTGGCGTCGTCCGTCATGGCGTGCGCCTGCGGGTGCGGGGCCGGGGTGGGCTTGGGCTGGTTCTTCTTGGCCTTCCTGGCCTTCCAGAACTCGATGATGATCGGGACCACCGAGAGGAAGACGATCAGGAGCAGCATCGCCTCGATGTTGCTCTTGACGAACTCGATCTTGCCGAGCCAGGAGCCGAGGAGGGTGACGCCCGCGCCCCACAGGATGCCGCCGACAATGTTGAAGATCAGGAATGTGCGGTACCGCATGCCGCTGACGCCCGCGATGATCGGCGTGAACGTACGCACGATGGGCACGAAGCGGGCCAGGATCAGGGACTTCGGGCCGTGCTTCTCGAAGAACTCGTGGGCCTTGGTGACGTTCTCCTGCTTGAACAGGCGGGAGTCGGGCCGCTTGAACAGGGCGGGGCCGACCTTCTTGCCGAACATGTAGCCCGCCTGGTCGCCCAGGATGGCGGAGACGCAGATCAAGACGATTGCCAGCCACAGCGGGAAGCCCAGCGTCTTCGACGCGATCAGCATGCCCGCGGTGAAGAGCAGTGAGTCACCTGGCAGGAAGAAGCCGATGAGGAGCCCGGACTCGGCGAACACGATCAGGAGCAGGCCCCAGATACCGAACGAGTCGAGCAGATAGTTCGGATCCAACCAGCTCGGTCCGAGGGCGATCGTCGTCACGGTTCCGGGCTCCTGGGGGTGAGGAAGAGGTGAAGACCTGTGGGTGGCACCCATAGGGGTGACCAAAGCTATCAACGCGCGGTCACCCCACCAGGTTCCACCGGTTCCTCCAGAGTGCCCTGTGGGCGCACTGAGACCAAGCTGTGGGCCACTCAGCTCCCGTGGCGGGCCGCGTTGGCGACGATGGCGTCCCGCAGGTGTTCGGCGAGGCCGGGGCGCATGGAGTCGTAGAACGCCTTGAAGCGCTCGTCGGAGACATACATCTCACCGAGGCCCTGGTGCACCTCGTACGGGCAGTCGTAGAACCAGGTGCAGATGTGCTGCCGGTGTTCCTCGGCCATGGTCATGGCCGCCTCTCCGGTCGGCGGCTCGTCGGCGGACATCAGGGCGTCGTAGCGCTCGCCCCAGTCGGCCACCTCGGCCTGCATGCGTTTCCAGTCCTCCTTGGTGTAGCTCGCGGCGCGGCGCTGTGACTCGGCGTACGCCTCCGTATTGCCCCAGCGCTGTTCCGCCTCCTCGGCGTACTGCTCGGGGTCCTTGTCGCCGAAGACCTCGAACCGCTCCTCGGGCGTGAGGTTGATGCCCATCTTGCGTGCCTCCATGGCGTGTTCCACGGCCGCGGCCATCTTCTGCAGCTTCTCGATCCGGGCGGTCAGCAGTTCGTGCTGGCGGCGCAGGTGTTCGCGCGGGTCCGCGGCCGGGTCGTCGAGCAGGGTCGCGACCTCGTCGAGGGGGAAGCCGAGCTCTCGGTAGAACAGGATCTGCTGGAGCCGGTCGAGGTCGGCGTCGCCGTAGTGGCGGTGGCCCGCGTGGGTGCGCTCGCTCGGTACGAGCAGGCCGATCTCGTCGTAGTGGTGCAGTGTGCGCACCGTGATACCGGCGAATCCGGCGACCTGTCCCACGGTGTAGCTCATGCTTCCGCTTCCTTTCCCCTTCTCGGTTCTCCGTTTCTCGGTACGCGCTCCAGGCTGGGTCCTCACGCCACGTGAGGTGCAAGCCGTGCACTTCGGTAAGTCGCCGGGGTGTCGAAACGCACTGCGGGGGCGCTGTGGGCGGTTCGCAGTGCACTACGCAAAGCGTCGCCGCGCCGACCGTGCACTTGTGCAATGGCCTGCCCTTGGCGGCCTTCCTAAGGTGAGTCTCGGTCAACCGGAACAGTGGGCGAGACGCGTGGCCCGTCACGGGGGTGCGGGCCGGCGGATCGTCCATCGGCGGGGAAGCGGCGGCATCAGGACCGCCTGCGCATGTGTTGGGGCACGTGCGCAGGCTCATCCGGCCGGAGGGTTTCCGTTTCCGTGGCGGATCGGCTGGGTCAGGGCGGGGCGGCCGAGCAGGACGTGCAGGGCGAGCGCGATGTCCGCCACGGTCACTACGTCGGTGTCATGGACGCCGACCATCTTCGTGGAGAAGTCCATGCCGAGGAGGGCGGCCGCGTCCCGGGTGTGGTTGCGGATGGTGGCTTCGGACAAGGCCAGGGCGCGGGCCGCCTGCTTGGTGCTGAGGTTGTGTTCCAGCCATACGCAGAGGGTCTCGACGAGATCCCGCTGATCGGCCTGTACGGGGCGAAGCCGCTCCTGCGCCCAGGACTTGACCGCGCCGTCAGCGGCTCCCCTCATCATCAGGGCGGCGAAGTCGGGGGCGGCGATCGGGGGCGGCGCGTTGTCGTCCGTGCCCTCGGCCATGCCGCTGTCCGTGCCGTCGTCCGTGTTCGGCAGGGCCAGGATGTCGAGGGCGAGGAGGACCAGGATGCGGTCGTTGGCCGAGCCGCGGAGGTCGAGGGAGAGGATCTTTCCCGCTCTGTTAAGCCGCTGGGTGACCGTGTTCCGGTGGACACCGAGGCCGCCCGCGGCTTCGGTCGCCTTGAAACTCAAGGCGGTCGGGAGGGTTTCGAGCAGCATCTTCTGCTCGTCGCCCCGGCCCGGGAAGGCGTCGAGCAGCGGGGCCATGAGGTCGGCGGCCCAGGCTCTGGCCTCTCTTCTGGGCAGCAGCGGGGCGAACTTGGTCTCGGATCCGCCCAGACTGATCCGGTGCGGGGTCATGGCCGCGTCGGCCACCGCGGTCAGCGCCTCCCGATAGCCGTTCGCTATCTCGGGGAGACGGTGCGGTCGGCTCTGGCCCAGCAGATGGCCCTGGCGGGCCGCGATCATGTCTCTCAGGACCGTCTCCACACGGTCGTTGTCGTGGGTCGGGTCGAGAGGGTTGACGGGGGTGACGGGGTCGAGAACGAGGATGTGCTTCGGTTTGCCCGGGCAGGGCGCCACGAGGGCTTGTTCGGCCAGGGTTGTCTCACACCACCGCAGGGTGGCCTCTCGGTCCTGTGGTCCCGTGTCGACCACGAAGACGCGGGCGGTGTCCGTGTCCAGCAGCGCTTGCGCGGCCCCCGTGTAGACGACCTGGGCCAGCACCGTCTCGCCGCGCATGAGCAGTTGGAACGCGGCGTGCCGTACCGATCGCGGTGTCTCGGCCTTGGCCTGGTGTTCCCGGCGGGCCTGGTCGCACAGCCCCAGGAGTTTCGCCGCGTGCTGGATCAGCGCGGCGGCCGCGGTGTCGAAGGCGTTGGGGGAGGTGATGGCCAGGCGGGCCTCGTCATCGGCGCCGGGAGAGCCGGGGCTGAGGGACACGATCCGGGTGTGCATGGTGCCGGCCGGGGCGCCCGGCGCCGGTGCGGTGGCGGTGTGGGTTCCCGTGATGACGGCGTGGGCCAGGGCGGCCGGTGCGCTGTCCGGCGCGGCCGCGAGGACACCGCGCCGGGCCGAGGTGACGAGTACCTCGGCGTCCAGGGCCACGGAGAGCCAGTCGGCGATGCGCCGCATCGCGGTGGGGTCGGCGAGCCTGGTCGGCAGACGGTTGAGGAGACCGTCGAGATGCCCGACCTGCCGCTCCGCGAACTCGGCGCGCCGCAGCCGCAGCTCCTCGTTGACGCGGGCCCACGCGGCGGTGTCCGCGGAGGTCGTCAACAGGGGGAGCCCGAGGCTGTTGGCGACCGCCAGGGTGGTCTCGGGGAAGGTCTGGAGGCTGTGCCCGTGAGTGCCCAGCACGAGCCCGGCCGCCTTGCGCCGGGCCAGGAGCCGGATCAGGTGCTCGATGGTCCGGTCCGTGGCCCGTGACGGTTGTGGCGAGTCCAAGGGGACCAGGAACAGCGTCCCGTTCTCGATCGAGGAGTCCGTGAGCGCGTGCGGGAGGTCGCTCACCGGCCGTACGACGACTTCCGTGACCCTGGTCGTGCCGAAACGGGGGCCGTGGCCGGGCTGAAGGAACCGCAGCCGCAGCCGGGGGCTGTCATTGATCAAGTACTCAAGGGTGGGCAACTTCGTCTTCCCTCCCGCGCTAGTGCCTGTGGCCCCCCTGGGCAGATTAGTAGGCAGGGGCAACGGACAACACGTCCCCCTCTCGCACCGTCCTGGGCTCCCCATGAGGTGCGCGTCCCTCTCCCCCGGCCTACCGTCGAAGGCATGCCACTGCATCGAGAGGGCAGCCGGAACGATCGGCACCGGCTCGCCGTGAACCCCTTCTACGGTGAGGCGAACCCGGTCGGCGGCATGACCGAGGCCCCGCCCAGGCATCGGCTCCCGGACGAGCCGCTGGCGCCCGCCACCGCGTATCAGCTGGTCCACGACGAGTTGATGCTGGACGGCAACTCCCGGCTGAATCTCGCCACCTTCGTCACCACCTGGATGGAACCGCAGGCCGGGGTCCTCATGAGTGAGTGCCGGGACAAGAACATGATCGACAAGGACGAGTACCCGCGCACGGCAGAGCTGGAGCGGCGGTGCGTGGCGATGCTCGCCGACCTGTGGAACGCCCCGGATCCGGCCACCGCCGTGGGCTGCTCGACCACCGGCTCCAGCGAGGCCTGCATGCTCGCCGGGATGGCCCTCAAGCGGAGGTGGGCGAAGCGGAACGCCGACCGGTACCCCTCGGCGGACGCCCGGCCCAATCTCGTCATGGGCGTCAACGTCCAGGTCTGCTGGGAGAAGTTCTGCACCTTCTGGGAGGTCGAGGCACGGCAGGTGCCCATGGAGGGTGACCGGTTCCACCTCGATCCGGCGGCCGCCGCCGCGCTGTGCGACGAGAACACCATCGGGGTCGTGGGCATCCTCGGGTCCACCTTCGACGGGTCGTACGAGCCGATCGCCGAGCTGTGCGCGGCGCTCGACGGGCTCCAGGAACGTACGGGCCTGGATGTGCCCGTGCATGTCGACGGCGCGTCCGGCGCCATGGTCGCTCCCTTCCTCGACGAGGATCTCGTGTGGGACTTCCGGCTGCCGAGGGTGGCGTCGATCAACACCTCCGGGCACAAGTACGGGCTCGTCTACCCGGGGGTCGGCTGGGCGCTGTGGCGGTCCGCCGCCGAGCTGCCCGAGGAACTCGTCTTCCAGGTCAACTACCTCGGCGGCGACATGCCCACCTTCGCGCTCAACTTCTCCCGTCCGGGCGCCCAGGTCGTCGCGCAGTACTACACCTTCCTTCGGCTCGGCCGCGCGGGCTACCGGGCTGTCCTGCAGTCCACGCGGGATGTCGCCCTCGGGCTCGCGGACCGCGTGGCGAAGTTCGGCGACTTCCGACTGCTCACCCGGGGCGACCAGTTGCCCGTCTTCGCCTTCACCACCGCCGAGGACGTCACGGCGTACGACGTCTTCGATGTGTCCCGGCGGTTGCGGGAGAAGGGGTGGCTGGTGCCCGCGTACACCTTCCCCGAGAACCGGCAGGACCTGTCCGTGCTGCGTGTGGTGTGCCGCAACGGCTTCTCCGCCGATCTCGCCGAGCTGTTCGTGGAGGACCTCGGTCTGCTGCTGCCCGAACTGCGCCGCCAGCCGGGCCCCTTGACCCACGACAAGGAGACCGCCACGGGCTTCCATCACTGAGCGGTCTCGAGCTGAGTCGGCCAAGTATGGGGTGGTGAGCAGGTGGCAATCAAGGACACGCGAGCGTGTTCTGGTGGTGCGGGAGTGAGTCTCC
>NZ_VTHJ01000053.1:63801-68001 GCF_008386495.1 Streptomyces tailanensis | reverse complement strand
ACCGGATCCGCCACACCGCGCGGGCCGGATCCGCCAGATTGATCGAAACCAGATACGCGCCCTAGGGCGGGTACGGCGCAGATCGCGGCGGAGCTGCGGGTGACGGACCGGTCGGTGCGCCGGTGGCGGGCGGTCTGGCGGCAAGGTGGTGCCGTGGCGCTGGCGTCGGTGGGGCCGATGTCGGTGGAGCGGCTGTCGCCCCCAGGCAGTGGCGGTGTCTGGAGGCGGAGTTGAAGCGTGGGTTGCTGGCGCACGGCTTCGACGGCGAGGACCAGGGCTGGATGTTGAAGCGGGTCAAGGTGGTGATCGGGCGGTTGTTCCGCGTCGGCTACACCGTGCAGGGGGTGTGGCGGCTGCTGAAGCGGCACGGGTGGAGCTGTCAGGTGCCGGTGCGCGGGGCGTTGGAGCGGGATGAGGAGGCGATCGAGGTGTGGAAGGCCGAGGTGTGGCCGCGGGTAAAAGTACCGTGCACGACCTGGGCGCCCACATCTGCTGCGCGGACGAGACCGGCCAGTGGCTGATCCCGCCCAGGGGGGCGGGCCTGGGCCCCGCGCGGTGCCCGTCCGGTGGTACGGGTGGCCGGCCGTCGCGGGGGCCGGAGCGGATCCCGACAGTCGGCACGGCCCCGTGCTCGCGCGGTGCCGAGCGCGGGGGCGCCCTCCAGTCGGGCGATCGGAGACGTCTGGCGAGGGGTGAGCGATACCTGCACCGGCCGGGCATCGACAGAGCGCAGGAGCATACACGTGGAATCTCCTGAGAATACGAAAGAGACGGCAGGCTTGTCTCTGACCGCTGCGCAGCCGCTACGCTGTGTCAGCATCGAGCGGCGAATCGCCGTTGTGCTGGCTGCCCCGTGCCGGGAGGGAAACCGGTGATCACTGATAAGGCCGACCCGCTGCGGGTGGTAGCCCGGACGACGGCAGGGAAACCGCGTGAGCGTGGTGTGCGGACCCTGCCGAGGACTCTGGAGCGAGAGGCCGAACTGGCCACTGCCCAGGCCGCCTTGGAGGCCCTGACTGGGCGCTCGGCGACGCCGACGGCGACTCCCGCCGAGCTTTGCGGCGGCCTGCTGGCCTTCACCGGACCGGCCGGAGGGGGCAAGACGACCCTGCTGAACGAAGTGCGGCGCCGCGCGGCCGAACGGGAGTGCACGGGGCTCTTCGCCAAGGGCGTGGAGCAGGAACAGAGCCTTGCGTTCCACATGGTGCGCCAGTTGTTCCAGCCGTTGCTCGCCTCGTACTCCGAGAGCGAGCGCCGGGAGGCACTGGGCGACTGGTACGGCATCGTGGGCCCGTGTGTCGGGCTGTGCCCTCCCGCGGCGGAGGGCGCGGCGCCGGATCCGCAGGGTGTGCGGGACGGCCTGGACTGGGTCGTCACCCATGTGGCCGTCCAGCGGGGGCCGTTGGTCCTCGCCGTGGACGACCTCCACTGGGCGGACGCGGAGTCCATGGCGTGGCTCACGTCCTTCGCGAGACGGGTCGAGGAGCTGCCGGTGCTGATGCTCGTCGCCTACCGCCCAGACGAACTCGGCGAAGGGGCTGCCGAGTTCACCGACATGGTCGAGCGGAACCGGGTCCGTCCCCTGGACCTGGCGCCGCTCAGCCCGAGCGCCGTCGCGGATCTGATGCGCGAGGGGCTGGACACCGAGGCCGACGACGACTTCTGCCAGGAAGCCTGGCTGGTGACCGGCGGCAACCCGTTCGAGACGGTCGAGCTGGTGGCAAAGGTGGGCGACCGTCATCTGGCCCCCATCCGGGAGAACGCCCACGCGCTGCGGGATCTCGCGGCGGAGACCTGGGGCGGCGGCCTGGTGGACCGGCTGCACGAACTGGGCCAGGTCACGATCCGGCTGTCCTGGGCAGTGGCCGTCCTCGGTTCGGAGGCGACCCCGTGCCTGGCCGCGTCTCTGGCGGCGCTCGGCCAGGCCGAGTTCACCCAAGCCGCGGACGTGCTGCGGGCCGAGCGGATTCTGACGTACGGCCCGGCGCTGGAATTCGTGCATCCGCTCATCGCGACGGCGATCTACCGTGCCATTCCGATCGCGACGCGGGTGGCCCTGCACGGCAAGGCAGCCTGGGAACTCCTCGAGGCGGGGCAGGGCCCGGCCGCGGCGGCGCGGCATCTGCTGGAGACGCAGCCGGAGGGTGACGCCTGGGCCGCGGAGCAACTGCTCGAAGCGGCCCGCGAATACCTGCGCCGCGGCGCTCCGGAGGCCGCCCGCCGCTGTCTGAGCCGCGCCCTGCGCGAGCCTCCGCCCGCGGAGCTGCGGGCCACGGTGCTGTACGAACTCGGCTCGCCGGCGCTGATGCAGGACCCGACCGCGACGGCGAACCATCTGCGGGCCGCGCTGGAGGAGCCGGATCTGCCGTCGGCTCTGCGGCAGAGCATCGTGATCCGCCTCATGCGGGCCCTGGCCTACTGCGACCGGCTGGCCGAGGCGTCCGATGTGGCGACCCGGGAGACCGGCAGGGACACCGACTCGCACATGCGCCTGCGCATGTTCATGGAGCACTTCATGGTGGCGGGGATCACCACGCACAGCCGGGAAGTGCCCGTCCTGTCACGCCGACTCACCCAGCTCACCCGCCGGCTGTCCGGCCGCAACCAGACCGAGCGCTACCTGTTCGGCCTGCGGGCCTGGAACGCGATGGTGCGCGGCGAACCGGCGGAAACCGCCCTGCGGTACGCCGAGCGGGCGCTGGGGTCCGAGGGCATGCGCTGGACGGACGAGGAGTGGGGGTTCGAGGTGCCGTCGCTGGTGGCCCTCACCTTCCTGTACTGCGACCGGCCGCATCGGGCCGAGGAGCTCTATACGGCGGCCATTGAGGAGTACGAGCAGCAGGGTTGGCGCGGAGTGCACCTCGCGCTCGGCTACAGCCTGTTGGGCTACATCCGGTTCTGGAAGGGCCGGCTCACCGACGCCGAGGACTTCGTCCGTGCCGGGCTGCAGCTGGCCGACCGGCTGGGGCCGGCGGGCATCCATGCGCAGTGGTACGCGCTCGGAGGCCTGATCGAGATCCTCATCGCTCGTGGGGAATCCGCGTCCGCCGAGGAACTGGCCGCAAGCCGCGGATTCGGCAAGCCGTTCCCGTCGGTGCTGACGCTTCCCGACGTCCAGACCGTCCACGGCGATCTGCTGCTGGCCCGCGGTAGGGAGAGCGAAGCCGCGGACGTGCTGACCGAGGTGGGGCACCGCCTCGACCTCCGAGGCATGCGCAACCCCGCCTGGTGTCCGTGGCTGTCCCACCTGGCGCTTGCCTCCCGGAGCACGGAGCCCGCCCACGCGCTGGAACTCGCTCGGGACGCACTGCGGCGCGCCGAGCGGTTCGGTACGGCGACAGCGGTGGGACACGCCGTGCGTGTGCTCGCCCGGGTGACAGAGGGGCCGGAGGGCATCGCTCAGCTGCGGCGGGCCGTCACCGTGCTGGAGAGAGCACCCTCGTCGTACGAGCACGCGAGCGCCTTGGTGGAACTCGGCACCGCACTGCGCCGCGCCGGGCGCCTCGCGGAGGCCGCGGGGCCGCTGTACCGGGGTGTGGACCTGGCCGCTCGGTGCGAGGCCGGAGGTGTGGCGGCACAGGCCCGTGACGAACTGGTCGCGGCCGGGCTGAGGCCGCGCCACCTGGATGTGACGCCGCACAAGTCGCCGTAGCCGGAAGAACACGGTCGCCCTGGCGGAAGGAGCGCCGCCCAAGTGAACGGCGCACGTGACGCCGTGCGCGCGGAGCCGTGCACCAGTTGGTGGGGTGTGCACTGCCATGGGCCCCCGTCTTCGGTTTCCGCCCGCGACGAGCAGCGCAGGATCCATCACGGCGTGACAGTACGGGAGCCCCTGCTCCCAACCCCCCATGTTCTTCGTCTCGCTCCCCGGGAGGGGAAATGCTCATCGCTGCGACGGGTACCGACGGCCGTCCCCTGACCGTCCTCACCGATGCCGCGCCGGACCTGAGGGACGTCCGGCAGGCGGTTGATGCGGTACTCACGGGTTCCTGGCGGCCAAACGCCGCTCTGCGGCAGCCGCCTTGCGGGAACTCTTCGACACCTTGCGTGGATTCCTCTTCGCAGGCGGCAAACGGATCCGGCCGGTGATGGGCGTATGCGGTTGGTACGCCGCAGGAGGCCGCGGAGATCCGGAGCCGGTGGTGCTGGCCGTGGTGTCGCTCGAACTGTTCCACACCTTCGGCCTCGTCCATGACGGTG
>NZ_VTHJ01000053.1:5094-63672 GCF_008386495.1 Streptomyces tailanensis | reverse complement strand
CGCGGCGGCCCCGGTGAAGGTCGGCCGGTTCGGGCGGAACGCGGCCGTCCTGCTCGGCGACCTCCCCCCCGGCCCTGTCCGACGAACTGCTGCACACGAGTCTTACGCCCGACCAACTGCGGGCGGCGCTCCCGGTGATCGACACGACGTGTACCGAGGTCTCGTCCGGCCAGTACCTCGACCTCCTCGGCCTCGGCAGGCCGAACAGCGATCTCGCCCAGGCCCCGGAGCTCATCCGTTTCAAGACCGCGAGGTACACCGTCGAGCGCCCGCAGCACCTCGGCGGCGCGCTGGCCGGCTGCGCCACCGCGGTCGCCGACGCCTGCACCGCCTACGCCCTCCCGATCGGGGAGGCCTTCCAGCCCCTGGACGACCTCCTGGGACCGGTCGGCGACCCCGCGGCGACCGGGCCGCCGGCCACCGACGACTTCCGGGAAGGCAAGTGCACGGTCCTGATGGCTCTTGCCGGCCGACGGCCCGACCCCGTGCAACTCCGGCTCCTTCATGCTCTGGTGGGCCGTCCCGACCTCACCGGGAGCAGGCCGACGCCGTACGGGTCGTACTGGCGGCCACGGGTGCCCGGCGCACGGTCGAGCGTATGATCGCCCGCCGCTGCCGCCGCGCGCTGTCCGTCCTCGACCGCGCCGCCTTCCCCCAGACCGCCACCGCGGCCTTGCGCCAACTCGCTGTCACGCTCTCCGCGAGGACGTCATGACCGAGATCTACCTGCCCGAACTGCCCAGGCTGCTCCCCGTGGCCTACCACCCCAAGGCCGCCCAGCTCGAGTTCCGGTCCAACGGCTGGGTGCGCCGCCTGCTCGGCGGCTGCTTCATGCGCGAGGAGGATCTGTTCTACTTCCTCCGCCAGCGCAACGGCATGTACGGGCCCCTGACCGTGCCGGACGCCGATGAGCGGCGGGCGCTCGACGTCACCGACTGGTATCAGTACGTCACTGTCATAGACAGCGCCGTCTCGGACGGCTCGGCGCTGGGAGCCGACGAGTCCGACGCCCGTGAGGTATTCGCCGGCATCATGAACGACTTCCACGGCGGCCCGGGCGGCAGCGAGCAATTCCCGTACGCCCGCGCGGGCAAGGAGCTCTGGCGACGCATCAGTTCGGGGCTTTCCTCCGCGCAGATCCGGCGGTTCGCGGATGCTCTGGAGGTGTTTCTGCGAGGGTGCGCAACCGAGATCGGTTTCAAGCTGAAGGACCGCGTGCCGGACTACGAGACCTGTATGGCCGTGCGCATGAACAGCTTCGGCTGCGACTTCATCCGTCTGATGACCGAGTACGCGGCCGAGGTCGACATGACCGCCCACGACTCGCTGCTCACGGACGTCCACACACACGGAATGCGGCAGATGATCATCGTCAATGATCTGCTGTCGTGGCGCAAGGAGCATGCCCAGGGGGACAAGATGACGCTGGTCCGTGTGCTCATCGAGCGTCGGGGGCTCGGTCTGCAGCAGTCGGTCGACCAGCTCTGCCGGCTCGTGGAGCACCATGAGAAGGCCTATCTCGCGGCACGGGACCGACTGCTGGACGGGCCGCACGGCTCGCACCCGGACCTCCGCCACTATCTGCGCGGGCTTGACCATGTCATCGGTGGCAGCCAGGAATTCGAGTACCTCACGCCCCGCTACTTCGGCGACGGCTATGTATGGGACGGCTCGACGTCTGGCTGGATCAGCCTCACCGCTCCCGTCACCCGATTCCGGCCACACTCCGGCCATGACCCCGATGCCGACGCCTCGCTCACAGTCGGCGCGGGCCGGCCCGCGCCTTCCATGACGAGGAGCTGAAGCAGTGGCAGCGATCCGACGAGCGTGGCTGGGGTCCCGACCGCCGGCCCGGGGCACCACCCCGCCGACGGCGGTCGCCATCGCGCCCGGCCGGCTCCCCGTTCTCGGCCACGCGATACCCCTCTTGCGCCGACCGCTGCAATTCCTCACCTCCCTGCCGGCCCACGGCGACCTGGTCGAGGTGCGGCTCGGCCCGCTGCGGGCCTACCTGGTCTGTCGGCCCGAACTCGTCCAGCAGGTCCTGCTGAACCCGCGTACGTTCGACAAGGGCGGCCCGCTGTTCGACGCGGCCCGGCTGCTGGTGGGCAACGGCCTGGTCACCTCGGGCTGGGCGGAGCACCGGATCCAGCGCCGGCTCGTACAACCCGCCTTCCACCCCGGCCGGATGGCGTCGTACGCCCGTGTGATGTGCGAAGAGATCGACGCCGTGCTCTCGGCATGGGAGCCGGACCGCGCCGTCGACCTCAATGCCACGCTGCATGCCCTCACGATCCGCGTCACCATGCGCACGCTGCTGTCGACGACGATGGACAGCCGGGCCGTCGCCGAGGTACAGCGCTGTCTGCCCGTCATCTTCAAAGGCGTCTACCGGCGCATGATCGCGCCGATCGGGCCGCTGCACAGGATCCCCACCCCGGAGAACAGGCGGTTCGACCGGGCACGCGCGAGGCTGTGCACGGTCATCGACGAGACCGTCCGGGCCCGGCGGAGTGCCGGGTCTGAGAACGAGGACGTGCTTTCGATCCTGATCGATGCTCAGGACGAGAAGAGCAGCAAGCGCTTCACCGACGACGAGATCCGCGACCAGGTCATGACGATGCTGATCGGAGGGACCGAGACGACCGCGAGCGCCCTGGGCTGGGCCTTCCACCTCCTGGGCCGGAACCCGGAGGCGGAACGGGAACTGCAGGACGAGGTCGACCGCGCCCTGGGCGGACGGCCGCTGCCCGCTTTCTCCGATCTGCCCGAGCTCGACTACACGCGGCGCGCCGTCACCGAAGCCCTGCGCCTGTATCCGCCCGCCTGGATCCTCACCCGGACGACCACCGCCGAGACCGAACTGGCGGGGCAACCGCTGCCCCCCGGCACGATCATCCTGTTCAGCCCATACGTCCTCGGCCGCGACCCCGGTGTCTTCCACGACCCGGGTCGCTTCGACCCCGACCGCTGGCTTCCCGAGCGTGTGTCGCCGGCGCAGCGCGGCGCTACGTTGCCCTTCAGCGCGGGCAGCCGCAAATGCATCGGTGACGCCTTCGGTATGGCCGAAGCGACGCTCGCACTGGCCGCCGTCAGCGCGCGCTGGCAGCTGCGGCCCGTACCCGGCGCGACGATCCGGCCGAAGCCGAAAGCGGCCCTGAGCCCCGGCCCGCTCCTCATGCTCCCCCAGCGACGGCACCGCCCGGTGCGGTCGCAGGTGAGCAGCCTGCGGGCCGGGGATCAGTAGCGGTCGGAATCGGAGACACACCACAACCTTGCCGGGGCCACCCGGGTGAATGTTCCACCGACGGATCCTGCTGAGAGACCTCTCGGCCAGGTGGATCCGCTGTGGCCGACGCGCGCCGCGGCAGCGGGGCGGACTTCAAGACCGTGTATCGCACGCTGCACCCCACGCTGCTGGGCTACCTGCACGCGCTTGCGCAGCTCAGGCGGGTAGGAGGAGGGGGGTGCCATGACTCGGCTCCACCCAACTCGGGGCACTCCCGAGTCTCCATTCGAACCGGGGCCGTTCAGGACACGCTGCCCGCCACGGCTCATCGGGCGGCACGCAAAGCCGGTACGCGGCGCGCGGTATCAGCAGGCCCACGCCGGCACCCCACAGGACCGCCGCCGCAGTGATCCAGAACGTCTCCACCAGACGGAGCCTATGCTCAACCCGTCCGGGTACACCCAGATGCCACCATTCTCTCCCCCCGGCTCACCAACGCGGCGTGGCATGAGGCGATCCCGGTTCGGGATCAGGGTTTCCAGGTGCGCAGGAAGGAGGCGACGCCGCGCGCCTGGGGAGCACTGCAGCCGCTCGGGTGTCAGCCAGTCTTAATGGGTCACGCGGAGCGGGCGAGCAGGCCGACCGCCGTCTGGGTGTCGAGCGGTTGGTGCTCGACACCGAGCCGCTACGTCATGCACCGGCGCCATGCACATTCCGCAGCAGTGCGGCGGTCATCGCCAGGAGTGCCTCCGCCTCGGTCCGGTCGTAGTTGAAGTCCTTGGTGACCGCATCGTTGTGCAGGGCGCCGCACGCCTGGCCGTACAGGGCGTCCTGGATCCGCCACCACCGCTCGGTCTGGTTGCACTGGTTGCCGAGCTTCTTCGCCCGGGCTTGTCCCAGTCCACGTTCTCCTGGATCCACTCCAGCGCCCGCCTGACTTCCAGGATCGACGCCCGGATCTCCCCGGCGGTCAGCAGGCGCTGCGCGTCCCGCAGAGTCTGGCCGACCTCGGCCCACTGCGGATCGCCGAGCGGATACGGCACGGCCATCTCGAACGCCGCGGACGGCCCCAGCTGGGCAATCTGCTCTTCCCACCGCCTTTCGCGATGCTGATCCGCGCCGTGTCCTGGGCACACCCCGGATACCCGGCCGCCTGCGACAGGGTCGCGTTCAGATCGATCTCGAACCGCACGTCGCCGGCACGGGCCTCCTCGACCGCGTAGACCTGCAGCGACGTCAGCGGGAACGACGGACTCACCCGGTGGACCATCACTACCGGGGGTAGGCCAGGTTCACGGTGGCCCGGCCGAGCCGGGAGCGCTGCCCCGGCACCGTGCCGAAGCCGAACAGATCCGCCTCCAGGGCGAGGATCTTTCCTGCCTCGGCGAACGGCGACACCCCGATGGCGAGCTGAACGCACAGCTCGTGACCGCCCAACGCGCGCCGCAGCCACGTCTGATCGCTGCTGACCTCCACGGTGAACCGGATGTCGTCGAAGCGGAGTTCCTGCATAGCTACCCCAAGGGCGTGTCGATCACCCGATTCTGCCGGGCAGGACGCGAAGGCTCCGCTGCAGGCTGCCGGCACGGCACCCGGGCGGGAGCGCCACCTCGGGCACCGTGTCGGCCTTGGTGCAAGGTCAGGCGGGAGTGATGTTCTCCGCCTGCGGGCCCTTCTGGCCTTGGGTGATGTCGAAGGTCACAGCCTGGCCTTCCTGGAGCTCGCGGAAGCCGCTGGCGTTGATGTTGGAGTAGTGCGCGAAGACGTCGGGGCCGCCGCCGTCCTGCGCGATGAAACCGAAGCCCTTCTCGGCGTTGAACCACTTGACGGTTCCACTGGCCATGCCGATGCCTTTCATCTGATGACGGGTCCGCACCGCGCGTACCCGGAGGTAGTCGTCCTGGTCCTCGGGCACTGCACAGCAAAATGCCCGCACCTCGGCGCGGGCAGGAACTGCGAACCACGACAGCTGCGGATGACGCTACAGGGCGGATGCGCCGGCCACCAGTGAGTAAGCCCCGTCAGACAGACTGGTGTTCAGCCGCCCACGGCGCTACTCGGCAGCTGGAGACCCGCTGTGGCGCTCCCGGAGGTCACCGGCGTGCGGCCCCCGCGCGCGGGTCGCAGTCGGGCCCTGGTCGACGGGGACCTGGCTGCGGCCTTTGGTCGCCCAGGCCTGGCGCGGTGTCCACTGGGGCGGGACGTGGTGCTCGGGCAGGTCGGTGATGCGACTGGCGCAGGCCGCGCATTGGCGGCGGGTGACCCGCTCGTTGACCAGCCAGGCGGCCGGGTCCCCCGGTTCGTAGGCGTCGACCAGGCACAGGCCGGCCTGCTGGTCCCGGCTCGCTGGTCGGTCACGGTCGGGGGCGTAGTGGTCGGAGACCACGCAGCCGGTGCCGAAGACGCGTCCGGCTACGCGCTCCAGGCGCTGCACGTCCGGCCGGCTCGGCTCGGCGAGCAAGGCTCTGCCGGTGCGGTGGGGGGACAACCTCATGGCTGGCGACCTCCGTGTCATGGAAGGGCGTGCGGGGACAGGGGCGTTGGGGATGTCAGGTCCGGTTGCGGACGTGCGGGATCGCGCCACACGAGACAGTCATGGCGAGTTCATGACAAACCAGCCTCCCTCGGCGTGATGCGGCTCCGCGGCGTCATCCCTACTCCTTGTGATCCTTGGGTTCCTTGGGCGGGTCTGATGCGATGAAGGACTGGATGGCGGTGGCCGCCGCCCCGCGTGCCCATTCCTCGAAGGGCAGCGGATGCGTCCTGACGTCGCATCGGGCGGCAGCGCCGAAGGCGGAGGCGGCGAAGGCGTCTCTGATCTGCTCGGCGAACAGGTCGTAGGCGGCGAGTCCTTCGCCGGAGATGATCACTCGCTCGGGTCCGAGCAGATTGACCACGGACCCGATGGCCCGTCCGATGGCCCAGCCCGCACGCGCGTACACCTTCCGGGCTCCGGGATCGCCTCGGTGCGCGAGTTCCAGGGCCTCGGCCGCGTCCGCCACGTCGACGCCGGTCCCCGCCCGTACGTCGCGCACGATCGCCGACTCGGAGGCGATGGCCTCCACACAGCCCCGGTTGCCGCAGTGGCACCGCGGGCCCGCCGGGTCGAGGGAGAGATGCCCGATCTCACCGGCCACACCGTGCGCGCCGGCGACGACCCGGCCGCGCACGACGAGACCACATCCGATGCCGGCGCCCACCGTCACCAACGCGAAGTCGGACAGGCCCGCACCCGCGCCGAACCACTGCTCGGCGACGGTGAGCGCGCGGACGTCGTTGTCGACGGTGACCGGCAGGCCGACGGTCATGGCGGCGAGGTCCGCGAGCGGGACGTCCCGCCACTCCAGGAACGGGGAGTACCGCACCAGACCCTCGGCGCGGTCCACATCGCCGGAGACGGCGATCCCCACGCCCTTGACCGCCGCTCCGAACCCTTCGGCCTCGGTGAGCAGTTCGAGGACCAGGTCGCTCAGGGTGGCGAGTACGCCCGCGGGTCGCCGGTCGGCCAGCGGGGTGCGCCGGGCGATCCTGATCCGGCAGCGAAGATCGGTCAGTACGGCGATGATCTCGTCGCCGGTCACCTTGACCCCGAGGAACAGCGCGCGACCGCCGTCGACCCGCACGAGGTTGGCGGGGCGGCCGAGCCCCGGCCGGGACCTCCCGTCGACGTCTTCCACCAGGTATCCCGTCTCGATCAAAGGCCGGACGGCCTTGGTCACCGCCGCAGGAGACAGCGCGGCCCGCTGTGCGATCTCCGCCCGGGCGAGTGGGCCATGGGAGAGCACGATGGTGAAGATCTGGGCGGCGGCCGGCGTATGGGCCGGGAACGCCTCTGAGGACGGGGTCGAGCGCATGGCCGGGAACGTACGGGCACTTCTTTTCCGCTGTCAATAAAAGAAGCACGATCCTGTGAAGCACCTGGCCATTTACCGGACGTGTCGGTGGACTCCGCCTGACCATGTGCTCTGCCCGTTGAAGGCCCCGGTCGCCAAGGTGATCGGGCTCGCCCGGGAGAGACGCCGACCGTAGTCCCGCCCGCGGCGGTCGCCGCACCCCGGTCGCAGCGGTCAGGTGAGGGCTTCGCCTCGCCACACCAGCATCGCCACGTCGGTCATCGCCACGACGATCGCAGCGATGAACGGCACCCGGACGCGGCGGCGCCCCACGGCCGCGCTGCTCACAGCCGTCCCTACGGCCACCGCCAGCGCCACCAGGCCGACGGCACCGAAGGGCCCGGGCGGGCCGAGGACGATCACCGCGGACGCGACGACCAGCGGGACCGGCATCAACAGCCGCACCCTGGCCGGGCCGAGCCGCTGCGGCCAGCCGCGCACACCCCTCGCCAGATCGGAGCCGATGTCCGGAAGCACATTGCCCAGATGCGCCCCGACACCGAGCAGCGCCCCGGCAAGGACGAGCCACCAGGCCGGTCGCGGGCTGCCCGGCAGTCCCAGCACCACGAAAGCGGGCAGTGCGGCGAAGCCGACCGCATACGGCAGCCAGGACAGCCTCGTCGCCTTCACTCCCAGGTTGTACGCCCACGCGGCGCCGATGCCGACGAGATGGACGCCTCCGGCGAGCACACCACAGACCAGCGACAGCGGCACGCTGAGCGCCAGTGCCACGAGACTCGCCGCCCCTACGGTCGAGGCGCGGACCGCGCCGGACACCACCGGTTTGCCGTACCGGCCGGCCTCGCGGTCGCGCCGGGCGTCGACGGCGTCGTTGCACCATCCCACCGACAGTTGGCCCGTCAGTACCGCCGCGGCGACCTGCAGACACCTGTGGCCGTCGTGGCCGGCCGACGCCGCCAGCGCCGTCATCAACGAAGTCACGGCTGCGGTGGGACCGGGGTGACAGGCCATCAGGAGACCGAGCAGGAGCCGCAGGTGACGTACACCGCCGTCCGCGGCAGTGGCCGCCGTGTCGGCGTCCCGTGTCCTGGTGGTGGCCTGATCCGTGGCGTTCACGCGGCGATCGTAGGCGCAGGCGGGCGATCATCTGGTACGACCACGCGGCACGAGGGCACACATGGGTCACGTTGCTCGCCCCGGGCACCGACATGGAGCTCTGATGACTCGAATCGCCGCTGTACACGGAGTTCTGGCACCGTACCGGCACACCCAGCACGAGATCACCGACATGGTTGCCCGTCTCTGTCTGCCCGCCGGCGCCGACCGGCGGGTTCTGGACCGGCTGCACCGCGGCGCGGGGGTGCGCTCACGCCATACAGCACTGCCACTCGACCGGTATGGCCAACTGGACGGCTTCGGCGCGGTCAACGACGCCTTCATCGCCGGTGCCGTGGACCTCGGTGCCGAGGCGGTCGCGGGGGCACTGAGCGAGGCGGGTCTGTCCCCACGGGACGTGGACTTGTTGCTGTTCACCTCCGTGACGGGTATTGCCGCCCCGTCCGTGGACGCCCGGCTCGTCGGGCGGCTCGGGTTGCGGCCGGACGTCAGACGGCTGCCTCTGTTCGGGCTGGGGTGTGTCGCCGGCGCGGCGGGCATCGCCCGTGTGCACGACCATCTGCGGGGGTGGCCGGAGCACGTCGCCGTACTGCTCTCCGTCGAACTGTGCTCCCTGACTTTCCAGCGCGCCGACACATCACCGGCCAACCTGATCGCGACCGCGCTCTTCGGCGACGGAGCCGCCGCTGTAGTCGCCTGCGGTGCGCGAAGGGCGACGGCAGCAGCGGCATCCGGGCCGACGGTGGTGGCGAGCCGCAGCCATCTCTATCCGGACACCGAGCACTTGCTGGGCTGGGACATCACCTGTTCCGGCTTCCGCGTAGTCCTCGATCCGGCCGTCCCGGACGTGGTGCGCAAGAACCTCGCCCGTGACGTCGACAGGTTCCTTTCCGACCACGGCCTCACCCGGCGGGATGTGACGGCGTGGGTGAGCCATGCGGGTGGCCCGAAGGTCCTCGACGCGGTCATGGAGGCGCTCGACCTGCCGGACGGTGCTCTCGACGTCAGCCGGCGCTCGCTCGCGCGGGTCGGAAATCTGTCCTCGGCCTCCGTGCTGCACATCCTGCGCGACACCCTGGCCTCGGAGCGCAGACCGCTCCCGGGAGCCATCGGGCTGATGCTCGCCATGGGGCCCGGTTTCTGCACTGAACTGGTCCTGCTGCGCTGGTAGCAAGAAGCCGGGGAGGACGACGGGCGAGACCGGGGAGGAAGACGAGGAAGAACGGAGAAACGTGATCTGGTACGTCTGGCTGGTGATGGCGATCGGCGCGGAGCGCGTCGCCGAACTCGTGGTCGCCCGTCGTCACGCACGCTGGAGTCTGGCCCGCGGCGCCGTGGAGTTCGGCCGACGGCACTACCCCGTGATGGTGGTACTCCACGCGGGACTTCTCGTCGGCTGTCTGGTCGAGGTGTGGGCGATGCGGCGGCCGTTCTTGCCCTGGCTCGGCTGGACCATGCTGGCCGTGGTCGTCGCGGCCCAGGCGCTGCGGTGGTGGTGCGTGGGCACTCTGGGGCCGCGTTGGAACACCCGCGTGCTCGTGGTGCCCGGCCTCGCCCTGGTGTCCGGCGGGCCGTACCGGTGGCTGCGCCACCCTAACTACGTGGCGGTGGTGGCCGAGGGCATCGCTCTGCCGCTGGTCCACGGGGCCTGGCTGACGACTGCGCTCTTCACGCTGTTCAACGCCGCGCTGCTCGCCGTACGGGTGCGCTGTGAGGATACGGCGCTGGCCTGGGCGGTGCCCACGGCGCCGTCCCCCGTGCCGGCCCACGGTACGGCCGCGACCGGCGCCGGGGCCGGGCCCCGGTGATCGACCTGCTCGTGGTGGGCGGCGGGCCGGCCGGGCTGGCAACGGCGATCCACGCCACGCTGAGCGGGATGGAAACCGTCGTGATCGAACCGCGCCCGAGCCCGGTGGACAAGGCGTGTGGCGAGGGCGTGATGCCGGGTGGCGTTCGGGCCCTGAGCGCGCTCGGCGTCGACCCGGCCGGCCACGAGTTGCGCGGCATCCGGTATGTGGACGACGTCCACCGCGCGCAGGCCGCCTTCCGTGACGGCACCGGCCTGGGCGTACGCCGTACCGTGCTGAGCGCCGCGCTGGCCCGGCGGGCCGGCGAGATCGGGGTGCGGATCCTGCCGGGGAAGGTGGACGAGGTACGGCAGGGCCCGGACGCGGTGACCGCCGCGGGGCTCCGGGCCCGGTGGCTCGTCGCGGCGGACGGCCTGCACTCTCCCGTCCGCCGCGGACTGGGCCTGGACCTGCCCCACCGCGGGCCCCGGCGCTACGGCCTGCGGCAGCACTACCGCCTGGCTCCGTGGTCGCACTTCGTCGAAGTGCACTGGTCCCGGGACGGCGAGGCGTATGTGACACCGGTCTCCGACGACCTGGTCGGGGTGGCCGTACTGAGCACCGCGAGACGCCCCTACGACACATACCTGGACCGGTTCCCGGAGCTGGCCCGCCGGCTCCGGCACGGGACGATCGTGAACGGCGTACGCGGCGCCGGACCGCTGCGCCAGCGGGTGCGCACCAGAGTGGCCGGCCGGGTCCTGCTCGTCGGCGACGCGGCCGGCTACGTCGACGCGCTCACCGGTGAGGGCATCGCCCTGGCCGTGGCGTCGGCCGAGGCGGCGGTCCGCTGCCTGCGGGCGGGGCGACCGCAGGCCTACGAGAGGGCCTGGCGGCGGCTCTCCTTTCGGCACCGGTTGCTGACCGAGGCGCTGGTCCGGGTCAGCTGCCGACGGGAGGCCTCCCGTCTGATCGTGCCGGCGGCCTGCCGTATGCCGCAGGTGTTCGCCGCGGCCGTGCACGCGCTCCAGTGACCGGCGATCACCGCCCAGACGTGTCTCGGTCGCGGGACGCGGTCCGGCGGACTCGGTGACACGCAGGGCGTCCGGCGGATACTTGTCGTATGAACGCGTCCGTGCACGGGCTCATCGATCCATGGGGGCGGCTCGGCCGCAGGCTGTTCCTCCGCGTCGCCGGCCCCGCCGGGCCAAGGAACCGTGCCCGTATCCACGGGACGCCGGGACCTCGCTGGTTCGGGCCGGACAGCCCGATACGTGCCGTCCACGGCGACGCGTCCATGTTCATCGGAGGATTGAGAGCCCTGCTGCTCCAGTCCCTGCACCCACGCGCCATGGCAGCCGTGGCGGCTCACTCCGGCTACCGGGGCGACCCGTGGGGGCGCCTCCAGCGCACCAGCACGTTCCTCGCGGTGACCACATTCGGCACGGCGGACGACGCGCAACGGGCGGTGGACCACGTGCGAGCGGTCCATGAGCGCGTGCGAGGAGTCACCGCTTCGGGAGAGACCTACCATGCCGCCGATCCGCATCTGCTCGCCTGGGTGCACGTCGCCGAGGTGGACAGCTTCCTGACCGCTCACCAGCGCTACGGAGCCCACCCGCTGGACGCCGACGGCTACGACGCGTACATCGCCGACACCGCCCGTGTGGCGGCCGCTCTCGGTGTCATCGACCCTCCCCGCACCCGCGCCGAGCTGGCCGACCGGCTGGCGGCGTACCGGCAGGAGCTGCGCGCCACCCGGGAGGCCCGCGAGGCCACGCGCTTCCTCCTGCTCCATCCGCCCCTGCCCTGGATCGCCCGGGCCCCGTACGCGGTCCTGGCCGCGAACGCGGTATCCGCCCTGCCCCGTTGGGCGCGCGAACCACTCGGGTTGCCCTCCCTGCCGCTTGTGGAGGAGACCCTCGTACGGACATCCGGACGCGCCCTGACCAGAGTGATCCGACGGGCCATGACATCGGCCCCGCCCACCCCCTGACAGCCTGTGTCCGTTGCTCATTGCTCCGGCCCGATCCGGCCCAACGGGGGCAGCTGGTGAAGATCCCCGACAACCGCCTCGACCGGACTGCCGAGGCCGAGCGGAAAGGGTGGCTCGGCGAAGCCGATGGCCCCGGGTCAGCCCAGCGCGCCGTTGGCCGGGCAGGTCTGGCGGTTCCTGATTGCTCGAAGGGGTTACACAAAGTCGCGGAACTCCGACCCACACGGCTGTCTCCCACCTGCGGGGGCGTTCAGCCGGCGGTACGCTCACGTTGAGCGCTGGGAAGTGGGTGTGATGGTCGGCAACACCATCGACTTCACCGAAGAGCGGGCTCCGTGCGGCCGATTCGTCGACGGGATGCGCTACCAGGAGGACGACGACGCGGGGCTGTTCGTCGACAGGGTGGCGTACGCATGCGGCTGCCGTCGGATTCGTCGTGAGTTCCACGACGGCAGCGTGCGCGTCAAGGTGGTACGCCACGACGGCACAGTCCTCCAGGACGAGCACAGCGCTGAACACGAGGCCTGACCGGCCGCGGACACCGAGGTGGTGACATGCCCGCTTCTCATGATGTCGTGGTGATCGGCGGCGGAGGCGCGGGGCTGCGTGCGGCCATCGCCATCGCCGAGACCGATCCGCGGCTGAATGTGGCGATCATCTCGAAGGTCTATCCCATGCGGAGCCACACGGTCTCCGCCGAGGGCGGAGCCGCCGCCGTCGCCGGCGCGGACGACAGCCTCGACGAACACACGTACGACACCGTCTCCGGCGGGGACTGGCTGTGCGATCAGGACGCCGTCGAGGCCTTCGTACAGGAGGCGCCACGCGAACTGCTCCGTCTGGAGCACTGGGGCTGTCCGTGGAGCCGGCAGGCGGACGGGCGCATCGCGGTACGGGCCTTCGGCGGCATGAAGAAGATGCGCACCTGGTTCGCCGCCGACAAAACCGGGTTCCACCTCCTGCACACGCTGTTCCAGACCGCGTTGTCGTACCGGGACATCGTCAGGTACGACGAGTGGTTCGTCAGCACGCTGCTCGTCGACGACGGGAAGGTACGCGGCGTGGTGGCGATCGAGCTGGCCAGCGGCCGGGTCGAGACCATCACCGCCAACGCCGTCGTCATGAGCACGGGCGGCTGCGGCCGGGTCTATCCGTTCACCACCAACGCCAGCATCAAGACCGGTGACGGCATGGCCCTGGCCTATCGGGCCGGCGCTCCGCTGAAGGACATGGAGTTCGTGCAGTACCACCCCACCGGTCTGCCCTTCACCGGCATTCTGATCACGGAGGCCGCCCGTGCCGAAGGCGGCCGACTGCTCAACAAGGACGGCTACCGGTACCTCCAG
Source organism: Streptomyces tailanensis (assembly GCF_008386495.1). Classification (GTDB taxonomy): domain Bacteria; phylum Actinomycetota; class Actinomycetes; order Streptomycetales; family Streptomycetaceae; genus Streptomyces; species Streptomyces tailanensis. The sequence continues at coordinate 50,344 of NZ_VTHJ01000053.1, read as the reverse complement.
GACTACGACCTCGGCAAGCCCGAACCGGTGCCGGTGGCGCGCAGCATGGAGTTGGGGCCGCGGGACCGGCTGTCGCAGGCATTCGTGCACGAGCTCGACAAGGGCAGGACCACCCCGACGCCGCACGGGCCTGTCGTCCACCTGGACCTGCGCCACCTCGGCGCGGAACTCATCGACTCCAAGCTGCCGTTCGTGCGCGAGCTGTGCCTGAAATACCAGAACCTCGATCCCGTCACCGAACTGATCCCGGTGCGCCCGGTGGTGCACTACATGATGGGCGGCATCCATACCGACATCCACGGCGCCACCGGGCTCGACGGCCTGTACGCCGCGGGTGAGGTGGCGTGCGTCAGCATCAACGGAGCCAACCGGCTGGGCTCCAACTCCCTTCCGGAGCTGCTGGTCTTCGGCGCCCGGGCCGGCCGGGCGGCCGCCGAGTACGCCGCTGCCACCGCGGGCACCGGCCCCGGCGCCGCGGTGGTGGCGCAGGCCCGCGACGAGCAGCGCCGCCTGGAGCGCCTGGTCGCACACCACGCGGAAGGCCGCGAACGCATCGCGGACATCCGTACGGCGATGCAGGACACCATGGAGAGCGGCGCGGGGATCTACCGCGACAGGGAATCCCTGGCCAAGGCGGCCGAGACGCTGCTGCACTTGCGGGAGCGCTACGGCCGGGCGGCCGTCGGCGATCACAGCCGGACCTTCAACACCGATCTGATCGCCCTGCTGGAACTGGGCTGCATGCTGGACGTGTCGACGAGCATCGTCCACTCCGCGCTGAGCCGCGGGGAGTCGCGAGGGGCGCATCAGCGCACCGACTTCCCCGCGCGCGACGACGAGCGGTACCTCGCCCATTCGCTCATCCACCACGAGCCCGACGGCACCGGACGGGTGGAGTACCTACCGGTGACCATCACCCGCTGGGCCCCCGGGGAACGCGTGTACGGGAGGCAGTAGCCATGCCGGAGAACGACCGGATCACCCTGCGGGTCGCACGCTACCGGCCAGAGCAGGAGATGGAACCGACCTGGCAGTCCTACGAGGTGCCGTTGCGCAAGGAGTGGACGGTCCTCGACGGGCTCAACCACGTCAAGGACCACCTCGACGGCACGCTCTCCTACCGCTGGTCCTGCCGGATGGGAATCTGCGGCAGCTGCGGCATGACCGTCAACGGCGAGCCGCAGCTGACCTGCTCGGCCTTCCTGACGGATTTCGCGCCGGGTCCGGTGCGGGTCGAACCCCTCGCCAACTTTCCCGTGGTCCGCGATCTCGTCGTCGAGATCGACGATTTCATGAACAAGCTGACCGAGGTCAAACCCTGGATCATCCGTGCCGAGGACAAGCCCCTCGACGAGGGTGAGTTTCCGCAGACGCCGGAAGAGATGGACGCGTACAAGCAGTACAGCATGTGCATCAACTGCATGCTCTGCTACGCGGCCTGTCCCGTGTACGCGCTCGATCCGGACTTCGTGGGACCCGCGGCCATCGCCCTGGCCCAGCGCTACAACCTCGACTCACGGGACGAGGGATCCGCCGACCGGCGGGATGTGCTGAGCTCCGCCGCCGGCGTGTGGGCCTGCACCCTGGTCGGCGAGTGCACCACGGCCTGCCCCAAAGGTGTCGACCCGGCCGGCGCCATCCAGCGCTACAAGCTCACGGCGGCCACGCGGTCGCTCAAGGACCTCCTCTGGCCGTGGGGACAGCGATGAGCCGGACACCCGCGTCGCGGCGGCCGGGGCCGGCTGGCGGGTCCGGGCCGACACCGTACCGGAAGCCTGTCCCCATCTTCTGGTGGCTCCGGCGCCGCGCCTACCTCGTCTTCGTGCTGCGGGAGCTGAGCGGCGTCTTCATCGCCTGGTTCGTCGTGTTCCTGCTGCTCATGGCTGGTGCGATCGCCGAGGGCAGCGACGCGTACGAGCAGTTCCGGGACTGGAGCGGGCAGTGGTCGGTCGTCCTGCTGAACGTGATCGCCCTGCTCTTCGTCCTGCTGCACACTCTCACCTGGTTCGGCCTGGCCCCGCGGGCCATGGCGGTACGGCTGCGCGGCCGACGCGTCCGGCCGGGCCCCATCGTGGCAACGCACTACCTGCTGTGGGCGCTTCTGACGGCGGCTGTGGCGTGGCTGATTCTCAAGGGGTGACGAGATGGCCAGGAGATCACCGGAACCGCTGCTGTGGCTGCTCTTCAGCGCGGGCGGCATGGCCGCAGCTCTCCTGGTCCCCGTCCTGCTGTTCCTGTTCGGCATCGCCTTTCCGCTGGGCTGGTTGTCGGCCCCCGACCACACCCACCTGCTGTCGGTGCTGCGCCACCCCGCCACCAAGGTGATCCTCTTCGGGCTGTGCCTGCTGTGCCTCTTCCACTGGGCGCACCGCTTCCGATACACCCTGTACGACGGCCTGCGGCTCAAGAATCTGAGCCTCGTGATCAGCCTCTTCTGCTACGGCGGTGCCGTGGCGGGATCCGTCGCCGCGGGGGTCGTCCTGTTCCGCATCTGAGCTGTTTCCGGATCCGGCTCCGGGGGCGTCATCATCGAAGGTGGGGTGATGGTGATGCGACTGTCGTTTCTGGAGCCCCTCTACGCGCAGCAGGGGCCGTTCGCCTCCGTGTACCTCGACACATCCCGTGATGTCGAGCATCCGGAGCGTACGATCGCGTTGCGCTGGCGGCGGCTTCGGGACGCCTTGGCCCGCCAGGGTGCGGACGGGCCGACACTCACCACCCTGGAGCGAGTCGTCGGCTGTGACACGGACGTGCCCGGGCTTCACGGACAGGCGGTCTTCACCGCGCACGGGGCGCTGGTGCTGGACGGAGAACTGCCGCAGCCTCCCGCCCACGACTCCGCCCGCTACAGCACGCTGCCGGACGCCATGCCGCTCGTGGTCCAGCACGTGCCGGAGATCCCCTACCTGGCCGTGGTCGTGCACTACCGCGGACTGCCTACGGCGGAGGCCCACGGCACGGTGACGGTGGACGCCGAGGCAGGCGTCTGGCCGGCCTCCGTGGTGGCACCGGGAGAGCGGCTGCACCGACGGATCCCGGTGGCTGGGTGGCACGGTGCCGCCGTCCGGCTCGGCCACGAACTCGACGACTGGGCGCGACACCGCCGGGCCGACGCCGTACTCCTGGGCGGTGACCAGTGGGCGTGCAATGTGCTGCTCCGCCGCCTGCCGGTCGGCCTGAGGCGCCGGGTCGTACGCGTCGGGGGACGAGCCCCCGCAGACACCGGCCGCGCACTGCTGGAGCCGCAGCTCGACCGCGTCTTCCGCGGCCGCATGGCCGCGCACGACGAGGCGCTCGTGGAGAAGTTCATCGCCCGGCGATCGCGGCACGGAGCGGCGTCCACGGGTTTGCCCGCCACCATCGCCGCCCTGCAGCGCGGCCAGGTCGAGGCGCTGCTGCTCAACCACCCCCCGGAGTCCTCGCTGCGGCTGTGGACCGGCCCCCAGCCGACCCAGCTCGCCCTGACCGAGGACGAGCTGAGCTCTTTCGGGGTGAAGGCTCCCCACGAGGACCGCGGCGACGAGGCCCTGATGCGTGCCCTTGTGGGCACCGGTGCCGAGCTGGTTGTCGTACCGCAGCACGTGGTGCCACTTCAAGACGGCGTGGGCGCCCTGCTCCGCTACTCCGACCCGGGCACGCCGTCGTGAGCAGGCGAGTTCAGGAACAAAGATCCCGTTGGAGGGCCGCCCCGGGGCCGGTAAGACGACCGTGGTGCGCCGGCTGGCCGGGCCGGTGTCCGGCCATGCCGTCGTCGGCTTCGCCACAGTACTTGCTGGATGCCTTGCGGCAGCGGGCCTTCAGACGCCGGCGGCGCTGTTCAGGGAGGAGGTTGGCCAGCACGGCCGGGCCGATGGCCCCGATCAGCGACGCCGTACTGCCCCGGGCCGGGGCGGCCCTCGGTCCAGCCGGCTGCCGGTAGGTCACCGGGACGAGGTGCTGTCGGAGGACCGTATCCCGCACGTGCGGCGGAACGACGGAGTGGATCCGGACGTACTTCGGGGTCGTGCGTCCGGATCGACCAGGAAGCGGCCTGTGGGGTCAGCGCCTCGGTGAGCAGATCGGTGTCGGTGAGCCGCGCCAGTGTGGCGCTCGCGCCTCAACTCCACAAAGCCCCGTCAGACTCCCGGGCTTGTGCAGCCGCCCCGTGACGGCAATACGTGATCTGCGTCAGTCACGGCAAAGGGGGCGGGGAGGATCGTTCGAGCGAAGCGCCTCAGGCCGAGGGGGCTTGCCAGGCTCCGAGCACGGCCTCCAACTGCCCCAGGGGATCGACGCCCACGAAGCGCAGGACGACCGTGTGCGCGCCGGCCGCCGCGAGTTCGCGGATGCCGTCGGCGGCCCGGGTGGCGTCGCCGGACACGGTGAAGACCTCCTCCTGGGGGCGGCCCAGCCAGGCACCGTGGCCCTCGGTGTGGGGGTGGAGGGTGCGGGCCACTTCGTCGGGGTCGTCGCCTACGCACGCGAAGGCGAAGGCGGTCAGGGTGTGGTCGGCAGTGGCGCCACCCTTGGCGATCAGCTCACGGATGTGTTCCAGATCGCGCGGACCGTGGCCCTCGGCGATCAGCGTGCCCTCGGCGACCCGGCCGGACAGTTCGAGGGAGCGGGGGCGCACCACGCCCGCGACGACCGGCGGGACCTCGGTCGGCGGATGCACCAACTTGACTCCGTACAGCCGTACTTCACGCCCCGTCACTTCGACGCGCTCACCGCGCAGCAGCGCGCGCACGGAAGTGATCGTCTCCTCCAGCAGAGCCAGCGGGGAGCGGGGAGCGACACCGACCTGGGCCATCCACTCCCGCACGCCGTGCCCGATGCCGGCCACCAGCCGGCCGGGGAACACCCGGGCCAGCGTGGCCAGTTCCATCGCCAGCAGCGCCGGGCTGCGCAGTGGGGCCGGGGTGATGCCGATGCCCACCCGCAGGCGGTTTGTCGCGCCCAGGGCCACGGCCGCCGCCGACACGCCACCGTTCCAGCCGAGGTCCTCCACCACCCACAGGTCGTCCACGCCGAGCGCCTCGGCCCGCCTCGCGAACTCGGGCAACCCCTCCGGGGCCCAGTCGCGGTCGTGCATCACACCGATCCGTACGTTTGTCATGTGGGGGAACCTACGCGGCGGACGACGAGTGGATCAACGGCGTATCCCACCTGGTGAACGTCCCACCCGACAAGGCGCAGGCGGTCAGTATGGAGTTCGCTGATGCGGCTCGTCTGCCTCGTCCGTCAGGTCAGCCTGCGCTGGGCGCCCGGCTGCTCCGCTGCGGCGGCCCCGGACAGGCCCGTGCTGCCCGGGGCCGAGCCGAGCTCATGCCACATGTCAGCGCCTCGCGGCCGTCAACCGGCGAAACGCCGTGTGCGTCATGGTCTGCGACGGCATCCCGCCGCCCACAATGAGTCACCGACGAACCACGGGAGGAACCGCCAGTGGCCGACTACTCACTGACCCTCGACGACTCGGAGATCGCGCGCTACCGGCTCATGGCCGACATCGCCGAGCGGCGTGAACGCGAGTTGTGGAAGGACGCCGGGGTGGTGCCCGGGGCGCGGATCGCGGACGTGGGGTGCGGACCGGGCGCTCTCTCGGTGCGGCTGGCGGACATCGTCGCCCCCGACGGTGCCGTATGGGCGGTGGACCGCGACAAGGACGCGCTGGCCGTCGCCTCGATGCTCGCCGAACGCTCCGGCGCGCCCGTGCACACCGGCACCGGCTCCGCGGACGCCACCGGGCTGGCCGAGGGCACGTTCGACGTGGTGATGCTCCGGCACGTCCTCGCTCACAACGGCGGCCGGGAGCAGGCGATCGTGGACCACCTCGGCCAGACCCGGCGGTGGCACGGTGTACCTCGTCGACGTCGACGCGACCGGCTTCCGGCTGCGGGGCGCCCCCGCCGCGTACGACGAGATGGACGAGCGCTACCGGGAACTGCATCGACGCCGGGGCAACGACCTCGGCATCGGCCTCCGGCTCGACGAACTCCTCACCACCGCCGGCCTCGAAGTCACCGCCTACGAGGGCCACATCAACGTCATGACGCCCCCGCCCGGCATGCGCGGCCCCGCCTGGGCCGCCCGCGACGCCCTGCTCGCCGAAGGCCTCGTCACCCGGGACGACCTCGCCCGCTGGGACGAGGCGTTCAAACAAGTCGAACAGGCCATGACCGGCCTCCGCTTCTTCGGCAACACCTACATCGCCATCGGCCGCCGACACTGACCCGGGACGGTATGAGCACGACGCGTCCGACGGCATACGCGCTCCGGGCCATCCGACGGGTGATCACTCGAAAGAGCAGCCCGGGTTCGGGGCGTCCTCGGAGAACGGGGAGCCGTGGGGCAGGACATAGAGGACGACCAGGACGAGCGGGGTGTCGCCCAGGTTGCGGCCGATGTGGACGTGGTCGGGGCCGGCCGGTTCCTGGATGGTGTCGCCGGTGCGGTAGACGCCGTCGGTCTCGCACGTGGAGTCGTAGTGGCTGAGGGTGCCCTGCTTGACGAAGCCGTACAGCGGCCCGTCGTGGTAGTGCCAGCCGGTGGCCTGGCCGGGCGGGATCGTGACCTCCCGCAGAATGTAGTCGGTGCCGTTCGCGGTGGTCTGGCTGATCACACGGCCCGTGACCCCCGGTCCCGCGGGCGTGGCATGGGCGGTGCCGCCCATCACAAGGGCGGCGGCGGTCACGACCCCGGCTAGGGCGGTACGGAGCGTGCGGCGCATTCGGGGCCTCCTGCAAGGCGGGTACGACAGCGGATACCGCCGTGAACATAGGCTGCCGCAGGGGCTGTTGGGGCAGAAATCCGTAGATCCGCATGCGTCCCGGCGAAAGTCGACGCGTTCTCGTGGGTCCGGCCGTGCCGACCCTCGATGTCGCACAGCGGCCTGGCCCTAGCCCAGGGACGCCCCCGGTGCAGACGCCGTCGCGCAAGCGGTGCAGGTCCTCGACGACTGCCCGAACACGCTCATCCAGGCCGGCCTCACACACTGACCACTGCCGGTGTGCGGCCGAAGAACGGCTGTACGGCGGTGCTTCTGCCTGCCTGTCAACAGGCAGCGAATCTGCGGTCCGGATCGGCCCAGGCAGGTACGCGCGTGAGGCTGACGCCGACGCGGTATCGCGGTGCCACCCCAGCATGATGGTCATCCGCGTTGGATGGCCTTCGGGAACACTTCCGCAGGAGGAGGTCCGACGCGCGAACGCCCGCCTCAGGGACGCAGGCGGGCGTTCGGCTGTGGGTCCGCCTGGCTTTGGCCTGCCCCGTGTGAGCAGGGCGCCGGGCGTAGACCTTCCTCACATGTGGTGCGACACGCGTCAGTCCACGATCACCCCGGCATGCGCCGACCGGGCCCGCCCGACGCGCATGCCGCCGAAGTTCCCCTCGACCTCCGCCTTCTCCGCCGCGTTCGGGTACGGGTTCGTGCACGCGGTGCCCGCGCTGGAGCCGGACATCAGGCTCGAGCACGGTCCGGGCTTGCGGTCGGGCAGGCCCAGGATGTGCCCGAGTTCGTGGGCGGAGATGCGAATCGTGTCGTAGCCCTGGTCGACGGCCTGGCGCCCGATGTAGACGGTTCCGTTGCCCAGGGTTGTGGGCAGGGCGCGCGGCCAGCCGTTGTCCGCGAGGACCCGTATGTTCGCGCGTTGGCCGGCGGCGGCCGGCCGCAGCTCGACGGCATCTACGCTCTCGTTCCAGATCGCCGCGCCCCGGTCGACCGCGCTCCTGAACTCCGCGGAGCCGGCGGCGTCATAAGTGAGGACACGGGCGGCCAGGGGGACATCAGCAGCGTCGGAAGGGGCGGCCACGGCCTGGCCGCCCGTCAGGGACAAGGACATCACCAGGGCAGCGGCCAGGCCGCCGGTCAGCGTACGGATGTGCATGATCGACCTCCTTGTGGGGGAAGGGTAGTCGTGCTCATGACACTATCTGCTCGCTGCCCGGTAGGGGTGGAGGTGAATCCGTCAATCCGGGGTGGTCCCGGCCGGATGCCGTCGCATCCCGGCCGCGTGCCACCGGCCGACTCAGTCCATGACGCCCCGCGTCGCGCATATGACGCCGAAGCCCCGGCCCGCATCGCACGCGCCCCGTTCGAGAAGGTCTTCGACAAGCGGCTGCCCGGACTCGCGCTGCGGCGGACCGGCCCGGACCGTGCCGCGCCTGCGCTCGATGGAGCTGACCGCCGAGATCACCGCCGAACTCACTGTGCTCGTCGGCTTCGACCAGGACCTCGTGGCGCGCTCGGAGCCACCGCGCGGCGGACCGTGCGGATCGAGGTGTGCCGCAGCGAGCCGGAGCGCGCTTGGGGCAGGTAGGTATCGGTGTGCGGCCAACGGGGCGAAGGCACGGCGGAGTACGCGCTTTGTCATGTAAATAGCTAGAATTTTGAGGTTCGTTGACTCACCGTGGTCCCTTCCATCCGCCCGACCCGCCTGGAGGGATCCCGCAGTGAGACGAAGGCGATTTGTGGCAGGGACGATCGGCACGCTCGCCGGGATCGCGCTGGGCCCGGTTCCGTCCTGGGCCGATGTGCCGGTGCCCCGTACGCAAGGCTGGCAGGTCGTGCCGGCGCCCGGCAGCACTCCCGCCGCGCAACTGCGCCGCATCGCGGCCGCCGGGCCCCGGCTGGCCTGGGCCGTAGGCGAGGAGAACCTCGGGGGGCAGTCCCAGCAAGGGGCCCTGGCCATGGTGTGGAACGGCAGCGTCTGGACGAAGACCGATGTGTCGCATCTCGATCACACGCGGTTGAGCGACGTCGCCGGTGTCTGCTCGACCTCGGCGTGGAGTGTGGGCCAGCCTGCCGGAAACGGCAGCCCTCTGCTGCACTGGGACGGAACGAACTGGCGCGAAGCCACGTTCCCCGGCATGGGCGAGACGGATGTTCGACTCACCTCGGTGGCCGTCGGCCCCGACCGGCGGGTGTGGATCTGCGGCAGCCGAGGCGGCGCCGTCCGTCTGCTGCAGGGGAACGGGCGACGATGGCGATGGCTGGACCCGCTGCCCGTCGCGAGCGCCAATCTCTACCGGGTCGTGGTGCGCTCGCCGGGCGAGGTCTGGGTGAGCGGAGACCAGTCGAACGGCGGAGGCTGGTCCGGGCTCGTGGCTCGCTGGGACGGAGCGTGGACGGTCCTCCCCTCGATCGCGGGCCTGCGTCTGGGCATCGCCGATCTCCACTCGGCCGGCCCGGACGACGTGTGGGCGGTGGGCACCGAGGCCGGCGTGGGCGGGCCACCGGGACGCCCCGGCAACCCTGCCCTGAGCCACTGGGACGGCACGGCCTGGACCCGGGTGGAAGCGGGCTTCACCATCGGATCGTTGACCGGAATCGCGGGCGATGCGCAGGGTCGTGCCGCATGGATATCGGGCTGGAACTTCCAGGACCAGAGCCGCAGTACGTACCTGCGCCGGGACGGCGGCGGCACCTGGACCGTCGTCCGGGGCCCGGCCGGTACGGCGCCGGCGCCGTACCTCAACGACGTGACGTCCGTTCCCGGCGCCACGGGATTCTGGTCGGTGGGCATGACGAGTCCCGCCCCGTACCCTCCGACCGAGGCATACGCCGAACACCTCGACGCCTGACGCGGATCCGGGCCGGGCCTTCGCCGGAGTCAGCATGAACGGAGTCCCTCCGCTACAATGGCCTGCCCGCCGCAGCGACGCATCGCACCGCCGGCGTGTGATCGGGTGTCGGTACGCCGGCACCCACGGCCCTTCGCGCGGGCTCAGCGTCCGGAGCCGCCCGCCTGCTTCACCCTGTGAACAGGCCCACACCGGTGGTCGCGGGGCCATCAGCGCCGCCAGGGCGGCCCGGGAGGAAACGCCGGTGCGGTGACGCGGGATATGTGGGTCTCGGCGGTGCGGCGGCTGAGGAACAGGCGCTCGGCGATGGCCGGGCTGGTGAGGCCCTCGGCGACGAGACCGGCGATCTCCCACTCCCGGGCGGTGAGCTCGGCGAGTCCGTACGCCTCCCCCGGCGCGGCGACGGGCAGTGCGCGGCGACGCTCGCCTCGCCCCCGAGGGAGCCGGACACGGCCAGGGGCCGCGCCACGTCGGCGCGCACCTTGCGGGTACGACGCGTCGTGCGGGGCGGAGTTGCCCAGTTGCACACCCAGCGCGACCTGGTCGGCGGGCGAGGGCGGCGGGTCGGCACGGTGCAGTTCGCGGCGGAGCAGGGTCACCGCCTCCGAGTAGCGCCCGAGGGGATGCTCCATGACGGCGCACAACACGACGGCGGACGCCCGCGAGACTGTTCCCCTCTCGGCCCGGTCGGGCCGGGCGATCAGCTGATGCAACAGGTCACGGCTCTCCCGCTGTCGGCCGCAGGCGCCCAGCGCGCGGGCTCGGCGCAGCATCAACTCGCGGCGTTCGACAGCGTGTTCCAGCGTGTGCGGCAGATGCCTGAGCACCATGCCCAGCCAGTGCGCGCAGTTCGCCGGTGCGGTGTCCGCCGCCGCCTCAGCGTGGCTGTTCTGAGGATCCCCCTTCCTGATCCTGGCCCTCGGCTTCATCGTTCGTGGCAGGTGGCTGGCCCGCCATACGGTGCCGGCAAACGCGGTTGTCGAGTCCTTGAGTTACGCGGGAGCCGTTATCGGCGGCGGGAACCTCCCGGTGGCTGTATGTCGTGCGCGAGTCCGGTTCACCACCCGGAACGGGAGGGAGGTGGCCACGAAGAGCAATCCCATCACCGAACGTCCCGTGGGTTGCGCATTCACCGTCCACTACGATCCACAGGATCCCCGGCGTCTTCGCGCCGCACCGATGGAGTACTACGTCTGCGGTGCGGCCTTCGCCGTCATGGGGGCCTTCTTCTGGTCCGTGGCAGCGCTGCTCTGATGGCATCGGTGCTTCGGGCGGGAGCGGTGGCCGCGACGGGGATGGCAGCGGCACAATGGCGCGACGTCACGCCGCTGCGGGCCCCGACTGCCCGCCGCCATCGGATCCTTGGGCGTGCGAGGAGAGGGAGACGTGAGCGAGAACCAGGCCGCCGGCACCCCACAGGAGCGACCCGACACCAGCACGGCGCACAACGCCCGCGTCTGGAACTACTGGCAGGGCGGCAAGGACAACTACGAGGTCGACCGCCAGGTCGGTGATCACGTCGCCGGCATGATTCCCGTCATCCGCGACATCGCTTTCGCCGACCGGAAGTTCCTCATTCGCGCCGTGCGCCACCTGGCCGAGGAGCGGGGTATACGCCAGTTCCTCGACATCGGCACCGGCCTGCCCGCTCTGGAGAACACCCACGAGATCGCCCAGCGCATCGCGCCCGCTTCGAGGATCGTGTACGTCGACAACGACCCTGTCGTTCTCGCGCACGCCCGCACCCGGCTGACCAGCGCCAAGGAGGGCGCCACGGCCTACATAGACGCCGACGCGTACGACCCGGACACCATCCTGCGCACGCCGGCGAGACACTCGACTTCACCAAACCCGTCGCGCTGATGCTGCTCGGCATCCTCAACTTCATCCTCGACGACGCGGAAGCCCGGACCGTCGCACGCCGGCTTCTGGAGCCCCTCGCCCCCGGCAGCTTCCTCGTGCTGACCCACCCCACCACCGAGCCCGAACTCGGCGGCGACCTCCAGCTGGAGGCAATGGAGTTCTGGAACACCAACGCCAAACCGCCGGTCACCGCACGCAGCAGCAAGGAGATCGGCCAGTACTTCAACGGCCTCACGCTCTTGGCACCGGGACTCGTCTCGTGCTCCCTGTGGCGCCCCGTCCCTGGCGACGAGCCCATGGTCGTACCCCAGTTGGGGGCAGTGGCGCAGAAGCACTGACACAGCTGCGCGCCTGCAGCCACCACGCTTCCCGCCCTGCTACGAGGGTCGCGCACCTTCTGCAGAAGAGCCGCTTTCCCCCTGCCGGAAACAATCCCGTGGTGCGCGTCTTCACCGAGACCGTGAAAGCCTGGGAGGTTGAGGCCGCCGAACAGCCCAGATCCCCAGATGCCGGGCGATGTGCCGGATGCCCATGCGCTGGCCGAGGAGGTCGTGGACGAGGGCGTGGTGAGCGGGCCCGCTCGGCGAAACTTGCCGGTTGGATCGTCCTCTTCCCCGTCCTGCTCGAGGGCCGGCTCGAGGGCCTCAGTGGGCGGACTGCACCCGGCGACCAGTGCCAGTTCTCCGGTTTCGGTGAGCTCCGCGGTCGTGGCGCCGTCACGGGCACGGTCGATCGCACCCCGAGCCGACTGACGCGCTCGCTGTGCCGCTTGCCGCCGGTGTCCGGCTCGGACGCGTGGGTCGGCGGATGGAAGGCGGTCATCAGCCCCAGGCCGGTCACGGCCGTCGACCCGCGTGGCGCCATCACCTCGGACGCGTACGTGCCGAGCGGCTGGGCGAGTTCGACCGGCGGGAGCTGACCGACATCAGCCCAGTGGCGGGTGTCGAGCGCGTGCCACGACGGGATGCACAGCTGCATGCGGCTGCGTTCCGAGCCTGCGCAAGGCGGTAGATTCGCGCCCACGGCCCGAAGCCGCGCTTGGTCGGCTTCCAGTCCGCGCGGGCGAGCCACTTGATGACCTTGTGACCCTCGGGGTAGGCGCCCAGCCGGCCACTCCTCCCGAGCGTCACCGGCAGGCCGTAGTGCTCCGACGCGGCCTGGGTGAGCGCGATCAGCGGGCCGGCGCCCTTGCCCGGCCCGGACGGCTGGCTCAGCTTCGCTTCCTTCAGTCCAGTCGACCCGCGCTCGGCGGGCGTCGATCCAAATGCGGCGCGTGGTGCCCCTTGAGCGGAAGGATCGATGCCATGGGCACCGAGAAGGGCTGGGTGTACCGGGTCGACGAGCCGCACGGCTCGCAGGGCTGGCGCCCCTATCGTGGCCATCCCGAGCGGTGGCGGGGGATCATCATCAACGACGATCCCAAAGAGGCCGCCGAGTACGTCGCTGCCCTCGTAGTCGCCGACCTGGTGACCGAGTGGGAGGTGCGCGGCACCGGGCGGAGGCACGTGCGCGTGATCGTCTGGAAGGACGAGGAAGGCGATGGCCCCGAGGACGCGGCCCTTACCGTGGAGATCCAGCCCGACATCGATGCAGAGTGACAGATCCGGCCGCAGGGGACAGGCCTTGGCGCTCTTCGGTTCAGCGGAGCGTAGGTGCGGCAAGGCCTTCACGTGGCAGTCAGGCCCACGCGAAGGCTCCGAGGGCAAAACAGTCCCCGGTAGTGCTGCGCGTGTCCTGAAGCTTCAGTCGTCACTGTTGCCTCGGTGTCGCGCCGGCTTGCCGGGGGCCTAAACCACATCCTGTGCAAGTCACTCCGCCGACTAGACGTCCTCACCGACTTTGTGGCTCTTTCGGTGTTGTGGTCTAGTAATCACTCTGCACAAGATATATCCCAAGTCAATAGCATTTGGGTAAATTTTTCATGATTCGGCGGGTGAAGGGTGCAGGGCCCCTCGCGGCGAGAACTCGAAGACCGAGGCGCCCTGGCACCCGGACCAGATCCTCGCCGACGAACCCGAAGAGGTCCGCGAGGCGTACGTTCAGGCGCGGAGGAAGGAGTATCGCGAGCAGCTCGATGTGATCGTGGCGGGCCTGCCGGCCAAGCACGGCCGTCGGTTGTGCTTCGACGAGGCAGTCCACCATGGCGACAACGACGCCCCGCAGCATCACCTGGCGTCCTCGGCGTGACCCCGTCCCGCCGCCGGGCCGGGGCTAGGTCATGCGGTGACGTCGGCCCCGGGATCCGGCACCGCCATGGCCCATGTCCCCATGGCCTCCAGGACGTCGCGCAGCCGCTCGCCGAGAGGGGTGAGCGCGTACTCGACGCGCGGCGGGATCTCCGCATAGGTCGTGCGGGTCACGATGCCGCGCTTCTCGAACTGGCGCAGCCGGCTGGTCAAGGTGTGCGGGCTGATGCCGGGCAGGGCCTCGCGCAGCTCGGTGAAGCGGTGGGGGCCATGCAGCAGTTCGCGCACGATGAGGGTGGCCCACGGCCCGTTGAGCAGGGTGAGGAACCGGGCGACACCGCACTCGGGCAGACAGGGATCAGTCACATTTTTGACTGTACTCCATTAGTGCAGTTGATGTAACTGGTGCAGTCTGTGCACTAATGACGCCATGACCTACGTGATCCACGGCGCCACCGGCGCCCAGGGTGCCCCCGTCGTCGCCGCTCTCGCCGCCGCGGGCAAGTCCGTGACCGCTCTGACCCGCAACCCGGACACCGTCGTGAACGGCGCGCGCGTGGTGGCCGCCGGCTACTCCTCCACGGAGGAACTGACCGAGACATACCGCGGCGCCGACGGGGTGTTCGTCCACCTGCCGGTGGTCTCCGAAGAAGACCGCCAGACCTACGCGCGCAACATCGTCGCCGCCGTCCGCGAGGCCCGCCCCGCCCGCGTCGTGTTCTCCACCAGCGGTGCCCCGATCGACCCCGACACCGGCGGCGCGGCCGCAATGCTGGTCAGCGGCCTGGCAAACATGGGGGTGTCCCACGCGGTGATCGAGCCCACGCTGTACCTGGAGAACCTGCTCATGCCGTACGTCATCGACACAGTCCGCGAACGGGGCGCGCTGATCTACCCGATCCGCGCCGACTTCCCCGTCTCCTGGGCGTCGCACCTGGACATCGCCGACGCCGTCGTCGCCCTGTTCGACCGCCCGGACATCACCGGCGTGGTCTCCGTCGGCCAGTATCCGGCGATCACCGGACCGGACCTGGCCGAAGCGTTCGGCATCCACTTCGGCACGAACGTGGTCTTCGAGCAGATCACCCCCGAGCAGTTCCGCACCTCCGTCGCACCCCTGATCGGCGAGGGCCCCGCCTCCGATGTCGCCGGGGCTTACTCGGCCATGAGCGCGCTCCCGGACCGCTCGATCGCACCTGGGAACTCCGCCCAGAAGCTGCTCGGCGTCACCCCCCGCACCACCGGCCAGTGGCTGACCGACATCGGCCTCTGACCGCAACCACTGCCGGCTTCGGCTCCACCCGTGCTGGGTCCTGCGCCGCCTGTGCGCGGATGGCCGGGGCCACAGCCCGGGCCGGCTACGGCTCCTGCGTGAGCGGCGCCCAGCCCGTGGCCTCATGGGACGTGGCTACCCTGCGCAGCGCCGCCTGGAAGGAAGGCACAGCCGAGACCCGCGCGGCTCTGGGAGAGCTGCTTCCCCGGCTCTGAACCACTCGATGCCGTGCGCCATGACGGCCTCATCCCACGAGTCACTGAGCGTCCTACTTGGCGAATTCCGCCAAGTAGGAGGTTCTGACCGCGCTTCCGTGATATCTGCGGCTGGAGGAGGATGCGGGCCCTGAGCAGGGTGAAGGAGGCTCGGCCGTACATCTGGCGCTTGATCGTTTTGATTCTGTTGACGTGGCCTTCGGCGACGCCGGAGCTGTAGGGCAGGTAGAGGCCGGCGGTGACGGCGTCGAGGTCCTGGCGGACGAAGTCGGCGAAGATGCCGATGGCTGCGGGGCCGCTCAGCTCGGCCTTTTGGATCCAGTCACGGAGCAGATGGCCCTGGCGCTGGCGGACCATGGCCGTGAACTCCCGTGCGAAGTCGCAGGCGCGGTGATCTCTGGGCAGGCGTTTCTTACGGCTTCCAGTTGATGGGCTGCCGGTGCGAGCGGAGGTGGAAGACACGCACCAGCCGACTGCAAAACCCTCATCCGCGACGTACTACCCTACCGACGCACTTGCTGACGCCCCTCGAAGCAGCGCGCCACGCAGCAACCACATGATCGTTTGCTGTCCGGAACTGCACACCGACCAGCCGGAAAAGTACCCGCCGAGGTGGCCGTCGACGCCGCCGATGGGCCGACCGCTGCCGGAGGGACCGAAGACGGAGTCGATTGTGGTCGGCGAAGCGGCTTGCCACGTCGAGGAGTTCGGCTCGGCCGGTGGCCCGGTGGTGGGCCACCGCCGCCTGGTGAGGTGTCCCGCGCAGTACAACTCGTGGCTCCAGGGCGGACAGCAGGCGCAGCGGAACCGGCGGGTGCGCCGGGCGGGCGGGTCGCCACCGGAGTCGGTGTGACCGTCGCATACCTGGAGGGGCGCCGAGCAGGTCCGGGCGGTCCTTCACCGAGAGCGGGCTTGCCGTGTCGATGACGATGTCGTGAACCGCCACCCAGGTCGACGACGAGTTCGAGCGACGCCAAGAGGGCGGTAGGGATCTCATGGCCGACGTCGGCGAGGAAGCCGGCGGCGCCGATGGCCTTCACACCCGGCGTGAGCCACTCCTGTTGGTCTGCAGCTGTGTCAGCCGGCGGAGCGGTCTCGGTCATGCCTGGAAGTCTGCCCACTCAGTGCCGGGCATGTCCGGGGGGGAGGGCGCCATGCCCAAGGGCGAACCGACAGACGACAACGCAGCTACAGCCAGCAGTCATCTGGTCCCGCTGGATGGGCGGCCCGACGGTTGGGGAGCAACAAGTCAGCAGACCACAGAATGGGGACGACTCCATGGGAACAATGCTGCTTGTCGCGTTAGCCGTCGCCGCCATCGGGATCATCGTCGCCAAGCTGGTGCGTGCCGGACGACGCGAGGCGCAAGCGGAGAAGGCCCGGCTGGCCGAGGGCGCGCGCCGCCAGGCCCGCCGATCCCTGGATGCAGTCTGGTCAATGGACGACCGCCAGTTCGAGGAGTACGTCGCCGACCTGTGCCGCCGGGACGGCTGCACCGACGTGAAACGAGTCGGCGGCGCCGGCGACCTCGGGGCCGACGTCACCGGTCTCCTGCCCGACGGCCGCCGGTTCGTCATCCAGTGCAAGCGCTACGCCAAGCACCGCACGGTCGGCAGCCGAGACATCCAGACGTTCAATGGCACCGCTCGCGCCGAACACGGCGCCGACATTCCCGTCTTCGTGGCCTCGTGCGTCTTCACCAAACCGGCCCGCCACTTCGCCGCCAAGCATCAACTGGTACTCATCGACGTCAACCTGCTCGGCTTCTGGAAGAGCGGCACCACGCTGACCTCGTTCCTGCGCCTGGACATCGGCAGGTCCGGCACCAACCGCAAACTCCGCCCGGACCACGACTGACAGGAGCCCGCCGTGCCCAACGAGACGCTCACGCACGCCTGGCACATCGAGGACCGGGAGTACCAGCGCCAAGAGCAGCGCAGCGGACGCCGGTTCGGCTGCACCAGCCTCCAACCCGCCCGTACCGCCCTCGTGGTGGTCGACATGGTGCCGTTCTTCGTCGACGCCAACCCCTACTGCCGCGGCGCCGTGCCGAACGAGTCGCGTGCCCGGCTGCGGTGTCGGCGGGCAGGTCGGCGCCGTACGCCTCGAAGGAGCTGCAGGCGGCGCAGCCGCTCGCCCAGGGACGCGCCGCTGCTCACGGCCCTTCACGCGAATGGATGCGCTAGGGATGTCGGCGGTACGCAGCAGTGTTGAACTTCCTCCGGCAAACGCCCGTCTGCCGCAGAGGGATCACCAGTCCCTCTCTCTGCCAGCATCCCGGTGGTAGGCATGAAGCAAGAAGTCGAACCGGTCCGCCTCTCCTGTGGCGGGCGGCGGGGCGGCACCAAACACGCGGGACTTTCCGTGGTTCGGAACCTCTCGCGCGGCGTTGTCCCCTTGTCGGGCGGTCGGGTCTCTTCGGAGGAGGGCGGCAGGAAGGCGGTGGCCCCGGGGGATGGGGCCGCCGCCTTCAGCTGTGTCGGGCGTCAGCGCGAGCCGTTGCCGATCTGGGCGTGGTGGGTGCGGGCGCCCTTGCCGGTGACGACCTGGTGCTTCTTGATGACCGTGGTGCCGGCGCTCTTGTACTTGGGGGTGGCGGTCCAGTTGGTCACACCGGTGAGCGCGTTGGCCTTGAGCGCGGTGCGGGTCTTGGAGAGCTTGATGGCGAAGGCGGCGTTGTGGTTGCTGCCGTAGTTCTTGGTCTTCCAGCCCTTGCCGGTGATCTTGTTGCCCTTGGTCTCGTAGGTCAGCACGGTCGACAGCTCGGTGACCGGGATGTTGAAGATGCGCTGGATCGACCTGGTGGACAGGGTGATGGTCTTGCTGTCCTTGGTCCCGCGGGCCGCGGCGGACGTGCGGGTGGTGAAGGTGATGTCCTTCTTGTAGGTGACGGTCGTCCCGTAGGAAAGGCTGGGGATCTTCCCGTCGTGCCCGACGACGAACGCCTTGAGCACCTTCGGGTCCTGCAAATAGCCGACGAACTTCTTCTGCTTGGCCGCGGGCAGCCTGTTGAACTCCTGGAGCGTGTCCTTGGCTTCCTCGCCCGGGGTCTTCTTCAGCCACTTCTTGTAGGCGTCCACGGTCAGCTTCGAGGGCGCGGCCGGCTTGGCGGCGGCCTGGCTGTCGGCGAAGGCCTGGCCGGTGCCGCCGATGAGGGCGACAGAGGCGGCGGTGGCGATGGCGGCGGCGGTGATGCGGTTGCGCACGGTGTTGTCCCCTTGTCGGGCGGTGGTTCTTGCGGCGGTCTGCGGCCGTACTTGCTGCCGCGACGAAGTTACGGGCGTGCGCAACGGGGTGACATTGTCTCTTGGGGCACTGTCCTGAAGGGCAGTGTGCGAGTGCTCGATGAGCGCAACGCGAAGGCGGCGGCCCGGGCATCGAGGGCCGCCGCCTTCAGCTCAGCTGCTGTGGGGTGTGTGCACCGTGAGGTGCGTGACGGGCCGCCGCGGGCGGTCGCGAGTCGCTGACCGCCGAGCACCTGATTCACCCATGTCGCCGCGGCGAACGCGAGGCGCTGCGGGTGCTGCCGGCCACCCGGAAGGGCGCCGTCACCTCGTGCACTGCGGCTGTCGACCTCGGGTGTCGAGCGACGACTACCCGGAGATCGGCTCCGCCTCGCCCGACGGGCCGCGTGGCGCTGAGGGTCGAGGCCCGTGGTTCGGTACTGCGCCTCACGGTGCGGGCGGCCGGGTGGAGTTCCTGGGCCGACCGTGCTTGGAGTGCGCACGCCCATCGCGTGGTGAGGAGCCCGCCGTCACGGTCAGTGCGACTCACGGCTGACCCCCGAGCCGCTGGAGCCGAGGAGGAAGTCCAGGTCGGCGCCGGTGTCGGCCTGCAGGACGTGGTCGACGTAGAGGCGTTCCCAGCCGCGCCGGGGGTTGGCGAAGCCGGTGACGGTGGCCTCGGTGGGGGTTCTGCGGGTGAGTTCGCCGGCGGATACGTCGACGTCGATGCGGCGGGCCGGCACGTCGAGGGTGATGAAGTCGCCGGTGCGTACGAGGGCGAGGGGGCCGCCGGCCGCCGCTTCCGGGGCGACGTGCAGGACGGCGGTGCCGTAGGCGGTGCCGCTCATCCGGCCGTCGCAGACACGGACCATGTCGCGCACGCCCTGTTCGAGGAGCTTCTTCGGCAGCGGCATGTTCGCCACCTCGGGCATGCCCGGGTAGCCCTTGGGCCCGCAGCCGCGCAGGACGAGGACCGAGTCCGCGTCGACATCCAGGTCCGGGTCGTCGATCCGGGCGTGGAAGTCCTCGATGCTGTCGAAGACGACGGCCCGGCCCCGGTGCCGCAGGAGGTGGGGGGAGGCGGCCGCGGGTTTGACGAGGGCGCCGTCGGGTGCGAGGTTGCCGCGCAGGACGGCGATACCGCCCTCGGCGACCAGCGGCTCGGCGCGGGTGCGGATGACGTCGCCGTCCCAGATCGGGGCGTCGTCGAGCGCGTCGAGCAGTGGCTCGCCGGTGACCGTCAGGGCGTCGGGGTCGAGCAGGTCGCGGACCTCGCGCAGGACGGCGAGCAGTCCCCCGGCGCGGTGGAAGTCCTCCATGAGGAAGCGGCCGGCCGGCTGGAGGTCCACCAGGACCGGGACGCGGGAGCCGATGCGGTCGAAGTCGTCGAGCGTCAGGTCGATGCCCAACCGGCCCGCGATGGCGAGGAGATGGACGACGGCGTTGGTCGAACCGCCGATGGCTGCCAGGGCCACGATCGCGTTGTGGAAGGACGCTTCGGTGAGGAAGGTCGTCGGCCGTCGGTCGGCAGCGACCATGTCCACCGCGAGCCGGCCGGTGTGGTGCGCGGCCTCCAGCAGACGGCTGTCGGGGGCCGGAGTGCCGGCCACCCCGGGGACGATGGTGCCCAGCGCCTCGGCCACCAGCGCCATGGTCGAGGCGGTGCCCATGGTGTTGCAGTGCCCGCGGCTGCGGATCATCGCCGACTCGGAGCGGGTGAAGTGCTCCTGGGAGAGCGTGCCTGCCCGCACCTCCTCCGACAGTTGCCACACACCGGTGCCGCAGCCCAGCAGGCTGCCGCGGAAGGTGCCGTTGAGCATCGGGCCGCCGGGGACGACTACCGCGGGGAGGTCCACCGAGGCGGCGGCCATCAGCAGCGACGGGATGGTCTTGTCGCAGCCGCCGAGGAGGACGACGCCGTCGATGGGGTTGGCCCGCAGCATCTCCTCCGTGGCCATCGCCGCCATGTTCCGCCAGAGCATGGCCGTGGGCCGCACGTTCGTCTCGCCCAGCGACACCACCGGCAGGTCCAGCGGGATCCCGCCCGCCTCGTACACGCCGTTGCGCACGGAGGCCGCCACCTCGTTCAGATGCGCGTTGCAGGGAGTCAGATCCGAGGCCGTGTTCGCGATGGCGATCTGCGGCCGGCCGGTGAAGGCGTCGCCCGGCACGCCCCGCCGCATCCATGCCCGGTGGATGTAGGCGTTGCGGTCCTGACCCGCGTACCACTGATCGCTGCGGAGCTCCACCATGGAACCTCTTCCATCAATCGGTACGACGGTCTAGAGTCCGGAACGCCATGAAGCATACGCACGCGGACCACGGAGCGGCAGACCCCGGCGAGGGCGGCACGGCAGGCGCCGACCACACGCGGCTCGTGGGCTCGGACCGGGTGCTCGCGGTCCTCAAGGAACTCGCGCGGCATCCCGACGGAGTGGGCCTGGAGGAGCTCACTCGGGTGATGGGCAGCCCCAAGCCCACCGTGCACCGAGGGCTCGGCGCCCTGCGCCGGGCCGGGCTGGCCGACCAGGACGACCGCGGCCGTTATGTGCTCGGGGACGAGTTCCTGCGCATGGCCTTCGCGCACCACGAGGCCCGGCCCGAGGCCGTCCGTATCCGTCCCGTGCTCGAGGCGCTGGCACGCCGGTTCGGGGAGACCGCGCACTACGCGGTGCTCGACGGACGTGAGGTCGTGTACCGCGCCAAGGTCGACCCGCCCACCGGCGCCGTCCGGCTCACCTCGACGATCGGCGGCCGCAACCCCGCCCACACCACGGCTGTGGGCAAGCTGCTGCTCACCCGGCGGTTGGACACCCTGAAGGCGGTCGAGAGGTGGATCGGCGGCGCACCGCTGGAGCGCCGGACACCCCGGACGCTGTGCACCGCCGTCGACCTGCACCGGGAACTGACGGCGACCCGTGAACGTGCCTACGGCGTCGACGACCAGGAGACCGAGAACGGGGTCAACTGCCTCGCCCTGCCGGTCTACCTCACCTCGCCGACCACGCCGTCGGGAGCCGTGAGCGTCAGCGCGCTCGCCTACCGCACCCCGCTCGCATCCCTCATCAAAACGCTCGACGAGATCCGCGCCCTCCTCGGCCCCCTCGGCGAGCCCCACACCTGAAAGCCCCGCCGGGACAAACCGGTCCCGCGCCCCGCACCCCTGGAGAAAGACCGTGTACCTCATGCGCATCGGCGCGCCCGGCGCCGAGCAGCCCGTCGCCCGCATCGACGACGAAACGTACGTCGACCTCTCCGACGTCGTCACCGACTTCGACGAGGCGTTCTTCGGCACGGGCGGCATCGACCGCGTCCGCCCCGTCGTCGCCGAGCGGGTGGCGGCGGGACAGGTGTCCCGCTTCGCCGGGGAGCGTGTCGGCGCGCCCATCGCGCGTCCGCACCAGATCCTGTGCATCGGGCTCAACTACCGTGACCACGCGGCCGAGAGCGGCATGCCCGTCCCCGAGGAACCGATTCTCTTCACCAAGTCGCCCAACACCCTGATCGGCCCGCACGACGACGTACGCATCCCGCGCGGATCCACCAAGACCGACTGGGAGGTCGAACTCGGCATCGTCATCGGCCGTCGAACCAGCTACCTCGACTCGGTGGAGGAGGCCCGCGACACCATCGCCGGTTACGTCGTCGTCAACGACGTCAGCGAGCGCTCCTTCCAACTGGAACGCGGCGGGCAGTGGGCCAAGGGCAAGTCCGCCGAGACCTTCAACCCCGCGGGACCCTGGCTCGCCACCACCGACGAGATCGACGACGTCCGTGCCCTGGACATGTGGCTGGACGTCAACGGGGTGCGCCGGCAGACCGGCAACACCAAAACGATGATCTTCGACCCGTACTTCATCGTGCACTACCTCAGCCAGTTCCTCGTCCTGGAGCCCGGCGACCTGATCAACACCGGCACCCCGCCCGGCGTCGGCATGGGCCTCACCCCGCCGACCTATCTCCAGCCCGGTGACGTGATGGAACTCGGCATCGGGCAGCTCGGCACGCAGCGCCAGCACGTTCTGGCGCCCCGGTGAGCGGTGGCCTCATGCGCGCGTTCGTCCTGACCGGCCCCGGCGCGTACGAGGTCCAGGACCTCCCCGCACCGGTGGCCGGCCCCGGCGAGGTCGTCGTCGACGTCGAGCGGGTCGGCGTGTGCGGCACGGACATGGAGTTCTTCACCGGCGAGATGGCCTACCTCCACCAAGGCCACTCCGCCTATCCGATACTTCCGGGCCACGAGTGGTCCGGGCTGGTGACGGCGGTCGGTGAGGGCGTCGACCCCGTGTGGGTGGGCCGCCGGGTCATGGGCGACACCATGCTCGGCTGCGGCTCCTGCCGCCGCTGTCTGCGAGGCCGCCGGCACGTGTGCGAGACACGGCGCGAGGTCGGCATCCGGGGCGCGCAGCCCGGCGCCCTCGCCGAGCAACTCGCCGTACCGGCCTCCTCGTTGCACGCTCTTCCCGACTCCGTCGACCCCGTGCTCGGCGCGCTCGTGGAACCGGGCGGGAACGCCCTGCGCGCCGCGCGGGCCGCCGCGCCACGGCCCGGGGACCGCGCCCTGGTCCTGGGCCCGGGAACCATCGGACTGCTGGCCGCGATGTTCCTGCGGGCCGCTGGTGCCGAGGTGCACCTGATGGGCGCGACCGATTCCTCCCTCGCCTTCGCCCGCCAGCTGGGCTTCGAGCACGTGTGGACGCAGGACTCCGTCCCCGAGCTGGCCTTCGACTCGGTCGTGGACGCAACGAACGCCGCCCATCTGCCCGCCACGGCACTGGAGTTGGTCGAGCCGGGCGGCCGTCTCGTGTACATCGGGCTGGCCGGCGCACCCAGCGGGATCGACACCCGCACGCTCGTGCTGAAGGACGTGACCGCCGTAGGAGTCCTGTCCGCCTCCCCCGGCCTCGACGCCGCCATCCGGGCGTACGCCGACGGATCGGTCGACCCGAGGCCGCTCGTCGCCGCCACCGTAGGCCTCGACGAGGTCGGCCCCGTACTCGCCGGTGAACTCCCACCCGGGGCCGGCCCCGGGCCCAAGATCCATGTCGACCCCCGGATCCCCGCCGGCCCTCCGTCGCATGCAACGAGGACGGCTTCATGAGCGACTTCAACCGTGCCGGCGCGATCGTCACCGGCGGCATCGCGGTCACCGAGCTCATTCGCGGAGAGCAAGACCAGTGGTGACGTCCACGGACTGCGGTCGGGCCCTTCTCGCGGCCCGACATTCCTTCTTGCCGCCGAGTGTCAGAACGGCTGTCGCAGCCACAAGTCGAGAGCCGCATAGTCGCCATCGGTGAGACCGAGGCGGGGATCGACGCGATGGAGCAGGGCGTGTCCCGGGTGGTGTGCGGCGGCCCAGGTCCGATCGGTGTCGGTGACCTCGTCGTCGACCCAGGCGAACGGTCGCCCTGCCGCCCATGCGACGAGGGAGCGGGTCTTCCAGTGCAGTCCGTCGCGTTCGTCCTGGTCATCGGTCTCGGACGGTTCTGGCCAGATCACCACGGCCAGCTGAGGCAGACCGATGCGGGGCGAGATGCACTCGTTCGCGTCGGCCATCCACGTCGCGGCCCAGACCAGCTCGCACGGGAGCGCCGTCAGCCGGAGCCCGTGCTCGGGATTGATCCTATTCAACAGCGGATTCGCCTCGGCTTCAAGCGGCTCGAGACCTGTCTCATAGGTCGGATACCGCTGCGGCTCCGCGCCGAAAGGGATCAGGGGTCCGTCGACATCGAGAAACAGCAGCGGACGCCGCACAGAGCCAGTCACGGCAGCAACGATAGTGACAGACCCCAACGGAGACCGCCTCGCCGGTGCACCGGCCATGCTCACCGTCGTGCCGGGCCGGCTCGCCAAGCACAAGGGCCGCTGATCTGGCGGCTTCCCGTGGACATCTATGGTGACCCGGTCGGCAAGCTCGGCGTGCTCGAGGTGTCGGCCGGGGACTACTCGTTGGCCGGTGTCGCCGCGACCAGCGGCCGTGACCGGTGGGTCAAGGAGGCGCCGGAGGGCGCCACCTGGGCGATCAGATCGAACGGCTACGCACCATCGGTCGAACTCGAGGACGACAGCGAGCAGGCGCGGCTGATCGACCGTGTCAGTGCGTCAGGACGAGCTTGAACAGGATGATCAGCAGACCGAGCAGCAGGTTCACCGAGCCGGTGACGGCCATTACACGCCGGGAGGCGCCCGCACGCCGTGCCGCCGCGACCGACCAGCCGACCTGCCCGGCCACGGCCACGGCGAGCGCGAGCCAGAGGGAACCCTCCACACCGAGGCCCAGCAGCGGACTGGCGGCGACGGCCACTGCCGGCGGGACGGCGGCGTTGGCGATCGGCCACTCGTCGCGGAACACGTGCAGCACGGTCCGGCGGTCCAGGTCCCGCTGTGCCAGGCGCGCGCCGAACAGCTGGGCATGCACGTGCGCGGCCCAGAACACCATGCCGGTGAGCAACAGCAGCAGCACCAGCTCGGTGCGCGGGGACGAGCCCAGGTCGCCGGCGCCGACGATCACGGAGGCGGCGAGCATGGAGCCGTAGACGCCGCCGGTGTAGTGGGCTCGGGCCCGGTGTTCGGCACCATGCGGCTGGGGCATGCCCCGGTCGGTCCGGTTCATCGCGGCCTCCCTGCGGGCTCAGCGCGTCGCGCCCGGAGCGTCGCTCGGTGCGGCGGAGCCAAGGGGCTGCGTCCCGCCGCCCCGTCCGGACGGCAGATGTGGGGCGACCAGGAATCCGGCCGGTGTGATCCCACCGGTGGCGAGGATCGCCGCCTTCAGCCCGGCGCGCTCCGCGGCCGAGCGCACCTGGCCGGTGGGGACGAAGGTGATCCCGGCTTCGGGGGCCACGCCCGTCTGCCTGCGGGCTCCCTCCGGCAACCGCCGGTCACCCTCCACCTGTGGGGTGAAAGCATGGGCCAGGGCAGCGATGAGCAACGATCCGATGAGGGTGATGCCCAGCGCGGAGCCCAGGTTCCGGGCCGTGAAGGGCAGCCCGCCGGCCTCGCTGCTCTCCTCCTCGTCCACACCGGATACGAGGACGACGGGACGGTCACGACCCTCGAGTTCAACGGCGAGGCGGGCCGGCATCCTGCGGTCCACGCGGCTCGCCTCCGCCGGGTAGTCCACCTCATGGGGCACCGGCACGCCGACTACGCGCAGCGCCTCCCACACGGACGCCCGGAAGAGTCCGGGAGCGTGGTCGGCCGCCTCGGCGGTGAGCCAGGCGACCGAGAGCTCCAGGCCCGCGGCCCAGTCGTTCAGGAATGTGTCGGGTCTCGTCGGCAGGGCGAAACCGGCTCGCAGAAACAGGTCGCCGACGGGATCGGCCGCTCCCGGCATCACCGGTTCCTGATCGCGATCATCGGTCACGGCCATGGCGCCTCACGACCACTGTCCGTTCAGCCAATGGGCAGGTCTTCCCTCGCTCAGCATCTCAGCCTCCGCCCACCCGCGCGCGCTCACCGTGCGTCACGAGCCGTGGCCGGGCTCGCGGTCCGTCACCGTACGGCCTTCTCCGTCTTGTACACGGCTTCGAACCAGGCACACAATCGGACAAAATCACCCGCAGGGGGGCGATGTGGCTGCCGCACGAACCGGCGTTGGCCGGGTACACACGGCCACCCATCGCTTCGACAGACAGGGATACCGACCATGTGCCGCTGGCTCGTCTACTCGGGCACGCCCGTGCTGCTCGACGAGGTCCTCTACCGTCCGAAGCATTCGCTGATCGACCAGAGCCTCCACGCACGGATGGGCGTCGAGACGACCAACGGCGACGGCTTCGGTGTGGGTTGGTACACACGGCAGGACCGCACCCCGGCCGTCTTCCGCGACATCGGCCCGGCCTGGAGCAATCGCAATCTCCGGGAGATCGCCGACCATGTCCGCTCACCGCTGTTCTTCGCCCACGTGCGGGCCTCCACCGGAACGGCCGTGCAGCAGACCAACTGCCACCCCTTCCGCCACGACAACTGGATGTGGATGCACAACGGCTCGATCGCCGAGTTCACCAGACTCCGCCGAGACCTCACCCTCTCCGTCGACCCCGCCCGGTTCCCCGCGATCGAGGGCACCACGGACTCCGAGCTGATGTTCCATCTGGCTCTCACCTACGGACTCGACGACGATCCGCCCGGAGCCGTGGCCCGTATGGCGGGCCTGGTCGAGCGCGTGGGGCACGAGTACGGAGTGGCAGACCCCCTGCAGATGACGGTCGCGGTGACCGACGGCGAACGAGTCTGGGCCTTCCGCTACTCCAGCGCGAACACTTCACGGTCGCTGTACTACAGCAGCAGGGTGGAGGACCTGCGCGCCCTCCACCCGGACATCGCGTTTCTGCGGGACGTCTCCGACGAGACCCGCCTGGTCGTGTCGGAGCCGCTGGGCGACCTGCCCGGCGTCTGGAACGAGGTGCCCGAGAACAGTTATGGCGTCATCCAGCCGGGGCATGACCTGCTGCGGCATTTCGAACCCCACTATGGGTAACCTCCGCGTCGATCAGGCGACAGGAGGGCGGGGAACCTTGACCGAGTCGGTACGGGAGCCGGTGGGGGCGGCGACGGGGGGTCCTGCGGGCCTGTTCGTCGGTTTGTGCACACTGGACGTCATCCAGCTCGTCGACCGTGTGCCGGGCCCCGACGAGAAACTGACGGCGCGTGAGCAGGTCGTGGCCGCAGGCGGTCCGGCCGCGAACGCGGCCGCCACCTTCGCCCACCTTGGCGGCGCGGCCACGCTGCTCACCGCGATCGGCTCCCATCCCCTGGGAGTCGCTGTCGCGGCGGATCTGGACGGGCTGGGCGTGATCGTGGCAGATCTGGCGGCCGACTCGGTCGAGCCGCCCGCTGTGTCGTCCGTCCTGGTGACCGCGTCCAGCGGTGACCGTGCCGTCGCCTCGACCAATGCGACGCGGTACCGGCTCGCCCCGCCCGACGACCTCGACGCGTGGGTGGCGGCCTGCGACATCGTCGAATTCGACGGTCACCACATGGAGTTGGCCGTGGCCGCGGCCCGCGCCGCGCGTGCCATCGGCCGGCGGACCGTTCTCGACGGGGGCAGTTGGAAGACCGGCACGGAGAAGCTGCTGACGTCGATCGACGTGGCCGTCTGCTCGGACGACTTCCACCCGCCCGGCACGACCACTGCGACGGACACCCTGCGGTTTCTGCGGGACCACGGGGTCGGCTGGTCGGCGGTCAGCCGCGGAGGGCGACCGATCGTGTGGGCGGGCCCCGACAGCGGGGGCACGGTGGACGTGCCTGCCGTACGGGTGGCGGACACACTGGGCGCGGGTGACGTCCTGCACGGGGCCCTCGCCCATCACCTCGCGCTTCAGGGCGACTTGACGTCGCAGGGCTTCATCGAGGCCCTGCGCGGTGCCGCCGCGGTGGCCTCGCAGGCATGTGCCTCGTTCGGAACCCGGGCGTGGATGCGGGGCATGCCGGACATACAGGAGTCCTGACGTACGGCGGTCAACACATCGACCGCCACGGGATCTGCCCTGGATGGCGTACTCCTGACATCGGCTCCGCCCAGCCGAGCGACAGCGGCCGACCGGGCCGAGGCCGCGACTCCCCCGCTACGGCTTCCTCGGCTCCCCCTTCTACGCCGCCGAGCCGGGCACCGGGTCGACGGCCGTGCAGGACCACCGCCTCGTGTTCGGTTCCCCATTCGGCCTGGCTCGGCCGGTGGTGGCCCCGCGTCAGTTGTCGACAATGCTTGGCGCGGACGCCGTCAGGGTGCGCAGTTCGGCGAGTGCGTGCGCGTCCGTGCCTTCCAGGGCGGACAGCGCGCTGTGCCAGCGGGGCTGGGCCGCCTGTTCGTCGCCGAGTGCCCTCAGGACGTGGCCCAGCTCGTGCTCGGCGAGGCCTCGGCCGTACGAGTCGCCGCGGGCGGTGGCTTCCTCGAGCAGCGCCTCGCATGCCTCCCGGGCCGGTTCGAGGCGGCCCAGCGCGCGCAGGGACTGGGCTCGGCCCAGGCGGGTCTCCCGCTCCGCGTTCCAGTGGGCCGCGCCGGAGCCCATGACACGCAGCGCCTCGTCGAAACGTCGCAGGGCCTGGGCGGGCTCGCCGAGGGACAGGTGGGCGCGGCCCGCGTTGCACAGGGCGACCTGCTCGATCACGGTGCTGCCGGCCTCGCGGGCGAGTTCTCTGCTGCGCCGGTGGAACGACAGGGCCGCACGCGGGTCGGTGGGTTCGGCCACGTAGCCCTGGTGTCCGAGGAGCACCGCTTCGTCAGCGGGAGTGAGGGCGGCGGGGCGCAGTGCGAGACACCGTGCCAGTGTCGTCCGGGCCTCGGTGTCCCGGCCGAGTTCCCTCAGCAGCGCGGCCCGGTTGCCCAGGTGACGCATTTGGGCCGCGTCGTCGCGGAGGTGCTCGCTGAGCTCCACGGCCTCGTCCAGCAGGAGCAGCGCCTGTCGGACGTGTCCGACGGAGTAGTGCGCGGAGGCGAGTTGGCCCAGCGCCCGTGCCTCGGCGGCGCCGTCGCCGCCGGCCCTGGCGAGGGTGATGGCACGACGCGTCAGACGTTCGAGGTCCTGCGCGCGGCCACGGTCGTGCAGATAGGGGAACAGGGCGTGGATCAGGTCCACGGTGCGGGTCGGACCCAGGCGCCCGTGCGCACCGGAGCCGGCCAGGAAGAGCAGGTTCGCCGCTTCCACGTCGCCCCAGGCGAGTGCCGCCGCGGCGCCGGCGAAGGCCGTATCGCCCCCGGGCTGCTCGGGCGCTCGCCCACGGCCTGGTCGTAGGGCCGCGGCGCACTGCGCGAGCAGCTGCTCGTACCAGCGCAGGGACCGTTCGACGGCGTCGACGTTCCCGTTCTGCGCGCGCCCTGGCTCGCGGGCGAAGTCGCGGACCAGGTCGTGCGGAACGTAGCGGCCCCAGCCCGCCTCCTGGAGCAGTGCCACCTCCACCAGGCGGTCGAGGGCCTGTTCGGCGCCCCACTCGGTGGAGTCCATGGCGGTGGCCATGAGTGGTGCGCCGTACTCGGGCAGGTCCAGGGCGCCGATGAGGACGAGGGCCGTGGCAGCGTCCCCGTCGCGCGGGTCGGCCGAGCCGAGGAGCGCCTCGTGGGCCGCCGTCAGGGAGCGGCGGACGCTGAGGTCCTCCAGTTCGAGGTGGTTTAGGCGGTCCTCCTGCCGGGCGAGGCGTTCCGCCAGTTTCCGGACGGGGAGCGTCCTGCGGCTCCTCAGGCGGGCGGCGCACACTCGCAGCGCCAGGGGCAAGTGGCCGCACAGGGCCGCCAGATCGGCGACCGGTCCGGCGTCGGCCTCGGCCCAGGACCGGCCCGAGGCCCGCTCCAGCAGAAGGGCGCTGTCCCGCGGTGGGAGCGGGTCCAGTCGGATGTGCGTGGAGGCTCCCAAGGTGGCCAGCGGCTTTCTGCTGGTCAGCAGTACGGCGCAGCCGGCGCCAGCCGGCAGCAGGGGACGTACCTGGGTCACCGAGGCCGCGTCGTCGAGGACGAGCAGCGTGCGGGTGGGGGCGAGCGCGGAGCGCAGCAGGGCGGAGCCGGCCGCCACGTCGCACGGGATCCGCCGGGCGTCGACCCCCAGGCCGTGCAGGAGGGCGGCGAGGGCGTCGGCGGGTGCGAGGGGGGCTACGCCCGGTGTGGCTCCGTGCAGGTTGAGGTAGAGCTGTCCGTCCGGGAACGCGTGGGAGAGCTGTTCCGCGATGTGCAGGGCGAGGCCCGTCTTGCCCACGCCCGGCATTCCGCTGATCACGGCGAGCGCGGTGCGGCTTCGGTCGGACTCCAGGGCGGAGCGGATCTCGGCGATGTGCTCGGCGCGGCCGACGAACTCGCCGGGCGATGCGGGAAGTTGCGCCAGCCGCAGGGGAAACCCCGTGGACGGGGCGGCGTGTGCGGGCGGTTGGCCGTGCCGGACGGCTGTGCCGCGGAGCACCTCCCGGTGGGCGTCCTGGACGGCCGGGCCGGGATCCACGCCGAGTTCCTCGATCAGGGTCCGGCGGAGGGTCCCGAAGACGGCCAGTGCTTCGGCCTGGCGGTCCGTGCGGCCGAGGACGAGGATCAGCTGGCGGTGCAGCGTCTCCCGGAACGGATGCTCCTTGACCAGGACGCCCAGTTCGGCGGCGAGCCCGTCGAGGCGGTCGAGGTGCAGGAGGGCCTCGTAGCGGCATTCGAGCGCCTGCAGCCGCTGCTCCTGGAGGAACGTCAGGACGGGGTGGCCGGCGAGGGCGGGCACGTCGGCGAACGGTGCGCCGCGCCACAGCGCCAACGCGGTACGTGCGTCGTGCTCAGCCGCCTCCCAGTCCCCCCGGCTGCGGGCCTCCTGCGCCCGACGCACCTGCCCCTCGAACACGGGGTGGTCCAACTCCCCCTCTTCGACACGGAGTTCGAGACCGTGGTTCATGGTGCGCAGCCGTGTGCCGTCGGCGTCGCCGAGGCTGCGCCGCAGCCGGGCGACGTGGTTGTGCAGCGAGGCGGTGGCCGTCGGCGGCGGATCCTCTCCCCACAACATCGCCATCACCGTGTCCAGAGGAACCGTGCGGTTCGGATCGAGCAGCAGGACGGCGAGCAGCGTACGGGGCTTCACCCCTCCGACGACAACGGCCACACCGTCGTCGTCGGCTGCCGTCAATGACCCCAGTACCGCGAACCTCACCGGGCCATCCTCGCTCAGCACCGGGCGGTGATCAAAGAGCATCACATCATCGCTGTTATCGGCCTGTTAGGGGCCTGTTAGGGGTGGTCGGCACGATGCGTGTCCCGCATGCCGAGAGAGGTTGGTGCACATGTCGACACGCCTGATACGGACGACGCTGGTGGGCGTGACAGCGATCGCGGCGGCAGGTACGGCTCTGCTGACCACGCCCGCGGCCGCGGCCGGCGGCGCGGTGGCCGCCGCCGAGACCCGGCAGGTGGGGCATGACGCCACCCAGGCCACCATGGACGCGGCCGTCGCCGCGGGCGTGCCGGGAGTCGTGGCCGAAGTACGCGACACCCACGGCGTGTGGAAGGGCACTTCGGGCGTCGCCGACCTCACCACGGAACAGCCGCGCGGGTACGGTGACCGGTTCCGCTCGGGAAGCGTCACCAAGTCGCTGGTGGCGACCGTCATGCTCCAACTCCAGGCGGAGGGCAGAGCCGACCTCGACGCCACGGTCGACCGCTACCTGCCCGGACTCGTACGGGGCAACGGCCACGACGGCACGAAGATCACGGTGCGTCAGCTGATGAACCACACCAGTGGCGTCTTCAACTTCACCGAGGACGCCACGTTCGCGAAGAAGGTGCTGGGCATCGAGTTCCTCAACTCCCGCTACGACGACTGGACTCCGCAGCAGGTCATCGCGCTCGCCCTGCAGAACCCTCCCCAGTTCGAGCCCGGCACCTCCTGGAAGTACTCCAACACCAACTACCTCCTGCTCGGGCTGATCATCGAGAGGCTGACCGGCAGGCCCTACGCCGAGGAGATCGAGCGGCGCGTCACCGGGCCGCTCGGGATGCGCGCCACGTACTTCCCCGGCACCGATCCGCACGTGCCCGCGCCCACCCGGCACTACTCCACCTTCACGGAGGACCCGGGCAAGACCTACGACGTGACCGAGCTCAACCCGTCCTGGGCCTGGGCGGCGGGCGAGATGGTCACCAACTCCTCCGACCTCAACCGCTTCTACGCCGCCCTCTTCGGCGGCAGGCTGCTGCGCCCCGCCCAACTCCAGCAGATGACGAGCACGGTCTCGACCGAGGGCAATCTGCCGCGCCAGCGCTACGGCCTGGGCCTCATCGAGTACGAGACGACCTGCGGGGTCAAGGTCTGGGGGCACTCCGGCGGTATCCACGGCTCCTCCACCCAGGCCTTCGGTACCAAGGACGGCCGCCACATGATCACGCTGAACTTCAACGGCGACTGGGTCGGCGGCGGCAAGAACGTCGTCTCGGCCGAGTTCTGCCCGCCCTCGGCCTGAGCGACGTCCCTTCCCTTCATCGATTCCGCATTCCGCGTTCACCTGTGTCTCGACTTCACTTCCATGTCGGTGAGTTGGGCGTGGCGCCTTGGATACGGTGAAGCATGCGGAACGATCTGTTGCCATGCTTTCTGGTGCACACGGTGGCATGACGGGCGTCGGTGCGGTCGAGTTCGCGCGGCTCGGTGGTCTGTGGCGGGTCACCCGGCCCTGGCATCCGGGGCTGCGGCCGTTCCTGCGCAGCTACGCCGGTTACGGGGAAGCGGTGACCTCACCGTACGAGGCGCGGGTGGTGCCGTCCGGGCGTGCGACCCTGTTGATCAACCTCGCGGAGCCGTTCTCCGAGGTCCGGCGGCTGGGCGTACCGGACGGCGTCAGCGGGAACATCGGGTCGCTGGTGGTGGGGCTGGAGGACCGGCCGGCGACCTGTGTGCATCCCGGCGGCCAGGAGGCGATCCGCGTCGAGTTCACGCCGCTGGGCGCCTACCGGCTGTTCGGCATGCCGATGAGCGAGTTGACGAATCTGGCCGTCGGGATCCAGGACGTTCTGGGCCCCGAAGCCGGGACGCTGGTGGAGCGGCTGGCGTCCAGCCCGGACTGGGCGGCCAGGTTCGACCTGCTGGACGCGGCGTTGCTCGCCCGGCTCGGGCGCGGCCCGGAGCCCGCGCCCGAGGTCGGCCATGCCTGGCGGCTGCTCTCCGGCAGCGCGGGGGCGATCCCGATCTCCTGTATCGCCGCCGAGGTGGGGTGGAGCCAGGGGTACTTGATCCGGCGGTTCACCCAGCAGATCGGGCTGACGCCCAAGGGGGCGGCCCGGATCCTGCGTTTCCGCCACGCCGTGGCGCTGCTCAACCGCGGGGCCGCGAGCCTGACCGAGATCTCGACGGCCTGCGGCTTCTACGACCAGGCGCACCTCAACCGGGAGTTCCGGGCCATCGCCGGTACCACCCCCGGACAGATGGTGGCCGCCCGCCGCGTGGAAGGGGCACTGGCTCTCCCGGCGAGAGCAAATTCGTCCAAGACCGCGCCGGCCATCGGTCGATAGCCTCCCCGCCGTACAGCCGAAGGCCGGGTCGGGCGGCGCGAGGGGATCGTCCGACCAGCCTGCCAGGGACGGCTGGGCCAGGACATCTTCATCGACTCAGGGACCAAGTTGGCTGACAATGACGTACGCCCGTACGGGAGTTCGACCACGCCGTACAACGGCGCCTCCCCCGAGCAACAGGCCCGCTGGGAGACGAGGGGCAAACGCTCCATCGAGTTCGGTGTGGCCTGGCTCATCGGGGGCCTGCTCGTCGCCGTCACCACACACGAGCAAGTCCGCGGCGCGGGCGCGTACTTCGTGACCTGGGGGCCGATGCTCTACGGCATCTACCAGATCATCTCGGGCTTCCAACTCCTCAACAGGAGCCGCAAGCGGCCGTGAGTGGTCCTCATGCACCGAATATGCCAAATGTTTCGAATCGTGTCGGGTCGCACATTGATCCGGAGATTGACCCATAGGGAGCAGCTCTCCGGCCTCGTGGCGTGATCACTGTCTATGGTGAAAGATCACGCAATGGCTACCCGTGTCGAGGCAGGCAGTACATGAGGGAACCGCGGATCGACTATGCGGCGGTCTTCCAGGCCCTGCCCGGCATGGTGGCACTCCTGACCCCCGACCTGGTGTACGCGGATGCCAACGAGGACTTCCAGCGCCTGGCCGGCCGCACCCGCGAGCAGCTCGTGGGCCGCTACATCTTCGACGTCTTCCCCGAGAACCCGAACGACCCGGCCGCGGCCGGCAGGCGCGAGACGCAGGCGTCGATGCTGCGGGTCGTGGCCACCGGCGAGCGGGACACCATGGCGCTGCTCCGCTACGACATCGAGGATCCCGAGCGGCCCGGCCGCTGGGAGGAGCACTACTGGAGCCCGGTCAACGCGCCCGTCCTCGACGCCGAGGGCCGCGTGGTACTCATCGTGCACAGGGTGGAAGAGATCACCGAACTCATGCGCGCCCGCGGCGGCCCGGGCGGTGACACCGACCGGGCCCGCGTGCTGGAGGCCGAGCTCTACACGCGCGCCCGCGAACTGCAGGAGGTCAACGACCGCCTGCGCAAGGCACACGCGCGGGAACGCGAGGTCGCCCTGGCCCTGCAGGCGGCGATGCTGCCCTCACCCGGCCCGACCGGGCGGCACGGGGCCGCCGTGCGCTACCGCCCCGCCGTCGGCGCCCTGAACGTGTGCGGCGACTGGTACGACCTGGTCGACCTGCCCGGCGAGAGCCTGGCGGTCGCCGTCGGGGACGTCGTCGGCCACGGTCTCGCCGCGGCCTGCGCCATGGGACAGCTGCGCAGCGCGCTGAGCGCGGCCTGCCGCGTCACCGACGGCCCCGCCGAGGCCCTGGAGGCCCTCGGCCTGTACGCCCGCTCCGTCGAGGGCGCCGAATCGACCACCGTCGTGACCACGTTCATCGACTGGGACGACCACACCATCACCTACAGCTGCGCCGGGCACCCGCCGCCCGTGCTCGTGCACCCCGACGGCACCGTGACCTTCCTCGACCAGGCCACCGACCCGCCGCTGTCCGCCCGCCCCGAACATCTCCCCCGCCCTCAGGCCCAGACGCCCTTCACCGAGGGCGCCACCCTGGTCATGTACACCGACGGCCTGATCGAACGCCGTACCGAGGACATCGACACCGGCCTGGCCCGCCTCACCGACTCCCTC
Source organism: Streptomyces tailanensis (assembly GCF_008386495.1). Taxonomy (GTDB): domain Bacteria; phylum Actinomycetota; class Actinomycetes; order Streptomycetales; family Streptomycetaceae; genus Streptomyces; species Streptomyces tailanensis. The sequence continues at coordinate 15,402 of NZ_VTHJ01000053.1, read as the reverse complement.
ACCCGCCACCGGCACGCCGACCCGGAGGTCCTGGCCGACGCCCTCCTGGCGGACCTCCTTCCGCCCACCGGCAACGCCGACGACACGGCCCTGGTCGTCATCCGCCTGTGACGTGACCGTTTATGGATCGGGCGCTCTGCCCGGTACGACCGCCGTCGCCCGGACGGTTAGCATCAGGGTCCGGCGTGGTTCCCAGCAGAGGCGGCGTTCATGGATCCGGCCGCGGTGTCTCCGGCCACAGCGGGCATCAGCCTGCGCCAGTTGCTGATGGCGCTGGGTGACTCGCTGGTGGAGGTGCAGGCCGCTCCCGCCGGGCTGGACGTCGAGATCCGAGGCGTCGCCCTGCTGGATCCCGAGGACCCGCCGACGGCCGAGCCGGGCGAGTTGGTCCTCGTCATCGGTGCCCGTGGCCGGGCGGCCTTTCCCGCGCTGCGGGCCGCCGCGCGTGACGGAGCGGCCGCCGTCGTGGTCAAGCTGGACGGTCCAGGGCAGGCCGCGGCGCTCAGCGAGACCGCCGCCGAGGCCGGGGTGGCTCTGCTGTCGTTGCGCGGTGAGGCGCGTTGGGAACAGGTGAACGCGCTGGCCCGCGCCGCCCTCGACGACGCGCCTGCGGGCCCTCCCGGCGAAGGTGACCAGGAGGGCGATCTGTTCTCGCTCGCCCAGACCACCGCAGTCCTGACCAGTGGCATCGTCAGCATCGAGGACGCCGCGAACCGGGTGCTGGCCTACTCCCGCTCCACCGACTCCGACGAGATCGACGACCTGCGGCGGCGCTCCATCCTCGGCTGGCAGGGGCCGGAGGCGTATCTGGCGAAGCTGCGCGAGTGGGGTGTGTTCCAGCATCTGCACTCCAGCGACCAGGTGATCGGCATCGACAGCCACCCGGAGCTGGGGATCCGCCGCCGGCTCGCGGTGGCCATCCGGTCCGGGGAGCGGCAGCTGGGAACGATCTGGGTGCAGGAGGGTTCGACGCCATTGTCCGAACACTCCGAGCAGGCACTGCTCGGCGCCGCCCGGGTGGCCGCGCACCACCTGGTACGCCGCCGCCGGGAGCTCTCCGAGGACCTGACGCTCACCCGGACCCTGCTGGCCGGACTTCTGGAGGGAAGCACCGGGCCACAGCCGCTGGCCACCCACCTGGGATTCGACGCCACCTGCCCGGCCGCCGTCCTGGGCTTCTCGTACGGGACCGCACAGGTCGTCGCCGCGCCGGAGACGAGCCCCGCCGGTGCCGCACCAGAGCTGACCCACACCGAGGTCACCAACCTGATCTCCGTGCACATCGCCGCCCGGCACCGCAGCGCGCTGGTCACCCAGCTCGATCCCCGTATCTACGTACTCCTGCCCCAGCTGCCCCGCAGCATCGACACGGACATACTGCGGGGCTGGGGCCAGGAGGTCACCGACGCCGCGCGCCGCCACCTCGGCCTGCCGCTGCGCGGCTCGATCGGCTGCGTGGTGCCCGGGCTCGGGGACGCCCCCGAGTCGCGCCGGGAGGCCGACCGCATCCTCGACGCCATGGTCGGAGCCGATGTGTCCGTCGCGGTCGCCGCGCTGGAGGACATCCAGGCGGAGGTGGTGGTCAGCGAAGTGCTGACCCTGCTTTCCGCCCATCCCGAGATACGGGATCACCGGCTGACCGCCCTTGTCGCGCACGATGACCGGCACCAGGGCCGACTCGCCGAGTCCCTGCTGGCGTACCTGAATTCCTTCGGTGACGTCCGGGCGGCCGCCGCCCAGCTGCACGTGCATCCCAACACCCTGCGCTACCGCATCCGCCGGGCCGAGGAGCTGACCGGTCTCGATCTGAGCCGCCCCGACCAGCGTCTGCTGGCCATGCTCCAGCTGCGGCTGCCGCCGACCGTCTGAGCCCCGTCCGAACCCGGCACCGCATTGGCCGATCGGACAGCCATCGGGCGCGACTTTGTCCTCGGGAACAAACACCCTGCCCCCTGACGCCCCATACGCTTGCGCAAATCCATTTCCGCAGGTGATGCAGCCCGGGATGCGGTCCACCTCCCACAAGGAGACGAGCGAAGCGCGGACATGCGGTGACGACCACGTCACGGCATCCGGACACCGCTCCAGGCCGTGATCGAGACCGTGATCGATTTCGGGAATCGTCAGGACCGTGCCCTCCCCTGCCCCGCTCACACCCGGCTGGCTCGTCCCCCACCGAAGCATGGCCCTCCCAACCACGCAATGGATGTCGACATGACTACACGTCCCCCTGATTCTCTGGCCCCCGACACCGCTCCTCCCACGGGTGGTCGGCCTCCGGAGCAGCAGGCAGGTCTGCGGGCCGGTCTCAAGAACCGCCATCTGTCGATGATCGCCATCGGCGGGGTGATCGGCGCCGGTCTCTTCGTGGGCTCCGCCTCCGGTATCGCCGCCGCCGGCCCCGGCATCCTGGTGTCGTACGTGCTGGTCGGCGCCCTGGTCGTCTTCGTCATGCGCATGCTGGGCGAGATGGCGGCGGCGAATCCGAGTTCCGGCTCCTTCTCCGCCTACGCCGACCGGGCGCTCGGTCGCTGGGCCGGCTTCTCGATCGGCTGGCTGTACTGGTTCTTCTGGGTCGTCGTGCTGGCCGTGGAGGCGACCGCGGGTGCCGTCATCCTGGAGAGCTGGGTGCCGGCCGTACCGCAGTGGGCCTGGGCGCTGATCGTGATGGTGGTCCTCACCGCCACCAACCTGGCCTCGGTCGGCTCCTTCGGCGAGTTCGAGTTCTGGTTCGCCGGCATCAAGGTCGTCGCCATCAGTGGCTTCATCCTCGTCGGCGGCCTGGCCATCTTCGGTGTACTGCCCGGCTCCGACAACGCCGCGACGGGCTTCACCAATCTCACCGAACACGGCGGTTTCCTGCCGAACGGGCCCGGCGCGATCCTCACCGGCATCCTGCTGGTCGTCTTCTCCTTCATGGGCAGCGAGATCGTCACCCTCGCCGCCGGTGAGTCCCCGGACGCGCAGCGCGCGGTCGCCAAGGCCACCCGGAGCGTGATCTGGCGGGTCGGTGTCTTCTACGTCGGCTCGATCCTCGTCGTGGTCGCCCTGCTGCCGTGGAACGACCCCTCGGTCGAGGAGAAAGGCTCCTACGTCGCCGCCCTCGACTCGATCGGCATCCCGCACGCCGGCCAGATCATGAACTTCATCGTGCTGACCGCCGTACTGTCCTGTCTCAACTCCGGCCTCTACACCGCCTCCCGCATGGCCTTCTCGCTCGGCCAGCGCGGCGACGCCCCGCAGTCCTTCGTCCGGACGAACAGCCGGGGTGTCCCACAGACCGCGATCCTGGCCTCCGTGGTCTTCGGCTTCGTCGCGGTCGCCTTCAACTACCTGTGGCCGGACACGGTCTTCCAGTTCCTGCTGAACTCCTCGGGCGCGGTCGCGCTCTTCGTGTGGCTGGTCATCTGCTTCTCGCAGCTGAAGATGCGGGGGATCATCCTGCGCGAGAGCCCCGAGAAGCTCGTCGTACGCATGTGGCTGTTCCCGTATCTGACATGGGCGACGATCGCGATGATCTCCTTCGTGCTCGTCTACATGCTCACCGACGGCAAGGAGGGCGGCGGCCGGAGTCAGGTGCTGCTCTCGGTGCTCGTCGCCGCGGTGGTGATCGCGATCTCGTTGGTCCGGGAGCGGATCCGCCGTAACGGCACCAAGGAGGAGGCGGCCGCGCCCCGGTAGCCGCCGAGAAGTGCCGTAATGCGGGCCGTGCTCCCCACCGCTCTCGGTGGGGAGCACGGCCTTGTCGTCAGGAGTGGGTGACCTTGATACCGGAGATGCGGACCTCGCCGTAGTTCTTGGCGCTGCACGGATCGGAGTTGTCGCAGTTGGCCTGTGTGTAGGCCCCCGCCTTGAAGTAGTTGGTGTCGCCGTCGTGGGAGATCGTGGTCTGCAGATCCCCGTTGTAGTACACGTCGATCTCGCCGTCCTCCGCGACGAACCTGGCCTCGAACTCGGTGCCCAGTTCGTAGTCGTCGGTGACGAGGTGGTGGCGGCTGTCGTCGCCGTCGGTGATGTAGAGCTTGCTGCCGTCGAGGCGGAAGACCGTGACGTCGTCGTCCCCGCCGTGCACCTGCGCGCCGACCACCTGCGGCTTCTTCTTGGGCAGTGCCGTGAACGCCTCGGTGACGACGAGGGTGTGCTTGCCGTCCGTCGTGGACCAGGCGGCTTCGTCACTGCCGTCCTCGGTCATCTCCCGCAGCTCGGCCCGCGGGTAGCTGGAACCTCCCGTCGTCACGCCGTTGACTGCGGCCCGGAACCGGACCGCGTCACAGGCGGCGTTGACCTTGAACCAGGGATCGGCGGAGAAGGTCGCCAGCTTCGGCTGTCGGATCTCGGTGGGGTCCTCGTCCTCGCCCGTGGGCAGGGTCAGCTTCCAGTTGGACAGGTCCAGGACCTCGGACGGGTACGCGCACCGGGCGGCCGCCCGCTCGTGCGGGGCCGAGGTGGCGGCTTGGGCGGGCAGCGTCAGCGCGGCCGTCGAAACGGCCGCGGTGATGCCCGCCAGCACGCAGGTACGAGTGCCTGGCATGGGTTTCCTCCCTGTAAGGGTGTGCTGTTGTAAGGGTGCGTTGTTGTAAGGGTGTTCGGCTTCGAAACTGGCGTGAGTCACCGTGCGGCTGTGTCCGACTTGGTGATCCGGAGCACCGCCCGCTTCCCCTGCGCGGTGACGGTCAGGTCGTACCCATCGAGTTGCAGCCCGCCGTCCGGCGACAGCAGCGTGATGCTGGTGCGCGACCCGTCGTCACGCCGCCATTCAAGGGTCACCTCGCCGTTCTCGATCTTCGTCACGTTCATGACGGGAGCGCCGAAAGGGTCCTCCGGAACCGGGACCTCGTCGCCCGCCCGCACACTGACCTCGCACTGCCCGTCGGCGCATGCCGACAGCCGTGTTCCGTCGGCCGGGGAGGCAGAAGGGGTCGGAGAGACGGGAGAGGAGGGCGGCGATGGTGTGGGCGAAACCGTGGGAGGTCGTGGACTCGGCGGGGACACCGCCGTCGACTCGCCGGTCCGGGACGGTGGGACGGACGGATCTTCCGAACCCGAGGACGTGGAGCATCCCACGAGCGCGGCAAGTGCGCCGATGGTCAGGGCGACATGGCGAGGAGAGGGGGCCATGGCCGAAGCATGCGATCCGACTCACGGGACCGGTCCCGAGGCGTCAGGAGGCGTCCCTCCGGCGGAGGCCGGCCACCGCCCATTTCGCCCGGGTGCACAGCCCGCTGAGTGCCTTCGCCGACTCCTTGCCGATCACGCCCAGCAGGCGCTTGCTGTACGCCATCGTCGTACGCGCGAGTTCGGTATCGCCCGCCTCGACCGCTGCGAGGGTCAACTCCAGGTGCTGCTCCGTGATCAGGCGGCCGAGCCCTCGGCGGTGCCACTCGCGAACCACGTCGTCCGGGCCGGCGTCCGGCCTGGTGGTGCCGTCGGCGCCGACCGCTGCCCGGGCCCGCTCCAGCGCGCGCCCGGCTGCCGCAAGGTCGCCTTTTCGGCGTTCCAGGCGGGCGAGGACGTACGACTCCGCGGCCCGGTCCCATGCCGTGTCCTGAAGGGAGAGGAGGGCGGACTGGGCGCGGGCCGCCTGTGCGTGGTCGCCGATGCGCTCCAGCGCGCGGCTCAGCTCCCGGAGCCGGTCGGCGTCCGGGCCCGTGTCGTCCAGCAGGCGGATGAGCGCGACCGGGGCATGCTCGACACGACCCTGCCGGTGCGCCAGCTCGATCCAGGTGAACTCGCTCTCCGCGGCCACGTCCCGCCCGTATCGCTTCGCCTCCTCGGCGCGGGCCCACTCCACGGCTCCGGCGCGGTCGGTGACCTGCCCGGTGGTGGCCGACCGCAGCAGCGGAACGTCCGCCTGCCGGCCGTACGACGCCACCAGCACCGCGGTCGGCCGCCGTTCCTCGAACCACTCGGGCCGCACGGTGTTCTCGTGCTCCAGCAGGAAACGCAGCAGTGGCAGGTCCTCGTCCCGGCGGTCGTACTGCGCCGCCCGCAACACGCCCGCCCGCAGGACCGGGTCGGCAGCCGTTTCCCCCCACGCGCCGCGATCGCCGGAGCGCATCCGCTCCAGCGCCTCGCGTCCCGGGCCGAGGACGACGTCGCGCAAGGGCCGCCGGAAGGACTCGTCCAGCCGGTACGCGCGCAGGTCGCGGGAGTTGAGCAGGAGGTGGTCCGGCTCCGTGCGACGGGCGGCCGACTCCGACAGGGCGACCAGTTCGGCCGGCGGCCGGTCTTCCGGCAGCCCCAGACCGCTGAGCAACGCCGCCCGCCGCGCGTCCAGTTCGGCGTAGCCCTGTCCGCACCGCTCCGGCCGCCGGACGAGTATCTGGAGCGCCTCGCCCACGCTGTCCGCGATCAGCACCGCGTCGCCCTCGGAGGACGCGTGGAGCACGGCCGTTCCCCCGCACAGGAAGTGCGTACCGCCGGTGTCGTCCCCGGCGATCGGCTCCACAGACGCACCGGACGCCAGATGCACGTCCTCCCCGTGGTACGCCCCGGCTCACATCGAAGCCGAACCCAAACGCGGCCAGTGCGGCCAGATCGGGGCGGACGCGCAGCAGCTCCAGAACGCGGTCGGTCATACGGCCGAACCCTGACGAGGCATCACCGAGAACATCCGCGGCGGGCGCAGGTCAGTAGGCAACAGGCCATCCGGTGCTCCAATTCAGGAGGTTGATGCCCAGTTTGGGGGTGCCGCCCGCGTTGCCGTCGTAGTAGTGGTAGACGATCAGGTCCCCGTCCGAGTCGTTCATGATGGACTGTCCTCCGGGTCCGATGACGCTGCCGTGCGACTCCAGCACGGGCGTGCCGCCGTTGTTGGTCATGGCGACGCCGCTCTTGTCGTAGTACGGACCGGTGACACTGGTCGCCCGGCCGACCTTGACCTTGTAGGTGGAACTGGTGCCGGCGCAGCAGGTGTCGTACGAGGCGAAGAGGTAGTAGAAGCCGCCTCGTTTCACGATGTACGGCGCTTCGACGGCCTTGGTGCCGGTGGGCCGGGCGGCGAGCGAGTACCGCGTGGTGTTGGTGGACAGCTGTTTGCCTGTCGACGGGTTGATCTGGATCACCTTGATCCCGGTCCACCAACTGCCGAAGGACAGCCACCATGTGCCGTCGTCGTCCACGAAGAGGTTCGGGTCGATGGCGTTGTAGTCGCTGGAGGTGGTGGAGGTGTACACGATGCCGTAGTCGGACCAGGAGCCCGGCTCGCCCGTCGTCGAACCGGCCAGGCCGATAGCGGACTTGTTGGAGCCGAACGTCGAAACCGCGTAGTACATCAGGTACTTGCCACCGTGGTACGAGATGTCGGGCGCCCACGCCTCCGTCGCGTACGACGACCACCAGCTCGGCTTGGTGGTGAACGCGTCGCGGCCGGCGGTGAACGCGATCCGGTTGGTGGAGGACCGTTCGGCCAGGCCGCCGCCGGTGGCGTACAGCAGGTACTTGCCCGCCGATGTGCGGATCATCGTGGGGTCGTGGACCACCGTGGCGCCGGTGACCGTGCCGGGGTTGGGGTAGGCCGACGCTGTGGACGGGACCAGCGCCAGCAGAGCGGCCGCCGACAGTGTCATGACGGCCTTGCGGCCGAGGCCGGCGGGCTTCCTGTCCGATGCCCTGCGGTGAGTGTGCTTCGTACGGCTCATACGGCTCTCCCTGCGGGTGCGAAGTGTGCGGCTCTCCTTGCCAGTGCTTGCGAACGCCTGCGAGTACGCAGTACGCGAAGCCGGTGCGGTAAGTGGTTGCCGCCGCGCACCGTCAGGTTGCCGTCGAATCAGCCGCGAATAAGCCTTAGGGTCGGGCCATGGACAGGACCGATCGCGTCAGCCGGGTGATCGCCGCGCCACCGGCGGCTGTCTACGGTGCCCTCCTCGACCGGGAGTCCCTCGAGGCCTGGTTGCCGCCGGACGGCATGCGAGGGTGGATCGAGCGGTGGGATCCCCGGCCCGGTGGCGGGTTCCGGATGGTCCTCACCTATCTCGACGCCACCGGCGGCCCCGGTAAGACGTCCGATGCGACGGACGTTGTCGAGGTCGGGTTCGCCGACCTGGTGCCGACGGAGCGCGTGGTGCAGCGGGCGGTGTTCGAGGCCGACGATCCCTCGTACGCGGGCACCATGACCATGACCTGGCACCTCGCCGCCGCCCGTGACGGGACGGAGGTGACCGTCACCGCCACGGACGTGCCCCCCGGCATCGACCAAGCGGCACACGAGGCCGGCATCGCCTCCTCACTGGCCAACCTGGCGTCGTACGTCGAAAGGACCGACTGACTGGGTCGGCTACTTACGGGGCGGGCCGGACGGGGCATCCGGTGCCGGGGGTTCGCCCAGCTCCAGGCGCGACCAGTCCATGAGGTCTCGCAGCAGTTGTCGGTCGTGCGTCGCGACGACGATCGTGGCGCTCGTGTGGCGGATCGCGTCGGTCAGTTCGTCGGCAAGGGTCGATGACAGATGGTTGGTCGGCTCGTCGAGCAGGATCAGCGCGGGCCGCGCGGACAGTGCGAGGGCCAGATCGAGGCGCCGTTGCTGCCCCTGCGACATCCGCCCGACCGGCGTGCGCATCGCGTCGGAGTCCAGCAGACCGAGCGCCCCGAGGGGGACGGCGTCGGCGTCGCGGAGTGCGCCACGGGCCACCAGCCGTCCCACGTGGCGGGCGTGCGCCTCGCGGGCGGTGAGTCCGGGGTCCTGTTCGGCGGTCTCCTGGGTGACCCGGACGATCCGCGCTCCCCGCACCGTCCGGACGTACCCCTCCGTGGGCTCGAGCGCGCCCGCCAGCACCGCGAGCAGCGTGGACTTCCCGGCACCGTTCGGTCCGGTGACGAGCAGCCGGTCGCCGCCGTCGAGGGTGAGGTCGACCGGGCCCGCCAGCCTCCCGTCGACGGCGACGCCGTGTACCCGCAGCTGCGGCGCACCCGGCCGGACACCCAGGTCCGGCCATCGCAACGCGGGCGGCGGCTCCGGTACGTCGATCCGGTGCGCCTCCAGAGCGTCCTGCTGCCGCTTCAGGGCCTGTACGACGCCCGGTGCGCGGGACTGGCGCTGGTGCTTGCCGGTCCCCTTGTCCGGCCGCCAGCCGGTGGAGAGCCGGTCGCGGGCCTTCGACACCGCGTCCTGCAGCCGCCGGTGCTCGGCCTGCTGCTCCTCGTGGTCCTGTTCCCAGCGCTCACGCTCACGCCGCCGGGCGTCCTGCCAGGCGTCGTAGCCACCGGCGTACAGGCGGGGCTTGTCGTCGCGGGTCGGGTCGAGGTCGAGGAATCGGTCGGCGACGTCGCTCAGCAGTGCCCGGTCGTGGCTGACGACGGCGAGGCCGCCGTCGTGCTCGCGCAGCCTGCGGGTCAGGAAGTCCAGTCCGTCGGCGTCGAGGTGGTTGGTCGGCTCGTCGAGCAGCAGGACGTCGTGCCGCGCGCCGAGCAGGCAGGCCAACCGAACCCGGTAGCGCTGCCCGACCGACAGCGTCGACAACGGACGGTCGCGGTCGGTGCAGGCGCCGAGGGCTTCGAGGGCGACGTCGACGCGGCGTTCGGCGTCCCACGCGTCGAGTCGGGTGGCGGAGTCGAGCGCGGTGGCGTAGCGGTCGTCGGCGGCGGGGTCGCCCTCGGTCATGGCGAGGGTGGCCTCGTCCAGCGCGGCGAGGGACGCGAGGGACGCGGCCAGCGCCTCGGACGTCAGGGTGCCGACGGTCTCACCGTCCCGCGCGGACAGTTCCTGGCGGGCCAGGCCGATCGTGCCTGCCCGGTGGACGGTGCCGTCGTCTGGCGTGATCAGTCCGGCGAGGACGTGCAGCAGCGTCGTCTTGCCGCGGCCGTTCTCGCCGACGACGCCGACCCGCGACCGGGCGGAAACGGTGACCGAGACGTCGTTCAGGACACGCCGGGACCCTCGGGTGACAGTGAGGCCCTCGGCACGGACGTGTGCACTACCGCCCGCCTCGACGGGCAGGGACATGGCTCCGGGAGTCGGAGTGAGGTTCAACGGATGCTCCGCAGCTCGCAGTGGAGCCGGGCAGCAAGAAGAGGCCGCCCGGCGGGAACCGGGACGGCGAGCGCGGATTCAGCAGGGAGAAGGCGCCGCCGTCAGCGGGCGGATCGAACCTTCTGCGACCAGATACCTCGTGCCATGCCGTTCATGCTACGTCCACCGGTTCCTCGTGTGCCCAGTCAATTTCATGCGCTGCGCACCGGCACGCCTACGATCAGCTCATGAGCGCGTGGAAACGGAGTCTGGACGCTGCGGGGATTCGTGAGGCGGGACTGCGGAGGGATTACGGCAGCCAGCGGGACTTGGTGAGGCGTTTCCGCCGCGCTCCGTATCTC
>NZ_VTHJ01000053.1:0-5084 GCF_008386495.1 Streptomyces tailanensis | reverse complement strand
CGGAGGGATTACGGCAGCCAGCGGGACTTGGTGAGGCGTTTCCGCCGCGCTCCGTATCTCGCCGCCCGCCTGTTGTTGCCGCGGCCGGTACTGCCCCACGTGGTGGCGGCAACGGCCCTGATGCACCACAGGGACAACGTTCTGGACACCGGTTCGAAGCCGCAGCGTGCCGCGGCGTGGGCGTCCTGGGAGCAGCGGGTGCGCAACGGGCTGAAGGCAGGAGTGAGCGATGATCCGTTGATCCGCACGCTGCTGCACACCGTGGGGGCGTATCCGCGGCTTCGGGGGGTGGTGGAGGAGTACTTGTCCACCGCCACTGCCGAGTTGGAGTTCGTCGGCTTCGCCACCGAGGCCGACTACCAGGACTACGTGGATGCCTACTCGCTGCCCGCCTTCATGCTGGTCGCTTCACTGCTGGGTCCGGAGAACGACGACGGACGTTTCCGGGCGGGGTGCCGGGCGCTCATAGACGGCAGTCAGAGGCTGGACTTCGTCAACGATCTCGCCGAGGACGTGCGGGAGGGGCGGCTGGGCATTCCGGCCGAGGTGTTGAAGCGCTTCTCGGTCACGGTCGAGGAGCTCGCGACAGGCCACGAGTCGCCGGGCGTACGGCAGTTGGTGCACCACCAGATCGAGGCGGCCCGCGCCGCGTTGCGGACGGCCAGGGTCCTGCCCTCTCTGGTCGACGCCCCCAACCGGGCGTTGGTGGGTGCGCTGATCGAGATCGAACTGCTGACCGCGCAGGCGGCGCATGCCCGTGGTGCCGGGTTGCTGCGCGGCTCGGTGGCCCCGCCACCGGTGGGCACGGTACGGGTGCTGTTGGACGCGCGGCGCAGGGCCCGCGAGGAACGCTGAGCGCCTGGTCAGAGGTTGCTCAGTTGTCTCGTCGTGCGGCCGAGGTAGGTAACCGGGCCGGGGTCCGGGACCTTGATTTCGTGGAAGCCCAGGCGGTCGTAGAAGGCTCGGGCGGGCGTGTTGGTGCTCGCCATGGCCAGGTGGGCGGACGGGACAGCCCTGTCGTGCAGGGCTTGGAGGAAGGAGCGCATCAACGCGCGGCCGTGGCCCTTGCCCTGCCATGCGGGGAGCAGGTCGATGTGCAAATGGGCCGGGTATGAGGCGAGTTCCGCGACGATCATGCGCTCGGGGTGGTGCAGGAGTTCGATTATGGTCTCGTCGGGTGTGGTCGGTGGGCCGATGGGCTCCGGGAAGCGGTCCGTCACCAAGGGGAGCCATTTCTCGCGGAATTCGCCGACGAAGGCGGTCGTGTTCGCGGTGCCGAGGATGTATCCGACGGCCTGGCCCTCGCCGTCGTCCAGTACGAAGGTCAGTTCTGGTTCCAGGTGGACGTAGGGAGTCGCGAACGTCGCCGGGAAGATGTCGGGGTCCATGTACACAGGACGGCTGTCCCCGCCGTTGTGGGCAGTGCGGATGCAGATGTCGTGGAGCGCCGCGTGGTCCTCGCGGCGGTAGAGGCGAACTGCGGGAGCCGATGTCATCCGGGCCTTTCTTCGTGGATACCCCGGCCTTCAGGCCGGGGAGGAATCGAAGCTCCTGCGGAGCAGGGCAGGAACAGCCGGTTCGTCGCCAGGGCGGACCGGCGTCCACCATCCACCGGCCGACACCCGTCGCCCACACGGAAACTGATAGAATGTGAGGAATGACGCAGCAGGTCAAGCGGGCGTTCAAGTACCGCTTCTATCCCACGGACGAGCAGGCAGCCGAGCTGTCCCGCACGTTCGGCTGTGTCCGTCTCGTGTACAACAAGGCGCTGGAAGAGCGCACTCGCGCTTGGTACGGCGAGCAGCGCCGGGTCTCCTACGTGCAGTCGTCCGCCGCGCTGACGGAGTGGAAGAAGACCGAGGAGCTATCCTTCCTCGCGGAGGTGTCCTCCGTCCCGCTCCAGCAGGCGCTTAGGCATCTTCAGACGGCGTTCGCAAACTTCTTCGCCAAGCGCGCCAAGTACCCGCGTTACAAGAGCCGGAAGAAGTCCCGCGCGTCGGCCGAGTACACCCGCAGCGCCTTCAAGTGGCGCGACGGGCGACTGACTCTTGCCAAGATGGCGGAGCCCCTGGACATCCGCTGGTCGCGTCCGCTGCCCGAGGGTACGGAGCCGACCACGGTGACCGTGTCCCGCGATGCGGCGGGCCGCTGGTTCGTGTCCCTGCTGTGCGAGGACACCATCGCCCCGGCACCCGCCACGAACGCGACGGCCGGCATCGACGCCGGGATCACGTCGCTGGTGACCCTGTCCACCGGGGAGAAGATCGCCAACCCGAAGCACGAGCGGCGCGACCGCTCCCGCTCGGCCCGTACACAGCGGGAGCTGTCGCGGAAGGCGAAGGGCTCGGCGAACCGGGAGAAGGCTCGGCGCGGGGTCGCCAAGGTCCATGCGCGGATCGCCGACCGGCGCCGGGACTTCCTGCACAAGCTGTCGACTCGTCTCGTCCGTGAGAACCAAACGGTCGTGATCGAGGACCTCACCGTCCGCAACCTGCTGAAGAACGGCCGTCTCGCACGCGCCATCTCCGACGCGTCGTGGACGGAACTGCGCTCCATGCTGGAGTACAAGTGCGCCTGGTACAGGCGCGAACTCGTCGTGATCGACCGCTGGTTCCCGTCCAGCAAGCTGTGCGGAACCTGCGGCACGGTCGCGGGGAAGATGCCGCTGAACGTCCGCGAGTGGACGTGCGACTGCGGTGTCGTACATGACCGCGACGTGAACGCGGCACGCAACATCCTGGCCGCCGGGCTGGCGGCGTCTGCCTGTGGAGACGGTGTAAGACCTCAACGGGAGTCCTCCCGGACGGGGCAGTCGTCGGTGAAGCAGGAACCCCAGCGGGCGACCGCTGGAATCCCCCGCCCTTAGGCAGGGAGGAAGTCAACACAGCATCCTGCGCGAGGAGCGCTCCCACAACCTCCGCGGTCGGAGGCCGTACGGTCTGGTCATACGGGTCATGGTCCAGGGCCTCACGGTCGCGGCCGTCGCTGCCGCTCGCATCGCCGACAACTACCGCCGCCGAAGGCCGTCCAGCGACTATGGGACCGCCGGCCAGGCCGCCATACCGAGGCCTGTCGACTCGACCGCCTCTACGAGGTCGCCGACTACACCCCGGATCCGCAGCGCCTTCACCTTCAGCGCCAGGCCTCGGCCTTGTGCCACACCGTGGCGGTGTACGCGCACGAGTGGCCGCTGATGAGCGACGGTGGTGGCGCCTCGGCGAAGGTGTCGCTTCGCCGTCGGAATCCCCCGGAACCGCGGACGCGGTCACCTCACCCTGTGCCGCCGACAGATCCGCCGGCTTTCACCACGACCACCGGACAACCCGTCACCGCCACCGTCGAGCTTGAGGCTCATCCGGCGGCCGTAGTGTCCCGGGCGGTCTGTGACGGCAGGGGCGTGTCGGCGGATGTGTCGTCGGTGAGCCAGCGTTGGGAGCGGCGGACCCTGTCCTGTGGGACGGGCTTCAGCAGGATGACCGCCCCCGAGGTGCGGTGAACGGGTGTCACGGCCAAGTCGGGGTCGGGTGCGAGGGTGAGGAGGCCGTCGGCCGCCAAGGTGTACCGGGTGTCGCCGGGCTCTTCGTCGGCCGAGTCGTCCTGGGCGGCACAGGGCCGCAGGGCGAGGCTGCCGGCCGGCTGGGCGTTCAGGCAGAGGCCGGGGGCCGCCTGGTTCCGCATGCGTCCGTCGTCCTCCAGCAGCCACACCTGGGTCGCCGACTCCGCGCACTCCGCCGTCACCGCGAGCGCGCCCACCACCTGCTCCCTGACGGCCACATCCAGACACAGGCCGGTCCTCGTGTTGCGCAGCCGCGTGACCAGGGCGTCACTCGTGCCGGGCGCCGCGGAGGCGCTGGGCGGTGTGGAAGCGGTGGGCGGTGTGCGGTCGGCGGCGGACGAGCCGGGGACGGAGTCGGCGGGGCTTTCGGTGGTGGGGCCGGGGGCCGGGCCGCCCGCGCCCTCGCGGTCGTCCTCGACTCCGCTGAGAGCCATGGGGGTGGCCGCGATGACACCGCACAGCATCACTCCCATGGCGATGAGCAGCGGCCCTCGGCGGCGCGGCCGCGGCGTGGGGTCACCGACGGCGGACGGCTGGGCCTCGGCGTCCGCGGGGTCCGGGACGGGCGCCGGGCGCGTGCGCGCCGGCGTGATCGACAGGCGGGCGGGCCTGGTCGCGAGGTAGTCCGCCGCGCGGAATCCCAGGACGGCCTCGGCGAGCAGGGCGGGGAGCCGGTCCGGGGACTGGTCCAGTTGGTCGGCCGCCGCCCCGCAGTAGGCGCAGCCGTGCAGGTGTTCGAGCACCTCCCTCATCGTCTCACCGGTGTCGGGGCGGGCGTGGATGTCGATGAGCCGGTTGTGGCGGCGGCAGTGCTCGTCGGGGGCGAGGTCGAGGTGGGCCTGTACACACTTGTCCCGCAGGAGGGTGCGGGCGCGCTCGGGGTTCAGCAGCGAGGGATCGGCGCCGAGCCGGGACGCCACCGCCTCGATGTCCTCCGCCTCGACCTCGGTGTGCCACAGCAGCGCCTGGGTACGGTCCGGCAGATTCCGGAAGGCGTACAGGAGCAGGCCCCGGTGGCCCGTGCCGCCGCGGTCGGTGGCGTAGGGGTCGTACGCCGCCCGGCGCGTGGCACGGGTTTCGGTGTCCCGCAGGTCCGGGTGGAGGGACGAGCGCCTGTCGTCGGTGCTCCATTCCCGGGCGGCGTCGAGGACCGCCGCGAGCAGCCGGGGCCGCCATGCGGAGTCGGCGCCGGCATGCGAGGCCATGTCGCCGTACGTGTTCCGGAAGGCCTGACCGGCGAGCAGCTCCGCTGCACCCGGTAGCGGCCCCGTGCATAACTCCGCGTACTCCAGGACGGGTTTGCGGTGCAGCGCCAGCACTTCCTCGGCCAGGGGCGCCCTGCCCCCTCCTACCTCGTTTCCCCGCTCGGCCCGCTCGGAGACGAATTCCTCTCCGGGCATAGAGCGCTCTACTCCGTACAGAAGGGCCTCAGCCACGGGAGCACCATCCATGAGACCGGTCTCCTCCCTGTTCGGTACCACCGGTGCGGCCGATCGCGGTCCCGGCTCGGGCGGCCGAGCCGGGACCG
>NZ_VTHJ01000052.1:37638-72085 GCF_008386495.1 Streptomyces tailanensis | reverse complement strand
CTCGTACCACGCGACCGCCGCCGCAGCGTCCTCGACGCGAAGAATGGGAATGACTTCCTCGTCCATGGTGCCATCGTCGCAGACCGCCCAGGGCGAACGTTGCCTGATGCGGCACTAGGTGCTGTCCCGACGGGCGACCAGACGGGTCCAGTCCCGGAACGCGGGCTCGGCGCCCTCGGCCATGGCCTGGTACGCGCCCCGGCCGAAGCGGTTCGGGTCCACCGAGCTGTCGAGGACGATTCGGTCGC
Source organism: Streptomyces tailanensis (assembly GCF_008386495.1). Taxonomy (GTDB): domain Bacteria; phylum Actinomycetota; class Actinomycetes; order Streptomycetales; family Streptomycetaceae; genus Streptomyces; species Streptomyces tailanensis. Next base: position 71,837 of record NZ_VTHJ01000052.1, on the reverse strand, counting down.
TGCGGGCCGGGAAGAGCTGGGTGTAGGGTCCTGGGCCAGAGGGACTTCCACCGGGCGATCCGGGAGGACCTGGAGCCGCAGCCGATCACTCTCAAGGCGACCATGGACCGGGAGTGGTACAGCCGCGAGACCCCGTACAAGGCGGTGATCGGTGAGGTCAGCGCCGACCAGCTGGCCCGTTGGTACGGCGGCCTGAGCGATGGTGAGGGCCACGACAAGGGGCACGGCGAATGTCTCTACGATCGCAACGTCCGCAAGACGCTGGGGCTCACCGGGGTCAACCGGACCGTGGTGGAGTCGATGCTGGATGACCCGGAAGGGTTTCTTTACCGCCACAACGGCATCACGGTGCAGTGCGACAGGGTCGAGCAGGAGTACCACGCCAAGAGAGCGGTCGGCCAGCCCACCACCCTCACCCTGCACAACGCCAGCGTGGTCAACGGCGCCCAGACGGTGTCCTCGGCCTTCCGGGCGTATGAGAGGGACCCCGAGGCCGTCGCGGACGCGTACGTCCTGGTACGGATCATCTCCCTGGAGGGGGCGCCGGAGGGCTTCGGGCGATCCATCACCAAGGCCACCAACACGCAGAACCACATGGAACGCCGGGACTTCATCGCCATCGACACCGTCCAGAGCGAGATCCAGAAGGACTTCAGCCTCTCCCTCGACAAGGAGTACGTCTTCCGGCGGGGCGAGCTGGACCCGGCGCCCGAGTCCGGCTGCTCGGTGACGGAGGCGGCGACGGCCCTGGCCTGCATGCACCGGGACTCGTCGCTCGCGGTGCGGGTCAAGGGATCCACGAACGCGCTGTGGGAGGAAGGCCGGGGAGGCGCGTACACCCCGCTGTTCGGCCAGCAGCCGTCCGCCCAGTAGATCTGGCGCGCGGTGCAGGTGTTCCGGCTGGTGCGGGACCAACTGACGGAACTGCGGGCGAAGTTCACCGGACGACGGGCTGCGGTCGTGGACAGCAGGGCCCTGCTGGTCGTCCACCTGGTGTTCCAGCGGCCAGCACTACAGCCTCGGTCCAGCAGCGTCCACCGGAGCCAGTTACCGCTCCGGAGCGAGGGAGCCGCCCTCGGCGGTAGCGATTCCAGGGGCCAGCCCTTCGTAGCTCCGGACTGCCGTCACCTCAGACAGACGTTGCCGATGACCGCAGTTGAGGCTCGGTGGCCCCGAGTGCGGCATGGTCGTCGGCAACGGCACGGAGACGGGAAGCCAGGGTGTCTGGGCCGAGCGATGCCAGTGCCCACAGGGCACTGAGCCGGCGTGCGGTCGACCAGATGCCGGTAGTCGGGGGCCGGAAGGCAGCCACGGTGATGTTCCTGGCAGCGAACGGAACGGGGTCGAGATAGGTCATGCCGCCGCTCCCGCACAGGTACGCGCGAGCACCCGTCGCGGCGGCCAGGTCGGCGAGCCGGAGGGAGCGGCCCGGTCTGGCGGACAGGAGGCTGCTCCTGAGGATCCGGCCCCGCCAGCCGAGCAGGTCGAGCAGCACGCGGGTGGAGGTCTCCGCGATCACCGCGGTCCGCCCGGTGGCGAAGGAGTCCCACACTGGGCCCAGAGCCTGGGCGAGGGAGGGCCAGTGTGGGCTGGCTCCGAAGTTCTGCCGCAGCATTCCGGCGGTCCTTCGGCGGGCGAGTTCGGCGTCGTCGATCAGCGCGTCTCGTATGAGGGTGGATCGCCCGCTCGGGAGGTGGGTGGGGATGGAGAGCCACTGCTGGCGGCCTGGTGCGTCGATGGCGGCGAGGCGCGCTCGGTGCTGGTAGTCGCGGCGGGTGAACTGCACATTGTCCAAGACGATCCAGTAGTCCGCCGCGAACAGCTTGGCCAGTGTCGTCAGCCTCGGGAACAGATTGGGTTGGTGGATCGCGCACAGGCCGCCGGGAGCAGGCTGCTCACGAGGAGATGAGGCGGCTGGTGAAGCCGGAGCGAATGAGAGATTCGTACGCTGCATGTACGTCCTCGGGGACTTCCTGCTCGATGGCGAATCCGAGCTTCGGATACTCGATGACCCGCTGGAGGTCGCCGGCGAGCATGTCCAGAACGAGCTTCTCGTCCCCGATGCTCTTCAGATAGTCGTCGAACTCCAGCGGCTCCGACGCGCAGAGGAACTCGATGTCGGGCCACAGCTTGCGGGCGGTCGCGAACGATCGCCGTTCCATGTATGGCTTGGAGACCAGCAGCACCGTGGCCGGGTGGATATCGGAGGCGGCGAGGACCTCACGGGAGAGTGTGATGTTCTGTCCGGTGTTGGCCGCGTGGGGCTCCAGCAGGATGGCTTCGGCGGGGACACCGAGGTCGATGGCGTGCTCACGGAAGTGGATTGCCTCCCCGCGAGGAAAGACCTTGGCGGTGGTGGGGCTGTTGCCGCCGGTGAACACCAGCGTCTGGAAGAGCCCGGCGCGGTACAGCTCGGCGGAGCGGGTCGCGACTCCGAGATCGTGGCTTCCCAGTCCGATTGCCACGTCGACGGGGCGCAGCTCGTGCTGCATCTGGTGGTAGTCCCAGGAGCGGTGTCCAGACGTACGCGTTGCATCGGTGAGTCGGTCGTCCCGCTGCTTCGAGCGATATCGATGAAGTGCAGGGCTTGAGAGAGGTCGCCGGCACCACGGCGGGCCAGAGCGAGTTTCTGGTGGGCCACCGACCAGTCGTCCGGTTCGGTGAGGTCCTCGAACTCGCGGGTCGCTGCCTGCATGACGCGGGTCGCGTAGTCGTGCTCGCCGTCTTTGCTCAGCGCCGTCCCCACCCACAGCCGTGCGCGAGCCCGGTCGCGGCGAGAGAGCCGGTCGTCGACGGCGAGGGTCTCGTAGTTGCGGGCGGCGACTTCCAGCTTGCCGGACATCTCGGTGACGACTGCGAGCGACAGATCGAGTTGGGCGACGCGGCGGGGGATATCGAGCTGGCTGAAGACCGTACGGGCACCGGCGTAGGAGTGCTGGGCCGAGAGCGGGCCCAGGGCGACGCCTTGGTCGCGTTTGAGGTCGCCGAGTAGAGCGGTGGAGCGGGCAAAGAGGTACAGGCCCTTCTCGTCCAGCTCATGGGCCTTGAACCGGCCCAGCCACCGAGTGAGAAGGCTGTCGGCGCAGGCTGGGGCTGTGACCGCCGCCCGAGCCCTGCGCCACCTGCGCGGGTGACGCACCGGGGCGGCGCCGGGAGCCGGGGGTCCCGGCATCAGCAGCCGGCCCTGGTCGACCCCTACTTGCCCCAGATCTTGCGATACGCGTCGCGGTAGCCCTCGGAGTCCCAGAACTGGGCGCCGGCGCTGTTGGTGGCCGTGGTGATGTGTACGGGGGCGACGTATCGGGTGGCCGGCTTGCCGGCGAAGGCCCGGTTGAACTCGTCGATGATCTGCCAGCCCTGTTCGGACAGGGGCTCGGGCACGGTGGCGGCCTGGAACTCCTTGGCGTTGATGCGCCGGAAGGCCGACGGGTCGCCGTCGCCGGCGCCGATGTTGTACGGCGCGCCGGCGCCCTGTCCGCCGTCGGCGCGCAGGGCGGGGGCGGCGTGACCGAAGTACAGGTCGTTGATGGCGGCGGAGTGGGTCCAGCGGTCGCCGAAGCGGGTCAGGAGGGAGGAGACCTTCTCGATGGTGCGGCTGTTGGCCTGGGCTATGGGGATGTTCTCGTAGCTCAGCAGGTCGACGTCGGAGCAGGTGGCGAGTTCCTGCTTGATGAGCTCGGACTTGCGCTTGGCGAAGGGGATCGAGGTGTCGGTGAACAGGACGACGCCCGCGCGGCCGTTGGACCGGGCGATGATCCAGTCGGCGCTGACCTTCGCGACGTCCTCGACCTTGGTGGTGATGTTGGTGAAGAGCTCCGGTTCCGTGCTGGGGCCGGGGGCGGTGACGGCGTGCCAGCCGATCAGTGGGATGCCGGCGGCGTCGGCCCGCTCGACCTGTTCCGGCGTGGAGGCGGGGTCGAAACCGCCGATGACGATGCCGGCGGGCTTGAGGGCGAGGGCCTTGTCGAAGGCCTCCCGGATGCCGTCGGGGGTGCCGTGGCCGTTGAGGGCGCGGACGTGCCAGCCCATGACCTCGGCGGCTTCCTGGACCCCCATGGCGACGCCGGCCACGCCGGGGTTCGTCATGCTCTGGGCGACGTAGACGATGGTCTTGTCGGCGACGGCCTCGGGACCGGTGGTGGGGCCGGCCCAGGGGGCGTTGACGTCCTCGGCCTTCTGGACGACCCGCCTGGCCTTGGAGAGGACGTCGGGGCAGCCGGGCTTGGAAGAACCGGTCAGGGACGCGTCCGTGGAGGTGGATGCGGAGTCGGTGGAGCCACTCTCGCAGCCGGTGACGGTGGTGGTGACCGCGACCAGGAACGTGACGGCTGTCACGGCCACCTTGCGGGTGGGATGCACGGGGCTCCTACAGGGCGTGAGGGAGTACGGGCCGGGAGGGGGGAATGGGTGACGGCCGGTGAGGACTCCGGCGCGCAGCCCTCCTTGGGGGGAGAAGCCCGCGAGACCGACGGCGGGCGGGGCGGCGACGGTCACGACGGCGCTCCGGGCGGTGGCCCGGGGGCTTGTCGCGGTGGAATCTAGCAGGACGCCGACGACGGTCGGGAGCGGTACGAGTCGGGGGCGGCGCCGGGATCGTCTGTGCGCTGTCCGTTCCGAGGGGCGTGCTGCATGAGCCGCTCGGCGTCAACTCCACGGCCGCGCAACAGACTTCGCCTCGCGGCGCGTGCCCCGCGAGGCGAAACACCACGGTGGGTGGATGCTTCGTATCGATTTCGTCATCAACTTTTGATGCCATATAAGCCGACAAGTAGTCTCACGCCCCATAGGATCCTCATAGCCGGTTCCGGACATGTGGCGTGTTCCTTTCGCTTGTATCAGCGCGGGGAGTGGCCAAAACGTCACTGCACTACCGGTCGTCGGCGGTCCGGCAGCACACGACACCTCGGTCACCGCTCAGGAACACATCGAAGGAGGCCCGGTGTCGGTGAACGCAGCGGACCCGCCGTCCGTGCGCCGAAGGGCGGGGACCGTCCTCGACAGGTGGCCGTTCCGGCGCAAGCTCAACGTCCTGGTGATCGCGCCCGTCGTGGTCGTCGGCGTGCTGCTGGGCATCGGCGTCAACGGCCAGCTCCAGCAGGCATGGGAAGCCGACCGGACGGCGGAGCTGGTGCGCGACAGCGGGCAGGTCACGGAGCTGATCACCGATGTGCAGGCCGAACACCGGCAGGCGCTGGTGCTGGCCCTGCGGTACGAGTCGGCCCGGCCCGGGGACCCGCTGCCGTCGACCGCCGACTACCGCGAGGCACAGCGGAACACCGACGCCCAGATGGCCGCCGTGCGTTCCGCGTTCGGGTCGGACCTGCCGGACGCGGAGGAGCAGGCGCTCGAGTACCTCCGCGGCCTCGGCATCCTGCGCGAGAAGCTCGAACGGAGCTACGTCCCCGCCGCCAACATCGACCCCGCGTACGCCTCCGCGGTCGACTACCTGATCGACGGCATCGGGCTCGACGGCTACTCCGACACCTCCGACGCCTCGGAAGCCCCGGTCATCGCTCTGCTCGAGACGGTGCTGCGTGCCGACGCCTCCCACGCGGCCTTCGAAAGCGCCGTGTTCTCCGCGCAGACCCGTGACGCCAACGCCCTCACCGGGTTCAGCCGCGCGGTGGAGGCGCACAGGCTGTACGCCCACCAGGCGGACCGGTTCAGCCGGATAGCCACGCCGGACCAGGTCATGAGCATGGACGGCATCCGGCGCAGCTCCGAGCAGAACGGCATCGAGGCCCAGTTCGCGGAGCTCCGGATCGATCCGAGTTCCCTGCAGGTGCAGACGGCGCGCGAGCTGCGTACGTCGATGGCCGCCGGAAGCGAGCAGGCGCAGACCCGCCTCGGCATCACCCGGTCCCTGATGGGGCAGATCGCCGACCGGGCCGAGACGCTCTCCGCGGACGCCCTGAACAGGGCACTGCTCATGCTTGCTCTGGCCCTGCTCGGCTTCGCCGTCTGGCTGGCCTTCTGCGTCCTGGCCCGGCGCTCGGTCGTACGTCCCCTGGCGGCCCTGACCGGTGCCGCCCAGCAGGTGATCGACGTGACGGCCGAGGAACTCGCCCGGGTCACGGACGCGGAGTCCGACGACAGCACCCCGTTGCGGCCGAGGGAGATACCGGTCCCGGTCCGCGACGAGATCGGTGAACTCGCCGAGGCGTTCAACCAGGTGCAGGTCACCGCCGCCGCGCTGCTGGAACGGCAGGTACTCAGCCGCCGCAACGTCGCCGAGATGTTCGGCAACGTCGGCCGCAGGGTCAGCAACCTGACGACGCGCCAGCTGGCCCTGATCGACGCCGTCGAACGCGAGGAGACCGATCCCGAACTCCTCGATCAGCTCTACCGCGTCGACCACATCGCCGTACGCCTCCAGCGCAACGCCGACAGCCTCATGCTGCTCGCCGGCATCCGGGAGTCCGAGGTCGATGCGCGGCCGACCACTCTGGCCAACGTCATCCGGGCGTCGCTCGGCCAGATCGAGGGGTACCGGCGGGTGTCCCTGCGGTCCGAGACGGAGGTCACCGTCGCGCCCGACATCATCGGCGATCTGACGCTGATGCTCGCCGAACTGCTGGAGAACGCGGTCTCGTTCTCCCCGTCCCACACACCCGTCGAAGTGGTCGTCCGGCCCGGCACCGACGTCACCGAGGACGGTGGCGCGCTGATCGAGGTGATCGACCACGGCCTCGGCATGAGCGCGGAACGCCTCGTCGAGGAGAACGCCCGGCTGATCCGCCGGGAGCGACTCGACCTCGTACCGACCAGGATGCTCGGCCTCTTCGTGGTCGGCAGCCTCGCCCGCCGCTCGGGCATCCGGGTGAGCCTGAGCCGGACCCCGGGCGGCGGCGTCACCGGCACCATCTGGATCCCCTCCGCCCTCCTGATGGCCATGAGCTCCGCGGGTGTCATGCCGTCCTCGGGTACGGAGCCGACCGCGACCGGGACTGTATCGGCGTTCCCGACGAGACCCGGTCAGGAGGCCCTCGCGTCCGCGACGCCCGCTGTCACGACCATTCTCGAACGGCGGCCCGTCGCCCCCGTGCCGCAGGGCGGCCTCCCACGACGTGTCCCGCCCGGCGCCGACGCGCAGCGGGACGGCACCCCCGCCGGACCGCCCGCCGCACCGCCCCCGAGTGACGGCCCCCGGCCGCTGCGCAGGCGGGTACGGGGCGCGACGCTCGCCACGACAGTCCCGGCCGACCGGGGAACACCGGCCGCGCGGCAGGCGGTCGACGCCGACGCCGTCCGCTCGGAACTCGACGAGTTCGAGGCCGCCGTACGCAGGGCGGAACAGGACAGCGCCCCGCACCGGACGGAACCGGCACCATCGCAACACCCCGAATCCCAGGAGGAGTCCGGCAGTGACCACGTTGACAGGTGAAAACGGCCCCGAGCGGGCGGAACCCACCGATCTGCGAGCCGCCGCGGCCGACTTCACCTGGCTGCTCGACCGGTTCGCCTCAGACACCGCCGGGGTCGTCGACGCCATCGCGGTGTCGTCCGACGGCCTGCTCATCGCGGCCTCCCGACTACGCGACCAGGCCGACTCCGAGCGGCTCGCCGCGATCGTGTCCGGCATGACGAGCCTCGCCGCGGGCGCCTCCGGCAGCTACGGCCTGGGTGGCCTCAACAAGGTCATCATCGATCTGGAGGGCGGCCATGTGCTGGTGTCGGCCATCGGCTCCGGTGCCGTCCTCGGCGTGGTGGCCTCCAAGGAGGCGAAGCTCGGCAACATCGCCTACGAGATGACCATGTTCGCCAACCGGGCCGGGACGGCGCTCACTCCCCAACTGGTGCTGGAGCTGAAGAAGAACGTCGGCGCCGCGCCGACCGGCTGACCGTCCCGGACAGGCCCCGACCAGGGGCAGGCACGGGTACAGGCACTTCAGGGCTTCAGGGCTTCAGGGCTTCAGGGCTTCAGAGCTTCGGGACTTCAGGGAGGATCGTGATGGGTGTCGGTGGAGCAGCACCACACGAGGCGGCGGAGGACCCCTGGGGTGCGCGGGAACCGGTCGGCCGCGCCTCCGCGATCCGGCCGTTCCTGCTGACCGCCGGCCGGGTGACCGGGGGCGGCACCGCGCCGCCGATCCCGGTCGAGACCCAGATCGTGGCGACCGAGGACGGGCTCCTGGTCCTCGGCTCGCTCACTTTCGAACACCACGAGATCGTCGCCGCCTGCAGACGGCCGCAGTCGGTGGCGGAACTGGCCGCCCGGCTCCGACTGCACCTCAACGTGGTCCGCGTGCTGACCGAGGACCTGCGTGCCGCCGGGCATCTGGCTATCCACCGGCCGAACGCCGGGACAGCCCAGGACATCTCCGTACTGCGAAGGGTTATCGATGGTCTTCGTGCCGTCCCCGACTCACGGGGAACACTCCGTGACCGGGACTGAACAGCCGCCACAGCCGCCGCTGCCGGTCAAACTGGTCATCGCCGGTGGCTTCGGGGTCGGCAAGACCACGGCCGTGGGTTCGATCTCCGAGATACGGCCGCTCACCACCGAGGCCGCCATCACCGAGGTCGCGGCGGGCGTGGACGACCTCACGCACACCCCCGGCAAGACGACCACCACGGTAGCCATGGACTTCGGCTGCATCACCATCGACCCGACACTGAAGCTGTATCTGTTCGGCACACCGGGCCAGGACCGCTTCGGCTTCATGTGGGACGACCTGGTCGAGGGCGCCCTCGGCGGTCTGGTGATCGTGGACACCCGCCGCCTGGACGACTGCTACGCGGCGGTGGACTACTTCGAACACAAGGGCATCCCCTTCGCGGTCGCCGTCAACGCCTTCGACGGCGAGGTCCAGCACAACCTCGACGAGGTGCGCTGGGCCCTCGACGTCGCCGAGCACGTACCGCTGATCGTCTTCGACGCCCGGCGGACCGGCTCGGTCCGCGACGCGCTGCTGGTCGTACTCGAAGTCGCCCTGTCCCGAGCCGAAGCGGCCGAGGCACCCTGACAGGCCCTCAACAGTCGGGGGACGGTGTGGGCCGCATGGTGTTCGAAGTCGCTGTCACAGGGGTCGGCTTGGTTCCGTCCGCCGGGGGCGGCAGTGAGCCCAGGTGGGCTGTGACGCGGGAGCGGAGGAGTTCGTATTCCGCCCAGCGGCGGGGGAGCGGGCCTGGAGGGCGTTGGAGGACGCGCGGGGCGGTGACGACCTGACCGTGCTGGAACTGTTCGAGGGGCAGGTCGAGTTCGACTCCGCTGGGCAGACGGTTCCACCAGTGGTAGCCGTGGGGTTCACCGTCGCAGTGGACGTCGCCGAGCACGAGGTCGCCGCCGAAGATGTCGTTCACGACGAGCGCGGTGATGTCGCAGTGTCCCCAAGCGGGGTTGTCGGGTTGCCATCCGGAGCGGGCCAGGTCATCGGGCGAGCAGGTGTCGGCGGCCCAACTGGCGCGCAGCGCACGGTCGATGTCGGTCAAGGTCCATGGCGTCATGGGGGGGAGCATGTCAGAGGCTCTACGCCCTGGATGACTACTCGCGTACTCAGGGCGTCGGGTCGGTCTCGGGGCCCCGGCGCAGTGCTCGGGCGCACAGGCCGATCAGGGTGGCGTTGGCCAGAGCGCCGAAGGCGATGGCGGCCATGGTCATCGTGACCTGGTCCGGGAGGAAGAGGAGGACGAGGCTGGCCGGTGCGGTGGCCAGGATGGGGATGACGCCTGCCATGGATTCGTCCGAGGTGGCGCTGGCGATCAGGGCCCAGACCAGGAGGGCGGCGCAGAGGGCGAGGTAGGCGAGGGCCAGGGGGTGGGTCAGGGCGTGGCGCAGGCGGGTGGGCATGCGGGGGCTCCTTGGGGGCGTGGGTTCCTTGGGGGCGTGTCACACGGGCGCATGTCAGACGGAGGCGCCTGGCGGGTTGGGATGGGTCAACCCCAGGTCGTAGGCGAGGATCGTGGCCTGGACGCGGTCTCGTAGGCCCAGTTTGCGCAGGAGGGCGTTCACGTGGGACTTGACGGTGCCCACGGTGATGCCGAGGGTCTCGGCGATCTCCGCGTTGTTGAGGCCGGAGGCGACCAGGGTGAGGACGTTGCGCTGGCTGCTCGTCAGCCTGTCCAGTTCGCGGGGGGTGGCTCCCGAGTGGGGTGCGGGGCCGGAGGCGTAGTGGCTGATCAGGCGGCGGGTCGCGGAGGGGGCCAGGACGCTTTCGCCGGTCGCCACCACCCGGATGCCTTGGAGGAGTTCGGAGGGCAGTACGTCCTTCAGGAGGAAGCCCGAGGCGCCCGCGCGCAGGGCGTCGAAGACGTACGCGTCGAGGTCGAAGGTGGTCAGGACCAGGATCCGGGGGGCGTCTTCCCGGGCGGTGATGATGCGGGTGGCGGCTATGCCGTCCAGTTCGGGCATGCGGACGTCCATGACGACCACGTCCGGGGCCAGTTCCGCGGCCAGGCGCACCGCCGCCGCGCCGTCGGCCGCCTCGCCCACCACCGTCATGTCCTCCTCCGCGTCGATCATCGCGGCGAAGCCGGCCCGCACGACTCCCTGGTCGTCGACCACCAGCACCTTGAGACTCATCGGTCACTCTCCTCGTCTGCCTGTTGATCAACTGCCGGATCGAGCGGCAGCCGGAGGTGAAGTGTGCCCTGGGGGCCGGTGGTCAGGGTGCCGCCGAGGGCCGCGATCCGTGCCGTGAGCCGCTGCCGTACCTCGGGGTCGGCGGCGCGGGGCACCCCGGTGGCCGTGAGCGTCAACTTAGCGTCGTCCGCGTCGAGTTCGAGTACGGCGGGGTCCTGGCCGCCGGCCGCGAGCACCGTCTCGGCGGCGTGGTACGCGGCCAGGTCGACCTCGGTGGGCAGGTGTTCCGGTACGCGGTCGGTCAGCCGTATCTCGACGTCGCGGCCGGTGGCCCGGCACTGGTGGGCGAGCAGATCGAGCGCCTGGAGGGTGGGCTGCGGGCGCAGTTCGGGGCTCGTCTCGCCCGCGCGGACCGCGTCGAGCAGCGCGCGCATCGCGGCCAGTGCCTCGCGGGCCCGGTCGGCGGTCGCGTCGAGGCGGCCCGCCTCCGCCTCCGCGACCATGTCGGCGGTGCGCGCCAGCACGGTGGTCTCCAGCCCGGCGGCGATCCGGCGACGCTCGGCCCACGCGTCCCGCACGGCCTCCTCCGTCCAGGCGGTGAGCCGTTCCTCCCGCTCGCCGCGGGCAGCCCGGTCGCGTCGCCCGCGCAAGGTCCCGCCCCACCGGGCCGCGCCGCCCGCCAGGCCCGCGCCCGCCGTTGCCGCCGCCGCGACGACCCAGCCGGGGACCGTCGTACCCCGGTCCAGGACGGCGACGGTCGCGGCCGCCGCGTGCACCACCACGGCGGCGACCGCCAAGAGAGGAACGCGCTTGCGACTCTCGCGGGACTCCCGCGCGAGCGCCGCGCACGTGGCCGCCATGCTGAGCACCGGTGGCAGCGCGGCCGGACCCGTGTACGAGCCCGCCGCCATCGCCACCGGCCACAGCGCGGCCAGGCCGAGCAGGACGCCGTACGCCGTGCGGGGCGCGCGGCGCAGCCACAGCAACGCCACCGCCTGGGCCGCCGCCAGCAGCGCGAAGAGGACGCCCGCCGACACCTGCGAACCGCTCGATGTCTCTTCCGCGCGGATGACCAGCACCGGGAGCAGCGGCTGCAGGCACAGGCCGACGGCGGCCGTCACCTGCGCGAGACGGTAGGTCGCGGGAACCGACCGCTCCACGGGGGCGGCGGTCCGGCCGGGCAGGACCGCCCGTACCTCCCAACCGCCGTCCGCCGTCGGGCCGGTGTGCAGCGTGCCGCCCGCCTCCCGCGCCCGGGACCGCAGGAAGCCCTGGCCGCGTCCGCCGCCCAGGCCCGCGCCGTGCGCCGCCGCACCGGCGGGCGGCGCCGCGCTGGTCACCACGACGTCCGTGCGGGTGTCGCCGTACCGGCACAGCACCGTCGTATGCGCGCCGGGCGCGTGCCGTGCCACGTTGGTCAGCGCCTCGCGGACGATGCCGTACGCCGCGTCCGCGACCGTACCGTCCGGGAGCGGGTCGATCTCGCAGTCCACCCGCTGGTCCAGGCGGCGGAACCCGGCGACCAGGTCCAGCAGCCGCTCCTCCGGCGACGGCAGGTCCTCGCGCGAGGGCGCCGGCGCCCGTACGGCACTGAGCGCCCGCGTGACCTCGCGGCCGGTCTCCGTCGCGAACTGCAGCGCCTCATCGGCCAGTTCGGGACGACGGTCGCGCAGGCCGAGCGCCGCGCCCGCCGTGACCACCACGGCCGTCAGATGGTGGGCGCTGACGTCGTGCAACTCCCGTTCCATACGGCGCCGTTCGGCCGCCGGGAGCCGGTGGCGCTCGGTCTCGGCCCGCCGCAGCAGCCGTTCGGCCGCCTGCCGTGCGCGGGTTCTGCGGCGCACGAGGAGGCCGGCGCCGCACGTGGTGGCGTACAGCAGAGCGGTCAGGACGAGGTCGAGTCCGTCGCGGTCGCCGAGTCCGTGCAGGGTGATGTTCTGCAGGAGCTGCCAGGCGGCGAGGGCCACCACGCACAGCACGGCGGTGAAGGTGTCGCGTGCGGTGGCGACGGTGAACAGGGCCAGCGCGACGCCCGCCGTCCCGAGCACCGCCATCGCCCCGACGGGCAGCGGGCCGGCGCCCAGCGCACACGCGGCGACGACCACGACGAGGGTGACCACCGGGCGGGTACGGCGCAGCGCGAGCGCGGCCGTCACCACCCCGGCGACCAGGGCCGCGACGAGAAGAGCGGACGCGGGCGGGACCGTGCCGCGCACGAGTGCCGCGCCGGGCCACACCAGGGCCTGGGCGCAGATCAGCAGGACCGGGGCCGGCCGGTCATCGGTTCGATTCATGACTTGGGCAAGGCTATGGCCGCGGGGACGCCGCCCCCTCCGGCTGGAGGCGTATCTCCTTACGGGGGCTTCTCTATCTCCGGTTCGACGCGGCAATCGTCCTGCGGCCCGAGGACCGGGCGGGGGGTCGCGCCATAGTCTCGATCACATCGAGAAGGCGGTCGGCCAACTGCCTTGCGGGGCTTGCCCGTTCATCGCCCTCGGTACCTCACTCATCGCTTTTCCTTCCAGGGGGAATTCCCATGTCCAAGCGCATTGTCGTGTCGTCGCTCGCCGGTGTTCTCGCCCTCGGTGGAATCACCGCCGGTGGTCTCGCCGTCGCCTCGGCCACCACGAAGACGGAGACGACGGTCGAGAACACCTCGGTCCGCTACGTCGCCCCGTCCGGCAGCGGCGCGGGCTCGCTCACCTTCACCGCGGACGTGAGCGACGACTCCGGCGTCAAGGGCTCCAAGGTCCTTGTGTGGCCCGCGAGTTCGAAGCTCGACCCGACCGAGGCGGACCTTCGGCACGTCGACAGCGCCGTCTGCGAGCGCACCACGGACGACACGTCCCGGTGCACCTACTCGCTGAAGGTCACGAAGCAGGACGCGGCCGACATGGACAAGGGCACGTGGTACGTCTCGACGCTCGCCACGGCCAAGGACGGCGGCACGGCGTTCGCACCCCGCGTCGCCACGTTCGACGTCGCCGGCTGAACCGCCCCTGGCGGCCGGGCGTCTTGGAGGACGCCCGGTCGGCCCGAACGGAAATCGGAACAGAGACAGACAATGGACTTGCTGCTCATATTCGCGTTGATCGGCGGACTCGTCGGCGGGGGCGCGATGTACGCGTTGGTACGTCGCGACGTCGGTAGGAACCGCGCCCTGCTGGTCGCCGCCGTCGCGGCCGTGGCGCTCGGCATCGGCTGGTTCGCCGCGCTGTACGGAGTCGTCGTCGGTCTGGGCGCCGCCATGCTCGCGTATGCGGTGGCGCGTTCCCGGATCGGCGCCGACAAGGCGCTGCTCGCCGCCGGCGGCGCGTACTTCATGGTCGTCGCCAGCTTGACGGCCCTCCTCTACGCGAGCCTCGAAACGATGTGACGCCCTCTCAAGTCATGGGCCCGCGTGCCGTATCGACTGGGTCGCATGTGGTCGAAGAACCTCCTTGCCGCGTCGGCGCGTCATAGGGTTGTCGGCAGAAGATGGAGGTCGTACGTGGTGGAGCGGAAGCCCGGCGGAGGGTTCGCGTGCGAACTGGTCCTCAACGGGGATGTACGAGCGGATGCGCCGGCCGCCTTGGGGCGGAGGCTGGCCGAGGACGGGGGCGCGCGGGTCGAACCGGTCTACGCGGCACGGCCCGCGCCCGGACGGCGGTCGGGCGGTGTCGTCGAGGTGGCCACCCTAGTGGTGACCTCGGCCGGAACCCTGGTCGCGATCATCGAGACGATCCGGGGCTGGCTGACGGGGGCGTCGCGTAACGCCGGGTCGGGCGCTGGAACGGACGACGGTGGGACGGGCGGCGGGACGGGCACGGCGGACGGGTCCGCGGGCGTCACCTCGATCACGGTCATCATGGGCGACGACAAGGTGGAGATCGTCCAGCCCTCCACCGCCGCCGAGGAACGGCTCGTCGAGGCGTTCATCCGGCGGCACAGCCCGTCATGAGCGAGCCGGCCACGCTGAACGTCCGGGTCACCGGGCAGGACAGGATGAGCGCCCGCTACGAGTACGAGCTACGTGTCGGCAGCGCTGTCGGCGACAGCCCTCCGCTCGAAATGGAGTACACGGTCGAGGTCGACCCGGGACTGGTGAGGGACTACCGTGCCCAGATCGACGCCGCCCTGACGGAAGCGGCCGCCGGGGAATCCGCCGCATCGGTCCCGGGCTCCGCCCCGGCGAAGGAGCTGGCCAAGTGGGGCAAGCTGCTCTACGGGCATCTGTTCCCGCGCCTCCAGGGCAACGTGGCCGAGCTCGTCACCCGGCTGCACGCGTCGACCGGCCCCGTCCTGGTGCGTACGAACGAGCAGGAGGTCCCCTGGGAACTGCTGCACGACGGTACGGACTTCCTCGGCCTCAAGCACGATCTCGGGCGCAAGCTCGTGGGCAAGCGCCCCGTCGTCGGCGGGCGCGGCATCAGCCGGGTCCGGCGCGCGCTCATCGTGGGCGACACCATCGGTGACCTTCCCTCCGCCCGTGAGGAGGTCGCCAAGGTCGCGGCGTGGCTGCGCGACCGTGGTATCGCGTGCACGGTGCTGCTGGGCGAGGACGCCACCCGGCTCGCCGTCATCACCGAACTGGCCTCGGAGGAGACGCCGTACGACCTCTTCCACTTCTGCGGCCATGTGACGACCGGGGGCGACAAGAGCGGGCTGATGATGCACAACCGCCACCTCCTCCACGCGGGCACTCTGCAGAATCTCGACTCGCGCGGCGCGCCTCCGGTGACCTTCATCAACGGCTGCGCCTCCGCCGGGGAGGGGCTGGTGGCCAACATGTGCATGTCGTTCATGACGCTGGGCGCGAAGACCGTCGTCGGTACCCGCACCGACGTGGCCGACGAGGGGGCCTGGCTGTTCGCGGCCGAGTTCTACGGGCGGCTGCTCGCGGGCGAGCCGGCCGGCGGCGCGGTCCGGGCGGCCCGTGTCGCGCTCCGCGAACGGCCGGACGCCGCCTGGGCGTCCTTCATCCTGTACGGTGACCCGGCCGCGGGCATCACCAAGGACGCGGCGACGGGGATCCACCAGCCGCCGGAACCGCCCGAGGACGACGACGACCTCACGATGGCTCTCGACCCCGGCGCGCAGAAGCTGATGCGGCGGGTACGGGCGGCCGCCGCCGGCCGGGGCGGGGTCGCCTCCATCGATCTGCTGCAAGGGCTGCTCGGCGAGGCCGGCATCCGGCAGCGGATCGAGGACAGCATCGGGGCGAGCGCCATGCAGGCCCTCGACCAGATGATCCACTATGTCCTCGACCGCAGCGTCGGGCCGGACGGCGACGATCCCGACGCCGGCTTCGATACGGACGATGGCGGCGTGCTGTCCGACACGGTCATCCGTGTCTTCGCGGACGCGGCCACCCGTGCCGCCGAGGACGGCCGGAGCACCATCACCACGGCCGACATCACGGTCGCCTTCGTCGCCGTGGGCGGTGGTGTCTCCTCCCAACTGCTGGAGATGAGCGGGGTTCCACTGGACCGACTGCTGCCGGACGACCGGGACCCGGTCCACGACACCGCCGAGCTGAACGGCGACGGACTGCTGCCGATGGGCGACCTGAGCCGCGACGCCGTGGGCGTGATGCGGTTCGCGAATCTGCTGGCCCAGAAGCACGGAGAGGTCATCGGCACCTACACGCTGCTGCTCGCGTTCGGCGCGATGGGCAGCGAGGCGCTGCGCCGGGGCATGTACGAGCAGGGGAGCGCCGGTGAGCGCGCCTTCCGGAAGCTCTCCGAGATGCTCACACCCCACCGCCGCGACCTCTCCCCCCGCGTCCACGACGTACTGGACCAGGCCCGCCGGCACAACGCCGCCGCGAGCGTCCCGTCCGCCCGCGTCGGCGAGACCGCGATCCTGCTCGCCCTCCTGGAGGACGAGCACTCATCGGCCCGCGAACTGATCCAGAACCTCGGCCTGGACCCCGACCAACTCATCCGCTCCCGGGAAACCTCCCGCTGACCCCAGCCCCGCCGGACTCGACGGAGCCGCCCCGCCCACCCGGCTCGGCGGGCTCGGCGGGTTCGTCCGGCTCGGCGGCCTTGTTCGGTTCGGCGGCCGTGGCGGCCCCGCCCGGCTCGTCGGACTCGGCAGCCTCGCCTGGTACTTCGGGCGCTCCCGCCACTTTCAGCACACCAGGTGCATCCGGCTCGCCGGGCCCCGCAGCCTCGGTGGATTCACCCGACCCGCCAGGCTCACCCGGCCCGCCAGACTCATCCGGGCCGCCAGGCTCACCTGGCCCGCCAGCAGGGTCACCACCCTCACCCGGCCCACCCACCCTCGCCAGCTCCCTCAGCCGCGCCAACCCCCGCGTCGCCTTGGGGTCCCCCGGCCTGCGGCCCAGGCACTCCATCCAGTGGCGGTGAGCCTCCAGGGGGTCGCCGAGGTGGAGGGCGGTGAGGGCCAGGGCGTTGCGGGCCTCGGTGTCGGTGGGGCACCAGAGGACTACGGCGGCGAAGCAGTCGCGGGCGGCGGTGAGGCGGCCCTCGTGGGCCAGGGCGAGACCACGGTTGAACAGGTGTGCCGGATACGTGTGCAGGCGTGCGTAGCCGGACAGTGGCGTACGGCAGCCCGCGCAGAGTTCCGTCCCGTACGCGTTCTCCCTGCGGCACAGGACCACCGGGCAGCGGATCGGCGTCGCGGCGGTCATCGGTTCACCACGGGGATGGCGGAGCCGTCGGGGTCGTCGGGCGAACCGGCGATGATGTTCTTCAGGCGGATCAGGCGCTGGCGTTCCTGCGCGGCCTCCTGCTGGACCCGGCGGGGATCCTGTGCGAGGAGCGCCTGGAGCCCGGTGAGGCGCTGGCCGATGCTCTCCACCTCGTGGCGGTGCTCGGGGGTGGCGGTGGGTGAGGCCTGCACCAGGGTGCGGACCTGGCGCAGCATGTCCTGGGCGTTCTGCAGCTGGGACGCGGCCATCTCGGTCTCGGCGAGCGGCTGGGTCTTCTGGTGGTGCCGGTACGCCAGGGTCCTCAAGTGGTCGAAGATGTGCTGGAGTTGGGTGATGACCTCGGAGTACGACCGCTGGTCACCGGCGTTCAGCGCCCGCTCGCCCTGGTCCCGCTGGACCTCGACGGCCTGGGCGATCTCCCGTTCGTCGTGCGGGGTCTCGGTCTCGGCGCTGAACGAGGCGACGTAACGGTTGAGTTCGGCGCAGTCGCGGACGAGCTTCTCGAAGTCCGCCCGAGGCGGCTGCAGATCCCCGGTCTCGTGCTTGCCGACGGATTCGGCGATCGCCTGCATTTCTTCGAACTCATGGCCCGCGACCGCCTTCTCGCCCCGGGCCAGGGCGTCGTTGAAGGCGGTCTGGGCCATCTCCATCTTGGCCTGCTTCACGGCCGCCTCGCCCGCGGGCAGGAACTCCACGCCCTGCTCGAAGCGCCGCTTCAGCTCGGCTACTTGCCGCTCGTCGGGCAGTTCGGCCTCCGGCGGCACCTCGACGAGCGCCTCGAAGGGATGGTCGCCGATCGAGCCGCGCACGGTGATGAGCGAGTGCACGTCCATCTCCACATCGAGGTCGATGACGGTGCCCCGGGGCGTGGAGGGCGGCACCGGTACCTTGATGACCTGGATCTGCCGGGCCTGCTGGTACAGCCGGAACTCGACGGTGGTGGTGTCACCGGGATGGCTGAAGTCGTAGCGGTCCTTGAACGGCAGCGGCCGTAGCGCGGGGATCAGCGGCTCGCGCTCCGTACGCCCCTCGCGGGACACCTCCAGCAGGATCGGCTTGGCGTTGATGGCCGCGTTGACCGGGCTGCCGACCGGCTTGGCCCCGGCGTCACGGTCGTGGACGACCGCGCGACCGACCGTCGCCAGCAACTCCCCGTCCGCGTCGAACACTTCAACCGTGAGCAGGCTCTGCGCGTCCGGCTGGACGGGAATGCGGGTGAACGCGAAGCTGCCGCCCGGCTTGAGCGGCGCCTCGTCCTCGTACTCCTCGGTGCTGAGCCGCACCGAGCCGCCGGTGAGATCGAGGTCGGGGTCGAGCGCCTCGACCGTACCGCCGACGACCGTGCGGTCCGTGGCCGTGACGACCGTGCCGCGGAAGCCCACCCGGACCGTCCGCTCCTCGTTCAGGATGTCCAGGCCGCCCACCGCCGACGCCCGCACGGCGGCGCCCAGCGCGACGACCGTGTCCACCTGCTCGTACACCGGCTCGGCACACCTGGCCCGCGGCCCACCGGCGCCGGGGGCGGGCGAGCAGAGCCGCTCGCGCACCATCTCCCGGACCAGGGGCAGATGGGTGGAGCCGCCGGCCAGGATGATCTGGTCCACGTCGGCGAGGGTGATCCCGGCCTCAGTGGTCGCCTGGTCGAGCGCCTCGTCGCAGTACTGGAAGGTGCGCTCCAGCAGCGGCCGGGCGATCCTCTCCAGCTCCGTCCGCTCCATCAGCGTGTCGATGACGACCCGCTGCCCGTCCTTGTCGGTGAGCCCTCCGGCGTCGCGGACCACGGTCTCCGTGCGGTCCGACAGGCCCTTCTTCACGGACTCCGCGAGCGACTTCAGCTGCCGGAAGCGCAGCCGGTCCTCCGCGTCGTTCTCCAGGTCCAGGCCCATCGCCCAGTCGTCGTCGATGAGCAGCTGCTGGAGGTGGCGGGCGAGGGCGGTGTCGATGTCGTCGCCGCCGAGCATGGTGTTGCCGCTGATGCCGAGGACCTTGAAGTCGCCGGCCTTGCAGCGCACCACGCTCACGTCGAAGGTGCCGCCCCCGAGGTCGTAGACGAGGAACGTGCCGTCCCGGGTGCCGGTGCGCCAGCAGTAGTAGCTCGCGGCGGCCGTCGGCTCGTGCAGCAGGTCCACCACCCGCAGCCCGGCGCTCTGAGCCGCCTTGCGGGTGGCGTCGATCTGCGGCTGGTCGAAGTACGCGGGGACGGTGACGACGGCGCGGTCGACCACCCAGCTCACGTCCTGCGTGTCGAACCCCGTCACGTCCTGCTCGATCTGCCGCTTCATCTCCCGCAGGATCTCGGCGGAGACGTCGACAGGGGTGCGCTGCTCGTCGCCCAGCTTCACCGTCGTGGGTGATCCCATCAGGCGCTTGACGGAGGTGATCGGCTGCGGCTCGCTGCCGACCCGGGCGAACGCCTTGCGGCCGACGACCAGTTCGCCGCTGCGCGGGTTGCGCCACACACAGCTCGGCGTCGTACGGGCGTTCATACCGTCCTGGTGGATCACGATGTCGGTGTCGCTCGGATTCATCACCGCCACCGCGCTGTTGGTGGTCCCCAGGTCGATGCCGACGGCCTTGCTCACGTACTGCGTCATCCGTTGTCCTTCGTTACGGCGCTCGACGGGGCGCCCATGATCACTTGTCCCAGCCGTACGACCGTGCCGCGGTCGAGCACGATCGGCTCCACGGTCTCCGCCACCACCTCGGCGGTGAACTCGGGCCCGTAGCGCCAGCCGGCGATGTCGACGACGTCCGCGACCGACTCGTACGGCTTGCCGGTGGGGTCCTGCGTGGTGATGTCCATCGAGTGCAGCGGTTCGAGGACCTGTTTCCTCGCCACCTCCAGCCGACGGCCCAGCGACTTCTCGCCCGCCGCCGCCAGCGGCCCGGCCGCTTCCCGCAGCAGGCCGTCCAGCCGGGCGACGTGGACGGCAAGTTCGGTGAGGACCTTGCGTGCCGCCGCCGTCTCCTTCTGCACCCGGTTGCTCTCGTCCTGGAGGTCGGCCCAGTACCGCTGGAGTACGGCGGCCATCTCCCGGCCGGGGGTGACGGGGTCCGGGTCTTCCGGTCCCGCCGGTCCGTCCGGCACCGGGCGCTCCTCGAACTCGTCCCAGTCCAAAGCGGAGTCAACCGAAGAGGACATCGCGCACCTCCAGCGGCGGGCGCTCCAGGCGCAGCGGCACCGGCGCGTGGTCCAGGGCGGGGCGGAGGTCGACGGCGGGCGGGGTCAGCATCCCGTCCAGCAGCCGCCGGGCCACGGCGGCGAGGTCGAAGTCCGCCGCCCTCGGCGCCTCGGCCGGCGGCCCGGACCCGGCGTCGAACGCGACGGGACGGCGGCCGTGCTGCCGGGCGAAGTCGTCCCACCGCTCACCGCGGTCGTAGTCGGTGTCCGGCACCTCCAGCAGGACGTGCAACTCCCGTGTCTCCGGGAAGCCCATCAACGCGTCCTTGGCCCATTCGGCGAGGGCGCCCGCCTCCTGCGGCCCGGTCAGGGCGAGTTCCCGGCAGCGCTCCGCCACGTCCTCGTCGCTCGCCGAGACATGAAGTCCGAGGACATGGAAGGGGTTCGGCTTCATCACTGTCCTTTCCTTTCACAGTTGATTTCGAAGGGTGGCGAGGAGCGAGCGGGCCGTCTCGTCGGTCGGGTCGAGTTCCAGGGCCCGTTGCAGCACCGCGATGGCTGCGTATTTCCGTTTGGAGCCGGCGAGGCCGAGCGCCTGCAGGGTCAGGGCCTGCGAACGTTCCTCGTCGCTGTCGGCCTGTTCGTACGCCTTCTGCGTCGCGCTCAGCACACCTGGATAGTCCTGCCTCTCCAGCGCGTTGAGGGCACGGTCCATCTCGTCGCCGTACCGGTCGGACCGGATGCCGTTCCTGGTCTGGGACAGCAGTTCGGGGGCGCTGGGGTTACTGGGGTCCCACTTCAGCGCCTCTTCGTACAACTTGACGGCGGCGCGGCTGTCCTGCGCCACGAACAGCGCGCGGTCCACGAAGTGCACGCCGAGCGCGCTGTTGCCGGGGAGGTGTCCTTTGCCCGGGGTGCAGAGCGGAGCGAGGGCGTCGGCGAACCTGCGCGCCTTTCCGACGACTTTCCGCAGTTCGCCGGTCCTGCTCATGCGGTAATGGCAGTTCTGCAGGTCGTTGTACCACTGGAGGCCGGTCTGGAGGAGGCGGGGCAGCGGGACTCCGAGGTCGATCAGCGGTTCAAGCTGGCGGACGCCGGATTCGTAGTCCTTGTCGATGCCCTCGTCGAGTTCCGCGATGGCGGCGGGGTCGCCCAGCGCCTTCTCGGCGGTCCGGACGACCTCGGCGCACCACTCGTCGATGACCGAACCGGCCAGCGCGGAGATCCCGGCCCAGCGCTCGGGGTCGACGGCCGGGGACCACGGGAAGTCGAACTCCCGCAGGAGGCCGTGTACGGCGGACTCGCCCTCGCGGACGGCGTCCAGCACCCGCAGATGCAGTAGGGCGGTCTCCCGCTGCTCCGACTGGCCCGACTGGAGGGCCTCGGCGCCGAGTTTCCGGTGCAGGGCGAACAACTCCGCGCACACCTCGATGCGCAGTCGCCTCTCCGCGTCGGGCCCGGCGGGCGTCTCGCCGTGCTGCTCCCAGAAATCCGCCGAGCCCAGCAGCAGGGTCCACAGCACGGTCGCGCGGGCCAGGTGTCCGCCACCCGTCGAGGAGGCCGGTGCGGGGCCGCCGAGTGCCACCTCCCGGTACAGCACGGCCAGGGTGTGGTGGAGCCGGACGCCGTACCGCAGGGTCTTCACCCGCTCCTCCCAGGCCCGCTGGACGCCTTTGCGTCCGCCCGATCGCAGGGCTCGGGTCAGCTTGCCGTCGGCCTCGATCGCCTTCTCCAGGGCAGCCGTGTAACGGCCGGGCCGCTCCCAGGGGACGGGCTCCGGCAGCGCGCCGGGGAACAGCTCGTTCAGCAGCCGGTCGACGTAGAAGTCGTATTCGAGCCCGTGGGCGAGCGACTTGGCTCTGCGGGGCGACGGGAGGGGGTTCAGCGCGGGGCCTTCCGCCGGTTGCAGGTCGGCGGCCCGGCGCAACAGCTCCGCGCCGCGCAGCGGATCCTCCGCCCGGCGGACGGTCACGGCCCGGTGGCAGAGCAGCCGTCCGTACTGCGTACACACGTGTACGGAGTCGTTCCCGTCCCCCTCCCCGTTTGCGTCGTGCGCGCGCTTCCACTGCTGTTCCGCCAGCTCGTACTCCCCTATGGCGGTCGCACAGCCCGCCAGGACCGCCGGGGTGAGTCCGGGCGCGCTGTCGTCGATCAGCCGTTTCACGAGGTCGGCCAGGGGGTGGGGTTGGCCGGGAGGACGCCGTTTGACGCCATCGGACCTGCCCTTGCCCTTCCCGCCGTTCCTGCCCTTGCCGCCGGGTTTGCCGCGGGGCCTGCCGTCGCTTGCGAGCAGCGCGGGCAGCAGCCGGTTGACGTCGGTGACGGTCGAGAGGTCGCAGTCGCCGGCGGCCGCGGAGAGCAGTTCCAGGGACCGTGTCACGTCGCTCTCGACCAGCCCCGCCGCATGGACGACCCTGAGCAGCGCGGCCCGCTCACCGCCCCCGTCGGGAGGGGCCGATTCCGGTGAGCGGCCGTCTAGGACGTCGGCGAGCAGGGCGCACACGCCGTCGTCGCCCGGCGCGGCCCTCAACTGCCGTAAGGCGGCGTCCCGGTCGCCCCGCGAGAGGTCACCGGCGGCGGAGGCCAGCGCCAGCACCGGTTGTACGGCGCCGGAGAGCCGCTCCGCCCGGACCGGGGGGCGTCCGGGGGCGGGCCGTACCATCGCGGCGGCCACGAGCCGGTCGGCGAGGGCGTGCACGCCGGGCAGGTCGTGCCGGTCGGCCAGGTCGCACACCAGTTGGGCGAGGGCGTTGCGGCGGCCGAGGTCCTCGCTGAGCATGCCCGCCCGGGTGAGCGCGGTGGCCAGCACGGTCACGGCCTGCGGGGGCGGCTCGTCGGTCTCCTCGACCAGCGCCGCCAGCCGCCCGCACAGCCCCAGCCCGGCGGCCTCCGGATCCTCCACCAGCAGCGCCAGCCCCAGGACCCACTCCGCCCAGGGGTGCTGCCGTACGGCGGGCGGCAGCCCGGCCTGTTCGTCCGCGCCCGGTGGGGGAGCGGTGCCGTGGGTGACGGTCCTGGCGGCCCGCAGCAGTACCGCGGCGTCCGGCGGTACGGCGTCCGGTCCGGCGGCGACAGCACCGGCGAGCTCCCTGGCCGCCCGCCGCGCGTGATACGGGGCGTCCTCGGGATCCAGCGTCGAACCCTCCCCGGCCATCTGATGCAGCCGGACCACGCCGAGCACGTACGGCACCTGCGGCAGCCGGTGCCTGACCAGCTTCTCCAGCCCGGCCTCGATCCCCGCGTCCGCCCCGCCGCCGGCCGCCTCGGCCCACACCCGCAGCAACTCCGCCTTGGCGCCGGTCAGCCCGGCGAGCAGCCGGTGGGCCCGGCCCGGACGGCGCTCCTGAAGGTGGTGCGCCGCCAGCACCAGCGCCGCCCGCTGATGCCCGAGCGCCAGGGCCGAACCGAGTAACCGCCGCCCCTCCTCGGGCTCTTCGCGCAGTGCCCGCAGCCCCGACCACAGCAACCGGTCGGCCCGCGGCAGCCGCCGGTACAGCGGATTCCTCAGCAGCTCCGCCATGTCGGCCGCGCCGTCCGCCCGCCCGTACGCCTCGGCCAGCGCCGTACGCAGCGCCTCCAGCCGCTCCGGCAGGTCGCCGTCGTCCGGGGGCGGATCGGGGGGAGCCGGAGGTGGACCGGGCGGCCGCCTGCCCCCGGCCAGGTCGCTACGGATCCGGGCGACCGGCTGATAGCCGGGCGGGGACCCCGACGCCACATGTGCCGCGTTGCTGCCGGGCCCCGCGTCCGGTTCGGAGTCCAGCAGGAGACACGCGAACGCCCAGTCGTCCGGACGCCGGGTCATCGTGTCGCCGAGCAGCCGGAGCCCGGCCCGGTCACCGGTCAGCAGCTGCGCCCAGGCGGCGTGGTAGCGCCACCGGGGCAGGACGGAACCGCCGGACGCGAGGGGTACGTCGCCGGACGCCAGGGGTACGAGGAGGTCGCGGGCCCGCGCGGCGTCGCCGTCCAGGAGGTGCAGCCGGCCGAGGGCGTACGCGGGCCAGGGGCCCGCCTCATGGGTCAGGTCGACTGCGACCAGCCGGTCGGCGGCCGGGGGAGGGGCGTCGGTGTCGGAGCCCAACCAGGCCAGTATCCGGCCGAGAGCGGCCGCCGCGGCGACGCGGGGCGCGGCCCTGTCCGCCGCGTCGAGCGCCCACCCCGGAATGCTCGCGGCCCGCCCCGCCCGTACGTGCGCGACCAGCAGCCCGAGCAGCGCGGTCTCGTCACGGGGGTCCGCCTGACACGCCGCGAGAAAGTGCTCCCGGGCCGCGTCGGGTTCCCCGGCGACGAGCAACCGGTGCAACCCGGCCGCCCGGTCCGCCCCCGGGACCCCGGCCCCCGCCAGCGCGGCCGCCTGCCGCAACCGCTCCGGCTCCGAGGAGAAGTCCACCCGCAGCACGTCGGCGACCAGCGCGACGACCGCCGGGGGCCGTGGCACGCCCCGCCTCAGCAGATCCGCGTAGACGTCGAGACGGGCCGCGTCCCGCTCACCGGAACGGGCCAGCTCGTCGGCCAGCGCGACCCTGGCCTGGTCCTGCACCGACTCCGCCCAGTACAACCTGGTCAGCAGCTCGACGCCCTGCCGCCCCTCACCCCGCCCGAACCGCGCCCCGGCCAGCGGCCGCAACGCCTGATCGAGGCCGACCTCCCCGGTCTCCGCCACGAGCCCACCGACCCGCTCCAACGCCTCGAAGTCGGCGTCGGTGAGCAGAGGCCGGAACGGCTGCCCGGTCAGGGACCGCAAGAACTCGCCCCACAACGGAGCAGCCGCGTCGGGCCGCCTCTCCATACGACCGAGCACATCCCGCAGCCGCCCCAGCCCGCTCTGCGGATCCGGCTCCTGGGCGGCCGCGCTCCACAGCCGCCGCAGCCGCCCCGACGCACTGAACCGATCCCCGAAGGACGCCGACGGACTCATGAGCCCACGCCCGCTCTATACGAACGGCCCGCGCCCTGAAGGGGCGCGGGGCTGTGTCCATTTGCGGCTCCGCCGCGGGGCGCGACAAGCCACGAAGCAGCCGCAGACGCTAGACGACCTACCCCGGCACCCCCATCGGCGCACTTCACCCCCGGCTCCTCTCACGTCGCAGCAGATCCTCGAACTGCGTGGTCTGAAAAACGTTCCCGGCCCGCCGGTAGGCGTCGGCGGCACGGCTCAGCAACGCGCACCGCTCCTTGCGGGTGCGCAGCAGCGCGCTGTCGCGGACCAGTTGCCAGGCGGCGGCAAGGTGCCGCGCGGCGCCGGCCGGATCGCCCTGCGCGTCGAACAGCCGGGCGAGTTCGCTCAGCATCGCCAACCGGAGGGCAGACGGGACTTCTCCCGACTCGGAGTCCAGGCAGGTGCGGAGTGTCCGGCACGCCCCCGCCGTATCCCCCTTCGCGGCCTGCTCCCGGGCCTCCTCCAGCGCGGCCACGCCCGGCGACGGACGACGCGGCCCGGCCTCGGCCCGGTCCAGCGCGTCCAGGAGTTCCTGCGCGCTGCGGAACCGCCGCGCGGGCTCGAACTCCAGGCAGCGCAGCACGACTTCGTCGATCTCGCGCGTCACCGTGTTGTTCAGCCGTGACGGCGGCGCCGCGCGGGCCCCCCGCTTCTGCTGGTAAAGCCAGTCGCCGTGCATCGTGTCGGGCAGACCCGGCGGCGGTACGAGGTGCTCGAACGGCAGCCGCCCGGTCAGCCCCTCGTACATCAGCACCCCGAGCGAGTACAGGTCGGAGGCGGGCAGACTCCGGCCCTGGGAGGTCTCCGGTGCCATGTAGGTGAGCGTGCCGGCGACCCCGGGGACCGACCCGGACTCCAGCAGCCGGGCTGCGAGACCGAAGTCGATCAGCCGTACGGTCAGATCCGAGCCCAGCAGCACGTTGTCCGGCTTGAGGTCCCGGTGCAGCAATGGCTGGTCCAGGGCGTGCAGTCCGCGCAGCGCCACACAGATCTGCCGCGCCCACTTGAACAACTGCGGGGCCGGTACGGTCTTCATGCTCGCGAACTGGTCGGCGAGCGTGGTGCCCTGGACGAACTCCATCACCAGGAACGCCCGCCCGCCGGCGTCGTGGGCCAGCCCCCCGTCGTACACATGGACGAGGTGACGCCGTGCCTCGGAGTCGCTCATCCCGTCCATCGCCTCGGCCAGCCGCAGGATGTCGGCGAACTTCTCCCGGGCGTCCGCCTCGGTCATCCCCGCGTCCCGGGAGATCTTGCAGGCGACCCGGCGGACGGGGCGGCCGAGGATGCGCTGCTCGCTGAGGAACACGGCACCGAAGGCACCACCGCCGATCCACTTGGTGAGCAGATAGCGGTCGTTGATCACCCGCCCCTCGAACGACCGCAGATCGGTCCCGTCCCCGTGGTCACTCACTCCGCGGCCTCCTGCTCCTTCTCCTGGGCCTCCTGCTCCTGCCCCTGCTCCTTCTCCTGGGCCGGCCTGAAGCGGATCTCCGTCCAGGGGCCGTCGGGCCCGCTGGAGTGGAACACGCACTCGATCCGGCCACACCGCCGGAACTCCTCCTCCCGCCGCTCCCCTTCGAGCAGAAGCGGCTGGTCGATCAGTTCCTTGAGAAGCTTGCCGATGACGCGGCCACCCTCCTTGCCCCCCGACTTCTCGTTCGCCAGATGTCCACGCCGGGCGACGTAGTCGATCAGCGACTCGGGAACGACCAACTCCTTCTCACGCTTCTCCAGCCACCACGCACGCTGCTTGTCGACCGTCTTGAGACAGATGCCGACCATCGCGTCCAGATCCAGCGGCCGGAACACGATCACCCGGTCGATGCGCGCCATGAACTCGGGCGAGAAGACAGGCCCGCCCCGCGACTGGTCCCCGACCCGAAGCAGCGCCTCCTTCACCGCGGCGACGATCTCCTTCTCGGGCCGGCCCTCCCGTGTCATCCGGGAGATGATCTCCGCGCCCGCGTTGCTGGTGAGGATGAAGATCGCCCGGTCGCCGTGGGCCTTGACGCCCCGCTGGTCGACGATCCAGCCCTCGTCGAAGAGGTTGAGGAAGGGCCGCCACACCTCGGAGTGGGCCTTCTCCGCCTCGTCGAGCAGGAAGACGCCGTACGGGTCCGCGTTCAGCTCGTTGATGAGTTTGCCGCCGCGTTCGTAGCCGATGTATCCGGGCGGGGAGCCGATGATGCCCGACACGCTGTGCGCCTCGGTGAAGTTCGCCATGGGGTAGGTCACCAGGCGTTTGGAGGAGGAGTAGAAACTCGCGACGGTCTTCGCCAGTTCGGTCTTGCCCGTCCCGGTCAGTCCGGCGAAGAGCATCACCGACGCGGGCCCGCCGCTCGCCCCGGCCAGGCCCGCCTTGATGCGGCGCAGCTCGCTCGCGACCACCCCGACCGCGTCCCGCTGGCCGAAGACGGAGCCGCCCAGCGCCTGTTCGTAGTCGATCCGCTCGCCACCGGTGCCGGCGATCTGCTCGGCGGGCACGCCCGACACCTCGGCGATGACCCGCACCACGTCCTCGGTGGTCACGACGGATCCGGTCACGACGGACCCGGACCCGGCCCCGGTCACGACGGCCCCGGTCTCGCCGTGCTGCGTACGGCGGTAGTCCAGGTCCTCGCAGGCCCGGCGGAGCACCTTGACGGCGGCGAGCGGCAGCCGCTGGTTGAGGATGAAGTCCGAGGACATCACCACCGCCCGGTCGACGACCCGGCCGTCGATCCCGACCCCGAACTCCGCTTCCAGGGCGTCCGCCACCTGCTGGACCATGTCCCGCGCCGAGTTCCGGTCGGGTTCGGTCATGGGGATACGGGTGGTGAGTTCGCGCAGGACGTGGTCGGCGGCCAGCAGGTCGTCGTACTCCTGGTCGGACAGCACGCCGACGAGGTGGATGCGGCGTTCCTTGAGCGCGCTGCGCAGGGCGAGTACGTGGTGGGTGTCGCCGGGGCCGCGAAGCAGGGCGCCGAGTCCGTCGAGGCAGACGATGAGGTCGGTGCGCCCGGCGACATGGGCGATGATGCGGGCGAGTTTGGCGCCGCTCTCGGTGTCGGGTACGTCGCGGCAGTCGACGCGCAGCAGGCGCTTGCGCCGCAGGAAGGGCAGTTCCCCGGCCGCCGCCCGTCTGGCCAGTTCGCGCAGCAGGGTGGTGGAGCCGACTCCGGCGGGCCCGGTGATCAGCACATGGTTGTCGGTCGTACGGTGCAGGGCCCGGCCCAGCGCGTCGAAGTACCGCTCCAGATGCCGGGCGGGCGGAATGCCCTGGGTCCGCGCGACCCAGGTGAGGTCCTCGGCGGGCGGCGAGCCGGCCGCTAACCGGAAGGCGACCTCGCGCGGTCCCGCCGTACGCGCCTCCCGAACGGACTGGGCGAGCAGTTCACGCATCCGGGCGAGGTCCACGCGTAACGGATCCGTCTGGAACACCGACGCCAGCCTCGGCGGCGGATCCTCCAGCAGCGCGTCGAGCAGATGCGGGGTGTCGACCTGCTCGGCGCCCCAGACCGCGGCGGCCCGCTGGGCCTGCGCCAGCATGGCGAGCAGCGGCTCGCCCAGCCCGTCCCGATGCAGCGGCGGCGCGTCCTTGCCGTGCTGGGACAACCGGAAGGCGCCGCTCAGCATCTCCGCGACCTTCGCCAGGCCCAGCTGCGGCGGGATCTGCAGCCGGACGAGCCGCTCGGTCAGCCCTTCCGTCTCGCCGAGCAGGGCGAGGAAGCAATGCGGTGGCAGCAGCCGGTCGTACCCCAACTCGCCCGCTCGCTCCGCCGCTTGCTCCAGCACCGCCCAGGCGTCCGCCGAGAACTCCTCGGAGCGCAGCCGCCCGGTGTCGTCCAGCAGCGGGGGCGGCGGTTCGACGCTGACGCGCACCTGGTCGCGCAACGCCCGCGCGGCGGCCGTCGCGTCGAGGATCCGCAGGAACTGCCGGTCACCGGGGTCGGGTTGCTCCAGGACACAGGCGACGAGGAGTTCGAGGCAGACCGGGCGCAGCCGGTCCCGGTCCTCGGCGAACTCCGCCGCGAAGCGGTCGAGTGCGGCCAGCGTCTCCGCCGCGAAGCGCTCACGCCGTCCGTCGAAATCGAAATGCTGCCCGTCCCGGCTGCCCGGGTTGTACACCGCGATGGTTTCCAGCAGATGCCGCGGCTGGGCGCCTTCGGCGAGCGTCAGCGAGAGAACCGACAGAACTCCCTGGTCACCGGAGTCGATCGCGGCGTGGAGGATGTCGCTCGGGCGAACCGTCCCCGAACAGCGCTGCGTTGCCGCTGAGAGGATATCGATCGACCGTTCGTCGAGAAGTGCGTGCGGTGTGAAGATCCCTTCCGAAAACAACGACAAAATGACGGCGCCCCCGTAACCGCTTCCGGCACACCCGCTGCATTCCCAGTTTGGCACGGGTACGAGAACCCTGATGTAAATGTGGCGCACTATTCGGATCCACAGATTCGCAACATCTGCCGGGACCGGCCGGGATCAACGGGGAGGCGCCGGCCGGGAGTCGTGGAAGGTGCTACGCGGGGGATGCGGGGGTTTCAGGGGAGGGCGGCAGGGGGGCGGTGACGAACCACCCCCGCTGAGGTACGGCATACACCCAGCCTTCTTCGGCCAGCAGGCCAAGGGCCCGCCGCATGGTCGTCCGGGCGATCCCGTACCGCTGTACGAGCTGGGCTTCACTCGGCAGCATCCGCCCTGGTGGGCAGTCGCCGCGCCGGATCTGCGCGCGGAGGATCTCGGCGAGTTGCCGGTACGGGGTCAGGGGCGCGCCGTGGTCGATCTCAGCGTCAGGGTTCATGGTTCAGTGTGGGGATCCGGGGGAGGGCGGCAGCGGGTCGGCTACGAACGACCCCCGGGCGCGTACGGTCACTACCAACCCCCTGTCCCGAAGGATGTCCAGAGCCCGGCGGACAGTACCCGGACCGACCTTGTAGTCGTGCGTCATGGTCAGTTCCCCCGGCAGGCGGGTGCCCGGCGGGTACTCACCGGAACGGATCTTCCGTTCGATGATCGCGGCCAGCTGTTCATACACGTACTGCGGCGAGTCGGGGCTGATCTTGTCCACCCTTCGACCGTAGGCCGCCACCCTCCGCTACGCATTACTTACTACTACTACCAACTACTACCTACAACCACCGTATCGGAGTAGAGTCCGGGAGGAAACAAGGACGCCCCGGCGGGAAGGGTGAGAGCTTCCCGCCGGGGCTGAGCCGACTGAAGTGGAGTCGACCTATGCGCAGCCCACTGGCGGCGATCCTGAGCCTCTTCCTGCCTCCTCGCGGAGCGCACCGCGCCGTCACACCCCCACCGCCCCCTACCCTTGCCCACCCGCCCCCACCTATCCGCCCGCACCCCCGCGTCCACCCCTCGACGTCATCACCGCCGATGGCATGCCCCTGGTCCGCCCGTACGTCGTCGTATGGGAACGCGAGCTTGACGAACGTGATCGGCGGCGCGCGGCGGCCCTGGGGCAGGACCACTGCCCGTGGGAGGTCGCCGTATGAGCCCGTCACCTCTCCGCGGTCTCGGCATCGACCCGGCCACAGGCAAGGAGGCGTTCGCGGTCACGCGGCCCGGTGGTCTCCTTGAGGAACCGGCCGACGTACACGCCCTGAAGGCCGCCGCCGTCCTGGTGATGGTCGTGGGTGCCGTACTGGAAGCGGGCAAGGCGTCCGACACTGAACTCGCGGCCTTCGTACCGTCCTTGCACGCCGCGCTCGAAGAATGCGTCGGCATCATGGCGGCGAACAGAGTGCGATGGTGTAGCCCGTGGGCCGCGGCGTGGCCCACGGGATGCACTCTCCTGACGAACTGGGAGCGAGGTGCTTTACGTAATCGGTGTGTCGGTCATGCTGCTGCGATCAGACGCCAGAGGGACGTCGTCTCGGCACTTCGTGCGTCGTGGAGTGGGTCGGCGGTGTTCTTGGACCGCGAGTGCCGGGGCTTGGTGTCGATCTTGTCCGCGACCCGGAGGTGTGCTGCCTGGATGGCGGCGAGCAGCTGCGGCCGTGTCCTGAGGCCGAGGTGCTCTGCCAGGTCCGACAGGATGAGCCAGCCCTCGCCGCCTGGTCGGAGGTGGGCGGACAGCCCGGCGAGGAAGCCTCGGAGCATGTTGCTGTCCGCGTCGTAGACGCCTTGCTCGATGGGGCTGGTCGGACGGGCGGGGAGCCAGGGCGGGTTGCACACGATGAGGTCGGCGCGTCCTTCCGGGAACAGACAGGGGCCTGCCACGTCGATGCAGTCAGCCAGTGCAAGCCGGTGGATGTTCTCCTGGGCGCAGGCCAGGGCACGTGGGCTGATGTCGGTGGCCACGACGCGGTTGAATCCTCGACGGGCCAGGACGGCGGCGAGGACGCCGGTTCCCGTGCCGAGATCGAATGCTGTAGTGGTGGCCGGGCTGTGTCGGGTCACCGGTGGCAGCGGCGTGCGGGCGACCAGGTCGACGTACTCGCCTCTGACGGGTGCGAACACGCCGTAGTGGGGGTGGACGCGGGTGCCGAGCGCCGGCACATCGACCCCTTTCACGCGCCACTGGTGCGCCCCGATCACTCCCAGCAGTTCCCTGAGGGAGACCACCATGGGCCCGTCGGGCGGGCCGTAGGTTTCCCGACACGCTTGGCGCACGTCGGGAGCCCGGCGCAAGGCCAGGGTGTGGTCGGCGTCCAGCAGCACCAAGAGCTTGCCGAGGACGCGGGCGCGGTGGCTGCTGGCACGTCGATGCAGGTGGAAGGACTCGCTCGGGGGTGTGTTGAGCCTGGGTGGTTTGCGATCGATGCAGCGGCCCATCGCCTGTAGTAGTTGCCGGGCGTTGTGGAAGTCGCCTTGCCAGAGCAAGGCCGTTCCTTCGCACGCCTGGCGGTGGGCGTCGTCGGCCTTCATCCGGTCGTCGGCGACGACGACGCGTTGCGGAAGGGGGGTGCCGTTCTCGGAATGCCAGCGTGCGGACTGGTGGGTCGGGCCTTCTGTCCAGTGGATCGTGGACACCACGTACTCCTCGTGGTCGAACGTGCAGGGGCACGAAGAGCACTTCGACGAGGAGCGGACTGAACCGACGCCTGTCCACCGGACAGGCCTGTGCGTTGAGGCAGGTGGTCGCTACCGTCCTTGCGCCGAAGCGCGAGAGCGGACGTCCCAGACGACCATGCCAAGCATCAGGATCAGCCCTTTCTGATGACCAGATGAGAGGCAGCAGGCTCGCACAGGTGTTGCTCGGCTGCCAAAACACGCTGGTCATGAGGACTCTCTGGTAAGGAGCAAGGTGTTACTGGTCCGGTTGACCTGCGGCCGGCTCAGCGGGCGGGCCTCTTCGTCCACTGGCTGGTGCGAGATCCCGCGCCCTGCGGCGGCGCCGAAGTAGCTCACCCATTCGGGGACGTCGTCGCCGAGCTCCTCCGCCAGGAGGTCATCGGCGGCGCTGAGGTGCCTGTCGGCTTGGCGCTCGTCGAACTTGAGCGGCGGGTGCACGGCGCATGCGGTCGTCGCTGTCGAGCCGAGGAGCGATTGGCAGATTTGTATCGGCTCGGGCGGCTGTCACCGGGGTTCGGTGAGGTCATGAGCGGGACTGATCTGCCAATTGCGCGACGGGGGCCCGCTCCCGACTGGTTGCTGTCCATCGACGGGCAGGCGGAAATTCCCTCGCGTTGTGACTGGAACGGGCCGAGACTCGTCTCATGGCTGACATGGGGGCGTTCCGGGACGCGGTCACCGCGTGGGCGGCGGGTGGTTCCGGCGACCCCGCGCACGAGCTGGCCGCGCGGCTGCACGTCCGGGCGGCCGTTCTGCTCGAAGGGCTGAGCGACGTCGCGGCGGTTCGCGCGCTGGCGGAGAGCCGCGGGCGGGACCTGGCGGCCGAAGGGGTCTGCGTCCTGTCGATCGGCGGTGCGATGAGTGTCGGGCGCTACGCCCGACTTCTCGGTTCACCCGGCCTGGGCCTCCGCCTCACGGGACTGTGCGACGAGGCGGAGCGGCCCTACTACGCCCGCGGCTTCGAGCGGGCCGGTGCGGCACAGCAAGGCTTCTTCGTCTGCGCGGCGGACCTGGAGGACGAGCTCATCCGCGCGCTGGGCGTGACACGGGTGGAGGAACTCGTCCGAGCGGAAGGCGAACAGCGCGCCCTCCAGACCTTCCTGCGTCAGCCCGCACAGCAGGGCCGCACCCCACAGCAGCAGTTCAAGCGCTTCCTCGGAACGAAGAAGGGGCGCAAGATCCGCTACGGCCGCGTCCTCGTCGAGGCCCTCGACCCCGACCGCGTCCCGGCCCCACTCGACGGCCTGCTCTCCAGCGTCTCTGATCGGCTTGGGTTTCCTGGGTGATCCCTGGTGTTCGGGACCGATCTGTAGGGTGACTCGGCCGTTGCCATCCTGGGATGGTGGTGGTGGTGTGGGCGTGGCGGTGGAAGCCTGCCCCGAGTCTGGCCCCGTCCGGCCGGTGTGGCCGGTCGGGGGTGCCGGTCGTTGTCGGTCCCTGCTGCCGTGACCACCGCCGGCTGCGGTGGGTCGGGTGCGTGGGGGTCCGCCCCGCCGGACGCTTGCCACCCGGCGCTGGGCCGGGTGGGGCGGGGACCCTGCGCCGCTTTCCGGGCGCAGGGCGTCTGTTCGTGCGATGGCTCTTGGTGCGGTCCCGGGTCTGGTGCTGGACCTGGCTTGCCTGGTCCAGGGCCTCAACCACCGTGCGGATCACGAAGGTTCCGCTGGCGCGGTCGAGGCACGTTTTGTTCTGGTGGGTGAAGCCGCGGGCGCCGATGCGCTGCCAGGCGGCGCTGTCCCGGCCGGTGCTGTACCCGCACGCTTCGTTGGGGCAGGTCGCCCATGCCCAGCCCGCCGCCCGATTGTTGGGTGCCTTGTGGTGGCGGATGGCGGTCAGGCAGTGCGGGCAGTACTTCGACGTCCCGCGTGGTGGCACGATGACGGCGGCGATGCCGTGGGCGGCGGCGGTGTGGCGGACGTGGGTGACGATCGCGCCGCGCACCGTCTGGGAG
>NZ_VTHJ01000052.1:0-37628 GCF_008386495.1 Streptomyces tailanensis | reverse complement strand
GTTCAGGGTGCGGCCCTTGCCGCGGGCTTCCATGTCGCGGAGGTCTTCGAGGTAGATGACGCTCGCCCGGCCGCAATCGCGTGATCCACCATGAAACGGGCGGCTGCCCTGGCGAGGGCCGCGTTCAGACGGGTCCGCCGCCGGGCCACCCGCTCCCGCTCCGCCTGAAGGACGGCGAGCTTGGCCACCTGCCAGGGGCTGGGGCGCATCCCGCGCTCCTGCCGGGAGGTGATCAGGATCCGCAGTCGGTCGATGCGGGCGCCGATGTGCTCGCCGATCAAGCGCAGCCGGTCGGCCTTGGCCAGGACTCCGGCGGCGCGGAAGAACACCGGGTGTCCGTTGGTGAGCACCCGGGGCTGGGTCTCACCGGTGAGGTGGAGGGTGCCGCCGGTGAGCAGGGTGTTCAAACCCCAGTCGAAGGCCACCGCCCGGGAGTGTCCGGCCCGTTCCGGTTTGGGGACCGCGTGTGCGTAGGGCACGTCGAGCAGCAGCCGTCCTTGGCGTACGCGCAGGGTGGGCGCGCACAAGGCGGCGTGGGCGGGGACGTGGGGTGGCAGGCGGAAACGGATCCGTACCGGATGCCAGTCGGCCCGCGATACGGGATCGGCACGCACCGGAAGCCGCACGGTCAACACCCCGTACTGAAAGGGATCTTCCGCACAGCGCTCGAGGGTGGCGAGCTGTTTGTCGACGGCCGCGAGGACCACCTGAGAGTTGAACACCCTCTGACCGCTGGGCGACGTCGAGTGAACCCGGCGAGCCCATCGCCGATCGTGCCGGACCGGCGTCAGCCCTTGGCCGTCCCCGCCGTCAGGCCGCCCACGATGAAGCGTTGGAAGGCGGCGAAGACACAGGCCACCGGGATGCTGATGACGGTGGCGGTGGCCATCAGGGCGCCCCAGGCGGTGCCGTGGGTGCCGACGAAGGCGTTGAGGAGGACGGTGACCGGCTGGACGGCGGGCTCGGCGGCGAGGGTGAGGCCGAAGACGAACTCGCCCCAGGCGATGAGGAAGGAGAGCCCGGCGACCGCGACCAGGCCGGGGGCCATGATGGGGAGGACCACCCGGAGCAGTACGCCCACCGGGCCGCAGCCGTCGACCAGGGCCGCCTCCTCCAACTCCCTCGGCACGCCCCGCAGTACGGGACGCAGCACGATCACCGCGAAGGGCAGCGTGAGGGTGGTGTCGGCGGCGATGAGACCGATGTACGTGTCGTCGATGCCGGCCCGGCGTTCCAGGATGAACAGGGGAGCCGCCAGCACGATGCTGGGCGGGAGTTGGGCGATCAGCAGGGCGAGCACCATGGTTCCGGAGCCGCGCATGGGGACGCGGGCGAGGGCGTAGGCGAGGGGGACGCCCAGGAGCAGGGTCAGGGCGACCACTCCGGAGGAGATGACGAGGCTGTTGAGGAGGGCGCGCAGGAGGGCTTCGTCGGACAGGGCCGTCGTGTAGTTCTGCGTGGTGGCCGGGGTGGGGATCCACTGCGGGGTCTCGGTCAGGATGCGATCGGGCCTGGTGAGGCTGGTGTTGACCATCCAGTAGACCGGGAGGAGGAAGGCGGCGGTGACGAGGGTCGCCGTCACCGTGAGCAACCACGGCCGTCCTCCCGCGCGGTACGTCACGCCGCCTCCCCCTCCCCGCGCAACCGCCGTACGTACACCACGCCCACGAGCAGCGGTACGAGCAGCAGAAGCAGGCCCGCCGCCGCGCCCTCGCCGAAGCGGAAGAACCTGAAGAAGATGTCGTAGACGTAGAGGGAGAGCACGCTGGTGGCGTCGACCGGGCCGCCGCCCGTCATCACGAAGATGAGGTCGAAGACCTTGAACGTGTAGACGAGGCCGAGGAGAAGGACGGTCACCGATACCGGGCGCATCAAGGGGAGCGTGATCCAGCGGAAACGCCGCCAGGTGTTCGCGCCGTCGAGGGCCGCCGCCTCGTGGAGTTCCGGGTCGATGGTGTGCAGGCCCACCAGGAGCAGCAGCATGTTGAAGGGCACGCCCACCCAGACGTTGGCGAAGATCACCCCGGCCAGGGAGGTGCCGGGGTCGAGGAGCCAGTCGTGGGCCAGGGCGTCCAGGCCGACCGCGCGGAGCAGCGCGTTGTAGGCGCCGGCGTCCTGGTCGAGCATCCAGCGGAAGAGGGTGCCGCTGACCACCGGCGGCAGCAGCCAGGCCACCAGCAGCAGGGAGCGGAGCAGGCCGTTCAGGGGGAACGGGCGGGCGAAGAGCAGCGCCAGGGCGAAGCCGATGACGAACTGGAACAGCAGCGAGCCCACCGTGAACACCACCGAGAGCCGTACGGCGTGCCAGAAGCCAGGGTCGTCGAGGGTCGTCCGGTAGTTGTCGAGGCCGACGAACCGCGGGGATCCGGCGAGCAGTTCCTGCAGGCGTACGGCGTGCAGGGACGTCCAGACGTTGTAGAGCAGCGGGTACGCCAGGAAGAGGGCGAGGAAGAGCAGGCCGGGGAGGGAGAAGAGGTACCCGGCGCGTCTTCGACGGGCGGTGAGGGGACGGGTACGGGGGCGGGCGTGTCGGGGTGGTGCGGTACGGCCATGTGGGAGAGCCGGGCCCGGCTTGCGGCGGCTTCGGTTCACCTCTCCTCCAGCGCCTTGTCGATCTTCGTGGCGGCGGTCCTCGCGGCGGCCGAGGGGGCGGTGCCGCCGGTGAGTACGGCCTGTTCGGCCTCGGCGACGGACTGGGCGGCGTCGGAGTAACCCGGGCCGTACTGGCGGGGCCGGGCCACGGGCAGCTGGCTGAGGAAGAGACGCAGGGCCGGGTCGGAGGCCCAGGTGCCGCTGTCCGCCAGGTCCTTGCGGGCGGGGAGGTTGCCGAGCGCCACCAGATACGGCACCAGGACCGAGGACCGCTGGGTGTACTCCAGGACCTCCCATGCCTTGCCCTGATGGTCGCTGCTCGCCATCACCACCCAGTTCTCGCCGCCCAGACAGGTCGCGGACTCCTTGTCGCGGGGCAGCGCGACGACGCCGTACTGCACATCCGTCTTCTTGATGGTCGGCAGCTGCCACGGGCCGTTGATCTGCATCGCGGCCCGCCCGTTGACGAACCGGGTGTTGACGTCCTGCTGGGTCCAGCCCACGCACTGCCCCGACAGCGAACCCTTGGCGACGAAGTCGTCGAGGAAGGCGAGCGCGGTCGCGCCGTCGGTCGCGAAGGTGTCCAGGTCGCCGCCCGCCTGCCACAGGAACGGCAGGAACTGGAACACCCCCTCCTCCGTCCTGATCGCGCTCATCGCCAGCCCGAACCGCTCCCCACTGGTCAGCTGCTGCGCCGCGTCCGCGAACTCCTCCCAGGTCCTCGGGGGCTTCACTCCGGCCGCGTCGAGCATCTCGGTGTTGTAGTAGAGGGCGAGGCAGTTGCTGCTGTTGGGGAGGCCGAGGGTCCTGCCCTCGACCTGACAACCCTTCCAGGGGCCCTCGTAGTACTCGTCCGCCTGGCCCCACTCCTCCACCCGCTCGGTGAGGTCGGCCAGCAGACCGCTGCCGGCGAGCGAGTTCATGGAGACGTTGTCGACGATGGCGATGTCCGGGAGGTCGCCCGAGACCGCGCCGAGGGTGATCTGCCGTTCGAGGTCCGCGAAGGGGAACGTACGGCGTTTGATGCGTACGTCGGGGACCCGGGCCTCGATGTCGTTGATCAGCCGGGCGAAGGCGGGCTGGAAGTTGTCCAGGGTGAAGTAGTCCCACCAGGTGAGGGTGACCGTGCCGCTCTGCTTGTCGGAGCCGCAGCCGGTCAGGGCGGAACCGAGACCGAGACCGAGGCCCAGAGAGGCTGCGCCGGCGCGCAGGAAAAGGCGGCGGTCGACGGGGTGGGACATGCGCTGCTCCGTGAGGGTGTGGGGGGGATGGGGGAGTGGGGGCTCAGAAATCGGAACCCGGGAGGTCCGGCAGGTCGGGGAACTGGTCGAGGTCGGGGAATTCCTGTTCGGGTTCCGATCCGGGGACCGGGCGGCAGGGGCCGGTGCTCTCCCGGAGGGAGATCAGGGGTTTGAGGAGGACGTGCCGGGGTGGGGCCTCCGGTTCGTCGAGGCGGCGCATCATCAGCTCGACGGCCACCCGGCTCATCTCCTTGGCGGGGATCTCGGCGGCGGTGAGCTGCGGGTCCACCTGCTCCGCCCAGCGGCCGGCGGCCACGCCGACGACCGAGAAGTCGCGGGGGACGCGGCGGCCGTGCCGGGTCAGACCGCGGTAGAGGCCCTCCAGCGCGGCCTCGTTCATGGTGACGAGCGAGGTGGTCGCCGGGTCGTCCAGCAGGATCCGCTCCAGGACCGCCTCCCCGGCGGTGACCTCGTCGTCGCAGAGGTACGCGTGGGGGGTGAGCACCTGCTCCGCCATGGCCTTGGTGTAGCCCTCCAGGCCGAGGTGGGCGAAGCCGTAACCGCTCCGGAAGAGCTGCTCGGACCTGTTCACGAAGGCGATCCTGCGATGGCCCAGATCGGCGAGGTGGTACACACAACCGCGGGCCAGCCCCGCGAAGTCCAGGTCGACCCAGCTGGTCTCCTCCGCCCTGCTGTTCCTGCCGATTGTCACGAACGGAAACCCGCTCCGCGCCAGATACTCGACCCGGTCGTCCTCCAACTTGATCTCCATCACGATCACCCCGTCCACCCGCCCCCCGTCGACCATCCGCTGGAACGAGGCATCTCCCGCCCGTTCCGCGGGCGAGAGCAACAGGTCGTAGTCGTACGTGGTGGCCGACTCGGCCACCCCGCCGACGAACGCCAACTGCATCCCGGTGTAGTCGCGCCCCCGCCCGGCAGGGGGATAGACCAGCCCGAGCGTGCGCGTGCCGCCGCCGCCTGCCGCCGGGGTGCCGCCCCCCTCCGCCCCACCACCCCGCGACTCGGACCCACCCCGTCCCGCAGCCGGCGCGGTCGCGGGCGAGGCTGGGGTCGGAGGGGGTGGGGAGGTCATCGTGAGTTGGCCGGGAGGGGCTGTTCGGTCCAGATGGTTTTGCCGGTGGCGGTCTGGCGGGTGCCCCAGCCCTGGGTGAGCTGGGCGACCATGTGCAGCCCGCGGCCGCCCTCGTCGTAGGCGCGGGCGCGGCGCAGGTGGGGGGCGGTGCTGCTGGCGTCGGAGACCTCGCAGATGAGGGTGCGGTCGCGGATGAGGCGCAGCCCG
This sequence comes from Streptomyces tailanensis, assembly GCF_008386495.1. Taxonomy (GTDB): domain Bacteria; phylum Actinomycetota; class Actinomycetes; order Streptomycetales; family Streptomycetaceae; genus Streptomyces; species Streptomyces tailanensis. Next base: position 32,492 of record NZ_VTHJ01000052.1, on the reverse strand, counting down.
ATGGGTACGGCGCCGTAGCGGATGGCGTTGGTGACCAGCTCGCTCACCACGAGTTCCGTGACGTACGCGGCCTCCTCGAGCCCCCACAGGGCCAGTTGGCGGGACGCCTGCGCGCGGGCGTCCGCGACGATCGCCGGGTCGGACGGCAGCGACCAGGCCGCGACCTGGTCCGTGTGCAGCGCACGGGTACGGGCGAGGAGCAGGGCCACGTCGTCGGCGGGCGTCTCGGGATCGGGAAGCAGGGCCTTGAGCACGGTGTCGCAGGCGCCCTCCAGGGACGGCACGGGAGAGGCGAGCGCCTCGCACAGCCGGTCCATGCCGATACCGATGTCGTGGTCACGGGCCTCGATCAGACCGTCGGTGTAGAACGCGAGCAGGCTGCCCTCGGGCAGTTCCACCTCGGTCGCCTCGAACGGCAGCCCGCCGACCCCCAGCAGCGGCCCCGGCGACAGCCGCACCACACTGACCGCGCCGTCCGGATACACCACGGCGGGCGGCGGATGCCCGGCACTGGCGATGGTGCAGACCCGCGAGACCGGGTCGTAGACGGCGTACAGACAGGTCGCGCCGATCTCACCGGCGTACGGCATCTCCACCTGGTCGGGGAAGGTCTCGTTGTTCCAGGTCAGATGTGTGACCAGGTCGTCGAGGTGGGTGAGCAGCTCGTCCGGCGGCAGATCGACGTCGGCGAGGGTGCGTACCGCCGTACGCAGCCGCCCCATGGTGGCGGAGGCGTGCAGCCCGTGCCCGACCACGTCCCCGACGACCAGCGCGACCCGCGTACCGGACAGCGGCACCACGTCGAACCAGTCGCCGCCCACCCCCGCCCCCGACCCGGCCGGCAGATAGCGGTACGCCACCTCGACCGCCGCCTGCTTGGGCAGATCGCGGGGGAGCAGGCTGCGCTGGAGGGTCAGCGCGTTGGTCCGTTCACGGGTGTACCGGCGCGCGTTGTCCATGCCCACGGCCGCCCGGCCCGCGAGTTCCTCGGCGAGCACCAGATCGTCCAGCTGGAACGGCTTCGAGCCCTCCCTGCGCGCGAGGAACATCACCCCGAGCGTGATCCCACGGGCCCGCAGCGGCGTCGCCATGACCGAGTGGAACCCGAACCGCCGTACGCGCTCGATCCGCCTCCCGTCCTCCCCGACCCAGCGCAGATAGTCCGGGTCGTCCAAGCCGCTGAGCAGCGGTTTCCCGGTGGCCAGGGCGCGAGCGGGCGGGGAGAACGGGGGGTACGCGTCTTGCATGCCGATGGCCACCGCCGCCTCCGGCACTCCCTCGTACGTCGACTGGTGCGCGACCCGGCGCAACCGCACCGCCGAGTCGAGCGGCCCCGGCGCCGGTTCCCGGCCCTTGAGCACGGAGTCGAGCAGGTCCACGCTGACGAAGTCGGCGAGCCGGGGGACCGCCAGATCGGCCAGTTCCTGGGCGGTACGGGACACATTCAGGGTGGTGCCGATACGGGCGCCGGCCTCGTTCAGCAGGGCCAGCCGCTGCCGGGCCCAGTGCTCCTCGCTGCTGTCGAAGGTCGCCGTGCCCACCCCGCACACCTCGCCGGTGTCCGGGTCCCTGACCGGCCACATCTCGGTGAACCAGGCCTGCTGACGGGAGGAGAAGGGCCCCGGGGCGGTGCGCTCGTAGCGCATCGGCCGCCCCTCGTCGGCCACCTGCGCGACGAGCCGCAGGAAGCTCTTCTCGGCGGCCTCCCCCGGAGGCTCCCCCGACGAGGCCTCGTCCAGCCGCCACCCCTGCGGCCCCGACGTGAACAGGGACATGGCCAGCGGCGACTGCGCGTGGGACCACTCCAGGAGAGAGGGGGCGGAGCTGTTGGGGGAGTCGGCCGAGGTGGCGGTGGCGATGGTCGTCGCCGTCACCACGTACGCCTGCACCTCACCCTCCCCGTCCAGCGACGGATACGCCCGCAGCGCCACCTCGACGCTGTGACCGTCCCGGTGCCGGAGGGCCGCCGTACCGCTCAACTCGGGGGAGTCCCGCAGATCGATCAGGGAGAACCCGGCCGGGCCGGCGCCCTCCGCCGGGACGATCAGATCGGCCGCCGGCCGCCCCACGACCTCCGCGGCCCCGTGGCCCAGCAGCCGTCGCGCGCCCTCGCTCCAGCCCATGACGACGCCTTCGGGGCTGATGGTGGCCGTGGCCGCATCGGCCGAGTACGCATAGTGACCGGATGCTGTCGGGGTAACCGGCCTTCTGGTGTCCATTCCTGCTCAATTCGCGCCGGGTGTGTCACTCGTAGTCCTCAGCCTGCTCGCTGTGCATGAAACGGACAAGTCGGACTCGCCCGGCGAGGGTGAGGCCCCGCTGACCGAATGTTGTACGAGCTCTTACCTTGCTTGGCTCTGCCCTGTTCTTCGCTTGTCCCAGCGCTGTTCGACGAGATCGAACAGTGGAGTCAGGCGCCCAGTGGGTGACCGAACTCCACGAACAGTCGACCTCCGCGAGGTGGAACAAGCGTGTCTTCCCGAGTGATACGCAGGGCCGCACTGGTCGGAGTCGCCGCCCTCACCGTCCTGACGGTCACGTCCTGCGGCGACAGTGAGACGGAGCCGAAGGCCAAGGCGAACGTGTCCGCGTCACCCCGGTCCGACGACAAGGCCGACGAGAAGAAGGAGAAGGAAGAGGGCGCCCACTGGGGTTATGACGGCGCCGGCGGGCCTGCGAACTGGGCGACCCTCGCCGAGGACTTCGAGGCGTGCGAGGAGGGGAAGGAGCAGTCCCCGATCGACCTGGACGACGACAAGGCCGTCGACGCGCCGGTGAACAAGGCCGTCACCATCGACTACAAGCCGGTCACCGCCGAGCTGGTGAACAACGGCCACACCATCCAGGCCAACGTCTCCGCAGGCAGCAAGATCGTCATCGACGGCACCTCGTACGACCTCAAGCAGTTCCACTTCCACCTCCCGAGCGAGCACACCGAGGACGGCGAGCACGCCGACATGGAGCTGCACTTCGTGCACGCCGACAAGGGCGGGGCGCTCGCCGTCGTGGGCGTGCTCATGGACGACGAGGACGACGCGAAGTCGGGCGGGTCCGCCTTCGCCGACCTGTTCGCGAAGCTGCCGGCCGAGGAAGGCGCCACCGAGAAGATCACCAAGGCCTTCGACCTCACCACGTTCCTGCCGGGCGACCGCGACCAGTACCAGTACGAGGGCTCCCTGACGACGCCGCCCTGCGCCGAGGGCGTCAAGTGGACCGTGCTGAAGGAGGAGGTCCCGGTCTCCGAGGGCGAGGTCGCCGCGTACAAGGAGCTGTTCCCCAAGAGCAACCGGCCGACGCAGCCGGTGAACGACCGCGAGGTCAGTGTCGTGGAGGACTGACCTCGCCGCTCCGGGACCGGGTCACCGGGTCCGCGTCGCGGAGTCCGCGCGCCGGAGGGCCCTGGAGCCCGGACGGCGTCCCGCGCACCGACAGAGTGCGCGGGACGCCCGCGTCTCCCCATCCTCTCCCATCTTCTTCAATGTGCTTGAACGTCATGAGCGTTGACCCGCCCCGGGAGCACCAGCACAATGAGCGCGCAGCTGCGTGAGAGCGCTCTCAAGCTAGGGAGACCCATGACCGGCAGGACCGTCAGACAAGGCCCGGCACTGAGCCGCCGCACGCTCCTCGGCACCGGCCTCGGGGTCGCGGCGGCGCTCACCGCCCTCGGCTCCGCCCCGGCCCACGCGGCGGTGCCCCGAGCGGCCGGGGCCTCCGCCCGGCGTCGCGGGCAGGCCTTCCTTGCCGCCGCCATGGACGCCTACCCGGACCACGGCGACATCCGCCTCACCCAGAGCTACACCGACCAGGCGGGCCTGTTCAGCACGGCGTTCACGTACGACAACGCGCTGGCGATCCTCGCCCACCTCGCCGTACGGACGGCGGACGGGCAGGCCAGGGCCGTGGCACTCGGGGACGCGCTGATCTACGCCCAGGAGCACGACCCGGCGTACGACGACGGCCGGCTGCGCCAGGCGTACAACGTCGGGCCGTACGTCTCCTTCGACGGGGTGCCGCAGCCGGACGGGTTCGTGCGGGCGGACGGGACAGTCAACGTCGGCACCCAGTTCGGTTTCACGGGTACGGCAGTCGGGGACATGGCCTGGGCCGGGATCGCGCTGAGCGCGCTGGCCCGGCGGACCAGGGCCCGGCGCTTCCTGGCCGCGGCGGTGCGGATCGGGGAGTGGATCGAGCGTACCGGCCGTACGGACGAGCCCCTCGGCGGCTACAAGTTCGGCGTCAACGGGGCGAACGAGAAGCTGCCGTTCACCTCGACCGAGCACAACACCGACCTGATCTGCCTGTTCGGACGGCTCGCCCGGCTCACCGGGGACCGGGTGTGGTGGGAGCGGCGGGCGCGTGCGGAGGCGTTCGTGAAGGGCATGTGGGAGCCGACCCAGGGGCAGGGCTCGTCAGGAGGTTTCTTCTACACGGGCACCAACGACGGGGTGACCATCAACAAGTCCCCCATCCCCGAGGACACCCAGACCTGGACCCACCTCGCCCTCGACTCGAACCGGTACTCCAGGTCCTTGGACTGGGCGGCCACCGAACTGGCCGTCCTGGACCACGCCGAGCGGCGCAACAGCACGGTGCCGGCCGGGCAGTCGTACGCGGGTGTCACCTTCAGCTCGGCCAGTCTCGTCGCGAACGAGGACGCGCCGATCGCCGAGTTCCAGCCGAAGCCGAACCGCAACGGCGTGTGGTTCGAGGGAACCGCCCATCTCGCGCTCGCCCTGCGCGACCGGGGCGCACGCGGCGACGAGGCGCGTGCCCGGCGGCTCCTCGACTCCATCGAACGCGCCCAGGACCTCCTCGGCACCGGCCAGACCGTGGGCGGCCGTACCCTGCCCGAACGCTCCGGCGTCGTCTCCGCCACCAGCCCCCTCGATACCGGCTTCGGCTTCGGTTACTACCCGTACCGGCACACCGGCGCGACGGCCTGGTACCTGATGGCGGCGGTACGGGCGAATCCGCTGCGGGCCTGACGGGGGCTTCAGCCCGGCAGGGTCCAGCCGTCGGCGAAGTCGCACATCTCGTCCATGGCGGCCTGCTCCTGGGCCGGTGGGTTCGAGCGGTAGCCCATGAGCGCGACGCCGTCCACCCAGCGGTCGAAGAGGCCGCCGGGTTCCGTGAAGGGTGCCGCGTGGGCCGTACCGAGTCGGCTGTCGAGGCGCAGGAGGGCACCCAGGGCGACCGGCTGGTCGTAGTGGAGGTCGGTGCGCGGCAGATAGCGGTTCAGGTACGCGGTGAGGATCTCGGCGTCCTCTTCGGTCCCGAAACGGGCCAGGGCGAAGCAGTACCCCAGTCCCGCGTACACCACCTCGCTGTCGAGCAGCAGTTCGCCGATACGGGTCCGGTAGGAGGTCCGCCGGGACACGCCGATCAGCCAGGCGGCGGTGAGGCGGGGCCGCCAACCGAAGGAGAGGAGGAGGTTCAGGTCGGCGTCCGTGATCGACGAGGCGTCGACGAGCAGAGGGTGCAGGAAGCGCCTGCGGGTGGCTCCCTCGAACCGGCGGTAACGGCCGCTCAGCAACTCGCCGTAGCGGCCGATGCTCCGTCGGTCGGCGCGGGGGAGGACGTAGCGCCGTACGGCGTGCCAGTACGCGGCCTCCTCCTCCGGGGTCCCGAGCAGACCACTCGACGTGTGCGGTTCTCTCCGGGCGGTCATGGCGAAAGCGTAGATCCCGGCGAGCGTGGATCCGGCAAGCGCAGATCCCGGCCGGGCGAATCGCCGTCCCCAGCGGCGTACTTGAAGAGTCCTTAAGTAGTCCTTGACATGAACGACTAGCATCCCCGCCGTAACCGGTCGTGGATGGGGTGGGTGTCGTGCTGGAGGCGGGGCCTCGGGTCGCTGTCGCCGTGGTGACGATGGGCAACCGGCCCGCCGAGGTGGACGCGCTGCTCACCTCCGTGGCCAAGCAGGACGTGGCGCCCGAGCGGATCGTGATCGTGGGCAACGGCTGCCCGCTGCCCGAGTTCGCGGAACGGCTCGGTCTGACCGGCGAGGTCACGCCCATCGAGGTGGATGAGAACCTCGGCTGCCCCGGCGGCCGCAACGTGGCCATCGAGCGGCTGCGGGAGTTCGGGGACGTCGACGCCGTCGTCGAGCTGGACGACGACGGCCTGCTCGTCGATCCCGATGTGCTGCGCCGGGTACGGGACTTGTACGCCGCCGACCCCCGGCTTGGGATCGTCGGGTTCCGGATCGCCGACGAACACGGCGAGACCCAGCGGCGGCACGTGCCGAGGGTCGGCGCGAAGGACCCGATGCGGGGCGGCCCGGTCACCGGCTTCCTCGGCGGCGGACACGCCCTCTCCATGGCCATGCTCGCCGAAACGGGCGACTGGGCCGCCGAGTTCTTCTTCGCGCACGAGGAGACCGACCTCGCGTGGCGGGCCGTCGACGCCGGATGGACCGTGCTCTACGCGCCCGAACTCCTCCTCCAGCACCCGAAGACCTCACCGGCCCGCCACGCCATCTACTACCGCGTGAACGCCCGCAACCGCGTCTGGCTCGCCCGCCGCTGGCTTCCGCTGCCCCTCATCCCCGTCCACCTGGGCGTATGGGTGCTCATCACCCTGCTGCGGGTGCGCTCGGCGGCCGGACTGCGCGCATGGTTCGGCGGCTTCACGGAGGGCTGGCGCACATCGGGCGGCGAGCGACGGCCCATGCGCTGGCGGACGGTGTGGCACCTCACGCGGCTGGGCCGGCCGCCGATCCTCTGACACTCCGACCCGACAGCGACTTCTCCCACGCACGAAGCGCTGTGCCCCGGTCGTTCACCTCCACCGACCGGGGCACAGCGCTTTGTGCGGTTTTTCGGATCCGGCAGCGGCGGCGGCACTCCCCCGAGCTACGCGTAGTACGCGTGCGCCGTCGGCGCCGGATCCGATGAAGTGATCACATCAGGTCCCGCCAACGGATCGCTAACATGAGCCCAACGGTTCCACGGGGAGCCGTACGGGAGGCGGCGGTGAAGTCGCCGCGGGGCGGGCCCGGTTCGGCGGTGCGGGAAGGCAGCGGGCGGGTTCTATGCGGGACGGGCTGCGGTTCGGACTGCTGGGTCCGCCGGTTCTCTACGACGCCGAGACGGATGGTGTCGGCGTCGGCGTACGCCCGGTCGGCAGCGGCAAGATGCGCGCCCTGTTCGTGGCGCTGCTGCTCGAACCCGGGCGGGTCGTCTCGGTGGACGCGCTGAAGGACGTGTTGTGGGACGCGGCACCGCCCCCGTCCGCGCAGGCCTCCCTGCAGAACCATGTCACCCGGCTGCGCCGCCTGTTGGACGACCCCGAGCGCCTGCGCGCGGTACCGCCCGGCTATCTGCTCCGGGTCGGCGAGGGCGAGCTGGACGTCCGCGTCTTCGAGGCGCACGCCGTGGCCGCGCGCGCCGCGCACGCCGCGCGTGACTGGGCGCGGACGGTACGCGAGTCCACCGCCGCGCTCGCCCTCTGGCGCGGAACGCCCCTCGGCGGCCTCCCGGTGGCCGACTTCGGCGCACAGGCGTTCGTGCAACGACTGGAGGAGGCACGCCTGCTGCTCCTGGAACGCCGCTACGACGCCGAACTCCACCTGGCGCGGGGCCCTGAGAGCACCACCGCCCTCGCCGCCCTCGCCCCCGAACTGGCCGCCCTGGTCGCCGGGCATCCGCTGCGGGAGGCCTTCCACCGCCTGCTGATGCTCACCCTCCACCGCACGGGCCGCCAGGCAGAGGCCCTGGCCGTCCACCGCGACTTGCGCGCCCGCCTCTTGGACGAGCTGGGCGTGGAACCGGGGCCGGCGGTGAGAGAGGCGCACTTGGAGATCCTCCGGGAACAGGGGGCCCGGGAGAACGAACCGGAGACGCGCGAAGGCGCCGCATCCGCCGAGCCCCCTCGCCCGGCCCAGCTCCCCCCGCCGCCAGCCCATTTCACGGGCCGTGAGGATGTGCTGGCCCAACTGCGCGGTGTGCTTGGAGCCAAGGACGACCTCGCCAAGTCGGGGGCGCGGGGAACTGCGCGACAAGCCACGGACAGCCCGCACTCGCCAACCGACAGCACCCCCCGAGCTATCAGGCACCCAGCCATCACGGTCGTACTGAGCGGCATGCCCGGCGTAGGCAAAAGCGCCCTCGCCCTCCACCTGGCCCACGAACTAGCCGACCACTTCCCCGACGGCCAGCTCTACATCAACCTGCACGGCGCCACCCCGGGCATGACCCCCCTCACCCCCACCCAAGCCCTCGCCTCACTCCTGCGAGACCTCGGCACGGACCCCCGCCGCATCCCCGACCACCCCGACGCGGCAGCGGCTCTGCTCCGCTCCACCCTCGCCCCGACCCGCACCCTGCTGGTCCTGGACGACGCCGCACACGCCGCCCAGGTCCGCCCCCTGCTCCCGGCCGGCGCCGGCTGCGTGGTGATCGTGACGAGCCGTTCGCCGCTCACCGCGCTGGACGGCGCCCACCGCTTCCCGCTCGCCCCGCTGTCGGACGACGAGAGCGCGGCGCTGCTGCGGGCCGCGTCGGGAAGGGCGGCGGGACTCGACGCCGCGCACCCCCTGGTCGAACTCACCGGCCGCCTCCCGCTGGCCCTGCGCGTGGTCGCGGCCCGCCTCGCCGCCCGCCGGGCACTCACCCCGGACACGCTGGCAGGTCAACTAGCTGCCACAGACGGCAGGTTGCGCCATCTCGAATACGACGACCTGAGCGTCCGCCGTTCCCTCGCCGTCGCCCACGACGCCCTGCGCGCCTCCGGCCGCGACACCGACCGCGACGCGGCCCGCGCCCTGCGCCTCATCGGCGCCCTCGACCTGCCCGCGTACGGCGCCCCCCTCCTCGCCCGCCTGGCCGGCACCGACGAGCCCCGCGCCGAGGCCGCGCTCGACCGCCTCGTCGACGTGGCCCTGCTTGAGGAGACGACGTACGGCCGCTACGAACCCCACGACCTCGTACGCCACTTCGCCCGCGAACTTGCCGACACGGCCGGCCCGACCGAGGCCACGCAGGCGGTCGAACAGGCCCTGCGCTGGTATGCCGTACGCGCCCGCCAGAGCCTGCTGGTACTGCTCCCCCCGGGCTACGAACGCGACGAACGACTCGGCACGACCGCCATGGCCGACCCGGCGGCCATGGCGGGCCCGACAGGCCCGGCGGTCATGGAGGCCCCCTTCGCCACAGCCGAGGAGGCCTTCGCCTGGGGCGACCGCGAACTCCCCGGCATCGTCGCCCTGGTGGACCGCTGCGCACGCCGCGCGGACAGTACGACGGCGGCCCACATCCCCGCCCTCGTCCGGCACCTCTTCCCGTATCTGCACCGCGGCGGCCGGCTCGCCGAGTTGGACGTCCTCGGGCGGATCGCCCTGGAGGTCGCGCGGTCGCTGGGGGACGACGAGGCGGAGGCGTTCGCGCTGACCGACCGGGCAGGGCTGCACTTCATGTCCGGCCGGACCTCGGAGGCGCTCGACCTCAACGACCAGGGCCTGACGCTGTGGCGGAAGCTAGGGGTCGTGTCCTGCGTCCGGCGGTGTCTGAACAACCGGGGGCTCGTACTGGAGAGTCTCGGCCGGTACGAGGAGAGCGAGGAGACGCTGCGGCAGAGCCTGGAACTGTCCCGGCAACTCGGCGACCCGTACGGCGAGGCGGTGACCTTCAGCCACCTCGGCAACCTGTACAAGCACACCGACGCGCGGGCCGCCATCGCCCACCACGAACGGAGCCTGGCCCTCGGCGAGATCGCCGACAGCGTCGTCGTACGGCACACCGCGCACTGCAACATCGGCTACGCCCACCTCCGACTCGGCGAGCCGGCCGCCGCCGTACGCAGTTTCGAGCAGAGCCTGCGGGTCCTCGGCGACGACGAGGACTGGCAGGGCGAGGCCCAGACCCGGCTCGGCCTCGTACGCGCCCTGCGCGAGCTGGGCGAGACCGACCGCGCGGACCGCGACTGCACCCTCCTCCTCGACCTCGCCGAACGACGCGCCGACCAGTACGTGGCCGGCCTCGCCCGCCACCAGCGGGGCCTGCTGCTGCGAGCACAGGGCCGAACGGAGGAGGCTCACAGCGAATGGACCCGCGCCCTGACCGTCCTGGACGGCACGGACTCGGCGGTAGCGGGGGAGCTACGGAAACTACTGGCCGACCAGTGAGCCGGTGTGGTCACTTGGCATCCGCATAACACTCCACCACCGCCGTAGTGAACGGAAACCGCACCGGCGTCTCCCCGAACGTCAGCCACCCGGACAGCTCCGACGCCTCCCGGATGGCCGCGACCACCGCCTCCGCCTCCTCCTGCGGACAGTGCACGATCACCTCGTCGTGCTGGAAGAAGACCAGCTCGGCGGCCATGCCGGCGAGGGCGCGGCGGAGGGCGGCGAGAAGGAGCAGGGTCCAGTCGGCGGCGCTGCCCTGGACGACGAAGTTACGGGCGAAGCGGCCGCGGGCGCGGGAGTTGGTGGAGGCGTAGCCGGGGGTCCACTCCTGTGTGGTGGGGGAGCCGACCGGTTCCTCCTGCGGAAGGCCCGCTTCCTCCGCCGGGCCCGCCGTCCCTCCGACGGCCGGTGGACACGTACGCCCCAGCCAGGTCCGTACGAGCCGTCCCTCCTCGCCCGCGCGGGCGGCGTCGTCGACGTACGCGACGGCCTTCGGGAACCGGCGGCGCAGCGCGGCGAGGTTCTTCAGTCCGTCGCCGGAGGTCTGCCCGTAGACGGCGCCGAGCACGGCGAGCTTGGCCTGCGCCCGGTCACCGGCGAAGGCCCGGTCGGAGACGGACTGGTAGAGGTCGCTGTCGCGCCCGGCGACCTCCATGAGCCCTGGGTCGCGGGAGATGGCGGCCAGCACCCGGGGCTCCATCTGATCGGCGTCGGCGACGACGAGCCGCCAGCCCGGGTCGGCGACGGCGGCCCGCCGAACAACCTTCGGAATCTGCAGGGCGCCCCCGCCATTGGTCACCCACCGCCCCGTTACGGTCCCCCCGGACAGGAACTCGGGCCGAAACCGCCCGTCCCGAACCCAGTCCTGCAACCAGGACCACCCATGCGCGACCCAGATCCGATACAACCGCTTGTATTCGAGAAGCGGCGGCACGGCCGGATGATCCACGCTCTCGATCTCCCACCGCCGGGTGGACCGCACCTTGATCCCCGCCTGACCGAACGCCTTGACCACATCGGCGGGCAGATCGGGCCGCACCCGCCGCCCGAAGGCCTGGGACACCTCGTCCGCGAGCTCGGCCAGCCGCCTGGGCTCCCCACCGCCCGCATACCGCTCCCCGAGGAGCTCATGCAGCACCTCCCGGTGCACATCCGCCCGCCACGGCATCCCCGCCCGGTTCATCTCGGCGGCGACGAGCGTGCCGGCGGACTCGGCGGCGGTCAGCAGCCGCATACGGTCCGGACGGGCCGTCGCGTCGTGACGCCGCTGCTGCTCCGCGTACACGTCGAGGAGGTCGGTCAGAGGTACGTGGACGGTGCGCGGCTCGAAGAGGGAGGGCTGAGCACCGGGGTCGGCCGAGCGGAGGGGCGGATCCGGCGGGACGGGGGTGTGGCGGAGCCGGGCCAGCGCGGCCGCCGCCGACCGGGGCTCACCCAGCCGCCCCTCGTGCCCCAGCAACAACGTCTCCGCGACCTCGACGTCATAACACCGCTCCACTCGCACCCCCGCGGCGAGCAGACGCGGATACACCTCGGCGGTGGCCCCCCACACCCACCGCGTGACCTCCGGCCGACTCCGCACAGCCACGACCAGGTCCGACTCCCGCGCCACCGGCCCCGCGGGCAGCCCGCCATCACCGAGGGGCACGACATCCACCCCACCCTCCTCAGCAGGCGCAAGAGCCCAACGGTCGCTCATGAGGGGGAGTGTGCCAGGAGGGTCTGACAATGCCCTTGTCCTCGCCATCGCCGCCCCAGCTGGGGGCGCGGACCCGCTCCGGGCAGGGGAGGAGCGGGTCCGCGCCCGGGCGCTTACGCGCCTGTCGCTGTCCTGCACCCGGACGCGGCAGCCATCGGGTTTGGTGCTGTCGTGCGGGTGCTCAGGCGCCCTGGGCGTCTGTCTCGCGGTAGGGGTTGCCCTCCGCCGGAGTCACACACCAGAACGTCTCTGCCTGGGCCTTGAACCGTCGATGGTCGGGGTTCAGACCGGTGTGCTTGAGCGCCCGGACTTCGACAGGCAGTCGCTCGTTCTCCGTGGGCGCCGACTCCGCCCCGCAGGACAGGCAGACCACGGAACAGACGCCTTCCGGGGTGTCGTCGCCGGTGTCCGGCCCCAGGGTCCATGCGGCGGCCTTGATGATCGAACGCGTCACAGTGCCCCCCTGCTACGCCGGTTCGCTTCGGCCACCTTGACACTCAGCACCTCGGCGGCCTCGACGGCTTCCCGGCAGTCCGGTGCGTCCCTGGGCACCGGGTGGCCGTCGAGGGCACGGCACAGGGACGCGTGGAGATGCTCCGCCTCGACCAGGGAGAGCACAAGCTCAGCGTCCGTCGCGTGCTCCCCGTTCCGGGACAGCCGCAGCGGAACGGCGACTTCGCCATCGCCGGTACGGTGCACGCGGCTGCCCGGAGTGCGTTCGACACCCCAGTTCATGACGTCCTCCCGGTCCGCGCGAGGCGGTACGCGCCCCACAGCTCCCGCCCGGCCTCGCATCCGTCCTGCGCCTTGGGCTTGCCCTTGCAGTCCGGGCACTTCGTCGTGTGCTCGAACCACAGGCGGTAAGCGCGCGGCATGGGCAGTTCGGCGTTCCGCACGCGCGACTCGACCCTTCCGCCGCTCATCGGCTCACCTCAGTGAACTGACCTACAGACAAGGCACGTTGGCGCTCTTCAGGCGGGAGGACGTAGGCGCGTACGAAGGGGTGCTCGGCGTCCAGCGGGACGGGGTCACGTCCGACGCGACACAGGCACGCGAACGCAAGCACAGCCCGCCACGGCTCCGGCGATGGCCGCACCGCGTACGCGGGTACCTGCACGGGATGGTCGGGGAGGGGGCGCGTGCCGGGTTTCCGGGGCCCGAACAGCAGGGCTCTCACCCGTTCGAGGGGCTGTGATACGAATCGCATGTTGGTGCTCCTTCGCAGCGTCGACCACGCCCCGGGACCGTCGTGAGCGGTCGCCGGTGTCTTCGTGGTCTTCAACCGTAGGAGCGGCGAGAAGGAGGCAGGGGCACAGATTGTGCCCCTGCCGTTACGCGGCCAATAGGCCAATCTTCACGGCGAGTTGGGATGCGCGGCGGCGGCGGACCTGATCTTTGGACTCGGCTTCTTCAAGGACGATGCGCTTCGCGTGTCCGTTGTACTTGATCGTCTCCGGTGCTGCCTCGTGCGCCTTCTCCAGCGTGGCGAGTGCGACGTCAGGTTGCCCGTCGAGCTGGTAGCCGCGGGCTTCCTCGATGCGGTGCCGGGCTCGTCGCGGCCTCGACTTGATCGTGACCGCGTCCGCAGCGGTGGCCTGCCGTACGGACTCGCCCCCCTGGCGCAGTTCCACAGCGACGGTGACCGCGTGCGCGCCCATGACGGCGCGGGAGAACGACGTCACGGGGTGGTAGTAGTCCTCCGGGAGCCGCATTGCCATGGCGCGCGCCTGGTCCCAGTATCGCCATGCCGTACCGGTCTCGGCCCGTCGAGCCGCGGTGTATCCGGCCTCGAAGGTGAGGGCGCCCGTGATGGCGAGGACATCGTCCGAGGCATCGGGCAGGAGCGGTTCGAGGTACGCCAGAGTCTCCGGATTGACCGCGTCGGCAGCGTCGAAGTGCGCCCGCCCCGCGTCGCGGTGCGCCTGCGCCGCCAGCCACGCGGCCACCCCGATGGCGTGCGGGTCCTCGGACTCCTGTGCGGCGATGAGGGTGCGCTCGTTGACACGCCACAACAGGGCAGGATCCGGCTGGTAGGCCACGAAGAACTGACACAGCGAGTAGACCTCGGCGAGCACTGCCTGAGCCGCCCTGTGATCCGGGGCGGTCTCGGCCTGCCGCACCGCGAGTTGGGCGTCCCGGATCAGATCCGGCAGCAACGCGCCGATCACCTCGCGGTGGTTGGGCGCCTCGTGCCGGGCCTTCCAGGCACGGGCGAGCCGCGCCTGAAGGTGGGCGGCCGGGGGCGCCTCTCGCGGCGTCGTGAGCGGGAAGACATCGACCGCGGCCTTGACCGCGGCGAGGCGGGCGTGACCGGGACCGGTGAACAACTCGACGTGTACGGACTGGTCGCCGGTGAGTTCCGACAGGTCGCGGACGCGCAGCAACTCGGCGATGTGCAGGATCGTCTTCAGCTTGGGCGTCTTCAGACGTCCGGTCTCGACGCCCTTGACCCAGGACCCGGACCTGCCGAGCAATCCGCCCAACTGATCGCGAGTCATACCCCTGCGGGTACGCAGGATCTGCAGCCGTTGGCCGAAGACCAGCGGATCGGCATACGGGTCCGGGGAAGCATCTTCAGACGACACGGCCTTGCCCCTCTCTGCACAGCTCGACACTGTCAGGGTATGGGGCAGGGCCGCACTCACGTGAGGATCCCGCTGTATGCCAGCCTCCCGCCCCTGCCGCGTGTAACTCTGCCGGGTTCTCGACGAGCCCGAAGGGCGACAGCGGGGGTCTGGGGGCAGCCCCTGGGGATGGGACGACGCTGTTGGCGAAGTCAGTCAGCAGGCAGCAATTGGCGGCTCTGTCTCAGCGATAGGCGGAAAAGGAGGCGTGTCGCTGAGACGGAATCGCCAATTGCCCAGTGCCTACGGGATCCGCCAACAGCGCCATGGGACGGGTAGGGGCGGCGGGGGCGAACCCCTATTACGGCTGCTCCTCCCCGAACATCCGCAACGTCTGCAACGCCTCCGCCACGTTCGCCTCGGTCGCCTCCTTCGTCACCCCCACCTCGCTGAGCACCCCCTCCCCGTTCTCGAACTCGAGAAGGGCGAGCAGGATGTGCTCGGTACCGACATAGTTGTGCCCCAGCCGAAGCGCCTCACGGAAGGTGAGTTCGAGGACCTTCTTCGCATCGGACCCGTACGGAAGGAGTTCGGGAACCTCGGCGACGGTCGGCGGCACAACGGCCAACGCCGCCTCCCGCACCGCGTCCAGCGAAACCCCCTGCGCCACGATCGCCTTCGCCGCCAGCCCCTCGGGCTCGGCGAGCAGCCCGAGGACCAGATGCACCGGCACCCCCTCGGCGTTCCCCGCGGCCTTGGCCTCGTTGTGCGCGACCACGACCACGTTGCGGGCCCGCGGGGTGTAGCGGGCGAACCCCTCGTTGGGGTCGAGGTCCACCTCGGCCTTCGGCACGAACCGCTTCTGCGCCGCCTGCCGGGTCACCCCCATGCTCTTGCCGATATCCGTCCAGGACGCGCCCGACCGCCGGGCCTGGTCCACGAAGTGGCCGATCAGATGGTCGGCCACGTCACCGAGGTGGTCCGCGGCGATCACCGCGTCCTGAAGCTGGTCGAGCGGTTCCGGATGGACCTTCTTGATGGCTTCGATGAGGTCGTCGAGACGCACGGAAGCCGAAACTCGTGGGTTCGTCGTCATGTGTCAACCGTAGGTTGACGGTCGCCCATCGTCAACCCCAGGTTGACACCCCGTGGCCGGGTCTGGGAACTGCGCGAACAACCCCCACCACCACTCGCCCTCACACCGCTCCCCCCGAGCTGGATGGCGCCGCCACCCCGCTAACCACCACAGCCACAACCCCACAGGCCCCAACACACCCCCCGACCACACCCCACGGCACAGCCACCCCCACCGGTGCCGACAACACCCCCAACGCGCCCATCACCCCCGCCAAATTCACCACGGTCACGGCCGCGCCCAACACCACTCCCACCACCACCCCGACCAGGGCCTCACCCACCACAACCCCCAGCACCTGTCGCCGCGTGGCCCCCGCCAGCCGCAGTGACCGCAGCTCGGCACCCCGCGCCGACGTGGCCATGAGCAGCGTCCCGGCCAGCGAAATCCCCGCGTACACAAGGGCGATACCGAGCACCACGAACAACCCGAGCCGAGTCTGCGCCCCGGTCGCCGGCCGGTTCGCCGCCAGCCACTCCCCGGCCGACTGAACCCTGACAGGCCCGCCCCCGCTCTCCCGCAGAGCCGCCGCCACCGCCTCCCGGTCGGCCCCGCGCTCCACCCGTACGTCGACCCGGTCCACCACCGCCCCACCCGCGTTCGCGGCGGTCACATACGCTCCGTTGTCCCCCGCGCCCCGCGCGAGCACCGCCACGATCCGCAGCCGTACCGGACGCCCGTCCCCCAGCCGCACCCGCACCCACTGACCCACCTCGCGCCGCTCCCACTCCTCGTTCACGACGATCGACGAGTCGTCGAGATCGCGCAGGTCACCGGCGACCACCGGCAGCCGCGACACCGACGCGAAGGCCGCCACATCCGTCACCGCCCACGCGTCGGACCGTACGAGCGCGGTCCCCTCCTCCACCACATACACGGCGGTGGAAGCCGACCCGGCCACAACCGCCCCGTCCACCTCGGCGACCCGCAGCCCGCCAGCCGCAGAACCCGCCGCCTCCGACCCACCCGTGACGACGAAGTCCGCCCCGGTCCGCGCCGCGACCTCCGCCCCCTTCGCCTCGCCCACCGTCCCGGCGGCCCCGAGCAGCGAACCGGCCAGCGCGACCGTCACCAGCACGGGCGCGGCGACGGCGGCGGTGCGCCGTACGGACGTGGCGGCGTTCTCGCGGATGAGCAGCCCGACGGCCCCGGGCAGACACGCCCCCACCAGCCGTACGACCGGCCGCACCAGCAGCGGTGCCAGCGCGGCCACGGCCGTGATCAGCAGCATCGGCTGGGTGGTGTACGTCTTCCGCTTGAGCAACTCGGCAGGATCGGTCCCCAACTTCCAGGCCAGCAGCACGAGTCCGCCCGCCAGCAGCGCAAAGCCGATCACCCGGCGCGACCGCGGCAGCACCCCCGTGTCCACGGACGCCTCCCGCAACGCCTCCACGGGCCCGATCCGCCCGGCGCGCCGCGCGGCCACCCACGCGCCCGCGAGCGCCACCGACACCCCTGTCCAGAAGGCCAGGTGATACGGCCACACCACAGACTTCGGCACCTCGAACCACGTCGGCGCCACCCCACCGTCCACCAACTCCCGCACCAGCGAAGGCGCCCCCCACGCCCCCAGCGCACACCCCGCCACCGACGCCAGCACCCCCACCGCCACGGCCTCGCCCAGTAGCAGCCGCCGTACCTGGCCCGGTGTCGCCCCCGCCATCCGCAGCAGCCCGAACTCCCGTCTGCGCAGCGCCACGACGAACGCGAACGTCGACGCCGTCACGAAGACCGACACGAACGCCGTGACCCCACCCGCCGTACCGAGCAACGAGTTGACGGCGACCAGCGCCTCCCCGTCCCGCTCGTACGACGGATCCACCCGCCGCCGGTCGTCCCCCGTCAGCACCCGGGCCCGATCACCGACCACGGCCCGTACGTCCTCGACCGGCGCGTCCACCCCGACGGCGTCCACGCCGCCCGAGCCCGGAGCGGTGTCCATCCGTACCGGCCCCAGTTCCCGCAGCCGGGCCAGCAGCCGGTCGTCCACAGGATGTGGACGCGCGAGCTTCTGCGACACCCGAGCCGTACCCGGCCCCCGCCGCACCTCCACGGTGAGCGTGTCCAGGCCCGCGACCACCACGGGGGAGGCGGCGAAACGCTCCGGCGCACGCGCGGGCGGATCGAGCGTCGCCGCGAGCCCCAGCCCCATGGCCGTCATCACCCCCACCCCCAGCGCGACGGCCACGAACGACCCGACCAGCGCGGCCCACCGCGCCCGAAGCGACGACAAGGTCAGCACGCCACACTCCCGGCAGCCTGCTCCAGTACCCCGGCACCCCGCTCCAGCCCCGCCATCCGCGCCGCCACCGCCTCCGCCGACGGCCGCGCCAGCTCACCGTGCACGCGCCCGTCGACGAGGAACACCACCCGGTCCGCGTACGACGCGGCCACCGGATCGTGCGTGACCATGACCGTCGTCTGGCCCTCCCGGTCCACCAACTCCCGCAGCAGGCCGAGCACTTCACGGCTGGTCGTGGTGTCCAGCGCCCCGGTCGGCTCGTCGCCGAACAGCACCGCGGGGCGTGTGATCAACGCCCGTGCCAGCGCGACCCGTTGCTGCTGCCCGCCGGACAGCTGGGCCGGCCGGTGTCCGGCGCGCTCGGCCAGTCCCACCCGGGCCAGCGCCTGCCGCACCGCCCCGCGCGAGGGCCGCCGGCCGGCGAGGCGCAGCGGCAGGGCGACGTTCTGCGCGGCGGTCAGGGAGGGGAGCAGATTGAAGGCCTGGAACACGAAACCGATCCGCTCCCGGCGCAGCAGCGTCAGCCGCCGCTCACTCATCCCGCCCAGCTCGACCCCGTCGACGCACACCGTCCCGCCCGACGGCCGGTCCAGCCCGGCCGCACACTGCAACAGCGTCGACTTCCCCGACCCCGAGGGCCCCATCACCGCCGTGAAGGTCCCGGCCCCGAAGTCGAGATCCACCCCGTCGAGGGCGACGACATCCCCGTACGAACGCCGCAGGCCCCGCACCCGTACGGCCGCGAACCCGGCCGCCTCATCCACCGGTGTCCCGGCCTCGTCCACCTGTGTCCTGGTCATGCCCACCAGCGAACCGCCCCCGGCCCGCCCGCACACGACCACTGGCGGGCGTCCCGGGGGTATGGCCAGCCCTACCTCCGCCGTCCGCCCTCACCCCATGACACGATCGAACACGTGAGTACGACCAGCACGGTGGACCGCGCCTTCGAGACGGCCCTCTACGCCGACACCGACGCAGCCCTGGACACGGGCGCCTCGCTGCTCGCCGCCGACTCGACCGCCGACGCGGAACTCGCCCGGCGGGGACGGGAGTTCGTCGCCGGGGCCTGGCGGCGCGGCTGGCAGCCCGCCGACGCCGTACGGTTCGCGCGGCGCGAGCTGGAAGACGCACACGTACGACTCCTCGCGCGGCTCATCGTCGAGGAGCACGAGCAGCCCACCGAGCGGCGGCAGCCGTCACCGAGCCCCCGCTGGGCCGCACAGCTCGACGAGATCAGGGCCCTCGCAGGGCACCTCTCCCGCACCGACCGCTTCTCCCACGCCACCGCCGCCCTGGAGCTGTACCGCCTGCTCCTGCGCCTGCCCACCCTCGAACCCCTGGACCGCCCGCAGGGCCGCCCCGCCACCACGGTCCACCACCCCGAGTCCCGCATGTTCACCCGTATCCGAGGCCTCCTCGCCAAGGCGGAGGCCACGGAGTTCCCGGAGGAGGCGGAGGCGCTCAGTGCGAAGGCGCAGGAGCTGATGGCGCGGCACAGCATCGACGAGGCGCTGCTCGCCGCTCGCACCCATGCCAAGGACGTGCCCGGCGCCTGCCGCATCGGCGTCGACCCGCCGTACGAGACGGCCAAGGCGGTACTCCTCGACGCGGTCGCCCGCGCCAACCGCTGCGAGGCCGTCTGGAACGAGCCCCTCGGCTTCTCCACGGTCGTCGGTTTCGAGCCCGACCTGGAGGCGGTCGAACTCCTCTACACCTCACTCCTCGTCCAGGCCACCACCGCGATGACCAAGGCGGAGGCGGCTCAGCGCAAGGGAGGCCGCAAGCGGACCAAGACGTTCCGGCAGTCCTTCCTGGCGGCCTACGCCCACCGGATCGGCGACCGGCTGGCGGAGGTCGCGGAGGCCCAGGTAGCCGAAACCGCCGGAGCCGCCGGCACCGGTGCCGAGGACGCGGGCGACCTCCTCCCCGTCCTCGCCGCCCGCGACGTAGCCGTACGCGATCGCTTCACCCACCTGTTCCCGGACACCGTCACCACCCGCGTACGAGGCGTCACCGACGCCGTCGGCTGGCGACAGGGCGCGGAAGCGGCGGACCGGGCCCAGGTGGGGGTCCGGCCCCGGCTGCCGTGAGCCTCTGAGACGGTCAGTCGCCCGCGGGCAGGAAGGGCCCCACGGTCGCCTCCAACACATCCGCGGACTTGATCGCGACCTCGGGGTCCGGCCACTTGAAGGTGTGCGCCGTGCTGTCTTTGGGCAGGGTGACGTCCAGCTGTGTCACCGCGGCGCCCTTCTCCGCGTCGTCCGCGGCCCCGCGTACGTACGAGATCGTGAAGGTCATCGACTGATCGGCCTCCAGCGTCAGCTGCGTCTCCTGCGACGCGCCCTCCTGCGGCTGGAGTTTCCAGGAGGAGTCACCGGCGGTCAGTTCGACACCGGCGATGCCCTTGAGCGTGCAGGCGGCACCCGTGTTGGTCACGGTGACGGGAACGGCGCCCTCGTCCCCGACGGCCGGGGCGGCGCTGCTGGGACCCACCTCGAGGTCGACCCCGTCCGCCGTGCAGGCGGTGCTGTCGCTCTTGGCGGTCTCCTCAGCCGCCTTTCCTCCGTCCCCGTCGTCGCTCCCGCCGCAGGCGGTCAGCGTGAGGGCCGCGAGGAGAGCGGCGGCGGTGGCGATGGAAGCGGTGCGCATGGAGCAGGTCCCCGAGACGTCATGGCTGTTGTCGCAGCCGGTGGTGGAGGGTGTGCGAACGGGCCGCGAAACCGGAGTTCCGCGGCCCGCCCCACACATGATCTACGACATCTACGACCCGGCGCTCGCCGTCGGCAGATCCGCCGTCAGATCCGTCGGCAGCCCCGACGGCAGCGCCCCCTCCGCCTTCTGGAACTTCTCCTCGCCGGCGCCGCCCTCCCACGTGATCGTGAGGGACTCGGCGTCGACGGAGTCGACCATGCCGGAGGCGCGGTCGTCGTTGCCGTCGGTGCACTTGAGGTTGATCATCTGCATGCCCGCCGAGTCGGAGACCTTGCCGCTGCACACCGAGCCGCCCGCGACGAAGACCGCGGCCTCGTCGCCGTTGACGAACAGGCCGACCGCCTTGCCGTCGGTCGTGGCCAGCCAGTTGCCCTGTAGTTCGGTCTCGGCGCCGGAGGAGTCCCCGGAGCCACCGTCGCCGTCCGCGCTCTCCGCCGCCGTCGGGGCGGCCGACGACTCCTTGGCCTCGGAGTCGGCCTCGTCACTGCTGCACCCGGTCAGCGCGAGCGCGGCCGCCAGACCGGCCGCCGCTGCCGCGACGCGCATGCGCCGGCGGGCGGAGGCGGAGGTCGCCCTCCTCGCGGTCCTTGCCGTCATCGCCGTAGTCACTGGAGGTCTCCCAAAGGTCTGGCCGGATCCGGTCGCCGGGGCGACAGCCGCAAGCTACCAGGAGTAGCTCTGCGAAAGACGGCCGGGAACTGTCAGGAACTGTGAGGACCTGTGAGGGCCGCTCAGCGGAACCGTGACGACGACCGGGATACCTGGTCGTCCTACCAGGACGACTTGCGCACCCCCGGCAGGAACCCGGCGTGCGCCTGCTCCCGCAGACTCACCCGGGACAGCCCGAACGTCCGGAAGTAACCGCGCGGCCGCCCGTCGACCTGATCCCGGTTGCGTACGCGGGTGGCGCTGGCGTCGCGTGGCTGTCGGCTCAGCTCCCGCTGGGCGGCGGCGCGTTCGGCGTCCGTGGAGGACGGGCGCCGGATGATCTCCTTCAGCTCGGCCCGCCGCTCGGCGTACCGCGCGACGATCTCCTGCCGCTTCTCGTTCTTCGCGATCTTGCTCTTCTTCGCCATCAGACAAGCACCTCTCAGACCTTCACGCCGCGCGCGCGGATCCGGGCCACGGCGGCCTCGACACCGATGACGTCCACGGTCTTGATCCCCTTCGTGCTGAGCCGGAGCCGCACATACCGGTTCTCGCTCGGCAACCAGTACCGCTTGGACTGGATGTTCGGGTCGAAGCGGCGGGACGTGCGCCGGTGGGAGTGCGAGATGCGGTTGCCGAAGCCGGGCTGGGCGCCGGTCAGCATGCAGTGGGCGGACAAGGGTGATGCACCTCTCTTCTGGGGGTTGTGTAAATGGAATTCGTTTTCAGTAAGGTACCAGCATGGCACGCAACGAACTCCGGCCGGTCATCAAGCTCCGGTCCACGGCCGGCACCGGCTACACGTACGTCACGCGCAAGAACCGCCGGAACAACCCGGACCGCCTGGTACTGCGCAAGTTCGACCCGATGGTCGGCCGCCACGTCGACTTCCGAGAGGAGCGCTGACCGCCATGAAGAAGGACATCCACCCGTCGTACGGGCCCGTCGTCTTCCGCGACCGCGCCGCGAACCACGCCTTCCTCACCCGCTCGACCATGACGAGCGAGAAGACGATCGAGTGGGAGGACGGCAACACGTACCCCGTGGTCGACGTCGAGATCTCGAACGTCAGCCACCCCTTCTACACAGGCACCGCGCGCGTGCTGGACACCGCGGGGCGCGTGGAGAAGTTCGAGAAGCGGTACGGGAAGAAGCGGGGCTGACCGACGTGACCCAGCTGTCTGTCGCGATCGTCGGCGGGCTGCACGCCGATGCCCGGCGGGCCGCCGTCGAGGCGCTGCTCGCCGGGGTCCCGGGCAGCGTCGCGCTGCACCACGACCTCACCACCGCCATCGACGGTCCCGACGCCAAGGTCGTCCGGACCGTACGGGACGCGGCGGGCCTCATCTCCAGCGGCGAGACCCCCCTCGTCAACGACTGCGCGTGCTGCGCCCTCCGTGAGGACCTGGTCCCCGAGCTGGAACGGCTCGCGGATGCGGGCCTCACCCGCCTCGCCGTCGTCGAACTGTGGGACTCGGTGGAGCCCAAGGCGATGGCCGAGGTGGTCGCGGCCAGCGGCCTCCGCCTCACCTCGGTCATCACGGCCGTGGACCCCGCCCTCCTCCTCCCTTCCCTCGCCAACGGCGACGACCTCGCCGAACGCGGCCTCGCCGCCGCCACCACCGACCAGCGCACGGTCGCCGACACCTTCGCCCGCCAGCTGGAATACGCCCCGGTCCTGGCGGTCCTGGACTCGGCGGAGGCGGACGACGAGGACAGGGCGCTGCTGGCCCAACTGCACCCGACGGCGCAGAGGGTCCCCATTGAGGGCGGTGACTCAGAAAGCCGGGGCCGCACCCCTGCTTTCAGGGGCGCGGGGCCGTGCCCGCCGGCGGCTCCGCCGCGGGGCGCGACCAGCCACAACGAACCCGCACTCGACGACGCACAACAACCCCAACGGCGCCCCCCGGCGCTGCTCGCGGCAGCGTTCGCAGGATTCGACGTAGAAGCCGCCGCCGCAGCCCAGCACCCCGCCTCCGCCCTCCTCCCCACCGACGCCGACGAATGCGGCGTCACCACCCTCGTCTGGCACCGCCACCGCCCCTTCCACCCGGAACGCCTGTACGCCGCCCTGGAAGACCTCTGCTGCGCCGCCGCCCGCAGCCGCGGCCGCTTCTGGTTGGCCGAACGCCCCGACACCCTGCTCCACTGGGACGCGGCCGGCGGCGCCCTCTGCGTGGAGTCGGTCGGCCCCTGGCTCGCCTCGCTGCCGGACGCGGCCTGGGACATGGTTCCGCCGGTACGCCGGGCCGCGGCCGCCCTCGACTGGCACCCGGAGCACGGCGACCGCTGCCAGCACCTGGTCTTCACCTCGCCCGGCCTGGACCGCGACGGACTCGAACAACTCCTGGAGTCCTGCCTGCTCACCGACGCCGAGTACGCCGCCGGACGCGCCGCCTGGGAACGGCTGCCGCGCCCCTTCGACACCTTCCTGGAGGTCTGACTCACCATGGCCCGCAAGCCCGAGCGCAAGCCCGCCAAGTCCCGCCCCAACCCGCTGGACCAGGCCAAGATCACATACATCGACTACAAGGACACCGACCTGCTGCGCCGGTTCATCTCCGACCGCGGCAAGATCCGCAGCCGCCGGGTCACCAGGGTCTCCGCCCAGCAGCAGCGACAGCTCGCCCGCGCCATCAAGAACGCCCGGGAGATGGCCCTCCTGCCGTACTCCTCCCGCTGACCGACCCCGTCGCCGGCACCCTCGTACCGCTCCAGTACCACCCAACTCACCACCCCTCACCACCCACGCACCACCCCCACCCGGCCCCGGGGAGGACCCACCACCTCCCCGGGGCCGAACGCTTTCCGCCAACTTCCGGGCGCGGATGGAACAGGAAAGCCGCTTCATACGTCTCTCCAGTGCTGTAACCGCAAGAACACCCCTCGTGCACGTGCATCTGCTCGTGCACATGCCCATGCATATGCCCGCGCATCGGCATGTGAACGGGGCTATGATCCGTGGCAGTTGACCACTGCACCAACAGCCACATCAGAGCCAACGCGCATCAACGCACGCCAAACGTGCACCGACGCACACCAAGCACACCAATGCACCACCCGGGGAGCGACCTGTGGACCACGACGTGTACGGCGTGGATGACGTGTACAACGGCATGGCCGCGACGGAGCTCAGCGAGCTCCACGCGGTGGCCTGGCAGAAGAGCCGGCACAGCAACTCGCAGGGGAACTGTGTGGAGTTCGCGCGGCTGCCCGGCGGTGACGTGGCGGTGCGGAACTCGCGCTTCCCGGACGGCCCGGCGCTGGTCTACACCCGCGCCGAGATAGAGGCGATGCTCCTGGGCATCAAGGACGGCGAGTTCGACCACCTGATCGGATAACGCCCGTTCGCCCTCGGGGCGTTGATGGTGCGACACGCGTAGAACCGCGGCGCCGAAAAGCGCCGCGGTTCATCGGTCGGCCGAGGGGTAGCCGCCCGGTGGTGGCGGCACCGACGGCACCTGGAACAGTGCCCACACCACCTTGCCGCTGAGCGTGCCGGCCAGTGGATGCCAGCCCCAGCTGTCCGCGAACGAGTCGACCAGGAACAGCCCGCGCCCCGACTCCGCCGAGAAGTCGTCCGAGTCGCGCGCGACCGGGTTGTCGTGGCTGGGGTCGCGCACCGCGCACACCAACCGCTCGGTCCAGCGCATCAGATGCAGCCGCACCGGCGGGTCCTGGGCGAGGCCGGTCAGGGGAGGCAGGCCGTGCCGCAGGGCGTTGGTGACGAGTTCCGAGACCACGAGACAGACGTCGTCGAAGCGGTCGCCCATCTGCCACTGGTCGAGCGTGCCACGGGTGAACTGCCTTGCCTCCCGCACCGCTTCGTAGCGGGGCGGCAGCGCGCAGGACGCGGCGTTGGACACGGTCGCGGGATCGAGTGGCGGAAGTCCCTGCCGTAAGGGTTCGAGCATGGTCGATCCATTCGTCCCCATGCGAGGCACTCCCCGTGATCGATCGCGGTCGTTGCGAGGCAGCAGCGGTGGCGCGGGACCATGGTTTCCGATGCGTAGAGCAGATGCAAGGGCAGATGCACGTGCACACGCCCGAAATGGACCTTCGCATGCCGCTTCCTGAACATTTCTTCTGTCACCTTGTTCCCACATGCTGGGCATTGCCTGACACCTCCCTGGCCATTTCCTGTGTCCTGCCCACCCGTTACCCCTGTCCCTCGCTTCTGTCCCACTTCTCGCCACTCGCGTCTCGCTTGTTGAAGACTTTCCATTTCTGTAACCGGACGAGTGCGGATCGGAGTGGTTTAGTGGCAGACTTCGGCCCCTGAAGAAGTTGGGGAGGCTGGACGAACGTGGGCGCCGGTGAATCGAGCGGGTCGGTGGTGAGGCGGATGCTGCTGGGCTCGCATCTCAGGCGGCTGCGCGAGGCGCAGGGGATCACCCGGGAGAAGGCCGGGTACTCGATCCGCGCCTCCGAGTCGAAGATCAGTCGTATGGAACTCGGCCGGGTCAGCTTCAAGACCCGTGACGTGGAGGACCTGTTGACCCTCTACGGCGTCACCGACGAGTCCGAGCGCACCTCGCTGCTCTCCCTCGCCAAGGAGGCGAACGTCGCGGGCTGGTGGCACAGCTATTCGGACGTGCTGCCCAGCTGGTTCCCCACCTACGTCGGCCTGGAAGCCGCCGCGCACCTCATCCGGTCGTACGAAGTCCAGTTCGTGCACGGCCTGTTGCAGACCGAGGCGTACGCGCACGCCGTCGTCGCCCGGGGTATGAAGGGCGCGAGCGACGCCGAGATCGACAAGCGGGTGGCCGTGCGCATGGAGCGCCAGAAGTATCTGGTCGCCGAGAGCGCCCCCGAGTTCCACTGCGTCCTCGACGAGGCCGCGCTGCGCCGTCCGTACGGCGACCGCGAAGTGATGCGGGGCCAGCTCCAGCATCTGATCGACATCTCGGAGCGCCCGAACGTACGGCTCCAGGTCATGCCGTTCAGCTTCGGCGGCCACTCCGGCGAGAGCGGCGCCTTCACGGTGCTGAGCTTCCCGGAGTCCGACCTCTCCGACGTCGCCTACCTCGAACAGCTCACCAGCGCGCTGTACCTGGACAAGAAGGAAGACGTCGCCCAGTACGAGCGGGCGATCAAGCAACTCCAGGAGGACAGCCCGTCACCGGCGGAGAGCCGGGATCTGCTCAGGGGCCTGCTGCAGCTGTCGTAAAGGTGTTTCAGGCAGCTGTCCTGAAGATCACCGAACGCCCTGTGAGTCTTCACAGAGTCCCCCCGGTTACTCTCCAACTCCCTTTGGCCACAAGTACGATGACGAGTGATCAATCGTTGATCGATGCCGACTGATTGAGGATCACATGTCGTCCTACTTCACCGACCTGGCCCAGCAGTACATCGACGGCGAGTGGCGCCCGGGTACGGGGTCCTGGGAGATCATCGACTTCAACCCGTACGACGGCGAGAAGCTGGCCGCGATCACCATAGCCACGGTGGAGGAGGTCGATCAGGCCTACCGCGCCGCCGAGCGGGCTCAGAAGGAATGGGCCAAGGTCAACGCGTACGCGCGCCGCGCCGTTTTCGAGAAGGCCCTGCGGGTCATCGAGGAGCACGAGCAGGAGATCACCGAGGTGATCATCGCCGAGCTCGGCGGTACGCACCTCAAGGCCGGCTTCGAGCTGCACCTCGCCAAGGAGTTCCTGCGCGAGTCGGTCCAGCTGGCGCTGCGTCCCGAGGGCCGGATCATCCCCTCGCCGACCGACGGCAAGGAGAACCGCCTCTACCGCGTCCCGGTCGGTGTCGTGGGCGTCATCAGCCCCTTCAACTTCCCCTTCCTCCTCTCCCTCAAGTCGGTCGCCCCGGCCCTCGCCCTCGGCAACGGCGTGGTGCTGAAGCCGCACCAGAACACCCCGATCACCGGCGGCTCGCTCGTCGCGAAGATCTTCGAGGAGGCGGGTCTGCCGGGCGGCCTCCTCAACGTCGTCATCACCGACATCGCCGAGATCGGGGACGCGTTCATCGAGCACCCGGTCCCCAAGCTGATCTCCTTCACCGGCTCCGACAAGGTCGGCCGCCACGTCGCCACCGTCTGCGCCTCGCACTTCAAGCGCTCGATCCTCGAACTGGGCGGCAACAGCGCGCTGGTGGTCCTGGACGACGCGGACGTCGACTACGCCGTCGACGCCGCCGTCTTCTCGCGGTACGTCCACCAGGGCCAGGTCTGCATGGCCGCCAACCGGGTCCTGGTCGACCGCTCGATCCAGGCCGAGTTCACCGAGAAGTTCGTGGCCAAGGTGAAGACCCTGAAGGTCGGCGACCCGCGCGACCCGCAGACGGTCATCGGCCCGGTCATCAACTCCTCCCAGGCCGACTCCCTCTCGGCCGTCGTCGAGCAGGCGATCGCGGAGGGCGCCACGGCACTCGTCCACGGCACCACGACCGACAACCTGGTCGAGCCGTCCGTCCTCACCGACGTCCCGGCCGACTCCGCCCTCCTCCAGCAGGAGGTCTTCGGCCCCGTCGCCTTCCTCATCCCCTTCGACGGCGAGGAGGAGGCCGTCCGTATCGTCAACGACACCCCGTACGGCCTCAGCGGCGCCGTCCACACCGGTGACATCGAGCGCGGCGTCAACTTCGCCAAGCAGATCGACACCGGAATGTTCCACGTCAACGACGGCACCGTCCATGACGAGCCCCTCGTCCCCTTCGGCGGCGAAAAGCACTCCGGCATCGGCCGCCTCAACGGCGAAACCACAGTCGACGCCTTCACCACCCAGAAGTGGATCTCGGTCCAGCACGGCCGAAGCTTCTTCCCGTTCTGACGGCCGCCGGTCCCGTCCCGGGCGCCCGGACCGTACATCGTCAGGCATGCGCCCCGTGCACACTGGGTGCATGTCTGCCACGTATCCCCTCGCGGAGGCGCAGGGCGAACTCGGGGGACTCGTCCGCCGAGCCGCCCAGCACGAGCGCATCACCTGACCGACCGTGGCATTCCGGTCGCCGGCCTCATCTCTCCCGCTGAGCCGGCAAACCTTGAGGACGCTCTCGTGCTCGCCCGCCTGGAGCGTGATCGCGCCCTCGGGCGGGCTGAGCCTTCCCTACCGCATGACGAGGCCCGCCGCGCCCTGCTCGACGCGGCGGGGAGGGGCGAGTGACCTGGCTGGGTGTTGTGGGAGCCTGCGGTGCTCAACGCGTGCCGGGCGTCGCCGCCCGTACCGACGCTTGACCTGAGCCCGTCCGCGACCTGGGGCGGCGTGCCGAGACATGGTGTCCGCGGCCTAACCTGGACCCCATGTCAGCGATCCGTCTCCTCGTGCTCGGCGCCGTGCGCCAGCATGGGCGGGCCCACGGTTACCAGGTGCGCAACGACCTGGAGTACTGGGGCGCGCACGAGTGGTCCAACGCCAAGCCCGGCTCGATCTACCACGCCCTGAAACAGATGGCGAAACAGGGCCTGCTGCACGCGCACGAGATCGCCCCGTCCACCGCCGGCGGACCGCCGCGCGCCGAGTACGAGATCACGGAGCAGGGCGCCGAGGAGTTCCGCAAGCTGCTGCGTGAGTCCCTCACCGCCTACGACCAGAAGCCGGACGTGCTCTCCGCCGCGCTCGGCTTCATGGTCGACCTCGACCGCGAGGAGGTCCTCGAACTCCTCGAAGAGCGCGTGCGGACCATCGAGGAGTGGCGCAAATCCGTCACCGAGTACTACACGCCCGAGGAAGGCCCCGCCCAGCTCGGCCACATCGGCGAGATCATGAACTTCTGGGTCACCTCAGCCGACACCGGCGCCCAGTGGACTCGCGGCCTCATCGAGCGCATCCGTGGCGGCGCCTACACCTTCGCCGGTGAGGGCGAGCCGTTCATCGGCGTCCTGGGGGAGGACCAGGAGAACCCGTACGCGACGGGGGACCGGCATCCAGAGGACGACCGTTAATCAAGTTTGACTAGCTGGCGAACCCCGGTTACCTTCGCAGTCAGTAGTCAAGTTTGACTAGTGAAGGGGGTGCTCATGGCCGATCCAGCGATCACTGTCGAAGGAGTGCGCAAGAAGTACGGCGGCAAGGGCGGCAAGGTCGCCCTCGACGGACTCGACCTCCAGGTCACCCGCGGCACGGTCCACGGGGTGCTGGGCCCCAACGGCGCGGGCAAGACGACCCTGGTCCGTATCCTCTCGACCCTCCTGCGACCCGACGCGGGCCGGGTCGAGGTGGCGGGACGCGACGTGCTGACCCACGCGCGTGAGGTGCGCTTCCGCATCGGCCTGCTCGGCCAGCACGCCGCACTCGACGAGGAACTCGGCGGCCGGCAGAACCTGGAGATGTTCGGCCGCCTCTACCACCTGGGCACCCGCCACGCGCGCGTGCGGGCCGATGAACTCCTGGAGCGCTTCGGCCTCGCCGGCACCGGCCGCAAGCCGGTCAAGCAGTACAGCGGCGGCATGCGGCGCCGCCTCGACCTCGCTGCCTCCCTGATCAGCGAACCGGAGGTGCTCTTCCTGGACGAGCCGACGACCGGCCTCGACCCCCGCGGCCGCGCCGAGGTCTGGGACTCCGTACGCTCCCTGGTCGGCGGCGGTACGACGGTGCTGCTCACCACCCAGTACCTGGAGGAGGCCGACCAGCTCGCCGACCGCATCGCGGTCGTCGACGGCGGCCGCGTCATCGCCGACGGCACCGCCGACCAGCTGAAGAGCCTGACCGGCGCCGACCGCATCGACGTGACCCTGCGAGACGCCGACCAACTCGGCGCCGCCGTCGCCCTGTTGCCCGTACCCGAGGACGCCGTCACGGTGGACGCCGACCGCCGCCTCCTCAGTGCCCCGGTCACCGACCGCATGACCGCCCTCTCCTCCGTCGTACGCGCACTGGAGGAGACCGGGATCGAGGCCGAGGACATCGCCCTGCGCCGCCCGACGCTGGACGAGGTGTTCCTGCATCTCACCGGCGATGAGAGGGCTTCAGACCCCCGCGTGAAGGAGGCCGTGTGAGTACGTACGCGCTGACCGATTCCTGGACCATGACCCGTCGCGAACTCGCCCACTGGGCGCGGCAACCGGTGCAGTTGCTCGTCGGTCTCGTCTTCCCGGTGATGCTGCTGCTGATGTTCGGCTACCTGGTCGGCGGCGGCCGCGGGGTGACCGGCGACTACCTCGACTACCTGGTCCCCGGCATGCTGGCGCTCACCATGGCCTTCGGCCTGGAGGGCACCCTGCTCGCCGTCACCCAGGACCTCAACAAAGGGGTCATCGACCGTTTTCGCTCCATGCCGATGACCAACGGGGCGGTCCTCGTGGGCCGTTCGATCGCGGACATGCTCCAGTCGGCGCTGGGCCTCGCCGTCCTCATCGGCGTCGCGTACGCGCTCGGCTGGCGCGCGCACGGCAGCCCTGGCGGCTTCCTCGGGGCCGTGGGGCTGCTCCTGTTCTTCCGCTTCGCCATGCTGTGGATCGGCATCCACCTGGCGATGGTGGCCGGGAAACCCGAGCTCGTGACGGCGGTACAGATCCTGGTCTGGCCGGTCGGCTTCCTGTCCAACGCGTTCGCCACCCCCGAGACCATGCCCGGCTGGCTCGGCACGGTGGTCGAGTGGAACCCGATGTCCCACACCGCCACCGCCGTCCGGGACCTCTTCGGCGCCCCCGGCGGCGCCCCCGGCCACACCTGGGCCGCCATCGTGTGGCCGCTGGCCCTGCTGGCGGTCTTCTTCCCGCTGGCGGTACGGCGGTTCGGGCGGCTGAGCAAGTAATAGGGCGGGAGTGGGAACCCGAGCGCGTTCCGCGGTGTACCAGAAATAGCAGCAGGTCATCGCGGATCGGGGGATCCATGAACGTACGTCGATTGCAGTGCACCTTGGCCGTAGTGGCGCTGATGGTCCTTCTCGTCGTGTCGGCGTGCGGCACGAGCGAGCCATCGCATCAGAGGTCGGGCGCGACCCCACCTCCTCCCCGCATTCCCTCCACCACCGCCCTCCCCGGCGCCTCCCACACCGTCGCCTTCGCGGCGGACGGCAGCGGCTTCACCCTCCGGGCGGAGTGCACCCGGACCCGCTGCCGACAGCACGTCGCCGCGCTCGTCGCCGGTGCGGGGGAGTGGCGCCGGGTCACCTCCCCGCTGCCGGACATCACGGGCGACCTCGGCATCACCGCGGGCCTGACCGTACTGGGCCCGGACCGCGCCCTGATAGCGGAGGGCAGGGCATTCCGCGGCGGGCCCGACCGCACCTGGTTCACCGGCGACGGCGGCCGCACCTGGAAGTCCGGTACGACGAAGCCGACGGGCACTGCGGCGACCGTGCCGAAGGGCGCGGCCCTGACAGAGGAATGCGTGGAGCCGGACCCCGCCGATCTCAACTCGTGTCTCCGCAACAGACTGCTCGTCGTCATGCCGGACACGGGCGAACACCGAATCCTGGACAGCCGGCCACCTCTGAAGGGCCTCGTACATCCCGCTGGCGACCTCGCACTGGTGCCGGGCGGGTCGGACACCTTGTTCGTGGCGGGCGAGGCCCCCGCCTCCGGCCTGCCCACCCTTGCCCTCAGCGAGGACCGGGGCCGCACCTGGCGTACGACGCGTATGCCCGGCACCGCCAAGGACGGCTGGAACCCCTGGGTGGTGGCGGGCGGGGGCGAGCTGTACGCGGTCCAGTCCGGCCAACTGCCCAGCCACGAGGGCGTGAAGAACGGTCTGCTGGCCCTCCACGCCAGCACCGACGGGGGAGAGACCTGGACCCGGATCTGGCGCTACCGCAAGGGAGTCGAGCCCCTGTCGGTCCTGAGCCTCCTCATCGCCGACGACGGCAGCCTCACCGTGTACGGCGAGTCCGGCGCCTGGCTCAGCGCCGACCGGGCCCGCACGTTCCACCGCGTCGTCCGGTCCCGAGGCCCGGCCGGCTCCGTCGAGCAGACACCGATCGGCTGGCTCTGGTGCGACAGCTTCGGCGGCGGCCACTGCCGAATATCGGCCGACGGAACCCACTGGCAGGACTTCCACATCGGTAAGGACCAGGACTGACCGTTCCTAAAGACTGAGCGGGAGTGAGTCCTGTTGCCAGGGCCCGTGCTCAGCCGAACGCCCCGAACGGTGTTGGGCGTTCTGGTCGACCGCGTTCGCTCCGCGTCCGGCGCGTACGGATCGTGTCCGTGGTCCGGGGATACGGGGGCGGTTTCCCTCACGCCCCGGGGTGTCCGGTCTGGCCTGGACGGTCCGATGCCCCGCACGATCGCTCTGGTCGTGCGGGGGCGGTGCCGTCCGTCGCCGGATCGGGTGCCCCAGGGCGCGCCTTCCGATCGCCACCGCTGCCGCGTGGTGGCGAGTGGGTTTCCTGTTCTTGGTGGTGAGGGGTTTGTGCCAGTGGTGGGCGCCCCAGCGGGAGGTGTAGGCGGGGTCGACGGCGATGACCGGGATGCCGAGTTC
>NZ_VTHJ01000051.1:5509-135871 GCF_008386495.1 Streptomyces tailanensis | reverse complement strand
GCTCCATCCTCTGGCTACGCAGCCTGCCAGCCCTCCCGTGATCTCAACTCAGAACAGGCCCTAGGTGCAGGATGCCGGGCTTGAGCGCCCGGGCGTCCTCGACGTGCCGGATGATCTGGGCTAGGAAGGTCTCCTCGCCGCTGCGGGTGACCTTCACCAGCAGGGTGCCGGTGCCGTTGACCGACCCGCCGATCACCTCGTCGCCGGGTCCGCGCTCGACGGGCACCGGCTCGCCGGTGACCATCGACAGGTCCAGTGCGGAATATCCCGACTGGACGAGGCCGTCGACCGGGACGCGCTCGCCGGGCCGGATCCGTACCCGCTCCCCGACGGCGACCTGGTCCAGGTCGAGTTCGGTCTCGGTTCCTTCGCGGACCACGCGGGCGGTGTCCGGGCGCAGGTCGAGCAGCTTCTTGACCGCCTGGCTGGAGCGGGTCTTGACCAGCAGCGACAGCCACTCGGAGAAGGTGTGGTAGGTGGTGATCAGCACGGTGACGGCGAAGAACGCCGCCGTCGGATAGTCCGGCAGCACCCCGGTCAGGCCGATGATCCCGCCGGCCAGGCCGGCCAGCGCGCCGACCTCCAGCAACACGTGCTGGTTGAGGATCCCGCGCCGCGCGGACTGGAAGGCCATCCAAGCGAAGTGCGGCGTGACCACCGCCATCATCACCAGGGCCAGCGCGCCGGTGATCCAGCCGGTTGCCGCCTCGCCCAGCGCCCCGGTGGCCCGGGCCGCGAGCGCCGCCGCGCCGGGGGCGACGATCCCGAGCGTGCCCAGCAAGGCGCGGGGCCAGCCGGCGGGCCGCAGGATCGCCGCCGCGACCGGAACCATCAGCGCCACCACCGAGGCGGAGACCAGCGCCCCGACCAGACCGGCTGCGGCCACCAGGGCGATGGCGGTCAGGCTGGCGGCGACCGCGGCCAGCAGCCGTATCCCCTCGTGTACCAGCTGGGCCTCTTCCTCCTCGAAGGGCCGCAGTTTGCGCGGGTCGTACAGGTCGTAGCCGATGTCCCGCAGCGTCGTCAGGATCTCGGCACCGCTGATCTTGTCCGGGTCGTAGTCGACCAGGGCCTGCTCATGGGTCAGGCTCACCGCAACCTTCGCCACCCCCGGCTGCCGCCCCAACGCTTTCTCGATCGTGCCGGTGCACAGCGAGCAGTGCAGCCCCGCGATCCGCGCCCGTACCCGGGCGTGTCCCGGCAGATTGCTGGGCTCGGCAGCCCAGTCCGGGGTCTGATCCACCGTCGTGGTCATGACCGCGGCTCCTGATCGGTGACGGTGTAGCCGGCCTCGGCCACCCGGGCGGTCACAGCGCCACGGTCCGCCTCCGGCCCCAGTTCGACCTCCAGGACCCCTGTGGTGTGGTCGGCCGCCGCGTCGCGGACGCCGTCCAGGCGCCGCACGGTGGCCGTCAGCCGCTTCTCGCACCCGGCGCAGTCCATGCCCTGCACTGTCAGCACCATCCGCTCGGTCATGACCGGCTCCTTGCTGTCCTGGACCGGAGGCCCTTAGCGCATTTCCCGCCTCATGCTGCGACGCTAGAACCTGGCCCCAAGGGCCAGGTCAAGACTGGGAGGGAACCGATTCCCAACAGAGCCGCTGGAGAACTTCATGCCCATCGCTGACCAGCACGTTTTCACCGTCAGCCAGGCTGCCGAGCAGGCCGGGGTGACCCGCAAGGCCATCCGCACCTGGGAGGAGAGGGGGCTGTTGCCGCCCGCAGAGCGCACCGAGGTCGGCTACCGGCTGTTCACGGCCGACGACATCGCCGTGCTGCGGTTCATCCGCCAGGCCAAGACCCTTGGCCTGACCCTCGCCGAGGTGGGCGACATCCTCGCCTTGCAGCGCGGCGGTGCGCAGCCGTGCGGGCGGGTCACGCAGCTGCTGGACACCCACATCGAGCAGATCGACCGCACCATGGCCGAGCTGCGGCAGTTGCGCCGGGTGCTGGTCCGCGCCCGCCGCACGGCCGACCAGGCCCGCCGGGCCGGCGGCAACGCCGTGGTGTGCCAGATCATCGAGAACAGCCCCGGTCCCCGGACCGCTCCGGCGCTGGAAACAGCGGAAGGGGCAAGCCGTGAGGGGTAGGCGGCCAGCCGCCGTGCTCCCGCGGAGGGGTTGTCGGTACGCGCTCTCGCGCGCAAGTACAGCATCGGCGCACTGTGCGGGAAGCCTTGGTCTCCGCGTGGCCTGCGCCACGGAAGACGCGCCGGCGGGTCGCAAGGCAGCCGACCAGGCCAGGTACTTGGTCAAGGGCCGCACCCGCCGAGGTGAGCTGGGGAGGCACCAGCGAGACGAACCGGCTGGAGGAACGCCTCGCCGAGCGGCGTGCTCGCAAGAGCACGCCGCATCCCGAGCCCACCGACGGCAAGCGCAATGAGCGGGTACGAGACCAGCTTGGTCCACGCGTAGGCCCGCGAGAACGGCTACGAGGTGCCGGACCGGGGTCAGTGGCTATGGGACGTATGACCATCCTCTGCCGGCTCAGCGGGTGCCTCGGCCGGCTGGTCCTGCTCGGCGGGAGCCTGGTCCTGCTCTGCTGAGGGCTGGTCCTGCTCCGCGGGGGTCTGGGTCGTGGAGCCGTGGTCGTGACTGTGGCCATCGGAGCTGATGGTGCCGGCGAGGGCCATCATGCCCAGCCAGGTGAGGGCCGAGAGGACGACGACACTGGCCGCGAACGGGCTGACGAGGTGCCGCCAGCGGCCCTTGGAGTCCTTGGCGACGAACGCGACGTACGACATGAGCAGGCCGATGGGAGTCATCCAGGCGCTGCGCTCGGGGAACTGCTCGAAGTGCTGGATGCCGCCGCCGACCAGGCCGACACCGAAGGACAGCAACAGGGAGAACGCGACCAGCGAGACTGCCCGGCTCAGCACCGGACGCTCGTCTGCCAGCACGAACTCGTTGACGATGGTGCCGAGGAGGAACACGAAGGCACCGACGACGCAGATGATCGTGTACAGCGACGGATTGATCGGGTAGTGGACGACGGCGCCGGCGATGAGGGCGGCGCCCATGAAGTAGAGCATCTGGCCGCTGTAGCGAGCCGGGAGTGACTTCTTGTCGAAGGTGGGGCGGCGATGTCTCGAGGGGGGAGTCTGGTGGCGCTCGGGCTGGAGAACGGTGGTCATGCGGGTAGGGCCTTTCAGATCTTGGTATGTGAGAGCAGGCAGAAGCCGCGCCGACACCAGTGGTGTCGGCGTCACGCTGGTGCAGCTCTCAGCAGCGCAGGATCGAAAGTCGGTGTAGGCACGGTGGGTCGCCGGTGCGGCTGATCCAGCGGTGCGCGGGTGCTGCCCATCGGCGGAGCATGCAGAGAACGCGGTTGGAGACCCCGCGCCTGAGGGCGAACGCGAGCAGGGCGGCGACAATGCCCAGCAGCGCCAGGCAGCTGTCTCCGGCTCCGCCGTGATCGCAGGGGGATGCGTCGTCCGGGCCGTCCGGTGTTCTGGTGACTTCACCGGGGGCGACGGCCGTGTGAGCGTGCTGAGTCTGGTCCCCGGCGTCGGTGAGCGGCAACGCGGCGGCGTGGCAGCTGTGGGCTTGGTGATGTGTGGTCAGGGCGTGCATCGCGAATATGGCAAGCACCACCGCGAAGAGCGTTGCCATCAGCAACGCTCCCGTGTGGTGGCCGCGACGGACCTGGCCTGAAATCACGCTTCAGGACCATAGGCGGGCTCGGTAGCGAAACTGCCGACAGGAGGCGTCCCCAGCCCGTGATGGGAGGAAGATCACATCAGGTGCGGGTGCGTCTGCGCGGCGTCACCGCGTGGCCGCGTCGTGCTGGCTGGCCCAGGGGCGCACCGCCTCATCAGTGTGATGAATGGCGCTGCCGTGCGCCCTTGGCTGAAAGCAGCGCCCAGCGGTACCTTCTCGGCGTTCACATGACAACGTGCGGAAGTCCGGTGAGAGTCCGGCACGGTCGCGCCACTGTATGCCGAGGCCGCATCCCCATGAGGGTGGCGGCCGACGGTGAGTCAGACCCCACGTTGTCGTACATGCTCCGTCGAACGGGACGCGTGTTCCCCAAGGAGGTCGGCCGTGGCGCAGTCCACATGTCTCACCGCTCTTTCCCCAGCCATGACAGCGCCGCTGTCGCTGATGAAGTCGGCCCTGTCCGCGGGTGCGCCGCAGGTCCCAGTCCTGGTCCGCTGACGGGACGGCCTCCCCTGCTGTTCACCGAGGAGCGCGCTCAACAGCCCTGAGGATCGTTGCCAACGATCCCCGGCCACCGGACGTCTCGGTCGGTCTTCCTGCACCCGCACTCTGAGTGCGCCCCCCCACGCCCTGACCTGACTCGCCATCGCCGGTGAGCCTCGGCCAACCATGTTCTCTGCCCGAGGAGACGCATCACTGGGGGGCGTTGGCGTGTGCTCCCGGGCAGGGCATCTCAGCGTGCCGGCCGTGTCTGTTCGATCGCGTCAGATCTCGGATGCATCACGGCGTGGCATCGCATCGACCAGACCTTGAAGAAGGTAAGCCTTACCTAAGTAAGCTGCTCATAAGGAGACGTCAGTGTCAGCTCTGCCTTCGAAGCCGTCGGTGTCCACCCTGCCGGCGTCTTCGCTGTCCGACGGTGGGCAGGACCGGCCGCTGGGACTGTACGACTCCTGGTGGACGGTCGCTGCGGCCGCGTTGATGGCATGCCTGTCCCTGGTGGCGTGTGCGTGGATCTCCCAGCACCTGCGCGTGGACGCTTCCCTGCACACCGCGGCCCTGTTCGTTCACCTGGCCTCCCTCGTACTCGGGTTCGGCGCAGTCCTGGTGGCCGATTACTACGGGCTGCTGTGGATGACACGACGGTGCACCCTGCACGATGCACTCGCCGGCACCGCCCGCCTGCACGTCCCGATATGGGCAGGACTGGCCGGGCTCGTCGTCAGCGGGGTGATGCTCAGCCCCGACCTGGCCTCCACCATCACCCGCACCAAGCTGGCGCTGGTCCTCGCCCTCACCCTGAACGGGCTGCAGGCCGGGCTCCTGAACAGACGCATGGCCCAGCACGCCTCCACCCCCCTCCCCGAGCGGCTCCTGGTCTGGGGCGCCACCACCGCACTCGTCTCCCAGGTCTGCTGGTGGGGAGCCACCGTCATCGGCTTCCTCAACCGGCAGACCTGACCGGAAGCCCCCCTTGTCTCCCCGGCGCCGAGGCGCCCGGGGCTGTTCACTCCCGAAACCAAGGAAAGACATCCGCATGCGCACCCTCTCACCGCTCAAGCGCGTGGCGCTCATCGCGCTTCCCCCGCTCCTGCTCGGCGCGGGCCTTGTCACCGCAGCCGAGGCGGCCACCCCGCCGGCGTTCCGGCTCCAGACGGTCACCGTGCTCGACGCCAAGACCGTCGAGGCCACCTTCAGCAACCCGCTGGCAGCCAAGAACACCGACCTGGCGACACGCGTGTTCCACGCCCGGCACTACGACTGGGACGTGCCGCACTCGCACGAAGCCACCAGCGTGGCGCTGACCAACGGCGGCCGCACCGCCCGCGTGACCCTGGACCGCGCCCTGCACTCGGACAACCCGCCCTGCGACGGCAGCGAACCCCGCTGCTCCGATGACGAACTGCCCTTCGTCATCACCAAGGCCACCGACACCTACGGCCAGACGCTGTCCAACGACGACTGGGAGGTCTGGGCCGTCGGCAGCGAGCTCGACGACGACTCGGACCACGAGCACGATCACTGACGCCGTGTCCCGCGCGCCGCATACCGCCGGCGCGCGGGACACCTCCGTTTCCGCTTGCGGACGATCGGCGACCAGCGCTGAGCCTGCGCGTTTCCACCGGCTCCACTCATAGGAGTCGTTCACCTCGGTGAGCTCGGTAGCCGGGCGGTCAGGGCTTCAAGATCATCCTGAGCCCAGGCGCCTGGGCGACCGGTGTAGTCCGCCGTGCGTCCTGCGTGCCGCCGTCGGAAGGCGGCGACATGGACAGCAGGGAACCGGTGCAGGCCGTATGGAGTGGCTCGATCGTCTTCGGTCTGGTCGTGCTGCCGGTGAAGCTCCATCCCGCGACCAGTGAGAAGGCCGTCCAGTTCCGGCAGACCCACGCCGCGGACGGCGGTCTGGACGGGAGGCTGCGTCGTCCGGCGGAGGCCCACCTGCCCGTCAGGGCCCTGCTGGAGGTGTTCACCGGCCGGGACCGCGAGGATCTTCCTTCGGCGGGCGAGTGAGGGCCAGGGCGGCATACGCAGATTCTCATGCTCGTCTTCGCCCGCGCGCTGAAGGACCGCGGTGTCCCTGTACCGGAGATCGCGAAGAAGCTGACGATCAAGACGGGCGAGAACGCAGGGCGTCACCCGTCCGTCGCCTCGCTGTACCGGGCCCTCGCCGAAGCCGAGGCGGCCGAGGCACCGGCCGGGCCGGAGATCATCGCCCCGCGCCGGCCGAACCGGGTCGACCTCACCGGCCCCGGCAACGGCGCCGCCCCCGATCTGATGGAACGCCTCACCCAGCAGGTTCTCAACGGCACGAGCGACGAGGTGACCGACGTGCTCGCTGAGCAGACCGAGGACGGCACGAAGGATGTGGTGGCCCAGCTGCTGGCTCAGGCCCAAAACGGAGAGGAGGCGAGTGATCCCGGGCGGTCCGCCCTCGTTCGGCCGACAGCGCGGGCAATGCCTGGCTCGTTGTGCGGGTGTGGACGACGAACGGAGCGTTCTGGACCGGTCGCCGTACGGGGCGGGGCGGCACCGTCGCGCACTGAGGTTATGCACCGAGGCCGCCCTCGCCCGGCGCCTTGGGGTGATGACAAGGCCGTCAGCGTGGCCCGATCCGGCGAGCTCCGGCGGGACCAGGCGATGCGACGGCTGGTGCCGGCTCGTAGGCTGCCGCCATGACCGAGATCCAGAACCCGACGCCCCGCGACGCCTTCGAGCTGCTCATGGCCGGTAACCAGCGCTTTGTCTCAGGCGCCCCCGAGCACCCGAACCAGGACGCCATACGCCGCACCGAGATCGCACCGGCCCAGCAGCCCTTCGCCGTGCTGTTCGGGTGCTCCGACTCCAGGCTGGCCGCCGAGATTATCTTCGACCGCGGCCTGGGCGACCTGTTCGTGGTGCGCACCGCCGGGCATGTCGCTGGTGCGGAAGTCCTCGGTTCCATCGAGTACGGCGTGAGCGTGCTCGACGCCCCGCTCGTCGTCGTGCTCGGCCACGACTCGTGCGGGGCCATCGCAGCCGCCTGTGCCGCAGCCGACGGTGGCAGGGTGCCCGGCGGCTTCGTCCGTGACGTTGTCGAGCGGGTGACCCCGAGCGTGCTGGCAGCCCGCGCCGCGGGACGCGACCAGGCCGACGAGATCCTGGCCGAGCACATCGAGCACACCGTGGACCTGCTGCTGGAACGCTCCCGTGTCCTGGCCGAGCGGGTGGCCGCCGGCAGTCTCGGTGTGGTGGGGCTGTCCTACCGGCTGGCCGACGGCAGTGCACAGCTCGTCGCCTCTCGCGGCCTCGACGCGGCGGTCCCCGCCGCATCCTGACTGCCCCGGCCATGGCTGCCCCGGCGTGATTTGCCCCGGTCGCAGGAGACCCGTATACGTGGATGGGGAACCCACCGGATTCACCGCTCGATCACCCCGGAAGGGCACCGCCCGATGGCTCACGGAGCCGACCCCGCGCCCAGCACCGCCCCCCGCGCCGACCTGGCGCGGGCCGCGGGCTGCGAGGTGTGCCTGGGATGGGGAACGGTCGTCACCGACGACGGGCGGCACGAGCTGTGCCCGGCCTGCCAGACCGGCGGGCGCCCAGCCGAATCCGTCAGGAATACGCCCGGCCCCCACATCCGGGAGCAGTAAGGGCAGCGCCGGTACTGGTCACACGGTGGGCCGTGGCCCCGCGGCGCGGCGGAGCCGGTTGGCGATCGCCAGTCCTAGCCCCTCCTCCACCGGCAAGGAAGCGACGATGAGGTCGCACCCTCGCTGGTCGAGTTCGCGCAGGAACCCGTACAGCCCGCGAGCATAGGCGGCCATCGAACCGGGGACCGCCACCACCGCGTGCGCCTTCACCTCAGCGCCAGCGAAGGCGGCAGGAAGAAAGACGCCCACCCGGTGCCCCAGCTCCTGCGCCAGCTCCGCTTCGGCGACCACCTTCTCCGGCTCGACCAGGACGACCCGAGCACGCGGCGCGTAGTGCGACGGATGCTGGCCCGGCACCCGAACCCGGCTGGTCGCAGGGACCGCGAGCGGGCACCCCAGCACCGCTTCGAGGTCCTCACGCGTCACCCCGCCGGGCCGCAGAATGGTCAGGGTCTCGCCTGTGGCGTCGACGATGGTGGACTCGACGCCGACCGCGCAGGGGCCGCCGTCCAGCACGAAGTCGACGGCATCACCGAGCTCGGCACGGACATCGTCCGCCGTGGTGGGGCTGACCTGGCCGAAGCGGTTGGCGGACGGGGCCGTGACACCACCGCCGAAGGCCGACAGCAGCGCGAGTGCGACGGGGTGGTCGGGCACCCGCACGGCGACCGTCTCCAAACCACCGGTCGCTTCGAGGGGCACCCGTTGCCCGCGCCGCAGGACCAGCGTGAGCGGCCCCGGCCAGAAGTGTTCGGCCAGCAGGCGCGCCGTCGCCGGCACGTCCTGGACCCAGTCGTCCAGCAGCTCCGCGCCACCGATGTGGACGATCAGCGGGTGGGAAGGCGGACGCCCCTTGACCTGGAAGATGCGCGAGACAGCGGCGGGATCCTCGGCATTGGCGCCCAGACCGTAGACGGTCTCGGTCGGGAGAGCCACCAGGCCGCCGGCGCGCAGCACACCGGCAGCCTTCTCGATGTCACTGGTTCGTGCCGTCACGCTGGCAATCCTCCCACTGCTCCGCTCTCCCACATTCCTTGTCTCCTCGGCGCATGACGACGAGACCACGGCCGGCGGCACCGCATGAGCCCGGACGCACGGAGGCCGTCACGGCGGCACCGGGGAAACACCGCCAGCACAGCCACACGTCCTGAGCATGCTGGAACACGAACGGCTTCATGACCATGCACCGTAGCCTTCTGGAAGTGAACCCGCGTCCTCAGCAGTCGAGTTGGGAACGATATCGTCCGGGCGATCCGGGTTCGGCGATCGAGGCGAGCATGGGAAAGACCGCACTGGCCGCACGCCAACCCATGGTCCCGGACGCCGAATTCGCTGGGCACAGATCGGGCAGCGCCGCGCGGACGCGGCTGGCCCTGTCCGGCAAGGCCGTCCCCGCACCCTCTGCTCCAGTTTCGGCTCAGGACGGTTGCGTGCGGGGGCAGTTCCGCCACAGTCTGGACCTCGCGACCATTTCGGTGCTGGGGATGGAGGCCGCCGTGGCCAAGCACTGTTCGAGCACATCTCTGCGGTGCGGGTCCTGCCTGCGCTGCGGACGGCAGCCGTGCGCCGCATGGCAGGGACCGCGCAGCATCATGCGGGCGGGCCGCACAGTGGTGACGTACCGCGGCTGTTTCCGCTGGCTGCTGGTGGTCGTGGCGGCCGTGGCCGGACTGCTGGCCGCAGGCATGGCTACCGGGCTGCTGCTGCCCACCGGAGCGGCGGCCGGTGGCGTCGTCCTGGTATGGGCCGTCGCCACCATGCGGGTGATCCGGCTGGCTCCGACCTGCGGCTGGCCCGGCGGCGCAGGGCCCGGCGGCTCAGGCACGCGGGAGCCGCGCAGGCCCAAGCCCGGTCCTCCCGAAGATGCCATCTCTCTTCCGCTGCCCGAGGACCCGCCGGGCGGCGCTGCCGCTCTCGCCTGACAGGCGACCGGAAGGCGCCATCCTCCGCCTCGGGCGGTCTCAGCAGCAGCCGTCGGGGGCGCTGCCGGCCAGGATCTGCTCGACGACCGGCCGTCCGATCTCAAACGCATCGGCGACGGGCAGCACCCGGGCGTCAGGGTGCTGGGCGAGCCAGTCCTTGGCGGCCTCGGCGCTGGCGAAGAAGTGCACCTGGTTGCAGAACAAGGCGCGGACAGAGGTCGGCGCGTCCGGTGCGACCAGGGAGACCACAGCGGTGGCCGGCTCCACGTCCCTGGGCCCGTCGGGGGTGACGGTGAGACGGACCGGCTCCCCGGTGGCCCGGCAGGGGGACGTGACGTGCGCGGTGTGGCCCAGGACGGCGGGGAAGGCCAGGGTGTCCAGCGCGCACCAGGTGTAGAAGGTGCGGCCGTTCGTCTCGTAGCGGTGCGGGGTGGGGTTGAAGGTCAGTCCGAATCCGATGATGCGGCCGGCGGCGTCGTACTCGGTGTCCGGCATGCCAGCCAGCGCGGTGCGGATCTCGTCCTCGGTGCGGTCGGCCCGGGCGGCGAGCAAGGCGATGGTGACGGGCTCGCCGGTGGCCAGGAGCGTCTGCAGCGGCCGTACCAGCCACATGTGCAGCCCGGGCGAGCTGGTCAGCGAGGCGAGGAAGCGGTCGGCGAACTGCTGAGTGTCGGTGTCCACGGCAGATGTCCCTTCTCTCTCCGCGGTGCGGAATGCGTCCGATGCTTCGGACGGTAGGGTCTGCCCCCGGGGTGAGGGTCAAGCCCCAACGCCGCACCGCGGATCGCCTGTCCAGCAGCCCCGGCTTCCGCCGCCGTCCGCGAGTTCGGCCCGGTGTGCCTTCTCGAACCGGTCGATCCGGTCGAGGGTCTGCTCGGCGGCGGCGATGCGGGCCAGCTGCCGCTCCCGGGCCGCCCGCAGCCGCTGTGCGAGCGCGGGACCGAAGGACTGGCCGGTGTCCTCCAGGTAGGCGGTGGTCAGCTCGCGGATCTCGGCCACGGTCAGTCCCAGGCCACGCAGTTCGCCGATCCACCGCACGCACCACAACGCGTCCGCGGTTGACAGCCGGTAGTTGGCCGGGCTGCGGCCCAGGGTGTAGATCAGGCCGAGGTCGGTGTACTCACGCAGCGTCTTCACCGGCACGTCGGTGCGCTGGGAAAGCTGCCCGATGGTCATCGGCCGCATGTGCCGCTGGGTGGTTACAAAAACCGGTTCTGTCTCGAATTCAGTGCTCTGTCCTCATGCGAGCGGGTGCTCCCGCGTAGGCGATTCCACGCCGAGGAACATCGACTGTGCCCAGGGTGGATGACCTAGTCTTCCACGGCCGCAAAGAATTCAAGACAGAAACCCGGGGATGTTCGGAAAGGTCGTAGAGCGTGTCGACATTGCGAGCGTCTGAACATGACGAGGTGCACCGGGTCCTGCACGATGCGAGCGCCCGGTACCCGGGAAACGATGATGATCAGGGTTTCCCACATGGTTTCACATCGAATGCGGTAACCGCGCCGTTTATGCCGCTTACGGCCGACCGGGACCAGCGGTAGGGCCTACAGGCGATGACCAACGGTCCTGTTCTGATGCTTGAGTACGCCCGCTCTCTACTCACCGTCGTAGGCGAATGTCGACTTCTCGTTCGACGTAGGACCATTCCTCGGTTTCTCGTAGCTCGCCGACCAGCGTATCGAACCGGTCGCCGTCGGTGTCGGCGTACTCGAACCAGGTCAGGAAGTCGAACTCCTCACCGAGGTCTCGACAGTGGTAGAGCCGTCGGGCGATGGCGGGCAGGTACCGCAGACCGATCGTGATGTGATGGGACCGGGTCTCCAAGATGGTCCGCCGTTCGTCTTGGGCGAGTTCCCACCACGCCTGGGATTTGCGGATGGGGATGAGCGCCGCCCGGGTTGCCTCCGGCCGCCCGAGTGTGGGTTGTCGGGCGGTGAGCAGTTCAAGCTCGGTACGATGGGTGTAGCGGATGTTGCTGGTCGTGCCGCGCAGCGCCCACGTCTGCCCGGGCGGGAGAGCTGCCCGTCCGTCCACGATGGCGAGTCGAGGTGTCTGGGCTAGCGGCGGTCCCGTCACGGCAGTGAGACTCTCGACCTTCCACTGGCCTTGGGGTCCACCTGCAAAGCAGGCCATGTGAGCCGAGGTGCTGAGTGTGGCGGGGCTGTGCGACACAGTGCTGTCTCCGTACTCCGATTCGGGTAGGGCCACCGTATTATGCCGCTCCTTCGGGTAGGGCGGGCCGGGCCGGGCCGGGCGGCGTCCTCGCGTCGGCGGTCGGCGTCGGATTTCAGCTCGTACAGCTTGGTGCTGACCGGTTCCATGGCCTTGGTCGCCAGGTAGCCGGCGGCGGGGGCGATGACCAGGTCTTCGAGCCGGATGGGTGCTGCGGTCTTCATGGCGGCTCCTCTCGCATGCCAGGGACGTGGTCAGGAGGCGCAGCAGGAGAGTTTGGCCACGTCGCGGGTGTAGGTCTGGGCAGCCAGCTTCAGGCCCTCGGCCATGGTCAGGTACGGGCACCACAGGTCGGCCATCTGCCGCACCGTCATCCGGTTGGCGAGGGCGTAGACGGCGGTGGCGATCACGTCCCCGGCGCCCTCGGCGATGACGTGGGCGCCGAGCAGCCTGCCGGTGCCGGCCTCGGCGACGAGTTTGATCAAA
The DNA here is from genome assembly GCF_008386495.1 of Streptomyces tailanensis. Lineage (GTDB taxonomy): Bacteria > Actinomycetota > Actinomycetes > Streptomycetales > Streptomycetaceae > Streptomyces > Streptomyces tailanensis. The sequence continues at coordinate 123,500 of NZ_VTHJ01000051.1, read as the reverse complement.
CCGCGGGTGTCGCGGTCGACCAGCGCCCGCGGCACATACGCCAGCGGCAGTACACGGCAGTCGCAGGCGTAGCCCTGCTCGACGGCCTGAGCGTCGGTGAGGCCGGCGGATGCGACGGCCGGGCTGGTGAAGGTGACCCGCGGCAGGTGGTGGTAGTCCAACGTCCGCTCGGCGCCGTCGAGGGCGTTGTCGGCGACGAGGGTGCCGTGGGCGGCGGCGACGTAGACGAACTGCGGGTGGCCGGTGACGTCGCCTGCGGCCCAGATTTGCTCGCTGCCCGTGCGCAGGTGTTCATCGACAATGATTTCGCCGCGCTCGCCGGTCTTGACCCCCACCGTCTCCAGGCCCAGGCCGTCGGTGACGGGGCGGCGGCCGGTGGCCACCAGCAGCTGCTCGGCCGTCAGCTGGAAGACGTTTCCGCCGTGGGCGGCGATGAGGGTGTAACCGTGCTCGCCGCGGCGCACGGCGGTGACGGTGGCGGCGGTGTGCACGCCTACGCCCTCCCCGCGGAAGACGTCCTCGATCACGGCGGAGACCTCGGGCTCCTCGAACGGGGCCAGCCGTTCCAGCGCCTCCACCACGGTGACCTGGGTGCCCAGGCGAGCGAAGAGCTGGGCCTGCTCCAAGCCGACCGCGTTGCCGCCGATCACGATCATCGACTCCGGCAGCCGGTCCAGCTCCATGGCGGTGGTGGAGGTCAGATAGCCGGCCTGCTCCAGGCCGTCGATGGGCGGCGCCCACGGCGCGGAGCCGGTGGCGATCAGGTAGTGGGCGGCCTCGACCGTGGTCGTTCCGCCGTCGTTCAGGGTCACTTCAAGGACCGGTCCGGGCGCGAAGCGGGCGGTGCCCGCCAGGATCGGCCAGTCGTACTCCCCAGCCAGGCCCGTATACTTGTCCGCCCGCATCTCCTCCACCAGGGCCGTCTTGCCGCCGATCAGAGCGGCAAAGTCCACCGGCCCGGCCGAGGTCGCGACGCCAGGGAACGGCTGGGCGAGCGACACGTGCCGAGCCCCGGCCGCGGCCAGCAGCGCCTTCGAGGGCACGCAACCGGTGTTCACACACGTGCCCCCGGTGGTTCCCCGCTCGACCATCACCACCGAGGCGCCCTTGGTACGCGCGGCGATGGCGGCAGCGAACGCCGCCCCTCCCGAACCGATGACCGCCAGATCAAAGCGTGTTTCCGTACCGGACACTGCGCTGCCTCCTTCACGCCGGGGCCGGGGCGCCGAACCCACGTTTCTATGCGGCTTGCCGAATACCAGACTGCCACCATACTATGCGGTTAGGCGAATAGCTGCATGTGGAAAGGCACCCGCCCATGACATCCACCCCCGCCCGCACCGTCACCGGCCCGGCCTCCGATGCCGAAGTCGCGTGCACCCACCTGGACACCACCGCCCGGTTCTTCCGCGCCCTGGCCGACCCCACCCGGCTGAAGCTCCTGGAGTTCATCCTCGCCGGGGAACGCACCAGCGCCGACTGCGTCGAGCACGCGGGAATCTCCCAGCCGCGCGTGTCGGTGCACCTGTCCTGCCTCGTGGACTGCGGGTACGTGACCGCCCGGCGGGACGGCAAGAAGCTGCGCTACTCCGTCGGCGACCCGCGCGTGGCCGACCTAGTCGTGCTGGCCCGCTCGCTGGCCGCGGACAACGCCACCGCCCTGACCTGCTGCACCCGCATCCCTCGCCACCAGGACTGACAGTCGCAAGGAGAATCCCGCCCATGCCTGCCACCCACCGGCCCCCCGGCCGTAACAAGGACTCCTCCGGCGCGGGCACGGCCGCGGCCGGGATCGGCATCGCCCTGCTGATGATCGCCTGCTGCGCCCTGCCCGTGCTGATCGCCGGTGGCGCGCTCGCCGGAATCGGCGGAGCCCTGGGCAACCCCTGGCTGATCGCCGCTGCCGTCGTGCTGGTGGCCGCCGCGATCACCGCGATCGTGCGTCGCCGCCGCTCGGGCCGCGACGCCTGCTGCCCACCCGCCGGATCGCTCCAGGCCCCCGCCGACCGGGAACGCTCGCAGACCCCGGCCGACCAGGAAGGCCCGCACAACCGATGACGACGCATCCGCCCCGTCGCCGCCCGCGCCGCGCACTCGTCGCTCTCGCCGTGACCGCCGTGGTTGCCGCGGGCGCGGCGGCCTGCGGCACCGAAGTCACCTCGACCACCAAGCCCGCCTCCGCCGGCACCGGCCAGAACTCCGGGACCCAGAAGGGCACCGAGGTGGCCACCATCGGCGACGAGAAGATCACGGTGCCCGGGGACAAGCCGACCGCCCTGTTCTTCTTCTCCGTCGGCTGCGGCGAATGCGCCACCGGCGCCAAGTCCCTGGCCAAGGCGGGCAAGGCGCTGAACGGCAAGGCAGGCGTGCTCGCCGTGGACATGGACCCCGGCGAATCGCCCCAGACGATCCGGCAGTTCCTCGACTACATCAAGGCCCCCGAACTGCCCACCGCCATCGACAAGGGCGCCGCCCTCGCCCAGAAGTACAAGGTCGCGACGCTGTCCACGCTGATCGTTGTCGACCCCTCCGGCAAGGTCACCTACCGGGCCACCGACCCCGGGCCGGAGGCGATCCAGGCCGCCCTCAAGAAGGCGGGCGCCAGGTGACCGGCCTGCTCGCTCTGGCCTTCGCCGCCGGGATGACCGCCCCGGTCAACCCCTGCGGGTTCGCCCTGCTGCCCGCCTGGATCACCTACACCCTCGGCGACGCCGGCACCTCACCACTCCCGGTGCGCCTCGCCCGCGCCCTGCGCTCCGGCGCGGCCCTCACCCTGGGCTTCGCCGGCACCCTCGCCGCAGCCGGGCTGGTCGTCAGCGCCGGGGCCCGCACCCTGATCCAGGCCGCCCCCTGGCTCGGCCTGGCCACCGGCATCGTCCTGGGACTGCTCGGCCTGGTCATGCTCACCGGCCGCTCCCTGCCCCTTCGGCTGCCCGGTCTCCCCGTCCGGGCGGCCGAAGCCCCGCCCACCGCGCGCCGCATGCTCGTCTTCGGCATCGGCTACGCCGCCGCGTCCCTGTCGTGCACCTTCGGTGTGCTGCTCGCCGTCATCGCCCAGGCCCAAGCCACCGCCAGCTACGCCGGACTGCTCCTCGTGTTCGCCGCGTACGCCGTCGACTCCGCCACCGTCCTGCTGCTGGTCGCCATCACCACCGCAGTGGCCGGGACCGCTCTCACCAGGCGCGTCACGGCGCTCGCCCGATACGGCCCCCGCATCACCGCCGCCGTCCTCGTCGCCACCGGCGCCTACCTCGCCTGGTACTGGTACCCGGCCGTCACCGGTGCCACGGCCACCGCCGGCAGTTCGGGCGCCTTGGCCCGCTTCTCCGCCACCGTCTCCACCTGGGTCCAGGCCCACACCATCGTCATCGCCCTGCTCGCAGCAGCCGCCGTTCTCACCGTGGCTGCCCTCATGCTCCGGCACCACCGTCGTTCCGGGGCCACCAGGCAGCCCACGGCCAACGCGCCAGACGACGCACCGCAGGCCGTCCAGGCCACCGACCCGCAACAAGCATCCGGTGGCCACTGCTGCTGACCTCCCGACAACAGGGCCGTAGAGAGGGAGAAGGGCTCAGCACTACTACGAGCGAACGATCAAATGTTTTCGCTCGCCTCAACGTCCTGTCCCTTGGCCCGGGTATGGGCCATCGCCGACAAGAAGGGGACACGCGAAACGCGAGACTACTCGTAGCCTTCTGTGAGTGAACGCGCCTCCAGAGCAGGCGAGTTGGGTACGGTCCGGCCGGGGCGATCCGGCCCGTCGCGGGCGCAGCGTACGAACGGTGTCGGGCGGTCTCCCGACAATCGGTAAGCACGGATGATCCGAAGGGCAAAACATGACGAAAATCCGGGCATTCCGAGAGATTCAATATCCGACGCTACCGTCACACGCCGAGGCCGACTCCGACGCAGCCCAGCGCATTCTGCGCCGCGTCCGCCCAAGCCACGCCCCTCTGCACATCAACGCAGTCCATCTCGTCGATGTGACCGCACAGACAGGCGAGCAATCGAAAACCGTGACCTGGGAACGGCTGGCCACGATCCCTCTGGGAGGCCAGAAGTGACCACGATCCGAGTCGTCACGTTCAACACCCTGTTCGGCGGCCATGACGACTCGGTCTCGGGGTCGTCGGCGACCGATGGCCCAGGCAGGTCGCGTTCCTCAATGGCCTTGAGGCGGACATCCTGGCATTGGAGTGCAATTTCTGGGACCTGCTCGGTTACCGGCGCATGTACCAAACCCTCAACGCCCTCAAACTGGGCAGCGCCTATCTCACGTACGCCAACGAGACCACCAGCGGCCACCGGTTCCACAGGGTGATCACGCTGAGCCGCCGTTTGCACCAGAGACGCGCCCTTGTACTACCTTCGGGCCGTACGAGGGCGTTGGCCCCGGTGGGGTGTCAGGTGAAGTCGCGGATGTGGGAGAGGTCAACGAGGTCTAGGTCCAGGGTGAAGACGACGCCGAAGTGATCCGCGTACTCCTTCGGGTCCACGCGGCAGTAGTCCCTGATCGCGGGGACCAGTGGCTGGGTGACATGGGCTTGGTCCACCCGGAGTAGGCCATGTCTGCCCGTTGACTGCAGCAGCTCCGGGTCCCTGTGGAGGTCCGCCAGGTGGGCGGCGACATCGGTGAAGTCGCCGTCGCGGAGTGTCTGGCCGACGATGCGGTTGCCCTGCCATGGGTCGTCGGGGTGCTGGCGGCGCAGGCAGCGCGAGGTGCGGTTGTAGGGCTGGACAAGGGACCAGTCCGGCTCCGGGTCGCCGAGCGGCATGTGGTTGATGTCGCCGGCGATGAAGCCGATGCCGCCGTGTCGGTAGGCGCGGGCACACAGAAGCTGGGCCTCGACCGCGGCGGCCTGCGCCGAATACGGGTTGAGGTGTGTGCTGATCGCGACCAGCGGCACCGGCCAGTCGGTAGCGAGCCCGAGCGGCCTGAGCTGCAGCGTGCAGTAACCGTGGTGCATCTCGGTCAGGCTGTACTTCGTCTCGGTACCCGCCCATTCCCAAACGGCCGGATCCCACGCGAGGGCGGTGGGCAGATACTTCGAGGGCGCCACCACCAGCTCCATGCCCAGCGCCTTGCGTATGCTCTCGGCCCGCTCGGGATCGGCCAGCGCGTCGACCTCCTGCAGGCACAGCAGCTGCGGGTCTACGTCACGGATGATCTCAACCAGGCCCTCCCACCTGCCGTCCTCGAACGCCCCGTACTGCACGTTCTGGCTCATGACCGTCAACTTCACGTGTGCTCCTTTGACTTGCTGCGGGAAATGGTGGTCTCGGCCGGGGTCAGGGCGTGGTGCTGGTCGTCCAGGTGAAGACGAGTCGGCTGTATGCCTTGTCCAGGACATGTCCCTCGGGCAGATCACGGTCGGCGCTCGTGGGCGGGTGCACCGTCAGCCGAGGGCTGGTGTTGCGGGCGTTGCGGTCCCAGGCGGTGACGAGGTCGGCCATGGTGTCGGCGAGTGCGTCGGCGTGCGGGCCGTAAGCGTGGATCCCGAACTCCCACAAGCCGGGGGCGGATTCGTCGGTGGGGAGTTTGCGGGTCAGGAGCCGGGCGAGGGAGTCGTCGCGGATGAGGGTGGCGGCGTCCCAGCCCTTGGCGCGGTGGAGGACGCCGGTGTCGAGGGAGGCGTCGACGGCGAGGCGGGCGAACCCGCGGTCGATGTGGGTGGCGAGCCACAGCATCAGCATGTCGAAGGGCACCAAGCCGGGGATGGTGACGCCGGTCCAGCGCTCGATGCGGGGCATGTCGAGGGCGGCGTCGAGGCGGCTGGTGTCGACGGGTTCTGCGTCGGCGAACCGTACTGTGACCTCACCGCCGCGCAGCCGGATGGTGTGGTCTTCGCGGTAGCCGGGGCCCTGGAGAGGGACGAACCCGCACACGGTGAAGCTGTCCGCGACGAGTACGCCGTCGCGTTTGGTGAAGGGGATCGACCAGGTGTAGCCGTGGATGCGCAGCGGAACGACGAGGCGTCCGCCCTCGGCGAGACGGGTGATCCAGGAGGGCGGGATGTCACGGGCTTCGACCGTGACGATGATCGCGTCGACGTCCTCGGGCCCGGCGAGCACGTCCAGAGCGCTGTCGCCGTCGCCGAGGTGGACGTCCACCTGGTGGTAGCCGGTGTCGGTAAGGAAGCGGCGGGCCCGGTCGGTGACGAACGGGTCGATGTCGACGCTGATCACGGTGCCGTGCGGGCCGACGAGTTCCTGGGCCAGGGCGGCGTTGTAGCCGCCGGAGCCGACCTCGATCACAGCAGCGCCGGCGGACAGGCGCGCGTCGCGGAGCATGACGGCCTGCAACCAAGGCGCTGAGACACTGCTGGTGGACTTCCCGGCGGGGGTGCGCTTGGTGACGGGCGCCTGCATCGGGTCATACGCCTCCGCCAGGGGAAGTCCGGGGAGGGACCGATGGCGCGGGACGCGCCGGACGGCGGCCTCGATGCTGCTGCCGTTCTCCAGATAGCCGTCCTTGATCAGCCGGTCGGCCATCGCCTGCCGCAACTGGGCGGCCTCGGCTGCCTGTTGGGGGTCCTCGATGACTTCGGTGGGGGCGGCCGGGTAGTGGTGGACGGGCGGCAGGCCGGGCAGCAGTCCGGGCCAGACCGTGTTGATGACGTGCGCGCTCGGGGTGAACAGCGGCTGGGCGAGGGCGGGCAGGTCGGTGACCTCATGCCACTCCCACCTGCGGATCAAGTGTGCTTCGGTGACGGCCGGTTCGCCGGTGTAGGCGGTGATGCGGACTGCGGCCGTCATCCGGGAGATGCCGTGGGTGGAGTCCTTCAGGAAGGCCAGCAGCCGCGCGTCCGCGCGGTCGGCCTTCAGCCCAGTCTCTTCTTGAAGCTCGCGCACGGCCGCGTCGACGAAGTCCTCGCCGGCGTCGTCCTTGCCGCCGGGCAGCTCCCAGACCTCGCGGCGGGCCGACCAGCCCAGCAGGATGCGCCCCACCGGGTCGGTGACCACGACCCCAGCCCCCGTCAGCGCGTGCGCCGCGGGACGTCCCTTGCCGGAGTAGGCGACCTGCGCGGGGGCAGGGTCGCGCAGGACGATGAACGCGAGCCCGTCCGCGTCGTGGCGTTCAGCGACGCTCCAGCCCGCGCACAGCCAGCCGATCTCCTCCTCGTCCAGGGCGATGTTCCGCCGGTCTTCCGGCACTTCAGAGGCGACGGGAGTGATGACGCAGAGGGTGCCGCCGGGGCGCAGCCGCTCGCGCAGCCGGTTCATCACCCGGGTGCGGTCACGGATGAAGGCCCAGCTGAGGCGGAAGGTGATCAGGTCGTAGGCAGGGTTCGGCAGGCGGTCCAGACCGTCTTGCTCGATATCGAAGCATTCGTAAGTGATGTAGCCGTTTGCATCGCTGGTGCTGGTCGGCGAGGTCGAGGGCGGCCGATGCGAAGTCGACGGCGTCCACCCGGTAGCCGCTGTCGGCGAGATGGCACGCGAGTTCGCCCAGCCGCAGCCGACGTCCAGGGCGAGCCCGCCCTCGGGAGCCGGGGCGTGCTCGGCGAGCAGTCGGCGCTCGGCGTCACCGAGAGGCCGGAAGGTCCCCCCGTCGTCGTAGTACGCGTCCCACTCGGCGGGGTTGAGATGTCCCATCTGGAGGGCTCCTTCCTGGTTGGGTTGGTGGGATGAAGGTGTGCCGTTACGCAGGGCGTATCGATCGAGTTCCGGGTTGCTGTGGGGTCGGCCGTCGTGGTGGGTTGGGGAGCGTCCAGCACAGCTCGCTGCGGCCGTGCCCGGCTGTGGCTCTCTGAGTGCCGTCCGCGTCGAACTCGATCCGGTATGAGGACGGTTCACCGGCGGCCAGCCACCGGTCCGCGATCTGCTCGATCTCTTCCCAGATGGCGCGCGGCCCGGACTGGGTGATCGAGCAGGTGCCCTCGCCATCCGGGCGCACGCGGACCCAGGAGCCGCATTCCGGGGCGCCGATCTGCAGCTGCTCGGCGCCGAAGTCGCGGACCAGTCCGGGGTGGAGATGATCGAGGGCCAGCCACATCCCCCGCGCCTGCACGGGTGGGGGTGGGCTCTGGCCGCGTACGGTCACGCCCACGCCGATGGCGATCTGCTCGCGGAACGCGGTGGACAGGCAGAGGCGTTGCCTCCCCCACCCGGCACGGTGCCCGAACTCGACTGCTCTCAGCTCTCCCTGGACGTGCCCTTGCTCCGTTTTGGTGATCACGGCTAGACCCGGCCATGACGGTGAACGAGTGCTCACCGTTGCCAGCAGCCGGCCCCGTGGGGCGAGCTGTTCCACGAGCGCCCCAGGTACACGGGGCACGGCGAAGGAGAGGAACACCCGGTCGTACGGCGCTCCCGGTGGCCAGTCTTCCTCGCCGTCCCCCGTCGCCGCGGTGGGCCGGTAGCCGAGGCCGGCCAGGCGCTGGGCGGCGGCATCGGTGATGTGTCTGTCGAGGTCGATTGTCACGGTGTCCTTGTCACCGCTGACGAAGCAGACGACCGCGGCGGTCACACCAGCGCCCGTGCCGACATCCAGCACCCGCTGCTCAGGCCGAAGATCCAGCTCCTGCAGGAGCCTGGCCGTCATCCCCAGCACGCTCGACATGGCCGTCATCGCCCCGCCCGAGCGGGGACCGCGGGCGCGGCTGAGCAGCGGCTCGCCCTCGTGCTGGACGGCGACGCTGTCCCCGCTGTGCAGTACCCGCAGCAACGCTGGCCGGTCTTCGGGCACCGACCAGTCCAGCAGTTCCCACCGCGGCGGCGTCTCCCCCGGGGCGCTGGTGCGCATGTACGCCTGTGGCATCAGGGCTTGTCGCGGCAGCGCCCGTAATGCGTCGGCCACCGGGCCGGGCGACAGGTCACCGGTCTCGTGGAGGCGGTCGACCATCGCCGCGCGTGCGGCTGCCGCCTCGGCGTCGTCACCGGCCGTGAAGGTAGTTGGCGCGGGCGGAGCGGGTTCGGGCACGGTAGGCATCTCCCAGGGAATGACGGAGGAAGCAGAAGGACGGTCAGGTCCAGCCGAGTTCGGTGTAGTGGCTTCCCTTTCGGATGCCGTCGATCGCGGCCCGGGTGTAGGCGACGGTCCTCTCCGGCAGCGCGTCAGGCTGCCACCAGCCCCAGCTCACGCACTTGTTCCGCTCCAGGACCCGTGGTTCACCAGTCCAGTGCCGGGCGCGGAAGACGAACTGCATCCTCGGCTCGGCGCCGGGATCGTCCAAGACGTGGACGACGTGGACGAGTTCGACGTCCTCAGCCTTGATCCCCAGACCGGCCTCTTCCCTCGCCTCCCGGATCAGGCAGGCGATGGCGGACTCTCGCTCACAGTGCCCGGCCAGGAAGTGGTGCTCGTTCGGCGCGTACGCGGAGTCGGGGTGCCGCAGCCCGAGCAGGATCTTGCCGTCGTCCTCGAGGTACAGGTGGGCGCCGATGACGTTCCGGACCGTCTTCGTGCCGGTGCTGCGGACGCGGAGCACCGGCAGCTGCCCGTCGCCACAGGGGCGGATGTGCGAGCCGTCCTCGTGGTGGTGGATGGCGACCGTGCTCCTGGGGCCTACGGTCAGATACGGGATCTGGTCGGGGTCGGTCCAGCGCAGCGTGGTCCCCGCGGTGAGAGGCAGGAGTGCCGAGTCGCCGCTCCAGGTTCCGATGTACACCTGGACCCGGCTGGTGGGCCGGTCGTCGGCGTCGGTGTTCTCGATGACGGCGAGCGGAGCGAGGCCGGGGAGGCGCAGGCCGGCCTTCTCGCGCAACTCGCGGGCGATCGCGTCGTGGAGACTTTCGCCGTGTTCGGGACGTCCTTCGGGCACGGACCACTGCCCGGCGTTGGGGATGTGCTTGTTGGCGTCCCGCAGGTGCAGCAGGTAGCGGCCATCGGGGCGGACGAGAAGCGCCATGACGGTCGTGGGTACCGCCGGTGTAGTCACGGGATTCTCCAGACAAGATTCGGTGCTCGGCCACGGGTCGAGGTCCGGGTGTATCCCGGTACCGGTGTCTGTGCCAGGCAGATCACGAGCGTCCTCGATTCGTGGTAAGTCCGGCGAGCGCCTCATCGAGGGCGGGAAGGCCGTTCAGTAGGCGCCGTATGGTGGTCTGCTGCTCGCTCCAGGTCTGCTTCAGGTCGGCTTCCGCTTCCGTACGGACGCCGGGTTCGGCAGGGATGGCACCGTGGAAGCTGAACAGCATGTCGAGCAGCGCGATCCGGGCGCAGGCACGCACGTCGGCCAGGGGAAGGCTGGGGTCCTCCGCGAGGTACGCGCTCACCATCGCCAGCGCGCAGGCATCCCACTGCGGGCTGTTGGCGACCGTGCGCGGATCGAATGCGGCCCGGCCCAGTTCCCATGCCGGCAGCCCGGTCGCGCCACGGAAGTTGGTGATCCCGGTGACGGCGTCGGCGAGGACGATCAGGCTGGTGCGGGTGAGTTCCGCGTGCAGCGCCTGCTCCACCAGTGCGGCCGGGAGCTCTTGGCGCAGCCGGTGGACATGGGCGTGCAGGTCCTCGCGCCGCTGATCGAGATCGTCGCGTAGTTGTCCGGGACGGTGGTGTCTGCGCCACAGGGTGGTGGCCAGCACACGGTCGCACTGGGCGACCGCATCCTGAACGGTGCCCGTTTGCCAGCGGGTCGGCTGCACGCGGTTGGGCAGGGGGTAGGCGGCCAGTACCCGGTGCATGCGGCCCATGACCGTGCCGATGTGTTCGGCCAGGGCGACCGTCATCGGCAAGGCAGTCACGCGTCCGGGTGCCTCGTCGGCCAGCGCCCAGGCACTGCCTTCGGCGAGGGTGACGAGGTCGCCCTCCTTGTCCGGCCACACGCGAGGGACGGGGAGCCGTGCCGCCCGGCAGTATTCCGACATGTCCCATGCCGTGAGGGCCACTTCCGCTTCCGTGGACGACCAGTACTCCGTGACGAGCAGGCGTAATCCGTCATCGGTCAGGACCCGCCAGTGGGCTGGAACGGTGTCATGGTGCAACGGCTCGATCTCGTCCACGGAGAGCCCGTACTGATCGTCCAGTATGTCGGCGAGCACGGCCGCGTCCCAATCGGCCTCGTTCATCCCGGCCACCGGCCCGTGGAATCCGGACGGCGCGCGGTGAAGACGGTGAACGCGTTCTCCTCCGCAAGCAGCCCGCCATCCGTGAAGGAGGAAAGGGCTGCGGTGAGTTGCTCCTCAAAGGCGTCCCCGTTGTCACCGAACAGGTGGGGGGCGGCGAACGGCGTCGAGTACAGGTAGCCGATGACCTCCGGAATGCTCCACTCGCGGTGAACCGGGATGGTCGCAGTGGTCACCTCGCTGAAGGCGGAAGCACTCAGCACCTGCTCGTACGGTGTTCCGGACGGGCCGAAGACACCGTCACCTGGGCGCCGCTGTTCACCGAGAAACCTCTGTACGACGGAGCGTGCGGTCTGCTGCCACGTGCCGTCAGTGGTCCACAGGTCGCGGTCGCTAAGCACCACCAGAGCCGCGTCCGGGGCGGCGTACTCGTGGAGACAGTCGAGGAAGCGGGGCTGGTCAAGCCAGTGGAACACACGGCCGCAAGTCACCAGGTGCGGATGCCACTCGGCCGGAGGAACGAAGTCCTCCGCGCGCGCGTGCCGGATCTGCAGCCGCTGAAGGTCGAGGGCCGTCGGGCGCAGCGCGTCTTCCGCTGCGGCGCACATCTGCGGGTCGGTGTCGATCGCGATGACCTCGTCGAAGTACGGCAGCAGCGCGTCGGCCACCGTCCCCGGGCCGGTGCCGATGTCGAGCAGTCGCCGGGGAGAACCCGTTGCGGCTTCCAGGGCGAACATGGCGGCGAGGCCGGCCGGGATGCCGGGGCGATAACGCCGGTAGTAGGAGGCGGTGGTGACGAGGGCGTTCACACGCTCCACCCGCCCCAGAGGCGAGCGCCCTGTTCCCGGCGCAGGTTCACCAGCATGGTCTGGGCCTCGTCAACGAGGCCGATGTCGCGGTGTTCGATGCCCCAGCACAGCGAGTCGAGGGCGTCCAGCGCCCCGTACGACTGACACGCCGCCAGCTCCTCCGTAGTAAGCCGGCGGCCGTACCCGTGGTGAAAGGCCGCGCCCAGGTCCGGGCGGCTGAACAGGATGCGGTACCGCAGGCGGCTGAAGTCCCGGCGGGCGGCGGGCTGGAGTTCCGCCCGTTCGAAATCGATGATCCGCAGCCGCTGCTCGGTCTCGTCCCACATCCAGTTCTTGGGCATGTAGTCGCCGTGAGTCGCGACCGCCGGCAGACGTGGCGGAGACTCCCTTACGAGCGCGCGCACCAGCGTGATGTCCTGTTCCGGCGCATGCCGGGCGGCATGGCCCAGCAGCTTCGTGACCGTTGCCTCCCACTCTTCCTCGGTCACGTCCGCCGTCGGTTCGTCGGCTGCTGCGGCGTGATGCCGGGCCAGGAGTTCACCGGCTTGCTGGTACACCGCACGCTCCTGCTCAACCGGCAGCCGCGACGCCTCCAGGCTGTGCCCCGGGACCGCAGTGACGAGGACGGAGTACGTCTCCGCGTCCGAGGCGATGAGTCCGGGAGCGCGGTCGGTCCCGAGATGGACCGTCCAGTTGCGGTAGGCATCGACTTCGCGGCGGTGCAGCCTGGGGCCCGCGTGCCGCTTGGCGAACCACCGCTGGCCGCCGGGTCCGTGGATCTCCCATACCGGGGGTCTGATGTCGCCGGGCCGGGGATGTTCAGCAGTCACGGTGTAGGTGTCGGTCACCGATGCCACGAGCTCGTGGAGTTCACTGGGCAAAACGGTCACGATGCGCCTTTCCTCTGGCCGAGACGCCCAGCACATTCACAAGTAGTGAGGAGTTGGGCGCTCTGAGTGCTTACGCAAGGGTGGGTAGTCTGCCGGGGGCCACTGACAGTGCGCCCTGCGGAGGTCGCGGCACGTAGGACCGTGCCGGAGGCCATCTCGACGAGAAACTCGTCGAGGACGCCGTATGTCCAGCCGAGCGTCACGAGGTGCGGGTCATTGTCCGCCCCGACGCGCTCGCGCAGCGCTTTGATCCGCCGCAGGGCTTCGGCGCGGCTGATGCGGGCGCGATCGGCGTAACTCTGCGGGGTTGCGCCTACGGCGACGGCCCGCCAGGTCTCGATCTCCTCCGGTGAGAATACGCCGGGCGAGGAGGCTTTCTCGGGGCGCGTGAGTTTCCCCGTCACGTAGCAGGCGTGGACGACGGCGGTCCGACCGCTCACACCGAGCTTCTGACCGCAGTGCCTCACCTGTATACGGATCGTGCCTTGGGTGATGGCCAAGTCGGAGGCGATCGCTTCGGTGGACTTGCCCTCCGCGATCTTCTTGGCGATCCGCACCTGGGCGGGCGCCAGATCGAGAAGCGTCGTCGACGGGCGTGCCGATCGTGCACTCACGGGGTTGTACGTCCCTTCTTTTCTCGGTGAAGTAGTTGTCGTGATCAGGCGCGGGTCAGCCATCGCCGCCGCTCGGCATCGGTGACCGTCCGCTGGTCGTGGTCAAGTTCCAGGCGGGCGAGCCGGGCGCGATGCTCTATGACGTCATCGCCGAACGCCGTGCGCGCGAAGGCACTGTTCTCGAAGGACGACAGGGCGTCGGTGAGGGTGGTGGGCAGAGGGGCGCCGCCTGCGCGGTAGGCGTTGCCCATCTCTTCGGCTTCGAGGGGCAGCCGGTGTTCGATGCCGTGGTCCATGGCCGCCAGGACCGCGGCCAGGGCCAGGTACGGGTTGGCGTCGGCGCCCGGTACCCGGATCTCCAGATGGAGTCCTTCACCGCGGCCGACGACGCGGACGGCGCACGTACGGTTGTCCCGTCCCCAGCTGACGGTGGTCGGGGCGAACGAGCCAGGTGTGAACCGCTTGTAGGAGTTGACGTTCGGCGCGTAGAACGGGCCCAGCTCCGGCAGGCCGGCCAGCAGGCCGGCGATCGCGTACCTTCCGGTCGGGGAAGGTTCGAACTCATCCTCGGGGGCGTGGAGTTGGCTGAGGTTCTTCGACCACAGCGACACATGCAGATGCATGCCGTTGGCCCGGCCGGTCTCCGGGGCTGCCATGAACGTCGGTGTCAGTCCGGCCCGTTGGCCCAGGGTTCGTACGGCGTGCTTGAACAGCAGGTGCTGGTCGCAGGCGGCCAGTGCGGGTCCGTAGGGGAAGGTCACTTCGACCTGGCCGGGGCCCGCCTCGGTTTTGATCGCCTCGACGGGCATGCCGGCCCCGGCGAGCGCGCGGTGCAGGCGGCGGAAGAACCGGTCGGAGACTGGATCGTGGTCGAGGGCGTAGTCCAAGTTCTCCGTCGACAGGGGCTGCAGGGCCTGGGATCCGGCCTGCTCAGCGTCCGTGTAGGTGCCCTTGTAGAGGACGAACTCGGTCTCGATCCCTGTCTGGGCGTGCAGGCCGTGCCGGGCCAACCGAGTCAGCTGATGGTGCAGGATCTGGCGGGGCGCGATCCCGATGGGGGTGCCGCACTCGTGTACGGCGTGGCCGAGCACGACGACGGTGCGCGGCATCCACGGCACTATGCGCAGGGTCGCCAGGTCCGGCCGCACCGTCAGGTCCTGATAGCCGGTCTCCCACGAGGTCAGTTCAAAGCCGTCCGCCGGGCTCATGTCGACGTCGGTAGCCAGGATGTAGGCACACACCTCGGCGCCGTGATGCGCGACGCGTTTGAGGAAGTGACCGGCGTCGTACCGCTTGCCCTTCAGCCTTCCTTGTAGATCGGGAAGGGCCAGCAGCACCGTGTCGATCGTGCCCGTCTTGACGAGACTGCGCAGGTCGGACAGCGAGAACCCTTTCTCCGAGCGGCTGCCTGCGGCCGGCGCCGCTGCAACACGGTGCGCCCCCAGGCCGTCTGTGACGGTCCCCGTCATCACACGACCTCGTTTTCGTATGCAGCCGCCGAGCCGTCGAAGTTCTGAACGGGGACCTCGTAAGAGTCACCCTGCTTGTGCCACCAGCCCCAGGCGAGGGCCAGGACGACGAGCAGAGCGATCGGCGCGTAGTTGAAGGTCTCCACGGACACCAGGCCGCCGTCGGCGGGGCGCGTCTGCGGCAGACAGAACAGCACGGTCACGAACGCCACCCAGACAACGGCGATCGTGCCGACAGCCACGCCCCAGTTGCCGAGGTTCCAAGGGCCGGGCCGGAAGCGATCGCGGTTCTTGATGCGCAGGTAGATCGGGATCGCGTAGGCCGGGGTGATGCCGACCACGTTGATGCTGGTGATCGCCGCGTACGCGACCGGGCTGTACAGGCTCGGCAGGGCCAGCACGGCGGCGCACACGACTGCCAGCAGCACGGCCAGGCGCGGGGTACCGGTGCGGCGGTCGACCTGCCGCCACAGGTGCGAGCCCGGCAGCGCCCCGTCGCGTGAGAAGGCGAACACCGCCCGGCTGGCCGCGGCGGTCTCGGCGTTGCCACAGCACAACTGCGCGATGATCACCACCAGGAGCAGTGCCTTCGCTCCTGCCATACCCAGGGCATCCAGGAAGATCTGCGCCGGCGGCACTCCCGTCGCCGTGCCCACGGTGCCCGCGTAGTCCTGGATCGCGAACGTGAGCCCGGCCAGCAGCACGAACCCCGCCAACCACGACCACCCGATCGCGTGGATGATCCCGCGGGATGCGGACACCTGGGCGTCGGTGGTCTCCTCCGACAGGTGCGCGGAGGCGTCGTAGCCGCAGAACGTGTACTGGGCCAACAGCAGACCGAGCACCGCCACGTACAAGGGGCTGGACCAGCCGGTGTTGTTGACGAACTCGCCGAACACGAAGTCGGTGGACTGGTGGTGGGACGGCACGATCGCCAGTGCTCCGACGATCACCGTGACACCGCCGAGGTGCCACCAGACGCTGATGCTGTTGAGGATGCTGACCAGCCGGACCCCGAACAGGTTCAGCGTGAGGTGCAGGGCGAGGATGCACAGGAAGATCACCATGATCTTGCCGGGTGTCGGCTCGAAGCCCCACTGCAGGTTGAGGAAGGCGCCCGTGAACAGCGCGGCCCCATAGTCGATGCCGGCGATCGCGCCGAGCAGGCCCAACAAATTGAGCCAGCCTGTGTACCAGCCCCATTTCCGCCCACCGAGCTGCTCTGCCTGGTAGTACAAGGCCCCGGAGGTCGGATAGGCGGAAGTCACCTCGGCGAGTGCGGCGCCGATGAACATCACCATGGCGCCGACGACCAGCCAGCCCCACAGCATCACCGACGGCCCGCCGGAGTTCAGGCCGAAGCCATACAGGGTCATGCAGCCGGACAGGACGCTGATGACGCTGAAGGAGATCGCGAAGTTCCCGAATGGCCCCATGCGCCGGGCCAGCACGGGTTCGTAGCCCAGCTCCCGCAGGTACGCGTCGTCGGACTTCCGGGACATGGCACGGTGGTTTGGACTTAAGCGAGACACGGGTCAGCCTCCAAAACTCAGGGATATGGACAGGTTCATGCCAATAGGCTTTGTTGGGAGCGGATGCCGATCAGGGGTGCGGCCCGGCGCGCGGCCTACGGGTACGGGCGTATGAGAGGGACTCGGCACACGCTCGCAGGAGCAGCGCCTCGCCGGGGTCAGGCCCTGCAGCCCCGTCGTGCACCGACGCCCACGGCTCGCGGGCGGCATACGGGCCCATCGCCTCGAACACCTCGGCGGCCTCCAGGTACTGGTGGCCTGCCCACAACGCATAAGCCAGGAGGTTCAGATCGGCAACCGAGAGCTGCACGGCGGGCGCCTTGCGGAACCAGTCGTGAAAGGCGATCAGTGTGTAGTCGAGCGTCGACTCCTGCGCCCACTGCCGCCGCCACAGCGGATCGGCCCGCGACTGCCGACGCTGCTCGATCTGCGCGTACGCAGGCAGAAGCAGCAACGGCGATCCGACGGGCCGCTGTGAGGCCACGGATCGGGCGAAGTCGAAGACCGCGGCCAAGGAAGCGCCCCGCGGCCCCTCAAGGGCGAGCATGAACTGCAGCACGCGGTGGTAAGCCTCGCGGTTGTACGGATCACGCCGGTTGACCTCGTACAGCAACCCCCACGGACCACTGGGCAGCATGGGCTCCTCGGGCCTCACTCGGTGTTCCTGACGCAGCTGGCGCGTGTCGATCTGTGCCAGCGCCACGAGACACACCCATGGCACGGGATCATGTGGCGCACGACGAGCTGCCAGCAGCACCGCACGTCGCGCCCTCGCCTCGAACTCCAAGGTCCGAGGGTGTTGTTGACGGTGACCGCGCAGCGCCCTTTCGACGGCGACACGAACACCCATCAGCTGCGCGTCGTAGCTGCCCGGCTCCTCGGCGAGCCAGACATCGACCACGTCCGATCTGGCGGCTGCCACGGCCATCAACTGGGTGCGTGATGTTCGCAGTGCCCAGTGTGTGCTCGTCTTCCGCAGCAGATCCCGCGCCGGCTTCCAACGCCCCGCCTGCAGTTCGACGAGGGCCACGCGCAGGTCGTCGTCATGGCCGGCCGGGTGATAGACGGGACCCATCAGAACCCCTCGGCGCGGACGAGGCGCCGCTGACGAGCGGGATCGGTTCCATTCGTCCGGTGCATGCGGACTGTGCGGGGTGACGTGCGCTCAGAGCTGGACGTGAATGTCATCGGGGGGCCTCAGGCAGGTTGGGGGGAAGGGGCCGCGAAGTGAATGGGGCGGACCGTCGGCCGAGCGGGGAAAAGGGAAGTCGGAAGCGGAGTCGGGCTCCCTAGAAGCGAATCTGGCCAATCATGTTGGCGATACCGGTCATGAACCGGTTGATGCTCGGGGCCATGGACGTGCTCGACAGCAAGAACCCGAAGAGCACGCAGACGATCGCGGGTCCGGAATTCACGGATTTGCTGCGGATGAGAACGACCACGACGATGCCGAGCAACAGCACAAAGGAGATACTCAGAGCCATCAGGAGGCCGCTTCCTCCGCAGGCCCTCGCCACTCCCGGCGAGCCTGGCTCAGCGCGCGGCGCAGAGCATCGGGCCGCGTCAGCGATCGCGGTCCTTGGGGGAAGACGTGCCAGTGCATCCCCGGAGGCGTCGTGCTCTCCGCGGACGGCACGACGACGTGGCACTTCTGTCCCAGCGCAACGGTCCCCGGCTCCTCCCAGCGGGCAGCGGTGCCCACGGGAACCAGGAAGTACAGCCGGGGCTCCGGACCCTCGTGGTCCAGGATCACCGGGCCGACCGGTTCGTCACCTTCGCCAAGGATCTCGATCGCGCGCCGGCCCACGGCCTCCACGGCGCGTACGGCATCCCACCACTCGCCTGCCGAGCACAGCTCCGGCTCCTCGCCGATGGGCATCCAGCGCGGCGGGATCGCGCGAGCTGCGGGATTGTCGTCGGACATGGAAATGGCCTCCTCACCACTGTGTGTGAAGAGACCATTCCATTCAGCAAGGTGTCCTGCGCGGACAGTCTGTCCGTGGGCTCCGCTCACCAAAGCCCTTGACACAACCTCAGGTTGTGCTAACGCCCGTCCAACTACCAAAGGCCGAAAGCTCGTTGGACGGGTGCGCGTCCATCCTGAGCAGCGCAGCGGTGGTCTCACGAACGGACGGATGGAACCGCGTGTGGTTGGGCGCGACCTTCCGAGCGCGCTTGAGATCCGCGAAGGCACCGTCCCGGTCACCCGAGGCGAGCTTCGCGGAGGCCACGTCGATGAAGTGGTGGCTCGACCGCTCGCCGACGGTCGTACTGGGCGGCGCCCACTCGCCACCGGAGACCGGCGACCATTCGGTGAGGCGGGCGAGAGCCTGCTCGCTATCGCCCATATCGATCATCGCGTGCACCTCATGGATGCGGATGTTTGTCGGCCCGAACGACATCTCGTACGCCAGGGAGTCCCGGTTTCCCGCCATACGCGCGACCTGCTCGGCCTCCCGCAGGTACGCGTCGGCACGGTCGGAGTTGTTCTCACGCGCTTCGAGGACTGCCAGCTTCAGCAGCAGCGCACCGTCGACCGCCAGCGCGTCCTCCGTGAAGGAGCGTTCCGGCTGGAGCCGCTCCAGCTCGGTCCGCAGCGCGAGGAGCTTTCGACGGGCCGGCGAGTACGCGCCCTGGCGAAGCATCGCTCCTGCGACGAGGTAGCCGGCCGTGAACTGCATCAGGGGGTCGCCGGAGTGGTTGGCCGCCCAGCGGACGCGCTCCAGCGCCGTGTTCGAGAGGTCATGGTGACCCATCTTGTGGGCCAGGGAGTTCACGGCACGGTAGGCGCGCGCCAGGTGCCAGAACGCCTTACTACGGTCACCGTTGCCGCCGCCGAGGGCCACATGCGTCAGCTCGGTGATGATCGGCGGCAGCAGGGGGCCCATGGGCGCGTACCGGGCGTCGCGGCGCAGGGCGGCCACCTGGTCGACCTCCGACGCGAGTACCGGAAGCGCACGGGGAGCGATGTCGAGGTCGTCGGGGCTGTCATAGCAAAGCAGGAGGCGACGCAGCTCGGGGATGACAGCGTGCACACCGTCCTCGGCCTCGGGCTCACCGTAGTACGGCTGGCCGGTCAGGACCTCAGGACCGAAGCGCAGTGCCTTCGCGAGCGCCAGGACCAGCGAGGGTGAGGCCTTGCGCGCGCCCGACTCCAGCTTCTGCACGTAACTCGGGGAGACCGCCACCTTCTGTGCCAGTTGGGCGGCAGACAGCTTCCGTGTCCTGCGAGCTATACGGAGACGGTCTCCCAGCGTCAGGTTTTCACTCATCGGTGGATCATCCCTTCGCGATGGAGCACTCGGATCAGGGTACGGAAAAGGCCTTGGACCGCGACCGCAGTCGCCAAGTGTTAACAGAGCCGGAAGCGCCGCGATCAGCGGGCGAAGCCTGCTGGTACGACATCCAGGACCTCGGCAAAGCCTCTTGGGTCGGAGCGAATGCGGGCAATGCACGATAATCCGGCCAGAATCTGGACCTCATTGAGGCTCTGCCGTCAAGAGCTCACAAAGAAGAACCTATGGACAAACTGTCCGCGCCGCTTCTCACTCGTGATGACATCGCGGGCCACCAGGCGGGCTGCTCGACACTCTCCCATGCCCCTGCGCCCCCCAAGGCCACACCCACGGATACACCCCTTCCTGAACGACGAACCAGCAGCAGTATGCGCCGAGCCAATACCACAACTCAGTTTTGAATAAGCAGAGTTCACCAAAAATTCCTGCGGACAACCTGTCCGCGCAGCGCCAGTACGGAGCTGGAAGGCTCTCCTCATAGCCACCGCCCCGAGCGGTCAGGTTCGCGCCCCAACTCCCGTACAGAGCACGCGAGTTCGACTGGTTCGGGAGCGCCGTGACGTCCAGTCACAAGATCTAGACTCAGGGTCCGCGCACGAGGTACCGAGTGACCGCCGCCCGGCGGTCACACGCCCGTGTGCCATGACCTCGGGCGTTGCGTGATCACGCCCGGTTCCAACGAGTTGAAGAGGGTGTTCCCATGCCTGAGAAGGTCACCAAGGACAAGGTTCTCTGCTACGTCGTACGCGACGGCAAGCTGTTGGTGTTCCGTCACACGGACTACAGCTACGAGGAAGTCGGCATCCAGGTTCCGGCCGGCAGCATTCGTGAGGGCGAGACGCCGGAAGCGGCGGCCCTGCGCGAGGCCCGCGAGGAGACCGGCCTGAAGGACTTCAAGATCGTACGGAAGCTCGGCGAGACCGAGTACGACATCAGTCCGTACCGGTTCGAGATCCAGCGCCGCCACGTCTTCCACCTGGAGCTCACCGAGCCGACACCGGAGCGGTGGGCCAGCCAGGAGGACCACGACGGCGAACAGGAGCCCACGCACTTCGAGTGCTTCTGGGTCCCGCTCGAGGCCGCCCACATCCTCCAGTCGGGCCAGGGGGCCCTGCTGGGACGCCTGTCCGACTGATCCCTTCCGGTCTCGGCCACCCAGGAGGCAGCCGATGCGCCACACCACCGAACAGCACGACCCGATCGCCCAGCTGTACCGCGGACTCGACAGTGAGGACACCGCCAGCGCCGTATCGGTGATCCTGAAGTTACGCGGTGACACCTGCGACATCGACTGTCTGTACTGCTACGAGAAACGCAAGGAAGCCCCTGGAGGAGCCCGGATCGACGCCGATCAGGTGCACCGGCTTGCCAAGCTCTTCCGGGGGCGCCCCCTCGCAGTCGAACTGCACGGCGGGGAACCGCTGACCGCCGGCCGCGACCACCTCGCCGACATCCTGCGGGAACTCGCCGCACTGCCCAACATCGTCCGCGTCTCAATGCAGACCAACGGCGTGCTGCTGGACGAGCAATGGCTGGACCTCTTTGACGCGCTGTACCCCCGCTTGCAGATCGGCATCTCCCTGGACGGCGACGCCCGGGGCAACGCCTGGCGAGTCGGCTACGACGGCAAGCCCGTCTACCCGCGCGTCGCCGACGCCCTGCGACTGCTGGGAAGTCGGGGGCGGAAGGTGGGCGTGATCGCGGCGGTCACGCCCGCCGTAATCGGTCGCGCCGAGGCCGTCCTCGACCACCTGGTCAGCTTCGAGGCGGTGAACGCGATCAGCTTCGTTCCCTGCTTCGACACAGCGGTGCGACGACCGACCGCTGTCAAGGGCCGCCGCCTACCGACGAGCCGTCTTCTCCAGCAGGCCGCCGTGGGCGACGCAGACGGTCCCGGCTGGGCCATCAAGCCGCACGAGTACGCGGAGTTCGTACTTGCCGCGACAGCCCACTGGATCAGCGCCGGTCACTTCGGCCGTGTGAAGCTGGAACCGGCAGTCTCGACCATCCGGCGGCTGCGCGGGCTGGGCTCCGGCTTCTGCCACTTCTCCGACATGAAGTGCGACCACGTCTTCACTCTGTATCCCGACGGTCGGCTCGGCAGTTGCGACGAACTTCCGTGGCCGCAGGCCCGACTCACCTCTCTCGACGAGAACTCGGTCGAATCCGACGTCGTCAGGTACCAGCAGCGCTCGAACCTGCTGAACCAGGGCAAGGCCCTGATGGAGAAGTGCGTCACCTGCGACTACCGGTCGACGTGCGGCGGCGGATGCGTCGCCACACGGTGGCGCTACGACCTGGCCGGGGATCAGGAAGCCTACTGCGACTACCGGATGCGAATGATCGACGGCATCGCAGCGCTACTCGCCCAACCCGCGCACCCGACAGGTGTCTGGTGCCGCACAGCGCGCTGGCGCCCCCGTACGCCGAACAGCATGCGCGACATCAGCGCCTTCCTCGCCCGATGGAACCAGGCCGACTCGTTCAGGCCCTCAGTACGTATCCACACCAGCGCGCACGGCAACATCAACACCGTCGGCCTGCCCGGCGTCCACGAGGCGGACGATCTGGACCCGGGCCATCCCCAGTGGCACGAGGCGATCGAACCGGGGGTGCGGCCCCTGGTCGATGCCGTCACCCGGGACTGGCAGCTGGTCACGTACGACAGCTGCGAGGGACACTCGTACACCGGCCTGGAACTGCGGCCCGCCGAGCGCCGGGTCGGCGTTCTCCCACGTACCCCGGCCGAGTACGCCGCGACCGCCGCCGCTTTGTGCCGGGCGGTCACCGTGGTTGCCACTGTTCTACCGCCGACGGTGCGCGTGACCATCGGGCGCGCCGAACTGACGTGCGAGTCCACGGGCCGGACAACCCCCGTGTTGGACCTGGCGCTGCTGCCGGCTCCCGGCCACGACTGGTCGGCGTACTTCGACACCGTGGACGCGGCCACCGCGGTCGTCGCGGAGGCGTTGCGCGGCGAGCGGCCCACGGCACAAGGCGGATGCTCCTGCCCGGTACCGCAGGCCGCCGCAGGCGCGGTCGAGGGGGTGTTGGCGTGATCAGCGCTGCGGACACGCAGACCGTTCACCAGTTACTGGGGCGGATCGTGTACTTCCACGCCCTGTTCATCGAGCCCGTACTCCGGCCGGGTCCGCCGCCGGAGCCAGGTCCGGCGTGCTGCAACCACGGCGTCGCGGCGCTCAGGCTCCGCCGCACCGTCGACGAGCTGATGCCCGACTCGGCCTGGGCCGCCCTCGGTGACGTCGCCGCCACGCTCCCGGATCACCACCGGCTTTGTCCCGGCGCTACCGGAACATGCTGCGCCACCTGCTACATCGCCTCGGCGTCCGCGGCCGTGGCAGCCGGATGGGCTCAGAGCGAGTGGCGTGGATACCGGCAAACAGACGCCACGGAAACGCTCCCACGCGTCTGTGGGGACGCGGCGGCCGTCAGACTCGGGCGGGTCTTCGCCGCTCAGCACGACGCCCCGTGCCCCGCGCTGGATGGGTTCGCCGAGGTCCTGGCCATGCGGGAGGCGTTGCCTGGCCCGGAGCAGCTGCCGCTGACCGGCGAGCTCCTGGCCCTATGGGCCGACCCGACCGTGACCACCCACCAGCCCGTGGTCAGTTGGCTCAACCACTGCACCGGCCTGGACGACGTCCGCCGTGTGCTCGACACGAGGAGGACCAGCACGTGATCCACATAGCCGAGACCGTCACGGTCGGCAGCGTCGAGGGGTTCCTCGACGCCGACGAGCGAGCGCGCCTCGCCACGGTGATGAGCGGCTTCCTCGCAGAGCAAGGACCTGCCCAGTTCGGCTCGGGGCGGATCACCTCCATCCACGAAATCCCCGGCCACTCCCCCGAGCAGGCGATGGCCGTGTACGAACCGGCCGGTCGGGTGGAGGTCCGCCAGATACCCGGCGAGGCCGAGAAGCTGCTGCAGCACGCCTTCGACCGCGCCCGCCCGGCGCTGTCGCGTGTCATGCCGTCGATCACCACCTGCCGCCCCTGGACATACGTCGAATACGGACCCGGCCAGCACATCACCGGCCACCTCGACGGCATCGCCCCCGACCCACTTGCCTGGCCGCGGCAGATCGCCGGAATCAGCGTCGTGATCAGCGAGGCGGAGGCCGGCGGAGCGTTCTACGTCGAGAGTTGCTCCAGCGACCTTCTGTGGAGCACCCGCCTGGAGGGTGGGAGAGACGGCTACGCGGATGGCATGTGGCTGGCCCACGACGGAGCCGACCACTCCGCCGACTGGTTCACGGCGATGCCTCGCACCCGGTGGAACGTGAGCCCCGCGCCCGGTGCCGCGCTGCTCTACGGCTCCCAGCTCACTCACGGAACCGAGCCGGTGACCCGCGGCCGGGTCTCGAAGTTCATCAGCTGGCTGATCGCTGAGAAGCCCGAGGAGTGAGCCTCGTGTTACTCGCCCTGGAAGGCATCGCCGGAGCGGGGAAGAGCACGTTGCGTGACCGGCTCCTGGCCTCGGCCGCGGCCGAGGGCATCAAGGTCGGCCATATCGGCCAGTTCTCATGGCTGTCGCTGGAGTCGACCCGGACCATCATCGGGCTGCGCGCCGGTCACCCGGCACAGGACAGCGACCGTGCGGTGGCCGCCGTCCGCCACGATCTGGAGCTCCATGCCCGCCACAATCTCGTCCCGGCCAGGTCCGTCGGGCCGCTGATCGCCGACAGACTCACCTTGTCGACGGCGTGCCTACTCGCTGTCCTGCACGATCGGCCTGTCGCCGACTTCGTACGGGAGTTGGCCGATGTGAGGGCGGCCCGGGCCGAGCTGACCGTGCTGCTGAACACCCCACCCGAGCTCTGCCGTACCCGGCTGTCCCGCCGGTCCACGCCGCGCCGGTTCGGCGAGGACCTGCCGACTGCGGCCCGGCTCGCCGAGCTGTACGAGGTGGCCGCCACCTCGTGGTCCGAAGCGACAGGTCTGCCCGTGCTGCGGCATTCGTGTGCCACCGAGCCCGACCTCGACCTGCTGGTCGCCGCCTGCATGGACCGGCTGCGTGCAGCCGTCCCGCAAGAGACCCGAACGTGAGGAGCCACCCCATGCGACTTCATCCGCTGCATCCCGCTTCCTGGGTTCTCGACCAGGTCCGTTCCGACGAGTGGGACGTGCACGACCTGATCTCGTTCACCCGAGCCAGCACCTTGGTGCTCGTCAGCCACGGCAGTGCGGCTCCGGTGGTCCTCAAGGCCGGCTTCGGCGGCAATCACGTTCTGGCCGAACTCGACGAGGACGACCGCAGAGCTGCCTATGGGTTCTACTGGTACGCGGCAATGACCGAGGCCGAACGTGCTCTGACCCGGGAGGACTTCCGCCACGAGATCGACGCCGCCCGGGCCGCCACGAACGCCGATCACGTCGTGCCACTGCTGGAGGAGGGCAGCACCGACCGGTTCGACTGGTACACGATGCCCTACTGCGCCGACGGCAACTTCCAGCCCAGACTCGCAGCCGCCACCGCTGGCCACGGCGAGAACGTGGCCGTAGGCCTGGGCATCCTGGCCGACGTCGCCGAAGGACTGCGGACCCTTCACGAACGTGGGATCGTGCACCGCGACGTCTACCAGGAGAACGTACTCGTACACGACGGCCAAGGACTGATCACCGACCTCGGAGCCTCCCGCCGCGTCGACACTCCGCGCGGGCCGGCCAGGCGCAGCCCGGAGGTCCACTGGCCGCCGGAGTACTCGGCCTCCTACGACCACGCCACCCCCGCCGCCGACGTCTTCAGCCTCGGGGTCCTGGTCTACCGCTTTGTGTGTGCTGACATCCCTCGGCACGGCCACTCCCAGCTCGACACCGCCCCTGCCACCCTCCAATCGGTGATCGCCGCAGCGCTCGCCCAAGCACCGGAGGACCGGCCGACGATGAGCGAGCTGCGCGACGCCCTCCGGCGGGCAGCCACACCAGCCATCGCGCTGGCCCAGCGCGGTCACTGACCCACTCCGCTGGAAGGAGACCGCGGTGCCCACCGCCCGTTCGCCGCCGCACCACACGGTGCCACCCAATGCACGGCCCCAACATCTCCGTCTGGAAAGGACGAGCACTCTCATGGAGAACGACCGGATCAGCTCCTTCCTGGCCGCCGTGGACGACCTGCGCGGCGAGGACGAGACCGTCCGCACCACCGCTCACACCTCCAGCGTCTCCGCCGAGGGATGGCCGACCACCGAGGCCTCCACGGGCTCCGGCGCGGCCTGAGCTCCACGCACCACACCGGCAGCAGAGCACCGGTGAGCACCACCTGGGGCCGGACCACCACTTGGTCCGGCCCCAGGCCCAACCCCGTCGGAAGGACCCGCCTCGTGGACGCGCCCACCATCGACTTCTCGTTCGCACCGATCCGGACCCTGCACCGCGACCGCGCCCGCCAGATCCGCACCCTCATGCAGTCCGCCACTCAGCATCCGACCGAGACAGAGGTGCCGTCGGCGGTCGCCGTCGACTACTGCCTGGCCCACCACGTCCTCGAAGGTGCCGAAGCCGCCGCCCGAGCCCGCGACGCCGCTGTCTTCGACTGGTACGGCACACACCCGGACGCGGGCACCCCGGCGCTGTCCACACACACCCTCGTCGGCCCGCGCGTCGTCGTCGCTCCCGACCTGGAACGCCTGCCCCGCTCGGGGATCTCGGAGACCCCCTACTACGTGCTGGGCCCCGACACCACCGCCGCCCCGCCGGCCCTACGAGAACTGGTCGCCACCGCGTGCGCCACCGGCGCCCGGAGCGGATTCGCCTCCCTGCTGGCAGACCACGCCGCAGTCATCTGTCTGCTGCGCCGCAAGAGGCTCGGCGACACCCTCGACAGTTGGACCATCACCCGTCTGCCCGGCACCATCTTCTGCGACCACGTCGGCGACCCCGTCGTCCTCGCCCGCGATCTCATCCACGAAGCGGGCCACAACTGGCTCAACGACGCCCTGTCCGCGACCGCCTGCAAGATCAGCGACGAGACGCGCTTCCACTCCCCGTGGAAGAAGACGATGCGCCCCGCCTTCGGCTTCCTGCACGCCTGCTGGGCCTTCCCCCTGACCATGATCTACACCGCCCGTGTCCTGGAGGAGACCACCGGAGACCTGCACCGCTTCCTGGCCGCCTACCTGGACCAGCAACGCGGACTCCTTTCCACGACCGCCGACGACCACGCCGACGCGCTCTCCCTCGTCTCCGACCCCGGCCTGCGGCAATGTCTGCGCGCCGTCCACCAAGAGGCCCTCAGCCTGTGAACAACTCCGCCCACCTGAGAGTGTCCGCGGCTAGCAGGCCTGCGGACGGAACAACAAAGCCTGGTCTCATCCTGCGCATTCACCCGGGCGACGAACCGGCGGTACAGGCACACGACGGAGCAGCCAGTCTCGAACTAGGCGCGCCCATCGTGGAGAACACCGCCTTCAACGTCGGCTCCGTCGCCAAGCAGATCACCGCGTACCTGTGTGTGCGCGCCGCTCGTGACGGGCTCCTCCAGCTCGACCGCGCCGTGAACAGCGTCCTGCCCCGCTTTCGGGTCCCCGGCGTGACCGTCGCCGAACTCATCCAGCACCACGGCGGCATCCGCGACGCCGAGTCTCTGCTCTCCCTCGCCGGCTTCCGTGACCTCGACCACTACACCGCCGACGACCTGCTGCAACTGGCCTACCGCCAGAACGACCGAGCCGTGGAACCGGGCCGGTTCCTCTACAGCAACACCGGTTATCTCCTCCTGGTGGAAATCCTGAGGCATGTCCACGACGCCCCGCTACAGGAGATCGCCGAGCAACAGGTCTTCACCCCGCTCGGCATGTCCTCCGCCCGCTTCAAGAGCGATCCGCGCGAGGTCATCGCCGGCGCGGCGTCCAGCTACCAGCCCACCGCCACCGGCTGGTCCCACCTTCAGCGCCCCGTTACCCTGCCCGGCCCAGGCTCGCTGTGGTGCACCGTCGATGACCTGGACCGCTGGCTCGGCCACCTCTGGCACGAATGGCAAACGACGCCTGGCTGCCCGCTCCCGTTGGAGCAACACCTCAGTTACCGGCCCAGCGACCACGCCCCGTTCACGTACGGCGCCGGCTTGTACGCCGACGCACGCCCGGGCCGCACCGCCGTCTTCCACTACGGCCACGAGCAGGGCTTCTCCGCTGCCACCCGTCTCACCAGCACCGGGCTCCGGATCGTCTGCCTGTCCAACCACTCCGACATCGCCGCCGACCACGTCGCCGCATCGGTCATGGCCGACCTCGCCCGCGACTCTGGCACCAACGCGGGTCAGCTCCTGTCCCGTGCCGTTCGTAACCAGCCCTCGCCGAGGGCCACGGCGGCGGACGACCGCGGCAGCGACGGGGAGATGCCACATGCGCCGATCGGTACCTACGCCTGCGGGGAGGTACCAGGCACGGTACGGCTCACCCACAGTGGGGACTCCCTCTACCTGTGGCGGCGTGGCACCCGAGACCTTCTCACAGCCACCGGCCCCACGACGTACACGGCGGACGGCTACACGCTGACGCTGCCAACGAAGCCGACGGGCCGCACCGAGGCACGTTTCGACGGTTTCGTCCTCGACCTCGATCGCGCCCCGGGGCTGCACTACCACAGGTGCCCGGACTGACTCCCTCATCCAGGGAAGGCACGTCAACGGTGGGAAGACGGCTCGCCTCACCGCACGAAAGCCGCTCGGTGGCGGCGAGGCGCGCCCAGTCTGTGGCGTTGTCCGAGCGGGCCGCGGGGGTCGACCACTTCGGCGCACGGCCTCAAGCGGCTTGCTGCTGCTTCCCCACGGTCGGCGGACCGAAGGACGACCGCGAGTCGGTGGACGACGCCATGCGGGCCTGGCCCTCGGTACGCCGCACAACGGGCCCACAAGCGGGAGGGGAGGGCGGCGCACCCGCGGAGTCGCTGCCCCTGCCGTCGGTCGACGGCTCCGACGCAATCTCGAACCACGTCGTCTTGCCCGTCGGTTCCGGTTGCGTCCCCCAGGCATCCGCCAAGGCGTTCACGAGCAGGAGGCCCCGACCGCTCTCGTCGTTCGGTCCGGCCTCAACAGTGCTCGGCAACGATGCGTCTGTGTCCGTGACTTCGACACGAAGACATTCACCGGCCCGTGTCACAGAGACGTCGCACGGAGCATCCGTGTACAGGACAGCGTTGGCGATCACCTCGCTGGCCAGCAACTCGACGGTCTCCAGTGTCTGCTCCGATATCGGAAGGCCCAGATCCTGGGCCAGCGAGACAACTTGGCGGCGTGCGGCCGGGACAGCGTCGACGACAGGCGCAACCGTGAATCCGCACGTCGGACGTTCGGAACTGTGACGCGCCATGACGACAACCTCACCTTGGTAGTGGCCTCAGTGAAAAGGAAGCCTTCCACCCGACAAGGTCTGTGTGAGGACAGTCTGTCCGTAGGCACACCCGGCAAGACGCATTGCCACTGCGGCGGGTTGTGGTACGGGTCTGCTTCCGTTGAGGCGCGGATACACCGGGAGGCACACGCCGAGTAGACCGTACCCCTCCGCACCTCACATCAGACCTCCCCGCTGGCGGCGGGACTGGTGGTGTGTGCCTTACGGGCATGGCATGCCGCTTGGATCTCGTGGTTCAGGACGCCCAGTGTCCCGGCTCCGCGCAGCTGCGAGTCCGCTGCGGTAATGACGGCCGCGTACAGGTTGGCAGGGCCGTCAGGGCCCGCCATGGTGGAGTCGCGCATGGCACCGGTGAAGACGACCGGCTGGTCGTGACCATGGTGGAGGCCGAGGATGATTCACCCCGCTCCAGGAGCGGCCTTGAGGTGGGTGGTGAGGTGTTGGAGCGCGGTCCATGCGTCGGCGTCGGTTCCGTCACCCAGGATGTAGTGCAGGGCAGGGTGCGCGGGCGTGCCGAGTTGTCGC
Organism: Streptomyces tailanensis; assembly: GCF_008386495.1. Classification (GTDB taxonomy): domain Bacteria; phylum Actinomycetota; class Actinomycetes; order Streptomycetales; family Streptomycetaceae; genus Streptomyces; species Streptomyces tailanensis. The sequence goes on along the minus strand of NZ_VTHJ01000051.1, from coordinate 93,991 downwards.
GGGCGCAGGGCGACGGGTGGTCGTCGGGCGTGGGTGAGGCCGATGGCGTTGACGTCTCGGGTGCCGAGGGTGAAGGACACCGGTATGGGCGGGGCCTCCAGTCGCGGGGTCAGGGTCAGGTCTGCGCGAGCTGCTCGGAGCGTGGTGAGCATCGTCATCAGGCCATGCTCGTCGACCAGCGCGGCGGCGAGGGATTCGACGGCGTCCAGGGGGACTTCCGCAGCGGACGTGTAGCCGAGTGTGAGCGTGATGTCCTGGGCGACGCCGGCCTTCGTACGTGCTATTCGGAGTGTGGCGATGGACGGATGGTCCGGAGCGCCGATCGCGATCAGGTGGGTCGGTGCTGGTGAGCGGTCTCGGGCCAGGTCCGTCAGCTGGCGCGGCGACCAGGGCAGGTTGACCGGCTCCGACGTGCTCCAGCCCACCGGCGCCGCGCCCGTCAGGTGGCGCCAGGCGGTCTCCAGACCGCGGCCGAGGACCAGGTCGGCGGTGGGGGCGTGGCTCGTGCGGAACGTGACGGTCAGCTGGCGTTCCGGAGTGGGCTCGGTCTGCCGGGTGAAAGCGTCGGCGACCGTGGTGCTGGTCGGGGTGAATGTTCCCTGCTGCCAAGCGAGGGGGACCCCGGACAGGCCGTCGTAGTAACCGCCGGCCGGAGCCTGGACCACCCACCGATTGGGGGCACCCCGCAGCGCCATGCGCAGGGGGAGCGTGAGACGGGTCTGGGGTGGGGTGACCAGGTGCAGGGCGCGGTTGGTGGCGCTCGTGGTGCGCAGGACGTCGGAGAGCCAGGTGGTGAAAGCAAGGATGGGACGGTCGGAGATGACGATGGCGGTGGACTCGGTCAGGACATCGACCGAGGGAACGTCGGGAGCAGACGGAGCGACGACGTCCTGTGCGTCACCGGCCGGCTGCTCCTGAGGGATAGTCACCACGCCTGTCGTACCCGCGGCGCGCGGCCACACCGTCCCGCCGAGCAGCGTGGTCAGGCGCCCGCACACCGAGCCCGCGAGGGGTTCTGCCTCGGGTACGGCGGTCGAGGCGCGGGCCTCTGTCCACCAGTAGGGCGGCGAGGGTGCGGACACATCACCGCCGAGGAGGCGTTCCGCTTCGCCGGGTATGTGGATCAGGAGCGGTGCCTCGACGGAGACCAGGGGACGGCCGACGCGGGTGCACAGTTGGAGGACGCCGCCGTCACGGGTGGAGGTCAGCCCCAGGTCGGGGCCGCCTGCGAAGAGGCCGGCGAGCAGGGTGCGGGTGTCCGGCAACTTGGGGGTGAGAGCGATGACGTCTTTGGTCATGTTTCGAACTCGCCGACCCAAGAGCGCTCCAGGAGCTCCTTGGGGAGGTACTCGGACTCGACTTCGATCGGGAATCCGGCGTCGTAGGCGAGACAGGCGATGGCAAGCGGACCGAGAGCAATGACCCCGTTGAGGTCGGCGACCCGTTCCGCGGTGGCGGTCCAGTACGTCTTATGGAGTTCCAATGCCTCGACCAGCGCGGCGTTGAAACCTTCGTGATCCTTACGCAGGAAGTGGGAGAAGAGATTGATGGGTTGATACAGGACGTTCTGAAGAAGATCGCGCGGCGCGATGGTGGCAATCTCGGGGTAGGAGGCAGTGATCGCCGCCTGCATTTTCTCGACCAGTCCGGGACGTTCAAGCCAGTACGTTTGAAGCGCGTCAACCCAGTGATAGACGTACTCGTCGCCATGTGCTCCAGACGCCCTGAGCAACCCGACAGGGACTTGACACATGGCATCCATGCGCTCCTGGTCCCGGCAGATGACGACAAACCAAAGAGTCGTCAGCCAGTTACCCGCATTCGCATAGAACTGCGGCCCTGTCGCTGCAATGGTGCGAACTTCATCCATGATCCGGCGCTCAACGACACCATCCGTTGCCTGTGCCGCCATGAAAGCAGCTGTTCCGACCTGCATTGCGGAAACGGCAGCTTCCCACGTCTCCAACTCCGCCGCATCCGGATCGAGCACAGCACGGGCCTGAAACAAGGTCAGCGTCTCATCCATGGCCAGACCGAACCCGGAGGGCGACTGGCCGAGGTCGTCGACACTGCCTTCCAGGTCCTCCGCCAGGTCCTTCAGGGCAGCCTTGTCCAGTGCCCCCGGCCGGGCGTGTCGCGCTACACGCGCCGTCACGTAGTACTCCCGTCAGCTGATATCGAACGTCCACTTCGCGTAGCCAGCATACTCGCCCGAGGCAGTCGACTTTGCCTTGACCAGGACATATTCAACATTGCCCTGCCTGAGGGATTTCCGCAGTTCGCGATAGAGGCGCATCTCGTTGGTGTCGCCGTCAAGCCCTCGCTCACGCATTTTTCTCAGGATATCCTGGAAGTACTCTTTCGAACCCTGGCGGGCATCAAATCCGTTGGGAAGTTCTCGCTTTCCGAGATCCAGGCCACTACTCCCCTTGGCCTCAATGACAACGAACTTCTTGACCCCATTCTTGTCAGTATGACTCCACAGCTGATCAAACTGATCGTTCCCGTTCTTCGGACCTGAGAGCTTTTCCCATTGATACCCCTGATAATGTTCGGGGATCACATGGTGCCGGGCAACAGCCTCACCGAACGCCTCACTGTCGACACTCATCTTTTCATGGAACGGAGCATGTCCTGCCTTCACCTCCTCGTAAGCGCGAAGGTTATCGGGGGTCGGCGCGGCTTCATATGTCCCCTTTGCCGCCCGCACCGGTTCATGCCACGCGTTATCCGCCTGGACTGATACGTGCCGCTGGTGAGCAGCGTCCTTGATGGTGTCGAGCCCTCTGTCGGTGGGCACGGTATCCGGCGCCCGGTCAACCTTTGAGCCGGGAACATACTTCTCAGGAAACGGAGGCGGCTTGTCGGTCGCCGCGATCCATGAACCGGGATTGTTCGGATCCTTCTTCAGATGAGGCGGCGGATAACCACTCTCGTCCGCAACGGCCACGCGAAGCCTGCGCCCATTCTCGCGATAGTATTTCTCAAAATATCCTGGCTCATGGTTCGCGCGGTAGACCTGCACATCCTTGATCTGATGAGGCTCGAGCCGGTCGTACCAATCCTTGCCCACCGGATGAGGTTCATCACCGGCACCCGCCTGCCATCCGTCCGAACCCGACCCGTGATCTCCACGAGGGCCGGGCACATTGCCGCCTCCACCCGCATGTGCATCGGAATACCAGGATTCGTTGCCGCCACCGGCGTGCTCAGTTCGGGCACCGACTTCGGCCAAGTCGCGTGGGCGGTCCGCATGGGCGGGTGTGTTCAGTTCCGTGTGGTCGTTCGCGGAGAGTTCGTGCGGGGCCTCGTCCGCGTACTGGCGGATGCTGCCGTCGGCGTTGAGGACGTCGCCCGTCCTGGTGTCGAGGTAGACGCGTTTGCCCGCCTGGTCGACGTATTCGGCGGCGTGCTCGGGAATGGCGGCGGCGCGTTCGGCGAGTGGTGTCGGCTGGTCGGGCAGGGTGTATCTGCCGCCGTTGCCTGCCACGTCCAGGTAGGCGCCGGGTTTCAGGTTCTTCAGCGCGGTGAAGGCGTCGCCTACCTTGACGTAGGCGAACTTGCCCGCCTTGCCGACATACGTGAACGGGTCGACGGCCCGGCCCACCTTGCCCACCACCGACACGGCACGGGCCGCCGCACCGGTCCGGCCGGCGCCGGTGGCCGCCGCGCCCGCCCCCTCGGTGCCCAGCAGGCCAAGGACGTTGAAGCTGACGGTGCCGGCGGCGCGGGCCGGGTTGCTCTCCCAGGTGTCCCAGGCGACGAACCCCTTGACAGTCTGCTTGTACGTGGTGCGCGAATCACGCAGCCAGGAGGGGAGTTTGTCGTCGGGCACCAGCCACCAGGTGCCCAGTGTGGCGCTGGTCAGGAACGAGGCGGTGCCGAGCTTGGCCAGGCCCTTCCACGCCTCGCCCGCCGCGTCCGAACCGTCCGCCCCGAACAGGGTGCCCACGCCGTGCACCGTGGCCATCACACCGTCGGTCCAGAAACCGTCCCACACCTGCCCGGCCGTGTGCGTGAACCAGTCCCAGCCCTCGTACTCCTGCTCGACCGCCGCACCCCACGGGGTCTCCCCGGCGTGATCGAGGTCGCCGGCGCGGTAGCCGTACATGTTCTCGCCGTGCGAACCGTCGTCGACGGTGAGCTTCGTACCGCCGACCAGCGCGGTGATCTTGTTGTGGCAAGCACGCTCGGCGGCCTGGAAGGCGGCGACCGTGTGGTTGACGTCGCTCCACAGGCCGTTGTTGGTCTCGACCTTGTCCTTGTCCTTGCGCCACTCGTCGTCCCCGGCGATGGAGTCCACGAACGCCCGCGCATCCGCCTTGAGCGTCGCCAGCTTCTCCACCAACGGCTTGACCGTGACGCTGTACTCGTCGAGCGCCGCGGCGACCTTCTCCAGATCGTCCGCGAACGCATCCGTCTTCGTCTTCACCGGCTGGGTGGACGAGAACAGGTCATACGCCTCCGGTGCCTGGTAAAAGGCGGACAAGCCCTGGAAAGTGGTGTGCACATCCGCGCCCGAGGCGCGGAACTGGCCCGCGTTCGCGTACAGCAGCATCACATCGATGCCCAACGTGGACAGGTCCCCGAGAAACTGCGGTATGCCGGACGGGTCGATCAGATTCGCCTCGTCCGCCATCACTGCCCCTGTCCGGGCAGATCGACCTTCGGCTCCTTGGCCGCCTCGCGCTGCGCGTTGGCCGCCAGGGTCAGGTCACCCTCGACGTAGTGCCCGGTCGCCTCGGCGGCCCCGCTCAGCGACTTAGAGGTGCGTTTGGCGATGTAGAGCAGGTCATGGCTCCACCGCTGCAGGAACTCCCCCAGCGCCGAACCGACCACCCCGACCGTGCTCGTGTACGGCCCGTACTGACTGGTGATCATCCCCGCCGCCGAAGCGGCCTCCTCCAGATTCCCCTGCGCCGCCGAACCAGCCCCCGACAGGTTCTCCGCATGCGCACCCGACGTCTCCAGAACACCGCGCACCCCGACCGGGTCTATGTCCCACCCCGTCACAACGCTCCCCTAACCCCCGTATGTACTGCTCGACGCGCATGGAGGGTGGATTCCGCTGCCGTCCGCCGCTGGATGCCCGACGGCACGTACACCCTGTCGATCACCGAACATGATCTCGCGTTGGCCTTGCGGGCACAACGGCTCACCTCGGCAAGGTGGCTGGATGCAGTCGCCATCGCGGTAGTGGGCTGGTGGCATACCGAATGCATCCAGGACGCTGCCAGTTGGCCGTCTACGGGGAGATGTGAAACGTTCTGATCCCTTCAAGAAGTGAATCAGAACCGTTGCTGGCGGCCAGCAACGCCCGCCGCCGTCGACACTGCCTTCCTGCTCTGGAGCACTAACGGCTCGGGCCCTCCGCGCTTCCGGGGATCCCCCTGCGGAGGGCCAGCCCGCCGTCCCATGTGGCATCGGCTTGGTGTCCTTACTCGGCCTTGGGAGGCTCCAGGAACTGGCTGGGCCGCCCCGACCAAGTGATCGACAGCTGCTCACGGGCGCGCGTTGCGGAGACAAAGAGCAGTGACTGCTCACGGCGCAGGTCGGCGGCGTACTGAAGTCGGTCTTCGTCCTCCGGCGTGAGAGCGGTGGGCAACGGCATGTGCTGGGCGCCGGCTCCAACGATGGCAACGGCGCGGTATTCGAGTCCCTTGATGCGGTGCATGGTCATGACCTGCACGCCTTCGTCGGGATCAGGGACACGGGAGTCCTCGACCTTCACGGCGTCGAGTTTGGCGTCACGCAGGCCCTCGACAGCCGCGTTGGCCAGCGCGTGGGTCCGGGCCACCACTGCAATCTCGTGTGGCTTGACGCCTTCCTGCTGCCACCCTTCGACGCGCTGCCCCAGCGCAGTCATCTCTTCAGCGGCCGTGCGGTAACCCTGTGTCTCGGGGCTGGCTCCGGAGAGGACGGAGCGGTATCCGTATCCGCGCAGTCGCTCCGGGTTCCCATCGAGGTCGTCGAACTCGACCTTCCCGAGCAGGTTCAGGGAGGCCACGAGGATTTGCCGGGTGGTCCGGTAGTTGAGGGTCAGTCGCTTGGAACGACCGCGGATGTTGATGCCGTGGGCGCTGAGGGATGTCCGGTTGTCGTAGATCCTCTGGTGCGCGTCACCGACGATGAACAGATCGTCGTCGTCTTCGGGGACGAGGGCGCGCAGCAGCTTCCAGTGAGCGGCATGCAGATCTTGTGCCTCGTCCACGACGATGTGCCGGTAAGGCCGCTCCTCATCGGACCAGCCGGAGGCGATCCGGGCTGCCTGGGCGGCGAGCTGGATGACGCCCGCAGCCTTCTCGCGGTCGAGACGGCGCTCAAACTCCTCGATGAGGGACCAGACTTGGGCGCGCTCAGGGCGGTTGAGTCGTCGGCCACGACCTGCGCGCTTGGCTACGAAGTACGCGTCGCGGCTGCGGATGTCCTGGGCGAGAACGACCTGCTTCCACTCGGTGTCGAGGAACCGGCCGTCGAAGTGGTGTCCGGGCTGTTCCTGAGCGAGTTCGATCCAGCGGTTGAGGATTTCGCTGTCCTTGAGCCTGCTCGGTGCCTCGGGCCCGAAGCTCTCCTTCACCGTGCCATAGGCGACCTTGTCGATGTTGCGGACGTCGACCTTGGCCAGTAGCTGAGCCCCGCCGAAGTCCTTGAGGTGGGACTTGAGCAGGTTGGCGAGGTTGGTGGTGAAGGTGGTCAGCAATATGGCCTGGCCAGGCGGCAGGCGATCGGCGAGGGCCTTGACGCGGTGGAGTGCCACCACGGTCTTGCCGGTGCCAGGGCCTCCGGTGACGCGTGCGGGGCCTCTGTACGGGATCTTCCGTTCGGCCAGAGCCCGCTGAGCGGGGTGGAGGAAGATCCGCCAGGCGGAGAGCGGTTCGGTCAGGATGCGTCCGAACTCGGCGATGTCGCCGGTGACCACGAAGGCTTCCTTGGTGGCTGGGCGCTCGATGGCAGCCTCGTAGTCCTCGGTGTCGATCTCGTCTTCGGTTGCCGCGACGGAGCTGACCTGCTCCCAGACCTGCTCGACGGACATACCGTCAGCGAGGCACAGGATGACGTCGCGGGCCAGTTTCGGAAGTGTCTCGACGATCCCCAGGACGGCGTCCTCACTGTGGATCTCGCGGAGCGCCGGGACGATGGAGGAGTGGACGCCAAGGCGTTCGAAGTCGGCGTCGGAGACGCCGGCGAATAGTGACGGCTTCTTCGTGTCCGCCGTGCCGTCCGCGCTCTTCGGCTGCCCGCTCAGGGTGCCGTACAGGCTGCCAAGGTTGATCAGCTCGATGCCGCCGGTGACCTTGTTGATGTCGAAGAGGATGTTGGCGGCGAAGTCGTACGCGTCGTCGTGCGGCAGGACGGCGACCAGGTAGTAGATGCGGTCGGCGTAGTGCATGAGCACGGCGCGGTAGTTGTCGGTAACGCGTGCGGTGCGGACTCTCTTGTCCTTGGCGCCCTTCGGGGGCTTGAGATTGAGGCCGTTGGAGTCCGGGTCGCGCTGCATCTTCATGATGAACTGCAGCACCAGCGGTTGGACGGAGCCGTCCAGCGCGTCATAAGACTTCCCGAAGACGTCCGCCATGATCACCTTGGCGCCGGACATCAGTTCCCCTCCAACTTCTTGATGAGTTCGGGCACGTTCACGGCATCGGCCTGTGCCACGTACCAGCCCTCACGCTCGAATGCGGTGTCTCGTTCCTCGTCCGCGCCGATGAAGATCGCGACCTTCTCGTCTTCCCAGGCCAGTTCGGCCAGCAGCGCCTGGTCTCCGTACTCGAAGCCGACCTCGGGCACGTCGATGCGGCCCCCGCGGGCTTCCTCGACGAGCGCGAGCAGGACGTCCTCGACCTTGCTCGAAGCCCATTCGAGAGCCTCGGCCCATCTGGGCGGTAGCGGCGGCGGGGCTCCTCCCTCCGTGGGTAGCGCGCTGGTCAGCAGGGCCACAGTGTGCGGGTCCACCTGATCGCTGGTGGAGACTGCGACCTGGTGGAAGGAGCAGGGCAGTTCGTCGCTGGCGGTGGACTGGAGGAACTGCAGGAGGTTGGACCAGCGCAGCCAGTCCGCCCAGCGGTTCCTGTGGTCCTCGTCTGCGACGGCGTCCGGCCGGTCGTCGAGTACGGCCAGAGCTGACCAGGCCCGCATGCCCGGCTGTCCGATTCGCGGTTCGGGTCGGCGGTCCAGGAGGCCGGTGATCCGCGTCTGCCCGGGGGTTCGGGCGTCGAAGGCGACCGCCTCGGTGGCCTGGGGCGCGGTGGGCAGGGCTGCGCCGCGCAGAATGTCAGGGAGGGCTCGTCCGATCTCCTCGCGATCCACCGGCTGCGGGCGTGCCACCGCTCCGAAGCCGCCCAGCAGGCCAGCTGCCCGCCGCGCCCATTTGGCCCGGTCGGGGTCGGCGAGGAACTCCAGCAGGGCCTCCACCGGATTACGCAGGGCCGGGTCGAGGGTGTCATCGGGCCGGGCCTCGCCGACCAGGCTCTGGTGTATCTGCCGGGCGAGCCCTAGTGCCCCCTCGGTGTGCAGGGGTGGCACGGACGTGCGAACCTTCTGCCCCTGAACCGCGCCGCTGACGGCCGCCGCCCATCTCGTGACGTCGTCCCAGGTCAGCTGCCAGACCAGGATGCCTTCGGCTCTCAGGGCCGCCCGCTTGGCCGCGTCGTCGGCGATGCGATTGACACGTTCGCTGGCATGGAAGGCGAAACCGTCGAGGAAGACGGCGACTCGCTCGGTAGGGCCGTCGGTGCGTTCCAGGAGGAAGTCGGGCTCAGAGGGCACGGCGGTGTTCACCCGCACGTGGTCCTGCATGCGCCAGCGTGTGGTGGTGTCACCGCAGGTGAAGCGCAGTTCATGCTCGATGCCGCGCTGGCCGGCCTTGGCGGTGACCGATCCGTCCTCCTCTTCGCGGCGGCCCCAGGTGACCAGCGTGCGGACGAACCGGTCCTCCAGCTCGCTCTCGACGAGTTGGTCAATGCGGACCCCGGAGAGCGTGTCGACCTTCTCGACGTCCCAGTCCTTGAGGATCTCGTCCAGGAGCTCCTTGGCGATGCGCAGCGAGACGTGCGGAAGCTCGCTGCTGGTGACGTGAGGCAACAGACAGCGGTGGCAGGGGGTGCGCTGGTCCTCCTTCTGGCAGGGACACTCCCGAAGCGCCGTCTGAGCGAGACTCAGGACGCGGTGCAGCACCTGGGCGTCCGCGAGGTGTTCCAGGTAGCCGGTGCCGCCGGGCATGGAGTCATGCAGGACGAGGAAGCGCCTACGTAGCTCCGGGCTGTCGCCGGGCATGCTGTCGGTGACCACGCGGATGTGGTCGGGGGCTCCGCCGAAGTGTTTGGTGATGCCCAGGAGCAGGGCCGCCTTGAAGGAGACGAGGCGCTCGGCGAGGTCCATCGTGGATACGGGCAGCAGGATGCGCAGGGCCTGCGTGGTCAGCTCATGAGCCAGGAGCAGCTTCTCCGTCGGCTCGTGGTTCACGCCGTCGTCGCGGTGCGTGCACCAGTACGCATGGCGGGTGCCGACACGCTGAGCCGAGGGGTCCCATGCCTGTGGGTGTACACCACGGACCGCGCCGCACTCCAGGCAGGTCTCGAAGCCAGGAACCTGTATCTCGTCGCCACGGATCACATGAGTCGAGCCCGGGGCGGCCGATGGCCCCAGGTTGATGGTGCGGATGGTGGCCACTCGGGCAAACTCGACCCCGAAAGGCGGAACCTTCTCCTCCTTCTTCTTGCTGATGCGGCGCCAGGCCCTCAGCCCCTGGGGCTGGTCCTTGTCGATGTCGACCAGAGCAATCGCATCGAACTGCCTGCGCTCCCGCTCATCCCTCTCGTCGGTAAGGCGTGCGTCCTCGCGCCGCTCACGTGCCACCACCCGCTCGGGCACCAGCACCTTGTGGACGGCTCCCGGGTCGGCGATCTGCGGGGCTTTGCAGCGTGGGCAGGCAGTGATGTCGAGGCCGGTCTCCTCCGTGGCTACGAATCCGCACTCGGGGCAGAACCTCCACAGGGCGTACGGGTCCTCGCCGCCGCCGACGCCGGTGCCAAGGTCCACGCCGTTGACGATGAACTTATAGCCGTCGGTGTGGAAGATGTTGCCGGGCGCCAGTTCGGTCAGCGCGAGGCGTGAGCCACGCCCGTAGTCGGTAGCGCTCTCGTCGAACTCGCCGTCGCTGTTCCGCCACCACAAGGTGGCATCCAGCAGGGTCGCGTCATCGTGGAGGGTGTAGTTGGGCAGAAGGCCCAACCGCACCAGGGCGTTGATCGAGTTCTCCGAGACGAGGTCGTCCCGGCGTTTGCGTACGGTGCGTTGTTCGGCGAAGAGCTGACGCCGCTCCTTGTCACGTTCTGGGTCTCCGGAGACGGACGCCAGGGCGTCGAAGGCTCGGCCGATCTGCCGCATCCTCGCGCGTAGCGCCGCCACTCGCTTGTTCCATGCGCTCGCGGCGGCCCCGACGGTCTCCTCCAGCTCCTGCTCCGCGAAAGCCTGCACGCCCTGGCGGGCCTCCTCGCTCATCGCGGGGAAGAGTTTGATGAACGCGGCGGACAGCTGGGCATGGCGGGCAGTCGCGACGTCGAGGAAACGGCGGAACCACCCGTCTTCGGCCAGCCCCGGCCCGAAGAGCTCCCCGATACGCGGTGGCATGGGGCGTTCGGGGATCGCCGTTCCTTCCCACAGGGTTCGGTCGGCGGCGCGGTCGAAGAGGAAGGCCAGGTACTGGCGGCGCAGGATCTCGGAGGCGTCGAGGTAGCAGTCCGGCGGGATGATCCGGCCGGCCAGCATGTGCTCGGGGGTGTGCAGGTAGTAGTGGTTGCGGTTGCCTCGCGGGACGAAGGTCACTGCCAGGGAGTTGCCGGTGCTGCGTCCCGCTCGGCCGATCCGCTGGGCGTAGTTGGCGGGTCCAGGCGGCATGGAGGCCAGCAACACGGCCGACAGGTCACCGATGTCGATGCCGAGTTCGAGAGTGGGCGTGCAGGTGAGTACGTTCGGGTCGAACGCCGAGGCACGGTTCTTGAACGCGGCCTCGACCTGCTCTCGCCGCTCCCGGTTCAGCGCACCGGTGTGTTCGGCGGTCAGCACATCGCCCGGCCGGTCGACGGTGTACAGACGCCGGTAGTAGTCGGCCGTGTAGTCGCGGTCGTCCTCGACGAAGTGACCCGAGCATCGGAACCGCAGGCATGCGGTGCCCAGCCACTGCTCACGCCGCCCCGGCGGCACGGTCTGCCGCCAAGTGCATGTGTTGCAGCGCACGCCACACCCATTGACACCGTTCTCGTCAGGTGAGGCAGCATCGTCGATGCGGTAGACGAGGACGTTGCGAGGCTTGAGGCCGTAAACAAGCGCCCCGCCCTCGGCGTGGTAGGTGGCCAATAGATCGTGCTGAGCAAGCAGCTTCATGGCCAGCTCGGTCACCGCGCGCGCCTCGCGCCGATCGCAGCCCAGTGTGCGGTGACCCCAGTCCGCGAACCAGGTGTTGTCCCGGGTGAGGGAGTCGAAGCCGGTTGTACGGATGCCACCGGACACCGGGAACGCGGGCGCGGCGAGGCCGCGCGGGAAGGCCGGCATGCCAGTGGGACGGCCACCCCAGATCGGCCAGCGCCGCGCGCCGGCCTGGCGGATGTACTCCAGCAGCCACGGGTGAAACAACGCTCCGCGCAACCGCAGCCGTTCGGCCAGGCCCCGTAGGAAGACTTCGTACGCCGTGTCATCGGTCGGCAAGGAAATCTGCCCAGGGAGACGCTGATGCCGATCTCTCAGCTCCGCACACAGCTGCGGCACTTCCTTGAGTTCGACCTCGACAGCCGCCGTACGGGTCAGCTCCAACGTGCGACCCAGGCGCGAGCGCAGGCCGAACTCCAGCAAAGTCTGGAACACCAGGCGGCTGTGGAGCATCTCCGCGCCTGCGTCGCTGAAGCCGTTCGACTCATCCAGCAAGGTCTGAATGTCGGGGTTCTCTCGCAGGTCTGGGGGAACGATCGAGGCGAGTTCCTCGCGCTTTCCGCCACCGGCGGCCATGACAACGGCCTCGGCGGCATCGGCCGCGAGATGGTGCACCGCGATCGGCTGTCCAGGAGTGAGGTGCTTGGCGAGGAGACCTCGAAGGGTGAAGCCGAAGCTGCGGTTGGCGATGAACGCAGCCCGGTGGGTCGCGTCCTGCACCGCGTCGGTGAACACCAACAGCTTCCGCTCGTTTTTCGCGAGTCCCCGCTCCGAGAACATCTGCGTGGTGGCCACCGACGCGAGGGTGGCCGTGCCGGCGCCAAGGAAGCGCATGCCATCGTCCAACCCGCATGAGGGGCACTCATCATCGTTGTCGGCGGGCAGCGGCCCTTGCGGGGTGACGACCGCGACGGTGTCCTGCGCCGGGTTGGTCGACAACCATTCGTTCTCCGCGTGCAGGTGCAGCACCGGGTACTCGTCTGGCCGGGCTCGCAGCATCCAGCGCACGGGCCGCCTCTTCTGCGCGGCAGCCTTGTAGATCTCCAGCGTGTTCGTCTTCAGCTGCTGCCACTCCAGTTCGGTGGACAGCGCGGCCCAGCCCGACCGCCCGCAGTGACGGCAGTAGACCGCCGGAAGGTGACGCCGGTACGGCGGCCCCACGGGGCGACGCGACGCGTCCTCCCGATCGCCGATCTCGCCAGCGCTGTCGATCTCCGTCGGCTGGTAGATGGCAAGGTTGGCCGGGTTCGGGCGTGAGTCACCCGTCGGGCCGTCGTCGTCGTACCAGCGGAAGTGCGGCTCGGCGGTCGCCGCCCGAATGACGCGCCGAACCTCGCGTACCCACAGCTGCGCCTCAACACGCAGGAACGGAACGGGCTTTCCCGTGACGGGATGCGGACTGCGAGCGTGCGAGATCAGCGCAAGGATCCGCGCAAAGGCGAGTTCCAGCACGCCCGGGTCGCTTCGGGCCGCTTCGTCCCACGCCGGACCGCCACCGCGCTGCGCGAACTCCCTAGCGATCTCCGGGACGGTCACCGGTGTACTGCCAGCGACGTCAAGGATCGCCTTGACCAGGATGTGCTGCTTCAGCTTGGCCCCGACCTGCAGCGGATCGGTGATCGGCTGGCCGAGCATGAGCCGCGCCAGCTCCACAAGGGCTGACTCGTCGTCCAGCGGATCAGGCAACGCGACCAAGGCAGCGGGAGCCGGGCTGGGAAGCAGGAAGTCCGGTTCATCCACCACTTCCTTGGGCAGCAGCCGATCCTCGCCGACGAGCGCGGCATCCGGGAACGGTGTGCCGAAGACCTTCTCCGCGAACTCCAGCAGCAGTTCACGGTCCGACCGCTCGGGCCCCTCCGCGACCGGCCCGTCGGGCACGCTCCCGCCCAGCGTCGCCGACGTCGCCACCGGCGTGATGCCACCGAGCGGACGCCCTTCACGTGCCGCCCCGGTCGCCGCCCCGAGGCGGCGCAGCAGCATGGCCACGTCGGTGCCCTGGGCGCCGTCATAGGTGTGGAACTCATCGAGGACGACGTACGCCAAGGAATCGGACTGCCACAGCGGAACATCCGGAATCCGCTGCAGCAGCAGATCGAGCATCTTGTAGTTCGTGAGCAGGATGTCCGGTGGGTCGGCCCGGATCGCCTCCCGATCAGTGATCAGCTTCTTGACCGTCGGGTCGCCGGCGAGGGACGTCGATCCGGTGTCACGACCGTACGAGCCGGGCTCGTTCTCGTCCTGGTCCGAGGCTGATCGGGGCCCGGAGGCACCGCCGATGTAGATGCCAGCCGTGACGTCCTTGAGCGCTTCCTCGGTGGCAAGGAAGTCATCGATACGACGCGCCTGGTCGTCGGCCAGGGCGTTCATTGGGTACAGCAACAGGGCCTTCACACCCCGCTGTCCTGCGGCCCGAGCCCGCGCGCAGTGATCCAGGATCGGCACCAGGAACGACTCCGTCTTACCCGACCCGGTACCCGTCGTGACGATGGTGGGCTCCGGCTGCCGCCCTCCCTTCGACGACAGCCGTTGCCAGGCTACGGCCTGGTGGGTGTACGGCGTGAGCTCGTCCGGGTGCCAGTCGAGTGCCGCCTCCCATCCCTTCTTGGCTTCGCGGAAGGGCGTCCGGACACGGAGATACGGCCCACGGAACAGTCGGCTCTCCGGGCGCTCCAGGAATGCGTCAAGTTCCTCGCGCACGTCATCGTCGGCAAGCGCGAAGCTCGTCGTCAGGTAGGTGGCCAGGGCTCGACGCAGATCCTCGGCAACCAGAGAGGGCAGCATGACGACGACTTACCTGCTTTCTACCAGGACATCGGACGCAGCCTGTTCGGCTTCGGCCCTGCCGAGGAGGTTTCCGTGATCCCCGTACTCGGCGGCGTACGCGGCGTAGTCGCCGTATTCACCTGCCAGCAGCCGGGCCGTGAAGTCCGCGTGGGCCCGGGTCATCTCAGCCTCACGGTTGGGCTTTACCCATCCCTCGGGCATCTCGGGTCTCGGGTCTCCGGCGCGGGCGGCTTTCACCCATGCCTTGACAAACGCGGTCTCCTCAGGAGTCTGCCGGATCCCGACGTTGTAGGTCGCTGCACCGATCTTGTGTCCGTCGGCAGCAAAGAACATCTCCCACTCGTACTTTCGCAGCACCGCGAACTGCGACCGGTACATAGCACAGAGCTGCTCGGCGGTCAGTCCGAGCATTACCGCGACGAGCGCGTCAATCTCAACGAGCGCCATCCGCCGGTCATACTCCGTACGCAGCGGCGTCGCCATGGACCACGTCGACTCAACGTCCTGGATATTCAGACGAGACGCCTCAGGGTCCGTCCAGCGATCGGCCAGCCAGGCAGGCTCAAAGAGTTCCTCCCAAAGTGGCACGTAGTCTCTGGTCAGGCAATTGAGGCGGAGGGCGCGAAGGAGTAGAGGGGTGATAAGAGGATGTTCCAAGGGCGCAGGAAACCTTCGCGCAAATTCAAAGTTGACCGCAGTGGCACCAGAGACTTTAACCAGGTAGTCGAGAACCACTGAGGCCCAGAGCCCAGCGATCGCAGCCGTGCCTCGATTATTTTCCAACGCCATGGTGTGAACTGCATGAACATGCGTTGGCCCGGGGGGCATGATTGCGGCGTTCAATGATCTCTCAGTATTCGAAGTGATCATACGCCGCCACGCTAGCCGGAAGTAATCTCGTGAAGGAGTTCCCTCCCATGAACGTTGCGCTGCAAGAAATTCCTCAGGCGTACACGACCTCGCATAGTTCACACGCGGAATAGCGATCTCCGGGAGAGATTGCAGATCCCAAGCCGAGTAGTCCTTATTGGACTTACACTCCCGATTGGGCTGCCTGGCAAACGGGGTAGCCACCGAGAAGTGAGGGCCCTGCAAGACCACCTCAGTCCATGAGGTCGGCCTGTGAGTCCTCCACTCGATCAACCGTTCCTTCTTTGCCTTCCCTTCATCTAGTTCCAGGGACCACCAGAACTTAGTCCCTTCGAGCCGCTCCGGGAAACGCGAGAGGATGCGAAGAACTTGATTCTCGGCAACCGTCACTGGCCGAAGTGTCCGCGCCTGCCCTGCTGGCGTTTCTGGAGGGTCCACGAGTGCCGCCCAGTCAGCAAGAGTCTCCCGCGTCACTAGAACGAGACGCCCGCTATGCGGCCTCACGTCCCATCCGCCTTCAGGGAACTGAATTCCCGGCAGCTCACCATGGCCGTCATGATCGAACGACTGGTCAACCATCGAAGGGTGAATCGCTCGTGCGATCTGCACAAACCTGATGTCTCTTTTTGCACCATAGACGCTGACACCAAAGTTCTTATTGTTATCCACATCTTCGAACAGGAGGATGTTATTACCGAACTGAAAGTGGCGCCGAAGTCTGGCATATGTAGCTTCGCGGAACATTCCTCCGCTCGGCACGGTGAAGTGATTCTCCTCGTGAATCAGTGCGACGGATCCCCGGCCATTCAGATTCCGCCACGCGCGTTCCATGAAGCTCATGTAGAGATTGACCTTCATTCCGGACAGTACTACATGGTCTACTGGCGAACCGAGGTGTTCACTAATTCCCGCCCAGGATGTGAGGTCTTGGAGGTAGGCCTCCATCGCCGACGGCGCACTCAGGGCCATTTCCTTGCGCTCAATTTTAGTTCGAATGGGCGCATTCTCTGCCAGCCCGAACCAAGCATCATGTTCAGCGACAGCAAGTTCATCGTCCCACTCGAACTTGACCCATGGCGGATTTCCCACCTGCAGATCGAATCCACCGCGCGTGAAGATATGAGCAAATTCAAGCTCCCAGTGGAAGAAGCCTTCCCGCCGAGCGATCGCGTCGACCTCGCTGAGCCAAGGGAAGCGAAGCGTCACCGTAAGCATGTCCGCACACTGGCTCATGACCCGGTCGAAGTCGTCATCCAGCGCAAGCTGGTCGAAGTCTCCGACGTCGGCGAACAGGCCGAGCTTGTCCTCCAGACCGGCAGCGACCCCACGCTTACGTGCGGCGCTCTTTGACACTGCTTTCGCCTTCGCCTTCGCCGGAGGCACCCCTAGAACGGCCTCACAGAACTCCAGCCACTCCTCGAAAGTGGGCGGCTCCGGGGTGTTCGGCTGCCCCACAGGCCAGAACCAAAAGGCGCACCAGGCGTCCATCACCAGCTTCAGGCGTCCACGCGGGGCACCCGGCTGCTGGAGTGCCTGTTCGACCTGTTCGCGTGAGACCGCACCCGAGGACCGCAGCAGGGGGTGCTTCTCGTCCACCTCCCAGACGTCGATGTCACGGCGGACCTCCGCCTCGGACACCACAAGTCGCCGCTTGGCCAGTTCCCAAAGTCTCTCGACACGCGTCGCAAGCGCCAGCAATCTCCTGGTATGCGGCGCAGAGGGGCTAGTTCCCATCACCTTCTTGCGCCACTCCGCAAGTCGGTCCCGCTCCTCCGGCACAAGTTCCCTGGCCTGCTTTGCATTCACTACCGCTCCCCAGCCTTTCGCAGGCAGTAGGAAGTGGTGGATCTCCTCGCCAGCGCGGAAGTCTCCGTCTTCCGCGTCTTCCCGCAGGGGGCGGTCGGTCGGCACTGTGGTGAGCCACGCCCTCCGCTTCAGCGTGGCCTTGTCGTACACCGCACGGCGGGCGCCAATGAGCGAGTTCCCTCGCCTCAGGTGCAGACCGAACCAGGGAGCCTTCAGCCCCTCGTGCATCGCGTTGAGCCAGAGCGACACCTCGGCCAGCTCGACGGCGGTCTGGTTGAGGTCCACGCCATAGGCGTTGTGGAGAGCCAGGTACGCCTTGACCCTCTGCAGCTCTGCCTCGTACTCGTCCGGCGGCAACTGCACGTCCTGGTCACGTTCGGCTGACAGCTCGGCCATGCGGCGCTTGAGGTACTCGGCCGCGAGCTGGTTGATAGCCTCGTTGAGGAAGGCCCCCGAGCCGAGGGCCGGTTCGCACACGGTCAGGTCGAGGACGTCCCTGGCGGCGGTGGTCTTGCCGTCTTGGTCGAGGAGTTCGGCCAGGGCGTGCTTGACCGTGCTGCGGGTGAGTACTTCGGGGGTGTAGTACGAGGCGGAGCGCTGGCGCTCGCGGCCCGAGAGGCGGTAGACGAACGAGCCCTTCTTGTGCTCGACACGCCTCCACGCGCCCGTGATGGGGTCGCGGCGTTTGACGAAGACCTCGTCGTCATAGTTGTCGGCTTCGCTCTGGGGGACGACCCAGGTGCCGGCCAGTGCGTCCGCGTCGGGCTTGGCGACCTCGTACAGGTCCTCGGCCGCGAAGAAGCCCGTGTACGACATGAGTCCCTCATACACCGCGCCGAGCTGGTTGATGCCGAGCTGAGCGTAGGAGATGAAACCCTTGCCGTTCTTACCGCGGCTCAGCATGAGCAGGTTCAGCACCTGCCAGAGCACCTTGTTTCGCAGCCGGGTGTCGACCTTTTCCCCGTCGATGCGCACCGTGCCGATCAGCGGGGTGGCGTCGGCCTTGAACAGGTCGCTGCGCAGCGACTCGAAGCGGATGCCGTCCGCGTCGAGCTTTTCGCGGTCGCCCTTCTCACGGTCCTCCAGAGTGCGGTGACCTTGGTCGACGAGGCGGAAGAGCAGATCCAGTGACTCGTAGAAGTGGAACCCTTCATGGGATTCCTCGGGGAGGTCGTAGGAGACCAGCTCACCGAGCCGGGCGAGGCCGTAGCCGTCCTGATAGGCCTCGTCCTTGGTGGGCAGGATGCCCAGTTCCGGACGGGCTTCGGCGTAGAGGAGGAACAGGATCCGGTAGAGGTAGCGCAGCGATTCGCGAGTGAGACGGGTGGCCAGTTCGCTGCTGTCGCCGAGTTCGGTGGGGTCAGCAGGGTGGGCGTGGATCCGGCTCAGGATTTCCTTGGCGATCAGTTCGACGGACTCACGCAAGCCCTCACGCAGTTGCTTGGACACGCCGACCGCGTGCTTGCGGCCCTTGTCGACCAGGTCGTCGAGGAACCCGGCAGCGCCGCCCTGTGTCAGTAGGGACTCGGCGCCGAACAGGGCGGACACGGCTTCGAGTTCGCCACCGTCGCCAGCCAGGTTACGGTCGAGGGCAGCGTCGATGCTGACGCCGAGGAACCGGCCCTCGTGCCATGCGGTGCGGTCGGCGAGTAGCACGGCACCGCCGGCGAGGAGCAGTACGAACCGCGGCGTGTAGGCGTCGTCACAGCCGAAGAGGAAGGTGACGGCGTCCGCCGCGCTGGTGATCCGGTGTTTGCCGTCCAGCGCGATAGGGGTGAGGAGTTCGGATCCGTCGTCCTCTACATCGGAGACGACAAGGTCGGCATTGGTGTTCCAGGTGACGTCCAGGGCAACGAGTTCAACGCCACCGGGCCCTTTCACTGCGAGGGAGACCGGCACTTCGCGGACCTTGTCGGCGTGCATGACCTCGAAGACGCCGCGCTGGATCCTGATATGGGTGTCGTCGTCGCGCTGGGGCTGCTCGCCGTCGGGGCGGGTGTAGGCGAGCGCGGCGAGCAGGGCATCGTTGAGCCTGCGCAGGTCGGAACCGTCGAAGTCGCCCTTCTCGGTGATGCGGACCTTGGCCTTGAAGTAGTCGCGGCCCAGGTTCCTCATGCCCGCGCGTGAGGTGGGTTGTCCTGCCCGGTCAGCCACCGTCCAGCGCTTGCGCAGGTCGACGAGGTCCTTGGAGAAGACCTCGGCAAGGTAGTGGGCGGAGATGTACTCATTGCGGTTGACGATCGCTTCGAACGCCACGGCAGTCACGCGCCCTTCTTCTCGCCGATGCCGGTGGACGGGACGAGGACCCCGATCACCCGGACCATGGCCTCGCCCTGCGTTGCCAGCTCCATGAGCAGTTGCTCCACCTCTATGGCGGTGTTCTCCACGCGCTGTTCTGCGTCCTCGCGCCGGACGCCCAGGGTGAGCTGTTCAAAGGCCGTTTCGCTCGCCTTGCGCCAGGCCTGCAGGCGCTTTTCGTACTCCACTAGCCTCTCGATGAGGGGTTCTTCCTGGATGGCGCGCAGCTTGTCCAGGTGCCGGCGGGTGGCTTCGACCGCGTCCGGCACCAGAGCACGCAGAGCATCGAGGTCCCCGGTGAAGGGGCGGTTGAGCATGCCCGGCTCCACTCCAGCTCGGTTCAGCACCTTGACCAGGTCGTCGTCGAATATGGGGGCTCCGTGCTCCAGCCCGCTCACGCACGACCAGGCAAGGACCGTCGGGTGGCCCTTGGCGTTGGAGTACATGCCCTGCATCAGGAACTTGGGTCCGTCGACATTGGCGGTGATGACCGGTGCGGTGTTCCGGGTGAGCCGGACCAGGACCTTGTCCGTGAGCCACTCCACCAGCGGATGCTGGTCGGTCACGTAGCTGACATCAGGCCACCCAGATGTCTCGCGCCGGGTCTGCTTGTTGATGGCGCCCTTGGGGCGTTCACCACTCCGTTCCCGGGCACGGTCCAGACGCTGCTGGGCGAACGCCGGGTCGAACGTGACCCGCAGCTCGTCGAGCACCCCGCGTTCGTCCAGGTAGGTCTGCGGGAGGACAAGGAGCCTCCGCTGCAGTTCACGATCGGGGGCGAACGAGAGCATCTCGGGATGGTCCTCGCCCCACTGCTTTCCGATCTTCGCCTGGGGATTGTTGTCGTATACCTCGTCCAGTGCCTCCTCCACGAAGGCACGGGTCGAGGCGAACAGTTGGGGGACGCGGTAGTGCTCTCCCGATCCGTCGACCGTGTGGTGGGCCATGAAGAGGTTGAAGGGGTCGACGGGCTGTGCTGGGACGATCCCGTCGAATGCCTTCCCGTCCGCGAGCCCGGTCTTGATCGCGGTCTCCTCCGCGTCCTCGTCACGCAGGCCGAGGATGGAGGCGGCCTCGCCCAGAGTGCGGTGGACCTCGTCCTCGCGCTCCAGCAGGCGGCGGGAGACCAGCCGGTCAGCAGAAGGGACATCCGGGTCTTCGTCCTGGCGGACCAGCAGCAGGGCGCGGATCTCCGGGGGCGTCTGCTGGCCGTAGCGGTCGATACGGCCGTTGCGCTGCTCGATCGTGATCAGCGACCAGGGCAGGTCGTAGTGGATCATGTGGTGGCACTGGCGGTGCAGGTTGACGCCCTCGGAGGCGATGTCACCCGTGAGCAGGACCCGCAGCTCGCTGTCGGCCAGGCTGAACTCCTTGACGGTGCGCTGCTGTTCGTCATCGGGCAGCCCGCCGTGAAGCTGCCGGATCGCGCCGTTCCGGTTGTCCGTGCTTGCCTCGAAGGCGAGCGCGCCGGGCAGGGCCTCGTGGAGCATCTTCAAGGTTTTCCGGCGCTCGGAGAAGATGACGACGCGTTTGTCGGCCCCCGGGCCGACCCCGATGGCCTTCAGCTCGTCGACCAGGCGGCGGAACTTGGCAGCCTCCTGCACGGTGGCCTCGGCAGCCAGTTCGCCGAGCCGTACGAGTGCCGCCCGCTCAGGGGCACGCCGTTCCTTGTTCTCCGGGTGTTCCTCGGCATCCTTGTCGATGGCCTTGATCCGGTTGGCCACTGTCTCGGCCAACGCCTCGTGCGAGGACAGGAACGCCTTCAGAAGCGTGTACGGGAACAGACGGGCGCCCTTGCCGCTCACCGGAGCCGACCGTCCCTCCCCAGGGCTGATCCAGACGTCGTACAGCTCCTCGAAGATCCTCTGCTCGGCATCGCTCGCCACGCAGTCGAAGGCCACGGGCTTCTTGCGGGTGGCCCATTTGTGGCCGATCTCCGCGGACACGTCCGGGGACATCTTGTGCCTACGGACGTACAGGTGGTCGAGCTGAGTCTCGTCGTAGTCGCTGGTGTCGGGGATGGCGGTCGGATCCAGCAGGCTCAGCAGCTCTCCGAACGACTCCCGTTCACCGTTGTGCGGCGTGGCGCTTGCCAGGATCAAAGCGTCGGTCCGCGGGGCGAGCAACCCCGCGAGCCGGTTGTTCTTCGTGCCCTTGTTGATCAGCTTGTGGGACTCGTCGATGACGACGGCATCCCAGTTGACCTGCATGAGGTGGCTGCGCCAGCGGTCGGAGCGCAGGGTGTCGATGGAGATGATCGCGCGCTTGTAGTACGAGAAGGGGTTCCGGCCGGCCGGGATGTTCCGTCGGATGCGTTCGATGCCGCTTGAGTCGAGACGTACGAGAGGGATGGCGAACCGTGTCCACAGCTCGTGCTGGAACTGCTCCAGGATGGCCTTGGGCGTCACCACGAGGATGCGCTCGCCCCGGCCGCGCCGGATGAGTTCCGAGAGCAACAGACCGACTTCCAGCGTCTTGCCCAGGCCGACCGCGTCGGCGATGAGCAGCCTCGGCTGCAGGCCGCGCAGTGCCGCCCGGGCCGGCTCCCGCTGATAGGCGAGGTCATCGACGAGATGAGTACCGACGGTAGCGAGCCTCTGTTCCGACAGCGGCAGAGGGGTTTTGCGGATCAGGGCATCGATGAACAGACGAGAGCGCCGGCACTCCGGAGAGGTGTCGACAACGAGATCGGTGTCCTCGGGGCGCAGAGGCGTGACCTTGTCCAGCGACGGGTGAGCGAAGAAGACGGCCCGCTGGTCGCGCACGAGCGGAGAGGTCCCGCGGACATCCAGTCGCGTACCGTCCTGCGCTGTGTCGGACGCCTCGACGACCAGCCAGTCCTCGTCCCGCGCGCGGACCTGCATGCCCGCGGCGAACTTGGCGGTGCCTGCGTCACTGGTCACCAGGCTCTCTCCTTCACTCACTACTGAACTGCCTCATCGTGCTCACGTGCGGGTCGACGGCGTCACCCACCGAAGTCGGACCGGCGGTCGCGGATCTTCCCGCGCCAGCGGTCAGCCCACGGCTCGCCCCCACCGCTGGACGCCCCTGCAACAGCCGGCTCTGGGGGCAGCACCGGAGCTTCCGGCTCCTCCACAACCGCCTCGGGAACCTGCTCCACCACCGGTGGCGGCGGCGCGGGAGGCGCCCCATTAGCCACCTGCAGCACATCCGTGAGGAACGCGTCGGGCAGCGGCGGATACATGCCCCCATTCACCGGTACTGCCTGCTCCAGGAGCCGGTCCATGGCCGCCTCCAGCACGGTGTGGGCCGTGGGCCGGTCTTCAGGAGAGTAGGCCAGGCCACTGACAACGAGATCCCGCAGACTCTCGGGTAAGCCCGAAAGGTCCGGTTGGACATTCTGCAGTGTCCGCTGAGCCGGCAGGTGAGCATAAAAGGGAGGGTGCCCCGTCGCCGCATGCACCAGAGTCGCGGCCAGGCTGAACACGTCCGCAGCCTCGCTCGCCTTCCGCGAGTCCATGGCCTGCTCCGGAGCCATGTACGCAAGCGTGCCGAGTGGCGAGTCGCCGGAAGTGAGGCCAGTCGCGCCGCCGACATGGCTGACCCCGAAATCGATCACACGCGTGCCCTGCGTGGTGACCAGCACATTGCTCGGTTTGAGATCACGGTGCAGCAGCCGGACAGAGTGAATGTGGATGAGGGCCTCGGACAGGCTCGCGGCCAGCCACCATGCGCCGAGCTCACTCACCGGCCCGTGCTGATTCAGCAGCGCATCGAGTGACGGCGCATGGATGTACTCGGTCGCGATCCACGGCCGCTCGGCACCCGGATCAGCAGCCACAAGCGCGGCGGTGTGAAATCCCCCTACACGCTGGATCGCTTCCAGCTCCTGAGCGAAGCGTTGGCGAAAGTATGGATCGTCGGCCAACGCCGGCTTCACGACCTTGATTGCCACCGGCCGGGGACTGCGGTAGCCGAGGTAGACGACGCCCATGGCCCCCTGACCGAGCCGCCCCGCCAAGCGGAAGCCAGCGATCTCATGGGGGTCACTGTCCTTCAGCGGCTCGAACACCCTCGCCCCCCGTTCCGCGTCCGAGCGTGCTGAGACGAGACGCACGGGACGCGAAGTACCCACGTCAACAAAGGTGAGGTTATCAGCGGGGCGGGCTGGTGTTCGTGCCCCGTCGGGAACTCTGCCGAGGGCCCCTCGGCAGAGATCACGCGCGGTATCGCGTCGAACCTCTGAGCGACGCAGTCAAGAAGATCCACATCGACCCGGCGGCCCCCCTCAGAGACCCCGCCACGCTACTGATCACCGGGCCTGCCCACTCAACCAGGGCGCCAGCGTCTAGACGAGTCATTCCGAATGCTGACGGTGTGTCCGGGAACGCAGACAGGGCGTCCAAGATCGTTGTGTGACGAACAACCTGGACGCCCTGCTGACCGCACTGTACGTGAAGATCGACGACGAGATCGGGGGCACCCGGTGGCTGGGCCGACCGCCGCAGCTGACGGATTCCGAGCTTGTCTGCCTCGCTGTCGCGCAGGCGCTGCTGGGCTTCACTTCAGAGTCGCGGTGGCTGCGGTTCGTGGACTCCCGCTTGGGCGGGATGTTCCCGTACGTGCCCAGGCAGCCGGGCTGGAACAAGCGGCTGAGGGCCGCGTTGCCACTGGTCAAGAAGGCAATACGGCTGCTCGCCGTCGACACGGACTTCTGGTTCGACAACCACTGGATCGTCGACTCCACGCCGGTGGAGTGCGGCCGCTCGCGGCCGACGGTGAAGCGGTCGGACATGGCCGGCTGGGCCGGATACGGGTACTGCGCCAGCCACAGCCGGTTCTTCTGGGGCCTGCGCCTGTTCCTGGTGTGCACCCCGACCGGGATGCCGATCCTGTGGGCTCTGGCGAACCCGAAGATGGACGAGCGCGAGGTACTGACCGCGATGCTCGACCGCGAACCCGAGACGGTCACGAACCGGCCGGGGCTGCTGGTGATCTCCGACAAGGGCTTCGCCTCCAAGGAGTTCGAGGCCGACCTGGCCTTGAGGGGCGCCGAGCTGCTGCGGCCGTCGTTCA
This sequence comes from Streptomyces tailanensis, assembly GCF_008386495.1. Lineage (GTDB taxonomy): Bacteria > Actinomycetota > Actinomycetes > Streptomycetales > Streptomycetaceae > Streptomyces > Streptomyces tailanensis. The sequence goes on along the minus strand of NZ_VTHJ01000051.1, from coordinate 69,772 downwards.
AGCGCGAGAAGAAACGCAAGGGCGAGAGCCTTCTGAAGTCGGTGCGACAGCTGATCGAGTCGGTCAACGACACCCTCAAAGGCCAGCTCGACCTGGAACAGCACGGCGGCCGGAGCTTCGAAGGCGTCGCAGTCCGCGTCGCCCAGCGCGTCCTCGCGATGGCCGCCGCGATCTGGCACAACCACAAGACCGGCCAGCCGGTCACACGCTCCCTCATCGCCTATGACCACTGATCACATCGAAATGACTCGTCTAGGTCAGCAGGGCCGACTGATCATGGCCTCGACCGCCCTCACGGCTCGGCGACTATGCGTAGAGGTCACTGCGTTCGGTCACCTCAGCCGGGTCTACGCCGAGGAGTTGATGCAGTTCCGCGGTCACCACACGGTAGGTGTTGCCCAGACGGAGGACTCGGCACGGGTACTGACCACGTTTGGCCAGGGCATATCCGGTACTGCGCCCTATGGACAGGGCCCGGTTGGCAGTGTCGAGGTCGACCGCTACGGGCAGCGCCAGCAGCTCTGCTCGCGTCAAGCCCTGCACTCCACGGGCGCTCTCAGATGTCACCACGACGCACTCCGATCCTGCAGGGGTCCTCCGACAGCGGAATGTGTACCACGGATGTTGCAGCAGCATTTTTCTATGCTGTAAGTTGCAATCATGACAACATACGGCTGGGGTGCCCAGCTCACCACCCGCGTGGCGGAGCAGATCCGCCGCCACCGCAAGGCTGCCGGCCTCACCGTGGCGGAAACGGCAGACGCCTGCACGGCCCGCGGCCTCCCCGTACCAAAGACGACGATCACCAACCTGGAGACCGGACGCCGCAGCTCTGTCGACCTCGCCGAGTTCCTCGTCTTGGCCGACGTCCTTGGAGTGCCGCCGATCACCTTGCTCTTTCCCCTCGATACCGCGCCCACGGTGGATGTGCTCCCGGGTCAGCCGGTCTCGACCTGGAACGGCCTCGCATGGTTCACCGGCGAGACTGCCTCCACAGAGGCCGCTCCCAAAGGCAGTCCGCGCGAGCTGCTGGACCTCTTCCGCGCTCACGGCGACGCTGTGGCCGCCGCTCGGGCCTCAACGTCCCTGGCCAAAGAACGACGCCGGATGGCCAACACCACACTCGACCCTGCTCGCCGGACCGAGCTGCTGGACGCCGCCACCGGTTACGAGCAGTTCGCCTTCGACGACTGCAGAGCACTCGGAGCGTTCCGCGACTCGATGCGCGAGCGCGGGCTCGTTCCCCCCGAGCTGCCCGCCGATCTCGCCTTCGTGGACCAGTCCAAAGCCAGTTCCAAGGACACTGAGTGAACGGAACAATCACCCGGCGCTGCTCGTGCCGCGACCCGCAGACGGGCAAGAACTACGGGAAGTCATGCCCGAAATTCTCCAACAAACGCCACGGTACGTGGGTCGTTGTGCAGGAGCTGCTCCCCCGGCAGGACGGCACCCGCCGCCGGTTCCGTCGGTACGGGCTGGAGAGCGCCACCAAGGCCACGGAGGAGCTGAACAAAGCCCGCGCGCTGCTGGCGCTGCCCGATGAGGATGATCCGATCGGCCAGATGGCCATCAGTGACCTCCTGGAAGCCTGCGCGAGGAACAAGGAGCCACTTCCCGACTACGACGAGACTCGCCGCCGATTCGCGACCGGCCAGAGCCTCAACTCCAAGATGACCGTCGGTGAATGGCTCGACCTCTGGCTCTCCGGACGCAAGCGGCTGCGCGTCACCGGCCTCAAGCGCTACGAGTGCGACATCCGCGTTCATCTGAAGCCACACCTGGGCGACGTCCGTCTCGACAAGCTGCGTGTTCATCATCTGGACAAGATGTTCGACGCGATCAACGAGGCCAACATCGAGATCGTTGAGCAGAATGCCCAGCGGCGAGCCGCGCTCGATCTGCTCAAGACGATCCCGTGGAAGGGTGCGGAGAACCGAGCCCGCCGTAAGGCGGTGCAGGAGTCGATCGACGCCATGCCGCCGTTCCGACGCGTTACTGGCGCCAGCACTCAGCAGCACATCAAGGCCACCTTGCGCGCGGCGCTGAACGTCGCGATCGCTCAGCAGGTCATGTCCAACTTCAACCCGGCGGAGCATGTCGAGTTGGAGCCCGGGGCGAAACCCAAGGCTCTTGTGTGGACCGACGAGCGGGTGGCCCACTGGGAAGCCACCGGCGAGAAGCCGTCTCCTGTGATGGTCTGGACACCGGAGCAGACCGGGCGCTTCCTGGACTTCATCGCCGAGGACCGGCTGTACGGCCTGTGGCATCTGATCGCGTTCCGGGGACTGCGGCGCGGTGAAGCCTGCGGCCTGCGGTGGATGGACCTCGATTTCGCAGGCGAATCACTCGCCGTCGCCACCCAACTCGTCCAGGACGGCTGGGAGATCATCGAGGGCGCCCCGAAAACCGATAGCGGCATCCGGCTCATCGCGCTGGACGGCGAGTCTGTCGAGTATCTGCGCGACCACAAACGTCAGCAGGACAAGGAGCGGCGTGAGTGGGGAACCGCCTGGAAACTGACCGGGCGGATCTTCACTCAAGAAGACGGTTCCTGGCTCCACCCTGGCAAGGTGAGCGATCTCTTCGAGCGGCTGGTCACGGCCGCCGGCCTGCCACCCGTCCGACTGCACGATCTCCGTCACGGCGCAGCAACTCTCATGCTGGCGGCCGGGATCGACATCAAGGTCGTATCCGACACGCTCGGTCACAGCGATACACGGATAACGCGGGACATCTACCAGGCCGTCCTCGACGACCTCGCACGCGCCGCTGCAGAGGCGGTCGTCAAGTTGGTCCCCCGCGCACGACGCCGACGTAGCAAGGGCACCTCCGACGAGCGTACGGCCTAGCCTGCAACCTCTTTACGGGCCTCCGGTCAGCGGGTATCTGACCGGAGGCCCGCCTCGCTTGGTAGTCGTGGTTGATGTTTCACCAGCGTAAGGTCACGCCAGGATGCGTCCCGGAACGATGCCCGAGCCGACAGCTCCCTGACGACGGCCTTGAGCCGACGGGATGCCTCCCCAGCTGATAATGACAGGCACAGCACCTCAGGCGCGTCGTAGCCTCTCGGACTATGACGAGGTCTGAGAAGGGGGCAGAGGATATCTCCTACCTGGCCCCGCTCTTCAATGCGGCGGCAGCGTATCGGGCCGAGGTCCATTCCGTGCTGTTGCCCGAGCCCGCGGCTCGCAGCAGCCTGGCAGCGGACGACCGACCGTTGAGGCCGTGGGGCGCCGCCAAGTTCGTCCGTTCCTCCTTCGCGGCCGGTCTGATGCATGTCGAGGCCATGACCAAGCTGGTGGTCGTCGCGAAGCAGATCGATCCGTACAGCCCGTGGACCCTGCTGCGTGGTGCCCAGGAGAACTTCGCCACGGCTGTGTGGCTGCTGGACGGTAAGGACCGAGCCGAGCGCCAACACCGCGCGCTCACCTTGCGGGCCGAAGACTTTCGGAACCGCGCCCAGCATGAGGCTGACGTGAAGCACGTCGTCACGGGCCCCAAGGAGAAAACCGGCTGGCAGCGTCATGAGGAGATCAAGCAGCTCGCTGACAGCCTGGGTCTCCCCAAGCTGCCCAGGCCGAGCGCTGGAGACATCATCTTCGCTGCGGCCTCGACTGCCGGGCTCAATCCTGAGCGAACCCGGGCATCGTGGCGGGTAGCCTCCGGCTTCGCCCACGGCCGCATCTGGCCCAGCCTTCGCGCTTCCGAACCCCGCAGCGCCACCCGCACAGCCGACGGCTACCTGATCGGCTTCGTGGTCGACGACGCACAGCTTGAAACTCTGGCCAAGGCATGCCTGAAGTTCCTAGAACACGCCGCTCGGCGGTACGAAGCCCGCAGCACGCCGTAGGACGACACTGCCTCCTGTCTCGGGCGAAAGTCTCGCTTGACGCCTATCAGGAAGTCCCCTCGGTGCTGCCGGGGGATGCTTCGGGCGGCAGTGATCCTGGTGGGGGCTCGGGTGGTGGCGGGGGTAGCGATGCCGCCCCGGTGGCCTGCCGGTAATTGATGATTGCTTGGATTCTTCTTTCAGGATCGGTTATCTCTTCCAGAGTCGCCGTGAATTTCTCGTCGACCGCATCTCCTTTCCGCTGCCGTACGTGGTCCAAGACCATTGCGGTCATGGGAACAACCAGGTACGCCAAGAGGAGAATGACTCCGACGGCCCACCACGGGGCGCCACCCAGGCCCGCGAGAGCCGCAGGTACCCCCGCCAGGATGCTTGCCGAGGAGATGTGAGGGGGAGGGTTCACGAGGTGTGCCCTTCTGGCACACAGCGGCCCCGCCGCCTCGTGCCTGACAAGCCGGGCCTTGGCCGACGGCGAGCGGGTGGGAGGCGGCGCAGGAGCGCCGGGGCGTGCGGGCACGCCGAAAGCCGGTGCCGCCAAAGGGCGGCCCGGTGGCCTTTCAGAGAATCTTGATTAAGCGCCCAGGAAGTGAGGAAGTCCTCAGAGGACTTAGGCCGCTGACCTGGCGAGGGAGGTCTGGATCGACTTTTTGGGCAGGGGTCGGTATTACATTTCGTAAATAAAACGAATGCCTAGAAGACCCTTGAGTCGATTCATTTAGCCTCTACCTACACCGCTTTCCTTGTGCTGGATGCCGGCCCTGCTTGCCGTCTGGGCACGCCGGACGTGCCACCGAGTATGCCCTATCACAGCTTGTGATGCGCTGAGGACACGATGCTGAAGCTGGCGACTGGAGCCGGGTAGTAGCGGCAAGACCCACCCGCCATCCCGCGTGGTCCGCGCGGGTGTGGGGGGACGCGTCCACCACCGCCAGGACCTTCCCACTCGACTGCAGATAAGGCGACCCGCCGCTGACTGACAACGGCAGCGGCACGAGTCAGGAGTCCTTCTCAATCACTGGGCACCTGACATGGCGCCAACAGCAGTCCCCCGCGATGACTTTGAGAGTGCGCCGGTACGAGAGGCTGAACTCGACCCGATTCTGGACACACGTGTACTGCTGGCAGGACTGTAACGCTAACTTTTGCTAGCGCCAAGTCCCCAGGTCAGCGAGGTGACTGTTGTGACTGAGGACTCCAGCTGGCCACTCTGAGCGTCGCAGTTGGCCACTGGGGTCGAGTCGGCCCGGCGGAGTCAGTCGTGACGCGCGAGCTTGGCCGAGGAGACGAGCAGGATCACGGCCAGCACGGGGATGAGCACCAGGTCCGGGAACACACCGAGGAGCAGCCCGCCCAGCATCGCGCCAGCGATCGAACCTGCGGCCATCACCAGGGTGAAGCGGCGGTTGGCACGCAGCACCGCGAAGCTGCCGTCACGGCTGTAACGGGCGAAGGCCACCAGCATGGTCGGTAGTGACACCAGCAGCGACAGGCTTCCCGCCGTCTTGATGTCCACGCCGAACAGCAGCACGATCGTCGGGATCAACAGCTCGCCCCCCGCCACGCCCATGATCGCCGCGACCACCCCGATGCCGAACCCAGCCACGACCCCGCTGGGCACCTCCGCCCACAGTGGCAGCGTGAGTGTTCCCAGGGCGGTGGTGTGCGTGACCAGCAGGGCCACGGCCATGAGCACCATCAACCCTGCGAGCACCTTGTAGAGAGTGGAGCCGCGCATCCGCACCGCCCAGGATGCTCCGGCCCAGGCACCCGCCAGGCTCCCGGCTAGCAGGTTGACTGCAACAGGCCAGTGCGCGGCCACTTCGGAGACCGACACCGCTGCCAGGCGGGCGGGCAGCGCGACCAGGACCACCACCAGGCTCATCGCCTTGTTCAGGATGACCGCGGAGAGCGCGGCGAACCCGAACAGGCTGATCAGCAACGGCAGTCGGAACTCCGCGCCGCCCAGCCCGATCATCCCGCCCAGAACACCGATGGCCGCTCCCGCACCGAACACCACGGGTGCCGAGTGCGTCGACCGAAGCGGGGCGAGGTTCTGGTCGGTGGTCATGGCGGGCATCCTCGCCGGTCGCGGGTCCTGTCCGCTACGGCACGGGCCCGCCTTTAGGGAAAGGCACCGGGCGCTGCCCCAAGATTCGTCCGGTCCTCTGAAGCACCTGGTGAGCTACCTTGGCCAACTGCGACGCTCAGCGTGGCCAACTGGAGCACTCAGGCACAACTGTTGTGAGTGAGCGCCTCGGTTGGCCATTGAGTGCGCCAGTTGGCCGCTTTGGCGCTTGGAGGTGCCGATCCAACATCGGTGGGATCGGCAGGGACTACCGTTTGACGCGGCTTCGGATCGCAAGGACCGCGAGGCCGAGAAGAACTGGCTCACCAATGCGTGCGGCCATCTCGGTGTAGGTACCGGCGGTGGTCAGCTCCTGTCCGGAGGAACGGAATACCACCGAGTTGATGACCACCCGCAGGGACTTCTCGAACCGTTCGGCCGTCAGCCGATCCCGCCATGGCCCATTGGGATTGACAGGGTCGCGTATGTCGGTGGTCAGTGTGATGCTGCGGCCGGTGAAGGTGCCGGTGCTCTGCGGTTTCGGGTTGTTTTCGGGTAGGCCCCACAGCATCATCGCGACAACGGTGGAAGCCATGGCCAGCCCAAGCCACCCCACAGCTCGGGAGGCACGCAGCCCGTAGCCGGAGAGCGCCCAGTACGCGGCAAGCAGGGCCCGCTCGCCCCAGGGGATGTCGTGGGCATGGCGGCGCATCTCCATTTCACCGTAGTAGAAATCGGCGGCGCCGGGCTCGTGCTTGGCGTCCTCGAAGGTTTTGCGCAGTTGCCTGTACAGCGGCGCTAGCGCGGCCGGTTTCAGTGCCTCTTCCCCGTCCGGCGCGGGCGTCCATCCCTCTGCGCCCACGGAGCGACTGGCACGCCAGTGGTGCTCTTCGGCAAGTGCCCTGCGCGGCGTCCACCGGGCTGGGCGCACTCCGCGCCAACGCATGCCAGAGGGGGTTGACGCCAGGAGGTAGAGACCCTCCAACCGCAATTGGTCAAGATGGATGGTCCCAGCGAACCGGCAGTCGGTGAGATCTACGTCGGCAAGCACCAGGTGGGCCGCGTCTACGCCACGCAGCGATACGACCCGCACGCGAGGATCGCCCAGTGAGCACTGTGCATCGTGAAGTCGCTGGTCACGGGGCTGGTGTGCGTGGGCATCGGGATGCTCATGCTNTGAGCACTGTGCATCGTGAAGTCGCTGGTCACGGGGCTGGTGTGCGTGGGCATCGGGATGCTCATGCTGGTCGCTGCCAGGAGACTTTGGTGAAGATCGTCGGTCATCGGGCGACTTCGCGGTTCGTGAGGACGAGCAAGGCCCGGACCAGGGCGGTCGCCCAGGCGGGGTCAGTACGTACCTTGCCGAGGACGCGCCAGTTCTTGAGGTGGGCGAAGCCGTGCTCGACGGGTGCTCGGACGGCCGCCAGTGCCGTGTTGGACAGCTTCTGGCCTCGCGTCAGGGGCCGGTTCCGGGCGGCCTTGTAGCCGGTGATCACCGTCGGGCCGGCGTTGGGGCCGCCGTCGTCGAGGCCGACGAAGCCCAGGTCGGCGATGGCTCCGAGGCCGGCTGCCCGCAGCTTGGCGGTGAGCTGGTCGTGTCGGCAAGCGGTGATCTCCGAGGTCCGTCCGGGCCGGGCCGCCGAGACCCACAGCAGCTGGCCGCGGTCGTCGGTGAGCGCGATTACGAGCAGGCCATGGCATTTGCTCTTGCCGGAGTAGTTCTTCCGGTTGTCTTTGCCGGTGCGCCGCCGGGTGCGGATCAGCGTGCCGTCCAGCAGCACCACCCCGCCACCCTTGCGGGCGATCTTTTTGAGGGCGCGGTCCAGGCGTGGGGCGCGGGCAGCCAACAGGCCGACGACTTCCCTGACCCACCGGGTCACGGTGGTGCGGTGTATCCCGTTGCCGCCGGCCAGGTCGCCCGGCCGCTGGTCACAGCGCAGTACCGCGAGCACGATGGTGGCGATCTTCCCCGCGGGCAGAGTCCGCCACCGTGACCCGATCTTCTTCAGGTGGCCGCGTATCAGGTCGGCGAGCCAGTTCAGGGTGGCACTCGACAGCGGCAGGCGGGCAGTGTAGACAAGGCCGTCAGGGCCCTCGACGGGATGGTTGTTTTTCTTCACACCAAACTCAACTGCCGCCGGGGGCCCGCCGGTTACGCTCCGTCGGCGCCCTCCTTCCCTACGCCTACGAGCGTGCGGTGAACCTGCCGTCGGGACGCTTGTGCAGCCAGCCGCGGTCGGCGAGCTTGGTCATCTTCGCCCGCAACGGTTCCAGCTTCCCGCGCACCGTCACCTCAAGGCCCAGCTCCTCGCCGACCGCCCTGACCTGCACCGGGCCGTCGGCCTCCCGCACGATCGCCAGGATCTTGCGGTAGTCGCCGGGCAGCGCGCCCTCGTCCGCCGCGTCGCTGCGGTGCGGGATGAGCAGGACTGCCCGCCCGGCCACCTTCGCCGATGGCGGAGCGACAGCCCCGGCGTCGGCCCGGGCCTGCTCGGCCAGGCGGTTCAACACCCGCTCCGCGATCGCCAGCTCGTCCCGCTCGGCCTGGACCTCCTGGAGTTGCTTGGCCAACTCCTCGGCGAGGGCGTCCAGTTCGCTCCGGCGGGCGGTGATCCACTGCCGCTCCTGCATCACCCGCGCCCTCCCGCGTTCTCACGGCGTGCCGACCTGCTGACGGATCGTAGGCGGGAGCCGGTCGTGGGCGCAGCCGAACCCGGCATCCCACCGGAGCCAGACCCGCCCGATGATCTACGCCATGGTCATCGGCCGCCGACCGGCACGAGTATCCAACTCGCCATTCACACCAGACCCGTGACCTGCGGCTTTACGATGCACACCGCTCANGGCACGAGTATCCAACTCGCCATTCACACCAGACCCGTGACCTGCGGCTTTACGATGCACACCGCTCAGTGCTGGTTCGGGTATTCCTTTGTTCCCTCGCGGCGGTAGGAATGGTCGGGCGCTGGCGGCAATGCTGACGGGAGACTCCAAGACAGCGTCACTCAGATCGACAGTCGCATAACGCAGGCGCAGCGAGGCAGTCGAGGCCCAGTGCGTCCTGTGGCAACGAACAGCGGATGAGGCGGCCTCAATAGTCAGGCTGGCCGTGAACGTGGCCATCGTGAGATCTAGCGTTCCCCGGCACACGAACGGTGTGAATGAGGCAGCTCGCTCGAAGACCGCCACGATGAACAGGGCATCGCCGTTGACCTGGACCCCGTCGAACCACGCCCGGCCGCAAAATGTTGCGCCGATGTGGACGTCGCTGTCGAACTTGGCATTGACGAACCCGGCGTCTCCGTTGAAAACGGCCCTGGTGAAGAACGCGATGCCGCCGAACACAGCACCAGTGAAGAAGGCGCCAGCCGCGAAATTTGAGTCCGCGAACACCACCTCGCCGTTGAATCTGGCGTCATAGAAGGCGGCATCACCGCTGAATTCTGCCTCCCGAAACGCAGCACCCTCTTCGAACTCTGCCTGATTGAACCAGGCCATGCCCAAGTGGGGCCGCCTGGTAGCAGGGTCCGTGAGCGCAGAGAGCAGCTCATCCAGTAGTTGCTTGCTGAATCGCGTGCCGCAGTGGCTGATGTCCGCGCCGGGCTGCAGGTCGGCTAGGTATGTGGACCGGTCGTCATCGCTCAGGTGGGCTAGACACTCGGTGTACGGCTCGACCTGTTGACCGAGGCAGCCCGCCACGTGATCGGAGGTTGCCCCCTGCCCACACGTCGGCCATGCGGGGCTTCCCGAGGTGGATGCATCGGAAGTTCTGACGGTCATGATCGGAGGGACGTGGAAGTGGGTTTGACAGGTTGCCGACATCGGTGGATTGCGTCCGGCGCCGCTTGCCGCCAGGCAGGTACCGTCACGGTGCCGACTACTGGCCTGCCTTGGCCTGCAGTTCTCGGGCGATAGCAACGTCCTGGCTCATGGCAACGACGACCTGGCGGTCCACTTCCTCCTGCTCGTGCGGCTCCCCGCACGGACAGATGCTCCACTCACCAGAGTCGACCCGTCCGACAACCCGCTGGACAAGGTCAGCAAGCTCGTCAAGTACCCCCACCGGCACCTCGACGAGTTCGCCGCCGCTCGCCGACACCGTGGCGGAGCCGAGTTCTGTCACCAGGTCCATCGCGTGAGCTGCCGCCCGGCCGTCGCGGTTGGCCGCCGCGTACTTTCCGGCCTGTGCGCCGGCCATCACCAGGCGCCCCAGAGCCATGGTGGGTACGTCCACGGTGCGCGCGTCCAGACGGACCGGACGCACAGCGTGGACAGCGGAGGCATCCTCGTTGGAGTCGTCCGCCGCAGCCGCGATCGCGTCCGCGACCATCTCCGGCGAGACCAGATGGACTGCTTCCTCGGGGTCCAGCCTGACCTTCTCTGCGGCCGTGTTGACCACGTAGGCCACCACATCTCGAACCGCTACCGGTTCGACCTCAAGGCCGCGTGTCAGTAGCACTGCCGTGGTCTGGGCCACCAGGGCCTTGAACCCCGTGCCGCTCTTGATGTCCGCCATGAGGACCAGCGTAGAGGGGCGCTTTGTTGGATTGCGACAAAGCCGTCCAAGCAAAGGGCAGTAACCATCGCGCTCCGTGCGCCGTCCCGCGAAGCTGTGATCAAACCGTCGCCCGATCACCGCTGCACCGTCGTTGCGCCAATGGCCTCCCCTTGGCCTCCCCTCGCCGTAACCGGACGAAAGCAGCTCTCACAGCCTCCGGCCCACAAGGTCAAGGACAAGCAAAAGGCCCAGGTCGACGGCTATCTGACCTGGGCCCTTGTGGAGCCGCCTTCGGGATTCGAACCCGAGACCTACGCATTACGAGTGCGTTGCTCTGGCCATCTGAGCTAAGGCGGCGCGCTGTCCGCACCATGGTGCGATCAGCAACTTCGGTAAGTCTACACAGTTTCCGGGGGTGCTCCGTACCAAGGGTCGGAGCACCCGGAGCCCTGCGAGAAGGGTGCTCGGCGGGGGTGGTGGTCAGGGCTGTGAGCAGCGCTTTCCGTTGGTGGGGGGTGTGCCGTGGAGGAGGTAGGTGTTGATCGTGGAGTCGATGCAGGTGCTGCCGCGGCCGTAGGCGGTGTGGCCGTCGCCGTCGTAGGTGAGGAGGCGGGCGGAGGAGAGCTGGGAGGCGAGGCCGCGGGCCCAGCGATAAGGGGTGGCGGGGTCGCGGGTGGTGCCGACGACGACGATCGGGGCGGCACCCTTCGCCTCGATGCGATGCGGGCCGCCCGTCGGCCTGACCGGCCAGTAGGCGCAGTTGAGAGAGGCCCAGGCGAGGGCCCGGCCGAAGACGGGCGAGGCCTTCTCGAAGGCGGGGAGGGCTTGTTCGACCTGGCCAGGGGTGGTGTAGGCGGGCGGGAGGTCGAGGCAGTTCACGGCCGCGTTGGCGTACATCAGGTTGGAGTAGCTGCCGTCGGGGGCGCGCTCGTAGTAGCTGTCCGAGAGGGCGAGCAGGCCGGCGCCGTCGTTGCGCCGGAGGGCCTCGGTGAGGGCCTGGCGCAGTTGGGGCCACGCCCCCTCGTCGTACATCGCCGCGATCACGCCCGTCGTGGCCAGGGACTCGCCGAGCTTGCGTCCACCGGCGTCACCGGCCGGGATCGGCTTCGCGTCCAGGCGCTCGAACAAGGCGCGCAGATTCTTCCGCACCTGCGCGGGCGTGCGCCCCAGAGGGCAGTCTTTCCGGCGTGCGCAGTCCTTCGCGAAGGCCTCGAACGCCGTCTCGAAACCCGCCGTCTGTTCCTGGTTGAGCCGGTCGGCGGGCAGCGACGGGTCCAGCGCACCGTCCAGGACCAGTCGCCCGACCCGTTCCGGGAACAGCCCCGCGTACGTCGCGCCGAGGAACGTCCCGTACGAGGCACCCACATACGTCAGTTTCTCGTCGCCCAGCACCGCGCGCAGGATGTCCATGTCGCGGGCCGCCTCGACCGTGGACACATGCCGCAGCAGCTTCGGCGACCGCGCCCCGCACCCCTCCGCGAACCGCTTGTACGCCGCGACCAGCCTGGTCTCCTCCCCCTGGTCGTCCGGGGTGAGGTCTGTCTGCGTGTACGTGTCCATCTGGCGCCCGGTGAGACATCGGATCGGCTCGCTGCCGGCCACGCCGCGCGGGTCGACGGCGACCATGTCGTACCGGGCGCGCACCTGGGCCGGGTATTCGATCCCCGCGTACCCTTGGACGTAGCCGACCGCCGAGCCACCCGGGCCGCCTGGGTTGACCAGCAGCGAGCCGAGCCGTTTCCCCGGCCCGGTGGCCTTCTTTCGCGAGACCGCCAGTCTGACGTCGCCCTCGGTCGGCTTCGCGTAGTCGAGGGGGGCCTTCATCGTGGCGCACTGGAAGCCCGGGATGTCGCAGTTGCGCCAGGTCAGCTTCTGCTCGTAGAACGGGGCCAGCGCCGCGGGGGTCGCTTGGGGCAGCGCGTCGAGGGCGGACGCCCCGTCCGCTGCTGTGGCTGCCGTAGCCGCCGTACTCGAACCGCCGGAGGAACAGGCCGAGACGAGCAGCGCGGCGGCGGCGAGCAACGCGCCGCCGGTGCGCAGGGACCGATTCGGCCGGGAAGTACGCCTGGTGTGCATCTGGCGAGCGTAACCACACGCGACATGACGATCACGATCGGCGACGAATGCTCCTCGTACGAGTGACACGGTCAACCGAACGCACCCGCCCTCTCGGCCGAACGCCACCCACCGTCGTCCACACCACCTCACATCACCCGGCCCGCAACGCCATCGTCATCGCCTCCACGGCCAACAACGGCGCCACATTCCGGTCCAAGGCCTCCCGGCACGCCGTGATCGCGTCGATGCGCCGCAGCGTCGACTCCGGCGTCCCGCCTCGCGCCATCCGCTCCAGGGTGTCCTGAACCTCGACGTTGGCGAGCGCGACCCGCGACCCCAGCTGCAGAGCGAGTACGTCGCGGTAGAACCCGGTGAGCTCGGTGAGCGCCAGATCCAGACTGTCCCGCTGCGACCTGGTCCGCCGCCGCTTCTGCTTGTCCTCCAGATCCTTCATCACTCCCGCCGTACCGCGCGGCATACGCCCGCCCTGCACCGCGCCCAGCGCCGCCTTCAGTTCCTCGGTCTCCTTGGTGTCGACCTCTTCCGCCAGTTGTTTGGACTCCTCGGAGGCCGCGTCCACCAGCTCCTGCGCGGCCTTCAGACACCCGCCGATGTCCCCGACCCGCAACGGCAGCTTCAGCACGGCGGCCCGCCGCTCCCGCGCCCGCGGATCGGTGGCCAGCCGCCGAGCCCGCTCGATATGCCCCTGAGTGGCCCGCGCCGCCACGGCGGCGGCCTCCGGCTCGATCCCTTCCCGCCGTACGAGCATGTCCGCCACCGCGTCCACCGAGGGTGTGAGCAGCCCGACGTGCCGACACCGCGACCGAATCGTGGGCAGCACGTCCTCCAGCGAAGGCGCGCACAGCAACCACACCGTCCGCGGAGCGGGCTCCTCGACCGCCTTCAGCACCGCGTTGGCCGACTTCTCGTTCAACCGCTCGGCGTCCTCGACGAGGATCACCTGCCACCGCCCGTTCGCCGGCGACGTGAACGACTTCCGCACCGTGTCCCGCATGTCCTCGGCGAGGATCTGCGTACCCACGGCCGCCACGGTCGTGACATCGGCGTGCGTCCCCACCAACGCCGTATGACACCCGTCACAGAACCCGCACCCCGGGCTACCGCCGAGCGCCCGGTCCGGGCTCACACACTGCAACGCCGCCGCGAACGCCCGCGCCGCCGTCGTCCGCCCCGCGCCCGGCGGCCCCGTGAACAGCCACGCATGCGTCATCTTCGACGCCTCGGGAGGCTCCCCTCCGGTCTCGGCCGCGGTGACGATGGCATCCGCGTCGCGAGCCGCCGCGTTCAACTGCGCACTCAGCCGCTCCTGCCCCACCAGGTCGTCCCACACGCCCATGCCCCACCGCCCTCAGTCCCACGTCACCACTCCGAGCCCCATTGTGCGCGACCCCACTGACAACGAACGGCACGGTTGACATGGACGAGCTCCACCACCGGCAGCCACTGGGCACCCGGCGGCTGGGGCTGGGCGGGGGTGGGCTGCGCTACTCGGCGCTACTACGAGGTGCCGCTGCGCCCACCCTCCCCCATCGCCCCAGCGGCACAACGGCCCGCAGCTACGTAAGACGGCGGCCCCGGCGGCTCAGCCCCGGCGCCGCCCCCAGCCGCGCCGCCCCTCACCCGCATCGTCGTCCCCATGCGGTCCCAGCAGTTCATCCGCCAGCGTCGGCAGATCGTCCAGCGGCGTCTCCTCGGCCCAGTCGGACCGCTGCCGACGCCGAGGAGCCCCCTCCGCGTCGACCTGAGGCATCTCCCGAGTCCGATCCTCCGCCCCATCAGGCCGCGGCTCCGGCCCCGCCTCCGGCCGCTCGTCCCGGAAGTACCCCGGCGGCACCCGATCGTCCCGTACAGGAGGAAGCACAGCGGTCTCGTCAGCCGCTCCCGGAGGCACAGGCGGCAACACCGCGGTCTCCTCCTCCGCCCCCGCAGGCGGCGCCGGCGGCCGCGGCAACTTCGCCGTGGTCTCCGAATCCGCCCCCTCTGCCCCACCCGGCCGCACCGGCGGCAACACAGCGGTCTCATCCACCGGCCCACCGGACGCGTTCGTCGGCCTCACCACCGGCGTAGGCACAGTCACCTGCTCATCAGCCCCGCGGGCCTCGCCAGCCCCACCGGCCCCCGAAGCCCGCTCAGCCTCAGCCGCCCGTTCAGCCGCAGCCACCCTCTCGGCCTCAACCGAAGCCGCCGCCGCAGCGTCCCGCTCAGCCTGAGCCTCCCTCGCAGCCCGAGCCACCCGCTCAGCCTCAGCCACCCGCTCAGCCTCAGCCTCAGCGGCCCGCTCAGCCGCAACCCTCCGAGCCTCCTCGGCCCGAAGCAACGCCTCCTCGGCCTTCCGCTGCTTCTCGAGGCGCAGCGCCTCCGCCTCCTCCCTCAGCCGCTGCTCCTCCGCGGCCTGCTGACGGCGACGCTCCTCCTCGACCCGCCGCCGCTCTTCCTCCTCGGCCCGGGCCTTCTCCTCCGCGAGGAGCCGCGCCTGCTCCTCCTCGGCACGACGACGGGCCTCCTCCGCCCGCAGCCGGGCCTCCTCGGCCTGCCGCTCCGCCTCGCGCCGCTGAGCCTCCTCAAGCTCGCGCCGCTTGCGCTCCTCTTCCTCGGCACGGAGCCGCGCGAGCTCCTCCTGGCGCTCACGCTCCAGCCGCTCTTCCTCGGCCTTGCGCGCGGCCTCTTCCTCGGCCTTCCGCCGCGCTTCCTCCTCGGCCTTGCGCCGCGCCTCCTCCTGCGCCTTCACCTCGGCCTCGGACAGCGGCAGCATCACATCCAGCCGAGCCCGGACAACGGTCGTCACGGCCTCCGGATCCTGCCCGGCGTCCACGACCAGATACCGCCCGGCATCCGCCGCCGCCAGGGTCAGGAATCCGGCCCGCACCCGCTCATGGAACTCGGCCGGCTCCGACTCCAACCGATCCGGCGCCTCGGTGAACCGCTCCCTCGCGGTCTCCGGCGACACATCCAGCAGCACCGTCAGATGTGGCACGAGCCCATCGGTGGCCCACCGCGAGATCCGAGCGATCTCCGTGGGCGAAAGATCCCGCCCGGCCCCTTGATAGGCAACAGACGAATCGATGTACCGATCCGAAACAACAACAGCGCCCCGCTCCAAAGCAGGCCGCACCACGGTGTCCACATGCTCGGCACGGTCAGCCGCGTAGAGCAGCGCCTCGGCCCGATGCGACAACCCGGCACTCGAGACGTCCAGCAGAATCGACCGCAGCCGCTTCCCCACCGGAGTCGCTCCCGGCTCCCGCGTGACCACGACCTCGTGCCCCTTGGCCCGGATCCACTCGGCGAGCGCCTCGACCTGGGTGGACTTCCCGGCACCGTCACCGCCCTCCACGGCGATGAAGAACCCGGACGTGGCCGGTGCCTGCACCGGATCGTCCCCGCCCAGCAGCGCGTCCCGCAGGTCATGACGCAGCGGCACCCCGGACCGGTCGTCGACCTTGGCGAGCACCAGCGCGGCCACCGGCAGCAGCAACGCCCCCACCAGCATCAACGTGAACGCCGCGCCTCCGTGCGCGAACACGAACTTGCCGCTTTCCAGCCGATGCGGCCCGATCAGGGCGGCGAAGAGCGGTGCTACCAGAACCGCCAACGCCACGAACACCCGTACGACAGCCTGGAGGTGCTCCGTGGTCCGGGCCCGCCGGAAGTCCTCGGCCTCCTGGTCGAGCAGCGTGTGCCCGGTGTTCGCGGCGATGCCCGCGCCCACACCCGCCAGCCCGAAGATCAGCACCACGCTGGTGACATCCGGAACGAGCCCGGCGGCGAGCAGCGCGACCCCCGTGAAGGCGATCGCCAGCGCGAGCAGCCGACGCCGCGACAGCGAGGGCAGAACAGCCGACGCTCGACGGATCCCGAGAACGACCCCACCGGTCAGCGCGGCGACGAGCAGCCCGTACGTCACCGGCCCGCCGCCCAGGTCCTTGGCGTGCAGCACGGCGACGGCGACAGCGGCGGCGACCGCACCGGCGACAGCCCCGCACGCCGGCACCAGGATCGGAATCGCACCCGTACGACCCTTGTCGACACCGGTACCGGTCTTGGGCCGACGCAACCCCTCCAGCGGCGACCGCGCGCGCGGTGTACGCGTCTTGGGCAGTTCGAGGAGGGTCACCACGGACAGGGAGGCGGCGAAGAACCCGGCGGCGACGTACGACGCGAGCGCCGCCTGATGCTGACCGAACCAGTCGATGCCCGCGCCCAGCAGATTGTTCAGCAGCGACGCGACGACGAGCACGGCGGCCGCGAGGGGCACCGCCACGAATCCGGTACGCAGGGACAGACGCCGCAGCGCGTCCATGTGGTCCGGCAGCGGACGTACGGTCGCGCCCTCCAGCGGCGGCGCGGGCAACAGCGCTGGCGCCGCGCTCTCCCGGCAGACCGTCCAGAACCGCTCGGCGACCCCGGTCACGAACACGGTCACCAGCAGCACCGCGAGCGCGTTCTCCGGCATCCAGTCGATCCACAGCGGCGCCACGATCAGCAGCAGCACCCGCAGCCCGTCGGCACCGACCATGGTCCAGCGCCGGTCGAGCGGCCCCTCCTGGGACGTCAGCGAGGTGAGCGGCCCGAGGAGTACGGCGCCGAAGAGCAGCGTCGCGAGCACCCGCGTACCGAACACGGCCGCCACGGTGAGGGCGACGCCCCGGTACCCACCACCGAAGGACCCCTCGGCGATCGCCGTCTGAAAAGTAAGAAGAACCAGCACGAACAGCGCGAGGACATCCCCGACACCGCCCACGAGCTGTGCGCTCCACAGCCGTTTGAGCTGCGGCTGACGCAATAGCGCCCGTACCGCACGCTCCCTGGAGTCGGCGGCCAGGGCGTCATCGGGGGCCGGAGTCTGGGCCATCGGCTGCTCGCCTCGCATCATGCTTTCAGCCTATCGGCACGCACCGACACACCGAACCGACGCCCAAACGCACACACAACACGCAGGTTGAGCGAAGCCGAGGTGAAGATTCAGGCCAAGGTCAGTGGCAGCCGCCCTGTAGGGGCGCGGGGAACTGCGCGACCAGCCGAAAACAACCCGCAGCCGCCAACAACCCGCACCCCTCGAGCTACTAGGCGTCCGGCACAGCCTTCTTAGCAGCCACCTTCTTGGCCGGCGCCGCCTTCTTCGCCGCAGCAGTCTTCGAAGTCGCCGTCTTCTTCGCGGCAACCTTTTTAGCCGGCGCCGCCTTCTTCGTCGCCGTCTTCTTCACCGGAGCCTTCTTCGCGGTCTTCTTGGCCGGCGCCTTCGCCCGCTTTTCCGCGAGCAGCTCGAACCCACGCTCCGGCGTGATCGTCTCCACGCTGTCCCCGGACCGCAGCGTCGCATTGGTCTCGCCGTCGGTGACGTACGGCCCGAAGCGCCCGTCCTTCACCACGACCGGCTTCCCGCTGACCGGGTCGGCGCCCAGTTCCTTGAGCGGCGGCTTGGCCGCGGCCCGCCCCCGCTGCTTGGGCTGGGAGTAGATCTCCAGCGCCTCTTCGAGGGTGATCGTGAAGAGCTGGTCCTCGGACTGCAGCGAACGCGAGTCCGTGCCCTTCTTCAGATACGGCCCGTACCGCCCGTTCTGCGCGGTGATCTCCTGCCCCTCGGCGTCCGCGCCGACGACCCGCGGCAGCGACATCAGCTTGAGGGCGTCCTCGAGCGTCACCGTGTCCAGGGACATCGACTTGAACAGCGAGGCCGTACGCGGCTTGACCGCGTTCTTGCCGGTCTTCGGCGTGCCCTCGGGCAGGATCTCCGTGACGTACGGCCCGTAGCGCCCGTCCTTGGCGACGATCTGGTTGCCGGTGACCGGGTCGGCGCCCAGCTCGAAGTCACCGCTCGGCTTCGCCAGCAGCTCCTCCGCCAGCTCGACGGACAGCTCGTCCGGCGCGAGGTCGTCCTGGACGTCCGCGCGCTGGTGCTGCTCGGTGTCCTTCTCGCCGCGCTCGATGTAGGGGCCGTAGCGCCCGACGCGCAGCACGATGTCGTTGCCGACGGGGAACGACGAGACCTCGCGCGCGTCGATCGCGCCCAGGTCGGTCACCAGCTCCTTCAGACCACCGAGGTGGTCCCCGTCACCGTTGCCCGCCTCAGCGGCGGTCCCGTTGGCACCGGTGCTTTCACCGAAGTAGAACCGCCGCAGCCACGGCACCGCCTGGGCCTCGCCGCGTGCGATGCGGTCGAGGTCGTCCTCCATCTTGGCGGTGAAGTCGTAATCGACGAGCCGCCCGAAGTGCTTCTCCAGCAGGTTGACCACGGCGAAGCTCAGGAAGGACGGCACCAGAGCGGTGCCCTTCTTGAACACATAGCCGCGGTCGAGGATCGTCCCGATGATCGACGCGTACGTCGACGGACGGCCGATCTCCCGCTCCTCCAGCTCCTTGACCAGCGACGCCTCGGTGTAGCGGGCGGGCGGCTTCGTGGCGTGCCCGTCGACGGTGATTTCCTCGGCGGAGAGCGCGTCACCCTCGTTGACCTGCGGCAACCGGCGCTCGCGGTCGTCCAGCTCGGCGTTCGGGTCGTCGGCGCCCTCGACGTAGGCCTTGAGGAAGCCGTGGAAGGTGATCGTCTTGCCGGAGGCGCTGAACTCGGCGTCCCGGCCGTCGGCGGCCGTGCCACCGATCTTCACCGTGACGGAGTTACCCGTCGCGTCCTTCATCTGGGAGGCGACGGTCCGCTTCCAGATCAGCTCGTAGAGCTTGAACTGGTCGCCGGTCAGGCCGGTCTCGGCGGGCGTACGGAAACGGTCACCCGACGGGCGGATCGCCTCGTGCGCCTCCTGCGCGTTCTTGACCTTCCCGGCGTACGTACGCGGCTGCGCCGGCAGATAGTCGGCGCCGTACAGCTGCGTGACCTGGGCGCGGGCGGCGGCCACGGCGGTGTCGCTGAGCGTCGTGGAGTCCGTACGCATATAGGTGATGAAGCCGTTCTCGTACAGCTTCTGCGCCACCTGCATCGTCGCCTTGGCCCCGAAGCCCAGCTTGCGCGAGGCCTCCTGCTGGAGCGTCGTCGTACGGAACGGGGCGTACGGCGAGCGGCGGTACGGCTTGGACTCGACGGACCGGACGGAGAAGCGCGTGTTCTCCAGCGCGGCGGCCAGCGCGCGGGCGTCTCCCTCGTCCAGGTGCAGGACGTTCGCGCCCTTGAGCTGCCCGAGCGAGTCGAAGTCACGGCCCTGGGCGACGCGGCGGCCGTCGACGGACTGCAGGCGCGCGACCAGGGACGACGGGTCGGAGGCGTCACCGGCGCGGCCGGTCGCGAAGGTACCGGTCAGGTCCCAGTACTCGGCGGAACGGAACGCGATCCGCTCGCGCTCCCGCTCCACCACGAGCCGGGTCGCGACGGACTGGACACGGCCCGCCGACAGCCGCGGCATGACCTTCTTCCACAGGACCGGCGAGACCTCGTAGCCGTAGAGGCGGTCAAGGATGCGGCGGGTCTCCTGGGCGTCGACCAGCTTCTGGTTCAGCTCGCGCGGGTTGGCGACGGCGGCCTGGATCGCGGCCTTGGTGATCTCGTGGAAGACCATCCGCTTGACCGGGACCTTGGGCTTGAGGACCTCCTGGAGGTGCCAGGCGATGGCCTCGCCCTCGCGGTCCTCATCGGTGGCGAGGAAGAGCTCGTCGGACTCCTTCAGCAGGTCCTTGAGCTTCTTGACCTGCGCCCTCTTGTCGGCGTTGACCACATAGACGGGCTGGAAGTCGTGCTCGACGTCCACGCCGAGGCGGCGCACCTCGCCGGTGTACTGCTCGGGCACCTCCGCGGCGCCGTTGGGAAGGTCGCGGATGTGCCCCACGCTCGCCTCGACGATGTAGCCGGGGCCGAGATAGCCCTTGATCGTCTTCGCCTTGGCAGGCGACTCGACGATGACGAGTCGGCGGCCGCCCTTCGCGGTCTCGCTGGTCGGGGACAACTTCGCTCTTCTCTCCGGTCGACGCTGGGTCTTCCCCAGGCTACGTCCCGGGGTCGGGCACCCCCAGTGGCGTGAGCCTCACACGAGGCTCAGCCCGATGCCCGGGGGTTGGGTCATGCTGACGCTGCGGAGTGTGACGGTACATCCCGCCCCCGTGTCAAACGGGAAAAGCCCACAACGGCCACTCGAACGGTAACCCGACTACCGCCATTCCTGCCGCCCGGCTTGTGCATCGGCCCTTTCCGGATCGATACGGAGCGCCACCCCCCGGTTACCTCACGGGCTCCCCGGGCTCCCCGGGCTCCCCGGCCCAGGATTCCGGCGCTCGCTCAGAGCCGCGTGAAGCACCACGCGCCGAGCGTGAGGGCGGCGACCGCCACGACGCTCGCGAGCGTCGCCGACATCACAGGACGCACCCCCTGGGCAACCGGTTCGCCCTGGCGCACCCGGATCGTCGTCCACAGCAGCAGCCCGCCCCCGAACAGGGCGAACACCACTCCCGCGAAGATCGCCGGTCCGCTCTCCATGTCCCGTCCTCCCACCCCTCGCCACCCAGCGACGGGAGGCTGGCACGCACGGGAAGCGGGCACGCGAACCCGAGGTGAACGTAAGGCGTCCGGGCTCCCGGTCCGGCTCTCAGACCGAGCCCGGCGTGGATATCTTCCCGGTCGTCTTGGAGGCGTCGGCGTTGCGCACCGTGCACACCACCTTGTTGAAGCCCTTCTCCCATTCGTTCTTGTCGGACACCCATCCCGACACGATCAGGTCAGCACCGGGCGCCCAAGTCGACTCGAACCTGTTGGTGCACAGCTTTCCGCCTTCGTCGAGGGCGCCCTGGAAGGTCATGCTGTCGGGCGCCTGCACCGATCCCACGACCTGGTCGGTGTGCGCTTCGGCACAGTCGGTCAGCGGTGCGTCGTATCCCTCGTCGTCCCTGGTGGTGTAGTCCCAGCAGTCGCCTATGGCCATCTGAGTGGGCCACAGGTACATGCCCACGTCACGGAGTCGGCCCACCTCGCCGCCGATCGGGACGTGCTTGCCGAGTACGAGACATGCCGTACCTCCTTTGGCCGTGGCGAAGCCCTCCTTCGTCGGGACGAGTGCGTAGACGTCCGCGTCGGGCAGGGCCTCGGCCATCGGGCCGGCCTGGCTGGCGCAGCGCTGCGCGCCGCTGGTGCGGGCCTCCGCGTGGTCGGAGGCCGTCTCGATCGCCACGACCTGGCCGTCCGGCCAGTCCTCGTCGCAGTCCACCACGCCCAGGTCGGGCACCGACGTGAACGTCGTCCCCGTCCAGACCGCCTTGACGCAGTCCCCCACCTCCAGCGGTTTCTTGAGGGCCGCGTTCTCGCCGTAGGGGTACTCCGACGGCGGCGAGGCGACTGGTTGCCCGGATTCGGTGGGCGAGGTACCCGGCGAGCCGTCGTCCCCGGTCATGTTGACCGCCAGCCAGGTCCCGCCGCCGCCACCAGCAGGACGGCCACGACGATCGCGACAGTCCCGGCCGCGGGCACCTTCCGCTTCGGCCCACTGGGCGGCGGAGCACCGGCCGTCATGGTCGGGAACCCCGCGCTGCCCGGCGAAGCGGCGCCGCCACCGCCGTAGGGCGTCGACGGGTTGGCCGAGTAGGGCAGCGACTGGTTGCCCACAGTGCCGCCGTACGGCCCCGGCTGGTTACCGGCAACACTCCCGTACGGCCCGGACTGGCCGCCCCCGTACGGGTTGTAGCCGTCGTACGGGCCCTGGGGCTGAGCCTGCTGCCAAGAGCCGTACGGCGACGGGCCGCCGCCCGGCGTGGGCGGACCTCCCGCCGGGGTGTTCGGCGTCGGTGGCGCCCCGGGCGTGTGCGGCGTCCCCGGGGTGTACGGCCCGTGCCCGGCGCCCGGTGTGTACGGCGTGTGGGGTGCGCCCGGCGTGTTCGGCGTTCCCCCGTTACCTGCCTGCGCGGCGGCCGCATAGCCGGGCGGTGCGCCCGCCGCGTAGCCCTGGGGCGGGCCGGCGGTCGCATGGCCGCCGGGGGTGGCGGGAGCGGGTCCGAAGCCCTCAGGTGCCGACGCCGGGGTGGCTCCCCAGCCCGGTGGTGTCGCGGCGCCGCCCGCGTCCGCGACCCGCTCCAGGCCGCGCGCCACCGCCTCCGGCGACAGCCGCCGCACCGGATCCTTGATGAGCAACCCGTGCAGGACGGGCGCCAGTTCACCGGCGCGGACGGGCGGCGTGGGCTCCTCGCCGAGCAGGGCCGTGAGCGTCGCGTACTCGCCGTGCCGGTCGAAGGGGCCGCGGCCCTCGACCGCCGCGTACAACGTGGCGCCGAGCGAGAACAGGTCGGCGGCCGGGGTCGGCGGCTCGCCCCGCGCCCGCTCGGGCGCCAGGTACCCGGGCGTGCCGAGGATGCCGGCGGTGGCGGTGAGCCGGGGTTCGCGGGACTCCGGCTGGAGCGCGATGCCGTAGTCGGTGAGCAGCACGCGCGCGTAGGGGTCGCCCGAGGCGTCAGCCGCGAGGAGGATGTTGGCCGGTTTCACATCGCGGTGGAGGATGCCGATCCGGTGGCCGGCGGTGAGCGCGTCGAGGACGGCGAGCCCGATCCGCGCGACCTGCTCGGGCGAGAGCGGCCCCCGCTGCCGTACGACCGCCTGGAGGTCGATCGCGTCCGGCACGTACTCCATGACGATCCACGGCAGGCCCGAGTGCAGCACCACGTCGTGGACCGTGGCCACATGCGGATGACCACGCAGGCGCGCGGCGTGCCGGGCCTCGCTGCGGGCCCGGGCGATGCTCCCCCACTCTCGGCTTCGCTCGAGCGGGGGCACCCCCATCGCGGACTCGGTCGCGTCCCTCGGGACGTCGGGCAGGGAGATCTCCTTCATGGAGACCTCGCAGGCCAACTCCTCGTCGTACGCGAGCCAGACCCGGCCCATGCCGCCCGCGCCGAGTGTGCGCAGCAGTCGGTACCGGCCGTTGATGACCCTTCCCTGGCCCTGCTCCGGCGTATCCCCCATCGCGATCCCCCACTCCCCCAGAGACAGCGCGTGCCTCCCCCGAGGACACGTCGAATCCGTCTCTTGAAAATAGCTTCGCACGTGCCACTGACAGGAGTCCTTTTGCGGACCAATCCAGTCAGACCGGGCACATGCGCCCCAAGGGTACGGATACGCCCCTTCCGCTACGAGGACGGGGCGCCGGAAGCCGTACAGGCCTGCTCACCGAGCCGGTTCGAGGAACCCCTGTTCCACCAGCAGTCGGATCTGGGCCGGCGTCCGGTCGCGCAGCGCCACCGGGTCCTCGCCGACGAGCTGGGCGATGGCGTCCAGAATCCGTCCCGCGCTGAGCGTGCCGTCGCACACACCGGCGAATCCGGCACCGACCGTGTCCACCTTCGTGGCCCGGCGCATGCCACGGTTCTGACGCAGCACCACATGCTCGGGATCCTCGGCGCCAGGCAGCCCGACCTGCTCCTGGACGACCTCGGAGGTGAGCCTGAAGTGCGCGGCGAGCAGCGCCGCGTCGTCGTTGGCCCGCAGGTAGTCGACGCGTGCGAAGTGCGCCCGCACGGTCTCGCCGAGCGGCTGTTCGACCGGATGCGGCCATTCCTCGACGGTGATCGACGGAGCGGCGTCCGCGGCGGCCGACTTCCGCAGTGTGATCCAGCCGAACCCGACGGCCTGCACCTTCCGCGCCTCGAACTCGTCGAGCCAGGCGTCGTACCGCGCCTGGTACTCGGCCACGTCACCGCGGTGGTCGCCCGCGTCCCGCAGCCACAACTCCACGTACTGCGTGACGTCCTGGACCTCGCGCTGCACGATCCACGCGTCGCACCCACGCGGCACCCATGACCTGAGCCGCTCCTGCCAGTCCTCGCCCTCAACGTGCTGCCAGTTGGCCAGGAACTGCGCGAACCCGCCCTCGTTCAACCGCTCCCCAGCCCCTTGAACGAGCGTCCGGCACAGATCGTCCCCGCCCATCCCGCCGTCGCGATAGGTCAGCCGGGTACCAGGAGAAATGACGAACGGCGGATTCGACACGATGAGGTCGTACGTCTCGTCCTCCTCCACCGGCGCGAAGAGCGAGCCCTGGCGCAGATCGGCGGCGGGCGTGCCGGAGAGTGCCAGCGTGAGCGCCGTGATGTGCAGCGCGCGCGGGTTGAGGTCGGTCGCCGTCACCCGGGTGGCGTGCTGCGCGGCGTGCAGTGCCTGGATCCCGGAGCCCGTCCCGAGGTCGAGGGCGGCCTCGACAGGTGTCCGCACGGTGATCCCGGCGAGCGTGGTGGACGCCCCGCCCACCCCCAGCACAACCCCTTCGTTCCGGCTCCCGATCCCCCCGGCCCCGCCGACGGCACACCCGAGATCGGACACGATGAACCAGTCCTCGCCCCCGGGCCCGCCGTACGGCCGCACATCCACGGTGGCGACGACCTCGCCGTCACCGACCGGATCCAGCCACCCGCACTCCACGCACGCGTCGACGGGCAGCACACCCTCCACACGCGCGCGTGCCACCGGCTGCTGCAACAGAAACAGCCGCACGAGCACCTCCAGCGGCGTCTCCCCCCGCGTAGCCCTGAGCGCCGGCACGACCTCACTTCGCGCCAACGCCGCATACGCGGACGCCCCGAGCAGTTCGAGAAGCCCGTCGGCAGTGAAATCAGCCCCGAGAAAGGCCCCCCGAAGCCGCGCGGCGACATCGAGCCGGTCAGTGGAGGGCAACGGGGACAACTTGGAGTCACTCACACCGCTCAGCGTAACCGCGAGCACGCTGTCCCTGACTGCGGGCAGTCGTGCCGCTGGGGCGATGGGGGCACCTCCCGCTCGAGCGAAGCCGAGAGTGGGGGAGGGTGGGCGCAGGCGGCACCCTGTCAGCGCCGGCAAGCGCGCCCTACCCCCGCCCAGCCCCGGCAAAGGGCACCCAGAAGCCCCCGGCCCAGTAAGCCCCCGCTCAGCTCTTCGTCGCGGAAGCCGGCGCCGAGGCGGTCCCGGACGCGGTCGCCGACTTGCAGCTCTGCTGCTCGGCCATCGCCTGCCCCACCTCCCCCTTCTCCAGCTCCTTCAGCGCGTCACTCCCGGTCTGGCTCAACTTCTCCAGTTCGGTCGCGACCCCTTCGAGCCCGTCCGCGAACTTCGCCTGGTCCTTCGTGTTCAGCGCGTCCGACTTCTTCTTCAGCTCGGCATACGCGGCCGACAGCTGATTCAGCTCGGTCACCGCGTTCTTCTGCTTCGTCGCACCGTCCTCGACATCCGGTGCCCCCGCCTTCTGGATGGCCGCGGCCATCGCCTTGTAGGCGTCGGAGATGTCCTGGAAGCCCTGGGAGTCGGCCTTCTGCACGTCCGCCGGTGCGCTGTCGTCCGAGGTCTCCTTCTGGATCGAGGCGTTGGCCGCCGCGATCTTCCTGATCTGCGGCTGCACGGAGTCGCAGACCTCCTTGGCCCAGGAGTTCAGCTGATCATTCGTGTCGTCGCTGCTGCAGCCGGACAGCGCCAGTACCAGTACCGCACCGCCGGACAGTGCGGCCGCGAGCTTCTTGTTCACCGGATTGGTCCCTTCCGTGGCTCTCGGCCCCGGAACATACACGCCGAATGGGCGACACCTGTGCGCCGAGCACCCTCTAAGTATCTTTTGTACCCCTTTGCACCAAGCGAGAGAAGGCTCACCGAGCCGTCGCCGCACACAGCGGGCGGGCGGCCGACGCGTCAACACGCGTCGTCCGCCCACCCTTTGAGCTGGGGCCTCGCAGGACCGTTCGTAAGACCGTCTACGAAACCACCGCTGGGTCCGCCGACTTGGTCATCCGCTCGGAGTTGCCTTCGTCACCCACGGCGATTCCGCGCCGCTTGGACACGTACACCGCCCCGACGATCACGGCGATCGCGACTGCGGCGATGGCGACGCGCAGCCCGACGCTCTTGTCCGCGCCGTAGCTGAACTGGACGACCGCGGGCGCGATGAGCAGCGCGACGAGGTTCATCACCTTCAGCAGCGGGTTGATGGCGGGACCCGCGGTGTCCTTGAACGGGTCGCCCACCGTGTCGCCGATGACGGTCGCGGCATGGGCCTCGCTGCCCTTGCCGCCGTGATGGCCGTCCTCGACGAGCTTCTTGGCGTTGTCCCAGGCGCCGCCGGAGTTGGCGAGGAACACCGCCATCAGGGTGCCGGTGCCGATCGCCCCCGCGAGATACGCGCCCAGTGCGCCGACCCCGAGCGTGAACCCGATCGCGATGGGTGCCATGACGGCGAGCAGACCTGGTGTGGCCAGCTCCCGCAGGGCGTCCTTCGTGCAGATGTCGACGACCCTGCCGTACTCCGGCTGCTCGGTGTAGTCCATGATCCCGGGCCGCTCTCGGAACTGCCGCCGCACCTCGTAGACCACCGAACCGGCGGACCGCGAGACCGCGTTGATCGCCAGCCCCGAGAAGAGGAAGACGACCGCGGCGCCCGCGACGAGCCCGACGAGGTTGTTGGGCTGCGAGATGTCCATCATCAGGTTCATGGGCGCGCCTTCGCCGGAGACCTTCTCTCCGACGTCGGTCGCGGCCGTGAGGATCGCGTCGCGGTACGAGCCGAAGAGCGCCGCCGCCGCGAGTACGGCGGTGGCGATGGCGATGCCCTTGGTGATGGCCTTGGTGGTGTTGCCGACGGCGTCCAGGTCGGTGAGCACCTGCGCGCCCGCGCCCTCGACGTCGCCGGACATCTCGGCGATGCCCTGCGCGTTGTCGGAGACGGGCCCGAAGGTGTCCATGGCGACGATCACACCGACCGTGGTGAGCAGGCCGGTGCCGGCCAGCGCCACCGCGAACAGGGCGAGCATGATCGACGTACCGCCGAGCAGGAACGCGCCGTACACGCCGAGGCCGATCAGCAGGGCGGTGTAGACGGCCGATTCGAGACCGATGGAGATACCGGCGAGGACGACGGTGGCCGCGCCGGTGAGCGAACTCTTGCCGATGTCCCGCACGGGACGCCGGGTGGTCTCGGTGAAGTAGCCGGTCAGCTGCTGGATCAGCGCGGCCAAGACGATGCCGATCGCCACCGCGACGACCGCGAGGACCCGCGGGTCTCCGCCGTGGCCCGCAATCGCCGTGTCCGTGACCCCTTCGAGGTCGGCGTACGACGACGGCAGATAGGCGTAGACGGCGATGGCGACGAGCACCAGCGAGATCACCGCGGAGATGAAGAACCCGCGGTTGATGGCGCTCATCCCGCTGCGGTCGCTGCGGCGTGGCGCGACCGCGAAGATGCCGATCATCGCGGTGAGCACGCCGATCGCGGGCACGATCAGCGGGAAGGCGAGCCCGGAGTCGCCGAAGGCCGCCTTGCCGAGGATCAGCGCGGCGACCAGCGTCACGGCGTACGACTCGAAGAGGTCGGCCGCCATGCCCGCGCAGTCGCCGACGTTGTCGCCCACGTTGTCGGCGATGGTCGCGGCATTGCGCGGATCGTCCTCCGGAATGCCCTGCTCGACCTTGCCGACCAGGTCGGCGCCGACGTCGGCGGCCTTGGTGAAGATGCCGCCACCGACACGCATGAACATGGCGATGAGCGCGGCCCCGAGGCCGAAGCCCTCGAGCACCTTCGGCGCGTCGGCGGCATACACAAGCACCACGCAGGAGGCGCCCAGCAGACCGAGCCCCACCGTGAACATGCCGACGACGCCGCCCGTACGAAAAGCGATCTTCATTGCTGTGTGCGAGACGGTGGTGAGATCTTTTTCCGGCTCGCCTTCCGCCGGTGTCGCTTCCCGGGCCGCCGCGGCGACGCGCACATTGCTGCGCACGGCGAGCCACATACCGATATATCCGGTGGCCGCCGAGAACGCCGCGCCGATCAAGAAGAACACCGACCGTCCGGCACGCTGATTCCAGTCGTCCGCGGGCAGCAGCATGAGCAGGAAGAACACGACGACGGCGAATACGCCGAGCGTGCGCAACTGCCGTGCCAGATAGGCGTTCGCGCCTTCCTGGATCGCCGTCGCGATCTTCTTCATGCTGTCGGTGCCCTCGCCCGCCGCGAGCACCTGGCGCACCAGGACACCCGCCACGGCGAGCGCGGCCAGCGCCACGACTCCGATCACCATGACGATGATCCGGTTGTCGTCGGTCAGCACTGCGGCTGCGAAGTTCGTGGGGTGGTCAAACCGTTGAGGGGTAGAAAGCCCCGCCATTCGTCCTCCTTGACGCTTGGGCTGAGCTCAAGATGTGGACGGATTCTAGGGAGCGGAACCTGATCAAAACAGTGCACGGCAAACGGAATTAGCCTTCAGATGCCCTTCAGCAAACGATCCGCGCACAGCCACATTACTCGAAAGAGGTAACGCCTCAAAGGCATTGACACTTGATCAAATAATCGTGCGATTGATCGTGAATTCCTTCACGAATTCCGGAGTTCCGATGAACGTTGATCGCAATTAATGATCTCATCAAAAGCAAAGGGCCCTGCTCAGCAGGGCCCTCGCGGTACTACGTGATGTTGTGAGGAGTTACGGCAGCACCGCGGTGGGCGGTGTCGTCGGCCAGCTCATACGGATCAGCCCGCCGTTCGCCCCGGTGGAGACCTCCACGTCGTCGACGAGACCGCTGATGACGGCGAGGCCCATGTCGTCCTCCTCGATGTCCACGTCCGCGTCGCCACCGGCACCCGACGCCTTGTCGCCGGGGACGGCGTGCGGCGCCTCGTCGCCGACCTCGATGGAGAACTGTTTCTCCTCTTCGATCAGCGATACCCGCACCGGTGCCAGGACACCGCTGTTCTGATGCAGTCCGACGGCACGGGTGCACGCCTCGCCGACGGCCAGCCTGACCTCGTCGAGGACGGCCTCGTCCACTCCGGCCCTGCGCGCCACCGCTGCCGCCACCAGTCGGGCGGTCCTGACGTGCTCGGGCAGCGCGCTGAAGCGGAGTTCAACGGTGGCCATGCATCCCCCTCGGAACTGGGCGTGCTGTTGGAGGACCGGGCCACTCGGGCCCGGTCCCCCCTCATTTGTCTCAGGCCGTTCCGGGCACGGGCCCGGAAGGGCGGGGTCAGTCGGTGGCCGCCACCGCTTCGTCGACCGAGGTGTGAATCGGGAACACCTTGGTCAGACCGGTGATGCGGAAGATCTTCAAAATCCGCTCCTGGTTGCACACCAGGCGCAGCGAGCCCTCGTGGGCCCGTACTCGCTTCAGGCCGCCCACCAACACGCCGAGCCCGGTGGAGTCGAGGAAGTCGACGCCCTCCATGTCGACGACGAGGTGGAAACTCCCGTCGTTGACCAGCTCGACCAGCTGCTCACGCAGCTTGGGCGCGGTATAAACGTCGATTTCGCCACCGACCTCGACGACCGTACGATCGCCGACGGTACGGGTCGACAGGGACAGGTCCACGGATCCTCCAGCACCTTGCTATCGAGCGTTCGCCCCTCAGGACACCTCGGCTTGAAGCCCCCGGGACGGTTCGCCAGCCGCGATGGCATTCAATCACTTACCGGCAGGCGTGCACGACGCCTTGGGTCCATTGTCCGTCACGCCGGTGACACACTCGGTGCCGATGGCCAAGAATCACCGATCCGATCGATCCTCGACGGACACCGCTCCCAGCCCCTCGCCGGGCACGGTCCTGGACCGGCTCGCCTCGGGGCCGAGCCGGGCTTCGCGCATCACTCATACGGAGCATGTGCCCCCGCGTGCGGGCCGTCATGCCGTCTGGCCCGACCGGATCCGCTCGGAGGTCGTCGCCGCCGTCCAGGCCGCGGGAATCGAACACCCCTGGGCCCACCAGGCACTCGTCGCCGAGCACGCCCTGGACGGCGACTCGGTCGTAGTCGCCACCGGCACCGCCTCCGGCAAGTCGCTGGCCTATCTCGTACCGGTGCTGTCGCGGTTGCTGGACGGCGCCGAGGCCCCGAACGGCCGCGGGGCGACCGCGCTCTACCTCGCCCCCACGAAGGCGCTCGCGGCGGATCAGTGCCGATCCGTGAAGGAATTTTCACAACCTCTCGGCAATGCGGTCCGTCCGGCCGTGTACGACGGCGACACCCCCGTCGAGGAACGCGAGTGGATCCGCCAGTACGCCAACTACGTCCTCACCAACCCCGACATGCTGCACCGGGGCGTCCTCCCCTCCCATCCCCGCTGGTCCTCCTTCCTGCGCGCCCTCAAGTACGTCGTCATCGACGAGTGCCACACCTACCGCGGCGTCTTCGGCTCCCACGTCGCCCAGGTCCTGCGCCGCCTGCGCCGCCTGTGCGCCAGGTACGGCGCCGAGCCCGTCTTCCTGCTGGCCTCCGCGACCGCCGCCGAGCCCTCCGTGGCCGCCGGCCGCCTCACCGGCGTCACGGTCACCGAGGTCGCCGACGACGCCTCACCCCGAGGTGAACTGTTGTTCGCCCTTTGGGAGCCCCCGCTCACCGAGCTGCACGGCGAGAAGGGCGCACCGGTACGGCGTACGGCGACCGCCGAGACCGCCGACCTCCTCACCGATCTGACCGTCCAGGGCGTCCGCTCGGTCGCCTTCGTACGCTCCCGGCGCGGCGCCGAGCTGATCTCGGTCATCGCCCAGGAACGCCTGGCGGAGGTAGATCGCTCCCTGGCCCGCCGCGTGGCCGCCTACCGGGGCGGCTACCTCCCCGAGGAACGCCGCGCCCTCGAACGCGCCCTGCACTCCGGCGAACTCCTCGGCCTCGCCGCGACGACCGCCCTGGAACTCGGCGTCGACGTCTCAGGCCTGGACGCCGTCCTCATCGCCGGCTACCCGGGCACCCGCGCCTCCCTGTGGCAGCAGGCGGGCCGCGCCGGACGCTCGGGCCAGGGCGCCCTGGCCGTCCTCGTCGCCCGCGACGACCCGCTGGACACTTTCCTGGTCCACCATCCGGAGGCCCTGTTCGACCAGCCGGTGGAGTCGACCGTCCTCGACCCCGACAACCCCTACGTCCTCGCCCCTCACCTGTGCGCGGCCGCCGCGGAGCTGCCTCTGACTGAGGAGGACCTCGGGCTGTTCGGCCCGGCGTGCGAGGAGTTGCTGCCGCAGCTGGAGGCCGCGAAACTGCTCCGCCGCCGCGCCAAGGCCTGGCACTGGACGCGCCGCGAACGGGCCGCCGACCTGACCGACATCCGGGGCCAGGGCGGCCGCCCCGTCCAGGTCGTCGAGACCGGCACGGGCCGGCTCCTCGGCACGGTAGACGCGGGCGCCGCCCACGCCTCCGTCCACGAGGGCGCGGTCCATCTGCACCAGGGCCGTACGTACCTGGTGCGCGAACTGGACCTGGAGGACTCCGTCGCCCTCGTCGAACAGGCCGACCCGCCGTATTCGACGGTCGCCCGCGACACGACCGCCATCTCCGTCCTGGAGACGGACACCGAAATCCCCTGGGGCGACGGCCGGTTGTGCTACGGCTCAGTCGAAGTCACCAACCAGGTCGTCTCCTTCCTCCGTCGACGTGTCATCACCGGTGAAGTGCTGGGCGAGACCAAACTCGACCTCCCTCCTCGTACGCTGCGCACCCGTGCCGTGTGGTGGACGGTCACCGAGGACCAGCTGGACGCGGCCCGGATCAACCCGGAGATCCTCGGCGGCGCCCTGCACGCCGCCGAGCACGCGTCCATCGGCATGCTGCCGCTGTTCGCGACGTGCGACCGCTGGGACATCGGCGGGGTCTCCGTCCCGCTCCACCCCGACACACTGCTCCCGACCGTCTTCGTCTACGACGGCCACCCCGGCGGCGCGGGCTTCGCGGAACGTGCCTTCCACACGGCCCGCGAGTGGCTCACCGCCACCCGCCAGGCCATCGCCTCCTGCGAGTGCGACGCCGGGTGCCCGTCCTGTGTGCAGTCCCCCAAGTGCGGCAACGGCAACGAGCCGTTGCACAAGCGGGGCGCCGTGCGACTGCTGGCCGAGTTGCTGAAGGGAGCGCCCCCGGCTTCGCGATAGGGCGGCGGCGCCTCGGAGCGGGCCCGGGCGCCCCAACCCGTCGGTGGACCCGGCGGTGGAACAGCCGGCCCCGGTGGGCCGGCCCTCGCCCTCATCTCGGCGGTGAGCAGTCCGGTGCCCGACGCCGCCGTCACGTCCGAGATCTCTCCCTCGACCTCGCAGCGCACCAGTCGGCTTCCCTGGGCCCTCGCCACCCGTTCCGCGGTCTCGCAGGCGGCCTCCCCGCCCTTCATCCAGTGGTCGGCCGCGGCGAGGGCCGCGAGGTCGGCCGCGCCGGCCGCCCGGTGGCGGATCACGACGGACTGGCCCATGCCCAGGACGGCGCCGAACACGACGCACAGCACGGCGATCGCGCCGAGGACCCAGACGGTGGCGGAGCCTCTGTCCGCCCGGGTGGCCTTGGTCAGCCGGTTGGACCACGAAAACCTCGTCCCCCTCACCCCTCTCATCCGATTTCCACCCCCACCGTCTCCTCCGCCAACGCCACGGCCTCATGGCTGAGGCCGAGGCCGAGGCCGTCCGGGCCCGGCGACCGGGCCGAGACCGCCACGTGCACGAAGTCGCCCTTACGCCCCACGGTGACCCGCGCCCCGTCCGGCGCCAGCTGCCGGGCCGCCGCCGCGACCGCGCCCGGCGGGTCCTGTCGGGCGGCGGCCCGGGCGCCGGCCCGCGCCGCGTCCACGCACTGGATCTGCGCACAGGCGGTGAGCAGGGCCCACACCAGCGCCATCGCGAAGAGGACCAGCACGGGCAGGGCCATGGCCGCCTCGGCCGTCACGAAGCCGTGATCGCCGCCCAGGGCCCTGCCGCGCCGTCGTGGCCTACGCCCCGCCACTGAGTGCCCGCCCGACGATCTGCTGCAGCTCCGCCTGGACCTGCCCGCTGGTCACCACCTTGTAGAGCACCGCGGCGAAGGCCACCGCCGCGATGATTCCGACGGCGTATTCGGAAGTCACCATTCCGGCGTCCCTCCGTGCCGCCCGCATCCGGCGCATCAGGGCCCGCATCACCCGAACCCGTACCGCTTCTCGTACTGCCTTGTACATCTCAACCCCCGTGAGGCTCTGTTCCGTTGACCGCCGATGGCTGGTCATCGTTCGTCTGACTACTGAGGCCGGCCTCGCTCATGGCCGGTCGTTTCCGTTCACCGCTGGTTCAAGCCCGTACCGTCATCCCCCGCCCCCTCCCAACAGGCCGTCCGCCAGCCCGATCACCACCGGCAGCACCCCGATCGCGATGAACGCGGGCAGGAAGCACAACCCCACCGGTGCGGTGACCATCACGGCGGCGCGGCGGGCCCGTTCCGTCGCCGCGCGTCCCCACTCGGCGCGGGCCTCGGCGGCGAGACGGGCGACTGGAGCGGCCGCCGGTACGCCCGACCGGTCGGCGCGTTCCAGAAGCCGTGCCAGTGCCCCGGCGCCGGGCAGCGCGGCCAGCGCCCGCCACGCCTCGGCCGGTTCACCCCCGAGCCGGGCCTCGGCCGCACCCCTGGCCAGCCGCTCGCCCACGGGCCCGCCCAGGGCCTCTCCGACGGCCTGTGCGGCCACGACAGGGCTCGCCCCGGCCGTGATGCAGGCCGCCAGGAGATCGGCGGCGAGAGGCAGTTGGCGGGCGGCCACCGCCACGTCGTACGCGTCTGCCGGGTCGCCGCCCCTGCTCCGCGTTCGCCGGAGCCACCACCACGCCCCGCCGCCGGCGGCCGACCCCAGCACCAGCCCCCAGAAGCCACCGATCAGCACCCAACCGGCGCACACCGCTCCGGCGACCGGCAGCCACGGCCGCACGGCATCCCTTGGGACGAGGTTCCGCCGGGGTGGCTCGGCGTCGAGGACGAGCACCGTACGCAGGCGGGCGCGCAGCCGTCGTTCGCGTCGTGCCGTGCCGAGCGACCGGGCGAGCCACCACAGTCCCAGGACCACGCACACGATCACCCCCAGCCTGTGGAAAACTTCCCCGCTCACGCCGCCTCCGCTCCCCGTACGATCCGCAGCGCCCACCACAGGCCGGCGCCCTCCAGTGCCGCGCCGACCAGCAGACAGCCCAGCCCGGCGGTGCTGTGCAGCACCACGTGCAGCGGGTCG
The DNA here is from genome assembly GCF_008386495.1 of Streptomyces tailanensis. Taxonomy (GTDB): domain Bacteria; phylum Actinomycetota; class Actinomycetes; order Streptomycetales; family Streptomycetaceae; genus Streptomyces; species Streptomyces tailanensis. Next base: position 35,424 of record NZ_VTHJ01000051.1, on the reverse strand, counting down.
GCGCCGAGCGCGGTGCCCAGCAGCAGCCCCAGCACCGGAAGCCCGGCGAGCATCACCGCCGTCGACCGGGCACCCGCCAACTGAGCCCGCAGGTCGGCCCGTTGGTCCCGCTCGGCGCGCAGGGCGCCTTCCAGACGGTCGAGCCCCGCGGCGAGGCCCGCGCCCCGGTCCACGGCCACCCGCCAGCACGCGGAGAGCCCCAGCAGCCCGCCGGCGCCCGGCTGCCGTGCCGCGCCCGCGAGCGCCCCCGGCACATCGCCGCCGAATCTCGCCGCCGCCAGCACCACCGCCTGCCCCTCGCCGAGCCCGCCCGAGTCCCGTGCGGCCCGGGTCAACGCCTCACCCGGCTGGCGCCCGGCCCCCACCTCCCCGGCGAGCGCCGCGCACAGCGCGACCACGGCATCGCCCCGCCGCTCCCCATCCCGGCGCTCCTGAGCCGCCCGCCGCACCCGCCTCAGCAACGGCACCCCGGCCGCGCCCGCGAGCACCGGCAGCACCGAGGCCCCCAGCACCGCGATCACCGCCCCGGCCACCGGCGCCCACCACTCGGCCCCCAGCCGTCGCACCCGGCCGACCGCCCGCTCCCAGCGCGGCGGCCCCACCGCCCCGCCACCGGCCAGCAGCAACCGAGCCCGCCGAGCCCCGCTCTCCCACCCGCCGCCCCACATCCAGGCCGCCGCCCCGGCACACGCCGCAGCAACCCCGGCCGACACCTCCCCGACCCCCGTCACAACGCCCCACTCCCTTGCCCGGTCCCGTCCCGCAGGTCACCCCGAAGCAGCCCCCGCAGCCGCCCCCACCCCCGCTCGTACACGAACGCCTCCGCGCCCCAGCGCAGCGCGGGCACGGTCACCACCAGCCCCGACGCGTCCCGTTCCAGCACATGCACCTCGGCGATCCGCCGCCGCCCGTCCCGGTCCCGTACGAGATGGAGGACCACCGAGAGCGCGGCCGCCAACTGGCTGTGCAGGGCGGCCCGGTCGAGCCCGGCGGCCGTGCCGAGGGCCTCCAGGCGGGCCGGTACCTGCCCCGCCGCGTTGGCGTGCAACGTTCCTGAGCCACCCTCGTGTCCCGTGTTCAAAGCGGCCAGCAGGGACACGACCTCGGGCCCTCGTACCTCGCCGACCACCAACCGGTCCGGGCGCATCCGCAGCGCCTGCCGTACGAGGTCCTGGAGCTCGACGAGCCCCACGCCCTCCTGGTTGGCGGGTCTGCCCTCCAGCCGCACCACATGCGGATGGTCGGGCCGCAGCTCCGCGGAGTCCTCGGCGAGCACGATCCGCTCGCCCGGGTCGACCAGGCCGAGCAGGGCGCTCAGGAGCGTGGTCTTGCCGGTCCCGGTCCCACCGCTGATGACGTACGACAGCCGGGCTCGGATCAGCGCCCGCAGCACCCGGTCGCCGCCCGGCGGCACCGTGCCCGCCGCCGCCAGCTCGTCGAGCGTGAACGCCCGTGGTCGTACGACCCGCAGGGAGAGGCAGGTCGAACCCACCACCACCGGTGGCAGCACCGCGTGCAGCCGGGTGCCGTCCGGGAGTCGTGCGTCGACCCACGGCCGGGCGTCGTCGAGCCGGCGTCCGGCGACGGCGGCCAGGCGTTGCGCGAGCCGCCGTACGGCCGCCGCGTCCGGGAAGGAGACCCCGGTCAGCTCCAGGCCACCGCCGCGGTCCACCCACACCCGGTCCGGCGCCGACACCAGCACATCGGTGACCGACGGGTCGGCGAGCAGCGGCTCCAGCGGCCCGCTCCCCACCAGCTCCGACCGCAGCCGCTCGGCGGCACCGAGCACCTCGGCGTCCCCGAGCACCCGCCCCCGTTCCCGCAACGCCTGCGCCACCCGCGCGGGCGTCGGCTCGGCACCACTCTCGACGAGCCACTGCCGAACGCCGTCCAACAACCCCTCGTCAGGCACTCCGTTCACCGCCCCGCTCCCTCCCGGAGACAAGCCACGCGTCACGCTCATCCGCCCTCACCCCCGGCCGACACCCGCTCCCAGAAGCCTTCGCAGAACCGCCCGAGCGGGCCGCGTGGGATGCCTCCCGGTGGTCTGCCGCCGTCCGGCAGCCCGGGCTCGACCGGCACCTCGCCCGCGAGTGGCAGCCCGAGCAGGCGGGCCACCTCGTGGTCGTCGAGGCCCGGGGCGTACGGCCCGCGGACGGCCACGCGGAGGTCGCGCAGGACCATGCCGAAGGCGGAGGCGACCCGGGAGGCGGCCGCGACGGCGCGCAGTTCGGCGGGGACCACGAGCAGGCCGAGGTCGAGTTGGGCGAGGGCCTCGGCGACGCCGTCGTCGATGCGGCGCGGCAGGTCGACGACGACCGCTCCGCTGCGCCGTCGGCCGGCGGCGAGGACCGCTCGTACGGCCTGGGGCGGGATGGCGACGGTGTCGCCGCGGTCCCAGCTCAGGACGCGCAGGGAGTGCAGTTCGGGCAGCGACTCCTCCAGGGCGCCGCCGCCGACCCGGCCGCGTGAGGCGGCGAACGCCGGCCAGCGCAGCCCTTCGGCGCTCTCGCCGCCCAGGAGGACGTCCAGGCCGCCGCCCAGCGGGTCGGCGTCGACGAGCAGCGTGCGCCTGCCCTGTCGCGCGGAGGTGACGGCGAGCGCGCAGGCCAGCGTGGACGCCCCGGCGCCGCCGCGGCCGCCGATCACGCCGACGGTGAGCGCGGGTCTGCCCACCCCTTCGGCCACGTCGGCGATGCGGTCGACGAGCCACTGTTCGCCGTCCGGCAGCATCAGGACGTGGTCCGCACCGATCTCCACGGCCCGCTGCCAGATCCCGGAGTCGTCCTGGTCCTTGCCGACGAGCACCACTCCGCGTCTGCGCACGGCCCCGCGCAGTCGGCGCGCCGCGTCGTCGCCGACGAGCACGAGCGGCGCCGCCTCCCACCTGCCCCGTCCCTCCGGCACCCCGTGGTGGACCTCCGCTCTGGCGCCGGCGGCCGCGCACAGGCGCAGCAGGTCGTCCAGCAGTTCCATGTCCTCGGTGACGATCAACGGCCTGCCCTGCCGCCCCTCGGCGGCGGACGTCCGGTCGTCGGCGATGGCTCCCGCCACGATTTCCAGCCCCCTTCGCTGCACCCCGCGCGGGATGCGCGGCGCCCTCTCGGCGCATCCGCGGTTCCCGCCCGTTCGCCCGTGCAAGGGCGCCCGGGTGTCGGGCGCCCGTGTTCAAGTCCTGTGTGAAGAGCCGGCGATCGGCCGCCACAGGGGCGGCCGACGAAACCGGCCGAACGCGTCCGAGAAACCGAACCGGCCATGAACTCGCCGCCGTTGGGACGCGCTGGAATCACGGTGCAGCGATCTCGGAAATCGTGTGGATCTTGGTCGATAACTGTGGACAACTCGACGCTTGTGAATATCGCCGTCACCCGAACAGGCGACCCGCGTGCGACTTCCACAGCGCAGCCCGACAGCTACGCACAGTGACGGATCCTATGGAAGGGCAGAGAAATGCCCACAAGGGCACGGAACGGCCTCGTGGGCGGGAGAGAGGAGGGGAAAACGCACCCGGACATGCGACGACCCCCACCGGGGGGGGAGAGTGGGGGTCGTCTCCACGGCCGACTCGGGGGGGGAGGAGTCGGGCCGGGTTAGCACGGTCGCGAACGATCCGTGACTTCCATGGTGTACCCGAGAGGCTTCCCAGGCAAACCCACGCGCCCCACACTAGCCCGAATGGCGGGCGCCTATGCTCGGCGTCGTGGAAAACCACTCCCTGCCTCGCACAGCGGCCTTCTTTGACCTGGACAAGACGGTCATTGCGAAGTCGAGCACGCTCACGTTCAGCAAGTCGTTCTACCAAGGCGGCCTGATCAACCGCAGGGCCGCCCTGCGGACGGCATACACCCAGTTCGTCTTCCTCGCGGGCGGCGCCGACCACGACCAGATGGAGCGGATGCGGAAGTATCTGTCCGCGCTGTGCCGGGGCTGGAACGTCCAACAAGTGAAGGACATCGTCGCCGAGACCCTTCACGATCTGATCGACCCGATCATCTACGACGAGGCCGCCTCCCTCATCGAGGAGCACCACATCGCGGGGCGGGACGTCGTGATCGTCTCCACCTCCGGCGCCGAGGTGGTCGAGCCGATCGGCGAACTCCTCGGGGCGGACCGCGTGGTGGCGACCCGGATGGTCGTCGGCGACGACGGCTGCTTCACCGGCGAGGTGGAGTACTACGCCTACGGCCCGACCAAGGCCGAGGCGATCCGGGAACTGGCCGAGTCCGAGGAGTACGACCTGGCGCACTGCTACGCGTACAGCGACTCGGCGACCGATCTGCCGATGCTGGAGGCCGTGGGGCACCCGCACGCGGTGAACCCGGACCGGACGCTCCGCAAGGAGGCCCTCGCGCGCGGGTGGCCGATTCTGGACTTCCATCGGCCGGTGCGTCTGAAGCAGCGGCTGGCCGTGCGGCCGCGACCCGCGCTGCTCGCTGCCGCCGCCATAGGAGCCGCGGCGGCCACCGCGGGGCTCGTCTGGTACGCGAGCCGGCGCCGTGTGGCGACCGCCTGACCCGTGGGCACCACGCCCCGGACCGATTCACCCTCTTTGAAGGCAAAAGTAAAGAAGCACAACCAGGGGTTCCGGTTGCTCTGGTCCTGGAGTAGAAAGGAGTCAAGGCCCGCGAGACCAAAGGACATCCGAAAGGATCACCTTTAATTACTCATTTTGGCCCCACGGACCCAGCATGAACACCGGGCACCCACGCGACGTCGACCCGTCGATTACGGGCCAGCCGCACCAGGTGACGGGCAAAGTTCCCGGCCTGATGGGCACATATCGAGGACGCTTGGTAACCGGGTGGACATGCCAGCGGCGGTACGAATTCTCGTACCGCCGCAACCCTTTTCAGGGACTTTCCGGAACTTTCCGCGACGGTTACGCCGCCCCGCGCTGCAGCGCCTCGCACACGGCCGTCGATTCACGCGCGCCCAGCTCGATCGCCCTGCCGCAGTGGCCGATCCAGGCGGCCATGCCCTCCGGAGTGCCGGAGACATAGCCGTCCAGGGCGGCGAGGTAGGCGGCCCGGCCGAGTTCCGCGTGGCCGACCTCCGCGGGGCAGACGGACTTGGGGTCGAGACCGCTGCCGATCAGCACGATCCGCTCGGCCGCGCGCGCGACGAGTCCGTTGTCGAAGCCGAAGGGCCGCAGCGCGAGCAGCTCGCCGTGGACGACGGCCGCGGTCACCAGGGCGGGGGCCGAACTGCCCTTGATGATCAGTTCGGCGAGGCCGTCCAGCCGGCCGGATACCTCGGCGGCACTCGGCAGCGGCAGCTCGACGAGGGGCTCGTCGACCGGCTCACCCTCCTGCCGGGGCCGCCCCACGCGCGCGTGGTCCTCACCCGCCGCCACCAGATGCAGCCGGGCCAGTACCCGAAGGGGCGACTGCCGCCAGATGGACAGCAACTGGCCCGCCTCGGCGGTCAGCCGCAGAGCGGCGCCCATGGTGCGCGCCTCGCCGTCGTCCTGGCCGCTGAAGTCCGTACGACGGCGCACCTCTTCGAGGGCCCAGTCGGCGCCGGACAGCGCCGCGGAGCCACGCGCGCCACGCAGGGCCGCCTCGGAGGTGACCGCGTTGCTGCGTCGCCTCATCACGCGGTGGCCATAGACCCGGTCCACGGACTTCCGCACGGATTCCACGGACTCCGCCACACCGGGAAGCTCACCCAGGGCCGCGAGCGGATCTGCGGTCGCACCTGTCGTACTCATGAGTACGACCCTACGCGCACTTGACGGCCACCCCTCGAAGGAGTGGTCTTCCACAGCCACATGAGCACCCTTGGCGTCATCCCACTACCCTTGGTGAACATGAAAATTGCTTTCGTCGGCAAGGGCGGGAGTGGCAAGACCACGCTGTCCTCCCTGTTCATTCGCCATCTCGCCGCCTCCGGAGCTCCGGTCGTCGCCGTCGATGCCGACATCAACCAGCACCTGGGCGCCGCCCTCGGCCTCGACGAGTCGGAGGCCGCCGAGCTGCCCGCGATGGGTGACCGGCTGTCGCTGATCAAGAACCATCTGCGCGGCTCCAACCCGCGCATCGCCTCCGCCGAGACGATGATCAAGACGACCCCGCCCGGCGAGGGCTCCCGCCTGCTGCGGATCTGCGACCCCAATCCGGTCTACGACGCCTGCGCGCGCCCGGTGGAACTCGACGGCGGGGCCATCCGTTTGATGGTCACCGGCCCCTTCACCGACGCCGACCTGGGGGTCGCTTGCTACCACTCCAAGACGGGAGCGGTGGAGCTGTACCTGAACCACCTGGTGGACGGCCGCGACGAGTACGTGGTGGTCGACATGACGGCCGGTTCGGACTCCTTCGCGTCCGGCATGTTCACCCGCTTCGACATGACGTTCCTCGTCGCCGAGCCGACTCGCAGGGGCATTTCCGTCTACCGGCAGTACAAGGAGTACGCCAGTGACTACGGCGTGGCCCTGAGGGTCGTGGGCAACAAGGTGCACGGGCAGGACGACCTCGACTTCCTCCGCGCCGAGGTCGGGGACGACCTGCTGGTCACCGTCGGCCACTCGGACTGGGTGCGTGCCCTGGAGAAGGGCCGCCCGCCCCGCTTCGAGCACCTGGAGGAGCCCAACCGCCGCACCCTGCGCGCCCTTCACGAGGCCGCGGACGCCACGTACGAACTGCGCGACTGGGAGCGGTACACCCGCCAAATGGTGTACTTCCACCTGAAGAACGCGGACAGTTGGGGCAATGAGCGGACCGGAGCCGACCTGGCCGCGCAGATCGACCCCGACTTCGTCCTCGACGAGGGCCTCATGGCCACGGTCTGACCCTGTCACCCGCCCCGCACGCCCTACTTTCTCGGCTCCGCTTCCCGCCCCTTCGGTCTGGCCGCCGGAGCGCCGGGGACGCCCCTCGGGGCCGGTGCCGGGTCGGTGGACAGGAAGGTCTTCCAGCCCTGCTCGGGGGATTCACCGACGTCGAGTGTGCGCAGCCTGTCCAGGACCTTCGGGTCCTGGGCGTCGAGCCAGTCGGCGAGTTGCCGGAAGGAGACGCAGCGCACCTCGGGCTTGCCGCAGACCGTCTTGATGGTCTCCTCGACGGCGCGCATATAGACGCCGCCGTTCCAGGACTCGAAGTGGTTGCCGATGATCAGGGGCGCGCGGTTGCCCTTGTAGGCGCGTTCGAAGCCCGCGAGCAGTCCGTCACGGAACTGGTCGCCCCAGCGCTCCTGCTTCGCCGGGTTGCCGCTGCGGGCCCCGGACTGGTTCATGTAGAAGTTGTAGTCCATGGTCAGCGTCTCGTAGGCGTGGCCGGGGACGGGGACGAGCTGCATCGACAGGTCCCACAGGCCGTCCTCCTTGTCGGGCCAGACCTGGTTGTTGACGCCGCTGGTGTCGTAGCGGAAGTCCAGTTCGCGGGCGGCCCGCATGAAGTTCTTCCGGCCTTCGAGGCACGGTGTGCGGCCGCCGATCAGCTCCTTGTCGTAGTCGAAGGGCAGCGGTTCTGCCTCCTTGGTGCCGGTGTTGGTCTTCCATGCCTGCACGAACGCCTTGGCCTGGGCGATCTCGCTCTTCCACTCCTCCACCGTCCACTCGCCGACGCCGCCGCCCTTGCCGCAGAAGTGGCCGTTGAAGTGTGTGCCGATCTCGTTGCCCTCCAGCCACGCGCCGCGCAACTGTTCCACGGTGTCCTCGATTCCCCGGAGGTCGTTGAATCCGATGTCCGAGCGCCCGGGTGAGTGCTGTGGGGGCCGGTAGAGGTCCCGCTTCTCGTCCGGCAGCAGGTACACGCCGCTGAGGAAGTACGTCATCGTCGCGCCGTTGGCCCGGGCCACCTCGCGGAAGTGGGAGAAGAGCCGCTGGCTGTCCTCACCCGCGCCGTCCCAGGAGAAGATCACGAACTGCGGTGGCCGCTGACCGGGCTTCATCCGTTCCGGTCTCCGCAGATGTGGCTGCACACCGGTGTACGCGGTGGAACCGTCCCCGATCAGCCGGACCGCGGCCTTGGGCGGGGCCGGGGCGCCCTTCGTCGCATCAGGCACCTCCTGCCGGCCGGCCTCCCTCTTCTCGCCGAACCCGCAGCCGGCGAGCGCCACGGCGCAGGTCGCGGCGAGCGTGACACCGACGGCGATCCTCTGGGTAACGGCCATCTTCCGCCCACCCTCTTCCTTTGCTCAGGGGCAGAGAGGCCAAGATCACACGGAGCTTCGGCCAAATTAATATGACAAGCCGACAAAAAGCTTTATTCACCCTCCTGAGCGATCTCATCACCCATTTGCCACGAATATCCTTGCACTCCCTTTACTCTGCATTACGGTTCGTTTACTGACTGTTGAGAATTCCCGCCGATGTATGCCGTGACCCACGGCCGCGAATCGATGCGACCGCGCAGCCCCGGAGGAGACGGGAGAACATGACCGCCTGCGTCCCCACCCATGCCACCGACTCGGAACCGAATCGAGCGGAGCGTGACCACCAGCCCCACAGCCCCCCGAAGGAACCGCGTCGGCGGTTCCGCATCGCGGGGGCCGACCTGTCGGCCTCGATCGCGGTCTTCCTGATCGCCCTGCCCCTGTCGCTGGGCATCGCCCTCGCCACCGACGCCCCGCTCCAGGCCGGCCTCGTCGCCGCCGCCGTCGGCGGTCTCGTCGCCGGGCGCCTGGGCGGCTCGCCGCTCCAGGTCAGCGGCCCGGCGGCCGGCCTCACCGTCGTCACCGCCGACCTCATCCACCAGTACGGCTGGCGCACCACCTGCGCCATCACCGTCCTCGCCGGACTCTCCCAACTGAGCCTGGCCTACCTGCGCGTGGCCCGTTCCGCGCTCGCCGTCAGCCCCGCGATCGTGCACGGCATGCTCGCCGGCATCGGCGTCACCATCGCCGTCGCCCAGCTCCACATCGTGCTCGGGGGCACCCCGCAGAGCTCGGTCGTCGCCAACGTCGGAGCCCTGCCCGCCCAGTTGGCCGACCTGCACCCCGGCGCCCTGTCGCTGAGCGCGCTCACCCTCGCCGTCCTGCTGGCCTGGCCCCGCATCCCCGGTCGCGTCGGCCGGGCCGTACGACGACTCCCCGCGGCCCTGGTCGCCGTGGCCGCGGCCACCGCGGTGGCCTCGCTCGCCGGACTGCGCCTGGCCCGGGTGGACCTGCCCTCCTGGTCCAGCCACGCCCTTCCGCAGCTGCCCGAGGGTCCCGTCCTGGGCCTCGCGGCGGCCGTCCTCACCATCACCCTGGTCGGCAGCGTCGAGTCCCTGCTCTCCGCCGTGGCCGTCGACAAGCTCGTCACCACCCGCGGCGAACCGCGCGTCCCGCGCGCCGACCTCGACCGGGAACTGCGCGGCCAGGGCACCGCCAACGTGGTCTCCGGCGCCCTCGGCGGCCTTCCGATCACCGGCGTCGCCGTACGCAGCGCGGCCAATGTGGCCTCCGGTGCCACCAGCCGGAACTCCACGATGCTGCACGGCGTTTGGGTAGTAGCGGCCGCACTGCTCCTGATCCCCGTCCTGGAGCTGATCCCCCTCGCCTCACTCGCCGCCCTGGTGATGGCCGTCGGGGTCCAGATGGTGTCCCTGCACCACATCCGCACGGTCACCCGCCACCGTGAGGTGCTGGTCTACGCCGTCACCACGCTCGGTGTCGTCTTCCTCGGCGTCCTGGAAGGCGTCGCGCTCGGCATCGCCGTGGCCGTCGGCGTCGCCCTGCACCGCCTCACCCGCACCCGTATCACCCACGAGGAGAAGGAAGGAGTCCACCACGTCCACGTACGAGGGCAGTTGACGTTCCTCGCCGTGCCCCGCCTCAGCCGTGCCCTGCACCAGGTCCCCCAAGGGGCCGACGCCGTGGTGGAGCTGGACGGGTCGTTCATGGACCACGCGGCGTACGAGTCGCTGCAGGACTGGCGGCACGCGCACCGGACGCTCGGCGGCTCCGTGGAGATCACCGGCCGGGCCGGTACCCGTATCGCCGAGCCCGCCCGTGTCTCGGCGGCCGGCTGCCGTTGCCGGCCATGGACGCCGTGGCGCAACCACCAGTGCGAGGCCCCGGCACCCACGGCCACCGGCAACGTGCCGGAGGAGACGGGCGAGGGCCCGAGCGGTCATCAACTGGCGCGTGGCATCAGCGCGTTCCAGAGCAACACCGCCCCCCTGGTGCGCGGCGAGCTGGCCCGGCTGGCGCGTGAGGGACAGCAGCCCTCGCAGCTCTTTCTGACCTGCGCCGACTCCCGGCTCGTCACCTCGATGATCACCTCCAGCGGCCCCGGCGACCTCTTCGTCGTCCGTAATGTCGGCAACCTGGTGCCGCTGCCCGGCGAGGAGAGCGGTGACGACTCGGTGGCGGCGGCCATCGAGTATGCGGTCGACGTGCTGAAGGTGCGGTCCATCACGGTCTGCGGGCATTCCGGCTGCGGCGCGATGCAGGCCCTGCTCAACAGCGATCCCGGCGGCACCTGGACCCCCCTCAAGCGGTGGCTGCGCCACGGGCTGCCCAGCCTGGAGCGTGCGACCGACGAGAACCGGCCCTGGGTCCGGCTCTCCGGGCGCGAACCGGCCGACGTGGTCGAGCAGCTCTGTGTGACCAACGTCATCCAGCAATTGGAGCATCTGCGCTCGCACGAGTCCGTGGCCCGCGCCCTGCGCGAGGGCGTGCTCGAACTGCACGGGATGTACTTCCACGTGGGCGAGGCCCAGGCGTATCTGCTGACGGAAGAGGCACCCGACGGCGGGGTCTTCGACCGGGTCGCCGGTACGGCCGGGCCGACCGGGACGCTTCTGCACGACACGCACGCGTGAACCGATTGCCTGCCCGGTCCGTGACAACGGGTGGCCCCCCGCCTGCGGGGCCACCCGTCCACAGGTCTAAACCATTCCCGGGAAGGCCCTTGTCATCGAGGGTCCGCGTCTGATGAGCTGTGGCCTGGGACACAACGGACACCCTGGGAAAGGGAGATGTCGTGAGCAACGAAAGCCTGGCCAACCTCTTGAAGGAGGAGCGACGCTTCGCGCCGCCCGCTGACCTGGCCGCGAACGCCAACGTCACGGCAGCGGCGTACGAGCAGGCCAAGGCTGACAGGCTCGGTTTCTGGGCGGAGCAGGCCCGGCGGCTGACCTGGGCCAAGGAGCCGACCGAGACGCTGGACTGGTCGAACCCGCCGTTCGCCAAGTGGTTCAAGGACGGCGAGCTCAACGTCGCGTACAACTGCGTCGACCGGCATGTCGAGGCGGGCAACGGTGACCGGGTCGCCATCCACTTCGAGGGCGAGCCCGGGGACAGCCGGGCCATCACCTACGCCGATCTCAAGGACGAGGTGAGCAAGGCCGCCAACGCCCTGCTGGAGCTGGGGGTTCAGGCCGGCGACCGGGTCGCCGTCTATATGCCGATGATCCCGGAGACGGCCGTGGCGATGCTCGCGTGCGCCCGTATCGGCGCCGCGCACTCCGTCGTCTTCGGCGGCTTCTCCGCCGACGCGCTCGCGACGCGGATCCAGGACGCCGACGCCAAGGTGGTCATCACCTCCGACGGCGGTTACCGGCGTGGGAAACCCTCCGCGCTGAAGCCGGCCGTGGACGAGGCGATCGGCAAGGTGGACAACGTCGAGCATGTGCTCGTCGTACGGCGTACCGGCCAGGAGGTCGCGTTCACCGAGGGCCGTGACGTGTGGTGGCACGACATCGTCGACCGGCAGTCCGCCGAGCACGCCCCGGAGGCGTTCGGGGCCGAGCACCCCCTGTTCATCCTCTACACGTCGGGCACCACGGGTAAGCCGAAGGGCATCCTGCACACCTCCGGCGGCTACCTCACCCAGGCGTCGTACACCCACCACGCCGTCTTCGACCTCAAGCCCGAGACGGACGTGTACTGGTGCACGGCCGACGTCGGCTGGGTCACCGGGCACTCGTACCTCGTGTACGGACCGCTGGCCAACGGCGCGACGCAGGTCATGTACGAGGGCACGCCGGACACCCCGCACCAGGGGCGCTTCTGGGAGATCGTGCAGAAGTACGGGGTGACGATCCTCTACACGGCGCCCACGGCGATCCGTACGTTCATGAAGTGGGGCGACGACATCCCCGCGAAGTTCGACCTCGGCAGCCTGCGCATCCTGGGCTCGGTCGGCGAACCCATCAACCCCGAGGCCTGGATCTGGTATCGCAAGCACATCGGGGCCGACGCGACGCCGATCGTGGACACCTGGTGGCAGACCGAGACCGGCGCGATGATGATCTCGCCACTGCCGGGCGTGACGGAGACCAAGCCGGGTTCCGCGCAGACGCCGCTGCCGGGCATCTCGGCCACAGTGGTGGACGACGAGGCCCGGGAAGTCCCGAACGGCGGTGGCGGTTACCTGGTCCTCACCGAGCCGTGGCCGTCGATGCTGCGCACGATCTGGGGCGACGACCAGCGGTTCCTGGACACGTACTGGTCGCGGTTCGAGGGCAAGTACTTCGCCGGTGACGGGGCGAAGAAGGACGACGACGGCGACATCTGGCTCCTCGGGCGCGTCGACGACGTGATGCTCGTGTCGGGCCACAACATCTCGACCACCGAGGTGGAGTCGGCGCTCGTCTCGCACCCGTCGGTCGCCGAGGCGGCCGTCGTCGGTGCCGCCGACGAGACCACCGGTCAGGCGATCGTGGCGTTCGTGATCCTGCGCGGTACGGCGGCCGAGACCGAGGACCTGGTCAGCGAGCTGCGAGGCCATGTGGGCGCCACGCTCGGCCCCATCGCCAAGCCCAAGCGGATCCTGCCGGTGGCGGAGCTGCCCAAGACCCGCTCCGGGAAGATCATGCGGCGCCTGCTGCGTGACGTGGCGGAGAACCGGCAGCTCGGTGACGTCACCACGCTGACCGACTCCGCGGTGATGGACCTGATCCAGGCCAAGCTGCCCGCGGCGCCCAGCGAGGACTGAGCGTACGTACGAGCATGAAGGGCACCCGGTGATGAGCACGCCGGGTGCCCTTTAGCGCGCCGGGCGCCCTTTAGGTAAGCTAAGTAAAAAGGTGCGCCGGGAAGTCTGGTCGGCAGGTGTTCCATCCTGCCCACCGACCGGAGGTCTCCGCCGTGCCCGCGCCCCGCACCACCCCCACCCGCAAGGTCCTAGGACGGCTCTCGCTCCCCGAGCGGACCTTCGTGACGGACGCGCTGCGCACCGAGACCGTCGGCGGGGTGCTTCTGCTCGCGGCCGCCGTCACCGCGCTGATCTGGGCGAACGTTCCCGCGCTGCACGACAGCTACGAGAGCGTCAGCCACTTCCACTTCGGCCCCGAAACCCTCGGCCTCCATCTGTCCGTCGCCCACTGGGCCGCCGACGGACTCCTCGCGATCTTCTTCTTCGTCGCCGGGATCGAACTCAAACGCGAGCTGGTCGCCGGTGACCTCAAGGACCCCAAAGCGGCCGCACTGCCTGTCGTGGCCGCCCTGTGCGGCATGGCCGTACCGGCGCTCGTCTACATCCTCACCAACGTCACCGGCGGCGGTTCCCTGACCGGCTGGGCGGTGCCCACGGCGACCGACATCGCGTTCGCGCTCGCCGTACTGGCCGTCATCGGGACCTCGCTGCCGTCGGCGCTCCGTGCGTTCCTGCTCACCCTCGCCGTCGTCGACGACCTGTTCGCGATCCTGATCATCGCCGTCTTCTTCACCTCCGACCTCGACTTCGCCGCGCTCGGCGGCGCGTTCGTCGGCCTCGCCGTCTTCTGGCTGCTGCTCAGCAAGGGCGTACGCGGGTGGTACGTGTATGTGCCGCTCGCGCTGGTCATCTGGGGGCTGATGTACAACAGCGGCGTCCACGCCACCATCGCCGGTGTCGCGATGGGCCTGATGCTGCGCTGCACCCGGCACGAAGGGGAGGCGCACTCCCCCGGCGAGCACATCGAGCACCTCGTACGACCGCTGTCGGCGGGTCTCGCGGTACCGCTGTTCGCCCTGTTCAGCGCGGGAGTCGCGGTGTCGGGCGACTCGCTGGGCGAGGTGTTCACCCAGCCGGAGACGCTCGGCGTGGTGCTCGGCCTGGTCGTCGGCAAGGCGCTCGGGATCTTCGGCGGGACCTGGCTGGCCGCCCGCTTCACCCGGGCCTCGCTCTCCGAGGACCTGGTGTGGCCGGACGTCTTCGCGGTCGCCTCGCTCGCCGGGATCGGCTTCACCGTGTCGCTGCTCATCGGCGAACTGGCCTTCGAGGACGACCCGGCCCTCACCGACGGCGTCAAGGCCGCCGTCCTCACCGGCTCGCTCATAGCAGCGGTCCTGGCGACCGTCCTGTTGAAGCTGCGCAACGCAAAGTACCAGGCGCTGTGGGCCGCCGAGGAGCGCGACGACGACCACGACGGCATCCCCGACATCTACGAACAGGACAACCCGGCGTACCACCTGCGCATGGCCGAGTTGTACGAGCGCAAGGCCGCCGAGCACCGCAGGCTTGCCGAAGTGGCGGGCGGGGCAGGCGGCAGGGGCGACGGTCCGGCATGATCTGACAGGACCGTACAAAACGCAGGGCGCCCCGCGACACCGTATGAGGACCGCTGAGTTCGCTGAGTTCAGGGACCGTACGGGCGTGGGGCGCTTCCGGACGCATATGAGGGAGACCCCGATGACCGCACCCGACGGCAGCCCGGTCGGTGCCGAACGCAGTGTCGGTGAGCTGTTCGCCTCGGCGACGGCCGAGATGTCGGCGCTGGTGCACGACGAGATCGCACTGGCGAAAGCCCAGCTCAGGCAGGACGTCAAGCGCGGTGTGGTCGGCGGCGGGGCGTTCGCGGCGGCCGGCGCGGTGCTGATCTTCTCCCTGCCGATGCTGAGCTTCGCCCTGGCGTACGGCATCCGCACCTGGAGCGACTGGAACCTGGCGATCTGCTTCCTGCTGTCGTTCGCGGCGAACGTGCTGGTCGCCGTCGTCCTCGCGCTCATCGGCGTCGCCTTCTCGAAGAAGGCCAAGAAGGGGAAGGGCCCGCAGAAGGTCGCCGCCTCCATGAAGCAGACGGCGGGCGTGCTGCAGAACGCCAAGCCGCACCCCCGTCAGCCCGCCCGGACCGACGGCGGCGTCGAGGCTGTGGCACGCTCGACCTCATGACGGATCCCGCCACCTCGCCTGTCTCTGGACCTGTTTCCGGCCAGCCCGCCTCGGTCGTACGACTCGACGTGCCCGGCGCGAAAGAGGTGATCCACCGGGACGTGGCGGCCAACGGCGCGCGCTTCCACATCGCCGAGACCGGTGACGGGCCGCTGGTGCTGCTTCTGCACGGCTTCCCGCAGTTCTGGTGGACCTGGCGGCACCAGCTGGTCGCCCTCGCCGACGCGGGCTTCCGTGCCGTGGCCATGGACCTGCGCGGGGTCGGCGGCAGCGACCGTACGCCCCGGGGTTACGACCCGGCCAACCTCGCCCTCGACATCACCGGCGTCGTACGGTCCCTCGGCGAGCACGACGCCGCGCTGGTCGGCCACGACCTGGGCGGCTATCTGGCGTGGACGGCGGCCGTGATGCGCCCCAAGCTCGTACGCCGGCTCGCGGTCTCCTCGATGCCGCATCCGCGGCGCTGGCGCTCGGCGATGCTGTCGGACGTGAAGCAGACGGCCGCCGGGTCGTACATCTGGGGGTTCCAGCGGCCCTGGATCCCCGAGCGGCAACTCACCGCCGACGACGGCGCCCTGGTGGGCCGTCTGATCCGGGACTGGTCGGGGCCGCGGCTGCCCGACGACGAGGCCGTCGAGGCGTATCAGCGGGCGATGTGCATCCCCTCGACGGCGCACTGCTCGATCGAGCCGTACCGGTGGATGGTGCGGTCCATGGCCCGCCCGGACGGCATCCAGTTCAACCGGCGCATGAAGCGGCCCGTGCGCGTGCCCACGCTCCATCTGCACGGTTCACTCGACCCGGTGATGCGCACGCGCAGCGCGGCGGGGTCCGGGGAGTACGTCGAAGCGCCGTACCGCTGGCGGCTGTTCGACGGGCTCGGGCACTTTCCGCATGAGGAGGACCCGGTGGCTTTCTCCGCCGAACTCATCAACTGGCTCAAGGATCCCGAGCCCGACCGGTGAGGTCCCGGCGGGTCGTTTCACCGTCCGATCACCGGCCGACGTGAACAGCTGTTCCATGGACAGCCACTTGCCCGGCGCATAGGCCAATTGGGGGGCGTGGGGGCGGTTATCGACCTTCGGGCGGGGGCACACGTCGGGGTATGGGCTGGACGCACGACTACAGTGACGCAGCACGCAACCGCCGCTCGGCCGCGGGCCTGGGCTCCCACCAGAGGGGCACCCCGCAGTTCCCGGGCACGGACACGGATCCCCGGCTGGGCATTCCACGCATCCTGCGCCGCCGGGCGCGCTGGGTCTCGGCCCGGCTGCGCCACCCTCGCCCTTGACGCTGTAGCGATCAGAGCGCGCAGCTGTCGCTGTCCACCCGCTGGTTGGCCGCGCGGCCCTGGGTGATGTCCTCCCGGATCTCGTCCGCGGTGAGCGCGTAGCCCGTGTTCGGGTCGTCGAGGGACTTCGCGAAGACCACGCCGTAGACCTTGCCGTCGGGCGTGAGCAGCGGGCCGCCGGAGTTGCCCTGGCGGACGGTCGCGTAGAGCGAGTAGACATCGCGGCGGACCGTGCCGCGGTGGTAGATGTCCGGGCCCTTGGCCATGATGCGGCCGCGCACACGCGCGGGGCGGACGTCGTACGCGCCGTTCTCCGGGAAGCCCGCGACGATCGCGTCGTCGCTGCTGGCGGCGTCCTCGGTGGTGAACCGCAGCACGGGCGCGTTCAGGTCCGGCACGTCCAGTACGGCGATGTCACGCTGCCAGTCGTAGAGGACGACCGTGGCGTCGTACTTGCGGCCCTGGCCCCCTATCTGGACGGTGGGTTCGTCAACTCCGCCGACCACGTGGGCGTTGGTCATCACGCGGCGCTCGTCGAAGACGAAGCCGGTGCCCTCCAGGACCTTGCCACAGCTCTGGGCGGTGCCCATGACCTTGACGATGGACCGCTGGGCGCGCTGGGCGACCGGGCTGGCCGCGAGGGCGGGGTCGGGGGGCGCGACGTCGGTGATCTGCTCGTTCGAGAACGGGCTGAAGACCTGCGGGAAACCGTTCTGCGCGAGGACCGAGGAGAAGTCAGCGAACCAGGTGTCCGCCTGGGCGGGCAACGCCTGGGACACGCCGTGCAGCACCTTGGAGTTGCGCACCTCCTTGCCGAGTGTCGGCAGGGTCGTCCCCGCGAGCGCGGAACCGATCAGCCAGGCCACCAGCAGCATCGCCACGACGTTGACGAGGGCGCCGCCGGTGGCGTCCAGGGCGCGGGCCGGGGCCCAGCTGATGTACCGGCGCAGCTTGTTGCCGAGGTGGGTGGTCAAGGCCTGGCCGACGGAGGCGCAGACGATGACGATGACGACCGCGACGACGGCGGCGGCCGTGCTCACCTCCGAGTTGTCCGTCATCCAGTCCCAGATGACGGGCAGGGTGTAGACGGCGACGAGGCCGCCGCCGAGGAAGCCGATCACCGACAGGATGCCGACGACGAAGCCCTGTCGGAAGCCGACGATCGCGAACCAGACGGCGGCGACCAGCAACAGGATGTCCAGCACGTTCACCGCTTCAAGCCTCGCCTCGTCACTTCGCGTTCACTCCAGGTCGGCCAGGGGTCCGGCCCGCCGCGCGGCGACAGGGCATCACAACGCTCCCCAAAAGACGCAGCACGGCAGCCACCCTGTCATGAGCGCCAGTCGAGCGGGACCTGCTTGTCGCGGTCCCACGGCCGCTCCCAGCCCGAGTAGTGCAGCAGACGGTCGATCACCCCGGCCGTGAAACCCCACACCAGGGCCGATTCGACCAGAAATGCCGGACCTCGGTGGCCGCTGGGGTGAACGGTGGTCGCGCGGTTGGCCGGATCCGTGAGATCCGCCACGGGGACCGTGAAGACGCGTGCCGTCTCGTTCGCATCCACGACCCGGACCGGGCTCGGCTCGCGCCACCAGCCCAGCACGGGCGAGACGACGAAGCCGCTGACCGGGATGTACAGCTTGGGCAGCGCGCCGAAGAGCTGGACGCCGTCGGGGTCGAGGCCGGTCTCCTCCTCCGCCTCGCGCAGGGCGGCACGCAGCGGCCCGTCGGTGGCCGGATCGCCGTCCTCGGGGTCGAGGGCGCCGCCCGGGAAGGACGGCTGGCCGGCGTGCGATCTGAGGGAGCCGGCGCGCTCCATGAGCAGCAGCTCGGGCCCGCTGTCGCCCTCGCCGAACAGGATCAGGACCGCGGACTGCCGCCCCGAGCCGTTCTTCGGCGGCAGGAAGCGGCTCAGCTGCAACGGTTCGACCGTCTCGACGGCGCGGACCACCGGATCCAGCCAGGCGGGCAGACCGGTCTTGTCGAGGCGCAGGCGTCGCCCGTCCCGCGAGTCGCACCCGGGCCGTGTGTGGGGTCCGTGTCCGTGTCTGTTGTCGATGTGCATGCCGTCGTCGGTGTGTGTGTCGTCGTCCGTCCGGCTCGTGCGTGTCATTGCCACCCCCGTCGTTCCTCCGGTCCCAACGCTCGGGGGTCCGCTGATCGTTCCATTCGTCCCGCGAGTCCCTCTTGTGGGTGGCTCACGGTGGGGAGGGGGCGGGGCGCGGCGAGTTCGGCCGTCGGGCCCGTCATCCGGTGGCTCCCAGCGGCGGGGCCGGGATGCCGCCAGCGTCCAGGTACGACTGCGGGGGCTTCAGGCGTTGGCCGGGGAAGCCGCCCTTCTCGTACTTCAGGAGCTTCTTGGCCTTCTCCGGGTCCGTCTCCCCCTCGCCGAACGCCGGGCAGAGCGGGGCGATGGGGCAGGCGCCGCAGGCCGGCTTCCGGGCGTGGCAGATGCGGCGGCCGTGGAAGATCACGTGGTGCGACAGCATCGTCCACTCGCTCTTCGGGAAGAGCGCGCCGACGGCCGCCTCGATCTTGTCCGGGTCGGTCTCCTCGGTCCACCGCCAGCGTCGTACGAGCCGCTGGAAGTGCGTGTCCACGGTTATTCCTGGCCGGCCGAACGCATTCCCGAGGACGACGAAGGCGGTCTTGCGGCCGACGCCGGGCAGCTTGACGAGGTCTTCGAGGCGGCCGGGGACCTCGCCGTCGTGGTTCTCCACCAGGGCTTTCGACAGCCCTATCACCGATTTCGTCTTGGCCCGGAAGAACCCGCACGGCCGCAGGATCTCCTCGACCTCCTCCGGGTTCGCCGCGGCCAAGTCCTCGGGGGTGGGGTACTTCGCGAAGAGCGCCGGTGTCGTCTGGTTGACCCTCAGGTCGGTCGTCTGGGCGGAGAGGACCGTGGCGACGATCAGCTCGAAGGAGTTCTCGAAATCCAACTCCGGGTGGGCGTACGGGTACACCTCGGCGAGTTCACGGTTGATACGGCGGGCGCGGCGGACGAGAGCGGTGTGGGACTCGGGCTTGGCGGGCTTCTCGGGGGCGACAGGGGCGGTCTTCATCGCGGCCGTCTTCGCTGCGGCTGTCTTCGCCGCGGCCGCCTTCCTCGCGGGCGTGGGCTTCTTCACCGGGACAGCCTTCTCCGCCGGCACGGGCATTTCCGCGGGCGTCGGCGTCGTCTCGGTGGGTTTCTCCACCCCCGACGGCTCGGACACCTTCGTCGCCTTTGCCGTTTTCTTCGCTCCCGCGGGGCCCTGTTCGCCCACAGCGGAATCGCGACGTACAGCCACTCGCCCAGCCCCCTTGGCCTGTGCTCTCACCGGCGATTTGGACACCCGGCCAGCCTAAAGCCCGGCACCGACATCCGCCCCGAGCCCAGAAGATCGGCCCCCAATTGGACCCCTGACGCTTACCTCGGGACACGTGTGCGGCATCCTTGTGACAGATCACACTGTTTGGACCGTCCGGCAAAATGGGGAACACGGTCCCCTGGTACCACGGGGAGCAAGATCCCCTGAGCAGGTCGACAAGGAGAGAACTCGTGGACGACGTTCTGCGGCGCGCCCCGCTCTTCGCGGCGCTCGATGACGAGCAGGCCGCGGAGCTCCGCGCCTCCATGAGTGAGGTGACCCTCGCGCGCGGTGACGCTCTCTTCCACGAGGGCGACCCCGGTGACCGCCTCTACGTGGTCACGGAAGGCAAGGTCAAGCTGCACCGCGCGTCGCCCGACGGCCGCGAGAACATGCTGGCCGTGCTCGGCCCCGGTGAGCTCATTGGCGAGCTGTCGCTGTTCGACCCCGGTCCGCGGACGGCCACGGCCACCGCGCTGACCGAGGTCAAGCTGCTCGGCCTCGGCCACGGCGACCTCCAGCCGTGGCTGAACGCGCGGCCCGAGGTGGCCGCGGCGCTGCTGCGTGCCGTCGCCCGGCGTCTGCGCAAGACCAACGACCAGATGTCCGACCTCGTGTTCTCGGACGTGCCCGGCCGGGTCGCCCGTGCGCTGCTGGACCTCTCCCGGCGCTTCGGTGTGCAGTCGGAGGAGGGCATCCACGTGGTGCACGACCTCACGCAGGAGGAGCTGGCGCAGCTGGTCGGCGCGTCCCGCGAGACCGTCAACAAGGCGCTCGCCGACTTCGCGCAGCGGGGGTGGCTGCGGCTGGAGGCCCGCGCGGTGATCCTGCTGGACGTGGAGCGCCTGGCGAAGCGGTCACGCTGACCTGCGGTTTCGTTTCTCGCCCCCGCCGCCCCTACCCGTCCCGTCCCCAGGGACTGCCGCCCCTTCGACCCCGCTGGGGGTCATGGGGTGGCTACGGTGAGTTTGTGCGCGACAAGTCCCGCGGGGGTAGCCCCTGGGGACGGGACGGGACGGGTAGGGGCGGCGGGGGCGAGGAAAAAAGCCTGCTCGGCCGGGGCGGCTCGGGGCACAGTGGTCGTATGGCTGAAACGGGGTCCCGGAGAGGGCTGGACAGTCGGGGGTACATCGAGCGGGAGGGGTCGCTCGGGCGGGTGTCCCACGTGTTCCGGCCGGTCGTGGCGGCGGCCCGCGACCAGGTGCTGCACATGTTCGGGAAGCGGCTGCACAGCGCGTACCTCTACGGGTCGATCCCAAGGGGCACGGCCCGCCCCGCGCACAGCGACCTCGACCTGCTGCTGGCCCTGCGCGAGGAACCCACGGAGGCGGACCGCACGGAGGCCCGCGCGCTGGACGAGGCGCTCGACAAGGAGTTCCCGCGGATCGACGGGGCGGGGACGCTGCTGGTCAGCCGGGGGCAGGTGCTCAGCGACCTCGAACGGTACGACCTGGGATGGTTCGTGGCCTGTCTGTGTACGCCGCTGCTCGGCGAGGATCTGGCCGAGGACCTGCCCCGGTATCGGCCGGACTCCCTCCTCGCGCGCGAGACGAACGGCGACCTCGCGCTGCTCCTGCCCCGCTGGCGCGAGCGGATCGCGGAAGCCGACTCCCAGGATGCCCGCCGCTCCCTGGTCCGCGGCTTCTCCCGGCGCCTCGTCCGCACCGGCTTCACCCTCGTCATGCCCCGCTGGAACGGCTGGACCAGCGATCTGCACGAGATGGCGGAGGTGTTCGGCCGGTACTACCCCGAGCGGGCCGCCCAGATGCGGGCCGCGGCCGTCGCCGCGTACGAACCGGGGGCCGACCCCTGGAGCCATGCCGCCGTCCTGCGGTCGTACGTGGACGACCTGGGGCCCTGGCTGGCCGAGGAGTACGCGCGCGTGCACGGCCTCAAAGCCCGGCGTCCAGGGCCCTAGGGGAGGAGGCGGTCAGATCAGGCCATGCTCCGTCAGGTACTCGAGTTGGGCCCGCACCGAGAGTTCCGCCGCCGGCCAGAGTGACCGGTCGACGTCCGCGTACACGTGGGCGACGACCTCGCCGGGGGTCCGGTAGCCGTTCTCGACCGCCGTCTCGACCTGGGCGAGCCGGTGGGCGCGGTGGGCGAGGTAGAACTCGACGGCGCCCTGGGCGTCTTCGAGGACGGGGCCGTGGCCGGGGAGCACGGTGTGGACGCCGTCGTCGACCGTGAGGAACCTCAGGCGCCGCAGGGAGTCCAGATAGTCCCCGAGACGGCCGTCAGGGTGGGCCACGACCGTCGTACCGCGCCCGAGGACGGTGTCGCCCGTCAGGACGGCCCGATCGGCCGGGAGATGGAAGCACAGTGAGTCTGCGGTGTGGCCGGGCGTGGGCACGACACGGAGTTCCAGGCCGCCGACCGAGATCACGTCACCCGCGCCCAGCCCCTCACCGCCGAGCCGCAACGCCGGGTCGAGGGCCCGTACCTTCGTCCCCGTCAGCTCGGCGAAGCGCGCGGCGCCCTCCGCGTGGTCCGGGTGGCCGTGTGTGAGCAGGGTCAGCGCGACCCGTTTGCCGGCCTGCTCCGCCGTAGCGACGACGTGGCGGAGATGGCCGTCGTCCAGTGGGCCCGGGTCGATCACGACGGCCAGTGCGGAGTCCGGCTCGGAGACGATCCAGGTGTTGGTGCCGTCCAGGGTCATCACCGACGCGTTCGGCGCGAGGACGTTGACCGCGCGCGCGGTCGCGGGGCCCGACAGGACCCCGCCTCTCGGCTGGCCGGGGAGAGCTGCTGCTTCCGTCATGCGGGACCTCCACCGGGGCCGCCGCCCGCCTGTATGCGTTGGGTGAACTCGTCGTGGCCCGGCCAGGTGAGGATCACCTCGTCGTCCTCCAGGCGTGCCTCGGCGAGGACGGGGGCCAGATCGCGGGCGGGGGCGGCGGCGAGGGCCTCGGCGGCCGTGGCGTACGTGGCGAGTCGGCGCAGGGTGGCGATGGTGGGCGGCATCATCAGCAGTTCGCCCTTGTCGTAGCCGGCGGCGGCGTCCCCCGGGCGGATCCACACGGTGCGGTCCGCCTCCGTGGAGGCGTTGCGCGTGCGCTGGCCCTCGGGGAGGGCGGCCACGAAGAACCAGGTGTCGTAGCGGCGGGTCTCGAACTCGGGGGTGATCCAGCGGGCCCACGCACCGAGCAGGTCGGACCGCAGGACCAGGCCCCTGCGCTCCAGGAACTCCGCGAAGGACAGCTCCCGGGCGGCCACCGCCGCGCGGTCCGCCTCCCAGTCGTCGCCGGTGGTGTCGCCGACCACCGTGTCAGGGGTGGGGCCGGCGAGGAGGATGCCCGCCTCCTCGTACGTCTCGCGTACGGCCGCGCAGACGATCGCCTGGGCGTCGGTCTCGTCGACGCCGAGCCTGGACGCCCACCACGCGCGCGTGGGGCCCGCCCAGCGGATCTGGTGGTCGTCGTCGCGGGGGTCCACGCCGCCGCCCGGATACGCGTACGCGCCTCCGGCGAAGGCCATGGAGGCGCGTCTGCGCAGCATGTGAACAACAGGGGTGTCGGCCGTGTCCTTGAGCAGCATGACGGTGGCGGCCCGCCTGGGGGTCACCGGTGTCAGCGTGCCGGCCGCGAGTGCGCGGATACGGTCCGGCCACTCGGCTGGGTACCACTGCCCGTTTGCCATGGGCGGAGGCTAACCCGTTCGTGGCGCATGTTCGAGTGAGCCTGCGCGATCTTGGCAACCGGAGGTGGGGGCGGGGTGCGGAACTCGGCGCTACGAGGTGCCGCTGCGCCCACCCGTGCCGCCCGCGATCACGCCCCCGTCAGCTCCACCTGGATCTCGACCTCCACCGGCGCGTCCAGCGGCAGTACCGCCACACCCACCGCGCTGCGCGCGTGCACACCCTTGTCGCCGAAGACGGCGCCCAGGAGCTCGCTGGCGCCGTTCAGCACAGCCGGCTGGCCCGTGAAGTCCGAGGCCGAGGCGACGAAGCCGACGACCTTCACCACGCGCGCGACGCGGTCGAGGTCACCGGCCACCGACTTGACGGCGGCGAGTGCGTTCAGCGCGCAGGTGCGGGCGAGTTCCTTGGCCTCCTCGGGGGTGACCTCGGCGCCGACCTTGCCGGTGACGGGCAGCTTGCCGTCCACCATGGGGAGCTGCCCGGCGGTGTAGACGTACACGCCGGTCTGGACGGCCGGCTGGTACGCGGCGAGCGGCGGGACCACCTCGGGCAGGGTCAGCCCGAGTTCGGCGAGCTTGGCCTCGATGGCGCTCACGCGGACTTCTCGCGCTTCAGGTAGGCCACCAATTGCTCGGGGTTGTTCGGCCCGGGCACGACCTGGACGAGCTCCCAGCCGTCCTCGCCCCAGGTGTCCAGAATCTGCTTCGTGGCATGGACGAGCAGCGGCACGGTTGCGTATTCCCACTTGGTCATGTGGCCGACTTTATCCGCTGTCCGGCCGCCGCCCGGCACGGGCTCCGCACGGCTTCGGCCGGGACCGCGGACGGACCACAGACAGGCCGGGACCGCGAGGAAGGGCCAAGTTATCCACAGCCTCCCGCGTACGCCGCGCGCGGACTGGTTAGTCTCGAATACGTGAGCAGGCTCCAGGTCGTCAGCGGCAAGGGCGGGACCGGAAAGACCACGGTCGCCGCCGCACTCGCGCTCGCCCTCGCGACCGAGGGGAAGCGCACCCTCCTGGTCGAGGTCGAGGGCAGACAGGGCATCGCACAGCTTTTCGAGACGGAGGCATTGCCGTACGAAGAGCGGAAGATCGCGGTGGCACCCGGGGGCGGGGAGGTGTACGCCCTGGCCATCGACCCCGAACTGGCCCTGCTGGACTACCTCCAGATGTTCTACAAGCTCGGCGGGGCGGGCCGGGCCCTGAAGAAGCTCGGCGCCATCGACTTCGCCACCACCATCGCACCCGGTCTCAGGGATGTCCTCCTGACCGGCAAGGCCTGCGAGGCGGTGCGCCGCAAGGAGAAAAGCGGCCGGTTCGCGTACGACTACGTGGTGATGGACGCGCCGCCCACCGGGCGCATCACCCGCTTCCTGAACGTCAACGACGAGGTGGCGGGGCTCGCCAAGATCGGCCCGATACACAATCAGGCCCAGGCGGTCATGCGCGTGCTGAAGTCGCCCGAGACGGAAGTGCATCTGGTGACGCTCCTGGAGGAGATGCCCGTCCAGGAGACGGCGGACGGTATCGCCGAGCTGCGGGCCACGCGGCTGCCGGTGGGGCGGATCATCGTCAACATGGTCCGGCCCGAGGTGCTGGACGCCGACGAGCTGGAGTTCGCGCGCGCGGTGCCACGTACGGCCGTAGCCCGCTCGCTGTCCACGGCCGGCCTCGGCGGTGCCCGGCGCGGCGGCAACGCCGAGCGCCTGGTGGCGCCGCTGCTCACGCAGGCGGAGGAGTACGCCGAGCGATACGCCCTGGAGCACGAACAGCGCGGCGCACTGGGCGAGCTGAGCCTGCCGCTGCACGAACTGCCGCTGCTCGCCGAGGGATTGGATCTGGCGGGCCTGTACGAACTCGCCACGGAACTGCGTCAGCAAGGGATCTCATGACTCCGGACCCGGCCCACACCCATGACGCACACGACGCGCACGACGCGCACGACGCCCATGACGCACATCGCGCGATCATCGCGCCCCGGCCTCTCGCGCTCGACCCGCTGATCGACGACCCCGAGACCCGTATCGTCGTGTGCTGCGGCGCGGGCGGCGTCGGCAAGACGACCACGGCGGCGGCCCTCGGCCTGCGCGCCGCGGAGCGTGGTCGCAAGGTGGTCGTGCTCACCATCGACCCGGCCCGGCGGCTCGCCCAGTCCATGGGCATCGACTCGCTGGACAACACCCCGCGGCGCGTCAAGGGCATCGAGGGCGACGGCGAACTGCACGCCATGATGCTCGACATGAAGCGCACGTTCGACGAGATCGTCGAGGCGCACGCGGACCCCGACCGGGCGTCCGCGATCCTGAACAACCCCTTCTACCAGTCGCTTTCGGCGGGCTTCGCGGGCACGCAGGAGTACATGGCGATGGAGAAACTGGGCCAGCTGCGGGCCCGGGACGAGTGGGACCTGATCGTCGTCGACACCCCGCCGTCGCGCTCGGCACTGGATTTCCTGGACGCCCCGAAGCGGCTGGGCTCGTTCCTCGACGGCAAGCTGATCCGTGTGCTGCTGGCGCCCGCGAAGGTCGGCGGGCGGGCCGGGATGAAGTTCCTGAATGTCGGCATGTCGATGATGACGGGCGCCCTGGGCAAGCTGCTCGGCGGCCAACTGCTGAAGGACGTACAGACGTTCGTGGCCGCCATGGACTCCATGTTCGGCGGCTTCCGTACGCGCGCGGACGCCACGTACAAGCTGCTCCAGGCGCCCGGTACGGCGTTTCTCGTGGTGGCGGCGCCCGAGCGGGACGCGCTGCGGGAGGCGGCGTACTTCGTGGAGCGGCTGGCGGCCGAGGACATGCCGCTGGCCGGTCTGGTGCTCAACCGCGTCCACGGCAGCGGCGCGGCCCAGCTGTCCGCCGAGCGCGCGCTCGCCGCCGCGGAAAATCTTGACGAGCCCCGCATTGTGGATCAGATGAACGGGAAAGCAGTTCGTAACTCTCCCGAAACGTACGGAAGTTCAGAATCTCCCGCCACCATCGACGCCCAGGCCGACCCCCCCGGTGCTGAGGCTGACTCCGCCGGTACCCAGGACGGCTCCCCCGCCCCGGACCGGACCGTCGAACAGCTCACGGCAGGCCTGCTCAGGCTGCACGCCGAGCGGATGCGGCTGCTCTCCCGCGAGCAGCGCACGCGTGACCGCTTCACCGCGCTTCATCCCGAGGTGGCCGTGGCCGAGGTGGCCGCGCTGCCCGGCGATGTCCACGACCTGGCGGGTCTGCGGGACATCGGGGGCCGACTCGCGACCGTACGGCCGGAGTTGCCCACCTCCGACGACTGACCGACGGAGTACCAACGAGTCACGCCTCGGGGCACCCGAGAGCCGGCACACCTGCCCGACGCGCCGACACCTCAAGGGCGCCCTCGACCGACGTGGCCCGGAAAGGACCCGGAAGGGGCCTCGTCCTCAGCTCACCGCCGCGTAGTTCTCGTACATCTCGTCATCGTCGAGCGGCAGAATGCCCGCGCCACGCTCGTACTCCGTGCGCGCGGTCTCCAGCAACCTGCGCCATGACGTGACGGTCGGACGCCTGCGCAGCAGTGCGCGGCGCTCGCGCTCCGTCATTCCTCCCCACACGCCGAACTCGACGCGGTTGTCCAACGCGTCCGCCAGGCACTCCGTCCGCACCGGGCATCCGGTGCACACCGCCTTGGCCCTGTTCTGCGCTGCTCCTTGAACGAACAGTTCATCCGGATCGGTAGTGCGGCAGGCAGCCTGCGCACTCCAGTCGGTTACCCAGCCCATACCGGCGCCGTCCTCTCCCGAATCGAGGCTCCCCCACGGCGGCAGCGGCATATTCACCGCCGCCAGTTGAGGACGTTACGGAAGGTGGGCACAGCGCAACACCCCCTTCGGGCCCAATCTTGAATGGCCCGAACGGACTATGCGTAAGCGGCAGATCACCCGTGGGAGTGACCCGAGGGCATACGTGACTATCCCGACAGAACGGGACAGTTGACATGCGTCACAACGGACACCGAATGACACACGAGGTAGATTCGGACATGACCCCGGAAAAAAATCGGAAGAACGTCAGAACGATTCGGGCTCGGCGGACGTACTTGATACAAGGGCCTACTGCCGTGACAGTTGGGAGCAGCTTAGGCCAACGCCTGTGTGCCTGTCCGGGAAATGAGAACGTAGGCCGGCGTTAAGGTCCCTTAACGCCGCCGCGCGGGCCGCAGCGGATGTCACGATCCGGCACTTGTGCCCCTCCGGAGGCACCCGCTCCTTCGGAACGGTCATACCGACGGATTAGGCTGCCCTCATGCCAAACAAGCGCTCGGGTGGTGGTCTGTCCCCCACACAGCAGGCCGCCAAGTTCCTAGGTGTCAGCGTCCTCGCCGGTGCCGTCATGGCGGGCATCGCGCTGCCAGCGGTCGGCGCCCTGGGGCTCGCGGCCAAGGGTTCGGTCGAGGGGTTCGACGAACTCCCCGCCAACCTCAAGCAGCCACCGCTGAGCCAGCGCACCACGATCCTGGACAGCAAGGGCGACCAGATCGCCACTGTCTACTCGCGCGACCGTACGGTGGTCGATCTCAAGGAGATCTCGCCGTACATGCAGCAGGCGATCATCGCCATCGAGGACGCCCGCTTCTACCAGCACGGCGCGATCGACCTGAAGGGCGTGCTCCGCGCGCTCAACCGGAACGCGCAGAGCGGCGGTGTCACACAGGGCGCCTCCACGCTGACGCAGCAGTTGGTGAAGAACGTCGCGGTGGAGGAGGCCGGTGACGACCCGACGCTGGTCGCCCAGGCCACCCAGCAGACCCTCGGTCGCAAGATCAAGGAGCTGAAGCAGGCGATCCAGCTCGAGGAAGAGCTCGGCAAGAAGAAGATCCTCGAGAACTACCTGAACATCACGTTCTTCGGCCAGCAGGCCTACGGTGTCGAGGCCGCCTCCCGCCGCTACTTCTCCAAGTCGGCCAAGGACCTGAAGGTCGAGGAGGCCGCGCTGCTCGCCGGCATCGTGCAGTCGCCGAGCCGGTACGACCCGGTGAACGACCCTCAGGAGGCCACCAAGCGCCGCAACACCGTGCTGCAGCGCATGGCGGACGTCGGCGACATCGCACAGGCGGAGGCCGACGAGGCCAAGGAGAAGCCGCTCGGCCTGGACATCAGCAAGCCCAAGAACGGCTGCATCACGGCCGTCATGGGCGCGGGCTTCTTCTGTGACTACGTCCGCGAGGTGTTCCTGAACGACCCGGTCTTCGGCAAGACCGCGGAGGAGCGGGCCAAGATCTGGAACCAGGGCGGCCTGACGATCCAGACGACGATGGACCCGAAGGCCCAGAAGTCGGTCCAGGCCTCCATCAAGGACCACGTCAACCAGAAGGACGAGGTGGCCACGGCCGCCACCATCGTGGAGCCCGGCACCGGCAAGATCCTCGGGATGGGCCAGTCCCGGCCATACGGCATGGACGTCAAGCAGAACGAGACGACGATCAATCTCTCGGTCGACCAGTCCATGGGCGGCGGCGCCGGCTACCAGCCCGGTTCGACGTTCAAGCCGATCGTCGCCGCGGCCGCCCTGGAGGGCGGCATGCCCGCGACGAAGTCGTACTCCGCGCCGTACAAGATGGAGTACCCGAGCCCGATCTCGGTCTGCGGCGGCAAGAACTGGGTGAACAACGCCAGCCCCCGCTCCACGCTCACCAACGAGAACGAGACCGAGGTCGGCCCGTACTCGATGAAGCGGGCGACCGCGCTGTCCGTCAACACCTACTTCGTGCAGATGATCGCGGACATCGGCATCTGCCCGGTGACGGAGATGGCCGAGAAGATGGGCGTCGAGCGGGCCGACGGCCGCAACATGGACCAGGCCCCGTCGATCGCCCTCGGCACCCAGGAGATGTCCCCGCTGACCATGGCGAACGCGTACGCGACCTTCGCCGCGCGCGGTATGTACTGCACCCCGATCGCCATCGAGTCGATCACCCAGCGGGTCGGCGGGGAGTCGAAGTCGCTGGAGGTCCCGAAGTCGACCTGCTCGCGCGCGATGTCCGAGAACACCGCCGACACCATCAACACCCTGCTCAGGGGCGTGGTCGAGGACGGTACGGGTACGCAGGCGGGCCTCGGCAGCCGCCCCAGCGCCGGTAAGACCGGTACGACGGACTTCCGCTACGCGGCCTGGTTCGTGGGCTACACCCCGAACATGGCCGGCGCCGTCTGGGTCGGCGACCCCGCGCACGAGCGCCGCATGGTGAACATCACCATCGGCGGCCGTACGTACGCCAAGGTCTTCGGTGGTGAGGTCCCCGGCCCGATCTGGCGCGACATGATGTCCGGCGCGCTGGAGGGCGAGCCCGCCCCCGACTTCACCCTCGTCAACATCCCCGAAGAGCGGCCGGACCGCGGTCGCGGGGACAACGACAATGACAACGGCGGCAACGACAACGGCAACGGTGACGACGAGGGCGGCCTGATCGGCGGCACCGACGGCGGCACGTTCCCGACGCCGGAGTTCACGATCCCCGAGGGCTTCATCCAGGGGCAGGGCAACGGCGGGAACAACGGGAACGGCAACGGGGGCTTCGGGTGACGGCTGAGACCCGTTGACTCCCTGAGCGCATACGGCGGTGGGGCGCCCCTCTGTTACGAGGGGCGCCCC
>NZ_VTHJ01000051.1:0-5418 GCF_008386495.1 Streptomyces tailanensis | reverse complement strand
AATGGAAGGGTGCTGCTCAGCCGCCCGCGAGCTGCTGCTTGACCACGGCGGCGACGCGGCCGCCCTCGGCCAGCCCGGCCACCTTCGGGTTGACGATCTTCATGACCTGGCCCATCGCGCGCGGACCCTCGGCGCCGGCGGCCTTGGCCTCCTCGACGGCCTGGACGACGATCCGCGTCAGCTCCTCGTCGGACAGTTGCTTGGGCAGGTACTCGGCGAGGACCTCGCCCTCCGCCTTCTCCCGCTCGGCCGACTCGGCACGACCACCCTGCGCGAAGGCGTCCGCGGCCTCGCGGCGCTTCTTCGCTTCCTTGGTGATCACCTTGAGGACCTCGTCGTCGGAGAGCTCACGCTTCTCCTTGCCCGCGACCTCCTCCTTGGTGATCGCGGTGAGCGTCAGCCGGAGCGTCGAGGAGCGGAGCTCATCGCGCCCCCTGATCGCGGCGTTGAGGTCTTCCTGCAGCTTCGACTTGAGCGTGGTCATGGATCGATTGTCGCAGGTGTGGTGCGGGAAGCGCGCCTTGATTTCGCTGGTGTGTGCGGAGCGGATACCGCAGCCGGAGTGGGTTGTCCACAGGGGGAGTTGACGATCGCCGGTGGTGGGGCCGTGGTTGTCCACAGGCTGTACGGAGGCTCGGCGGGGTCTGACACGATGGACGCATGCGAGCGCGATACGGAGTACCTCTGGGGATCGCGGCGGTCGGTGCCGCCGGTGTGGTGTACGCGGCGGGTTTCGAGACCCGCTCCTTCCGGCTGCGAAGGGTGACGGTGCCGGTGCTGCCACCGGGCATGCGGCCACTGCGGATACTCCAGGTCTCCGACATCCACATGGTGAGCGGGCAGCGCAAGAAGCAGCGCTGGCTGCGCTCCCTGGCCGGGCTGCGCCCCGACTTCGTGATCAACACCGGCGACAACCTGTCCGACCCCGAGGGCATCCCGGAGGTGCTGGACGCGCTGGGCCCGCTGATGGAGTTCCCGGGGGCGTACGTCTTCGGCTCGAACGACTACTACGGGCCCAAGCTGCGCAACCCCGCCCGTTATCTCCTGGAGAAGGCCCAGGGCCGCCATGGCCTGAACGGCAACAAGCCCGTGGTCGGCGCGATCCACAACCCCTGGGAGGACCTGCGCGACGGGTTCGACGGGGCGGGCTGGCTCAACCTCACGAACACCCGCGGCACGCTGAAGGTCGAGGGCATGTCGGTGGAGCTCACCGGCCTCGACGACCCGCACATCAAGCGGGACCGCTACGCCCAGGTCGCCGGCGGCCCCTCGGAGTCGGCCGACCTCTCCCTGGGCGTCGTCCACGCCCCCTACCTCCGCTCCCTCGACGCCTTCACCGCCGACGGCTACCCCCTGATCCTGGCCGGCCACACCCACGGCGGTCAGCTCTGCATCCCCTTCTACGGCGCCCTCGTCACCAACTGCGACCTCGACACGGACCGCGTGAAGGGCCTCTCCACCCACACGGCGGCGGGCCACACCGCGTACATGCACGTATCGGCAGGCTGCGGCACCAACCGCTACACGCCGGTACGGTTCGCCTGCCCCCCGGAGGCTTCGCTGCTGACGTTGGTGGAGCGGGGGGCGTAGGGGGAGGGCTGGCCACCCATACGGATCACCCCGAAAGGCCCGTTTCGTCGGGGCGGCCTAGCGTGAAACGCATGACCGCACCGATACCCAGGGACATCCCCGACCTGCCGGCGATCTCGGGCATCCCCGCGCCGATGCCGTCCGTCGTGCCCGCGGCGGCGGTGGTGGCACCGGCACGACGCCGGCCGACGGCGGCCTTCCGCGCCCTGGTGGCGCTGGCGGCGGCAGCGGCCGTAGTGATCGAGATGGTCGCGGGCAGCCCCGTACGGGCCATGACCCACTTCTCGGTCCAGAGCACGGCCCTGGTGGCGCTGGTCTTCGCGGCCGCGTCCCGCCGCGCGTGGTCGGCCCGCCGCCCGCTGCCATCCCTGGTGACGAGCGGCACGGTGCTCTACGCGATGACCACAGCCCTGGTGTACCACCTGATCCTGGTGCAGGACCCGATCGCCTTCTCCCTGACGATGGCACCGACCGGCGCCCCGGTCACGCCCACGGGCTGGCAGGCCCTGACCAACCTCGCCTTCCACACGGTGATCCCCCTGGTGGTGGTGGCGGACTGGCTCCTCCTGACCCGCCCGTCCCCGCCCCGCCCGATCCACGCCGTGGCCTGGCTGCTCTACCCGATGGCGTACCTGGCGTTCACCCTCGGCCGCGCCGCCGTACTCACCCCCGACTGGCCGGCCCCGTACCTCTACCCGTTCCTGGACGCCACCCACCACGGCTACAAGGGCACCCTCGGCAACGCCCTCCTCCTGGGCCTCGCCATCTACGCCCTCAGCCTCCTCCTCATCGCCGCCGACCACCTCCGCCCCGACCCCGTACACCTCCGCCGGCGCCGCTCCAACCGCCACGACCGCCGCCCCGAAAACCGGATTTCGTCTCCAGCCACCAGTGGGCTAAAGTAAACGACGTCGCCGCGACGAGCAGCGGCAATCGGGGTGTAGCGCAGCTTGGCAGCGCGCTTCGTTCGGGACGAAGAGGTCGTGGGTTCAAATCCCGCCACCCCGACAGTGAAGTACCAGGTCAGGGGCCTGATCCGCTTAGCGGGTCGGGCCCCTGAGTGGTTTCTGGGGTCGTTTGGGGAGCCGTTTGGGAGCCGAGTTCGGGATCAGCTCCCAAACGGCTCCCGTCCTACAAGGCGGGCGACGCCGTGGCTCGCCTCAGAAACGAGACCATGTGGAGAGGGGACGCATGTGGAGGCGGGGGCTCTGAGCTTGATCTGCGGGCTAGGAGCGTGTCCCAGTAATCAACGCCGGGCCTGTCACTGTCATTGGATGATCGCTCCACTCGTCCGAAACGCGATGTCGTATCTCCGCCAGCGTCTGCGTCTCACTCACGAGAGAGTCAGCGACGGTTCGTGTTCCTGATCGCGGACCTGTCCGTCTGACACTCCGCGAAAGGCACAGCGCATGCACGTCGTCCCCGGGCTCAAGGTCCTGTACTTCGGAACTCCGGTGGTGCTGGTCAGCTCACTCAACGAGGACGGCACGGCGAACCTCGCGCCGATGTCCTCGGCGTGGTGGCTGGACCAGTCCTGCATGCTCGGTCTTGGCAACAACGCCCAAACTACCGCGAACCTGCTGCGTGAGGGCGAGTGCGTGCTCAGCCTGCCCTCGTCGGCGATGGTCGATGCAGTCGACCGGATCGCGCTCACCACCGGAAAGTCGGCCATGCCGGACTACAAGGCAAAGCAGGGCTACCGGCACGAGCCGGACAAGTTCTCGGTCGCACGGCTGACCGAGCAGGCATCGGATCTGGTCCGGGCCCCCAGGGTTGCGGAATGTCCGGTCCAGCTGGAATGCCGGGTCGTCTCGGCCCATCCCTTCGGCGGTCCCGAACCGCATGCCACTGCCTTCGAGGTCGAGGTCCTTCGCGCTCATGTCGAGGAAGACCTGGTCATCCCGGGGACGCACTATGTGGACCCGCTCGGCTGGGATCCGCTGATCATGAAGTTCTGCGAGTTCTTCGGCGGGGGACGCAACGTTCACCCGTCGAGACTCGCCGAGGGCTGGAACATGCCGCACCAGCTCCAGTCGACGACCGTCTGAGCAGGCAACCGGCGGCCCTCGCCTGCATCCCGTGACCATTCATACGAGATGATCACGGGATGCGTGATGGGGAGGGCCTGTTCGAGGTCGAGCCGATCGAGAAGAGTCGGCCGCAGACGCGTACGGCGGCAGCGGACAAGCGGTTCAGGGCGTTCGACCCGCATCAGGCCCTGCTGCTGCCGCCGTCGCTGGACGACTGGCTGCCCGAGGGACACCTGGCCCGGTTCGTCGTGGACCTGGTCGACGAGATACTCGACCTGGGACCGGTCCTGGCCGACTACACCGAGAAGCGGGGCTACCCGCCCTATGACCCCAGACTGATGGTACGTCTGCTGATCTACGGCTACACCACCGGCGTCCGCTCCTCCCGGGCGATCCAGCGCAAGTGCGCCGACGACGTCGCGTTCCGGTTCCTGGCCGCCGACCAGGCCCCGGACTTCCGCTCGATCGCCCGGTTCCGCCGCCGCCACCTGAACGCCCTGGCTGGCCTGTTCACCCAGTCACTGCACCTCGCGATCAAGCTCGGCATGGTCAAGATGGGCCGCGTCGCCCTGGACCGCACCAAACTCGAAGCGAACGCCTCCAAGCACAAGGCGATGAGCTACGGCCGCCTCATCGACAAGGAAGAGAGCATCGAGGCCGAGATCGCCGCGCTGGAGGCGAAGGCCGCCGCCCTGCTCGCCGACGCCGAGGCCACCGACGAGGCCGAGGACGCCACGTTCGGCGTCGACGGCAAGGACACCGACCTGCCCGCCGAACTCGACCGCCGCGAGAAACGCCTCGCCAGGTTGCAGGCCGCCCGCGCCCAGATCGAGGCCGAAGCCGCCGACAAGGCCCGCCGCCACGCCGAGGACAAGGAGCGACGCCGCCAGGCACGTGCGGGCAGCAGCGACGAGCAGGCCGTCACCGCTGCCGGCGAGGCCGCCGCCGCCAAGGCCCGGCCAAAGCCCAAGGCCCAGGCCAACTTCACCGACCCCGACTCGCGGATCATGAAGAACAGCGACGGCGCCTACATCCAGGCCTACAACGCTCAGGCCGTCGTGGACGAGGCCCACCAGGTCATCACTGCCGCCGACGTGACGACCAATGCCTCCGACGCGCTGAACTACACCACGATGCTCGACCAGTCCGCCGCCAACACCGCAACCCATCCCAAGCAGGCCCTCGTCGACGCCGGCTACTGCTCCGAGACGAACCTTGAGGCCGCGCGGGATCGCCAACTCGCCTGCAGCAGGCGACACGTTCATGGCTACCGGCCGACTCGGACACGACGAACAGGTCCCGCCCACACCACGCGGACGTATCCCCAAGGACGCGACCCTGAAGGAGCGCATGGCCCGCAAGCTGCGGACCAAGCCCGGCCGGAAGGCCTACAGCCGCCGCAAGGCCATCGTCGAACCCGTCTTCGGACAGATCATGACCTGCCAGAACGGCCGCCAACTCCTCCTGCGCGGTGAGGAAGGCGCCCGAGGAGAGTGGCGCCTGCTCGCCGCCTGCCACAACCTCCGCAAGATCTTCCGTCACGCCGGGACAGCAGGGATCGCCGCCCTGGCCGACTGACCAGCCGGGCCTCCCCGGCCACGTCGCGAGCCCTGCCGACCGAACACCCAGCGGGCAGACCGCACCCGAGCCCCACAGGCCCCGACAGGACCGCCGCGACCGATCCGCTGGCCACAGGCCGAGCCGCCTGCTCGTTACTGACCCACGCTCCTAGCTAGTGCCGCATCAGGCAACGTTCGCCCTGGGCGGTCTGCGACGATGGCGCCATGGACGAGGAAGT
>NZ_VTHJ01000050.1:41143-77023 GCF_008386495.1 Streptomyces tailanensis | reverse complement strand
ACCGTGCCGAATAATCAACGTTCCACCCTTGAGCAACCAGCATCAGACGTTCGCTGATGTCCTGGCCTCTGACCAAGTCCCCGAAGGTTCCTGGTGAGAAGTGCTCCTTAGAAAGGAGGTGATCCAGCCGCACCTTCCGGTACGGCTACCTTGTTACGACTTCGTCCCAATCGCCAGTCCCACCTTCGACAGCTCCCTCCCTTACGGGTTGGGCCACCGGCTTCGGGTGTTACCGACTTTCGTGACGTGACGGGCGGTGTGTACAAGGCCCGGGAACGTATTCACCGCAGCACTGCTGATCTGCGATTACTAGCAACTCCGACTTCATGGGGTCGAGTTGCAGACCCCAATCCGAACTGAGACAGGCTTTTTGAGATTCGCTCCGCCTCACGGCTTCGCAGCTCATTGTACCTGCCATTGTAGCACGTGTGCAGCCCAAGACATAAGGGGCATGATGACTTGACGTCGTCCCCACCTTCCTCCGAGTTGACCCCGGCAGTCTCCTGTGAGTCCCCATCACCCCGAAAGGCATGCTGGCAACACAGAACAAGGGTTGCGCTCGTTGCGGGACTTAACCCAACATCTCACGACACGAGCTGACGACAGCCATGCACCACCTGTACACCGACCACAAGGGGGCACCCATCTCTGGATGTTTCCGGTGTATGTCAAGCCTTGGTAAGGTTCTTCGCGTTGCGTCGAATTAAGCCACATGCTCCGCTGCTTGTGCGGGCCCCCGTCAATTCCTTTGAGTTTTAGCCTTGCGGCCGTACTCCCCAGGCGGGGAACTTAATGCGTTAGCTGCGGCACCGACGACGTGGAATGTCGCCAACACCTAGTTCCCACCGTTTACGGCGTGGACTACCAGGGTATCTAATCCTGTTCGCTCCCCACGCTTTCGCTCCTCAGCGTCAGTAATGGCCCAGAGATCCGCCTTCGCCACCGGTGTTCCTCCTGATATCTGCGCATTTCACCGCTACACCAGGAATTCCGATCTCCCCTACCACACTCTAGTCTGCCCGTATCGAATGCAGACCCGGGGTTAAGCCCCGGGCTTTCACATCCGACGCGACAGACCGCCTACGAGCTCTTTACGCCCAATAATTCCGGACAACGCTCGCGCCCTACGTATTACCGCGGCTGCTGGCACGTAGTTAGCCGGCGCTTCTTCTGCAGGTACCGTCACTTGCGCTTCTTCCCTGCTGAAAGAGGTTTACAACCCGAAGGCCGTCATCCCTCACGCGGCGTCGCTGCATCAGGCTTGCGCCCATTGTGCAATATTCCCCACTGCTGCCTCCCGTAGGAGTCTGGGCCGTGTCTCAGTCCCAGTGTGGCCGGTCGCCCTCTCAGGCCGGCTACCCGTCGTCGCCTTGGTGAGCCGTTACCTCACCAACAAGCTGATAGGCCGCGGGCCCATCCTCCACCGCCGGAGCTTTCCACCACCAGGCCATGCGGCCAGTGGTTGTATCCGGTATTAGACCCCGTTTCCAGGGCTTGTCCCAGAGTGGAGGGCAGATTGCCCACGTGTTACTCACCCGTTCGCCACTAATCCCCACCGAAGTGGTTCATCGTTCGACTTGCATGTGTTAAGCACGCCGCCAGCGTTCGTCCTGAGCCAGGATCAAACTCTCCGTGAATGTTTTCCCGTAATCGGGAACGCACACACGAGAGCGGAACCACCGGAGGAATGATCCGATGGTTCACAGCATCCTCGCTGTGATTTTTCAAAGGAACCTCGACCACCGGAATAGTTCCGGCGGACGGGGTATCAACATTTTCTGGCGTTGATTTTTGGCACGCTGTTGAGTTCTCAAGGAACGGACGCTTCCTTTGTACTCACCCGAGCATCTTCTCGGGCTTTCCTCCGGGCGCTTCCCTTCGGNGAACGGACGCTTCCTTTGTACTCACCCGAGCATCTTCTCGGGCTTTCCTCCGGGCGCTTCCCTTCGGTGTTTCCAACCTTACCAGATCCGCTTTCCGTTCCGTTCCCGGTCGGAATTCATTTCCGGTGGCCGTTGGATGGCCTTGCCTAATTGATTACCTTGCGGCTTTCTTTTGGCAGTTCCGACTTTATCAGAAGTTCTTGGCCGGGCTGACCGGCCGCTCGTTCCTGAATCATCGGGTGGGGCTCGCTCGGGAAGTCGCTTCACGAGGAGCCGATAGATTTTCACTGTAACCCTAGGGCATGTCCACCTCTAGGCAACTGTCTAAATCTACCTCCCCGCATGCGCCGTGTCAACAGCTCTTGCGGGAACGAAGAGGAGACTAACAGCCCGGCGGGGGTGTCCGCACATCAGGCGGCCGTGGGCACCGCGGCGCTGCGTTCGTGCTCCTCGACGTCGCCGGTGTCGCCGTCCCGCGCGGCTCGGCCGCCCAGGACGTAGACGTACGCGAGGAAGGTGAGCTCGGCGAGGACGCCGATGGTGATGCGGGCCCAGGTGGGGAGGCCGGAGGGGGTGACGAAACCTTCGATGGCGCCGGACACGAAGAGGACCAGCGCCAGGCCTATCGCCATGCCCAGGGCGGCTCGCCCCTCCTCGGCCAGGGCCGAGCGGCGGGTGCGGGGGCCGGGGTCGATGAGGGTCCAGCCGAGGCGTAGGCCCGTGCCGGCGGCCACGAAGACGGCGGTCAGTTCCAGGAGGCCGTGCGGGAGGATCAGGCCGAGGAAGACGTCGAGGCGGCCGGCCGAGGACATGAGGCCGATGCCCACGCCCAGGTTGAGCATGTTCAGGAGCAGGATCCACAGGACCGGTAGTCCGAGGAAGATGCCCAGGACCAGGCACATCGCGGCGGCCTGGGCGTTGTTCGTCCATACCTGGGCGGCGAATGAGGCGGCGGGATTGCTGGAGTAGTACGTCTCGTACTGGCCGCCGGGGCGGGTCATCTCGCGCAGTTCGTCGGGGGCCGCGATGGTGGCCTGGACCTCCGGATGGGTGCCGATCCACCAGCCCAGGAGGATCGCCACGAGTGTGGAGAGAAGAGCTGTGGGGACCCACCAGTGGCGTGAGCGGTAGACCGCGGCGGGGAAACCGTGGGTCAGGAAGCGGGTGACGTCGCGCCAGGAGGCTCGTCGAGGGCCCGTCACGGCGTTACGCGCGCGTGCCACCAGTTGGCTCAGGCGGCCGGTGAGCTGGGGGTCCGGGGCGCTGGACTGGATCTGCGAGAGATGGGTGGCGGTGCGCTGGTAGAGGGCGACGAGTTCGTCGACCTCGGCGCCATTGAGGCGGCGCTGGCGGCGGAGCAGGGCGTCGAGGCGGTCCCACTCGGCGCGATGGGCGGACACGAAGACATCGAGGTCCATCGGGTTTGCTGCTCCTCGTCCCTCTCGTACTGCGTGTCAGCTTGCCGTACAGGTAGTACTAGTACGTACAGGTAGTACTACGGTGCGATGTGCCCCCAGCTTGGCAGACTGGCCGGTCTCGGGGCAGGTCAGGGATGAAACCGGAAGGACTACGGGCGTGAGTGAGCTAGTGACGGGTGAGGCGGTGGCGCTGGAGCTGCGTCCCGCGAAGCTGCCGAGCCGTGCGCTGGCCGTGTTGCTCGATCTGATCGTGGCCATGGCTGTCTATGTTGCCGTGACGCTGGTCCTGGCAGTGGCGGCGGCCGGGCTCGACGAGGCCGCGCAGATGGCGATATCCATCGCGACCTTTCTGCTCCTGTTGGTGGGCGGGCCGATCGCGGTGGAGACGCTGAGTCATGGGCGTTCGCTGGGGAAGCTGGCGTGCGGGCTGCGGGTGGTGCGGGACGACGGAGGGCCGATCCGGTTCCGGCACGCGCTGGTGCGCGGTGCGGTCGGGGTGGTCGAGATTCTGATGACGTTCGGGGTCGTCGCGTGTATCGCCTCGCTCGTGTCGGCGCGGGGGCGGCGGCTGGGTGATGTGTTCGCGGGGACGCTGGTCGTACGGGAGCGGGTGCCGGCCGGGCAGGCGCCGTTCGTGCCTCCGCCGCCGCCCTGGCTGGCGGGGCGGTTCTCCGGGCTCGACCTGTCGGGGGTTCCTGATGGTCTGTGGTTGGCCATCCGCCAGTACCTGACGCGGATGCAGCAGCTGGATCCGCATGTCGGTGGGGCGATGGCGGAACGTCTCGCCTCGGACCTCGCGGCGCATACGGGGACTCCGGCGCCGTACGGGGTACCGGCGGGCGCGTATCTGGCGGCCGTGGTGCATGAGCGGCAGGCGCGGGAGGCTCGACGGGCGTTCGGGGGCGCGGCAGGTGTCAGTGGTGCGTCGGTCGGTGGGCCGGGGTGGGGCGGGCCGGGGGCGCAGCCTCCGGTGGCTTCGGGGTATGCGTCGCCCGGGGGTTCTGCCGGGCAGGTCCCGTCTGCGGGGGCATCGGGGTATGTACCGCCGTCGGGCCCGTCCGGGTACGTGTCGCCTGCGGGAGCGGTGGGGGCGGCGCCCGGTGGGGGCGGCGGTGCCGGTGAGGCTCCGGTGCTGTCCGGGGCGGCGCAGGAGGCGCCGGTCGAGCGGCCGAATACCGGGTTCGCGCCACCTGCTTGAGTCCGCCTTCGTCGCCGTCGGGCGGGAGCCGGTGTCAGTCGAACGTCGACGGCGGTGATTCCAGGTGTTCGAGCTCGATTCCGGGTGCCGCTAGGACGACGTCGCCGGAGATGTGAACGGTGTGCTGATCGCCCGTGTCCAGGGCTGTGACCTGGTATTCGTCCACGGTCAGGGGGTCGTTGTCAGTGGCGTGTGTTTGTCTTGCGATCAGGGCCCAGGACTGGTCCACGGTGCGCGGGGCGAGGACCGGGTCGGTGAAGGCGACGAGGCGTACGCGGGTGGCGGGCGCGGAGGGGGTGAGGCGCAGGAGACGGGCGGTGGCGATGAGGAACGCCGGGGAGGTGCCGGTGAAGGCGTGGGCACGGACATTGCCTTCGGTGGCATGTGTGCCGGTGGGGTCGGTGCGGACCCAGGTGACGCCGTCGAGGGCGGCACCGCGGACCTGCCAGCTCGCGGCGTGGAGTTCGAGGCGGATGGGGCGGCCGAGGTCGTCGAGGGCGAGGTCGACGGAGCCGGCGGGGTCGCCGGAGGGCGTGGTGAGTTGGGAGACATAGCGCCAGCCGGAGGGGCCGGGCGCGCAGTGGAAGTGTTCTTCGGCGAGGAGGGTGTGGTCGTGGGTGTCGTGATGCGAATACCGGCCGCGGGGCATGGGCGTCCTGGGTCTTGACGGGCTGATCCGGCCGACGGGCGGTGTGGGCCGAACGGGCAGGCCCCCGGCACGGGGGTGCGGGGGCCTGCCCGGGAGCCGCTGTGCGAGTGCGTCAGCGCACCGACGCGTTCAGCGCGTGCGGCGCCACCGGCTCATGTACGACCGTTGTACGACCGTGCCGCGGGCTCGCGTACGCAGGTCGGCGCCGACCTGTGTACGGGTGCCTGGGCGTCGTGGGTGATCAGTAGCGGTAGTGGTCCGGCTTGTACGGGCCCTCGACCTCTACGCCGATGTACGCGGCCTGCTCGGGGCGGAGGGTCGTGAGCTTCACGCCGAGCGCGTCGAGGTGGAGGCGGGCGACCTTCTCGTCGAGGTGCTTGGGCAGCGTGTAGACACCGATGGGGTACGTGTCGGGCTTGGTGAACAGCTCGATCTGGGCCAGGGTCTGGTCCGCGAAGGAGTTGGACATCACGAACGACGGGTGACCGGTGGCGTTGCCCAGGTTCAGCAGGCGGCCCTCGGAGAGGACGATGATCACCTTGCCGTCGGAGAAGGTCCAGGTGTGGACCTGCGGCTTGACCTCGTCCTTGACGATGCCGGGGATCTTGGCGAGGCCGGCCATGTCGATCTCGTTGTCGAAGTGGCCGATGTTGCCGACGATGGCCTGGTGCTTCATCTTGGCCATGTCGGAGGCCATGATGATGTCCTTGTTGCCGGTCGTGGTGATGAAGATGTCGGCCTTGTCGATGACCTCGTCGAGGGTCGTGACCTGGTAGCCGTCCATGGCGGCCTGGAGCGCGCAGATCGGGTCGATCTCGGTGACGATGACGCGGGCGCCCTGTCCGCGCAGGGATTCCGCGCAGCCCTTGCCCACGTCGCCGTAGCCGCAGACGACGGCGGTCTTGCCGCCGATGAGGACGTCGGTGGCGCGGTTGATGCCGTCGATCAGGGAGTGGCGGCAGCCGTACTTGTTGTCGAACTTCGACTTGGTGACGGCGTCGTTCACGTTGATCGCCGGGAAGAGGAGGTCGCCGTCGCGCTGCATCTCGTACAGGCGGTGGACGCCGGTGGTGGTCTCCTCGGTGACGCCGCGGATCTCCGAGGCGAGCTGGGTCCACTTCTGGGAGCCGTCGGTGATGGTGCGGTTGAGGAGTTCGAGGATGACGCGGTGCTCGTCGTTCTCGGCGGTGTCGACGGCGGGGACCTTGCCGGCCTTCTCGTACTCGACGCCCTTGTGGACGAGGAGGGTGGCGTCACCGCCGTCGTCGAGGATCATGTTGGGGCCGCCGGTGGGGCTGTTCGGCCAGGTCAGGGCCTGCTCGGTGCACCACCAGTACTCCTCCAGGGTCTCGCCCTTCCAGGC
Source organism: Streptomyces tailanensis (assembly GCF_008386495.1). GTDB lineage: Bacteria > Actinomycetota > Actinomycetes > Streptomycetales > Streptomycetaceae > Streptomyces > Streptomyces tailanensis. The sequence goes on along the minus strand of NZ_VTHJ01000050.1, from coordinate 70,512 downwards.
GAAGACGGGGACGCCCTGCGGGTCGTCGACGGTGCCGTTCGGGCCGACGGCGATGGCGGCGGCGGCGTGGTCCTGGGTGGAGAAGATGTTGCAGGAGGCCCAGCGGACCTCGGCGCCGAGGGCGACGAGGGTCTCGATGAGGACGGCGGTCTGCACGGTCATGTGCAGGGAGCCGGTGACGCGGGCGCCGGCGAGGGGTTGTGCCTCGGCGTACTCCTTGCGGATCGCCATCAGGCCGGGCATCTCGTGCTCGGCGAGGGTGATCTCCTTGCGGCCGAACTCGGCCAGGGAGAGGTCGGCGACCTTGAAGTCCTGTCGGTTTTCGACAGTCGTCATGACGAGCTGCTCCTCGGTGTCGGGTCGAGGGTGGGTAGGGCTGGTCTGCGCGGCGGCGGACACAGGCATGCCCGCGTGTGCGCAGCGCAGTCCGTCGGAGGCCCTCTCTCCCTCGGTCGGTCTCTCTGGGACCGCCCGACCGCCATCAGCAGCGACGTCTGGCTCCGTCCCAAGCTACACCGGTCGGCCCTCGCCGCCCCAGTCCGCCTCCGTACAGATCAAGCCGAAGGCGGCGGTTGGGTCGAATGCGGGGGCAAGGGAGAGGGCCCGTCGCGGTGGTTCGCGGCGGGCCCGGGTCCCTTGTGGGGGTGGCCGATGTACGGCGTGGGGGTGGCGGGGGTCAGTGGTCGGCGGTGGGGGTCGGGCCGCCGGGGGTGGCGTCGAGGTCGGAGCCCTTGGCGGCTTCGGCCTCGCTGTAGATGTCGGGTTCGAGGTAGATGACGCGGGCGATGGGGACGGCTTCGCGGATGCGGGCCTCGGCGGCGTTGATGGCGTTCGCGATCTCGGTGGCTGTGTCGTCGTGCTGGACGGCGATCTTGGCGGCGACGAGGAGTTCCTCGGGGCCGAGGTGGAGGGTGCGCATGTGGATGACGCGGGTGACGGTGTCGCCGTCGACGACGGCCTCGGCGATCTTCTCGACGTCTTCGGCGCCGGCGGCCTCGCCGAGGAGCAGGGACTTGGTCTCGGCGGCGAGGATGATCGCGATGAGGATGAGCAGGACGCCGATGCAGAGGGTGCCGATGCCGTCCCAGACGCCGTCGCCGGTGATGAGGGCCAGGCCGACGCCGCCGAGGGCGAGGATCAGGCCGACGAGGGCGCCGAGGTCTTCGAGGAGAACGACGGGCAGCTCGGGGGCCTTGGCGTGGCGGACGAACTCCGTCCAGGACTTCTTGCCGCGCAGGACGTTGGACTCCTTGATGGCGGTGCGGAAGGAGAACGTCTCGGCGATGATCGCGAAGACGAGGACGCCGACCGGCCAGTACCAGGCCTCGATCTCGTGCGGGTGCTTGATCTTCTCGTAGCCCTCGTAGAGGGCGAACATGCCGCCGACCGAGAAGAGGACGATGGAGACGAGGAAGGCGTAGATGTAGCGCTCGCGGCCGTAGCCGAAGGGGTGTTGCGGGGTCGCCTCGCGCTGGGCCTTCTTGCCGCCGAGGAGCAGCAGGGCCTGGTTGCCGGAGTCGGCGAGCGAGTGCACGGACTCGGCGAGCATCGACGACGAGCCGCTGAAGAGGAACGCCACGAACTTCGCTACCGCGATCGCGAGGTTGGCGGCGAGTGCCGCCACGATCGCCTTGGTGCCGCCTGACGCGCTCATGTGTTCGGGGTGTCCCTTCGCCTACGCATGTGTCCTGGGCGTGGGCATGCGCTTCGGCCCACGCGGCTGTCCGTCGCCGGCCGGGCTTTGCCCGCCTTTTGCAGGGGGCATTGTTGCAGCCCGGTCCGGTGTCGGTGCGACAGGCTGTGGATGAGGTGCCGACCGGTGGTGGATCGGGCGGCACTTGCCCCTGGTTCAGCGGCGTTCAGGCGGTGTTCAGGCGACGACCGTGGCGCGGAACACGGTGCCCGGGCCGGTCACCTCGGCCTTTTCGCCCGCCGGTACGAAGACGGACTCGCCGGGGGCGAGCGTGTGTTCGCCGGCCTGTACGGAACCGGCTGTGCAGAGCAGGATCTGCGGGGTGGCGCGGGTGAGGTCGTGCGGGGCGGTGGCCTCGGGGAGGACGTAGCGGGAGAGACGGAACTCGTCGATGGGTGTCTCGTAGACCTCCTCGCCGTCGGGGGTGGCCTCGGGGCGCAGGACGCCGGCGTCGGTCGCCTCGAAGCGGACGATGCGCAGGAGTTCGGGGACGTCGACGTGCTTGGGGGTGAGGCCGCAGCGCAGGACGTTGTCGGAGTTGGCCATGATCTCGACGCCGAGGCCGTTGAGGTAGGCGTGCGGGATGCCGGCGCCGAGGTACAGGGCCTCGCCGGGCTGGAGGCGGACGTGGTTGAGCAGCATGGCGGCGATGACGCCGGGGTCCCCCGGGTAGTGGTGGGCGAGGTCGGCGTACGGGGCGTGGTCGCCGCCCAGGCGGGCGCAGGCGGCCGCGGCCTCGGTGACCGTGCGGGCCATTTCTTCCGGGTCGGCGCTCAGGACGGCCGTCAACACCTCGCGCAGGGCGGCCTCTTCGGGGTGGGCGTGCAGGAGGTCGACGTACGGCTTGAGGGAGTCGACGTCGAGGGCGGCGAGCAGGTCGGCTGACTTCAGTGGGTCGCGGAAGCCGCAGAGGCCGTCGAACTCGGTGAGGGCGCAGATGAGTTCGGGCTTGTGGTTGGCGTCCTTGTAGTTGCGGTGGCCCGCGTCGATCGGGACGCCGCGGTGCTCCTCGTCCTCGTAGCCCTCCCTGGCCTGTTCGAGGTTGGGGTGGACCTGGAGGGAGAGGGGGGCGCCGGCAGCGAGGATCTTCAGGAGGAAGGGGAGGCGGGGGCCGAACTTGGCGACCGTCTGAGCTCCCAGCTCACGTTCCGGTGCCTCGTCGATCACCTCGGTGAGGGGCCCGCGTCCGGTGCGCGAGGGGGCGCCGGGGTGGGCGCCCATCCACATCTCCGCCTGCGGCTCGCCGGTGGGTGCCACGCCGAGGAGGTACGGGATGGCGGTGGTCGAACCCCAGGCGTAGGGGCGGATGGTGTTGTCGAGGCGGTCCATGGTGTGCGTTTCTCCGTAGGTGGGGAGCCGGGCGGGACCCCCGGTCGGGGTTGGGGCTCCGTTCGAGGGTCGGGGCTCCGGTCGGGATCGGGCCTCAGTAAAGATCAGGCTCCGGAAGAAAGATCAGGCTCCGGAAGCGAGCGACAGGTAAACGGCGGCGAAATCCGTGATGGCGATCATCTCCGCGAGGGTCTCCAGGTCGCTGCCCTCCTCGGGTTCCAGCTCGCTGATCGCGGTGTCGTGGCCGAGGGCGAGTTCGCGGGCGGCGGGGACCGCGCTCAGGCCGTTGGACGGGCTGTCGCAGAGGAGCACCACGCGCGCGTGCAGGGCGGGCGACTCCTCCACGCGGTCCCGGAAGAAGTCGTCGGGGTCGGCGCTCGCGGCGAGCGGGCCGGACAGCAGCACCGTGTGCGAGGCGAGGGCTTCGGGGAGCTGGGCGGCGAGGGCAGGGCGGCCGGCCAGTTCGGCGAGCGCGGAGGCGAAGCGGCGGCCCACCGGGCCCGCGGCCTGCCCCTCGGTCCAGATCACCGGGAGGGCGTCGGCGAGTTCGGCGGCGAGCGTCTTGGCGGGGTTGTTGTAGGTGGCGATGGCCGGGCCGCAGCGCTCGGCGACGTTGTCGAGGCGGTCGGCGATCTTCTGTAGGGCGTCCAGGGGGGCGGTGACCAGGCCGGTGCGGTCCAGGAGGGCGAGCATCGGGGTGAGCAGGGCCCACAGGATGCCGGGGGCGGAGGCGCCGAGGGGTACTTCCTGCTCGTACGGGGCGGTCGCCATCGGTACGAAGAGGCCGTGGGCGCCTGCCAGTGCCTCGGCCACGGGGGTGTGGGCCGGGGCGACGGCGACGATCGTGCAGCCGCGGCGGTAGGCCTGCTCGACGAGGATCGCGAGGCCGGGTTCGGTGCCGTCGGCGGTGGCGATCAGGAGGAGGTCGACCGGGCCGGCCCAGCCGGGGAGGTCCCAGCGGAGGGCGCCTGCGGCGGGGGCCACGCCGGTGGGGTGGATGCGGGTGAGGGGGCAGTTGGAGCCCGCGAGGGCGCCCAGCAGGTCGGCGACGCCCGCGGAGGCCATGCCGGGGCCCGCGATCAGCAGGGCGCGGGGGCGGCCGTCGGGTTTCAGGTCGGGGATGCCGGCCTCGGTGCCGAGGCGGATGGCTGTGCGGACCCGGGCGCCTGCCTCGGCGGCGCCGCGGAGCAGGTCGCGGCGGTCCGCCTCCGACAGGGCGTCGGGGGTGTCTAGCAGCGAGTCGTCGAGCATGGGCGGCAGCCTCCGATCGCCGGGTGGCCCGTTTCGCCGGGTTTTTCCTGTCCGTACCTGTACCCGACCTGTACCCGTGCCTGGTCTGTGTCTGTGCCCGGGCCTGTGTCTGTGCTGTGCGTGGTTACGCCGGGTGGCGGGCCTCGTCGACAAGGAGTACGGGGATGCCGTCCCGGATGGGGTAGGCGAGGCCGCAGTCCTGGCTCGTGCAGGCCAGCTCGGTGTCCTCCTCGGTGAGGGGGGCGTGGCACGCCGGGCAGGCGAGGATCTCCAGGAGGCCGGCTTCGAGCGGCATGTCAGGGTCCCTTCGGGGGCGGGGTTGTGCGGTGCGGTGCGGCCTGGTCAGAGTACCGCCGTGTGGGGGTTGGCGCCGGGGTTGGGCTGGGCCTTTGGGGGTGGTTGGGGGTGGTTGGGGGTGGGATGGTTTCGCCCCCGCCGCCCCTACCCGTCCCTCCCCCACTCTCGGCTCCGCTCGAGCGGGGGACCCCCATCCAGGGGCTGCCGCCCCTTCGACCCCGCCACGCCTCATAGCTCGGGGGGTCGCTTGAATGGCGGGTGCGGGTTTGTGGGGGTTGATCGCGCAGTTCCCCGCGCCCCTGAAGGCGCCTTCGGCCCTTCAGGGGCGATCAGCCGCTACGTACGCCTGGCTCAGCCTCTGATGATCGCCAGTACCTCGTCCCGCACCTTGGTCATCATCGCTTCGTCGCGGGCCTCTGCGTTCAGGCGGAGGAGGGGTTCTGTGTTGGAGGGGCGGACGTTGCACCACCAGTCGGCGGCTGTGATCGTGAGGCCGTCGAGGTCGTCCAGGGTGATGCCCTCCTGGCCCTCGTACGCGGAGCGGATCGCGGTGAGGCGGCCTGCCTGGTCGGCGACTGTGGAGTTGATCTCGCCCGAGCCGGCGTAGCGGTCGTACTGGGCTACGAGGCCGGAGAGGGGGCCGTTCTGGCCGCCGAGGGCGGCCAGGACGTGGAGGGCGGCCAGCATGCCCGTGTCGGCGTTCCAGAAGTCGGCGAAGTAGTAGTGGGCGGAGTGCTCGCCGCCGAAGATCGCGCCGGTCCTGGCCATCTCGGCCTTGATGAAGGAGTGGCCGACGCGGGTGCGTACCGGCGTGCCGCCGTTCTCCTTCACCACCTCGGGGACGGACCAGGAGGTGATCAGGTTGTGGATGATCGTGCCCTTGCCGCCGTGCTTGGCGAGCTCGCGGGAGGCGACCAGGGCGGTGATCGCGGACGGGGAGACCGGGTTGCCCTGCTCGTCGACGACGAAGCAGCGGTCGGCGTCGCCGTCGAAGGCGATGCCGAGGTCGGCGCCCTCCTCGCGGACGCGCTTCTGGAGGTCGACGATGTTCGCCGGGTCGAGGGGGTTGGCCTCGTGGTTCGGGAAGGTGCCGTCCAGCTCGAAGTACATGGGGACCAGGTCCAGCGGCAGGCCGGCGAAGACCGTGGGGACCGTGTGGCCGCCCATGCCGTTGCCCGCGTCGACGACGACCTTCAGGGGGCGGATGGAGGTCAAGTCGATTAGGCCGCGGAGGTGCGCCGCGTAATCGTCCAACGTGTCCCGCTGGGTGATCGTTCCCGGCGTCGCGGCCGGCTCAGGGGCGCCGGACTCGCTCCAGCCCTCGACCAGTTGACGGATCTCGGCGAGGCCCGTGTCCTGGCCGACGGGGGCGGCACCCGCGCGGCACATCTTGATGCCGTTGTACTGGGCGGGGTTGTGGGAGGCCGTGAACATCGCGCCGGGCAGGTTCAGCGCGCCCGACGCGTAGTACAGCTGGTCCGTCGAGCACAGGCCGATCTCGGTGACGTCCACCCCGCGGGCCGCCGCGCCGCGTGCGAAGGCACGTGACAGGCCGGGTGAGGAGGGCCGCATGTCGTGCCCGGTCACGATGGCGTCCGCGCCGGTCACCTGGGCGAAGGCCGCCCCGAAGAGTTCGGCCAGGGACTCGTCCCACTGGTCCGGGACCACCCCGCGTACGTCGTACGCCTTGACGATCGTCGACAGATCAGCAGTCACGGCCAGCCCTCCTGGAGTCCTCACTGGTCACCCCAAACTACCCGCCCGAAGTGACCATCAGCTGTGCGGCCGCTGAGGGCACCCCAAAGCTTCGCGAGAGCCGCTCACGGAAGCATCCACTCCAGTACGGGCGTGCTCTGCCCCACCACGATCAGGCACATCACCAGCAACAGCCCGAGGCTCCACGGCAGCACCTTGCGCAGCAGGTCGCCCTCGCGGCCGGCGAGGCCTACGGCCGCGCAGGCGATGGTCAGGTTCTGCGGGGAGATCATCTTGCCGAGGACGCCGCCGGAGCTGTTGGCGGCGGCGAGCAGTTCGGGCGACAGGCCCGACTCGCGGGCGGCGCTCACCTGGAGGGCCCCGAAGAGGGCGTTGGCGGAGGTGTCGGAGCCGGAGACGGCGACGCCGAACCAGCCGAGGACGGGTGACAGGAAGGCAAGCCCGGCGCCGGCGGCGGCCACGAAGTGGCCGATGGTGGCGGCCTGTCCGGAGAGGTTCATGACGTAGGCGAGGGCCAGGACGGAGGTCACGGTGAGGATCGCGAACCGCAGTTCGTGGACCGTCGCGGCCCACTCCCTGATGGCCACGCGCGCGTGGACCCCCAGTACGACGGCCGTGCACAGTCCGGCGAGCAGCACCAGCGTGCCGCCGGTGGACACGATCGGCCAGGTGAAGACGTTGCCCCCTACGGGGTCGCCGTCCGGGTTCGCGACGTTGAGGAAGGGCCAGTCGTACATCTGGGTCGCTCCGGCCAGCCAGTCCTTGATCGTGGGGATCTGGGCGACGGAGAAGATCGCGACGATGAGGGCGTACGGGGCGTAGGCGCGCAGGACTTCGCGCGGCGGGTCCTTCTCGTCGAGGTCCTCGCTGCGCGTTCCGGTCAGGACGGCGGCCCGTACGGGTTCGGCGGCGGGCCGACGGGCGTGCGGTACGGCGACGAGGGCGCCCGCGCCGAGCAAGGCGGCGCCGATGTCGGCGAGTTGGGCGGAGACGTAGTTGGAGGCGACGAACTGGCCGACGGCGAAGGCGAATCCGCACACCAGGGCGGGCACCCAGGTCTCGCGCAGCCCGCGCCGGCCGTCGACCAGGGCGACGAGGACGAGCGGCACGACGAGTGCGAGCAGCGGTGTCTGGCGGCCGACCACGGACGCGACGGTGTCCAGGGGCAGTTCGGTGACCTGGGCGAGCGTCACGACCGGGGTGCCCATGGCGCCGAAGGCGACGGGAGCGGTGTTGGCGACCAGGGCGACCACGGCGGCCTTCACCGGTTCGAAGCCGAGGGCGACGAGCATGACCGCGCAGATGGCGACCGGTGCGCCGAAGCCGGCGAGGGCCTCCAGGAGCGCGCCGAAGCAGAACGCGACGACGAGTGCCTGGATGCGTGGGTCGTCGGAGAGCCGTCCGAAGGAGCGGCGCAGGATGTCGAAATGCCGGGTGTGCACGGTCATCCGGTACACCCACAGGGCGTTGACGACGATCCACATGATCGGGAAGAGGCCGAAGGCGGCCCCCTGGGCGGCGCTGGAGAGCGTCTGGCCGAGCGGCATGCCATAGGCGAGCCAGGCGACGAGAACGGCCGCCAGAAGGCCGGTCAGCCCCGCGAGGTGCGCTTTCAGTCGCACCCCGCCGAGCAGGATCAGGACGATGACGAGGGGCAGGGTCGCGACGAGGGCGGACAGGCCGAGTGAGCCGGCCACGGGTTCCAGTTCCTGGACGTACACGGGCGCCTCCCCGGATTCCGCGATGCGGAAAGCGGTTTCTCACAGGTATCCGGAATGGTCGTGTCCGCAACAACACGGCGTCAACAGGCGTGCGTCACCGAACAGAACGACGGGGAAGGAAACAGCCACGGAGAAGCGCGGACAGCAACGCCCCCGCGCTGGGCGTCAGTTGTCCGGTGAGCGCAGTACCCGGAGGTGGCCTCGGCGGGCGACCTCCATCGGGTCCGCCGTGCGGGCGCTGCCGCCTCCGGCCTCCGCGGCACGCTGCTGCGGGCGGGCCGCCTCACGTACGGCGTTCGCAAGCGCTTCCAGGTCGTCACCGCTGGGGCGCGCCGGAGCCGAGCCGTCCAGCAGGCGTACGACTTCCCAGCCGCGCGGGGCGGTGAGGCGCTCGGAGTGCTCGGCGCACAGGTCGTAGCAGTGGGGTTCGGCGTAGGTGGCGAGGGGGCCGAGGACCGCGGTCGAGTCGGCGTAGACGTACGTCAGCGTCGCGACGGCGGGACGGCCGCAAGCGGTGCGCGAACAGCGACGTACAGGGCTCACGAGGTTGGACGGTACCGCACTCTTGAGCGGGCCGCGACGACTCTCCATCAGCTCACTCCACCGTGTCGTGCTGTGAAACGCCCCACACGCCCCTCTGAACCCACCGCGCTGACCTGCGAGTAACCCGTCGTCCGGGATGCCGAACGATCTTCAGTTCGGTCAACTTTCCGCACAAAACAGATCAATTGGCGCGAGTTCGCCGGTCTCGGAGAGATGCGGAATCGAGCCCAACCTTGGCTGGAATGGTCATCTGGCGACATGCCGTACTGCCTCCGGTGAGGGGCCGTGGGGCATGTGTGCGGCGAGCCGGTTGGACAGGGCGTCGGACATGCAGGTCAGCGGTGTGAGGGGCGGGCGCGCCGGGCACGCGCCGGGCAGGAGTGTGGAGCCGGGCGTAGAAACCTCGTGGGGACTACGCTTCGCAGGTGATGGACAACCTCGTACCGCCCCGCGCCGCCTCCGCACCCGGGCCCCGCCGTCGAGATCGGCACGGCAGGGGGATGCGCGGGCCCATCGCGCCGCCGCAGGTGCCGCTCGCGGCGAGTCGCGCGGACGTGTTCGCGGATCTTGTGCAGGACTCCGTGGAGCGGCTGGAGCGGCGGTGGCCGCAGCTCGTGGATGTCGACTTTCTGGTGCTTGAGGTGCCGCGGCTGGATGGGCCGGGGGATGTGGCGTGGAACGACGAGGCTGTGCCGCTCGGGGGGATCATGCCGGCGCGGGATGGGCGGGCGGCTCGGGTTGTCGTGTATCGACGGCCGGTCGAGATTCGGACCAAGGGGCGGGATGAGCGGGCTGCGCTGGTCCATGAGGTGGTGGTGGAGCAGGTGGCTGAGTTGTTGGGGCTGAATCCGGAGACTGTGGATCCTCGGTACGGGGAGGACTGAACCTCCGGGGGCGGCCGGGGAGGGTTTCGCCCCCGCCGCCCCTACCCGTCCCTCCCCCACTCTCGGCTCCGCTCGAGCGGGGGGACCCCCATCCAAGGGCTGCCGCCCCTTCGACCCCGCTTCCGCCTTCGAGCTCGGGGGGTCCGGTTTCGTTGGCGGGTGCGAGTTGTTCGTGGCTTGTCGCGCCCACGCGGCGGAGCCGCATATGTCACAGCCCCGCGCCCCTTACGGGGCGCTAGTTCTGCAGCACCGACAAGTTCTGGTCTGCTTCCGGTACCGCCACTGTGCCTCTGTCGTCCGGGAGGGTTTGGGTGGTGAAGGCGGGGAGGGTGCCTTGTTTGGCTTCCAGGGTTCGGGAGGCGTATACCGGGCCGCCTGAGATGGGCTCGATCGTGAGGGCGTAGGTGCCCTTCAGGGCGGTGGGGGCCGGCATTTCCACGTTCTGGGTCGTGCCTGCCTTGATCGTGAACGTTTTGGTCGTGGGCTCGCCCGCTGTGCTGCCCGCCGAGGCCGTGACCTTGACTTTTGCCGTGCTCGTGGGTGCTGTGAGGGACAGGGTGGTGCCCTTGGCGCGGTTGTCGGCGGCTGTCGCGCGGGTGCCTACGGGGCGGGTCGCCGGGATAAAGGCCGTTTCCTGGTTGTCGCCCTTGCCGCGGACGACGCGGAGGGCGGCCACGACCGGGGTCGACTCGTCTGTGGGGGTCAGGAGGAGGGAGCCTGCTTCGCCGCGGGTGAGGTCGCCGAGGTCGGCGATGGCGGTCATGCCCGCCTTGACGTGCAGGGTCTCGTTGCCCGCGGGGGTGATCGGGCCCGAGGGGGCGGCGAGCCGCAGCTTCAGGTCGGCGTCGGTTTCGCCGGGGGTGAAGGCGACGAGGTGTACGGAGGTGGCGTCCTTCGGGATGCCGGGGAGGACCAGGCTGCCCGCCGGGTCGGTGGCGGCGGCGAGCCAGTCGCCGCCCAGTTTCTTGTCGAGGGCCTGGACCGCGGCGGCGACGCGGCCGCTGCGGACGCTGACGTGAACCGTGAGGTCGGCCGCCTTCTCCGTGGCGAGCGTCGACAGCAGAACCGGTTCGCTGGAGCGGGGCTGCACCGTGATGCCCTCGCCCACCGTGGACTCCAGGGCGCCGTCCTTGCCGTAGAGCTCGATGTCGACGACGGCCGCCGAGTCGTCCGGGTTGGTGAGGTGAACGTAGTCCGTGCGGTCGGCAGCCGTACTGACGCCCGGGAACCAGAACTCCGTGTCCGGGGCCGTGCAGTTGACGCCGAGCAGCCCGCGGCCGGTGCCGGCGGTGACCTCGGTGGTCTGTTGGACGGTCCAGCCCGGGGCGAACTTCCCCTGGGCCGTGCCGAGCAGCGCGGGCGCGTCGCCGCCGTCGACGCTGCCGGTGGCGGGCTTGCCGGCTTCCTTGACTTCGAGCACCGGCTTGTCGGTCTTCTCGGCCGCCTCGTCGTCGTTCTTGTCCTCATCCGTGTCCGAGGAATCCGCGGACTCCGAGGGCTTCGGGGATTCCGGTGATTCGGTCGACTCCGCGCTCGCCGCCGTCAGTTCGGCGCTTCCGTCGCTTTCGGTGCCCTTGGTGACGGGGGTGAAGGACGTGTACGCGGTCTCCGCGACGTCCGAGTCGCTCGGCTGAGGGCAGAGCAGGCTCGTGCGTGCCACGGGCAGTTGGGCGGCCGCCTCGGCGGGGGTGTCGCCACTTGAGGCGTCGGGCGCGGTGAGCGCGGCGAAGCCGGTGACGGCGGCGAGGGCGGTCGTGCCGGCGATGAGGGACAGGGTCGTGCGGTTCACTGCTGGCTCCCGTCGGGGCGCTCACTGTCGGCGCCGGTGCCGTGCGACGGGTCGTACGTCGCGTCGTAGCCCTGGGTGTACGTCTGGTCGTACGAGGCGTTGTCGCCTCCATAGGAGGCGTACGGGTCGTACTGGGCGCCCTGGTGGGGGTCGGCCTGGTAGTACTGCTGGTCGTACGTGCCCGGCGGGTACTGCTGGGTGCCCTGGTACTGCTCGTCGTACTGGCCGTAACCGGCGTCCGCGCCCACGTGGTTCGCGGTCTGCCAGTCGCCGTACGCCTGCTGCGGGACAGCGGTGGGAGCGAAAGCCTCCTCCGGAGGAGGAGGTGTGGTGGCATCGGCGGACTGTTCGGCCTCGGCCTCCGCCTGGGCGCGCAGGCGGCGGGCGCGGCGGCCGTCGCCGGTGATGTCCTGGACGGGCACGGCGACGGGCTGCTCGTCGGGGAGGTCGTCATCGACGTCCCGGCGACGGCCGGGCAGGGCGAGGACGACAAGGACGACGGCGAGCGAGCCCTGCGCCCACAGCCAGCCGGTGTGACCCAGCGGGGCGTCGTAGGTGACGTCCAACTTTCCGCTGTCTACGGGCAGTTGGAAGCCCTGGGCCCAGCCGTCGACCGTGGTGGGAGTGAGCGGCTTGCCGTCCAGGGTGGCGGTCCAGGACTCGTCGGCGGTGTCGGCAAGGCGCAGGACGCGGCCCGACGTGCCCGCCTTGATGGTGGTGTGCACGTCGACGGGGCCCGCGGCGACGGCCTGCGGGGCGCCGGAGGAGGCCTCGATGGTGACGCGGGCGACCTGGCGGTTCACGCGCCACAGGGCGCTGCCGTCCTGCTGGCTGAGTCGGCTCAGGCCTGGCGTGGCGTCCAGAACGCGGCTGACCTCGCGGGGCGCGCCCTGGCGGACGAGGACGTAGCGGACGGCGAAGCCGCCGAGTTCGTCGGCCTGGTCGGCGCCGGAGCCCGCGACGAGGTTGGCGACGACCTTGTCGAGCTTGTCGTTCTCGCCGACGGCCGCGGTCAGTTCGGCGTCGCCGAGGCGGACGCCGGAGCCGCGGACCAGGGTGTAGTGGACCTCAGCGGTGGAGGGGCTGTCGAGGACCAGGGTGCGGGCCTGGTCGCGGGTGCCGCTCTCCTCGGCGACGAACGCGGGCACCTGGACGGGGTCGCGGCGCTCCAGGGGTCCGTCGGCGCCGCCGATCATCCAGCCGGCGGCGGCGAGCAGCGGGCCGACGGCGGTGGCGAGCGCGATGAGCGCGGCCACCGGCTGGCGCCAGCCGAAGCTCTGTTCGGCCACGCGGAAGCGTGCGCCGTCGGCGCCCAGGGTGGCGGCGGCGAGGAGGGCGATGCCGTAGACGAGGGTCGCGGGGCCGGCCCAGGTTGAGCCGTTGGAGAGGACCGCGAAGACGAGGGCCACCAGGGCGGCCGTCCAGGCGGTCCGGATTCCCAACTGGCGTTCCGAGCGCAGCAGGGCGGCGAGTGCGGCGAGGACGACGCCAATGAGCGTCAGGCCGCCGACCGTGCCGGGTCCTCCGGGGCTGATGCCGAGCAGGTCGGTCGCGGAGGCCGTGCTCGCGCCGTACTCCATGCCGGCTTCCTGGAAGAAGCCGAACGGCAGCAGCGTCAGCGACCAGGGGGCGAGGAGCAGCAGCGGGGTGCCCAACTGGGCGAGGAAGCGCGGTCCGTAGGCGGTGATCTCGCGGCGGCGCACGGCGAGAAGGGCGAGGCCGAGGATCAGCGCGATGGGCCACACGATCGGGGTGAATGCGGTGGTGATCGTCAGCAGCAGCGCGTACGCCCAGGTGGCGCGCCAGCTGCCGCGCGCCCCCGTGCTGTTCGTGAGCCCTCCCGCGGCGGCGCCCGCGCGGGCGATCAGGGGCAGCAGGATCGCGAGGACGGCGGTTCCGATGCGACCGCCCGCGAGTGCGCCGGTGACGGCGGGCAGGAAGGCGTAGACGACGGCCGCCCACGCGCGCAGCAGCCGGGACGGGACCAGGGGCCGGGAGACGAAGTACGCGGTGAATCCGGCCAGGGGAACGGAGGCCACGAGGAGCACGGTGACCGCGAGTCCGGTGGAGCCGAGCAGCAGCGAGGCGAGCGTGGCGACGATCGCCAGGTACGGCGGAGCGGCCTCGGCGCCGCCCGCGCCGACCGGGTGCCAGGCGTCCAGGTAGCGCGACCACAGCTCGGCGGAGTCGGCGGGGGCGGGCAGCAGGGCGCCGCCCGCGAGCGCGCCGCCGCCGAGGAGTTCGCGGCAGGCGACGAGCGAGGCGAGGAGCAGGAGGGCGAAGAGCACCGGGCCGGGCTTGCGGGCGATGCGCTTGAGCCGGGCGAACTGCTCGACCTGGAGGAAGTCGGCGTCGTCGTCGCCGGGCCCGGACTCGACGGCGCCGCCGTGCCGTCCGGCCGCGCCGGTCTCGGTGTCGGAGGTGCCGAAGAGGTTGCCCGCCGTCTGTTCGACGGTGGCCCGGATCGTCGCGCCGGGCGGCGGGAACAGCGCTCTCAGCTCACCCTTGTCGAGCTGCGGGGCGCCTCTTCTGCGCCGCCCGGCGATGATCCGCTCGGGCCGCAGCAGCACGCTCAGCAGACCGCGGATCTCGTCGACGGCCTGTCCGGGGACCTTGCCGACGAGATAGGCGACGGTCCTCAGGAGCGTGCCGAGGACGACGCGCAGCAGCACCCAGGGCAGCTGTGCCGTACGGGAGTTGACCAGGAGGGTGTAGACGGCGCCCGCCTTGTCGACCATGTGCGGGGAGGCCGCGTTGCGGCCCACGCAGTCGACGGTGCGGCGCTCGCGGGAGGACGCCTCGGCGTGCCGTACGACCGCTTCGGGGGCGACGAGGACGCGGTGCCCGGCGGCGGTGGCGCGCCAGCACAGGTCGACGTCGTCACGCATCAGCGGCAGTCGGCGGTCGAAGCCGCCGAGCTCCTCGAAGACGTCGCGGCGGATCAGCATGCCGGCGGTGGAGACGGCGAGGCTGGGCTTGACGTGGTCGTGCTGGCCCTGGTCCTGTTCGCGGCGGTCCAGACCGGTCCAGCGGCGGCCGGAGTTGGCGATGGTGACGCCGACCTCCAGCAGCTGGCGGCGGTCGTACCAGCCGCGCAGCTTGGGGCCGACGACGGCCACGTCGTCGCGGCCGAGCTCGCGCTCGTTCTCCACGACCCGCAGCAGCTGGGCGAGGGCGTCGGGCTCGGGGGCGCAGTCGTCGTGGAGCAGCCACAGCCACTGGACCGGTTCGCCGTGCGGGAGTTCCGGCATGTCGTACGCGTCGTCGCGCCAGCTGCGGGTGACGGGGTCCCAGCCGCTGGGGCGTCTGAGGTACGCCAGGTCGTCCTGGGTGAGCACGCCCGCGCTACGGTTGGCCTCTTCCACGGCCTGGCCGAAACCGGTGCGCCGGGCGAGGTGCAGGACACGGTCGGGGCCGAGGGCGTCGGCGAGGAGCCGGGCGGAGTCGTCCGCGCTGCCGGTGTCGGCCGCCATGGCGCTCTGGACGGGGCGCTCCTGGCCGAGCAGCCCGGCGAGCGCGTCGGGCAGCCAGCGGGCGCCGTCGTGCGCGACGAGGACCGCGGTCACCACATGACGTGGGAACTCAGGAGTGGCAGCGTCGTGGTGAGCTGCGGTGTGGCTGTGCACGGACATCGAGGTACGGGCCCCGGTTCGATGGACTGCGGTGGACGTCTGTGTCCGGCGGGGACAGCGGGACGTCTCGGACGAGGGCCCACACTAACGGCTGAGCAGAACAGCGGCCCGCCGCCTGTGGATAACCCACCTGCGACGGGCCGTACATGTTCGGTTGTTCCCGTTCAGTTGTTTCTGTTCGACTGTTCCGGGACGGGGTCAGACGGCCGCCTTCTTGAGGCGGCGGCGCTCGCGCTCGGACAGGCCGCCCCAGATGCCGAACCGCTCGTCGTTGGCGAGGGCGTATTCGAGGCACTCGGAGCGGACCTCGCAGGCGAGGCAGACCTTCTTGGCCTCGCGGGTCGAGCCGCCCTTCTCGGGGAAGAAGGACTCGGGATCGGTCTGGGCGCACAGCGCGCGCTCCTGCCAGCCGAGTTCCTCGTCCGCGTCGTCGACCAGCAGTTGCTGCACGAGCTCGGTCATGTGCGCCCCTCGTCCGTCTTTCGCGTCCCCGTCGTGCGGCCGTTACCGATTTCGGCTGAACGACACGAGTGAAATTACAAGTGTGCTGCTACGGGCGAGTCAAGCCGAGATCTGCTATTGAGCCCCTTATTCACTCTGCGGAACCAAGGCTATGCGGAAAGTGTTCAAATCGGCATAAACCTGACAGCAGCTGTACGGCGGAGGGGAGTTCCGAAGTTCCGCGGCGGGGTCTCCCTCCCTTACGGAAGAAGACGCCCAGGAGTTCGATCTCGTTCCGACCTGTTCTCGGCCGACTCGCTCCGGGCGTGCCCGGTTGTGCGCCATGTCTCCTCGGCTCCCCCTGCACAAACCTTTCGCCGCGCGGATGCACCGGAAGAGGTGAAGCGGCATCCACATACCGGACGTGAAGTTGACAGCGGAGGAGTGAACCGCTGTCCTTGTGGGCATGCTCGCGAATTCGGCACTCACCTCGACCCGCACCGCCGGGTCCCTCGGTGCTGCCCGCGCTCGCTGTAGCTGTTGCTGTCACAGCTGTTGAGCCCCACGCGCTCCGGCTGCCACTGAGCCTCTCTCGGCTCGGGCTGCTGTTCCCATGCGACACCCAGCCATCGCCCACGCACTCTTCGCCGAGGAACACCTCACCCATGAACAGCGACAGCGACCTGCAGATCGCCGGCGACATCCTCGAAGTACCGCACCTCCTCCAGGCACCGCGCCAACACCCGGTCACCGTGGCCGAGTTCGCCGGGCTGGCCCGCTCCATCGCCGAGGACCGCTCCCAGTGGGAGCACCTCGTCGAGTACGACGCGACGACACGCTGGTACCACCGGCTGCGGACCGGCCCCGGGTACGAGGTGTGGCTGCTGTCCTGGGTGCCGGGTCAGGGCACCGGGCCGCACGACCACGGGGGCTCGTCCGGGGTGATGACGGTCCTGGAGGGCACCCTGACGGAACACACGGAGCGGGGCGCGCGCGCGTGGGGCGCCGGTTCGCAGCGGGTCTTCGCGCCGGGTCACGTGCACGAGGTCGTCAACGACACGCTGGAACCGGCCATAAGCCTGCACATCTACTACCCCGGCCTGACGGACATGCCGATGCACACGAAAGCCTGCACGAGGGAGACCGCCGCCGCGACCGGGTGAGAACCGGCCGTAGTCACGGCCGGGCGGACCGTTGTCGTACCCGCCTGCCAGACTTGCTCCCATGCGCATTGTGGTTCTGGCAGGTGGCATCGGCGGTGCCCGGTTTCTGCGCGGTCTGAAGAAGGCCGCGCCGGAGGCGGACATCACGGTCATCGGCAACACCGGGGACGACATCCACCTCTTCGGCCTGAAGGTCTGCCCGGACCTCGACACGGTGATGTACACGCTCGGCGGCGGCATCAACGAGGAGCAGGGCTGGGGCCGGGCCGACGAGACCTTCCATCTCAAGGAGGAGCTCGCGGCGTACGGCGTCGGGCCCGAGTGGTTCGGGCTCGGCGACCGGGACTTCGCCACGCACATCGTGCGGACGCAGATGATCGGCGCCGGGTATCCGCTGAGCGCGGTCACCGAGGCGCTGTGCGACCGGTGGAAGCCCGGCGTCCGGCTCATCCCGATGACCGACGACCGCGTCGAGACCCATGTCGCCGTCGAGGTGGACGGGGAGCGCAAGGCGATCCACTTCCAGGAGTACTGGGTGCGGCTGCGGGCCTCCGTGCCGGCCGACGCGATCGTGCCGGTCGGCGCCGAGCAGGCGAAGCCCGCGCCCGGGGTCCTGGAGGCCATCGCCG
The DNA here is from genome assembly GCF_008386495.1 of Streptomyces tailanensis. GTDB lineage: Bacteria > Actinomycetota > Actinomycetes > Streptomycetales > Streptomycetaceae > Streptomyces > Streptomyces tailanensis. The sequence continues at coordinate 53,424 of NZ_VTHJ01000050.1, read as the reverse complement.
AGGCGGACGTGATCCTCTTCCCGCCGTCCAACCCCGTCGTCTCCGTCGGCACCATCCTCGCCGTGCCCGGCATCCGGGAGGCGATCGCCGAGGCCGGGGTGCCCGTCGTCGGCCTCTCCCCCATCGTCGGGGACGCGCCCGTGCGGGGCATGGCCGACAAGGTCCTCGCCGCCGTCGGCGTCGAGTCCACCGCCGCGGCGGTCGCCGAGCACTACGGCTCCGGGCTGCTCGACGGCTGGCTCGTCGACACCGTGGACGCGGGCACCGTGGAGCGCGTCGAGAACGCGGGGATACGGTGCCGGGCCGTACCCCTGATGATGACGGACCTGGACGCCACGGCGGCCATGGCCCAGGAGGCGCTGGCGCTGGCGGAGGAGGTGCGGGGAGCGTGAGCGGGGAGAGTGTGGGGGACGGGTTCGCGGGGCCCGGCTACCGGGTCTGGGCGCCGGTCGGGATTCCCGAGGTGCAAGAGGGCGATGACCTCGCGAAGCTGATCGCCGCGGCCGAGCCGGGGCTGGCCGACGGGGACGTGCTGCTCGTCACCTCGAAGATCGTGTCCAAGGCCGAGGGGCGAAAGGTCGAGGCCGTCGACCGGGAGGCCGCCATCGACGCCGAGACCGTACGGGTCGTGGCGCGGCGCGGGGCGCTGCGGATCGTCGAGAACCGGCAGGGGCTGATCATGGCCGCCGCCGGGGTCGACGCCTCCAACACCCCTTTCGGGACCGTGCTGTTGCTGCCCGAGGACCCTGACGCCTCCGCGCGGGAGATCCGGGACGGCATCAGGGACGCGCTCGGGGTCGACGTCGGGGTCGTCGTCACCGACACCTTCGGGCGGCCCTGGCGGGCCGGGCTGACCGATGTCGCCATCGGGGCGGCGGGCGTGCGCGTGCTCGACGACCTGCGGGGCGGGACTGACGCGTACGGCAATCCGCTCAGCGCGACCGTCGTGGCGACCGCCGACGAGCTCGCCGCCGCGGGTGACCTGGTGAAGGGAAAGGCCGCCGGGCTGCCGGTCGCCGTCGTGCGGGGGCTCGGGCATGCCGTGGCCGATGACGGTGGGGACGGGACGAAGGCCTTGGTGCGAGGGGCGCGCGACGACATGTTCCGGCTGGGCACCTCCGAGGCGGTACGGCTGGCGGTGACCCAGCGGCGTACGGTGCGGGCGTTCACCGACGAGCCGGTCGACCCGGGCGCCGTGCGGCGGGCCGTCGCCGCCGCCGTGACCGCGCCGGCGCCGCATCACACCACGCCGTGGCGGTTCGTGCTGCTGGAGTCCGAGGAGTCGCGGGTACGGCTGCTCGACGCCATGCGGGACGCGTGGATCGCGGATCTGCGGCGGGACGGCAAGAGCGAGGAGTCCATCGCGAAGCGGGTACGGCGGGGGGATGTGCTGCGCAACGCGCCGTATCTCGTGGTGCCGTGTCTGGTGATGGACGGGGCGCACACATATGGGGACGCGCGGCGGGACGGTGCGGAACGGGAGATGTTCGTGGTCGCCGCCGGGGCCGGGGTGCAGAATCTGCTCGTCGCGCTGGCCGGGGAGCGGCTGGGGTCCGCGTGGGTGTCGTCGACGATGTTCTGCCGGGATGTTGTGCGGGGGGTTCTTGGGCTGCCGGAGGGGTGGGATCCGATGGGGGCGGTTGCGGTGGGGCATGCGGCGGGGGAGCCTGCGGCTCGGGCTGAGCGGGGGGTGGGGGCGTTTATCGAGGTTCGGTGACGCCTACTGTTCGGGGGTGCGAGGCTGGTGCGCGGGTGCGGGTGAGTGGGTTGCTCGCGCCCACGCGGCGGAGCCGCACATCGACACAGCCCCGCGCCCCTAAAGCATCGGTGCAGCCCTACTCTCATAGGGCACCGCATCGCTATTCCTAGGGACCTCACTCGTGGCCGGACGTTTCGCTCCTCGACCCACTCGTACGACTGTGCCTCGGCAGGCCGTCGTGCCCGGGGTGCGGCGGGAGTGGGTGCCGGGAGGGCCGCTCGATCTTGGGCTGGTGCTTGGGCCGCTTCGGCGGGGGGCGGAGGATCCCACGTTTCGGGCGACGGATGATGGGGCCGTGTGGCGGGCCTGTCGTACGCCTGTCGGGGCCGGGACGTTGCGGGTTGCGGCGCGGGGTGGGGTGATCGAGGGGAAGGCCTGGGGGGCGGGGGCCGAGTGGCTGCTTGATCGTCTTCCCTCGTTGCTCGGGGCGTTGGACGAGCCCGAGGTCTTCGTGCCTCGGCATCGGGTTGTCGCCATGAGCCAGCGGCGGCGGCCCGGGTTGCGGTTGACGCGGACCGGGCTGGTGTTGGAGTCGTTGATTCCGTCCGTGTTGGAGCAGAAGGTCACCACTGGTGAGGCGTATCGGGCTTGGCGGTTGCTCGTGCGGAAGTACGGGGAGCCGGCGCCGGGGCCCGCGCCTGCGGGGATGTTCGTGATGCCCGCGGCTCGGGAGTGGGCGTTGGTTCCGTCGTGGGAGTGGCATCGGGCCGGGGTCGACAACAAGCGGGCGTCGACGATTCTGCGGGCGGTTCGGGTGGCGGGGCGGCTGGAGGAGGCGGTGGGGATGTCGCCGGTCGATGCGCAGGCGCGGTTGGAGTTGGTGGCGGGGATCGGGCCGTGGACCTCGGCGGAGACTGTGCAGCGGAGTCACGGGGCGGCGGATGCGGTGACTGTGGGGGATCTGCATCTGCCGGGGATCGTGGGGTATGCGCTGGCCGGGGATCGGGATGCGGATGACGCTGTGATGTTGTCGTTGTTGGAGCCGTATGTGGGGCAGCGGCATCGGGCGGCTCGGTTGATCTTGTTGTCGGGGCGGGGGCCGGCGCGGCGCGCTCCGCGGATGCCTCGCGTGGATATTGGGCGCCTGTAGGGATTGGGTGGGGTTCTCGCCCCCGCCGCCCCTACCCGTCCCTCCCCCACTCTCGGCTCCGCTCGAGCGGGGGACCCGCATCCAGGGGCGCTGCCCCTTCGACCCCGTTTCGCCTTCGAGCTCGGGAGGTGGGGTTGTGTGGCGGGTGCGGGTGAGTGGGGGTTGTTCGCGCAGTTCCCCGCGCCCCTGAAAAACGGGGCTGCGCCCCAGTTTTTCAACGGCCCGCAGGGCCGTTGTTCTTAGGGGCGCGGGGCTGTGTCGATTTGCGGCTCCGCCGCGTGGGCGCGACCAGCCCCCGCCCCGCACTCGCCACTCACCCGCACCCGCACCCGCACCCGCACCCGCACAACCCCACCCATCCGAGCTCTCGCGCTTACTGGTCCGACGAGAAGCGGAGCGCTCCCGTGGGGATTTGGGCGTCGCACCAGACTCGGACGCCGGTGCGGAGTTCGTTGTCGGCGCCGATGATCGCGCCGTCGCCGACGACGGTGCCGGTGAGGATGGAGCGTTCGCCGATGCGGGCGCGGGCGCCGATGAGGGAGTCGGTGATGACGGCGCCGGGTTCCACGACAGCGCCCGCGAGGACCGTACTGCCAGTGACGCGTGCGCCTTCGCCGACGAAGGCGCCCTCGCCGACCACCGTGCCGCCGGTGAGCTTGGCGTCGCCTGCGACGCGGGCGGTGGGGAGGACGAGGCGGTCGCCGCAGCGGCCGGGGACGGCGGGGGACGGGGCCCGGCCCAGGACGAGGTCGGCTGAGCCTCGTACGAAGGCCGCGGGGGTGCCGAGGTCCAGCCAGTACGTGGAGTCGACCATGCCTTGGAGGTGGGCGCCTGCCGCCAGCAGGTCCGGGAACGTCTCGCGTTCGACCGAGACCGGGCGGCCCGCCGGGATCGTGTCGATGACCGAGCGGCGGAAGACGTACGCCCCCGCGTTGATCTGGTCGGTGACGATCTCCTCGGGGGTTTGCGGCTTCTCCAGGAAGGCCAGGACCCTGCCCGTCTCGTCGGTGGGTACCAGGCCGTACGCGCGTGGGTCGGTCACCTGGGTCAGGTGCAACGACACATCCGCGCCCGTCGTCTCGTGGGTGTGGACCAGGCGGCGGATGTCGAGGCCGGTCAGGATGTCGCCGTTGAAGACGAGGACGGGGTCCTCGGGGGCGGAGTGGAGGTGCGAGGCGGCGTTGCGTATCGCGCCGCCCGTGCCCAGGGGCTCCTCCTCGGTGACGTACTCGAGGTGGAGGCCGAGGGACGAGCCGTCGCCGAAGTGGGGTTCGAAGACCTCGGCGAGGTAGGAGGTGGCGAGGACGATGTGGTCGACTCCCGCCGCCTTCGCCCGGGCCAACTGGTGTGTGAGGAAGGGGACTCCGGCCGCCGGGACCATGGGCTTCGGAGTGTGCACCGTGAGCGGACGCAGTCGGGTACCTCTGCCGCCGACCAGGAGGATCGCTTCTGTCACCTGTCGTCTCTGCTTCCTGCCGGGACCGGCCGAACTGTCATTCGACCGGCCAGTGTATGCAGACCGTTCCATGGCGCCTTCGTAGCCGTGCGGATGGCCACTGACCTGACGCTTCGCAGGTCAGTGGTGGTGTCCGTCGAGGGCACGGCGGGCGTGCCCTCGGCCTGTCTCCGTTCTCCGTGTGAGATGACCTCCGGCCGGTCATCGGATTCCTCCGGGCGCCGAAGCCCCGTTTTCCCCCTTCAACCTGCCGCCGCGCTACCGCCCTTGGTAGCGGGCGGCCGCCGAGCGTGCCGCGCCGAGCTTTCCGTAAAGGCGCCCCCCCGGGCACTCGGTCGCGAACCCGTCCCGGTGGCCGGAGATCACGTTCAGTCGTACCTTCTTACCTTTTCGGTAGAGATTGCCACCACCGGAAGTGAGGTATGTCTTGCCATTCGGGTTCGCCCGGTAAAGACCGAGTTTCCAGGCGGTGAGTTGAGCGACCGCCGTCACCGACGACTTGGGCGGCTTGACGGAGCCGTAACTGCCGAGAACCGCGATCCCCATGCTGTTGGTGTTGAAACCGAGGGTGTGGGCACCCATGACGGCCTTGGCCACGCCGCCCGCGCGGCCTTCGTAGATGGTTCCGCACTTGTCGATGAGGAAGTTGTAGCCGATGTCCCGCCAGCCGCTGCTCACCACGTGGTAGCGGTAGATACTGCGGATGACGGTGGGTGCCTGCGCACAGCGGTAGTTGTTGCCGGAGGCGGTGTGGTGCACGAAGGCCGCCTTGACCCGCTTCATGTAGAGGAAGTCGCGCTCGCGCAGCTTCTCGTCGGCGCCCCAGCCACGGCGCGTGACGATACGCGGACGCGGACCGATGTACGGCTTCACGCCCGGCTCCAGGGCCATCAGCTCCGCCTCTGTCTCCTCGCGCGACAGCGCCGGGATCGCCGTGGCGCCGAGCGGCGCGAGATCGGCGTTGACGGCGGAGGCGGCGGCCGCCTCGGCGGTCAGCGTGCCCAGCCTCGGGGTGTCCACGGGCGCGCCGATGGGCGGGGTGTCGGCGCCCGGTCCCGCGGCGCCCTGCGTGACGGCGCCCTGCGTGACGGCGCCCTGCGTGACGGCGGCCTCCGGGATGTCGGAGCCGGGGTCGATCAGTTCCAGGCGTAGGCCGTCCGGGAGCAACTGGACGCCGGGGGCGGCCGTACGGCCCGGGGTCTCGGCGCGTACACGCACCTCGACGCCGTCCGATGGGCCGACCCACAGCGGGGCCGTCGAGCCGCGCACCCGGCCCGAGGCTCGTTCGACGGTGTCCGGGTCGGCGGCGTGCTCGTGGTTGTGGGTCTCGACGTCCTGCCAGCCGGACCAGCGGGCGGTGCCCTTCGCCCGCGTACGGACCTGGACGCGGCCCTGCAATTCGGCGTCCGGGTCGTCCCAGACGACACCGACCAGCGAGAACGAGCGTACGTCCCGCCGTTCGAGTCCTTGCTCGACCGCGGTCGAGCCGTCGAAGCCGCGCTCGGCGCGGAACGGGACGAGGGGGAGCGACTGGGTGCTGCCGGGCGCGGGGGCGGGTGCTCGTGCGGGTGTGATCGCTCTTTCTGTGGTCGCGTCCGCCGAGGAAGCCGAGGACGCTGGGGGTGCCTGGGGCGCCGCCGATGCCGTGGCGGGCAGGGCCGCCGGGAGGGCGAGGGCCGCCGCGCAGGTGACGCCGATCGAGGAAGCGAGGAATCGAGAACTACGCATACGCCTGATCTTGGGCATAGTCATACATATCTGTCCATCGCGGAATTGACGGAGCATCGGCTCCGCTCCGCCGAACCGGTGGCCCGTCCGGCCCGCCCGGGGACCCGCCCGCACCCCGTCCCCGCGTACGCTTACGCGTGTGAACGCCACCGATCGCACCCCCGCCGACCTGCTGCGATCCGCGCTCGCCGCGGATCCCGCGCGCCCCCTGGTGACCTTCTACGACGACGCCACGGGTGAACGTGTCGAATTGTCCGTGGCCACCTTCGCCAATTGGGTGGCCAAGACCGCGAATCTGCTTCAGGGCGAGCTGTCCGCGGAGCCGGGCGACCGGGTCGCGCTGCTGCTGCCCGCGCACTGGCAGACGGCGGTGTGGCTGCTCGCGTGCTCGTCGGTGGGCGTCGTCGCCGATGTCGCCGGGCATCCCGGGGCCGCCGACATCGTGGTGAGCGGACCGGACACGCTGGAGGCGGCGCGGGAGTGCTCCGGGGAACGGGTCGCCCTCGCGTTGCGGCCGCTCGGGGGGCGGTTCCCGCAGACTCCGGCGGGGTTCGTCGACTACGCCGTCGAGGTGCCGTCTCAAGGGGACCGGTTCGTTCCGTACGCGCCTGTCGATCCCGAGGAGGCCGCCTTGATCGTGGCCGGGCGGGAGTTCAGCGGGGCGGAGGTTGTCGAGCGGGCCCGGGATGAAGCTGGGGCACTTGGGCTTACGGGGCCGGGGTCGCGGTTGTTGTCGGGGCTGGGGTACGACACGTGGGAGGGGGTGGCCGCGGGGTTGTACGGGCCGCTCGCGACCGGGGGGTCTGTGGTGTTGTGTCGGAACCTTGGCCTGTTGGGGGAGGATGCGCTGGCCAAGCGGATCGAGAGTGAGCGGGTGAGTGTGGTCGCGCGATAGCGCCGTAGGGGGGGTGATGTCGTAGGGCGGCTGCGGGTTGGTTGGGGTTGCTCGCGCCCACGCGGCGGAGCCGCATATCGACAGAGCCCCGCGCCCCTTTGGGGCGCGGTTGCCCGCAGCGTAAGCGACACGGCCCCCCTCTCCCCTGTCCCCCATTCGGCCTAGCCCCACCCTCCCCCCGAACCCCTCCCGCGCCATCGTCGTAAGAGCACGACTCGCTCGTACGCCGTGAGGGGTGGCCGGAAGTGGACGACGTCGGAGGCAGGACGCGTGTGCTCGGGCCCGGTGTGGGAGGTTCTCACACCGGGCACGGGCCCATACGTCGTCGCCGGCGGCGGTGGGTGGGGTGGACGGCGTGGGGGGTGGTGACCTTCGTCGTGGGGGCGGCGGGGGTCGGGTGGGTCGCGTACGAGAAGCTGGACGGGAACATCACGTCGGACACGACGGCGGCGGACGAGCTGGCGCGGTTCGAGCGGGAGCGGCCGACGGCGTTGGTGCGGGACGCCCAGAACATCCTGTTGATCGGGTCGGACTCGCGGTCGGGCGACGAGAACGCCAAGTACGGGCGGGATTCCGGTACTGAACGGTCGGACACGACCATCCTGTTGCATCTGGCCGCCGATCGGCGGAGCGCGACCGCGGTGTCGTTGCCGCGGGATCTGATGGTCGAGGTGCCGAGTTGCCGGCGGGCGGACGGGAGCCGGACCGAGCCGGTGTTCACGATGTTCAACCGCGCCTTCCAGAGCGGGGGTTCGGCCTGCACCGTCCGGACGGTCGAGAAGCTGACCGACATCCGCGTCGATCACCACGTGGTCGTGGACTTCGGCGGGTTCAAGGAGATGGTCGACGCCGTGGACGGCGTGGAGGTGTGCCTGGCGGAGCCGATCCACGACAAGGCCGCCAAACTGTGGCTCCCGGCGGGCAAGGTGAAGCTCGACGGCGAGCAGGCGCTCGGGTATGTGCGGGCCCGGAAGTCGCTGGGCGACGGCAGCGACACCGAGCGGATGGACCGGCAGCAGCGGTTCCTGGCGGCGCTGGCCGCGAAGGTGCGGGGCAACGACGTACTGCTGAACCCGGTGAAGCTGTATCCGGTGCTCGACGCGGCCACGTCGTCGCTCACCACGGACCCGGGACTGGCGAGTCTGCGCGGGCTCTACGACCTCGTACGCGGAATGCGCACGATCCCCACGGAAAAGGTGCAATTCCTTACTGTTCCCCGGAAGTCGTATGCACAGGACGCGAATCGGGATGAACTCGTGGAGCCGGCGGCGGAGATGCTTTTCGACCGATTGCGTTCCGACGCCCCGGTCGCGGTGGCGCGGGAACTGCCCGCAGAGGAGCTTTCGGGAGGGCCCTCTCTCATGTCGTCCGTCACTCCCGATCCGATGCCCACTTTTCGCGGAAGTACGGCCGCCGAGGAGGCCTGTGAGTGACCGAGGCGGGTCTCCGCAGGTAAAACGCACGTCAACACAAGGAACAAATGCACTAGGAAATGGGCAGATTGCCCAGTTGTAGGGACGTGGAATTTCTCACCGCCGTCGCTTGGCGCCTGATCGTGCGGCTAGTGTGAGCGATCCGGTGTGTCAGGCCTTTCGGTCACGCACCACTTGCAGCGAGACCCGAGCGTCTTTTGAGGGGGAAGACGCCGCGTGGCCCCGACGGAGGAACAGACAACCGTGGACGCGCAAGGCCGTGGGCGGGCGGACGACATCGACCCCGCAGACCAGTGGGTACTCAACCCGAGCACCGGTGAATACGAACTGCGACTGACCCCTTCCGCACCGCAGTCAGGGGTGCCGAGGCCGCGCAGTGCCACACCCGCGGCGGCGGGCGCGAGAGCGGCCGGCCGGCCCGCGCGCTCCGCGACGCTGCCGGGCACCCGGGACGTCCCCGACGTGGTCCCCGGACCGCGCCGCCGGCGGGGCGCCCCGGCGGAGGAGGAGCCGCTACCGGGCCGGCGCGGCGGCCGGGGCCGTACGAAGCCCAAGAAGTCCACGGGCAAACGGATACTCGTGTGGACGGGCGGCACGCTGGCGTTCCTGCTGGTCGGGGTGAGCGCGGCGGGCTACCTCTACTACCAGCACCTCAACAACAACATCAACAAGATCTCGGACGACGGGGCGAGCACCGGCGGCTTCAGCAAGGACCGCGCGATCAACCTCCTGGTGATCGGCACGGACAAGCGCACCGGTGAGGGCAACGAGAAGTACGGCGACGCGAACAGCGTCGGCCACGCGGACACCACGATCCTGCTGCACGTCTCCAAGGACCGCTCCAACGCGACCGCGATGAGCATCCCGCGCGACATGATCGTGGACATCCCGGACTGCCCCACCGAGCAGGAGGACGGCTCCAAGAAGACCATCGCGGGCACGGACGACGTCCGGTTCAACACGAGCCTCGGCCAGGACGGGCGTACGCCGAGCTGCACGATGCGGACCGTCACCGAGCTGACCGGGATCAAGCTCGACCACTTCATGGTGGCGGACTTCAACGCGGTGAAGACGCTCTCCACGGCCATCGGCGGCGTCGAGGTCTGCCTGGCGAAGCCCATCAAGGACTCGAAGTCGAAGCTGAACCTCTCCGAGGGCAAGCACACCATCCAGGGCGAGCAGGCACTGGCGTTCCTGCGCACCCGCTACAGCGTGGGCCTCGGCAGCGACCTGAGCCGGATCGAGCTGCAGCAGCAGTTCCTCAGCTCGATGATCCGCCAGATGAAGTCCGAGGACACGCTCACCGACCCGACGAAGGTGCTGAACCTCGCGGAGGCGGCCACCAGCGCGCTGTCCGTCGACTCGCGGATCTCCGACATCAAGAAGCTGGCCTCGCTCGGCCAGGAGGTCGGCAAGGTCAAGACGAAGAACATCTCGTTCACGACGGTGCCGGTGGTCGACAACACCGACGGCGCGACCGTGCTGCCCACGCCGGGCAAGGCCAAGCAGCTCTTCGAGACCGTCAAGAACGACATCTCCCTCACCGAGGTGAAGAAGCAGGCCAAACAGAAGGAGGCCGCGAAGCTCAAGGGCACGCGCGCCGAGGCCTCCGAGGTCCGGGTCAACGTCTACAACGGCGGCGCACCCGCGGGCAGCGCACAGGAAACCCTTAACTGGCTGCAGAATGATGTCGGCGTGATCAAGTCGAGCCAGCTCGGCAACGCCGACAAGACGTTGTCGAAGACGACCCTCGCGTACGACCCCGACCAGGCCGACCAGGCGCGCAAGCTGGCCGACCTCATGGGTCTGTCCGCGTCCGCGCTGAAGCCCGGCGAGGGCAACAGCGAGGAGACCTCCCAGGGGGTTTCCGCGATGGTGCTGACCCTGGGCAAGGACTTCAAGGGCGCCGGGGTCCCGCTGAACGGATCGTCGGCGGCGAACCTGGACGTCGACAAGAGCACCGCGGACAAGGAAAAGTGCGCCAGTTGACGGCTGGGTGCTGACCTGACGGGGTCGTATCGCGTCTGACAAGACGCACGCAGTGGTGAAGTGAGGTACCGGGCGGGCGCGAGGAAGCGCCCGCCCGGTCCGGTGCGCGCCCGTGGCGGATGTCATCCGACCGGGACACGCGGCGAGTTCAACAGGACATGAGTACATCCCGGTCGGGGTCTCGAAGGTCCAACAGGAGGCGGGGACGGTCCCGTCGGCACGGCAGGGTGGGGAGGGGCAGGGAGATGGTACGGAGCGACGTGCGCGGGGACGGGGGGCGGCCGCGCGTCGAGAAGTCCGAGTCCGACGAGACGGGTCCGGGCCGGGAAGGCGGTTCGAACGACGAGGAGGGCGCGGGCGCCAGAGTCCCGGAACAGCGCGGGCGGGGCGGCGGGAAAAAGGACGGTGGAGACGGCGACGACGGTGAGCTCAAGCGCGCCGGTACCCCCGGTAGGCCTCGCCGCCGGCGGGTTCTGCGCTGGTCGGCGATGGTGCTGTCGGTCGTCATACTCGGCGCCGCGGGTTCCGGCTACCTCTACTACGAGCACCTCAACAGCAACATCAAGAAGGAGAAGCTGAACCTCGGCGACACGAAGATCGCCGAGCCGACCCCCAACGCGTTCGGTCAGACCCCGCTGAACATCCTGCTCATCGGCTCCGACGCGCGGGACACCAAGGAGAACCAGGAACTCGGCGGCGCCAAGGAGACCTTCGGCTCCACCCCGCTCGCCGACGTCCAGATGCTGCTGCACCTGTCGGCCGACCGCTCCAACATGTCGGTGATCAGCATGCCCCGCGACACCCTGCTGGAGATCCCCAAGTGCACGGACCCCGACACCGGTGAGGTGTACGAGGCGTCGAACGGCCGGGTCATGACGAACGAGTCGCTGGGCCGCGGCGGCCCCGGCTGCACGGTCGCCACCTGGCAGGAGCTGACCGGGATCCACATCGACCACTTCATGATGGTCGACTTCGCGGGTGTGGTGTCGATGGCCGACGCGATCGGCGGTGTGCCGGTGTGTGTGACCGACAACATCTACTCGCACACCAGCACGGGCAAGGGCTCGGGGCTGAAGCTGGAGAAGGGCACCACGTACATCCAGGGCAAGCAGGCCCTGCAGTGGCTGCGCACCCGGTACGGCTTCGAGGACGGCAGCGACATCGCGCGCGCCAAGGCGCAGCACATGTACATGAACGCGATGGTCCGCGAGCTGCGCGAGAACGCCACGATCAGCAACCCGGACAAGCTGCTGGGGCTCGCCGAGGAGGCCACGCAGGCGCTCACCGTCGACGAGGGCCTCGCCAAGGTCGAGAAGCTCTACGCCCTCAGCACGGAGCTGCGCAAGGTCGAGCCGGCCCGGATCACGATGACGACGATGCCGTACACCTATGTGGGCGCGCGTGTGGTGCCCAAGGAGGGTGACGCGGAGAAGTTGTTCCGGCTGGTGCGGGAGGACATCGCGCTCGACGGCAAGGACGAGAAGGACACGTCGGAGTCGTCGGCCTCGGCGTCGGCGTCGGCCGAGGAGGAGACCTCCGACGACCCGGCCGCGGAGAAGGACGAGATCGGTGTTCTCGTGCAGAACGGCACCATGACGTCCACGCTCGGAATGGTGAGCGGGCGCGCGAGCACGGTGTCCCAGCTCCTCGTCGAGGAGGGCTTCGCCAAGGCCTCGTCCGACGCGAGCACCGCGACCGCCGAGGACAAGACCGTCGTGCGCTACCCGAGCGCCGAGCTGGAGGGCGACGCCCAGGCCGTCGCCGATGCCCTCGGCATCCCGCTGAGCCAGGTGGAGAAGTCCACGGACGTCAGCGGCGTCACCCTCGTGGTGGGCGCCGACTGGCGCGAGGGCAAGACGTACAAGGCCGAGAAGACGGACGACACCACTCCGGAGTCGGCGGACGTGCTGAACGGCGCCAACAAGGAGGCA
>NZ_VTHJ01000050.1:0-41003 GCF_008386495.1 Streptomyces tailanensis | reverse complement strand
TGTGGGCCCCGACTCGTACGTCCTTCGCGCTCAGCTCTCGGTGAGCACCGCCGGGCGGCGGGACGCGATGACCTTCTTCGCCAGCGACTTGGGGCTGGTGAGGAAGCCGAAGCCCCAGGACATGTGCATCGTGGCGAGCGCGATGGGGATCTGGAGGCGGGCCTTGAGCGGCAGGCCCTTGCCGGCCGGGATCGAGCCCGCGACGATCGCCGCGAGGTAGCCGCCGGGGACGACGAAACCCAGCGGGGTCAGCAGGCCGCCCACCAGCAGCCCGGCCGCTATCGCGCACACCGCGGTCGGCGGGGCGAGGTAGCGCAGGTTGATGGAGCCCTCGTGGTAGCGGGCGACGACGTGGCGCCAACGCCCGTAGTCCTTGTACTGCTTGGCGAGGGCCTTCACGCTGGGCCGCGGCCGGTACGACACCCGCAGCTCGGGCGAGAACCAGACGAGCCCGCCCGCCTCACGGATCCGGAAGTTCAGCTCCCAGTCCTGGGCGCGGATGAACTCCACGTTGTAGCCGCCCTGCTGCTCAAGGGCTTCGCGCCGGAAGACGCCGAGGTAGACCGTCTCGGCCGGACCGGCCTGGCCGCCCGTGTGGAACGCCGCGTTCCCCACCCCGATCTTCGAGGTCATCGCCGCCGCGACCGCGTGCTCCCAGTCGTTCTCGCCCTCGGCGTGCATGATCCCGCCGACGTTCTGCGCGCCGGTCTCCTCCAGGAGCCGTACGGCGGTGGCGATGTAGTTCGGCGAGAGGATCCCGTGGCCGTCGACGCGGACGACGATCGGGTGGCGGGAGGCTCCGATCGCGGCGTTGAGCGCGGCGGGCGTACGACCGGTGGGGTTGGGCACGGTGTGCACGCGCGGGTCTTCGGCCACGAGCTCGGCGGCGATCTCGTCCGTGCGGTCCGTGGACGGACCGAGGGCGATCACGACCTCCATCTCACCGGCGTACTCCTGCGCGAGGATCGCTTGGACGGCGCCGCGCAGATGCCGCTCCTCGTCGAGGACAGGCATGATCACGGACACGGCGGGGAGCCGCACGTCGGGCTTGGCGTTCATAGGGGGCTCACGTTACCGCGAACGGGGGACACGAACGCGACCCGCCCGGTCGCCGGGACGGGCCGCAGATCGTATGGCCCTACGGTGCTCACGGATCCCCCACTCCCCCGACCGGTCTCGCGGAGGTATCTCCCGTGCCCACACCGCCCCGCCACCCCGCCCGGCCCCCGCAGCCCCGACCGCCCGTGCGTCCACGGAGGACGAGTTGGGCCATGCGGGCGGCGACCACACTGTCGGTGGTGGTGCTGGCCGCCGCGGGCATCGGGCACGCGGTCGTCACGCGCCTGGACGGCGAGATCGCCCGGGTCGACGCCTTCAAGGACATGAAGAACCGACCCGAGGCGGGCCACGGCATGAACGTCCTGCTGGTCGGCACCGACGGCCGCGAAAGGATCAGCGAGGAGGAGCGCCGCAGGTACCACCTCGGCGGCGAGCCCTGCCACTGCACGGACACGATGATGATCGTCCACATCGCGAAGGACCGTGAGCGGGCCAGCATCGTGAGCCTGCCGCGCGACTCGTACGCCGAGGCCCCCGCGCACACCGACCAATCCACCGGCGAGAAACACCCGGCCCATCCGATCAAGCTGAACGCGGCCTACGCGGAGGGCGGCCCGCAGCTCACCGTGCGCACGGTCGAGCACATGACCAAGGTGAAGATCGACCATTATGTGGAGGTCGACTTCACCAGCTTCATGCGGACCGTGGACGTCCTCGGCGGCGTCAAGATCTGCACTGCCGAGCCGCTCAAGGACTCCTACACCGGCCTCGACCTCCCCGCCGGCACCCATGAACTCGACGGCGGCCAGGCCCTCCAGTACGTCCGCTCCCGCCACACCGACGGCTCCTCCGACCTCGGCCGTATGAAGCGCCAGCAACGCTTCATGGCGTCCCTGATGTCCCAGGCGACGTCCTCCGGGGTGCTGCTGAACCCCATGAAGTTCCGCGACATCACCCGGGCCGTCCTCGGCTCCGTCCGCGCCGACAAGGAGTTCGGCACCGGCGAGCTGATCGACCTCGGCCGCGCTCTGCGCAACCTCACGCCCGCGTCCTCCGAGTTCACCACCGTCCCCATCGAGCGCATGGGCTACCCCGTGAAGGGCATCGGCTCGACCCTCAAGTGGGACGGCACCAAGTCCGACCGCCTCTTCAGGGCCCTCCGCGACGACCGCCCCCTCGCCCCCTACAAGACCCGCGTCAAGTACGTCCAGGTCGACGTGGCCCCTCAGCAGATCCGCGTCCAGGTGGCGAACGGCACGACGGTGTCCGGCCTCGGCAGGGCGATGGACAAGCAGCTGGCGGCCACCGGCTTCCGCACCACGAAGACCCCCGTGAACGCCCCCCAAAGTGACGTTCGCCGCACCGTCGTCCTCTACGACCCCCGCTGGGACCGCTCGGCGAAGTCCCTGGCCACCGCCCTCCCCGGCGCGGAACTCCGCACGGTACGCGGCCAGGGCCCCACCATGAAGGTCATCGCGGGCAAGGACTTCAAAAAGGTGCAGAAGGTACGGGTTGAGGATCCTCAGCAGGACGAGGCCGGAGTGCTGAAGGGCAACGAGGTGTCGTGCGCTCCGTAGCAGGCGCCTCTGAACCGCGGGGTGTCCGGCCCTCTACACATGCGTGCGATTTGTGTCAGCTTGGCAACAGCCCTGCCCTTGTTTTTCGTCGACCCTTGTAAACGACACAGCTCGGCACTGCACACTGGGGCGCATGAACGATTGGCCCGAGGGATGGTCCGGCAACAACCGCGGTGGCGGCTACGGACACGGAAGCGCGAGCGCACAGCCCGACGGGGCGCGTGTGATGCGCCAGGTCCGTCGCGGCCCGTCGGCACCCCCGCAGGGCGGCGTGCCACAACAGCCGTCGTACGGCGACTCGTACGGTGACGGTTACGGCAACGGCCCCGACCAGTACGGCGGCGGCCCCAACAGCGACTACAACACCGGCCAGGTGTACGGCTCCGGCGGCCCGGGCGCTCCCGGTGGCCATGGCGGCCGCGGTGACCGTCCCGCGCCGGACTGGCGCCGCCGTATCAAGGTGACGGCGATCACGGTCACCGTCGTCCTGCTGGCGACGACGATAGGCACGTACTTCTGGGCCGACTCCAAGCTGAACCGCGAGGTCGACCTCTCCAAGGTCATCGAACGGCCCGAGGCGGGCGAGGGCACCAACTACCTGATCGTCGGCTCCGACAGCCGTGAGGGTCTGTCCGACGAGCAGAAGAAGGAACTCCACACCGGGTCCGCCGACGGCAAGCGCACGGACTCGATGATGATCCTGCACACCGGCTCGGGCGGGCCCACCCTCATATCCCTCCCCCGCGACTCGAACGTCGAGATCCCGACCTTCGTCGGCTCCGAGTCCGGCAAGACGTTCGAGGGCACCGGCCGCCAGGTGAAGCTGAACGCGGCGTACGCGGAGGACGGCCCGGAGCTGCTGGTCCGCACCGTCGAGGCCAACACGGGCCTGCACATCGACCACTACGTGGAGATCGGCTTCGCGGGCTTCGCGAACATCGTCGACGCGGTCGGCGGCGTGGACATCGAGATCCCGAAGGGCGGCATGAAGGACACCAAGTCCGGTGCCAACTTCGAGGCGGGCACGCAGACCCTGAACGGCGAACAGGCCCTCGCCTTCGTCCGCACCCGCTACGCCCTCGCGGGCAGCGACCTGGACCGTACGAAGAACCAGCAGAAGTTCCTCGCGGCCCTCGCCAACCAGACCGCGACGCCGAGCACGGTGCTGAACCCGTTCAAGCTGTACCCGACGATGAGCGCGGGTCTGGACACCCTGATCGTCGACAAGGACATGAGCCTGTACGACCTGGCCGACATGTTCTGGGCGATGAAGGGCGTGACCGGCGGCGACGGCAAGTCCATGAACATACCGATCTCGGGCAACTCCGCCAACGGCAACCTCCAGTGGGACACCACGAAGGTGAAGCAGCTGGTGGAGCAGTTGAAGAACGACGAGACGGTGACGGTGTCGAGCAACTGACCCTGCCGTACGACCGAGGGGCACCCCGTGGACGGGGTGCCCCTCGGTCGTACGGCAGGGTCAGGCGGTCGCGCCCGCCATCGTCCGGCACGTCTCGGAGCAGCGGCGACACGCCTCGGCGCAGCGCATCATCTGCTGGTCGTCCGGCATGGACATACACGCCTCGGCACACATGTCACAGGCGCGGGCGCACATCGCGCACATCTCGGCGGACAGCGGCGAGCGGCGCATCATCATGTCCGCGCACATACGGGTCATCTCGGCGCAGTCCATCAGCGCGCGCATGATCTGCATCTGCGCCTGGCCGCCGGCCTGCATGCAGGAGCTCATGGTCTCCTCGCACACGCTGTGGCACGTCATGCAGGCGTCGACGCAGTCCTGCATCTCCTTGCTCATCGCGGTCATCGTTCCGGCCTGCTGCTTCATGGCTCCTCCTGGGGATGGTGGGAGCGGGGGCCCGGGGCGGGCCCCGTGCACTTCCGTCCTACGCCTCATCACCCTGCCGCGCCACAGGATCCGGTGGGTCAGTCCCGCAGACTGATCCGCCCGCGTCTGCGCGGACCGTCGAACTTCGTGCGGTCCACGGGCGGCCGCACGGCCGGCTCGGCGGCGGCGAGTCTGATCGTCTCGCGGCCGGCCAGTGCGATACGCCACTGACCGAGGTGCGGTCTCTCACCACGCGGCTCGGCCGCCTGGTCCCACAGGGCCCTGACCGCGTGCTCGCGCCGGTCGTCGAGCACGCCGGGCAGCGGTTCCAGCCGCCGGCCGGGGGCGCTGTACGCGTCCTGGCTCAGCACACGGCCCACCAGCAGGGCCACCTTGTAGCGGTCGCTGTCGACGGTGACCGTCCCGGGCACGGCCAGCGGGTCGTGCCAGTCCGGTGTGTCCGCCTGCTCCAGGACCGGCGGACGTCCCACGAGCCGTACGCCGTCGCAGTCCAGGAGGTGTACGGCGGGCCCCGGCCGTACGGTCCACAGCACGTTCGCCTGCGACACGTCACCCACGACCAGGCCCAGCGCGTGCAGCCATTCGAACAGCTCCACGGCGGCCACGACCAGGGCCTGGCGTTCCGCCGGTGTCGGCTGCGCGACGGCCTGCCATGCGGCTTTGGGGGCCCGGAGCAGGTACGACAGCTCGTTCAGCCGGGTGTCGCCGCGCGAGGTCCGCCACGTCATGCTGTCCGGCGCACGGTGCATGAGGAAGCCGGTCACCCGGCCGCCGTCCACGACCCGGCACAGCGGCCAGGCGGTCTCCCGGTCCAGACGGTCCCGGTCGGCGGGGGCGAGGCCCTGGCGGAGGGCGACGAGGGCGGCGAGTTCCCTGCCGTCGACCTTGTGCGGCTCGCGGTAGCTCTTGTACAGCAGCCGTCCCGGGCCGGTGACATCGAAGACCTCGCCCTGGCCGCCGTCGCCGATGCGGTCACCCAGGGCCAGGGTGTGCAGGGGGACATCGGCTCCGTCGACGGGGCTCATGGCGTGCCCTCCCAAAGGACGACCGCGGTGCGGTCGTCGTCGTACGACTTCACCCGGTACTGCAACTGCCACAGGAAGTCGGCCGGCGCGGGCGCGGTCCCGGAACCCCAGGCGGAGCGCAGGAAGTCCCGCATCCCGCCGTCCCCGGCGAGCGGTGCGGACAAGCCGTCCGTGCACAGGACCAGTACGTCGCCGGAGAGAGCCGGGCCGAGGAGGCGAGCGCGTACGCCGTGGTCGTGCGGCAATGCCGCGGTGCGGGTGTCGATCATCCCGTCGTCACCGTGCTCCGGATCCGTCACGGCCAGATACCACTCGGCGTCGCGCAGCAGCGCGGTGCCGCCATCGCCGACGGCCAGGAATCCGCGGGTGCGGATCTCCGGGTCCAGGGGCACGAGCAGGCAGCGCAGGGTGGTGGCGTACGCGGCCGGATCGTCTCCCCGCTCGCGGGCGTGGTGGGTCAGGAGCGTTCCGACGCGCTGCACCAGGGTCTCCACCAGCGAGGCGAATCCGTCCTGGTCGCCCGTGCGGAGCGCCTCGGTGAGCTCGGCGGAGGCGGCGTCGAGGTGCAGCGCGGCCAGTCGGCAGGCCTCCTGTGAGCCCACGTGCGAACGGGCGGCCGACCCCACGCCGTCCGCCACGGCGAGCAGCAGCAGCTCGTCACGGCCGGGCTCTCCGATGCGGGTCAGCGCCAGGGAGTCCTGGCGCGGCTCACTCTGGTAGCGGTGCGAGTCGCCGCGTACGGAGGCGGCTCGCACGGTCAGGGAGCCGTAGGCGGCCCCGTCCACCACGATGTCGGGGATCAGGGCCGCGGTCGGGTCACGGCGCACCGCCGGGATGTGACGGGGTTCCGCCGGATACAGGGGCGGCTTCGGGCCGGAGTGACGTGGGACTCCCAGGACGGGGATGTGCGGTGCTGCGCCGTCCGACGGGGGTGGGGGTGGGGGTGGGGGTGGGGGTGGGGGTGGGGGTGGGGGTGGGGACAGCGGTGTGGCCTCGGTGACGGTGGTGGCTGGTGGGACGGGCTGCCGCAGGGGTTCGGAGAAGACCTGGCCGACGCTCCGCCACGTCTCGTCCAGCGGATCGGGCGGATCGGGCGGATCGGAAGGCTCCAGGGCGGCGTGGGACGTTCCGGCGTTCATGCGCGCGGTGTTTCTGTCCTCTCCCATCGGTACGGCCTCACAGCTTGTCGAGGGAAACGGTGGAGAACCCCGGCACGGTGTCGTCCACGGCCAGGGTGAACCCGTCGCCGCCGTCCGCCGCTATGCTCCCTGCCGAGCGGACGATCGACCGCGTGAGGCTGGACGCGAACTCGCGCAGCGCCTGGGCCGGTGACACCGCGCTGTCCTGCTGCATGAACGCCCGGAAGTTCGCGACGTGCGCGATCGTGGACTCCTGCGCCTCGCCGATGCCGAAGGCGATGATCTTGGGGCAGAACCGGGACTCGGTGAGCTCCTTGTACGCCTGCTCCCAGTCCTCGTCGGTGGGGATGCCGTCGGACAGGAAGAAGACCACCGGGCGGTACACCTCGTGGCCTTCCGCCTTGAGCGCGGCCACGTCGGCCTCGACGCAGCGCAGCAGCGTGCGGAACGCGTCACCGTACGAGGTGAGCCCACCGGCCGCCAGCGCCGGCACCTCGTCGATGTCGCTGAGGTCGACGAGCGGCTGCAGCACGGTGGCGGTGTCGGAGAATCCGATGAGGCAGAAGCGAGTCTTGTCGGCGACGGTGGGGTTGGTGCTGATCTCGTGGTGCAGGTCCGGGAGAGCGCGGTTGATGGCATCGATCGACTCGCCGATCATCGACCCCGACTCGTCACAGAGCAGGTAGAAGGGCAGGATCTGCAAGGTCGGTACCTCCGGGACGTGGGTCGGTAGGCGTGGGTCAGTAGGCGTGGGTCAGTAGGTGTAGAAGTAGATCTCGATGTCGGCGTGGCCCGAGGAGGCTCCGCCCTTCCAGAAGTCGCGTGTGGTGGCGCCGCGGAACATGTCCGGACGGGCCTTCTCCAGCAGGGCGTTGACCTCGTGGGCGTAGGCCCCTCCGCCCCCCGGGTCGGGGTGGCGGCCGAAGGTCAGCACGAAGGCGGCCTGCCGCCCGTCGTACCGTTCCGTCACCTTGCGCAGCCCGCGCAGGATGGCGTCCTTGTCTCCAGCCCTGGCGTTGATGGCCACCTTGACCGGAGTCCGGACGACGGCCCGCGGGCCCTTGGGCTTCTTGGGCTTCGCCGAGGCCGAGGGCGAAGGCGAGGGCGAAGGCGAGGCGGACGGTGAGGGCAAGGGCGAGGGCTTTGTGGCGGGCTTCGCGGCGAGCGGATCGGCCTGGTCGCCCATGGCCACCAGGGCGAGGACGAGCAGCATGTCCGCGAACAGCCACCCCGCCAGGTGCAGCGGCTCGAACCTCCGGCGGCCCTTCGACTCCGTAGCCCGTTTCATCCCTGTCACCTGTTTCATCCCCATCGCCCCCACAGCCCCTTCCCGCGGGGTCGAGCCTCGACCGGGAGCGCCGGAGGCGATTGCGGGGGCTCAGGAATCCGATCCGCGGGAGCCGACTGTCCGGGGTCCTGATGGCCCTGGTCCTGGTCCTGGTCCTGGTCCTGGACGTCGGTCACCCGCACCAGCCGCAACGACGGGTCCGTCCGCAGTGCGTCGGCGAGGCGCGCGAATCCCTCGGCCGCCGCGCGCAGCGCCTCCGTGTGGGCGCCCAGCTCGCGCACCGCCTGCTGGGACTCCTCGACCGCGCGGGCCGTGTCCTCGGTGATCTCGCCGATCCTGCCCAGCAGTTGGGAGGAGACGTCGGAGGCGACCTCCATGCCCGTGGTGTGGGCGCGCTGGGCCGCGGCCAGCACGGTGACCGAATCCTCGACGCGGCCGCCGGCGCCCTCCACGGCGAGCCGCACCCCGCTGCTGGCGTCGCGGACGTCGTCGAGCGCCTTGCGGACCTGCACTCCGCTGTCGCTGACGGCGGCCTCGATGCGGCCCGCCGCGGCCTCCAGGGGCCGGATGGAGGTGTCCACCCCGGCCAGCCGTCGCTCTGCCGCCTCCACCGCACCGCCCACGACCGAGGCCGCCGACGTCAGGTCCTGCTGTAGGCGTATGGCCTTGCTGCCCAGCTTGTTGAGGGTCGAGGCCGCCGAGGAGAGCTCGGCGGCGAAGCGCTGCGGTGAGCCGTGCCGCTGCTGGTTGACCAGCAGCTGGGCACAGGTCAGTGCCGGTACGAGCCGCGCCATCAGCTCTTCACAGGCCCGCTCCGCGGCTTCCTCCCGGTGGGTCACGGCGGACCGGCGCAGACCGTGCAGGAGGATCAGGGTGAACAGCAGCGCGATGGCCGCCGTGGCGCTCATCGCCACGTGGCCGAAGGTGAAGGCGCCGGTGAGGTGCCCCTCGAAACCCGACTGCCAGAGTTGCAGGAACGGCCGGGAGGCGGCTTTCGGGTCCGCTCCGGTCAGCGCCTCGTACGCGCTGGAGGCCTGGGTCAGGCCGTACCAGGTGAGGAGCAGCGGTACGAAGACCAGCGAACCGAGCGCGCCTTCGGCATAGATCCAGGCCTTGTGCTCCGGCACCTGGTCCTGGGCCGCGTGGAGACTCTCCGGCCGCGCGTAGGCGGCGAGGAGATCGAGTTCGGACCACGGTTCGAGCGCGGAGGCGTCCGGGGCCCGAAGCGCGTCCGCGAGGGCGGTCAGCTCGTCCTTCCGGGTCCCGAGGGCCGGCCGTTCGGCCAGGTCCTCGATGCTCTGAGCGACCTCTTGGCGGTCCATCAGGGCACCCGTAGGCATGCCCCACCCCCTTAAGAAACTTGGCGGCACACGGGGTGAGTTGACGCTCGTCCGGATGAACGGCCTCTGCTCCCCCGCGAGTTCACACGCATCCGACGCGTGACCGAGGAGCACAGACAGTAGGCCAGGGCGCCGGGACCCGTCCCGAGATGTGACAAGACCCCGGCCTACGCGGTAAAGGGCGCAGTTGAGCATCGACGCTGATGAGCGACGACCGTCGCCGGGAAACACGCGTGGCCCTCCGCCGGAGAGGACGGAGGGCCACGGTCGGCCCGGGAGGGCGCGCCTTACGGCAGGTTGCGGGCCATGACGATGCGCTGGACCTGGTTCGTGCCTTCGTATATCTGCGTGATCTTGGCGTCGCGCATCATGCGCTCGACCGGGTAGTCGCGGGTGTAGCCGTAGCCGCCGAGGAGCTGGACGGCGTCCGTGGTGACCTCCATGGCGACGTCGGAGGCGAAGCACTTGGCGGCGGCGCCCTGGAAGGTGAGGTCGCTGTCGCCGCGCTCGGAGGCGGCGGCGGCTTGGTAGGTCAGGGCGCGGGCGGCGGTGACCTTCATGGCCATGTCGGCGAGCATGAACTGGATGCCCTGGAAGTCGGCGATCGCCTTGCCGAACTGCTTGCGCTCCTGGACATAGCCCTTGGCGTAGTCGAGGGCGCCCTGGGCGACGCCTAGGGCCTGGGCGGCGATGGTGATGCGGGTGTGGTCCAGGGTCTTCATCGCGGTGGCGAAGCCCGTGCCCTCGTCGCCGATCATGCGGTCGGCGGGGACGCGGACGTTGTCGAGGTAGACCTCGCGGGTCGGGGAGCCCTTGATGCCGAGCTTCTTCTCCGGTGCGCCGAAGGAGACGCCCTCGTCGGACTTCTCGACGACGAAGGCGGAGATGCCCTTGCTGCGCTTCTCGGGGTCCGTGACCGCCATCACCGTGTAGTACTCGGACTCGCCGGCGTTGGTGATCCAGCGCTTCACGCCGTTGAGGATCCAGTGGTCGCCGTCGCGGACCGCCTTCGTCTTCATGCCGGCCGCGTCGGAGCCCGCGTCCGGCTCGGAGAGGCAGTACGAGAACAGCGCGTCGCCCTTGGCGAGCGGGCCCAGGTACTTCTTCTTCAGCTCCTCGGAGCCGGAGAGGATCACCGGGAGCGAGCCCAGCTTGTTGACGGCCGGGATGAGGGAGGAGGAGACGCAGGCGCGGGCCACCTCCTCGATCACGATGACCGTGGCGAGCGCGTCGGCGCCCGCGCCGCCGTACTCCTCGGGTACGTGGACGGCATGCAGGTCGCTGGCGACCAGCGCCTGAAGCGCCTCCCTGGGGAAGCGGGCCTCCTCGTCCACCGCGGCGGCGTACGGGGCGATCTTGGCCTCGGTGAGGGAACGGATCGCGTCGCGGAGCATGTCGTGCTCCTCGGACGGGCGGTACAGGTCGAAATCAGCCGATCCGGCCACGGACTCTCACGCTCCTGACGCTAACTACCGTTAAGTAACTCAAAGTTTAGGGGTCCGTCCACGCGAGTGATACGTGAGCTTGGCGACAAGGAGAAGGACAAGGCGAAAGACAAGGAGAAACTCCCCCGTGAGGGGCCCGAACACGCCCCGACTATGCTCGTGCAGCGCACTCACGGCCGTATATCCCAGGAGCACTCCATGGCCCTCAAGATCACTGTGATCGGCACCGGCTATCTCGGCGCCACGCACGCCGCGGCCATGGCCGAGCTGGGTTTCGAGGTGCTGGGCCTGGACGTCGTCGAAGAGAAGATCGACATGCTCCGCCGGGGCGAGGTCCCGATGTACGAGCCGGGGCTGGAGGAGCTGCTGCGCAACCATGTCGCCGGAATCGAGGGGTCCACCGGGCGGCTGCGCTTCACGACCGACTACGCCGAGGTCGCGGCCTTCGGTGACATCCACTTCGTGTGCGTGAACACCCCGCAGCGGCACGGCGAGTACGCCTGCGACATGTCGTACGTCGACGCCGCCTTCGCCGCGCTCGCCCCGCATCTGACGGGCCCGGCGCTGGTCGTCGGCAAGTCGACCGTGCCCGTCGGGTCCGCCGACCGGCTGGCCGCCTATCTCGCCGAGCACGCGCCCGCCGGGGAGGACGCCGAGCTGGCCTGGAACCCGGAGTTCCTGCGCGAGGGCTTCGCCGTGAACGACACGCTGCACCCCGACCGGATCGTGGTGGGGGTGCGGAGTGAGCGCGCCGAGAAGCTGTTGCGGGAGGTGTACGCGACGCCGGTCGGTGAGGGCTCGCCCTTCGTCGTCACCGACTTCCCGACCGCCGAGCTGGTGAAGACCTCCGCGAACTCCTTCCTCGCCACCAAGATCTCGTTCATCAACGCCATGGCCGAGATGTGCGAGGCCTCCGGGGGCGATGTCGCCAAGCTGGCGGAGGCGATCGGGTACGACGACCGGATCGGCAGGAAGTTCCTGCGGGCCGGCATCGGCTTCGGCGGCGGCTGTCTGCCGAAGGACATCCGGGCGTTCATGGCCCGTGCCGGTGAGCTGGGGGCCGACCAGGCGCTGACGTTCCTGCGCGAGATCGACTCCATCAACATGCGCCAGCGCGGGC
Organism: Streptomyces tailanensis; assembly: GCF_008386495.1. Taxonomy (GTDB): domain Bacteria; phylum Actinomycetota; class Actinomycetes; order Streptomycetales; family Streptomycetaceae; genus Streptomyces; species Streptomyces tailanensis. The sequence goes on along the minus strand of NZ_VTHJ01000050.1, from coordinate 29,143 downwards.
AGATGGTCGAGCTGGCCCGGCAGGCGCTGGGCGGTGGCCCTTTCCTCGGTAAGCGCGTGGCCGTCCTTGGCGCCACCTTCAAGCCCGACTCGGACGACGTACGCGACTCACCCGCCCTGAACGTCGCCGGGCAGATCCATCTCCAGGGCGGCCAGGTCACGGTGTACGACCCCAAGGGCATGGACAACGCCCGGCGGATCTTCCCGACCCTCGGGTACGCCGACACCGCGCTCGACGCCGTACGGGGCGCCGACATCGTGCTGCACCTCACCGAGTGGCGCGAGTTCCGCGAGCTGGACCCGGCGGCGCTGGGCGAGGTGGCGTCGAATCGGCTGCTGCTGGACGGCCGCAACGCGCTGGACCCGGCGCTGTGGCGCAAGGCCGGGTGGACGTATCGGGCGATGGGGCGCCCTACCGCGTAGGGCCCACGGGGCCGGGTTCACCGAGCGGGGTCACCGGGCGGTGCGGTGGGTGGCCGGCGTGGGCCGGCCACGGCCGGCTTTCCGGTGTGTCCAGGCGTCGGTGCCCGACTCCAGGTAACCGTTACTGGTTACCTGCTTCCACAGGTAACCGCGTCTCGCAGCCGAGGAGAGAAGGCCATGGCCATCGCCAAGCTGGATGTCGTCGTACTGGACTGTCCCGACCCGGTCGCGCTCGCCGGGTTCTATGCCGGGGTGCTCGGCGGGACGGTCGTCGAGGAGGCGGACTGGGTCGATCTGAAGCTGCCGGGGGGTGGGGTGGCGTTGGCGTTCCAGGCCGCGCAAGGGTTCGTGCCGCCGGAGTGGCCCGCGCCGGACCACTCGCAGCAGTTTCATCTGGATCTGACCGTGGACGACATGGATGCCGCGGAGAAGGAGGTGCTGGCGTTGGGGGCGCGGCCGTTGGAGGCGGACGACCGTGAGCGGAGCTTCCGGGTGTACGCGGATCCGGCGGGGCATCCGTTCTGCCTCTGCCGGAGCTGAGCCGGACACCCCCTAGCCGTCCAGATCTCCGATCTTCGCCGTCGAGGCCTCTCTGCGGTCCTGGGCGGCTCTGGCCGTGAAGTCGGCGGTGCGGAGGACTCGTTGGACGTTGCCCCAGGTCAGGAGGGCCAGGTCGTCCTGGGACCAGCCTCTGTGCATCAGCTCGGCCACCAAGCGGGGGTAGCAGGAGGCGTCGGCCAGGTTCTGGGGGTGGGCCGCGCCGGAGTCGTATGTGCCGGAGAGGCCCACGCACTCGGGGCCGACGATGGCGCGGACGTGGTCGAGGTGGTCGGCGACGTCGCGGATGGACGGGCCGGTCTGTTCGGCGGTGAGCGGGACCATGCACAGGCCGTGGGCCTCGCCGAGTACGGCGAGGAGGTCGTCGGGGAGGTTCACGGGGTGGGGGCGCAGGGCCGCCGCCGCCGAGCGGGTGCACAGGACGGGGGCGCGGGAGACCGCCAGGGCCCGGCGGACGGTGGACTCGGAGGCGCCGGAGACGTCGGCGAGGACGCCGAGGCGGTTCATCTCGCGGACCACTTCCTCGCCGAACCGGCTCAGCCCGGCCTCGCCCGCCCAGGAGGCGCCGGCGAGGGTGACGGCCTTCAGGCCGAGGGCGTGCAGGGCGCGGAGGATGCCGAGGGAGTCGCCTAGGGAGGGGGCCCCGGCCGGGCCGAGCAGGATGCCGATGCGGCCGCAGTTGCGGGCGTCGGTGGTTTCCCCCGCGCTGTGCACGAGCCGCAGGCCCTCGGGATGGGCGTGGACCACCGTCCGGACCAGGTCCAGCTGTTCGAGGGTGGCGCCGACGGCGCGCTCGCCCGTCAGCCGATCCGACAGGTGCAGCGACCAGAACAGCGCGCCGATGTGGCCCTTGCGCATCCGCGGCACATCGGTGTCCACGCCGCCCTCGCCCAGTTCGAGGTCGTACGAGGGGAAATGGCGCAGCACCCAGGGCAGCCCGCTGTAGCCGTCGGCCACGGGGTGGGCGGCGAGGAACTCGTGCGCCTCCCCCAGCCCGTCCGGATCCTCCAGCCCGTCCGGATCCTCCAGCCCGTCCGGATCCTCCAGCCCGTCCGGATCCTCCAGGTCCTCCTCCTGGCCTTCCAGGTTCTCCAGGTCCTCCAGCCTTTCGGGCGCGGCCGGGGGCGCCTTGGTGCCGTCGCGGGTGACCTCGGCCGTCTCGGCGCGGGGCGGCGCGTCGAGCGCGCCCGCTTCCGCTGTCGCTTCGAGTTCGTCCTGCAGGTCTGCCATGGCGGACCTCCGTAGCCGGTCGGTGAACGCAGTTACCGTCACCGTGGCACGGCGGCCGCCCGCCTTCCTGGTGGGTGGGGCGTTCGGGGGTAAACCGACCCGGGTGTCATTCGGGGGTGACCGACCCCGGTGTCAGCCGTCGAGCTGCTCCAGCGTCGCGTTCGACGGGGCCGTACGGGAGCGCAGATCACGGGCCACGTCCTCGGCCGCGCCCAGCACACGTACCGCGTTCTGCCAGGTCAGCTTGGTCAGGTCGGTCCGGGACCAGCCGCGGTCGAGGAGCTCGGCGATCAGGTTCGGGTAGCCGGAGACGTCGTCGAGGCCGTCCGGGGTGAAGGCCGTGCCGTCGTAGTCGCCGCCGATGCCGAGGTGGTCGATGCCGGCGACCTCGCGCATGTGGTCGAGGTGGTCCGCGACCGTGGACACCGTGGCGACCGGGCGCGGGTTCCGCTCCTCGAAGGCGCGGTGGATCGCCATGGCCTCGGGGGTGGTGTCGAGGTGGTGGAAGCCGTGGGCGCGCATGTTCTCGTCGGCGGCGGCCGTCCAGTCGACGGCGGCCTGGAGCACGAACTTCGGGACGAAGGTCACCATCGCCACTCCCCCGTTCGCGGGGAGGCGCTCCAGGACGTCGTCCGGGATGTTGCGGGGGTGGTCGCAGACGGCCCTCGACGAGGAGTGGGAGAAGATCACCGGGGCGACGGAGGTGGCGAGCCCGTCACGCATCGTCGTCGCCGCCACATGGGAGAGGTCGACGAGCATGCCCTCGCGGTTCATCTCCCGGACGACCGCGCGGCCGAAGGCCGACAGACCGCCGACGGCCGGGTCGTCGGTCGCCGAGTCCGCCCAGGCGATGTTGTCGTTGTGGGTGAGCGTCATGTAGCGGACGCCGAGCGCGTACAACGCCCGCAGGGTGGCGAGGGAGTTGTCGATGGAGTGGCCGCCCTCGGCGCCCATCAGGGAGGCGACGCGGCCCTCGGCGCGGGCCGCCTCCATGTCGGCGGCGGTCAGCGCGGCCCGCAGCGCCGCCGGGTAGCGGTCGATCAACTGCCGTACGCAGTCGATCTGTTCGAGGGTCGCGGGCACGGCCCCGGGGCGATCCGAGGGGACATAAACAGACCAGAACTGCGCCCCGACCCCGCCCGCACGCAGCCGGGCCAGGTCGGTGTGCAGATAGGCGCTCTGGTCGGTGGCGATGTCGCGGGCGTCCAGGTCATAGCGGACCTGCTCGCGCAGCGCCCAGGGCAGGTCGTTGTGCCCGTCGGCGACGGGGAACTCCCGCAGCAGCTCCCGGGCTTCCTCCAGATACGTCATGTTCATTTCCCCCGTCTCCCCCGCCTTGCTCATCGACTAATCGGTCACTGCTCGGTCACTACTCGGTCGACCACTCGGTCACTTGCCGAAGCCGAAGCCGTTGTCGGTGCCCTCGACCTTGGCGCGCAGGCGCTTGCCCTTCTCGGTGGCCTGGTCGTTCAGCTCCTGTTGGAACTCCCGCATACGGCCGAGGAGTTCCTCGTCCTGGGTGGCCAGGATGCGGGCGGCGAGCAGACCGGCGTTGCGGGCGCCGGCGACGGAGACGGTCGCGACGGGCACACCGGCCGGCATCTGCACGATCGACAGCAGGGAGTCCATTCCGTCGAGGTACTTCAGCGGCACGGGGACGCCGATGACCGGGAGCGGGGTGACGGAGGCGAGCATGCCGGGCAGATGGGCGGCGCCGCCCGCACCCGCGATGATCACCTTGATCCCCCGGTCCGCGGCCTCCTCGCCGTACGCGACCATCTCGCGCGGCATCCGGTGCGCGGAGACGACGTCGACCTCGAACTCAATCTCGAACTCGTCGAGGGCCTGAGCGGCGGCCTCCATGACGGGCCAGTCGGAGTCCGACCCCATGACAATGCCAACGACGGGGCTCATTCGGTGATCGTGCCTCTCAGGTAACCGGCGGCGTGACGGGCGCGGTCCAGCACGTCGTCGAGGTCGTCGCCGTAGGTGTTGACGTGGCCGACCTTGCGGCCGGGCTTCACGTCCTTGCCGTACATGTGGATCTTGAGCTGGGGGTCGCGGGCCATGCAGTGCAGGTACGCGGAGTACATGTCGGGGTAGTCACCGCCGAGGACGTTGACCATGACGGTCCACGGCGCACGCGGGCGCGGGTCACCCAGTGGCAGGTCGAGAACGGCCCGTACGTGGTTGGCGAACTGGCTGGTGATCGCGCCGTCCTGGGTCCAGTGGCCCGAGTTGTGGGGGCGCATGGCGAGCTCGTTGACGAGGATGCGGCCGTCGCGGGTCTGGAACAGCTCGACGGCGAGGTGACCGACGACGTCCAGCTCCTTCGCGATGCGCAGGGCCATCTCCTCGGCGCGGAGGGCGAGCGCCTCGTCCAGGTCGGGGGCGGGCGCGATGACCGTGTCGCAGACGCCGTCGACCTGCCGGGACTCGACCACCGGGTACGCCACGGCCTGGCCGTGCGGGGACCGTACGACGTTCGCGGCCAGCTCCCGTACGAAGTCGACCTTCTCCTCGGCGAGGACCGGGACGCCGGCGCGGAACGGCTCGGCGGCGTCCTCGGCCGAGCGGACGACCCACACGCCCTTGCCATCGTAGCCGCCGCGGACGGTCTTGAGGATGACCGGAAATCCGTAGCCCTCGGCCCCTTCGGGGAGCCCCTCGGCGGCGAAGGCCGCCACATCCGCCGGATCGGCGACGATCCGGTGCCGGGGGCACGGGACGCCGATCGCGTCGAGCCTCGCCCGCATCACGCCCTTGTCCTGGGCGTGCTGCAGAGCGTCCGGGCCCGGGCGTACGGGGATGCCGTCCGCCTCCAGGGCCCGTAGATGCTCTGTGGGTACGTGTTCGTGATCGAAGGTGATCACGTCGCAGCCCTGCGCGAACGCACGGAGCGTGGCGAGGTCGCGATAGTCGCCGATGACGACATCGCTCACCACCTGCGCCGCGGAATCCTGAGGGGTGTCACTGAGAAGCTTGAACCTGATGCCGAGCGGGATGCCCGCCTCGTGTGTCATACGAGCGAGCTGCCCCCCGCCGACCATGCCGACTACCGGGAACGTCACACCCCCAGGGTATCGGCCGCGGAATCGGCCACTCCCGGGTGTCCGGTTTCCCCCGCCTTTTCCGCCCTGGGCCCGGGCTGTGAGCAGCCCCACAGGCATTGCCAAGGGGAGCTGGTTAGCATGGCTGAACCAGTGATTTTCGACCGAAGATCAACTCACTTCGGACATAACAGACCGAACGAGCGACGGGGGCCGCGCACGATGGGAAGTACCACCTCGGGGCCTCATGGGAAGCCCCGCGGCGTCCTGCGCCGACGGATCGACCAGTTCGTACGTGAGGTCGTCAAGTTCGGGGCGGTGGGCGGTGCGGGGCTGCTGGTGAACCTCGCCGTGTTCAACCTTGTACGGCACGTCACCGACCTTCAGGTGGTGCGGGCCAGCGTCATCGCCACGGTCGTCGCCATCGCCTTCAACTACGTCGGTTTCCGCTACTTCACGTACCGGGACCGCGACAAGAGCGGCCGTACGAAGGAGATGTCCCTCTTCCTGCTGTTCAGCGCGGTGGGTTTGGTGATCGAGAACGGCGTCCTCTACACGGCGACGTACGGCTTCGACTGGGACAGCCCGTTGCAGAGCAACATCTTCAAGTTCCTCGGCATCGGCATCGCGACCCTCTTCCGCTTCTGGTCGTACCGCACGTGGGTGTTCCGCGCACTGCCCGCGCGAGCGGCGGTGGCACGCGCGGAATCGTTCCTCGAAACGGAGTCGGCCCACCCACCCGCCCTTACAGGGGGTGCGGTGAAACGATCAACGGCACCTTACGAACGCCACTGAGGACAGCGCGCCCTGAAGGGGCGCGGGGCTGTATCGATTTGCGGCTCCGCCGCGTGGGCGCGAGCAACCACATCAGACCCGCAGTCGCGCAATTACGCCCCGGAGCTACGGCGCCATGGCGAACCCTTACCGAACCGGCCGTTCCTCCACACCTGACGGCATTTTCGGCGTCCGCGACAGGAACAACGCGAACACCGGCGGCTTCGCCTGGAGCAGCTCCAGGCGCCCCCCGTCGGCCTCCGCAAGGTCGCGGGCGACGGCGAGCCCGATCCCCGTGGAGTTGCGCCCACTGATCGCCCGCTCGAAGATCCGCGCCCCGAGGTCGGCGGGAACACCGGGCCCTTCGTCGGTGACCTCGATCACCGCCTGGTTCCCGGTCACGCGAGTGCGCAACGCCACCGTGCCGCCACCGTGCATGAGCGAGTTCTCGATCAACGCGGCCAGCACCTGTGCGACCGCGCCGGGCGTGCCCACAGCCTGAAGGTGCCGCTTGCCGGAGCTGACGACGGCACGGCCGGCGCTGCGGTAGGCCGGGCGCCACTCCTCCAGCTGCTGCTTGATGACCTCGTCGAGCTCGAAGGAGACGGCCGAACCGTTGCGCGGATCACGGGAGTTGGTGAGGAGCCGCTCCACGACGTCCGTCAGCCGTTCCACCTGGGTCAGCGCGATGTGCGCCTCCTCCTTCACCGTGGCCGGGTCGTCGGTGAGGGTGATCTCCTCCAGCCGCATGGACAGCGCGGTCAACGGTGTACGCAGCTGATGGGAGGCGTCCGCCGCGAGGCGCCGCTCGGCGGTCAGCATGCGGCCGATGCGCTCGGCGGAGGAGTCCAGCACATCCGCGACCCGGTCCAGCTCCGGGACGCCGTACCGCTTGTGGCGGGGCCGCGGGTCGCCGGAGCCGAGGCGTTCGGCGGTCTCGGCGAGGTCGGTGAGGGGGGAGGCGAGGCGGTTGGCCTGGCGTACGGCGAGGAGGACGGCGGCGACAACGGCGAGCAGGGCGACCGCCGCGATGATCAGCAGCGTACGGCCGACTTCGCGGCTCACCGCCGAACGGGACTCCTCGACCGTGACGATCTCGTTCTTCTCGCCCGTGGCCTGGTGGCGGATGACGTCACCGGTGGGCTTCTCGCCGATCTCGATCGGGGGCTGGCCGGGGATCTCGATACGGGCGTAGCGGTCGTCGCCGACCTGGTCGCGGAGGACCTTGGCCGTGATGCGTTCGTCGCCGATGATGCGGCTGTCCACGATGCTCGTCAGCTGCACCGCCTCGGATTCGACCTGTTCCTGGGCGCTGTTGCTGATCGTGCGGGTCTCGACGATGACGAGGGAGAGGCCGAAGACCGCGATGACCACGAGGACTACGGCGAGGGTGGACTGAATGAGGCGGCGACGCACGGTTGCCCTCCGGGCGGGCGGGGTGTTTTACATGGTCCAGTGTGCCTTTGCCATGTGCGGCACCCGGGGCCGGGGCTGGGCGGGGGCGGGTTTCGCTTACCGGCGCGTGCAGGGTGCCGCTGCGCCCACCCTCCCCCACTCTCGACTTCGCTCGAGCGGGAGGGACCCCCATGAGCGGCAGGTGCCCCCATCGCCCCAGCGGCACGATTGCCCGCGGCTACGACAGCGGGGTGGGTAGCCGCCCCACCGCACGACTGCCCGCGGCTGGGACGGCCACGCCTCAGTTCTTCTCGAAGCGGAAGCCGACCCCTCGTACCGTCGCGATGTAGCGCGGGTTCGCCGCGTCGTCGCCCAGCTTCTTGCGGAGCCAGGAGATGTGCATGTCCAACGTCTTCGTCGACGACCACCACGTCGTGTCCCAGACCTCGCGCATCAGCTGGTCACGGGTGACCACCCGGCCCGCGTCGCGCACCAGCACCCGCAGCAGGTCGAACTCCTTGGCCGTGAGCTGGAGTTCCTCGTCGCCCATCCAGGCGCGGTGGGACTCGACGTCGATGCGGACGCCGTGCGTGGCGGGCGGCTGCTGGGGCTCGGCGGCGCCGCGCCGGAGCAGGGCCCGGACGCGGGCCAGCAGCTCGGCGAGCCGGAAGGGCTTGGTGACGTAGTCGTCGGCGCCCGCGTCGAGGCCGACGACGGTGTCCACCTCGTCGGCGCGCGCGGTCAGGATGAGGATCGGGATGGTGTGGCCCTCGGCACGCAGCCGGCGGGCCACCTCCAGGCCGTCCATACCGGGAAGCCCCAGGTCAAGGACGACCAGGTCGACACCACCCTGCATTCCGGCGTCCAGCGCGGTGGGGCCGTCCTCGCGGACCTCCACCTCGTACCCCTCCCGGCGCAGTGCGCGAGCCAGCGGCTCCGAGATGGACGCGTCGTCCTCGGCGAGCAGTACACGGGTCATGCAGTGATGGTAGTCCGCCGAGAACCGCAGGTGGAGGGTGATCGGCAAGCGCGCTTCACACCGTTCTCCGGCGCATTTCTTACCTCCGACAGGCCTCCACCGGGCGTGATCGAAGTCGGCGGCGATCCGGAGTGGGGATGGTGAAGGTCCGGAGGAATTCCGGCGGTGGCCGCGTCACAGCCCCCTTCTTACCTGTGATCCACCTCTCAAGCCCCGGCTGAAGGGCTGCCGTGCCCGTGGGTACGGCAGCCCTTCGGACGTTCAGCGCAGGTGCCGGCGCGGCATGAACGTGAAGATCGCGCCGCCGAGGAGAGCCGTGGTGCCCGCGAGGAGGGCCAGAGCCTTGAGCGTGCCCCTGCCGTCCGAGCCGGTGTCCGCGAGGCCTCCGCTCGTGCCGCCGGAGGCGGTGCTCGACGTACCCGGCGTACCGGCCGCGGTGCCGGACGAACCGGACGAACCGGATGACGAGGAACCGCCCGAGGCGCCGCCCGGCTGCTGTGTGGTGTCGAGGGTGAGTGAGACCAGCGACTCGGCCGGGGTGCACGTCGTGGTCGTACCGAGTGCGGTGATGGTCAGGACACCCGGGGCCAGCGTGGACTCACCGGTCGCGCCCGGCTTGTAGGTGCCGGTGAGATCGGGAATCTCCATGGGGTCGCCCGCCTTGATGTCCTCGGCGTTTGTCGGGCCCTCGACGTGGACCGACCCCTCGTCGGCGCCGCCGAGGACGACCTCCATGGAGGGCTTCACCGAGTCCTTGGGGATGTCGGCCGGGCTGTCCATCACCGACTTCTTGAACTGGACGGTGAGGTCGTAGCTCTCCCCGTCCTTCTTCGCGTCGATCTGCACCGGCGAGGTCACACTCTTGTCGCCGATGGGCGTCTTGCAGTCGTACGGGACCTTGACCTCCTTGCCGGGGAAGTCGGTCTGCCCGTCGCCGCCGCCCGAGCCGCCGCCACCGCCGGTGTCATCGCCACCGCCGCCGGTGTTCGTACCACCATTGCTGGTACCGCCGGTGTTCGTACCGCCATTGCTGTTGCCGCCGGTGTTCGTCGTGCCCTCGGTCGTCCCGCCCTCGGTGTTCCCGCCGGACGAGCCCCCGTTCGTACTGCTCGAACCACCGGTGCCGCTCCCACCACCCGTACTCCCGTCGCTCGCTGTCACGTTGATGGTGGCCGCGGCCGTCACCGGGGCGGTCGGCGCGCACTCGGTCTTGGTGGTGAAGACGTCGATGGTGTACGCGTCCGGCGTCAGCGTCACCGCGCCGGGCGCCGTCAGTTTCAGGGTGCCCTTCATGGCGGACAGCGCCATGGCGCCGCCCTTGGGGATGGCGGGGTTCTCGCGCGGCCCCAGCATCGCGATGTCGGCGGTCTGTGCCCCGGCGGCCTTGAGCTTGCCGCTCGGTTGGACGGAGTTGGCAGGCAGGTCGATGAGGTCGGGGTTCTTGGAAGCCGCCTGGACGAACTTCCACACCACTTCGACCTCCTCGCCGACCTTCGCCGTCTGTGGGGCGGTGATCTCCACCTTGGTGGTCCCCTCGACGGGCGGCAGCCCCGAGGCCGCCGGCGGCACGCACTTCGTCGCGAACGCCACCTCCGCCGCGTACGCCGGCACCGCGGCCGCGCCGAGCAGGGTCCCGGCCCCGCCGAGCAGCAAAGCGACCCCGAGGGCACTCGCTCTTCGCTGTGCTCTCACAGCTCTCACGGCTCTCACGTGCTTCCCTTCCTGATCCGACTCGTCTGACTCGTCTCGGTCGTCGGAGTCGTCGGGCTTTCCTCTGGTGGGTGTTGCGGTGCGGAGAGCTGCCCCGACGCCGTCGCCCCCGGATCGGTGTCCGGCGTGAACCAAGGCAAGGTCGGGGTCGTACGAGCGGTCGTGCTGGGTGTCGTGCGGGAGTGGGCGCCGTTCGACGTGCCCAACAGGGGCAGACGGAAGGCGAGTTCGGGGAGCCGTCGGCCGCTTCGTCTGGACGGCGTCGTACCCCCCGGCCGTACCCGGTCCACCACCGCCATGCCGATGCGGAACAGCGCGGCCGGTACGACCACGCACAGCATCAGCCAGAAGAGGGTGACGCCCCAGGGGCGGCCCACGCCCCAGGGGTGTTCGGCGAGGACCTTGCCGCCGTAGGTGAGGGAGACGCTGTAGTCGCCGTGGGCCCCGGCGGCGAGCTCCACCGGCAGGGTGATGCGTGCCTTGCGGCCCGGCTGGATCGTGCCGTTCCACTGGTGTTCCTGCCACTGCGGGGCGAACACCCCGTGGGAGGTGCCGACTTGGAAGACGGGGTTCTCGACGGGTGAGGTGCCGACGTTGCCGACGGTGAAGACCAGCTCGCGGGCGGGCGGGGCGCCGAACCAGGTCAGCAGCCCGCTCGAACCGTTCAACCGGGTGTCTGTCAGGACCGACAGCCGCCCGCCGGTCGCCTCCTGGGGCAACGGCTCCACCGAGTGCCCGGCGACCTGGAAGACCGCGAACGCCTCCGCCTTCTCGCCCGTGATGGTGGCGACGTGCACGACACACGGACAGGGTACCGGCGGCTCGGCCACCGGCAGCTTCCGGCTGAAGTCGCCCTCGTCGTCGGCGGTCACGGCCCGGCCGTCGGCGTTGGCACAGGAGTCGGTGCCCCCGGGCACACCCCGGGACGGCTCGGCCTGGCCGCAGACAAGGATCATCAGCAGCGCCTCGGACCGCCATCCGCTGCCGGTCACGGTGATCGAACCACCGGCCCCTGACTGCGACTTGGAAAGCGTCACGGTCGGCTTCTCCGCCGCCCGGGCGGGCACGTCCGCGAACGGCACGACGGGCAGTACGGCGAACAGCACGGCGGCCACGAGCGCGCACACCACCGCCGGCCCGGACATCCGTCCCTTCACCACGTCACCGCTCCCGTCACGACTCGACTCGCGCCTTCAGCGACGTACGGCCTGGTTCCTGCGGGTCACCCACAACACGCCCGCCGTGCCCGCGAGCAGCACCGTGCCGCCGAGCGTGCCGAGGGCGACCGCGGAGTCCAGGGGACCGGTCTGCGGAAGCTCGCCACCCGAACCGTCCGTGCCGCCCGTACCGCCCGAGGCCGAGCCACCCGTCCCGCCCGACGCGCTCCCGCCCGCCGCCGCCGTGACGTCGAGGCTCAGGGACGGGCCGGGGTTGTTACCCGGCATGCATGTGGTGACCGTGCCGAGGGCCTTGATGGTGAGTACACCCGCGGTGAAGTCGACCTTTCCGGACTTCTTCGGGGTGTACGTCCCGCTCAGGTCGTTGATCTTGATGGGGGTGTCGGCCGGAATCGCCTCCTGGTTGGCCGGCCCCGTCACCGTGAGCGTGCCGCTCTCGGCACCGCTCAGCTTGATCGTGGCACTCGGACTCATCGCGCCCTTGCCCAGTTCGACCGGGCTGGACGAGACGCCCTTCTGCCAGGACATGGTGATCTTGTAGCCGCCGCCTTCCTCGACGCCCTTGATGTCGATGGGCGACACGGCGGACTTGTCACCGATCGGCGTCTTGCAGTTGTACTCGACGTCCACGACCTCGGCATGGGCCACGGGGGCGGCCATCAGCACCGCCGAGCCGGCCAGGGCCGCGAGGGACGCGAGCGCGGCGGTTCGTTTCTGGTACGTCCGGTACGACACCTCGGCACCCCACATTCTGACGGAACATCAGATCGGCCGCTCAAGGTACGCCGGGGGTCTTGGAGAAGGAAGACACACGCAGGTGTTGGATATGTGTCGATGAACCGGGCCCCACATTCACGGTTGAGCCGAGCCCGGGAAACCCAAGGGGCGCGGGGCTGTATCGATATGCGGCTCCGCCGCGTGGCGCGAGCAACCACGAACGACCCGCAGCCCCCGAACCGCAAGCCCCCTACGGCGCTTAGGCCGGCGCCCCCAACTCCGCCCAAACCGTCTTCCCGGCAGCCCCAGGAGTCCGTACAACCCCCCAGTCAAGACAAAGCCGCTGCACGATGAACATCCCATGCCCACCCGGCCGCCCCGCCCGATGCGGCGTCCGCGGCGCCGGAGACCCCGCCCCCCGGTCGGACACCTCGATCCGCAGCACCTTGTTGTCGCACCGGATCCACAACTCGGCCGGGCCCCCCGCATGGAGACACGCGTTGGTGACCAACTCGGAGACCACCAGCAGCACATCCTCCGCCGCGGCCCGCTGGTCGGCGGTGGCCGCGGGCAACCACCCCCACGCGTACAGCGCCTGGCGGGTGAAGTCACGGGCGAGCGGCACCACACCACTCTCGCCGTCGAAGCCGAGCCGCCGGGACCGGCCATCGTTCACGGCACCGGCGGGCGCGGCCGCGGGCGCGGCACCGACAGGCACGGCACTGGCAGACGCGGCACCGGCGGGCGCCGTCGGCGGGTCCTCTCCGGGCGCCCCGGAAGCGCCGCCGACACCCGGTTCCGGGCCGCGGTCGCCCGGCGAGAAAGGCCGGGTGGTGCTCATCAGCGCTTCACCTCACCGATTCACCAGTTCACGATTCAGGACTCATCAAGGGTGCGGGACAAAGACCCGCGGCACGTGCCGTTCCGTGCTGTCATCCGTAGTGCCATCCGCAAGTGCCATCCGTACTTCCGCGCTTCCGTCGCGACTGCCGACCCGTTCAGGATGTCTCCTGCCCGAGCGAACCGTCAGAACACCCACGTTTTCGGCACAGAACCTGTGACCCGAGTAACCCGCTGGTCACGGAGTGACATGCGGTCCGGAGCGCGGACCGGGGTGAGGTTCGTCAAACATGGGGAGCCGTGGCGCGACTCACACGGTCAAACTCACACGCTCTAGTCGGCCAGCGCCGCGTCGAGGGTGTCGTGAACGGTGAAGACCGCGTCCGCCCCGGTGATCTCGAAGACCCGGGCGACCGCCGGCAGCATCGCCGCCAGATGGACCCCGCCGCCCGCGGCATCGACCCTCAGCCGGACACCCAGGAGGACGTTGAGCCCGGTGGAGTCGCAGAACTCCAGCCGCGAGCAGTCCACGACCAGGCGCGTGAATCCTTTGTCCAGGCAGCCTTCGAGTGGCTCACGCAACAGATCGGCGGTGTGGTGATCGAGCTCACCCGCCGGGGTCACGACGGCGCTGGGGCCCTCTTCCCGCACCTCGACCCGTAGTCGGCCCGACTGTGCGCTGCCGACCGTCCCACGGTCCATGCCGTCTCTCTCCCGACCCGTCGTGGCTGCTGACTCGCCCTCGAACACTACGCCTTCTCCACACCCTCCGACACCCGAACAAACGCCCAGGAGTGGACATTTCGCCACAGTAGGCACTTGCGACGACCTCGGGAAACCGGGTAGGGCTAGTAGGGACACCAATCAACACGGCCGGCTTTGGAGGCGCCGCACACCGCAGTGCACGAATTGGCATCGGCGGCCATACGCCGAGAACGATGGAGGACATCATGTCACCCCGGCTCGACGAATCGCATACCCAGAGGGCGACGTCGGCACCCTCTCCGGAAGACACGCCGGACGACCTCGCCCACGACCAGGGCGACGCGCTCGCCGGCCTCCCGGAGATCCCCCCGTACGACGAGGTGGGGCCGGTGGATGCCCGGGCCTTGTCCAAGACGCTCTTCGAGCGGCTGGAGTCCCTCGAAGAGGGCACCCACGACTACTCGTACGTCCGCAACACCCTGGTCGAACTCAATCTCGCTCTGGTCAAGTTCGCCGCCTCCCGCTTCCGCTCCCGCAGCGAGCCGATGGAGGACATCATCCAGGTCGGCACGATCGGCCTGATCAAGGCGATCGACCGCTTCGAACTGAGCCGGGGCGTCGAGTTCCCCACCTTCGCGATGCCGACGATCGTCGGCGAGATCAAGCGTTTCTTCCGTGACACGAGCTGGTCCGTGCGGGTCCCGCGCCGTCTTCAGGAACTCCGGCTCGACCTGGCAAAGGCCGGTGACGAGCTCGCTCAGAGGCTCGACCGCGCTCCGACAGTGGGAGAGTTGGCAGAGCGCCTCGGCCTCACGAATGACGAGGTCGTCGAGGGCATGGCCGCGTCGAACGCGTACACGGCCTCGTCGCTCGACGCCCAGCCGGAGGAGGACGACTCCGAGGGCGCGCTGGCGGACCGGATCGGCTACGAGGACCACGGGATCGAGGGCATCGAGTACGTCGAGTCCCTGAAGCCGCTGATCGCCGAACTGCCGTCGCGCGACCGGAAGATCCTCTCCTTGCGGTTCGTCGCCAATATGACGCAGTCCGAGATCGGGGACGAGCTGGGCATCTCCCAGATGCACGTCTCCCGGCTGCTGTCACGGACGTTGGTACGGCTGCGCAAGGGGCTGACGGTCGAGGAATGACCACAGGGCCGCTGTGACCACGGGGCCACTGTGACCCAACCCGGCCGGGTAACGGAGGAGTTGTGACGCTCCTCCGGTATCCGGCCGAGTCGTTTCCGGTCCCGTCATTCTGCCGTTCCCTTACCGCGGGGAACACCTTTTCTCACGAGTCACCTTCCTTCACTATGGTCACCCGTCAGACTGTTCGGTACGCAAGGAGGCCGAACGGGCGGACACGGGGGTGCGAGGAGGCACGAGGATGGCTCGGGCTCAAGACGAGCGCCCCGACGACGACATCGGTGACGGCACCGGTGACGGCACCGGGTGCGCGGACGCGTCCGACGCGCGCCTCACCGCGCTGTTACGCGCCAACACGCCCCTCGCGTACCCGGCCCTGCGCGAACTCCGCGCACGCCACCACCCGTCGGTCCTCGCCTACGCACGCCTGTGCGCGGCGAGCGAGTCCGCGGCCCGGCAGTTGGCGGCACAGGTGTTCTCCCTCGCGACCCGGGAGACGGCGCGCGGCAGCGAGCCGAGCGTCCCGTGGCGGCACCAACTGCTGCTCCTGACCGGCCGGTCGGCCGCCGCCTGGGCCCGGGACGACCACGCGACCGGCCTCGATCCGACCCTGCTCCACACCCTGCGCACGACCGGTCCCGACGGCCCGGTGCCACCACTGCTCGCGGCGTTCGAGTCTCTGCCGCCCCGTGCCCAGGGCCTCATCTGGTACGGCATCGTGGAGCGTGAACCCGACGACCGTACGGCCCTGTTCCTCGGTCTCGCCGCCGACCACGTGGCGTACAAGCAGAAGCCCGCGCTCCACGTCCTGCGCCAGGCCTGTCTCAAGGTCCGCCTCGCCGCCTCCGATGATCCGCGCTGCCAGGACTTCCGCCGGCTGATCGAGGAGTCCGTACGCCCGGACACGCCCCGCCACAGCACGGATCTGCAGTCCCACATGGCGCACTGCGCGCACTGCACCGGCGCGTACGAGGAGCTGTGCACCCTGCGGGACGCCCCGCGCGCGGCCCTGGCGGCGGGGCTGCTGCCGTGGGGCGGTACGGCGTACGCGCGCAGAGAGCCGAATACGCCTCGCCGTCGTCCTTGGGCGACGGCGGCGGAGACGGCGGAGACGGGGGCCGCGACCGGGACGGCAGCAGGGGCGACAGCCGGGGTGGCGGAACCGGTGACGGCGACGATCGCCAACTGGTCGGATGCCGCGGCGGATACGGCCACGGCGGGGAGGGGGACGCTGGATCCGAGGACAGGAGCGGGGGCGGAAGGTGGCGCGGGGGCGGTGCCCGGGGCGGCGCGGCCCGCCTCCCGTCGGCTCGTGGTGAGTTCGGTGGTCCTGGGGGTGGCCCTGGCCCCGCTGCTGGTCTTCCTGGTGTACTCGGGCGGCTCCTCATCCCCGGACGCGGCCGATTCCATCGGTACGCCGACGAACCCGCCGCCGGGGAGCGTGACGTCACCGGTCCCGTCGAGCCCGACTCCATCCCCGTCCCCCTCCGCCTCGACCAGCGAGAGTCCTTCGGAGTCCCCGAAACCGACGAAGCCGCCCGAGCAGACGAAGAGTCCGAGCCCGTCGAACACCGACCGCCGGACACCGTCGCTGCCGTCAGGGCCCCCGCTGAACGGCGCCTACGCCCAGGTGGTGAACGTCGCCACGGGCCTGTGCCTGGACATCCGGGGGGAGTTGGAGGACGGCACCGACGTCGTCACCGCCACCTGCTCCTCCCGTGACACCCAGCGCTGGCGCGTCGACTCACACCGGGACGCCCTCCAGTCCTTCGCCGACCCCGACCTTTGCCTCGACAGCCGTGGGGGGACCGACGAGGGCGTGGGCATCTGGGAGTGCGACGCGCTCGACGGCGACAACGGCGAGAACCTCCGGTTCACGGTCGACTCCCAGGGCTTGATCCGCCCGGCCATCGCCCCGGACCAGGCGGTGACACCGGACAAGCTGGGCTCGGTCTTCCTGGCCGAGGCGACGGGGCGTGCGGGGCAGCGGTGGCGCGCCGGGGCACCCTGATCCCCTTCCCCTGATCCCCTTCCCCTGGTCCCTGGTCAGACCACGCGCGTCCCGCGCCGCCACACGCCCGTGACCAGGGGAACTCCCGGCCGGTAGGCGAGATGGACGTGGCTCGGCGCGTCCAGGAGCAGCAGGTCGGCGTACGCGCCCGGCGTGAGGCGGCCGATGTCGTCGCGGCGGAGCGCCCGCGCGCCCCCGGCCGTGGCCGACCAGACCGCCTCGTCCGGTGTCATCCCCATGTCCCGTACCGCGAGCGCGACGCAGAACGGGACGGACGAGGTGAAGGACGACCCCGGGTTGCAGTCGGTCGAGAGGGCGACGGTGACGCCCGCGTCGAGCAGCCGGCGGGCGTTCGGCCACTCGGCGCGGGTGGAGAACTCGGCGCCGGGCAGCAGCGTGGCGACCGTACGGCTGTTCGCGAGGGCGTCCACGTCGGCGTCGGTGAGGTGGGTGCAGTGGTCCGCGCTGGCCGCGTCCAGCTCGACGGCGAGTTGCACGCCAGGCCCGTAAGAGAGCTGGTTGGCGTGGATGCGCGGGTGCAGGCCCTTCGCCTTGCCGGCCGTGAGGATCGCGCGGGCCTGGTCGCCGTCGAAGGCCCCCTTCTCGCAGAAGACGTCGGCCCAACGGGCGTACGGGGCACAGGCGTCGAGCATCTCGCCGGTGACCAGGGCCACGTAGGCGGCGGGGTCGTCGGCGTGGTCGGGGGGCACGATGTGGGCGCCGAGGTAGGTGACCTCGTCGGTGTGCCGGGCGGCGATGCGCAGGGCCCGGGCCTCGTCCTCGACGGTCAGGCCGTAGCCGGACTTCGTCTCGAAGGTGGTCGTGCCCTGGCGGAGGGCCTCGCGGAGGTAACGGGTGAGGTTCGCCTCCAGTTCCTCGTCGCTCGCGGCGCGGGTGGCGGCGACCGTGGTGCGGATGCCGCCGGCGCTGTAGGGGCGGCCGGACATGCGGGCGTTGAACTCGGCGGTCCGGTCGCCCGCGAAGACGAGGTGGGAGTGGGAGTCCACGAAGCCCGGAAGCACCGCCCGGCCACCGGCGTCGACCCGATTGTCAGTGGCGGGTGCTTTGCTTTGATCACCGGTCCACGCGATGCGTTCACCGTCGATGACGACGGCCGCGTCCTGGACCAGTCCGAGGGGGGATCCGTCGCCGAGGGAGGGGTCGTTGGTGACCAGGGCAGCGATGTTGGTGATGAGCGTGCTGGCGGTGCTCGCGGAGTTGGCGGGGCTGACGGTCGTCGGGCTGCTCATGGCGTCCTTGGTGGCCTGGTCGGCGGTGGGCTCGGGGTCCGGGTCGGGGGGCGACGGGGGTGGGGTCATCCGCGCAGGGCTGCGACGGCGTCCGCGAGGGCTTTCGGCACATCCGGTACGAGGGCGTGCGCCCCGTCCCGTACGACGTGCCGACCGCCCACGACCGTATGGCACACATCTGCTGCCGACGCGGCGAATACAGCCGTCTCCGCGCCGAGCCGTGGAGGCGGGCCTGCCGTCCTGACCGAGTCGAGCGCGATCGTCGTGAAGTCGGCGAGCGCGCCCGGTTCCAGGGTGCCCGCCTCGTCCCAGCCGAGGGCCGCGTGGCCGTCGGCCGAGGCCGCCCGCAGCAGGGCCGCCGCCGGCCAGTGACCCCGGGTACGGGTGCGCAGCCGCTCGTTCAGCTCCATCGCGCGCGCCTCTTCGAGGAGGTCGACGACGGCGTGGCTGTCGGAGCCGAGGCAGAGCGGGGAGCCCGCCCGTTGCAGGGCCACGGCGGGGCCGATGCCGTCGGCGAGGTCGCGTTCGGTGGTGGGGCACATACAGGTGCCGGTGCCGCTGTCGCCGAGCAGGGCGATGTCGGTATCGGTGAGGTGGGTGTTGTGCACGCCCGTCGCCCTCGGCCCCAACACCCCGTTTTCGGCGAGGAGTTGGGTGGGTGTGCAGCCGTGTGTCTCCTGGCAGGCGTCGTTCTCCGCCGTCTGCTCCGAGAGATGCACGTGCAGCGGGGCCCGCCGCTCCTGAGCCCACCGCGCCACCGTCGCCAACTGCCCGGCCGGCACGGCCCGTACGGAGTGGACGGCCGCACCGATCCGCGCGTGATCCCGGTCCTTGAGAACTGAACAGCGTTCCGCCCACGCCTCCGCCGTGCCGTCGGAGAAGCGGAGCTGGTGGTGGTTGGGCGCCTGTCCGAAACCGGAGGAGAGGTAGGCGGTGTCGAGGAGGGTGATCCGGATCCCGGCCTCCTGAGCGGCCGCGATCAGCGCCTCTCCCATGGCGTTGGGGTCGGCGTACGAGGTGCCGCCGGGGGCGTGGTGCACATAGTGGAACTCGCCGACGGAGGTGATACCGGCCAGCGCCATCTCGGCGTACACCGCGCGGGCGAGGGCGTGGTACGTGTCCGGGGTCAGCCGGTCCGCGACCTGGTACATGACCTCGCGCCAGGTCCAGAAGGTGCCGGAGCCGACCTGGACGGTGCCGCGCAGGGCCCGGTGGAATGCGTGGGAATGGCTGTTGGCCAAGCCCGGCAGCGTGAGGCCGCGCAGCACCTCAGCCCCTTGCGGCGGAGCGGGCGTCCCCGTGCGGACCGCCGTGATCCGACCGTCCGTCACCTCCAAGGCCACGCCGGGCTCGACATGGGTGCCGAGCCAGGCGTGTTCGAGCCAGTAGGTCGTCTCCGTCACCTGCGGGCCAGCCCTTCCAGTACGTCGGCGAGCGCGGTCACCCCGGCCAGGCAGTCGTCCTCGGCGGCATGCTCGGCCGGGGAGTGCGAGACGCCCGTGGGGTTGCGCACGAACAGCATGGCGGTCGGGACGCGCCCGGAGAGGATCCCGGCGTCGTGTCCGGCCCCGGTCCCGAGAACCGGCACCTTCAGGTCGGCTTCCCGGCCCAGGATGCGGGCGATCTCGTCCCGCAGGGCGTGCTCGAACTCCACGACGGGGGTGAAGGACTCGCGGACGACATCGAGTTCGACCCCACCCGCCCGGGCGTGGTCACGGGCCGCCTCCTCGATGGCGGCGACGACGACGTCCAGCGTCTCCTGGTCCTCGGCGCGGGAGTCGAGCCAGCCGCGGACGAGGGAGGGGACTGCGTTGACGCCGTTCGGCTCGACGGAGATCTTGCCGAAGGTGGCGACGGCCCCGGCGAGCCGCGCCTCGCGCCGGGCCGCGAGGACGGTCTCCGCGTACGACAGCATGGGGTCCCGCCGGTCGACGAGCCGGGTCGTTCCGGCGTGGTTCGCCTCGCCCCGGAAGTCGAACCGCCACCGCCCGTGCGGCCAGATGGCACTGGCGATCCCGACGGCGTCCCCGGACAGACCCAGCGCCCGCCCCTGCTCGACGTGCAGCTCGACGAACGCCCCGATCCGCGCGAGCCGCTCCGGGTCGGCCCCGATGCCCTCCGGGTCGTACCCGGCGGCCTCCATGGCCTGCGGCAACGTCACCCCGTCCCCGTCGGTCAGCCGCCACGCCTCCTCGACGGTGAGCCGCCCGGCACTGAGCCGCGACCCCACACAGGCCAGCCCGAACCGCGCGCCTTCCTCATCCCCGAAGTTGACGACGCCGACCGGCTTGTCGAGCCGGGCCCCCCTGGCCCGCAGTTCATCAAGCGCGGCAAAGGAGGACACGACACCGAGGGGTCCGTCGAAGGCTCCGCCATCGGGAACGGAGTCGAGGTGCGACCCGGTGACCACCGCGTCCCCCTCCACGGGATCCCCGAGCCAGGCCCACTGATTACCGTTCCGGTCGACCTCGTAGGTCAGTCCCCGGGCACTGGCCTGCGCCTCGAACCAGTCCCGACACTCGGCATCGGCCCCGGTCCAGGCGAACCGCCGATAACCACCGGACTCGGGATGCCGCCCGATGGGCCGAAGCTCACGCCACATCTCATGAAACGAGGCACCCCGTACAGACTGTGGGCAGTCGTTCCGCAGGGCGATGGGGGTCCCCCCGCTCGAACGAAGTTGAGAGTGGTGAAGGGTGGGCACAGCCGGACCCGCAGTCGGCGACGAAGCGCCCGCCCCCACCGGAGAGTTGCCGTCCTGGGTCACGCCCGGTCACCCTCACGCATCGGCACGCGCACACCCCGCTCGTCGGCGACCGACTCCGCGATGTCGTACCCGGCGTCGACATGCCGGATCACACCCATCCCGGGGTCGTTGGTGAGTACCCGCCGGATCTTCTCGCCGCCCAGCTTCGTACCGTCGGCGACAGTCACCTGACCCGCGTGGATGGACCGGCCCATGCCCACGCCACCCCCATGGTGGAGGGAGACCCAGGACGCCCCCGACGCCACGTTGACCATCGCGTTCAGCAGCGGCCAGTCGGCGATCGCGTCGGAACCGTCGAGCATGGCCTCGGTCTCGCGGTAGGGAGAGGCGACGGACCCACAGTCGAGGTGGTCGCGCCCGATCGCGAGTGGCGCAGCCAGCTCCCCGCTGGCGACCATGTCGTTGAACCGCTCACCGGCCTTGTCCCGCTCCCCGTAGCCCAGCCAGCAGATACGCGCGGGCAGGCCCTGGAAGTGGACCCTCTCCCCCGCCATCTTGATCCACCGGTGGAGGGATTCGTTCTCGGGGAAGAGGTCGAGGATCGCCCGGTCGGTCTTGGCGATGTCGGCGGGGTCGCCGGAGAGGGCGGCCCACCGGAAGGGCCCCTTGCCCTCGCAGAAAAGCGGCCGGATGTACGCCGGGACGAAGCCGGGGAAGGCGAACGCGCGCTCGTATCCGGCGAGTTGGGCCTCGCCCCGGATGGAGTTGCCGTAGTCGAAGACCTCGACGCCGGCGTCCAGGAAGCCGACCATGGCCTCGACGTGCCTGGCCATCGACTCCCGGGCCCGGGTGGTGAACCCGGCGGGGTCCTTCGCCGCGTAGGACGCCATGTCGTCGAAGTCGACACCCAACGGCAGGTAGGACAGCGGGTCGTGGGCGGAGGTCTGGTCGGTGACGATGTCGATGGGGGCGCCCATCGCGAGGAGTTGCGGGACGAGTTCGGCGGCGTTGCCGAGGACGCCGATGGACAGCGGACGGCGGGCGTCACGTGCCTCCACCGCCAGCTGGAGGGCGTGGACCAGCGAGTCGGCCTTCACATCGAGGTACCGGTGCTCGATACGGCGTTCGATCGCCCGGGGGTCGCAGTCGACGCAGATCGCGACACCGTCGTTCATCGTCACGGCGAGCGGCTGGGCGCCGCCCATGCCGCCGAGGCCGGCGGTGAGGGTGATCGTCCCGGCGAGTGTGCCGTCGAACTTCTTGGCGGCGACGGCGGCGAACGTCTCGTACGTGCCCTGGAGGATGCCCTGGGTGCCGATGTAGATCCAGGAGCCGGCGGTCATCTGCCCGTACATGGTGAGGCCGAGCTGTTCCAGGCGGCGGAACTCCTCCCAGTTCGCCCAGTCGCCGACGAGGTTGGAGTTGGCGATGAGGACGCGCGGGGCCCACTCGTGGGTCTGCATGACACCGACCGGCCGGCCCGACTGGACCAGCATCGTCTCGTCCTGCTTCAGCGTCCGCAGCGTACGGACCATCGCGTCGAAGGAGCGCCAGTCACGGGCGGCCTTGCCCGTGCCGCCGTAGACGACGAGCTTGTCGGGGTGCTCGGCGACCTCGGGATCGAGGTTGTTCTGCAGCATGCGCAGGGCGGCTTCCTGCTGCCAGCCCAGGGCACTCAGTTCCGTACCGCGGGGCGCTCGGACAGGACCAGGGGGCGGCCCGTAGGGCCTCGTTCGAGGGTGGTGGTGGGAGACGGGCGGGCGGGGTCCTGACACGGGTCTGCCTCCTCGCTTTACAGCAACTATTCACATCCTGACTTGATGAATAGAGCTAGTCAATACGGCCGTACGGCCCGTGCCGGCGCGCCTCGGGTGTTTGGCTGGAGACACTGGCTGTACGGGCCCGCGGACACTGGCTGTATGGGCTTCGGAAACGACACGACAACGGGGGACGAGATGGGAGACGTGACGAACGGGGCAGGCGGGAAGGGGCCGTCCACCGGGCGGAACGGGGCGGCCGAGGAGTCGGACGGGGAGCGCACGCTCCGGCTGTTCGACACCGAAGCCGACCGTGCCGCCCGGCGGGACGACGCCGTGCGGGCGGCCGTGGAGCAGGGGCTGGTCGGCCCCGGTAGCCCGGTGGTCGGACTGCTGGACGTCACCGGGATCCGGGCCTCGGCGGCGGAGCTGCGCAGGGCGTTCGACGCGGTGACGGCGCCCGGCACGCCCGTACTGCACGCGTTCGCGGTGAAGGCGACGCCGCTGGTGCCGGTGCTGCGGCTGCTGCGCGAGGCGGGCATCGGCGCGGAGGTGGCGAGCGCCGGGGAGCTGGCCCTGGCGCGGGCGGCCGGGATGTCGCCGAAACAGACCGTGCTCGACTCCCCCGCCAAGACCCCGGCCGAGCTGCGGGAGGCGCTGGCGCTGGGCATCGCGGTCAACGCGGACAATCCGCAGGAGCTGGACCGCATCGACGCGCTCGTGCGGTCGGCCACCACCCGCTCCCCGCTCGGCGTCCGGGTGAACCCGCAGGTCGGCGGCGGCACCATCGACGCGCTGTCCACGGCGACGGCCACGTCGAAGTTCGGGATCGCGCTACGGGACCAGGGCGCCCGGGAGTGGGTCGTACGGACGTATCTGGACCGCCCCTGGCTGAGCCGGCTGCACGCGCACACCGGCTCGCAGGGCATGCCGCTGTCGCTGATGGCACGGGGGATCACCGAGACGTACGAGCTGGCCGAGGAGATCAACCGGCGGATCGGGCGGCGACAGATCGACACGATCGACATCGGCGGCGGGCTGCCGGTGAACTTCGCGTCGGAGGCGGCGACACCGACGTACGCGCAGTACGCGCAGCTGCTGGCGGAGGCGGTGCCGGGGCTGTTCGACGGGCGGTACGGGCTGGTCACCGAGTTCGGGAGGTCGCTGCTCGCGAAGCACGGGACGGTGCTCGCGCGGGTGGAGTACACGAAGCGCTCCGGCGGGCGGCCGATCGCGGTCACCCACGCGGGCGTGCAGGTGGCGACGCGGACCGTGTACGCGCCGGGGTCGTGGCCGCTGCGGATCGTCGCATACGACGGGAAGGGGCGCGCCAAGGAGGGGCCGGCGGTGGTGCAGGACGTGGCCGGACCCGCCTGTTTTACGGGGGATCTGCTGGCGGAGGGGCGGGCGTTGCCGTTGTTCGAGCCGGGGGATTACGCGGCCGCGCTGGACACGGGGGCGTATTACTTCGCGCATCACTATGCGTACAACTCTCTGCCTCGGCCCGGGATTTATGGGTACGCCCCCGGCGAGGGGGAGATGCGGTTCGCGGCGGTGCGGACGCCGCAGACCGCGGAGGAGATTGTGGCGGAGGCGGGGGGAGGGGAGAGGTCTGGGCTTCTGGGGCTTTGACAGGCGCCTTGGAGCTCGGGGGGAACTTGTCGTGTGGCGGCTGCGGGTTGTTCGTGGTTGATCGCGCCCACGCGGCGGAGCCGCATATCGATACAGCCCCGCGCCCCTAAAAGAACCGGGGGCGTGCGGGGGTTTTAGCCACCCTCTTCTGCGCGCCCCACACCCCCGGAATGGGTGACATCCGGACCGCGTCTGACGCCTCGCCATGCGGTTCGACCGCATAGCCCCACCTCAGCGCGTCGGCGCCTTATGTCGCCTCAACACCCCCCGAAAACCAGGCAAGTCGACCCACCCTAGTCACCCGTCGGCATGTTCCGCTGGAAAATGCCAGATCCCTCACTCCTCGTGCACACGTTGCGTAGCGTCTGGGTCACTCAGCCGAACCGCAGGCAGGAGGGGAGCCACGGTGCCCGGAATCGACGAGTGTCTGGTGGAGGCCATGAGGCTGCCCGGTGCCCTGGGCGCCGCGGTGGTCGACTGGACCAGCGGACTGGCGCTGGGCACGGTCGGGGAGGCACCCGGCGGTGACCACGAGACGACGGCGGCGGAGGCCGCGGAACTGGCCCGGCTCGCGGCGGAGCACCGAACGTTCGCACCGGAGGAGGGTTCCGACTGGTCCGGGGCCGGCCTGCCGGTCGAGGACCTGATCGTCAGCAATCGGGACACGTACCACGTGCTGCGGTTCGTGCGGACGACGTTCGACAGCAGCGTGTTCCTGCATCTGTGGCTGGCCCGTACCGACGGCAACCTCGCGCTGGCCCGGATCCGGCTCGGCGAGATGGCGGGACGGCTGGTGCTGGCATGAGCGTGATCACCACACCCGCGCCCCGGCTGCCCGTCCGTGGAGCCCAGGCACGCCAGGCCGTCTCGCCCATGCTGAAGCGGCTCGCCGCCGAGCGTGCCACCGGCGTACTCCTGCGGGAGTGCGGCTCGCTGTATCTGTCCGAGGGCGAGGTCGTGCACGCCGAGAGCCCCCGGTCCCCGGGCCTCGACGTACTGCTCACCACCGGCGGCATCCTCGACTCCGAGGGCTGGCGCGAGGCGGTCGACACGGCCGGGGCCGGGCTGCGGGTCGGGCGGTTCCTCGTCGACAGCGGCCGGGTCGCCCGGGGCGCGCTGGAGCTGTGCCACACGGGGGCGTTGTTCGACGCGGCGTACTTCGTGCTCGGCCCGAGCAGCGCACCGGCCGGCTTCCGGTACGGGGCCGCGCACTGGCTCGGGCCGATCCGTCCGGTGCCGGTGGCCACGGTGGAGCGTGAGGCGCTGCGCCGCCGCGACCTGCTGCACCGCATCTGGCCCGACCCGGCGACGGACGACGCCCCGCTGATCAGAGCGGCCGGCCTCGCCGTCCCACCGGTCCCGGCCCGCCAGGAAGCCGTACTCGGCCAGGTCAACGGCTTCCGCACGGCAGCCGACATCTCCCGGTCCCTGGGCCGCCCCACCTTCCACACCCTGGTGGACATACGCCGCCTGGCGGCAGCGGGGCTGATAGCCACAGCGCCGTCGAACGCGTACGAACCCGCAGCCGGTGACGAAGTATCAGCCCCCACCCAACCTTGGCCGCTCACCGTCACCGACCCCGACATCGCCCTACTGCAAAGGCTCAGGGATGCGCTGGAGGCCCTTTGAGCCGCAGCGGGAGCGTCCCGCCGAGAGGAGACTGCTCATGGCCGCGGAGGCCGAAGTCCTCGACGAACTGCACCGGTTGAGGGCCCGTATACCCCAGTTGACCGGCGCGCTCGCGGCCAGCGTGGACGGGCTCGTCCTCGCCCACGACACCCCGGGCGTGGAGGCGGAGGGCGTGGCGGCCCTCACCGCCGCCGCGCTGGGCGTCGCCGTACGCATGACCGACGCCACCGGCAGCGGCGACCTCCGCGAGCTGCTTCTGCGCGGCGAACACGGCTACGTGGCGACGTACGCGGCGGGCTCCTCCGCCGTGCTGACCCTGCTGGCCCAGGACCGCGTCAACGTGGGCCGGCTGCACCTGGAGGGCCGCCGCGCCGGCACCCGCATCGGCGAACTGGTGGACGCGGCGCCACGCCCCGCCGACCGCTCGGCGATCACCAAGTCCACGCCTACGGACCTGACCCCGGCCAAGGCCACGGTCAGGTCCACCCCGCCCCGCCGCACTCCCCGTCCGTCCACCCTCCGCGCCACACCACGAACCACATCCAACGCACGTACAAGAACTGAGAGTTGAGAGGAAACAGCACACCATGGCCAACACCGAGACCGCGTTGAAAGAGACCCTCGCGTCCATCGAGGGCGCGACCGGAGCCGCCCTCGTCGACTACACCAGCGGCATGGCACTGGGCACGATCGGCGGCAGCAAGAGCTTCGACCTCACCGTCGCGGCCGCCGGCAACACCGATGTCGTACGCGCCAAGCTGCGCACCATGGAACACCTCGGCCTCAAGGGAGACATCGAGGACATCCTGATCACCCTGTCCGACCAGTACCACCTGCTCCGGCTGCTCACCGGCCGTGGCGGCAACGGCCTCTTCCTCTACCTGGTCCTCGACTCCAAGCGGGCCAACCTGGCCATGGCCAGGCACCAGTTGAAGAGGATCGAGGCGGAACTGGAGATCTGAGGCCCACCGGGCAGGCCCACTCTCCGGGCGGCGCACCCCACCTCGGGGGCGCCGCCCGCATCCGCACAACTGTACGATCACCGTGGTCTTCCCTCCGCTACCGTGTCCCGCCGGAACGGAGAACCGGACCGGAGAAAGGGAGACGGCAGCTGTGCGAAGAACGGTGAGACGGTCGGTACTGGCCCAGGTGGCCCTGCTGACCGGAGTGTTGACGGCCTGCTCGGAATCGACATCGACGGACGAGGCCAAGGAGTCCTCCCCCTCGGTGATCGCGTCCGAGTCGGCCAAGGCAGCCGAGGCCGTCGAGAGCGGCGGCACCGTCGGCCCGGCCGGTTCCGCCTGCGAACTGCCGGTCACCTTCGACACGGCCGCGAAGTGGAAACCGGAGGCCATCGGCACCGCGCCCGCGGAGAGCGACAGCGGGAACGAGATCGCCGAGGAACTGGCCGAAGGGCTGCTCCACCAGGGCCCCTTCACCGCCGCCTGCGAGATCGACGCCAAGCCCGCCGGGAACATCGGTTTCATCCGCGTCTGGACCGGCGAGGCCGGCGCGAAGGCCGAGGACGCGGAGGCGCTGCTCAAGGAGTTCGTGGCAGCCGAGGGCAACACGAGCGAGGCGCGGTACAGCGACTTCGCCTCGGACTCCGACGTATCCGGCGCCGAGGTCCAGTACCTCTACACCAGCGAGGCCCTGGAAGAGACCAAGAAGGAGCGGGCGTTCATCACCGTCACCCCCGAGGGCCCCGTCGTCGTCCATCTCGGCGGCTTCGACACGGCCGAACACGAGGCGATGCTCCCGGCGTACGAACTCGCCAAGCGGACGCTGCGCACCACGTGAGCCGGCCGCTCACGCGCCACGTGAGCCCCGCGAGCCCCGTCCGCGCCCCGTGAGCCGTGCCCGTGCCTCCGAACCTCTGGTGAAGCTCTGAGAATCGGTTGCATACGCATCCACGGCCCGGGACCGGGCAGAACTCCCCCGGACGGATCACCGTCGGAACACCGATCGGGGGAGGTTCTGATGCCCACCACCGAAACGACCGCCGGAGCGCCGACGCCCGCCGAGGAGACCGGCCTCAAACGCGTGCTCGGCCCCAAACTGCTGATCCTCTTCGTGATCGGCGACATCCTCGGCACCGGCATCTACGCGACGACGGGCAAGGTCGCGGGGAAGGTCGGCGGAGCCCTCTGGCTCCCCTTCGTCATCGGCTTCGTCGTCGCGATCCTGACGGCCGCCTCGTACGTGGAACTGGTCGGCAAGTACCCGAAGGCGGCCGGGGCGGCCCTCTACACCCAGAAGGCCTTCAAACTGCCGTTCCTGACGTTCATCGTCGCCTTCATGGTGATGTGCTCGGGCCTGTCGTCGGCGAGCGCCGCGGCGCGGGCCTTCAGCGGCGACTATCTGAGCGAGCTGACGAACGACGCGCTGCCGCCCACCCTCATCGCCATCTCCTTCATCGTGCTGCTCGCCGCGCTGAACCTGCGGGGTGTCTCCGAGTCGGTCAAGACGAACGTGATCCTGACCCTCGTCGAGCTGACCGGCCTGATGATCATCCTCGCGATCGGGGCGTGGGCGGTCCTCAGCGGCGACGGGGAGCCGTCCCGGCTCACCGAGTTCGAGGCGAGCGGCACGGGGTACGCGCTGATCACCAGCGTCCTGGGCGCCACGGCCCTCGGCTTCTTCGCCTTCGTCGGCTTCGAGGACTCGGTGAACATGGCCGAGGAGACGAAGGACCCCGTCAAGACCTTCCCCCGCGCGATCTTCATCGGCGTGGCGGTGACCGGCACGATCTACGTCCTGGTCGCCCTGGTCTCGTCCCTCCTCGTCGACCACAAGACCCTGGAGGGTTCCAGCGGACCGCTCCTCGAAGTGGTGAAGGCCGGCGGGGTGGACTTCCCGCACAAGCTCTTCGCCCTCATCGCCCTCTTCGCGGTCACCAACTCGGCGCTGATCAACATCATGATGGCCTCGCGGCTCTGCTATGGCATGGCCAACGAGCGCATCCTGCCGCGTGGCATGGCCCGCGTACTCCCCCGCCGCCGCACCCCCGTCGTCGGGATCGTCTTCGTCACTCTCCTCGCCATCGGTCTCGTCTCCACCGGCGAGATCGAGGGCCTCGGCGACACCACCGCGTTCCTGTTGCTGTGCGTCTTCGCCGTCGTCAACATCGCGGTCCTCGTCCTGCGCCGGGACCGCGTCGAGCACGCGCACTTCCGAACGCCGACGGTGTTGCCGGTCCTCGGCGCGGTGACGGCCCTGATCCTGGCCAGCCCTCTCGCCGACCGGCCGGCCGACGTGTACATCCGTGCGGGGGTTCTTTTGGCGATCGGGGTCGGGCTGTGGGCGGTGAACAAGGTGGTTCTTCGGGCGCGGGGGGAGGACCAACCGGCGCGGGAGAGCTCGGGAGGTTGAGGTCGTCGAGCGGCTGCGGGTGGGTGGGGGTTGTTCGCGCAGTTCCCCGCGCCCCTGAAAGACACGGCCCTGCGGGCCGAAA
>NZ_VTHJ01000005.1:146923-218488 GCF_008386495.1 Streptomyces tailanensis | reverse complement strand
GCCGGGAAACCGGCATGCACGGTTCTGAGGGGGCCGGGGCCCGGCGACGGGCTCCGGCTACCCGACAATGTGTCGCCAAGTCCAGGGCCGTGCATCTGCGCAACAAAGCGACCGGGGAGAAGGCCACGTGCGGTCCGGCTCAACTCGACAAAATGCTGACCGAGGCCCGCGCCGGTACGCCGTGGCTGCGTGAGGGCTCATCGGTTCCCCAGCAGCAGGTCATCCGCGACTTCGGCCGCTCCCGCGCCAAGGCGCAGAAGGACATCGCAGAGCGCCTGCCCATGGCACGCCGGGCCGGGATGCCGAAGTGGAAGACCAAGCGCGAGGCGCTGCCGACCCTCAACTACACCCGGCGGGGGTTCCGGTTGAAGGACGGTCGGCTGTACCTGGCCGGGGGCATCGTCGCAACAGTGGTGTGGTCGCGTCAGTTGCCGGCTGAGCCGTCCTCGGTGCGCGTGTACCAGGACAGCCTCGGGCACTGGTACTGCTCGTTCGTCGTGCCCGCCCAGGTGCAGCCGCTGCCGGAGGCCGGTCGCGTACTCGGTGTCGACTGGGGCGTGAAGGAGACCGTGACCACCACGTCCGACGCGCACGACCTGCCGCACGCCGAACACGGCAAGAAGGCCCGGACGAAGCTGACCCGGTACGACCGGATGATGGCCCGCCGCAAGCCGAAGAAGGGCCGGCCCGGATCGAAGGGCTACCGCGAGGCGAAGAGACTGCGGGCGAAGACATACAAGAAGGTCGCCAGGCAGCGTGA
Source organism: Streptomyces tailanensis (assembly GCF_008386495.1). Taxonomy (GTDB): domain Bacteria; phylum Actinomycetota; class Actinomycetes; order Streptomycetales; family Streptomycetaceae; genus Streptomyces; species Streptomyces tailanensis. The sequence continues at coordinate 217,728 of NZ_VTHJ01000005.1, read as the reverse complement.
GGACACCGGCCGCAAGTGGGCCAAGAAGGTCGTCCGCGACCACGACGCCATCGCGGTGGAGGACTTCCGTCCGAAGTTCCTCAGCCGTACCACCATGGCCCGCAAGGCCGCCGACGCCGCCATCGGCGCCACCAAGGCCGCCTTGATCGAGATGGGCCGCAAACACGGGCGGGACATCCGCCTGGTCCACCCTGCGCACACCACGATGGACTGCGCGCACTGCGATGCGAGAGCCAAGCACGCACTGCCGCTGGGTGAGCGCACCTACACCTGCACCACATGCGGAGCCGTGTCCCCCAGGGACAAGAACTCCGCACGCGTGATGCTCGTCCGGGCTGGTCTCAACCCGGCTGGTGCTGATGGCGGAAGACCTCCTGGAGCGCTGCTCCAGGAGGCGGCCTGAGCCAGGAATTCCCTCCCTGGAGGGGAGGATTCAATTCTCCTTGGTGCCGCCGCGCAGGGCGACGGCGTACATGTCGTCGGCGTCGAGGCGCCGCAGCTCCTCGGCGATCAGCTCGGAGGTGGGGCGCACCTTCAGGGCGAGGGTGCGGGAGGGCTGGCCCGGCAGGGTGAGCGTGGCGAGCGGGCCCTCGGGGCGGTCGATGACGATCTCGCCCTGCGCGGTGCCGAGGCGCACGCCCGTCACGACGGGTCCGGCGGTCAGGGCGCGCTCGACGGACACGCCGAGGCGGGCCTCCAGCCAGCGGGCCAGCAGTTCGGCGCTGGGGTTCTCGGCCTCGCTCTCCACGGCGGCCGAGATGATGGTCGCCTTGGCCTGGTCGAGGGCGGCCGCCAGCATGGAACGCCAGGGCGTCAGCCGCGTCCAGGCGAGGTCGGTGTCCCCGGGGGTGTACGAGGCGACCCGCTGCTCAAGGGCGTCGAGCGGGGTCTCCACCGCGTACATGTCGGTGATCCGGCGCTGGGCGAGCGCCCCCAGCGGATCCTTGGCCGGCACCTCCGGCGCGTCCACCGGCCACCAGACGACGACCGGCGCGTCCGGCAGCAGCAGGGGCAGGACCACGGAGTCGGCGTGGTCGGACACCTCGCCGTACGTCCGCAGCACGACCGTCTCGCCGGTGCCCGCGTCCGCGCCGACCCGCACCTCGGCGTCCAGGTGGGACTTGGTGCGGTCCTTCGGCGTGCGGGCGTGCCGCTTGATGACGACCAGGGTGCGCGAGGGGTGCTCGTGCGAGGCCTCCTCGGCCGCCTTGATCGAGTCGTAGGCGTTCTCCTCGTCCGTCACGATCACCATCGTGAGGACCATGCCCACGGCGGGCGTGCCGATGGCCCGGCGGCCCTGGACCAGGGCCTTGTTGATCTTGCTTGCCGTGGTGTCGCTCAGGTCGATCTTCATGGCCTGCGCCAGCTCCGTCCATCTCGTGCGAGCATCTCGTGGGCTTCCAGGATCAGCCGTTCATACGCCTCCGGGATGGACTCCGTGAACGACTCGCCGTACGCGAAGTCCATCGTGACGTCCCGGAGCCACTCCGGGCTCCGCTCGGTGCTCATTCCTCGCTCATTCCTCGTCGACTCCCTTGCTGTTCAGGGACTTCGTCACCGCGTCCAGCAGCTCCTGCCACGCCGTCGCGAACTTCGCCACGCCCTCGTCCTCCAGCTGCCGCACGACCTCGGCGTACGAGATGCCGAGCGCCTCGACGGCCCGGAGGTCGGCGCGGGCCTGCGCATAGCCGCGAGTGACCGTGTCGCCGCGGACGACACCGTGCTCGGCGGTCGCGTTCAGGGTCGCCTCCGGCATGGTGTTGACGGTTCCCGGCGCGACCAGCTCGTCCACGTACAGGGTGGGGCTGTACTCCGGGTCCTTCACGCCGGTCGAGGCCCACAGGGGCCGCTGCTGGTTCGCGCCCGCGGTCTCCAGGGTGTCCCAGCGATGCGTCGAGAAGGCCTCCTCGTAGCCCTCGTATGCCAGCCGGGCGTTGGCGAGGGCTGCCCTGCCCTTGAGGGCGAGCGCCTCGTCCGTACCCAGGAGTGTCAGCCGCTTGTCGATCTCGGTGTCGACGCGGGAGACGAAGAAGGAGGCGACGGAGTGGATCGCCGCGAGGTCGAGGCCCGCCGTCTGCGCCTTCACCAGGCCCGCCATATAGGCGTGCATCACCTCGTAGTAGCGCTCCAGCGAGAAGATCAGCGTGACGTTGACGCTGATGCCGAGGCCGATGACCTCGGTGATCGCGGGGAGGCCGGCCTTCGTCGCCGGGATCTTGATCATCACGTTCGGGCGGTCGACCAGCCAGGCGAGCTGTTTGGCCTCGGCGATGGTCGCCCGGGTGTCGTGGGCCAGACGGGGGTCCACCTCGATGGAGACCCTGCCGTCGCGGCCGGCGGTCGTGTCGTACACCGGGCGCAGGATGTCGGCGGCGGCGCGGACATCCGCGGTCGTCATCATCCGTACGGCCTCGTCGACCGTCACCCCGCGCACGGCCAGGTCGGCGAGCTGCTCCTCGTAGCCCTCTCCGGAGCCGATCGCGGCCCGGAAGATGGACGGGTTGGTGGTCACGCCGACGACGTGCCGGTGCGTGATGAGGTCGGCGAGGTTCCCGGAGGCGATGCGCTCGCGGGAGAGGTCGTCCAGCCAGATGGAGACGCCCTCGTCGGAGAGGCGCTTCAGGGGTTCCGCGGCGGTGGTCGCGTCGGTTGCTTCGGAGGTCACGGTGATCATCTTCCTTCAGACGGTCGCGTCAACCACGGACGGCTGACGGTGATTCCCTCACGGTGGTGATACCTGCGACTACTCCGCAGGGGAACTGCTGAGGGGGCTCCACGCGCGCGTGGAGCCCCCTCAGGGTTCGACCGTACGGCGCTCGACCGTACGGCCAACAGCCCGCCATATGGCCAACAGGTCCGCTCAGCGGCCGAAGTTGAACCAGTTCACGTTCACGAACTCCTGCGACTGACCGCTCGTGAAGGTCAGATAGACGTCATGAGTGCCGGTGACCCCGCTGATGTTCGCGGGCACCGTCCGCCACGACTGCCAGCCACCGGTGTTGGCGATGGAGAAGCTGCCGATGGGAGTGTTGGTACGGCTGTCCAGGCGTACCTCGACGAGGCCGCTCACACCGGAGCCCGCGCCGCTGGCGATCCGGGCGACGAACTGGGTGGCCGCCGTGGAACCGAAGGCGACGTTCTGGAAGAGCGCCCAGTCGCCGCCTGCGAGGGAGCCGATGTTCTGGCCGCCGCCGCTGTCGGTCGTGGTCTCGGTGCTGACGCCGCTCTGGCTGTTGTACGACTCGGCCTGGATGGCGCTGTACGCGTCACGGGTGCCCGACGGCGGAGGCGTGGTGGTGCTCCCGGCGGCCGAGAGCACCTGCACGTAGTCCACGACCATGGGGACACCGGAGCGGGTGTCGCCGTCCAGGCCGCCGCCGAAGGCGTCGGGGAAGGCGCCGCCCATCGCCACGTTCAGGATGATGAAGAAACCGTGGTTGGTGGCGTTGTTCCAGGTGGTGGCATCGACCTGGCTCGCGTTCACCGAGTGGAACTGGGTGCCGTCCACGGAGAACCGGATCGTCTCCGGCGTCACCGAGCGGTCCCACTCCATGGTGTAGGTGTGGAAGCCCGACTGGCAGGTCGTGTTGGGGCACGCGACGGTGTTGCCGAGGCCGGTCGTCTCGTTGCACGGGCCACCGGGGTTGGTGCCACAGTGCATCGTGGCCCACACCTGGTTGCGGCCCTGCACGTTCTCCATGATGTCCAGCTCGCCGACGCTCGGCCAGTTCTGGTAGTTGCCCCGGTAGGGCGCGCCCAGCATCCAGAACGCGGGCCAGTAGCCCTCGGCTGCCGTGCCGGTGACGTTCGGCATCTGGAGCCGGGACTCGACCCGCAGTTTCCCGCCCGCCGGGGGCTGGAAGTCGGTGCGGTTGGTCTCGATACGGCCCGAGGTCCAGTTGCCGGCCGAGTCGCGCAGCGGGGTGATGCGCAGATTGCCGTTGCCGTCGAGCGAGACGTTGTTCGTGCTGCTCGTCATCGTCTCGACCTCGCCGGTGCCCCAGTTGGCGGGCCCGCCGGGGTACGAAGTGCCGGTCGCGTACTGCCAGTTGGAGGTGTTGACGCCGGTGCCGGCCGTGCCGTTGAAGTCGTCGACGAAGACCCGGGTCCAGCCGGTGGGCGGCGCGGGCGCGTCACCCTGCGCGACCGTCGCCCCGGCCGTGGCCAGCGCCAACGCGCTGACGACGGCGAGAAGAACGCGCCGGAGCGGGCGGCGACGTCTGATGGGTATGCCGGAGGGTTCAGAAGTTTCACTCATAGCGGCCTCTTCGGGTGTAAGGAGTGAAGTGTGCGGGTGGGGAGCGCCCTGCGGAGTCCCGTTCTGAGAGCGCTCTCAAAGATGAGCGTGCGGACAATGTGCGCTCAGGCCCTGCGGTCGTCAAGAGTTAAAGCAGAGAAAGTCCGTACCTCTGCGGCGAGTTCACGATGTGAAGATGCGCGCCGGGGCGACTGCTGTGACCCGTTATTCGATGGCTCGCCCCCGCACAACCCGCTAGCTTCGCCCCATGGCGGACACCCACGGCACGTGTACGGATCGATTCGCCCCGGTGCGGGAAGCGCTGGCGGCCTCGTTGGACGACAAGGACGTGGGGGCCTCGGTCGCCGTCTACGTGGACGGGGAGCCGGAGGTGGATCTGTGGGGCGGGTGCATCGACGCCGACCGCACGGTCGCCTGGGAGCGGGACACCATCGGCAACGTCTGGTCGACCACCAAGACGATGGCGGCGCTGTGCGCGCTGATCCTGGCCGATCGCGGTGAGTTGGACCTGGCCGCGCCGGTGGCCGCGTACTGGCCCGAGTTCGCCGCGGCGGGCAAGGAGGGCGTACGGGTGAGTCACTTGCTGTCGCACACGTCCGGGCTGCATGTCTGGGACGCGCCGACGACGATCGACGACCTCTACGACTGGCCGACCGTCACCGCCCGGCTCGCCGCGCAGGCACCGGCGTGGGAGCCGGGCACCGAGGCCGGGTACCACGCGGTCACCCAGGGGTATCTGGTCGGGGAGGTCGTACGCCGCGTCACCGGTCGCAGCCTGGGAACCTTCTTCGCCGAGGAGGTCGCGGGACCGCTGGGCGCCGACTTCCACATCGGCCTGGCCGCCGAACACGATCACCGGGTCGCGCCGATCCTCGCACCGCCCTCGTCCCCGCCCCGGGGCGACCAGGCGCCCAACCCGGCCATCCCGGCGGACACCGCCAACACCCTCGCCTGGCGGCGCGCCGAGATCCCGGCCGCGAACGGTCACGGCAACGCCCGTTCGGTCGCCGCCGTGCAGTCACTGCTGGCCTGCGGGGGAGCGGCCCGGGGCGTTCGGCTGCTGTCGGAGAAGGGGTGCGAGCGGGTCCTGGAGGAGCAGTTCAACGGCACGGACCGCGTGCTGGGCGTGCCGATGCGTTACGGCATGGGCTACGGCCTGAACGCCGGCCAACTGCCCAACCCCCGCACCTGCTTCTGGGGCGGCTGGGGCGGCTCGGTCGTCCTGGTCGACCTCGACGCCCGGATGTCCGTCTCGTACACGATGAACCAGATGATCGACCCGGGCGGCGTCGGCGACGAACGGGGCTTCATGATCCTGGCGGCCGTCTACGAAGGTCTTTCGGCCTGACACACAAGACACACAAGAACGCTCCGGCCCCCTGACGACTGCTCAGGGGGCCGGAGTGCTGTCGGTGGGCGGGCCCGGTGTGCGCCCTGCCGTGGGCCACTGGCAAGATCACTTCCTGTGGGGGGAACCAGAACGCCGAATTCCCCCTCTCTACGGTCGGGGGTCGCACAGTTGATCACCGCGGTCCCCCATGACCTGCCGCAACAAGGTGTTCATGCCCTGTGCATGGTTGTGCTCCGAGTGCCAGTCCATGATCGGATCACGACCACCCGACGACCGTCATCAAAGGAGTCCGTATGCCCAGCCGCCGTCGCTTTCTCGCCGGGACCGCCGCCCTCGGCGCGACCGGGACGGTGGCCGGCTGTGTCGCGCACGAGGGACGCAAGGCGGGCGCCGCCGACCCCGCGGCGGAGGCCAGCCGTCCGCCCGTGTCGATCGTGCCCGCCGCCCAGGCCCCGTCGCAGCGGCTCAACATCGTGGTCGTCCTCGCGGACGACCTCGGCTACGGCGAACTCGGCTCCTACGGCCAGAAACTGATCCGCACCCCGCGCCTGGACGCCCTGGCCGCCGAGGGCCTGCGCTTCACCGACGCCTACTCGCCCGCCCCGGTCTGCGCCCCCGCCCGCGCCTCCCTGCTCACCGGCCTGCACAGCGGCCACGCCGCCGTGCGCACGAACCCGTGGGGCCCGGGCGGCCAGGGCAGCCTCACCGAGGACGACTTCACCTTCGCGGAGGCGCTGCGCGCCCTCGGCTACCGCACCGGACTCATCGGCAAGTGGGGCTTCGGCCCCGAGCAGCCGAACCAGCCCAGCCACCCCAACTCCCGCGGCTTCGAGGAGTTCTACGGCTATCTGACGCACAAGCACGCCCACAACTACTACCCGACGTACCTGTGGGACAACGGCAAGAAGCAGATCATCCCCGAGAACGAGGACGGCGCCCGCGAGGTCTACGCCCCCGACCTGATCGAGGAGCGCGCCCTCGGTTTCGTCGACACCCACAAGGACGAGCCCTTCCTGCTCTTCCTCTCCCCGACGGCGCCGCACGCCCCGAGTCAGGCTCCGCGGCTCGGCGAGTACGCGAACAAGCCCTGGAGCCGCCCGAACAAGGGCCACGCCGCCCAGGTGAGCAGCCTGGACACGATGGTCGGCAACATCGTCGACCGGCTCAGGACGCACCGCATCGCCCAGCGCACCCTCGTCATCGTCACCAGCGACAACGGCCCCCACGAGGAGGGCGGCACCGACCCCGACCTCTTCAACGGCAACGGCCCGCTGCGCGGCTACAAGCGCAACCTGTACGAGGGCGGCATCCGCGTCCCGCTCATCGCCTGGTCCCCGCAGCGCGTCCCGGCCGGCACCAGCGACCGGCCGACCCCACTGATCGACCTCCTGCCGACCCTCGCCGAACTCGCGGGCGCGCCCGCCCCGTCCGACATCGACGGCCTCTCCGTCGCACCGCTGCTGCGCCGAACCGGCCCCCGGGCGGCGGCCCGCCACGACCACCTGTACTTCTTCCGCAACCACAACGGCGTCACCCCGCGCGCCGACCGGGAGGACCAGGGCCGGGCGAAGCGGGCGGCGGAGGCGGTGCGACACGGCAACCTGAAGGCGGTGCGGTTCGCGCCGGGGCAGAGCCGGAACGCCCCCGACAGCCAGTGGGAGGTCGAGTTGTACGACCTCGCCCGCGACCCGGGCGAGCGTGACAACCTGGCGGCCGTGCGGCCCGCCCAGGCCGACGCGCTGGTGGCCCTGATGCACGCCTCGTGGGTGGAAACGTACAAGCGCAAGCCGTTCGGAGTCCGCCTCCAAGCGACCCGGAAGAACGGCAAGTTCCTCGTCACGGCCACCTTCGCCAACGGCTCCACCCGGCCCTGGACCGCGGCGCGGCTCGCCCTCACCGCGCCGAACAGCTGGCAGGTGCGGGCGCTCGGGCCGGTGACCACGGACCGCATCCGCTCCGGCGGCCGCTTCACCGCCCGCTGGGAGGTCACCCCCGCCGCGGACGCCGGCCAGGGCTGGCTCACGGCCCGCGGCACCGCCACCCACGCGGGCGCGGCGGTGACGTACGCGGCTCAGGCGCTGGTCAAGTAGCCTGGGGGGTGTTGTGAAGGTCCCGCACAGCACCCGCGGCGCCCGGCACGCTCCCCCACTCTCGGCTTCGCTCGAGCGGGAGGGGCCCCACCGCCGCACCGGCCAAAGGCCCAAGTAGCTCCTCCCCCAGTCTCAACTTCGTTCGACCGGGGGCACCCCCATCGAGGGCCTTCGTCCGGCACGCCGAGGGCACGCACCGGCTGTGACACCAGCCTCCCTCACTCTCGGCTCCGCTCGAGCGGGGGGACCCCCACCCGCGGCGGGCGCGGGCACCGCACGGGACCTTCACAACACCCCCTAGCTGCCCCGGCCCGGAATCGCGGACCCGCGCCGGGGCTCGTCCGGCCGCCAGCCCAGCGCCCGTGAGATCCCGCGGGCCGCGACCCGTACCGCCGGGGCCAGCACCGGTACCTGCGCGCCGGCCTGGGGTACCACCACCGACACGGCGGCGACCACGGCCCCGCCCGGCCCGCGCACCGGGGCGGCCACCGACAGCGCGTCCTCCGTGACCTGACGGCTGCTCACCGCCACGCCTGTACGGCGGACTTCGGCGAGCGCCCGCCGCAACTGGGCGCCGTCGGTGAGGGTGTACGGGGTGAAGGAGGCCAACTCGCCCTGGCAGTACTCCTCTTGGTACGAGGGTTCGCCGTACGCGAGGAGTGCCAGGCCCACGCCCGTGGCGTGCAGCGGCCAGCGGGCGCCCACCCGGATGTGGACGCCGACCGCCGAGCGCCCGGAGAGCCACTCGATGTAGACGACCTCGTCGCCGTCGCGCACCGCCAGCTGCACGTTCTCGTGCGTGGCCTCGTACAGGTCCTCCAGGTACGGCAGCGCGATCTGGCGCAGCGCGAGCCCGCGCGGGGCGAGCGCGGCGATCTCCCAGAGCCTGAGGCCCACGTGGTAGACACCGGACGCGTCCCGCTCCAGGGCGCCCCACTCGGTGAGCGCGCCCACCAGCCGATGGGCCGTGGTGAGCGTCAGCCCGGCGCGGCGGCTGATGTCGGTCAGCGAGAGCGCCGGGTGGTCGTGGTCGAAGGCGGCCAGCACGGCGAGCAGCCGGTCGGGGGCCGAGCGGGCGGCCCCCGTGGTCGGCAGGGCGTCGGTGGTCATCGGCATGGCGTCACCCCAGTCCGGCTTCGGCGACCTTCTGCAGCAGTGCGTGGAGCGTGTCGCGCTCGGTGGTGTCGAGAGGGCCGAGCAGTTCGTTCGTGACGCGCTGCCCAGCCTCGTCGGTGTTCCGCAGGAAGGAGCGGCCGTCCTCGGTGAGGACGATGATCCGGCTGCGGCGGTCGTCGGGGGAGGGGCGCCGCTCGGCGAAGCCCAGCTTCTCCAGGTCGTCCACCAGCCCGACGATCGCGCTCGGGTCATAGCCGAGGGAGGCGCTCAGCTCCCGCTGGAGCGCACCAGGCGAGGTGGCCAGGAAGCGCAGCAGCGCGTAGTGCCGCAGCCTGAGGCCCGACTCCTGGAGCGAGGCGTTGAACAGCTGCCCGGAGCGCAGGCCCAGGCGGTACAGCAGATACCCCGTGTCCGCGTGCAGCCCGCGCATCCACGGCTCACGCCCGTCGATCGAGGCGGGGTTCTGCGTCTGCTGGCCGGCGATGGCGGGCTCCCTGGTCGAGGCCCCGTAGGGGGCGCGGGTACGTACTGACTCAGCATGCCCCAAGGGTCGGACAACAACAACTATTGACGTCAACAACTATTGCTCTTAACTTCGATTTCGTAGCCGCAGTCGGCAGGCGCTCGCCAAGCGCTCGACGCCGCACCGTCACCTGAAGGGACCCCACTCGTGCCCAGCATCGATCTCACCGGCAAGGTCGCCGTCGTCACCGGCAGTGGCCGAGGCCTCGGCCTGGCCTACGCACAGGCCCTGGCCGCCGCCGGCGCCTCCGTGGTCGTCAACGACATCGACGAGGCCGTGGCCGAAGCGGCCGTGAAGTCCATCACCGAGGCGGGCGGCAAGGCCGTGGCCGAGGTCGTGCCGGTCGGTACGTCCGAGGCGGCCGACCAGCTGGTGAATCGTGCGGTGGAGGAGTTCGGCCGCATCGACATCCTGGTCACCAACGCGGGCATCCTGCGCGACAAGGTGCTGTGGAAGATGTCCGACGACGACTTCGACGCGGTGATCACCACCCACCTCAAGGGCACCTTCACCTGCGCCCGCGCCGCCGCCATCCGCATGCGCGAGCAGGGCGAGGGCGGCTCCCTGATCCTCGTCGGCTCCCCGGCCGGCCAGCGCGGCAACTTCGGCCAGACGAACTACGCCGCCGCCAAGGCCGGCATCGCCGCCTTCGCCCGCACCTGGGCCATGGAGCTGGGCCGCGCGAACATCACCGTCAACGCGATCATCCCGGTCGCCGCCACCGCCATGACCGAGACCATCCCGGTCTTCGCCCCGTACGTGGAGGCGCTGCGCGAGGGCAAGCCGTTCCCGGACTTCCTGCGCAAGGGCGAGGGCTTCGGCACCCCCGAGGACTGCGCGGCCCTGATCCCGTTCCTCGCCTCCGAGGCCGCCCGCGGCGTCACCGGCCAGGCCATCGGCATCGGCGGCGACAAGGTGGCACTCTGGTCGCATCCGCAGGAGATCAGGACGGCGTACGCGAACGGCGGCTGGACCCCCGAGGCCCTCGCCGACGTCTGGCCGACCTCGCTGGGCGCCGAGCCGCAGACCGTGGGCGTCCCCGCCCCGAAGATCCCGGAGGCGTGATGAGCCTGTCCATGAACGTGGACGAACTGGTCGCCATCGACGTCCACACCCACGCGGAGGTGTCCTCCAAGGGCAACTCCTCCCTGGACGACGACCTGCACGACGCCTCCTCCGCCTACTTCAAGGTCGAGGGCAAGCGGAAGCCGACCATCGAGGAGACGGCCGCCTACTACCGCGAGCGGAAGATGGCCGCCGTGATCTTCACGGTCGACGCCGAGTCCGCGACCGGCACCGAGCCCGTCCCCAACGAGGAGGTCGCCGAGGCGGCCGCCGCCAACGCGGACGTACTCATCCCCTTCGCCTCCATCGACCCCTTCCGCGGCAAGGCCGGCGTCAAGCGGGCCCGCCGCCTGGTCGAGGAGTACGGGGTGAAGGGCTTCAAGTTCCACCCCAGCATCCAGGGCTTCTTCCCCAACGACCGCTCGGTGGCGTACGACCTGTACGAGGTCATCGAGGAGACCGGCACGATCGCCCTCTTCCACACCGGACAGACGGGCATCGGCGCCGGTGTGCCCGGTGGGGGCGGCATCCGGCTGAAGTACTCGAACCCCCTGCACGTCGACGACGTCGCCGCCGACTTCCCCCATCTGAAGATCATCCTGGCGCACCCGTCCTTCCCCTGGCAGGACGAGGCGCTGGCGGTGGCCACGCACAAGCCGGGCGTGCACATCGACCTGTCCGGCTGGTCGCCGAAGTACTTCCCGCCGCAGCTGGTGCAGTACGCGAACACCCTGTTGAAGGACAAGGTGCTCTTCGGCTCCGACTACCCCGTCCTCACCCCCGACCGCTGGCTCGCGGACTTCGAGAAGCTGTCGATCAAGGACGAGGTCAAGCCGAAGATCCTGAAGGAGAACGCCGCCCGGCTGCTCGGCCTGACGAAACCATGACGAACCCCATGACGACACGGTGAGGGACACACCCCATGTGCAATGACGGACAGGGGCACAGACATGCGCAATGAGGGACTGGGGTCGTGGCCCGCCCGCCGGGCCCGCAAGACCCCGGGGCGTACCGCCCTGATCCACGGGGACACGAGCATCACCTATGGGGAGCTGTACGAGCGCACCACGCGCCTCGCCCACGCGCTGCGCGCCTCCGGCGTACGCCGAGGGGACCGGATCGCCTATCTGGGCCCCAACCACCCCTCGTACCTGGAGACGCTGTTCGCCGCCGGGACCCTCGGCGCGGTCTTCGTCCCGCTCAACACCCGCCTCGCAGGCCCCGAGATCGCCTACCAGCTGACGGACTCCGGAGCCAAGGCACTGGTGTACGCGTCCGGGTTCACCGGACTCGTCGCGGGGCTGCCGGGCGACACCGACGTCCGTACGTACGTCGAGGTGGGCACCGAGTACGAGGCGCTGCTCGCCGGGGCGGAGAGCGAGCCGATCGACCAGCCGGTCACCGCCGACGACACCTGCATCATCATGTACACCTCGGGGACGACCGGCCGCCCCAAGGGCGCGATGCTCACCCACGGCAACATCATCTGGAACGCCGTCAACGTGCTCGTCGACCAGGACGTCATCACCGACGAACGCGCCCTGGTCTCCGCGCCGTTGTTCCACACGGCCGGGCTGAACATGCTCACCCTGCCCGTGCTGCTCAAGGGCGGCACGTGCGTCCTGGTCGAGGCCTTCGTCCCCGAGGCCACGTTCGACCTCATCGAACGGCACCGGATCACCTTCATGTTCGGGGTGCCGACCATGTTCGACCAGGTGGCCCGCCATCCGCGCTGGGCCGGCGCCGATCTGTCCTCGCTGCGGATGCTGTCGTGCGGCGGCTCGCCGGTGCCGACCCCGCTCATCGCCAAGTTCCAGGAACGCGGGCTCACCTTCCTCCAGGGCTACGGCATGACGGAGGCCGCCCCCGGCACGCTGTTCCTCGACGCCGAGCACGCCGTGAGCAAGGCCGGGTCGGCGGGCGTACCGCACTTCTTCAGCGATGTGCGGGTCGTACGGCCGGACATGACACCGGTCGAGGTGGACGAGCCCGGCGAGGTCGTGGTCCGTGGGCCGCATGTCATGCCCGGTTACTGGGGGCTGCCGGAGGAGACGGCCGCGGTCTTCGCCGACGGGTGGTTCCGCAGTGGGGACGCCGCCCGGGTCGACGAGGACGGGTACGTCTACATCGTCGACCGCATCAAGGACATGATCATCTCCGGGGGCGAGAACATCTACCCCGCCGAGGTCGAGGACCAGCTCCTCGCCCACCCCGACGTCGTCGAGTGCGCGGTCATCGGCGTACCGGACGACAAGTGGGGCGAGGTGCCGCGGGCGGTCGTCGTGCCGCGGGAGGGCGCCGCCCTGGACGCGGACGAGGTGCTGGCGTCCCTCGCCGGGCGGCTCGCCAAGTACAAGATCCCGAAGTCGGTGGTGATCGCGGACGAGCTTCCGCGTACCGCCTCCGGCAAGTTGCTGAAGGCCCGGGTGCGCAAGCGCTACGGCACCGACTCTTAGGTCAACTCTTAGGTAAGGAACGCGATATGAGCATCACCGTGAACGGCATCGACGAGCTCAAGAAGCTCGCCGGGAGCGACCTCGGCGCCAGTGAGTGGATCGAGGTCACCCAGGAGCGGATCAACACGTTCGCCGACGCCACCGGCGACCACCAGTGGATCCACGTCGACCCCGAGAAGGCGGCGGAGGGCCCCTTCGGCGCGCCGATCGCCCACGGCTACCTGACCCTGTCGCTGTTCATCCCGCTCTTCACCGAGCTGCTGGACGTCGAAGGGGTCTCGACGAAGGTCAACTACGGCCTCAACAAGGTGCGTTTCCCCTCCCCGGTGAAGGTCGGATCCAAGATCCGCCTGGTCGGCAAGCTGGCCTCCGTCGAGGACGTGCCCGGCGGCGTCCAGATCACGGTCGACGGCACCATCGAGATCGAGGGCGGGGCCAAGCCGGCGGCTGTGCTGCAGAGCCTGTCCCGGTTCTACGCCTGAGCGTTGCAGGTACGGAAAGGGGCGCGGATTCCCGCGCCCCTTCTGCTGGTACGCCAGGCATGGGCACCGTCAGTCCACCGTTACGCCGCGATGCTCGACCCACGACTGACCCGCCGCAACCATGGCGTGAAGCCACGGCGAATCCGGCTTGCGCCCCACGGCCGTGCGGTACATGCGGAGCTGAGCGGCGGCGAACTCGTCAAGAGCCTTCGGCTCCGCTTCTGCCCACGCCGTACACTGTGCCCCCCCACGACTCCGCAGACTCGGCACTGTGTCCGGCGGCCACCAGTTGAAGATCCAGGATGGCCGGATCGATGAAGGCCGCCCCCCCCGAGTTGGCCAGGCCCAGTCCACTGCCCACATGCCCGACTCGCCGACGAGCAAATTGCTCGGGTTGATGTCCGTGTGAAGCAGGGTCTCGCCCCGGAAAAACTCGGCCTCCGAGTCGTTACGAACGAAGGGGTCCCAGCGGGTCTCTGGCCAACCCTCGGCGACCGGGGGGAGCTTCAGCCGTCCGATGCACTCGACGAGTTCAACGATCGATCGCAGATCCGCGGAGTCCGGTCCGAAGTTGGCCGGCCGCCCTTCGACCGCCTCGAAACCCAACACGACCCAAGACCCATCTTCGACATGCCACCGCAGGGCCGGGGAGATGGGCCACACGAACGCATTGACTTGCTTCTCGCGCGTGATGGAGTCGCGGCGACCGCCGGGGCTGTTGCGAACCGCCTTGACGAAGAATGGCCCCCTCTCGCAGTCGACGATGGCCGTGAGATCCGACATGAAGCCGCGCGCCGTTCGCTCGAAGCCGGTCACCGCCCCGGTGTGGGGGCGGATCAGGGCCTGAACCTCGGATGCGGTGAAGTCCTTGCTCATTTGTCCTTCAGTTCCTGGGGGTGCACTCACTTCCCGGCGTGCCGGGCGTGCATTCGTCGTCAGTGTCCGGAGTACAAGGTTTGGTGCCAGAGGCAACCGCGTCTCGGATGGACGCTTGAGCGGACGCCATCGCGGCGCCGCCGAGGATATCGGCCAGGGAAGCGGCTTGGACGTTGCCGACTGACCACGCCGTCGAGAACACGCACGGCGACACATCGCCATTCGGCCCGATGGCCGCCCGGCCGTCGCCGCATCGGCCACACAATCCACCCATGTCCGGGGCCGAACCCGTCGAGCCACGGCCGAAGGGGCGTACGTGGTACCTGCGGATGCTGGTCACGCCGAGGGCGTGAAGCTCCCGCTCCGCCTCGTCCGCGCGCCGCGCGTCGTCGCCGGCGATCAATCCCACGCGCAGCGGAATGCCGAGCTGCACTGCCTTGCCGATATTCGCCCGCGTACGGGCGTGACTCGGCCGCCCGGTCATCGCGTCGTGCTCCGCCGACTGGTCGGAGTAGTACGACGTCGCGAGCGTGACCCCGTCGCGCTGCAACAGGCCCCACCACTCTTCCGTGACGTGCACCAAGTTGCTGTAGACCTCGACCTTCAGCCCGAGACTCAGCACGCAGTTGACCAGCTCGGGCGCATCCGGGCGCATGGTCACTTCACCGCCCGTGAACTGGACGCCGGGCACACCGACACTGACGGCCTGGTCGAGAACGCCCTTCCAGTCGTCACCGGTCATGGCGCCGTGATCGCCGTCCGGCCCCGACGCGTTGTAGCAGTGCCCACAGCTGAGCTGGCACTTGCGGGTCAGGTCTAGCCACAGAAACCGGGGTGCGCCGGTGGCCGCCTCTACAGTCGAAGCTTCCGCGACTGTGGTCATGCTGCACTCTCCTTCGTGGGTGGCGTGCATCTGACGGACCGCCTTGCCACCCTCCGCCGACAGAGGATGGGCAAGGTGGGTAGTCCCCTTACCCGGGCTCGAACCGGGGTCGCTGCGCGCGGGAATCGAATCCTGCGAACAAACCGCGCGTATCTCAGTGCTCGTCCTGACCGAGCTACAAGGGGCCAGGGCGCGGTCTCGGCGCCTCAGTCTTGAGGGTGTGGCTTGGGCTGTTCGTGCCCGTCCAGGCCGCCACCCGGCTCGCCCTCACCGAAACACGGCTCTTTGCACAGGGAGGAGAAGTTCCGGGCCGCATTGCCCGCAGCCGCTTCATTCGCCGCCCTGCGGAATCGGACAAGTCATTGGCTCTCTCGCGCAGTCACAGCCATGCCCCCGCCTCGAATCGGTACGAGCGGGTGATGTGCTCCCGGTAGGTCAGGTGACCGGGGTTCGCCTTGAGGTGCTCGACGGCCCAAGCGCTGCCGTCCTCGCCCCACTCGGTGCCGTCGCTGCTCTCTCCGCACCCCTTGCACTCCATGGCGAACAAGGTGCGCTCGGCGTCCTCCCCGGTGTGGGGGTTCAGCGTCTGCTCACGGAATCGGTAGGTCGTGCGCGTCACGCCGCCCCCTTGGTCTCGCTGTGCGGATGGTTCACAAGCTCTTCGTTGCAGGTCTTGACCTTCGTCGTGTTCGCGACCCTCCGGGCGGCCTCACGCGCCTCGACCTGGGCGGTACACACGGTGCACCCCTCGACCGCCACGGGTTCGAGGCCGACTACCAGAACAACCGGCGCCCTCAGGGGCGTTACCGCCTCTTGCGGGTTCATGAGATGAGCCGACTCCGAAGACCCGAGAAGACACCCTCGATGTCCTCACGCGTCGGCTCCCTGAACCGTCTCGGCCACCATGCGGGGGCATGATCGGCCCACTTGCGCCACTGGTCCATCTCGACCACCACGGACACGGGCCCCGTGTAAGTCGGCCCCCGTTCCTGCACCTTGGCTGTCACGCTTCACCCCTCGCTGACGTCTGACACACACGCAACCGCGAATGAAGGCCGAGCGGTACCTTTGAAAGAGCGCGCGAAGTGGAAAGCGTGGAAGTTCGCCGACTTACGGGGAGCCGAGACCGTGACCGAGCGTCAGCCGAACGAAGGTCTGAGCGGGCTTCTCGCCGAAGCCCGGTGGACGCAAGTCGAGCTGGCCGCCGCAGTCAACCGGACCGGGGCGGAAGCTGACGTAGCCGTGAACTGCGACAAGAGCAATGTCAACAAGTGGCTTGGCGGAACAAAGCCACGAAAGGACGTGCGTCCACTTGTTCTTGAAGCCCTCTCACGACGACTCGGGCGGCCCGTCACCTACGAAGAAGCGGGTTGGCCGCTCTCGGCGGCCGAAACCGCGGTCTTCGCAGCGTCGCGGCCCGCTGACATCGTGGAAGGGCTTGTCACGACCGGAAGGGAAGACATGGACCCATCGCGGCGCAAGTTCCTCGCAACGACCCTCTACTCCGCGGCACTGCCAATCCCGGCGTTCGCGGAGCTTCAGGGGCGGGCCGAGGCGCACGCGTCAGGCCGCACTACGCGAATCGGGGCCGGCGAAGTCCGCACCGTGCGCACCATGACGGAACGGATCGCTGACATCCTTGACGAACTCGGCGGGGGGCACGCGCGGCCCATGGCCGCCGCCTTCCTGGTCAACACCGTTGCGCCGTACCTTCGGGCCGACGCGTCCGAGGCCGTGAAGAAGGACATGCTGGCCGCCGCTTCTGATCTCGTTTACTTGACGGGATGGATGGCCATGTACGAGAAAGCTCACGGACTCGGCCAGCGCTACTACGGTCAGGCCCTCGAACTTGCCGGAGCGGCTGACGACCATGTGACGTACTGCCGGACCCTTCGCGGCATGTCGCTCCAGGCCGCCAACCTGAAGCACACGCGGAAGAGCCTCGAACTCGCAGACTCGGCCGCCGAGGCGGCCCCGAAGGCGGGGCCTCGGCTTCAAGCCTTCCTGACAGGACAGCAAGCGCATGGCGCCGCTCTGGTCGGCGACCGGCGGCAAGCCTTCCAACGGCTTCGCGAGACCGAGGCCGCGCTGTCGAAGGCCGACAACCGACGTGACGCAGTGGGCGGTTACGATCAGGCCGCCTATCACTTCCATGTGTCCAGCGTCCTCTACGCCTTCGGCGACGTACCCGGATCGGTCAAAGCCATGCAGGACTCGAACCGGGTCCGCCCCTCGGTGGAGAAACAGGGAAGCGCTCACGCGAACGGCCTCCTGGCACAGCGTCAGTTGGAAATGGGACACCTCGAAGCAGCGTGCGCCACCTGGGGGAAGTTCCTCGACGACTACGAGACCTTGTCGTCGTCGCGTGCCGACGAACACTTCGAGATCATGCGGCGGCGCCTCCGCCCGCACATGTCCAACCTCTACGCGCGGGAACTCAGCGAACGAGCGCGCGAACTCGCGCGACAGAAGTCCGCGGTTTAAGGGCGCCTGCGCAAACCCCGGAACGATGACCCCCTGATACCAGAACGGCGCGGGGGACTGCAAGACCGTCGTGGCTGGTCGCGACCGCGCGGCGGAGCCGCATATCGACTCCGCCCCGCGCCACTTAAGGTTTGTTATTGCTCAACTCACATCCACGAACACCGGGTTCGAGTAGAACCAGGTGTCCTCCCACGGGTCCCCGTTGCCCGGAGCGTGCGGGATCGGGCCATGCGGGTCGACGGACGCGCCCAGATAGCCAGCCCCGTTGCGCTTGCCGTCGCTGCCGCGCAGGCGGAGGTAGAAGGACTCGTCCCCTGCCGTGATCGGGATGCACAGGGTGTACGTGCCCTTGCGGCCGGTCACGTCCTTCGTGTGGACGACCTTCGTGTCGGGGGCCTTCCAGGCGTCCCGGTCGGCCGCCGGGCCCCGTACCGTGCCTCTGATGACGTCCACGTGGGCCAACTCCGGGAGGATTCCCTGGGGGTTGGGGCGGGAGGCGGAGGTCACCGTGATGTTCAGGGTGAGTTTCTCGCCCTTGCGAACTCGCAGGCGGCCGCCCAGGGTGACGCCCCGGCCGTGGTCGTGGGCGCGCTTCACCCGGACGTCCAGGCCGTCCAGCAGGTGGCCGTGGTCGAGCCAGACGCGGCCGGCGCGCAGGCCCGCCATCACGGCGCGGTAGCCGAAACGCGTGACGCCCACGTGGGTGCGGCTGAACTGGCCGGGCCAGAAGTCGCTGCCGGGCTGCGGGGTGGTGGTGTTCACCGGGTCGGGGAGCCGGCCGGTGTTGTCGAAGTTCTGCCCGGCGGCCCAGTCGCCGTTCTTCCAGGTGTCGAAGACGATGCGGTGGGCGTCGGAGTTGGTGGTGATCGAGAACAGTTTGCCCTCGGCCAGCATCGAGTCCCAGAGGCCGCCGACCGTGGCCGTCGCCCAGTCGAAACCGCCGTACGTGAGGTACGCCTCCGCCGGGTAGCCGGGCCAGGACTGGGCGGACGGCTTGTTCTCGTACTCGCCGCGGATCGAGGTCGTGCCGCGCCAGCCGGGGATGGCCGCGCCCTGGGCGCCCGGTGCGCCCTCCATGCCGATCATGATCTTGGGGGCCGCGTCCCGCCAGTTGCGCATCTCGTGCGGGGAGTCGATGCCCAGGCGCATGGGGTGGTTGGCCAGTACGAGGACGTCGTCGACGTAACCCGTGCGGCGCTGCTCGGCCAGCCACTGGATGGCCTTGACCGCGTGTTCCTCGTTGCGGGCGGTGGCCGCGCCGCCGACGGAACCGTCGGTGTAGCCGAGCAGCTTGCCGTCGTAGGCGTTCTCGAACCGGGTGAGGAGGTCGATCTCGTTCGGGCCGGGGGCCGTGAAGACCGTGCAGTGCTCGGCGGCCGGGATGTACCACTCCAGACCCTGGAAGATCAGCTGACGCGGGTTCTCGGCGCGGGCCTTGAGGATCTCGGCGTGTTCCAGCGAGGCACCGTACCTGGCGTGCCCGATGTTGGAGTGCTCGGTGAACACCAGCCAGTCGAGGCCGTACTTCGCGCCCGCGGCGGCCAGTTGGGAGAACGTGTACTTGGCGTCGTGGCTGTAGACGGTGTGGATGTGGTGGTCGCCGACGAGGTACGCGAGGCGCGGGTCCTCGCCGCCGTGGTGGCCGGAGTCGGCCGTCGCGGGCGTGGCCAGTGAGCCCATCGCGAAGGCGGCCCCGAACAGGCCCGCGCCGCGCAGGAGCCCGCGGCGGGAGACGCCCTGCGGGTCCAGCGAGTCGGGGGAGACGGACGGGTCGGCCCAGACGGGCAGTTGCTGCTCGGACATGGTCGTACAGGCCTTCCGGGGGTGTCAGTGGTTCATGAACGACTTGACGGGCAGCGCGCGTTCGACGATGCGGACGTCGCCGAGTCGGCCGTACAGGATCTGGTCGATCCTGCCGCCGTACTCGTAGCCGCCGAGCAGCCACGGCAGGCCCACGGAGGTGATGCCGACAGAGGCCGCCTTCGGGTTGCGGACGACCGGGCAGCCCTCGACGTACAGGGTGGTGTGCTCGCCGTCGTTGACGACCGCCAGATGCCACCAGGTCTCCAGGGGTGTCTCCTGGCCCCAGTTGGTGGCGATGCCCTGCTGGTTGAGCGGGCGCATGGCCCACTGCGGCTCGCGGTCGTTGGAGAGGGACAGGGTGGCCAGCGGCTCGTCCGGGTCGTCGGCGGTCTTGCCGGCGGCGCCGCCGGTGCCGGTGCGGCTGACCAGGCCCGACCAGGCGTTGTGGGAGGGGTTCCAGTCGGCCGGGAGGCGGTAGAACGCCTCGATGGTGTAGCCGTTCTCGAACGTCGCCGAGTTGAGCGGGGCACCGTCGACCGTACGCAGATAGGCGCCCTTCAGCGGGGACTTGAAGCCCCGGAACTCCAGGCTGCCGTGACCGGGCTGGTCGGGGTGGTGGTCGGCGGACCAGCCCAGCTGGCCGCCGCCGACGGTGACCAGGGAGAGGTCGTTGCCGCGTCCGGAGCGGTCGCGGACCGTGTCGCTCACGGCCTGGTCGAACCGCCAGTACGCCACCGTGCCCGGGACCAGCAGCTTCGACACGGGCCGCTCCGCACGCGCGGGCACCGGGTCGAAGCCGTTGAAGCGGGCGGCGAAGTCGATGTCGACCGTGAACCGGTCGGCGTCGCCGGAGAGTTCGATCTCCTGCCGCTCCAGCTCGTTGAGCCCCTTCGCGGCCCGGCCCAGGATCCACGGGGAGATCGTCTCCACGTCGATGGCGTTCCGGTCGAGGTCGAAGTGGTAGAGGCGGATCATCGCCGCGCCGCCGAAGTACAGGTTCTGGTAGTTCGTGAGGTGCAGGTGGACGTCATGTCCCGCCGCGTTCTCGCGGGTCGCCCGGCCGGCGGGCCAGTAGTGGCCGTTGAGGGTGAGGAAGATCTGGTCGTGGTCCTTGATCAGCCGGTCCCACAGCTGCTGACCGTAGGACGACACCGCGTCGTCCTCCACGACCAGTTCGTGGGTCGTCAGGATCACCGGCGCCTTCGGGTGCCGTGCCATGACCTCCTTCGCCCAGGCGTACCCCTTGTCCGACAGCCGCCAGTCCAGCGCCAGGACCATCCACTGCCGGCCGCCCGCCTTGAAGAGGTGGAAGGAGTTGTAGCCGTCCGGGGAGGAACCGCCGTACGTCTTCTTGCCCTTGAAGCGGTCGGGGCCGAACACGTCCAGGTACGGAGTCGAGCCCCGCTGGTCGGTCGTCGACGACCTCACGTCGTGGTTGCCCGCGAGGATGCTGTAGCCCACACCCCGCCGGTCGAGGAGCCGGAACGCCTCACCGATCGCCGCGCACTCCTCCTTCGTGCCGTTCTGGGTGAGGTCACCGAGGTGGGACAGGAAGACGATGTTCTCTTCCCGACCGTGTTCCAACAGATAACGCAGGGACGCCTCGACGGGCTCCTTGTCGATGCTCGGCCCGTCGAAGAGGTACTGGGTGTCGGGCATCACCGCCAGCGTGAAACGGCGGCTGTCCGGATCGGGCCGCCAAGCGGCGGTGCGGGACTCGGCCGGGGCGGCCTGCGCCGTGGCCGCCGGGAGTGTGGCGACGGCCGTGGCCGCGGCGCCCATCAGGGCGGTGGCCCGCAGGAAGTTGCGTCTGCCGGCGCCGGCCTGGGCGGCCTCGCCCTGCTCGTGGTCATGCGAAGTACACACAGGTGCTCCGTGAAGGTGACAACAGCGGTGACAACAGCGGTGATGACAACGGGTGACAACAGCGAAGGGGGGTGGGATCAGAGGGCACGCAGCGTCCACGCCCAGCGGTGGACACCTGGTGGGATCAGATAGGAAGGCGAGGTGTCCGGGCCGCACGAGGCGGTGCCCAGCCCCCGGTGCGCCGCGTCGATGTGCACCACACAGCCCGGCCGGGGCACCAGTTCGTCGTGGTGCGCGGCGGCGGCCAGCTCCTCAGCCCGGTGACGGGTGACCGAGACCTGCCGGGGCCGGTCCAGCCGTACCGTCAGGACATGGTCGTCCCCCGAGAGCGTGAAGTGCCGTACGCCGTGCCGTCCTCCGCTCTCCTGCGGGCGCAGATACGGGGTGAACAGCTCGTCCACGGCTGCCGAGTGGTGCCCGACGGGCGCTCCGGCCGCGCGGTCCGGATAGCTCTCCCACGGGCCCTGCCCGTACCAGGCGAGGCGGTCGAAGCCGTCGGCGGTCTCGAACACCGTGCCGACGCGGGCCACGTCCGTCAGCTCCTCGGGCAGCACCGCCGTCTCCTCGACGAGGATCCGGCCGTCCACCAGCGCCGTGAACGTCTGCTCGTGCTCGACGGCCCCGGCACCGGTCAGCCAGCGGGACCGGACCCGCACCATGGGGCCCTTCCGCTCCACGGAGACCGTCTCCCGCTCCGGCCGCTCCAGGCCCAACTCGCGCCAGCGCCCGGCCATGCCACCGAGTACGTCGTTGTCGGTCGGGGCCCGCCACAGGCTCAGCGTCGGCGCGGCGGCGAGCAGCGGGTGCAGGAGCAGCCCGTCCTCGTCCGTCTCCGGCGGGGGTACGTGGCCCAGGTCGTCCTCGGCGCCCACCACCGGCTCGGCCGCGTCTTCCTCGGACGCCTCGTACCACTGCACCTGCGGGCTGCACACCTCGGTGCCGCGCGGTGCCCAGGGTTCGTCGGCGGCCGTCGTCACGCGGAGCGTCAGCCAGATCTCGCCGGCCCCGTCGAGTACCTCGGGCCGGTCGATCACGGCCGAGCCGCCGGGCGGTACGGCGGGGAGCTGGGCCGGGACCGTCCAGGTACCGCCGTCGGCCGCCGCGAACTCCCACTCGGCGGCCAGCCACGACAGATCACGGAAGTGCTGCCGGTTGTGCACCCGCAGCACCCGCCAGGTGCCCTCGCCCTCCACGGACAGCCGCACCGGCGCGGCGATCTCCCGGTGTTCGTACATCACCGGCTTGGGCGTGCGGTCGGGGAAGACGACCCCGTCGGCGATGAACGCGCCGTCGTGGACGGTCTCGCCGAAGTCGCCGCCGTACGCCCAGCGATGGCCGGGGGCGGCGACCCCGTTCTCGTAGAGCCCGGCGCCCCCACGCCCGGCCGGTCGTCCGTCGTTCACACACTGGAGAATGCCGTGGTCCCAGAACTCCCAGATGAACCCGCCCTGAAGACCTGGGGTGGCCTCGATGGCGGCCCACATGTCGGCGAGCGTGCCGTTGCTGTTGCCCATGGCGTGCGAGTACTCGCACTGGATCAGCGGCCGGGTCTGCGCACCGGAGAGCGCGTGCGCGACACAGTCCTCGATGGGCGCGTACATCGGGCACGCGAGGTCGGAGGCGTCGTCCGTGGCGGCCCAGTCCAGCTTCGCGGCGCCCTCGTACTGCACCGGCCGCGTCGGGTCGTGCCGCCGCAGCCAGCCCGCCGCCGCGTCGTGGTTGGCGCCGTAGTCGGACTCGTTGCCCAGCGACCAGATGATCACCGACGGGTGGTTCTTGTCCCGCAGGGCCATACGGGAGACGCGGTCCACGAAGGCGTTGAGATAGCGCGGGTCGTCGGCGATCTCATGGGCGTGGTCGTGCGACTCGATGTTCGCCTCGTCGACGACATAGAAGCCGAGCTCGTCGGCCAGGTCGTACAGGCCCGGGTCGCCCGGATAGTGCGAGGTGCGGATCGCGTTGAAGCCGAACCGCTTCAGCGTGACCAGGTCGGCGCGCATGTCCTCGTACGACACCGTACGGCCGGTCAGGGGGTGGAAGTCGTGCCGGTTCACGCCCCGGATGTAGACCCGATTCCCGTTGACGAGCAGGTCCCGGCCGCGGATCTCGACCTCGCGGAAGCCTATGCGGTGGTGCGAGGTGTCGGCGACGGTGCCGTCGGCGCGGTGGAGGTGGACGGTGAGGTCGTACAGCTCGGGGGTCTCGGCGGTCCAGGTCCGCACCTCGGGTACGACCGTCCGCAGCCGGACCTCGCCGAGGAAGTCGGAGACCCGCTCGTCCTCGGCGTTGACCCGGTCGAACTCGGTGTCCTGGGTGAGCGCCAGCCCGTCCAACTCCCCGCTGACGTACCACCCGGCGGGCAGCGCGTCCGTCCCCTCGGCCGACCGCACCCGGCAGTCCACCCGCAGCTCCCCGTCGCACCGCGCCCGCACGGTCACGTCCGCGAGATACAGCGGATCGGTGGCGTACAGCAGCACCGAGCGGGTGATGCCGCCGAGCCACCACTGGTCCTGGTCCTCGATGTGCGAGGCGTCGGACCACTTGACGACGGTGAGCCGTACGGTGGCGGGCGAGCCGGGGCGCACCAGGTCCGTCAGGTCGAACTCGGCCGCGAGATGGGAGTCCTTGGAGATGCCGACGGGCTGCCCGTCCACATGGACGAGCAGCACGCTCTCGGCGGCGCCGACCTGGAGGACGATCCGGCGGCCGGCCCAGGCGGCGGGTATGCCGACTTCCCGCTCGTACACACCGGTCGGATTGGCGGCGGGCACCTCGGGCGGGAACTCGGGCCACGGCATACGGACGTTGGTGTACTGCGGCGGGTCCTCCGCCGCCTCCAGGGCCCAGGAGCCCGGAAGCCCGGCCCACGACCAGGCGGGGCCGGGCTCGGTCTCGGGGGACGGCAGTAGTTGGAAGCGCCACTGGCCGTCGAGGGACAGCGCCCGGGCGCGGCGGTCGACCGCACTCATGGGCAACCGCCTCCAGGAGGTCACCTCGGGTGACTCCCAGGGGCGGAGGGCGATCAGGGGATCGCGAGGCATCAACGAAGGGCTCCCGTCGGTGGTGACTTGGGGGACGTGGTCGGCCGGGGAAGGATGCGGCCCTGCAGGCCCCAGGCGGGGTCGACGGGGATGCCGAGACGGTCCAGGACGGTGGGGGCGATGTCGATGAGGCGGGGCGTGTCCAGCCGGGTGCCGCCGGACGTTCCGGGCTCAGCTCCTGGCTCAGCTCCGGACTCGGCTCCTGGCTCGGCTCCGGGCTCAGCTCCGGGCTCGGCACCGGGCTCGGCTCCGGGCTCGGCTCCGGGCTCGGCGAGGACGACGAAGACCTCCTGCTCGGCACGCGTGTCGCCTCCGTGGCCGCCGGTGTCGAGATGTCCGTGGTCCGTGGTGACCAGCACGGTCCAGCGCTCTGCCGCACGGGCGGGGTCGGAGCGCCGGGCGTCGATCGCGTCCAGCAGCCGCCCGAAGTGGGCGTCCTGGTCGAGGAGGGCCCGGTCGTAGGCGGGGCTGAGGGGGCCCGCGGCGTGGCCGGCCTCGTCGGTGGCGCCGAAGTACACGAACACGACGTCCGGGTCGTCCTTGGTGAGCCAGCGCACGGCGGTGCGGGCGACGAGGCGGTCCGCGGTCTTGTAGCCGCGACGCTCGCCGTTGTAGCGCACACGTCGGCCGATGGCACGGCCGAGGGTGCCGCGGCGGACCAGTGCCGGCCAGGACACCGCGGCCGCCGTGCGCAGACCGGGCCGCGCGGTGGCGGCGCGGCTGAGGAAGTCCGGGTAGCGGGTGTAGTCGGCGCCGGTGAAGTCGTTGCCGGTCACCCCGTGCCGGTCGGGCCACACCCCGGTCAGCACGCTCGACCAGCCGGGGCCGGAGTCGGTGTAGGCCATGCTGGTGGACGGCCCGTTCTCGGCCTGGCCGTCCACCTCGCCGTAGGGCAGCAGGCTGGTGCCATGGGCGCCCGTGGCCATCAGGCCGTGCAGCACGGGTGCCGTGGACGGCGAGCGAAGCGAGATGGGGGTCCCCCCGGCCGGAGGCTGGGGGAGGATCAGCCGGTCGAAGCGCAGCCCGTCCATGCCGACCACGAGCACCTTGCCGCGCCGCGGCCGTTCCCCGCCGGAGACCTCCACCACTGTGCCCCTCCCTCTCGACTCCCTCTCGACACCGGTTCAGCTGCCCTGTACCGCGCCTTCGGTGGCGCCCGCGATGAACCCGCGCGCGAAGATGCTGAAGACCACGACCAGCGGGATGGCCGCCATGAGTACACCGGCCATGACCATGCTGTAGTCGGTGTTGTGGCCGAGGTTGAGCTGGGCGAGCTCCACCTGGAGCGTGACGTGGTCGGGGTTGGTGAGCACGATGAGCGGCCAGACGTAGTCGTTCCAGGCGTTGACGAAGGCGTAGATGGCGAGGAAGGACAACGCGGGCTTCATCATCGGCAGCGCGATGTTCCAGTACTGGCGGAAGAACCCGGCGCCGTCGATGCGCGCCGCGTCGAGCAGTTCGTCGGGCACGCCGTTCTCGATGTACTGGCGCAGCCAGAAGATGCCGAAGGCGTTGGACAGGGCGGGCCAGACCAGTGCCTTGAGCATGCCGACCCAGCCGATCTCGGACATCAGGATGAACTGCGGCAGGACGGCCAGCTGGAGCGGCAGCATCATGAACACCAGCAATGTGCCGAAGAGCACCTTGCGCCCGGGGAAGTCGAACTTGGCGAAGGCGAAGGCCGCCAGGGAGTCGACGAACAGCACCAGGACCGTGGTGACGCACGCGACGACGACCGTGTTGAGCATCGACCCGAAGAAGTCGATGGTGTTGAGCACGTTCCGGATGTTCTCGAGCAGATGGGAGCCGAAGGTCAGCTTCGGCGGGCTCTTGTAGATGTCCTTGGTGGTGTTGGTCGCCATCACGATCGTCCACACGAACGGGAAGACCGAGATCAGGACGGCCAGCATGAGGAGGATGTGTGCGGACAGGCCCTTGGGGCGGCGCAGCCGCCTCGCGCCCGTGGCCGGCCGCGTCGTGGCGGCTGTCGTCATGACTTCCTCCCTCGTTGCACGATGCGCCAGTTGATGACGACGAGCACGATGATCAGTACGAAGAAGGCCCACACGATGGCAGCGCCGTAGCCGTAGTCGTTGTCGAGGAAGGCCGACTGGTAGAAGTACAGCAGCGTGGTCAGGCCCGCCTGGCCGGGGCCGCCCTGGTTCTGGTTGGCGGCATTGCTGGCGAAGAGCACCTGGGGCTCGCTGAAGCTCTGCAGGCCGTTGATGGTCGAGATGACGACCGTGAACAGGATGATCGGCCGCATGATCGGCATGGTGATCTGGAAGAAGGTACGGACGGGACCGGCGCCGTCCATCTTGGCCGCCTCGTAGATCGACTGGGGGATGGCCTGGAGGCCTGCCAGGTAGATGATCATGTTGTAGCCGGTCCACATCCAGGTCATCAGCAGCGCGATCACCACTTTGATCAGCCACGGATTGCTCAGCCACGGGACGGGCTCGATGCCGACCGTGCCCAGGATCGCGTTGACGAGGCCGAAGTTGTTGCTGAACACCGCGCCGAAGAAGATCGCCACGGCGACGATCGACGTCACGTTCGGCACGTACAGGGCGATGCGGTAGAAGCCCTTGAAGCGGCGCACCGAGTGCAGCAGCGTCGCCAGCACCAGGGCGCCGAACAGCGTGGGCACGGTGGACAGCACCCAGATCAGCAGGGTGTTGCGGATCGACAGCCAGAAGACCGGGTCGTTCCAGAGGAACTCGTACTGCTGCAGACCCACGAACTGCTTCGCACCCAGGCCGTCGTAGCGCTGGAAGGACAGATACAGCGAATAGAAGACGGGGACGAAGCAGAACGCGGCGAAGATCAGGTAGAAGGGCGAGATCGCCAGGTACTGCCGCCAGTACGACAGCACCCCACGACGCCTGGGCCGAGCGGCGCCCGCGGGCGGGATGCGCCGCGGGCGGAAGCGGGCCGGGCCCGGCCCGCCACGGTGCTCGTGCACCGTGGCGGGGCCGGTGACCGGAGGGGACGACACCTCAGTTCACCCCCTGTCGCCGGGCGATCTGCTTGGCCTGGCTGACCGCGTCGTTCCAGGCGTCGTCGGGCTTCTTGCCCTTCGCCTCGATGCTGCTCAGCTCGGCCATGAAGGGCGCCATGACCGCGGAGTCGGCGGGTGCCTCGTAGCTGATGGGGATGGCCTCGGCGGCCGGGCCGAAGACCTCGATGATCTTCTGCCCACCGAAGAATTCGTCCCCGCCCGTCATGGCCTCCATCTCGTACGTCGCCGGAGAGGCGGGGAAAATGGTGGCGTCGGTGTAGCTCTTGGCGTTGTTGTCGGGGCTGAGGATCCAGCTGATGATCTTGAACGCCTCTTCGGGGTTCCGGCACTGCGAGGGCAGAGCCAGGTAGGAGCCGCCCTGGTTGGCCGGCCCGTCGGGCGACGCGCAGACCCGCCAATTGCCCTTGGTGCCCGGAGCCGCCGACTCGATGTCCAGCGCGTGCCAGGCGGCGCCGAGCTCGGTCGCCAGGTTCTTGCCGATGGCGGCGTTCCAGGTCTGGTCGTTGATCTTGGCGTCGATGCCCAGCGTGTAGGGGCGGATCGCCGTGTCCCATGCGGCGCGGATGTGGTCCTGGTCGCCGATGAAGTGGTTGTCCTCGTCGATGAACCGCTTGGTGCCCTGGCCGACCGCGATGTTGAACACCGAGCTGATGTTGTTGACCAGGAAGACGCCGGGCTGTGCCTTCTTCAGCTCCGAGCCGAGGGCGAAGTAGTCGTCCCAGGTCTTGGCTACGGCTGCGACCTTGGCCGGGTCGGTGGGCAGCCCGGCCTTGTCGAACAGGTCCGCGCGGTAGAAGAGCGCGGTGGGACCGATGTCGATCGGGAAGCCGATCTGCTTGCCGTCCTTGGTCTGGGCGAGCTTGGTCTTCCACTCCAGGTACTGGGACGAGATCTTCTTGAAGCCCAGGTCGTTCAGGTCGAGGAAGCGGTCGGCGTTGGGCAGGAAGGAGGCGATGTCCTCGCCCTTGATGCCGGTGATGTCGGGCACGGAGTCGCCGCCCGCCGCGAGGGTGGTGGTGAGCTTCTGCTTGAAGTCGCCGCCGATGGAGGAGCTGGTCAGCTTGATCTGGCCGCTGAAGTGTGTCTTGGCCTCGGCGACCACCTTGTCGCTGAGGGCGCCGCCCCAGTACCACATGGTGAGGTTCTTGCCGTTCTTGGTGCCGCCGGATCCCGAGCTGCCGCCGCAGGCGACGGTCAGGCCGGAGGCGGCCGCGGTGAGCGCGGCGGCCTGCAGGAAGCCTCTACGAGAAAGGTCCACGGGTCACTCCTGTTTGTTCCTGTTCGTGGTACTGAGGGGCGTTTTTCTGAGGGCTCGGCTGGGGGTTCAGTGCGGCCGCGCGGGCGGGGTGACCGGGGCGTGGTGCACCGGCGGGCCGACATCCGCCGGGATGTGGTGCGCGAGGAAGCCGTATGCCTTTTTCAGCTGGGGGTCGGTGGTCGAGCGCCACCAGCGGTCGACGCCGTACCAGCCGGGGGCCGCGAGCGCCCCGCCGTGGTTCCGCACCGACAGTCCGGCGGCCAGGACGGCGAACCGCAGCCGTTCCTCCAGCGGCCAGCCGCCGAGGGAGGCCGCGACGAAGCTCGCGCCGAAGACATCACCGGCGCCCGTCGCGTCGAGCACGTCGACGTCGAGGGCGGGGACCCGAGCGTACTCGCCGGTCGTCTGGTCCACGGCGATCGCGCCCTCGCCGCCGCGTGTGACCACGGCCACCGGAACGATTTCGCTCAGTGTGCCGAGCGCGGCGACCGCGCTGTCGGTACGCGTGTACGCCATCGCCTCGGTCTCGTTGGGGAGGAAGGCGTGGCACATGGCGAGCTGGTCCAGGAGGTCGCGGGACCACTGCTGGGTGGGGTCCCAGCCGACGTCCGCGTAGATGTGCGTGCCGTTCGCGGCGGCCTTGGCGAGCCACTCGCGTGGCTCGGCCTCGATGTGCACGAGCGCCGTGCGCGCCTCGGGCGGAGTGCGCATCAACTCGTCCTGGGAGTACGGCGGCTCCTGCCCGTGGGTGACCAGGGCACGGTCATTGCCGTACGCGAGCGAGACGGTGACGGGGGTGTGCCAGCCGTTCGCGGTGCGCGAGAGGGAGAGGTCGAGGCCCTCCTGGTCGGCGAGGACGTCACGGCAGTACGCGCCGTAGTGGTCGTCGCCGAAGACCGTGGCCAGGGAGGTGTTCAGGCCGAAGCGGGCGGCGGCGACCGCCAGGTTGGCGATGCCGCCCGGGCCGCAGCCCATGCCGTCGGTCCAGATCTCCTCGCCGGGCGTGGGCGGCCTTCCCAACCCCGTGAGGACGAGGTCGTAGAAGAGCAGCCCGGTCAGCAGCACGTCGGGCCGGTCGTCGTCCACGCGCGCACCTCTCGTCAGAACTCTTCAAATCGATGCCCGGAATCGTGCGCTGCTCCGGGAGATTGGTCAATACCCGAGCAGAAGTGAGCATGGAAATGATTGGGAATGGCGAGTACTGTTCAGCGCGTGCTGGCAGAACGACGACACCAACTCATCCTGCGGGCCCTGAGATCAGGCGGCCCCGCGGCCGTGACCGATCTCTCCGAGCAGCTCGGTGTGAGCCCGGCCACGATCAGGCGTGACCTGGTCAGGCTGGAGGAGGAGGGTCTGCTCACGCGTGTGCACGGCGGCGCGGTCGTGGAGGAGGGCGATCAGCCCTTCGCCGAGGTGGCCGGGGTGCGGGTGGCCGAGAAGGACGCGATAGCGGCGAAGGCCGCGTCGATGGTCCGCGACGGCCAGTCCGTACTGCTCGACATCGGCACCACCGCCTACCGCCTGGCCCGGCAGCTGCACGGCCGCCGCCTCACCGTGATCACCAGCAACCTGGTGGTCTACGAGGAGCTCGCCGACGACGAGGGCATCGAACTGGTGCTGCTCGGCGGCATGGTCCGCCGCGAGTACCGCTCCCTCGTCGGCTTCCTCACCGAGGACAACCTCCGCCAGCTCCACGCCGACTGGCTGTTCCTCGGCACCAGCGGAGTGCGGCCCGGCGGCCAGGTGATGGATACGACCGTCGTCGAGGTCCCCGTGAAACGAGCGATGATCAAGGCCGGCGACAAGGTCGTCCTGCTCGCCGACTCCACCAAGTTCCCCGGTACGGGGATGGCACGGGTCTGCGGTCCCGGGGAACTCGACGTGGTGGTGACCAACGACCCCGTGGACCAGGCGACCTGCTCGTCGCTGGAGGAGGCCGGGGTGGAGGTCGTGAAGGCATGACCCGCGTACTGGAACATGAACCACGCCGGCGGCGGCATGATCCACGACGACGGCCCGACCCGCACCCGTGACGGGAGGGCTGACACGTGTCGGAACAGTCGGCACGAATGCACGATCGGCAAAGGTGGTAGTTGCGTGAAGCTGACGATTCTGGGCGGCGGAGGATTCCGGGTGCCCCTCGTGTACGGGGCGCTCCTCGGCGACCGCGCCGAGGGCCGGGTCACCCATGTCGTCCTGCACGACCTGGACGCCGAGCGGCTCTCCGCCGTCACCCGCGTCCTCGCCGAGCAAGCGGCGGATGTGCCGGACGCCCCCGAGGTGACCGCCACCACCGACCTCGACGAAGCCCTCACCGGCGCCGACTTCGTCTTCTCCGCGATCCGCGTCGGCGGCCTGGAGGGCCGGGCCGACGACGAGCGGGTGGCCCTCGCGGAAGGCGTGCTCGGCCAGGAGACCGTGGGCGCGGGCGGCATCGCCTACGGCCTGCGCACGGTCCCCGTCGCCGTCGACATCGCCCAGCGGGTGGCCCGGCTCGCCCCCGACGCCTGGGTCATCAACTTCACCAACCCGGCCGGCCTCGTCACCGAGGCCATGTCCCGCCACCTCGGCGACCGCGTCATCGGCATCTGCGACTCACCGGTCGGCCTCGGCCGCCGTATCGCCCGCGTCCTCGGCGTGGCCAACCCGGGCGAGGCCTGGATCGACTACGTCGGCCTCAACCACCTCGGCTGGGTCCGCGGCCTGTGCGTCGCCGGCCGCGACGAACTCCCGCGCCTGCTCGCCGACCGCGACCTCCTCGGCTCCTTCGAGGAGGGCAAGCTCTTCGGCGTGGACTGGCTCCAGTCCCTCGGCGCCATCCCCAACGAGTACCTGCACTACTACTACTTCAACCGCGAGGCCGTACGCGCCTACCAGCAGGCCGAGAAGACCCGCGGCGCCTTCCTCAAGGACCAGCAGGCCCAGTTCTACGAGGAGATGCGGCGCCCCGACGCCCACGCCCTGAAGGCCTGGGACCGCACCCGCGCCGAGCGCGAGGCCACCTACATGTCGGAGAACCGGGAGACCGCGGGCGCCGGTGAACGCGACGCCGACGACCTCTCCGGCGGCTACGAGAAGGTCGCCCTCGCCCTGATGCGGGCCATCGCCCGCGACGAGCGCACCACCCTCATCCTCAACGTCCGCAACAAGGGCACCCTCTCCGTCCTCGACACCGAGGCCGTCATCGAGGTGCCCTGCCTGGTCGACGCCAACGGCGCCCACCCGGTCGTCGTCGACCCGCTGCCCGACCACGCCACCGGCCTGGTCTGCGCGGTCAAGGCCGTCGAACGCGAGGTGCTGGCCGCCGCCGAGGCCCACTCCCGCGCGACCGCCGTGAAGGCATTCGCCCTGCACCCCCTCGTGGACTCGGTGAACGTGGCACGCCGCCTGGTCGAGGGCTACACGGCCGTCCACCCCGGCCTCGGCTACCTGAAGTGATCCATCCCGGCTGACCGAAGTAACTTTTCACGGCTGACCAGCACAGCCTTCCGTGATTGTCTGAAGCCGGACCCTATTGAGGAGACGTACGGCCATGCATGACGAACGCCGCCGCATCGAGGAACGCGTCGAGCGCGTCCACAACCAGCGCATCAAGCCCGCGATCTACGCGGCCTCCGTGCCCTTCGAGGTCGAGGCCTGGCAGGCGCCCGGCGAGCCCGTGCCCTTCGAGGAGGCCGCGGCCGCCTCGTACACGCCCTTCGCGATGGACACACCGTGGGGCCCGCCGTGGGGCACGACCTGGTTCCGGATGCACGGCCAGGTGCCCGCCGAGTGGGCCGGCCGGCGGGTCGAGGCCGTCATCGACCTCGGCTTCGTCGGCGACTGGCCCGGCAACCAGGCCGAGGCCCTCGTCCACCTCACCGACGGCACTCCGCTGAAGGCCGTCAACCCGCTCAACCAGTACGTGCCGATCGGCAACCCGGTCAGCGGCGGCGAGACCATCGACTACCTGGTCGAGGCGGCCTCCAACCCCGACATCCTCGCCGACAACTTCTCGAAGATCACGCCGCTGGGTGACATCCTCACGGCCGGCGACAAGCCGCTGTACACCTTCCAGCGCGCTGACATCGCCGTCCTCGACGAGGAGGTCTTCCACCTCGACCTGGACCTCCAGGTGCTGCGCGAGCTGATGGTCCACCTCGGCGAGCACGAGCCCCGCCGCCACGAGATCCTGCACGCCCTGGACCGGGCCATGGACGCCGTCGACCTCGACGACGTCTCCGGCAGCGCCACCGTCGTCCGCGCGATCCTGGCCCCCGTCCTCGCCAAGCCCGCCCACGCCAGCGCGCATGTGGTGTCCGGTGTGGGCCACGCGCACATCGACTCCGCCTGGCTGTGGCCCATCCGCGAGACCAAGCGCAAGACGTCCCGTACGTTCTCCAACGTCACCGCGCTCGCCGACGAGTACGAGGACTTCATCTTCGCCTGCTCCCAGGCCCAGCAGTACGAGTGGGTGCGCGACAACTACCCGCACGTCTGGGAGCGCATCAAGAAGTCCGTCGAGAAGGGCCAGTGGGCCCCCGTCGGCGGCATGTGGGTCGAGTCCGACGGCAACCTGCCCGGCGGCGAGGCCATCGCCCGCCAGCTCATCCACGGCAAGCGGTTCTTCATCGAGCACTTCGGCATCGAGACCAAGGGCGTCTGGCTGCCGGACTCCTTCGGCTACAACGCCGCCTACCCGCAGCTCGCCAAGCTCGCCGGTAACGAGTGGTTCCTCACCCAGAAGATCTCGTGGAACCAGACCAACAAGTTTCCCCACCACACCTTCTGGTGGGAGGGCATCGACGGCACCCGCATCTTCACCCACTTCCCGCCCATCGACACCTACAATGCCCGCTTCAGCGGCGAGGAGATGGACCGCGCCGTCCGCAACTACCAGGAGAAGGGCGCCGGCACCCGCTCCCTCGCCCCCTTCGGCTGGGGCGACGGCGGCGGCGGCCCCACCCGCGAGATCATGGAACGGGCGAGGCGTCTGGCCGACCTGGAGGGCTCGGCGAAGGTCGTGGTCGAGCACCCCGACGAGTTCTTCGCCAAGGCCCGCGAGGAGTACGAGGACGCCCCCGTCTGGAACGGCGAGCTCTACCTCGAACTCCACCGCGCCACGTACACCTCCCAGGCCCGCACGAAGCAGGGCAACCGGCGCTCCGAACACCTCCTGCGCGAGGCCGAGCTGTGGGCTACGACGGCCGCCCTGCACGCGCCGGGCTACTCGTACCCGTACGAGAAGCTGGACCGCCTCTGGAAGACGGTCCTCCTCCACCAGTTCCACGACATCCTGCCGGGGTCGTCGATCGCCTGGGTCCACCGCGAGGCGGAGGCGGAGTACGCAAGGGTGGCGAAGGAACTGGAGGAGCTCACGGGGGAGGCCGTGGCAGCTCTGGCTTCTGGCGCTGTGCCGGGCGCCCATGTCTTCAACACCAGCCCCAGCGCCCGCGCCGAGGTCGTACGCACCCCGGAAGGCCCCCTCGCCTACACAAAGGTCCCGGCGAACGGCATCGCACCCCTCACCCCCACCGAACCCCCGCACCCCGTCACCGTCTCCGGTCGCGTCCTCGACAACGGCCTGGTCCGAGTCGAGGTGGCCGAGGACGGCACCCTCGCCTCCGTCCGCGACCTGCGCGCCGACCGCGAAGTCCTCGGCGACAAGGGCAACCTGCTCCGCCTCCACACCGACCTCCCGAACTACTGGGACGCCTGGGACGTCGACAAGCACTACAAGAACCGCTACACGGACCTGCTGGAGGCGGACTCCGTCACGGTCGTCGAGGAGGACCCGCTCCGAGGCGCCATCCGCGTGGAGCGATCGTTCGGCAAGGGCTCAAGGATCACCCAGACGATCACCCTCCGCGCCGGCAGCCCCCGGATCGACTTCGAGACGGACATCGACTGGCACGAGGCCGAGAAGTTCCTCAAGGCCGGCTTCCCGATCGACATCAGGGCGCCGCACTCCTCCGCCGAGATCCAGTTCGGCCACATCCAGCGCCCCACCCACACCAACACCAGCTGGGAGGCGGCCCGCTTCGAGGTGTCGGGCCACCGCTGGGTGCACGTGGCCGAGCCCGGCTACGGCGTAGCGGTGATCAACGACTCCACCTACGGCCACGACGTCTCCCGCACGGTCCGCGAGGACGGCGGTACGACCACCACGGTCCGCCTCAGCCTGGTCCGCGCCCCGCGCATCCCGGACCCGGAGGCCGACCAGGGCAAGCACCGCCTCACGTACTCCCTCCTCCCGGGCGCGACCATCGAGGACGCGGTCGCCGAGGGCTACGCGCTCAACCTGCCGCTGCGCGTCGCGGACGCGGCGGGCGCGCCCGAGCCGGTCGTCTCCGTGGACGGCGAGGGCGTGACGGTCGAGGCGGTCAAGCTGGCCGACGACGAGTCCGGCGACGTCGTCGTCCGGCTGTACGAGTCGCGCGGCGGCCGGGCCCAGGGCGTCCTGCGCACCGGATTCCCGCTCGCCGGGGCCCAGATCACCGACCTGCTGGAGCGCCCCTTGTCGGAGGCGGCCACGGACGGCGACGGTGTCCCCGTGACCCTGAGGCCATTCGAGGTGAAAACGTTGCGTCTGGCGGTGGGGAAGTCGTGACCGCCGTTCCCATCAAGAATTAAGAAACACGTAAAAGCCCAGGTCGCGGCGGGTAGGTTACCCGCCGCGACCCCCGTTCGTTCCCTTCACGACACCTAAAGTTCTTTTACCGACCGTGTGATACGGGACAACGCGAGTGAGAGTTGTGAGGTGTCATCGTGCGAGACCCGCGAATGTCAGCGATCGGCAAGGGGCTGAGGCGCCGCGGCAGACTGATCGCCGAGGCGGTGAGCCCGCCGAAGAAGCCCCTGAACGCTGTTCCGGCGCCCCGGACCGAGACCGCCGCCGAAGAGCCGAAGTACGTGGCCCCGCGCGCCCCCCGGCTTGTGGAGTCGCCGGTGTTCGTCCTCTCCTCGGTGCGCTCCGGCTCGACGCTGCTGCGGGTCATCCTCAACAGCCACAGCCAGATCCGCGCCCCGCACGAGATGCATCTGCGCACCGTTCACGTCCATCTCTCCCGCGACTTCACCGCGCCCGCCATGCAGGCGCTCGAACTCGACAAGGCCGAGCTGGAACACGTCCTCTGGGACCGGATCCTCCACCTCGAACTCAGCCGCAGCGGCAAGCGGATCATCGTCGACAAGACGCCGCCCAACACCCTCATCTGGCCGCGCCTGGAGCGATGCTGGCCGGACGCCCGCTACATCCTGCTGCTCCGCCACCCCGGCGCGGTCGTCCAGTCCCTGACCAGCCGCCGCGCCGACCCCGACCACGAGGCGATCCGGGCCGAGGTCCTCTCCTACAGCGAGAAGCTGGAAGAGGCCCGCCAGAACCTGCCGGTCCACATCATCAAGTACGAGGACCTCACCTCCGAGCCGGAAAAGGTCACCCAGGGCATCTGCGACTACCTCGACATCCCCTGGGAGTCCGCCATGCTCGACTACGGCTCCAAGGACCACGGCACGTTCCGCCCCCAACTCGGCGACTGGTCCTCCACGATCAAGTCCGGCCGAATCCAACAGGCCCGCCAGGCCGACCCCACCGCAGAACTCCCGCCCCGCCTCAAAGAACTGGCAAGGGCATGGGGCTACTCCGCGTAACTCTGTAAGACCGCCTTCGAACTCGGCCGGGTCGGTGCATTGGCGGGTGCGGGTGGTGTGTGGTTGCTCGCGCAGTTCCCCGCGCCCCTGAAAAGCGGGGGCTGCGCCCCGCTTTTCATCGGCCCGCAGGGCCGTCTTTCAGGGGCGCGGGGAACTGCGCGACAAGCCCCCGCTAACCCGCACATGGGGGTCGAAGGGGCGCAGCCCCTGGATGGGGGTCCCCCCGCTCGAGCGGAGCCGTGAGTGGGGGAGGGGCGGGTAGGGGCGGCGGGGGGCGCGAAACCGGTCAGACGGCCAACGCCCGCGCCTCCACCGGCTCCGCCGGAACCACCGGCACCTCAGCAACAACAGGCACATCCTGATGCGGCAACGCCACCGGCCGCACCGGCCGCGCCCCCGACACCACCGTGTAGTCCGGCCCGAGCCGAGCCGGCATCACGTCACCGACCTCCTCGCCCAGCGCCAACTGCACAGCGGCCCAGGGCGCGTTGATCCCGCAGAGGGCCAGCTGATGCAATCCCCCCGCCGGCCGGGTGTTGACGTCCATCAACACGGGCTCGTCGCCGTACATCCGGAACTGAATGTTCGTCAGATAGTGCAGCCCGAAGGACTCCGCGATGAGCCGAGCCGGATCGATCCACGCGGGGTTGAGGCTGAACCCGCGCCGCCGTCCGTTCTTCGTGCGACCGACGGCCATCCGGACCCGCCCGTCGGGCCCGGTGAGGCAGTCGACGGACACCTCGGGCTGTTCGAGGCGCGGCATCACCAGCCAGTCCACCGGCTCGTCGGCGGCTCGCAGCGCCGAGACGACCATGTCGAGCGGCACATACGGGCTCGGAAACCCGTTGAGGTGAGCGAGCGAGAAGGGGGCGCGCGTAACGACGCGGAAGCCCACACCACCCGCCCCCGCCGCCGGCTTGAAGCACGCCTTATGCCCCCCGGCCTCCAACTCCTCCACGGCGGCGGTGAGTTCGTCCTCGGACGTCACCCGGAACCACGGCGGCACGGGAACCCCGTACGCCTGGACCGCCTCGTACGCGGTCACCTTGTCCTCGAAGACCTCGATCGCCTCGGCGGGCGGCGCCAGCAGCGCCGTACCGACGGCCGCGAACTCCTCGCGATGCGCGGCGATGGCGGCCTGGTGCAGCCGGGGCACGAAGACGTCGATACCGCGCTTGGCGCACTGGTCGAGCGCGTACTCGACGTACGCGGCGGGGGAGAGGCCCTCGGGCTCGAGGTCGGCCGTGTCGGCGGCGGCCAGTACGGGGGAGTCGGCGTCACCGTGGGTGGCATGGATGTCCACTGGTCGAGCGTGTGGATTACTCCGCAGCTGATCCATGAAGAAGACGTTCTCCGCGTACGTGCGGTTGAGCCAGACGCGTACGCGAGAGACCATGCAGGCCGCCTTTCTACGGTTCGCGGGCACGGCGGAGCAGGCCGTGCCCGGCCAGGGAAGATGGAGGTACGCCGAACCGCCGTACGCGAAAGGGAGGGCGTGGCGGTGGTGTAGGAGGGATCATACGGCCATGGGGACCGAAGTTTTTGTCACGCGCGTGTTAATCCTTGTGCGGCGCGCTTGCCGGGACGCACCGTAGTCCTTTGCCCAGAGCTTTCGGCGGGTCGCCCTTGTCCGTTGGTACGCACGTGTGTTCTCGTGTTTTCGATCGGTGTCACGGAGGGGAGCGCGGGTGGAGTCGACGGTCGGCCGTCATGGAAATCTGCTGGCCATCAGCGATCTGCACATCGGTTACCCCGAGAACCGCGCCCTGGTCGAGAGGATGCGGCCCGAGACGGACGACGACTGGCTCCTCGTCGCCGGTGACGTCGCCGAGACCGTCGCCGACATCCGCTGGGCCCTGGAGACCCTCGCCGGCCGCTTCGCGAAAGTCGTATGGGCGCCGGGCAACCACGAACTGTGGACCCACCCGAGGGAGACCGTCCCGTACCGCGGCGTCGAACGGTACGAACACCTCGTCGCCCTCTGCCGCGACCTGGGCGTCGTCACCCCCGAGGACCCCTACCCCGTCTGGGAGGGACCGGGCGGCCCCGTCGCCGTGGCACCGCTGTTCCTCCTGTACGACTACTCGTTCCTGCCCAAGGGCTGCACGACGAAGGACGAGGGTCTGGAGTACGCGTACGGCACCGGCGTGGTGTGCACCGACGAACACGTGCTGTACCCCGACCCGTACCCGAGCCGCGACGCCTGGTGCCGCGCCCGGGTCGCCGAGACCGAGCGCCGGCTCGCCGAGCTGCCCGCCGACCTGCCTACGGTGCTGGTCAACCACTACCCGCTCGACCGGCACCCGACGGACATCCTGCGCTACCCCGAGTTCGCCATGTGGTGCGGCACGGAACTGACCGCCGACTGGCACCGGCGCTTCCGCGTCGAGGTGATGGTCTACGGCCATCTGCACATCCCGCGGACCACGTGGCTGGACGGGGTCCGATTCGAAGAGGTGTCCGTGGGTTACCCCCGCGAGTGGCGTCCGCGCCCGGAACCGCCGGGAAGGCTGCGCCGCATTCTGCCGATGGAGGTCGGAGCCGGTGATCGAGGAACTGCTCCCGGAGTCGGTCGTGGCCGTGGAGGCGCACTCTGACGACACGGCCGAGGGAGCGTGGGAGGGCGCCCTCTACCCCGAGGAGGAGGTGTTCGTGGCCCGCGCGGTGGTCAAGCGGCGCCGTGAGTTCACCGTCGTACGCCTCTGTGCCCGGCGTGCCATGGAGAAGCTCGGTGTGGCGCCGCGGCCGGTCCTGCCCGGCGAGCGTGGCGCCCCCGGCTGGCCGGACGGGCTGGCCGGCAGCATGACCCACTGCGACGGATACGCCGCCGCCGCGCTGGTCCGCACCACCGACCTCGCCTCCCTCGGTATCGATGCCGAACCCCACAGCGCTCTGCCCGAGGGTGTGCTGGAGGCGATCGCGCTCCCCGCGGAGGAGGCCCGGCTGCGCCGGCTGACCGCCGACCGTCCGTCGGTCCACTGGGACCGCCTGTTGTTCAGCGCCAAGGAATCCGTCTACAAGGCGTGGTTCCCGCTCACCGGCCGGTGGCTGGACTTCTCCGAGGCCGACATCGAGGTGACCGTCGACGCCGACGGCCGGCGCGGCGGTCTGCGCGCCGAGCTCCTCGTCCCCGGACCGGTGGTGGGCGGCCGGCGCATCACGGTCTTCACCGGACGCTGGACCGTCCGGCGGGGGCTCGTGGCGACGGCGGTCACGGTTCCCTTCCCCACGGAAGAAGAGGACGCCAATTGAACTCCTTTTCCTATTTGGATCTGCACAGACAGGTCGCGGCTGATATCGACGCCGACATCGCGTCCGCTCTGGAGAGCTTAGGTCCGGAGTCGTCAGCAGTACGGACATCCATATCCACGCTGCTGGGGCACCAGCAGATGAAATATCCGCTCTCCGTGCTCCCGCTGCTCGTCCACGCGGCCGAGACCGGGGAAACCGCACCGGCCGTTCCCCTGTCGGCCGTGCATGTCCTGTGGTGGACTTCAGCCTGCTATCTCGACGACCTGTCCGACGGCCACGGCGGCAACATCCCCGACGGACTCGGCGCGGACGCGGCTCTGCTGGCGTCCGTGCTGAGCGGACAGGCCCTGCCTATCCGGGTCGTGCGGGCCCAGCCGGTCCCGGACACGGTCCGTGACGCCCTGACCGGCGAGATCGTCGATTGCTGGATCGACGCCGTGGAAGGCCAGTTGCGGGACCTGCGGGGCGACCTGGAGAACGCCTCACGGGATGCGGTCGTCGCGGCCTATCGAGGGAAATCCGGCGCCCCGTTCGGGATGATCACGGCCATGGCGGCGACGCTCTCCGGCGCCGGGAGCGAGCGCACCGAGCTGTGGCGCGAATTCGGTGCGGTCTTCGGTATTCTCTGGCAGCTCTTCAACGACCAGGAGGACATCCTTTCGGGCCGCGACGAGGATCTCCTGAACGGCACGGTGACCTATCTCCTCGCCTGCGTCCTGGAAGAAACCCCGCCCGATTCCAGAGCGCGTATCGCGGAACTGAGCGCCGCCGCCCGCACTTCTGAACCGGCCCGGACGGAACTCACGGCCCTGCTGCTCAACCCCGCCGTTCTCCTGCGCTACGAGAAGGACCTCTCCGCGTACCGCGACGAGGCCTACCGGGTCCTCGGTGAACTGGGCGGCCACGAGACGTACATGGCGGCGCTGCGGCAACTCGTCGACCAGTCCTCCGGGATGTATCTGTCCCCGGCGGACTGAGGCTCTTGGTGGCGGTCCGCCGGGGCGCACCGGCGGACCGCCGCTTCACATCCGCGCTCAGACTTCCGGGCACCAGCTCCTCAGCAGCCGGAAGAACTCCTCCTCGTTGCCCGCCAGTCCGGCCGCCGCCAGCGCCTGCTCCGCCTCGGCGAGCGCGGCGGTCGGCACCACGGGTGGTCGGCGGGACTCCGGCGGCCCGTCGAACGCGGCTCGTACGGTACCCAGCAGCCGCAGATACGCCTGGACGGCGGTGCGCTCGCGGTCGGTCAGTACGGCGGTCGGCATCGAACGGCTCTCCCCTGGTCGGATCGGTGAAGCGCCACATGGAAGTGACACCCCACCAGCTTGCCGTCCGCCACTGACAATCCCGTTTCGCTACACGTCCGTTCGCCCGGCCGGCGGACGGAAAAGGGGCCCGGTACGGCTACCGTTGCGCGGCGCCCAGCGTCGTCTCCCGCTCGGGGTCCGTCAGCGGCGGTCCCGTCAGCGGTGGTTTGACCGGGCCCCGCAGTACCGCCATGAGGACCTCCGGCCTGACGAGGGCGCCGGCCGGCTCGGTGAGGGTGATGACGCCGAGGAGGGCCTTGCAGACGAGGGGACGCCCGGTCGCGGTGCGCATCAGCCGCCGTACGTAACGCTGGAAGAGTTTCTGCCCGGCGTTCGGCTGTTTGCCGATCGCCTCGGGGTAGCGGATGTCCGTGCCGGTGGCCAGCTCCCAGGCGATGCCCACCGGTACGGCGACGGCCCGCTGGATGCGGCGGGCGAGCCCCGGTGCCGTGATGCCGTGCGCCGCGACCCGCTCGCGCAGCGCCAGGGCGCCCTGGGCGGCGACGGACATGCCGTGGCCGTAGATCGGGTTGTACCCGGCGAGCGCGTCGCCGACCGCGACGAATCCCTCGGGCCAGGCGGAGACCTTCTCGAAGTAGCGCCGCCGGTTGATCGTGCTGCGGGTGACCATGACGTCCGTCAGCGGCTCCGCGCGGGATATCAGCTCGCCGACGACCGGATGCCGGAGCGCGCGGGCGAACTTCTCGAACTCCTCGGCGTCACCGGTGGGTTGACCCCCGCGGGTGCCCGAGATCGTCACCAGCCAGCGGCCGCCCTCGATGGGCACGAGAGTCGCGCCCTGCCCCGGCACCGGCACTGTCACGTCCGGCTGCACATTGACCACCGGGAACTCCTCGGTGCCCTCGGGCGCCCGGAAGATCCGGCTGGCGTAGACGAGCCCGGAGTCGACCTCCTCCATCGGCGCGGGCGGCACCCCCAGCGCGTCGAGCCAGGCGGTGCCCCGTGAACCGCGGCCCGCGGCGTCCACCACCAGGTCGGCGGCCAGGACCCGCTCCTCGCCCCCGGCAGCCGGCCGGACCCGTACACCCGTGACCCTGGCGGCATCGCCCCCCAGGCCCAGGATCTCGGTGCGCTCCAGGAACGTGACCCGCGCGTCGGACCGGAGCCGGGCGCGGACGACCGACTCCAGCAGATCGCGGCTGCACGCGATCATGAACTCCATCTCCGGCCAGCGCCGCAGCCACCCCTGGGCGGACATCGAGACCAGACCGGTCGGCAGCGGTATCCGCCGGGCGCCGGCCGCCAGCCAGGCCTCCGTGACCCCCGGCAGCAGCTCCTCCATCGCGCGGGCCCCGCCGGACCACAGCAGATGGGCGTGACGGGCCTGTGGGACGCCCTTGCGGGGCTCGGGCCCCTCGGGCAGTTCGTCGCGCTCGACGACGGTGACCTCGGCGTGGTCGCGCAGCGCGGCGGCGGCCAGCAGACCGGCCAGTCCCGCGCCGAGGACGACGGCACGCCGGGTGGTCGTGACCGCGGTGTCGGAGGGCCTAGGCCCTGTCGTCGAATTCCCCTCTGCCCGCCCGCCCTCCGGGCGGACGACGGGAATTTGACGACAGGACCTAACGGGTTCGCTCATGGAAGTCGCTTTCTGACCTGGTCGCGGCGGCCCACTCGCGGGCGGCCGCTACGACGGGGGACTGACGCAGGGCGATGGACATGCGCACGAGGTCACGGGGGTTCTCGGCCGGCAGATCGGGGGCGTCGGTCACCGCCGAACTGATGACCCGGCCCTCCGGGTCGTCCGCCCTCGCCCGTACCGCCGCCGTCACCATCGCGGCATCGGCCTCGGCCCGCGCCTGGACCGGCTCGGAACCGGCCGCCACGGCCGCGTCGTAGGCCTTGGCACGCACCTCGGAGTCGAAGTACGGGTACAGGCTGAGCATGCCGTCGTGGATGTCGGACTCCCGCTGCGTCATCTGGAGCTGGGCGGGAGCCCACCAGGAGATCCGTACGTCATGGCTCGCCTGGGCCCAGACGGGCCGCAACTCCCGCCACAGCGGCCCGAGTCGACGGTACATGGACCAGGTCGTCCAGGAGTCGCCGATGCGCTCCCCGGCCAGCGGCAGGCAGAAGCCCAGCGCGCAGACCTGGGCGCCGGCGGAGGACAGCACGGGGGCGACGTACGTGCTCAGATAGTCCAGGTCCCCGCCCTGCCAGCGGGCCACCACGGCGATCAGCTTGACCGCCGCGAACGGCACGTTGACGAGATAGCCGAGCGCGATGATCAGCAGTCCGGCGCGCAGCCAGCCGCGCACCTGGAGCGCCCAGCGCCAGCACATCAGGTTCATCGCGACGCCCGCGACGGTGAACCCGACGAGATACAGCACGATCATCTCGCGCAGGAAGGGGGTGTTGGCGTAATACGTGTCGAAGTCCCGCACCCGCTCCACGGGCGCGTCCCCGAGGAGGAACAGCACCACGATCGCCGCGCACACCACCGCGTACCCGGCGATCCAGCGACGCGAGAGCCCGCGGGTCGACTCGGGCGGGCCGCCCCGCCAGTTGACGATCAGCACCAGGCAGGAGCCGCTGAAGGCGCTCAGCAGGACGTAGACGACGGCCGCCGAGATGTTCGTGACGCCGGTGACGCGATTGACCTCGGCGATCGTCGGGGGCGCGGCGAAGAAGAACACCAGACAGGCCAGCGTCA
Source organism: Streptomyces tailanensis (assembly GCF_008386495.1). Classification (GTDB taxonomy): domain Bacteria; phylum Actinomycetota; class Actinomycetes; order Streptomycetales; family Streptomycetaceae; genus Streptomyces; species Streptomyces tailanensis. Next base: position 174,298 of record NZ_VTHJ01000005.1, on the reverse strand, counting down.
TCAGCGCGCACACGGACCTCAGCAGGGGGTCCCGCCAATTGCGCAGCAGTGCGGGCGTCTTGAGGGCGAGGGCGATCGCCATCGCGACGGCCGGTATGTAGTAGCTGGTCCCGTCCATAGGTGTCGGCGGCTGTGCCGCTCAGCCCTGCGGTCCGCGGTAGCCCAGGGAAGCCCCGATCCGGCCGGCCAGATGATCGCGTCGCACGGGCCCGCGCAGCGCCGAACCGGCGAGCCAGGTACGGCACTTGCTGGCCAGCAGCAGTCCGAAGCTCTCCGCGTCCTGCTCGTCGGCCAGGTCGAACCGGGTGCGGGCGGCGACCCTCAGGACCGTCGCCCGGAGGTCGGCGTCCGCGTTCAATAAGCGCGCGGCGACGGCGGCGCCCTCAGGACTCTCGGCCACTTGCACATGTTGACCGCAGTGCCCGGCCTGCATGTGCCACAGCTCGTGGCCGAGGATCACCAACTGGTGGTCGGGGGCGGTGCGTTCCTCGATGACGACGAGGTCCCGCTCGGGCATGTCCAGCCACAGCCCACTGGCCGTACCGGGCGGGAAGGCGGCCGTACGGTAGTGGACGGGGCGGCCGCGGCGTCTGCTCATGGCGTCGCACAGGGCGCTGTAGATGTCGGCGGGGTCCGCCGGTGCCGGGAGCGTCAGCTCGCCGACCAACTCGCCGCACAGACGGCGCATTTCCTTTCCGATGCCCACAGTTCTCCCCCGGTCAGGACTCGGGCCGCTTGACGCTCTCCAGCAGCATGTCCAGCCACTCCGCCACCTTGTCGCGGTGCTGGTCGGTGGGCAACTGGGCTGCCCGCCAGGCGATGGAGCGCACACCGTGGTTCTGCAGCAGCCGCTGCAGCGGGTCGTCGGCGGCCTCGGCTGCCGCCCGCTCACGGTCGGCGAGCTGCTGGAGGAGCTCCTGCTCGGTGCGCATCAGGGCGCTCGCCAGCGCCTCGGGATCCTCGGCGGTGAGGAAACCGGCGTGCACTCTGAAGAAGCGCTGGATGGCGTCGCAGTGTTCCATCGTGGGGCGCCGGTCGCCGTTGATGAGGGCGCCCGCCTGCTGACGCGACATGCCGGCGCCGTCGGCGATCTCCTGCTGGGTGTACTTGCGGCCGTTGGGCTTGAGTCTGGTGCGCCGCAGCAGGTCCAGGCGCTGCAGGAAACGGGCCTGGATGTCCGGCTCGCCGGCGCGCTGCCCGCTGAGCAGCGCCTTCACCACCGCCTCCGGCACGCCGGACGCGACCGAGAGTCGTCGGGTGTCGAAGACCTCCGCGTGCGCCACGCCCAGCCTGTCGGTCAGCGCGGTGACACGGGCCACGACGGCCGGCAACAGAACCGTCGCCGTGGCGTCCGGAACCTCGAAGCCCTCCGTCACCGACAGATCTCCTACGTCTCTCTCAGGCCAATTTCGCGGTACTGCGGAATCCGTGGATCCAAGCCTGGCGCGAGACCCTGGTCCCGGCAAGTACACCGTGAACTGCGGGGAGACTAGCGGTTCTGTCGAACTCTCATCCAGGTCTCGCCACAACTGTGGCGAGATTCAGCCGTCAACGGGCGCCGAATGCCACGATAGTTGACACGACTGAGCCGGGGAAGGAGGATCAAGGTGCCGCGTGAAGGCCGCATAGGCAAGAGGGGTGACCTCCCGATGGCATATCAGGCAGGAGGGCAGCGGTCGGTACCGCAGGCCGTCCCCGACACTCTCGAAGCCCAGGAAGCGCAGGCGTACCTCCACGACTACGCCACGCTGCTGGAGGCCGTCTCCTTCCCGTCCGTCGTCCTCGACCACCGCTGGGACGTCATCCTGACCAACTCCGCGTTCCGGGCGCTCTTCGGCGCCGTGGGACCACACCCGACGGCCATGCCGGGGGACAACTTCCTGCGCTTCGTGCTCTTCCACCCCGACGCCGCCACGGTCCTCGGCGACCACGAGGCCGGCTGGTGCCTGCCGATGCTCGCCCACTTCGCCGCCGCCGTGGAGCGGCACGCTCAGGACGGCGGCCTGCAGTCCATCCGCCGCGACATCGCCCAGGACCCCATCATGGACGCCGCCTACCGGCACGGCCTGCCCCACTGGCTCCGTACGGTCGGCCCCGAGGCCGTCCAGCGCGACGGCGCCGTACGCCCGCTGGTCCACCCCGACCCGCGCTGGGGCGCCACGGACTGCCGGGTGATCGACGAGACCCCCGACACCCTCCGCGACCTGGGCTACACCCGTATGACCCTCGTCCTGCGCGAGGCCGGCCGCCCGTCCGACACGCACCGCAGGTCCCGCCGCCCGCGCCGCACCACCGCGAGCCATCTCAGCGTGGTGCCCTCACCCCACCAGTGAGGCGCGCCCCCTCCGGCGCCGCCGGCGTTCAGGTCGCCGACGGCGCCGGAGGTCAGTCCTTGCTCAGCGGAACTCCCCGCTTCGCCGCCTGGATCTGCTCGTACACATGTGTACGCAGCTCCGCGAAGCGCGGGGCCACCCGGGTGTGCAACTGGTCGCGTTCGACCGGCAGATCGACCTTGAGCTGCTCCTGTACGACCGTGGGGGAGGCGGACAGGATCAGGACCCGCTCGCCGAGATAGACGGCCTCGTCGATGTCATGGGTGACGAAGAGGATCGTGATGCCACGCTCCCGCCAGAGGCCGCGCACGAGGTCCTCCAGGTCGGCGCGGGTCTGCGCGTCGACCGCGGCGAACGGCTCGTCCATCAGCAGCACGTCCGGCTCGTACGCGAGCGCCCGGGCGATGGCGACCCGCTGCTGCATACCGCCGGACAGCTGCCAGGGGTACGCCCCCGCCGCGTCGGAGAGGCCGACCGAGGTGAGGGCGTCGTCGACCAGCTCGCGGCGGCGTGACCTGCTCAACTTCTTCTGCTTGAGCGGCAGTTCGACGTTGTCGCGGACCCGCATCCAGGGGAACAGGCTGCGGCCGTACTCCTGGAAGACGACCGCCATACCCGGCGGCGGCCCGCTCACCGGCCGTCCCCCGAGGAGGACTTCGCCGGCTGTCGGGTTCAGCAGGCCCGCCACGCACTTCAGCAGCGTGGTCTTGCCGCAGCCCGACGGGCCCACCAAACAGACGAGTTCGCCCGCGTCGACGGTGAAGGTGAGGTCCCGCACCGCCTCCACACGGCGCCCGGAACCCTCGTAGACCTTGCGCAGGCCCGATACCTCAAGCAAGGCGTGCATGGTTCGCCCCTTCTCAAGCTTCACTACGATCGCCGGGAGGACGCGCGCAGACCGTGGTACCAGCCGAGCACGCGCCGCTCGACCAGCCGGAACACGACGGACAGCGCGAACCCGAGCAGACCGAGGACGAGGATCCCGGTCCACATGTCGGGGATCGCGAAGCCGCGCTGGAACTGGACGATGGTGAAGCCCAGACCGTTGCTGGCCGCGAACATCTCGCTGATGACCATGAGGATGATGCCGATGGACAGCGCCTGGCGCAGCCCCGCGAAGATCTGCGGGCTCGCCGAGCGCAGGACGACGTTCCGCAGCCGTGCCGTGCCCGTGATGCCGTACGACCGTGCCGTCTCGGACATCACCGAGTCCACCGCTCGTACGCCCTCGACCGTGTTGAGGAGGATGGGCCACACACAGCCGCTCGCGATCACGGCGATCTTCATCGTGTCGCCGATGCCCGCGAACAGCATGATGACCGGGACCAGGACCGGCGGCGGCACCGCCCGCAGGAACTCAAGGACCGGCTCGCACACCGCCCGCACCCGGCGGTAGGAGCCGATGACCGTGCCGAGCGCGAGGCCGACCACGGCCGCCGAGGTGTAACCGGCGAGGAGCCGCAGCACGCTGGGCAGGACGTCGGCGCGCAGCCGCTCCCCCGTCCAGACGTCCGGGAAGGCGGTGAGGATCGTGCGCAGGGGCGGCCAGTACACGTCAGTGCTGTCGTCCGACGCGAGCCACCAGGCGGTGACCAGGACCAGGGGCAGGGAGACGACGAACAGCAACCGGAGCAGGACGCCCTTCAAGCCGCCACTCACACCGCCACCTCCCCGCGCACCGACTGGTGCCAGGCCAGCGCCCGCCGCTCCACCGTCCGCGCGCCCACGTTGATCAGCAGCCCCAGCACCCCGGTGACCACCACCAGCGCGTACATCTCCGGCACGGCCTGAGAGGTCTGGGCGACCGCGATGCGCGCGCCCAACCCCGGTGCGCCGATGACGAGTTCGGCGGTCACGGCCAGGATGAGGGCCACGGCGGCGGCCAGCCGGACGCCGGTCATGACGTACGGCAGAGCGGTGGGCCACAGGACGTGCCGCACCCGCGCCCAGGGGCCGAGGCCGTAGGAGCGGGCGGTCTCCTCGGCGACCGGGTCGACGTCCTGGACGCCGTACAGGGTCTGGATCAGGATCTGCCAGAAGGACGCGTAGACCACCAGCAGGAGCACCGACTGCAGTTCGGTGCCGTACAGGAGGACCGCGAGGGGGATCAGGGCGACCGAGGGGATCGGGCGCAGGAACTCGATCGTGGAGGCCGTCGCCTCGCGCAGATACGGCACGACGGCGATGACGACTCCGGTCAGGATCCCGGCGGTCACCGCGATGAGAAGACCGACCGCCCAGCCGGTGAGCGTGTCCCCGAGCGCCGTCCAGAACGTGTCGTCGGAGAGTTCGGTGGCGAGCGCGTCGGCGACCCGGCTGACCGGCGGGAAGAAGTCGTCCTCGACGAGGCCGAGTCGCGGGACCGCCTCCCACACGGCGAGGAATCCCGCGAGCCCGGCCGCGCCCAGGGCGGCGTTGGTCAGCCCCGGGCGGCCAGAAGTGGGAGACACCGACCTCGGGCGGGCGTCTTCGAGTTGCTTGTCCTTCACGGCAGCAGCTTGTCCAGGTCCGGCGTCTCCTTGAAGAGGCCATCGGCCTCGCCGAGCTTCATGAGGGCCTCGATGGAGGGGCGGTTGGCCTCGGCCGGCCACTCCGGCAGGATCACCTTCTCCAGTACCGCCGCCGGGATCTTCGTGTACGTCGTGACGACCTCGCGGGCCTCGTCCGGGTGGGCGTCGGCGTAGGTGAGAGCCTCCGCGGTGGCGTCCTGGAACCTCTTCACCACCTCCGGGTTCTTCTGGGCGTACTGCGTGGAGGTGAAGTACATCGCGACGGTGAGCTTGGGTGCGACGTCGACCATGGGCGAGGCGATCACCACGCCGCCCTGGCCCTTGATGGTGGCGGTCGCCGGCTCGACCACCATCGCGGCGTCGATCTGGCCCTTGTCGAGAGCGGCCGGCATCTGGTCGAAGGCCAGCTCGACGAAGTCCACCTTGTCGGGGTCGCCGCCCGCCTTGCGCACCGACTCGCGCACCGCGGTCTCGTTGATGTTCTTGAGGGTGTTGATGGCGACCTTCTTGCCCTCCAGCCCGTCGGCCGACTTGATGGCGCTGCCCTTCTTGACCATGAGGGCCTCGAAGTCCTTGCCCTGCTCGCCGTTGGACGCGATGCCGTTGGCGACGGCCTGCACGGGAACACCGTTGGTCTGGGCGACCATCAGCGAGGTCATGTTGGAGAACCCGAACTGGAACTGGCCGCTGGCGACGCCCGGCACGATCGCCGCACCGCCCTGAGCGGCGCTGAACTCCAGCTTCAGGCCGTGCTTTTCGAAGATCCCCTTCTCCTGGCCGAGGTAGAGGGGCGCGACGTCGACGATCGGGATGAGGCCGACCTTGACGGTGGTGACACCGCCGGAGGCATCGTCCGACGCCACGGAGGAGTCGGACGAGCCGCAGGCCGTCGCGGCGACCAAGAGGGCACCGGTACCGAGACCGGCGAACAGACGACGCATGGCTCCTCCTGAGGAGACCCGGGTGTGCCGACAGGCTCCGCGCACGAGTGTGCGCAGACCGTACAGAAGTGCTCAGCCGGAAGGTAGAACGCCGCCGGGTGCGGGTCAATGGCCTTGCCGTGCGAGGCCGTTGACAGTTGCAGAAGTGTGCTCCTAGCGTGCGCAGAGCGCACTTCCGTGCGTACAGAGCGCATTTTCATGCGTACAGAGCATTTCCGTGCGTACAGAGCGCGCATTTTCAGGGTGCGTCTTCGTGCGTCCTCGTGCGTGCTTGTGCGTCCTCGTGGAGGCGACGATGCCAGATCGAGCCCGGTTCGGTGGAGCCCGCGAACCGCATTTCGTCCGGTCCTTCGAGCGGGGCCTCGCGGTGCTCCGCGCCTTCGACGCCGAGCATCCCTCGCTGACGCTGAGCGAGGTCGCCCGCACCTGCGAGCTGACCAGGGCGGCCGCCCGCCGCTTCCTGCTGACCCTTGTCGACCTCGGGTACGTCCACACCGACGGCCGTCTGTTCCGGCTGACCCCGCGCGTGCTCGAACTCGGCTACGCGTACCTGTCGAGCTTCACCCTGTCCGACCTCGCCGAGCCGCACCTGGAGCGGCTGGTCGCGCAGGTGGGGGAGTCGTCCTCGCTGTGCGTCCTCGACGGCGACGACATCGTGTACGTGGCGAGGGTCCCCACCAGCCGCATCATGACCGCGACGATCAACGTGGGCACCCGCTTCCCGGCCCATGTCACCTCGGTCGGCCGGGTGATCCTCGCGCATCTGCCGGACGACGAGATCGACGCCCGGCTTGCCCACGCCGACCTCAAGCCCTTCACTCGCCGCACCGTCGTGTCACCGGACCAGTTGCGGGCCGAACTGCGCCGCGTACGACGGCAGGGGTACGCCATCGTCGACCAGGAACTGGAGGAGGGGCTCAGGTCCGTCGCCGCCCCGGTGCGGGACCGGGACGGCGAGGTGGTGGCCGCCGTGAACATCCCCGTCCACGCCGGCCGCAACTCCGTGGAGTCGGTACGCCGCGACCTGCTTCCCCATCTCCTGGCCGCGGTGGCCAGAATCGAGGCCGACCTGGGTGTCGCCGGGACGGCAGGGGGCCGGACGCCGGCCGTGCCGCCCGACGCCGCTACAGGTCGAGCACGAGTCGGGCGCCCCGGCACCGGGACACACAGATGAGCATGGTCTCCCCGGCCTCGCGCTCCTCGTCGCTGAGCACCGAGTCCCGGTGGTCGGGGGTGCCGTCGAGGACGTCCGTCTCACACGTCCCGCAGGTGCCCTCGGCGCAGGAGTAGAGCACCTCGACCCCGGCGGACCGCACGGTGTCGAGCACGGAGACACCGACGGGCACGGTCAGGGTCTTGCCGGTCCGCTCCAGTACGACCTCGAACTCACTGTCCGGGCCGGTCTGTTGCTCCTTCGGCTGGAACCGCTCCACCCGTAGCGCCCGCCCGGGGCACCGCTCCTCGACCGCGTCGAGCAGCGGACCCGGACCGCAGCAGTAGACGAGGGTGCCCTCGGGGAGGTCGTCGAGGACCGAACCCAGGTCGAGCAGCCCCGTCTCGTCCTGCGGAGCGACCGTGACCTTGTCCCCGTACGCCCCCAACTCCTCCTGGAACGCCATGGACTGCCGACTGCGCCCGCCGTACAGCAGGAACCACTCGGCGCCCGCTGCCTCGGCCGCCGCCAGCATCGGCAGGATGGGCGTGATGCCGATGCCGCCGGCCACGAACCGGTAGCGGGGCGCCGGCTCCAGAGCGAAGTTGTTGCGCGGCCCGCGCACCCGGACCTTGTCGCCCGGCTTCAACTCGGCGTGCACATAGGCGGATCCGCCGCGCCCCTCCGGTTCCCGCAGGACCCCGATGCGCCAGCTGTGCCGGTCCGCCGGGTCGCCGCACAGGGAGTACTGCCGCTCCAGCTCGGGCCCCAGCAGCACATCGATGTGCGCGCCCGGCTCCCAGGCCGGGAGTTCCTCGCCCAGCGGGTGGCGGAGGGTGAGGGCGAGCACGCCGTCGGCCGCGAACTCCCGGCCCTCGACGACGAGTTCGGCTTCGTACACGGTCATGAGGTGTTTCCTTGTGGCTCGTGTCCCTGCGGATGGGCGAGCATCCACTCCCACATCTCGATCGGGTCCTGCGCGGTGTGCTCACGCCCGCAGTGACATGTGCCGTGCAGGATGTCGGTGCCCGGCAGCCAGTCGATGCGGTAGACCTCTCCGGTCGGTGACGTCACTGGACCTTCTCCATGGGCTTCTCGCCCTCCTCGATGAGCCGGGCGAGGATACGGCGGGCGGCGAGACCGCCGGTGTCGATGTTGATGCTCAGCTCCTGGTAGCCGGTGCGCTCGGTGCCGAGCGTCTCCTGGAGGAGGTTGAGCGCGTCGACGTCCTGCATGACGACCGTGTGGTTGTTGCCCCTGAGGAACTCGGTGACCTCGTCGTCCTCGGTCGCCCAGTCGCGCGAGACCATCCAGAAGTCGTACACCTTGCCGTCCGAGGAGGGCGTGATGGCGTACGTGATCTCGGTGTGGAAGCCGTTCGGGTCGCTGCCGTCGGCCTCGGGCAGCACGCCGACGGGCGCGATCCGGCTGTGCAGCAGATACAGACAGGGCGCGTGGTACTCGATGTCCTGCCAGCGGGTGATCCGGCCCTCTATGCCGGTGGACTTGGCGTAGAAGGGCGGGCACTCGGCGTCGTCCATGTGCCGGCTGACCCGCACGATCCCGGCCCCCTCGTCGACCTCCGTCGTGATCGGCGTCTCGGCGACCTCGGGGGTTCCGATGTATCCGCCGTGCAGGTACGTCTCGTGGGAGAGGTCGAGCAGGTTGTCGACGAGGAGCCCGTAGTCGGCGTCGATCGGCTCCATGCCGCGCACGGTGACCCAGCCGGGGGAGTCCAGGTGCTTGGCGCGCGGGATCGTCTGCGGGTCGGAGAGGGCCGGGTCGCCGATCCACACCCAGATCAGCGCGTCCTGCTCGACCACCGGGTACGAGGCGACCCGCGCCGTTCGCGGAATCCGCCTCTGCCCCGGCACGTACACACACGCGCCCGTCGTGTCGTACGTGAACCCGTGGTACCCGCACACGATCCGGTCCCCGTCGAGCCCGCTCTTCGACAGCGGGTACCGGCGGTGCACACACCGGTCGTGCAGCGCGACGGGCGTCCCGTCCTCCTCCGTCCGATAGAAGACGAGCGGCTCACCCAGAATCGTCCGGCCGAGCAGTTCCCGCCCGACCTCATGGGCGTAGGCGGCGACGTACCACTGGTTCCTGGCGAAGGCGGTGGTGTGAGGCATGGGGTTCCCGTCCCTGTCGGCGGGGCGTCATCGCCCCGCGTGCCGTGGTTGGGATCAGGGTCCTGACGGCTGGGGTTGCCACGCAAGGCGGCTTCTGCCAGGCGGAAGCGTCTCTGCGAAAGAGCTGGTCAGGGCCTTGTCATGTGCCTTGCTCAGCACTGGCAGGGGCTGCGGAGTAGCGCCGCTGGGTGGATCACTCCTGAGGCGGCCGCTGATGGATGCGGCGAACACGTCTGATCGCGGCACTGCCGCGATTGTCCGAAAGAGTAACTATTGTTGATGAACGCACCAATTTCTTGCCGGTTCTTGAGCGGTACACCGGCAGAACCTGGATTCTCGCAGTTCAACGCTGGTCAGTGCTGTCACAAGGCCGTGCTGGGTCGAATCCGGGTCGAATCCGGGTCGAATTGGCCCGTCTTGGCGTACCTGGCTGGGTCATCGCAGGTCCCCTCCTCCCACGAAGCCCGCCTGACCGAGGTCGGCCCGGGCACGCCGATGGGCGAGGCGCTGCGGCGCTACTGGCAGCCGATCGCCAGCTCCACCGCCCTGACCAGCGACGTCCCACACCGCGCCCGCATCCTGGGCGAGGACCTGATCGTCTTCCGGGACGGCCAGGGGCACCCCGGCGTCGTCTTCGAGCGGTGCTCGCACCGCGGCAGCAGCCTCTTCTTCGGCCGTATCGAGGAGGACGGCATCCGCTGCTGCTACCACGGCTGGAAGTTCGACGTGCAGGGCCACTGCCTGGACCAGGCCTGCGAGCTCGACGGCGGCAAGCGCCGCAACCTCGACCCCGAGGTCCGCGGGGACCTGGTGGCGCGTGAGAAGGCGTACTGCCAGGAGCTGCAGAAGTCGGGGGAGTGGGTGCACATCTGGCGGTGCGTCGGCGAATACGCCAACATCAGCGTCTTCGACGTCGCCGACAACGAGGCGCTGCACCGGATCCTGTGGAACCTCCCCCTCTTTCCCTACCTGACGCTCGACGTGACGCCGCTGGCTCAGCATCCGTCCGATCTGGCCGCCGGGGAGGTCGTGGCGTGATGGACAAGGTGATCGCCACGGCGGCCGAGGCGGTGGCCGACGTGCCGGACGGCGCGTCGCTCGCCGTCGGCGGCTTCGGGCTCAGCGGGGTGCCGAACGTGCTGATCCAGGCCCTGTACGAGCGGGGTGTGGCCGGGCTGTCGGTGGTGTCCAACAACTGCGGGGCGATGGACTCCGGCCTGGCGGTGCTGCTGGCCGCCGGCCGGATCGCCCGGGTGACCGGTTCCTACATCGGGGCGAACAAGTCGCCCGGCAGTACCTGGCCGGCGAGCTGGAAGCCGAGCTGATCCCGCAGGGCACGCTGGCCGAGCGGCTGCGCGCGGGCGGGGCCGGCATCCCCGCCTTCTACACCCCGGCCGGGGTGGGCACCCAGGTCGCCGAGGGCGGACTGCCGTGGCGGTACGACGGTGAGGGCGGCGTCGCGCTCGCCTCGCCGCCGAAGGAGGTGCGGGAGTTCGACGGCACCGAGTACGTGCTGGAGCGCGGTATCCGCACCGGCTTCGCGCTGGTGCGGGCGGCGAGGGGCGACCGGCACGGCAACCTCGTCTTCAACATGTCCACCCGCAACTTCAACCCCCTCGCGGCGATGGCCGGCAAGGTGACGATCGCCGAGGTCGAGGAGCTGGTGGAGCCCGGCGAGATCGACCCGGACGCGGTGCACCTGCCGGGCATCTTCGTGCAGCGCGTTCTCGCGCTGACGCCCGAGCAGGCGGCCGACAAGAAGATCGAGCAGCGGACGGTGAGCGGCTGATGGCCTGGACACGCGAACAGATGGCCGCCCGGGCCGCGCGCGAACTGCGGGACGGGCAGTACGTCAACCTCGGCATCGGTCTGCCGACACTGATCCCGAACCACCTCCCGCCCGGCGTCGAGGTGGTCCTGGAGTCGGAGAACGGCATCCTCGGCACCGGTCCGTATCCGACGGAGGAGCAGGTCGACCCGGACCTGATCAACGCGGGCAAGGAGACGGTCACCGTCCTGCCGGGCGCCTCCTTCTTCGACTCGGCGCTGTCCTTCTCGATGATCCGCGGCGGTCACATAGACGTCGCCGTGCTCGGCGCCATGCAGGTGTCGGAGAAGGGCGACCTGGCGAACTGGGCGATCCCGGGGAAGCTGGTCACCGGGATCGGTGGGGCGATGGACCTCGTCCACGGCGCCCGCACCGTCATCGTGGTGATGACTCACACCGCCAAGGACGGCTCGCCCAAGATCCTCACTCAGCGCGTGCTGCCGCTCACGGCAAGGCGTGTGTGAACCGGATCATCACCGACCTCGGCGTCCTGGACGTCACCGACGACGGCTTGGTACTCGTCGAGACCGCGCCCGGGGTGAGCGTCGACGACATCGTGGCCAGGACCGACGCCAAGATCCGCATCACCGAGGAGATCTCGTCATGACACTGCGGGACGTCTACATCGTCGACGCGGTCCGCACTCCGGTCGGCCGCTACAACGGCGCGCTCGCCTCCGTCCGCCCGGACGACCTGGCCGCCCACGCCATCCGCGAACTCCTCGCCCGTACACCCGACTTGGCCCCGGACCGGATCGAGGACGTGTACCTCGGCAACGCCAACGGCGCCGGCGAGGAGAACCGTAACGTCGCCCGCATGGCCGCCCTGCTCGCCGGCCTGCCGACCTCGGTGCCCGGCGTGACGGTCAACCGGCTGTGCGCCTCCGGCCTGGAGGCGGTCATCCAGGCCGCCCGCGCCATCGCGGTCGGCGACGCCTCCATCGCCGTGGCCGGCGGTGTGGAGTCCATGACGCGGGCGCCTATGTGCTGCCCAAGTCCGACAGGCCGTTCCCGGCCGGGCACGCCGAGCTGTACTCCACCACCCTCGGCTGGCGCATGGTCAACCCGAAGAAGGACCCGCAGTGGACCGTCCCGCTCGGCGAGAGCGCGGAGCTGATCGCCGAGAAGCACAAGAACAGCCGTGAGCAACAGGACGAGTTCGCGCTCGCCAGCCACCAGAAGGCCGCACGTGCCCAGGAGGCCGGCCTGTTCGACGCCGAGCTCCTGCCGGTGTCCGTCCCACAGCGCAAGGGCGAGCCGCTCGTCTTCGCCGCCGACGAGTGCGTACGACCGGATGCGTCGCTGAGCGCCATGGCCAAGCTGAAGCCGTCCTTCCGCACCTCCGGGGGAACGGTGACCGCGGGAAACGCCTCCCCCCTGAACGACGGCGCCGCCGCCCTGCTCCTCGTCGACGAGGAGGGGCTGAAGGCCACCGGCCGCGAACCGCTGGCCCGCGTCTCGGCAACCGGTGTCTCCGCGCAGGGCACGCCCGGGCTGCCGTCGTACCTCGTCGGGCGCCCCGAGGGGTACGCGGTACTGGACGCGCTGCGGGCCGCTCAGCGCATCGACGGCTCCGGCGTTTCCGAGCGGTCGCCGGTCGGGATCTCGGGCTACTCGCAGGGTGGCCAGGCAGCGGGCTGGGCGGCCGAACTCCTCGGCGACTACGCTCCCGAGCTCAGGCTCAAGGGCGTGCTCGCGGGCGGTGTCCCGACCGACATGCTGACCGAGGTCAACCACCTCAACGGCAACCCCACCGCGGGCGCCGGCTTCGCCGTGGCCGCACTCGTCGGGCTCGATCACGCCCATCCGGAACTGGGCCTCGCGGCCCGGCTCACGCCCGAGGGCGAGCAAGCCGTGGAGCGTGTCGAGAACAGCTGTGTCTTCGAGGACTACCTGACGTTCGGCACCCTCACCACCGGCGACGTCACCCAGCCCGACGTCCTCGCCGATCCCCGCTGGCAGAAGCGCTTCGCGGAGTCGAGGCTCGGCACGCGCAAGCCCGCCGCACCGGCCTACGTCTACCACGGCACATCGGACACGCTCGTCCCCTTCAGCCAGGGCTCCAGGCTCTACCACGACTGGTGCGCACGAGGGCAGTCCGTCCAGTTCGAGGCGCTCTCCGGGGTCGACCATGTTCCCGGCATCGTCCTCGGCCCCCCGCGCGGTGTGGAGTGGCTCGTCGTCCGGCTGAACGGCGGAACCACTCCTGAAGGCTGCAACGAAGTCGGCCTGGGCTGATCACGGCAACCGGACGCGTGCCCTGATCGAAGTGTCCACGAATTGAACAGTTGAGAGGGTGGGAGCCGCCCTAGTTTTCCGGTCAGCAACCCACTGGCAAAGGAGCCGCAACATGCAGATCACCGCCGCGCTGACCGAGACCAAGGGCGCTCCCTTCACCCTCACCCCGCTCGACCTGGACGACCCGCGCCCCGGCGAGGTCGTCGTCAAGATGGTGAGCTCCGGGGTCTGCCACACCGACCTGATCGTCCGCGACCAGTGGTACCCGGTACCCCTGCCGGCCGTCCTCGGCCACGAGGGCGCCGGCGTCGTGGAGGCCGTCGGTGACGGCGTGACCTCGGTCGCCCCCGGCGACCACGTCGTTCTCACGTTCCAGTCCTGCGGGAGCTGCCGTACGTGTCTGCAGGGCCGCCCCGCCTACTGCGACCAGTTCTTCGCCTGCAACTTCGCCGGCTCCCGGCTGGACGGCAGCACGCCGCTGCACCGCGAGTCGGGCGACGGCGTGCACGGCGTGTTCTTCGGCCAGTCCGCCTTCGCGAACTACGCCCTCGCCACCGAGCGCAATGTGGTCAAGGTCGACCCGGCCGCACCTCTGGAACTGCTCGGCCCGCTCGGCTGCGGCATCCAGACCGGCGCCGGCGGCGTCCTGAACTCGCTCAAGCCGCCGGCCGGCAGCAGCATCGCGGTGTTCGGCGCCGGCTCGGTCGGCCTGAGCGCCGTCATGGGCGCCGTCGTCGCGGGCTGCACCACCATCGTCGCCGTCGACCTCCACGACCAGCGCCTGGAGCTGGCCAAGGAGGTCGGCGCCACCCACGTCATCAACGGCGCGGCGGGCGACACGGTGGCCGCGCTCCGCGACCTCACCGGCGGCCTCGGCCTCGACTTCACGGTCGAGACCACCGCGGTCCCGGCCATGCTGCGGCAGGCGGCGGACGCCCTCAACCAGGGCGGCATCTGCGGCCTGATCGGCGCCGCCGCACTCGGCACCGAGGTCTCCCTCGACATGTCCTCCCTGCTCTTCGGCCGCACCGTGCGCGGCATCGTCGAGGGCGACAGCGTGCCGCAGCTGTTCATCCCCAAGCTCGTCGACCTGTACCGGCAGGGCCGCTTCCCCTTCGACAAGCTGATCAAGACGTACGCCTTCGAGGACATCAACGACGCCGTCGAGGACTCCGAGAAGGGCACCACCCTCAAGCCCGTCCTCACCTTTGGCTGAGCGGCGGACAGGAATGTTCCTCTCGTACGAGGGTGCCGAGCCGGCGTATGAGGAGTACGGCTCGGGCGAGCCGCTGCTCCTGATCCACGGCAGCGGTGCGCAGGCCGCCACCTGGGGCCGGACCACCGGCGACCTGGCGGCGACCGGCCACCGGGTCATCGCCTACGACCGCCGTGGTTACGGCGCCTCCGCGCACTCTCCGGTGCGCGGCCACCGCCGCCATGTCGCGGACGCCGATGCGCCGGATCTGCGGCGTCCGCGTCCCGATCACCTTCTTGATCGGCGAGAACAGCCACCCCTTCTTCCACACCCTGCACCGGCGGATGGTGCGGGCCGTGCCCGCGATCCGCAGCGAGGTGATCCCCGGCGCCGGCCACCTCGTGCACGCCGACGCGCCGGACGCCTTCGCCATGGCCGTGTGCCGCGCCACCACCCGCCCGAGCCCCCTTGGAGCCGACCAGTGAACCTGCGCTACGACACCCTCTACATCGGCGGCGAGTGGGCCCGCCCCGCCACCGGCCGGACGATCGTCCCCGTCAACGCCAGCACCGAGGAGCCGCTCGGGCAGGTGCCCGAAGGCAGCGAGGCCGACATCGACCGTGCCGTCGCCGCCGCCCGCGCCGCCTTCGACGACCCGGCAGGCTGGGCGACTTGGGAGCCCGCGCGGCGCGCCGAAGTGATGGACCGCCTCGCCGACGCCATCGACAAGCGCGCCGACGGATTCATCGAGCGAGTCGCCGCCCAGAACGGCATGCCGGTCGCCGTCGCCCGCCAGCTGGAGGCCGGCTACCCGAGCGCCGTGCTGCGCTTCTACGCGGCGCAGGCCCGGGGGCTGTCGGTGACGGAGACGCGGGACGGCCTGTTCGGCGGTTCGATCGAGGTCCGCAAGCTGCCGGTGGGCGTGGTCGCGGCCATCGTGCCGTGGAACTTCCCGCAGGCCCTGACCATGTTCAAGATCGCGCCCGCGATGGCGACCGGCTGCACCCTGGTCATCAAGCCGTCCCCGGAGACCGTCCTGGACTCCTACCTGCTGGCCGAGGCGATCGAGGAGGCCGGCGTCCCGGCCGGCGTGATCAACATCGTTCCGGCCGGGCGCGAGGTCGGCGCCTACCTGGTCTCCCACCCGGCCGTCGACAAGGTGGCCTTCACCGGCTCCACGGCCGCCGGCCGGGCCATCGCCGAGACCTGCGGCCGGCTGCTGCGCCCGGTCACCCTCGAACTCGGCGGCAAGTCGGCGGCGATCGTCCTCGACGACGCCGACCTCGACCTGTCCAGGATCGGTGAGGGGCTGTTCGGCGCCACCCTCCTCAACAACGGCCAGACCTGCTTCCTCGGCACCCGCGTACTGGCCCCGCGCAGCCGCTACGCCGAGGTCGTCGACGCCTTCACCGCGTTCGCCGGCTCCCTGACCGTCGGCGACGCGAGCGACCGCACGACCCAGATCGGCCCGATGGCCACCGCCCGCCAGTGCGAGCGCGTGGAGTCGTACATCGCCAAGGGACGCGCCGAGGGCGCCCGCCTCACCACCGGCGGGGCCCGTCCCGACGGCCTGGAGCGGGGCTGGTTCGTGCAGCCGACGGTCTTCGCCGACGTCGACAACTCCTCCGTCATCGCCCAGGAGGAGATCTTCGGCCCGGTGCTGTCCCTGATCCCGTACGACGACGTCGACGACGCCGTCCGCCTCGCCAACGACTCCGACTTCGGCCTCGGCGGCACGGTGTGGACGTCGGACCCGGAGCGGGGCGCGGCCGTCGCCCACCGGGTGCGCACCGGCACCATCGGCGTCAACCGCTACATCCCCGACCCGGCCGCCCCGTTCGGTGGCGTCAAGGCGAGCGGCCTGGGCCGCGAGCTGGGGCCGGAGGGCCTGGCCGGCTACCAGCAGACGCAGACCGTCTATCTGTGACCCGCTCTGTCTGCGACCCGCCGGCACTGCTGCCCGGGCACCTCGGTGCTCGGGCAGCAGTGCCTTCGCACGGTTGTGAGGGCGTGACGGAGGGAGCAAGCTGGGAGCACAGCCGTGGACGGGTCCGCACGTCGCCGACTTCGTCGTCGTGGATCTGCTGGACAGCGCACTCCAGGGGGGCGGACACGGACGAGGCCCCGCCGGGCGACATCCTGGTCTTCAACCGGGCCGCCCAGCGGTCCGTGCTCGCGGGCTGCCCCGAGACGGTGGTTCCGCTCGGCCGGACACACACCTACCCGGTGGACTCGCCCGTGGGGTGCGCCCTGGCCGTCGGGCGGGTGACGCGGCACCGGATAGACGCCGACACCTTGCACTGGTGGGCCGCCGGCTCCCCCGAACGCGCCCGCAGTATCGAGACCCACGGGATGCACTCGATGATGCTGGCGCCGCTGCGGGCGCGCGGCGTCACCCTGGGCCTGGCGATCCTCGCCCGGCACCGTGCCGTGGATCCCTTCGACCAGGACGACGTGAACCTGGTCGAGGAACTGGCGGCCCGGGCAGCCCTGTGCGTGGACAACTCCCGCCGCTACACCCGAGAACGCGCCATAGCGCTCGCCCTGCGGCGCAGCCTCCTGCCGCGCCGCGCGCCCCGGCAGGCCGCGGTGGAGGTGGCCTCCCGCTACCTGCCCGCCCATGCCCGGGCCGGCATCGGCGGCGACTGGTTCGACGTCATCCCGCTCTCCGGCGCCAGGGTGGCCCTGGTCGTGGGCGACGTGGTCGGCCACGGCATCCGCGCCTCCGCCACCATGGGACGGCTGCGCACCGCCGTGCGCACCCTCGCCGACGTGGATCTGGCGCCCGACGAACTGCTCACCCAACTCGACGATTTCGTCCTGCGTATGGACCGCGAGGACTCGGTGGACGACGGCACCGATCCGGCCGCGGAGGAGGTAGGCGAGGTCGGGGCCACCTGCCTGTACGCCGTGTACGACCCTGTCTCTAGCCGCTGCTCCATGGCCAGGGCAGGCCATCCCCCGCCCCTCCTGGCCACCCCGGACGGCAAGGTCGGCCTGCTGGACGTGCCGGCCGGACCTCCGCTGGGGCTCGGCGGGCTGCCCTTCGAGGTCGCGGAGTTCGACCTGCCGGAGAGCAGCGTCCTCGCCCTGTGCACCGACGGTCTCATCGAGGCCGGAGGACGTGATCCCGACGCCGGCTACGCCCTGCTCCGTGACGCCCTCGCCGTCCCCAGCCGTCCCCTGGAGGAGACGTGCAAAACGGTGGTGCGGAGCCTGCTGACCGACCCCCGCACCGACGACGCCGCTCTCCTGCTGGCCCGGACCCGGACCCTGGGCCCCGACCGGGTCGCCACGTGGGATCTGCCCGCCGACCCCGCGGTTGTCGCCCGCGCCCGCGAACTGGCCTGTGCCCAACTGTTCGCATGGAACCTGGACGCCGACGTCGCCTTCACCACCGAACTCGTCGTCAGCGAACTGGTCACCAACGCCATCCGCTACGGCGGCCCGCCTGTCCGCCTGCGGCTGATCCACGACACCTCCCTCATCTGCGAGGTCTCCGACGCCGGCAGTGCCGCCCCCCATCTGCGCCGGGCCCGCGTCTTCGACGAGGGCGGCCGGGGCCTGATGATCGTGGCCCAGCTGACCGAGCGGTGGGGCAGCCGCCACACCGGAACCGGAAAGACGATATGGGCTGAACAACTTCTGCCGGCCACCTAGGCCACGCTCACGTCAGAAGCGTCGAGCCGGAATGGTCGAGTCGGCTGCGCGGTGGCGCGAGCTGTTTCAGCGTTGCCGCTCCAGGGGCAAGGATGGCGGCGGCGATCGACGACGTTCGATTCGGGCCGTACCCCCGGTGCCCGCGCCGCGGAGCGCGCCCGGTTGGCGGTGAGTTGGGTCGGCGGCAAGTCACCGCCGGGCGGGCGCCTGGCGGCGTCGTCACTCGTGGGCCGGCGCCCAGGAGGGCGCGGTCGGCGAGCACCATTCGAGCCGGGGCGGTTCATTTCGGGGTGTGCCGAGATCGGCCGCGTGTAACCGATCGCCATTGGGCTGCACATGGCGCGGGGAGGCCCGCTCGTGCCCCTCATCCCTTTGGTCACGCTCTCGAACGCCAGGCGGGCGCCTTCCGTGTTCCGCGTCAAGGCGGTGGCGGCGATCGCCTTCTCGCCCGGAAGAGTCGGAAGAGGTGCGGCTGCGGGACACCAACACGCTTGGCAATCGCCTGGGTGGAGGTGCCGCAGTGGCCGGTGAGCGCGAACTCGGCGATCTCAGCGCGGGGATGACGCTCCCGCGTCTCTCCTGCCTGCTCACCCAGCCCGTGCCGCCATGTTGGCGGGCGCCGGTCAACTCAACCTGAAGTCGGCCGGTGGCGCGGCGAGGGATCGGTTCGCTGTTTGTGCTTGCGGACTGGAAACCGATCGGTTTACAGTGAGGCAAGGTGAAACCGATCGGTTTCCTTCTGGTGTTCGGGAGTGCATGATGACGACAAATCGGCCGGTGGCCCTCGTGACGGGTGCCTCCTCCGGCATCGGCAAGCAGACCGCGCTCGCGCTGGTCGCGGCGGGTTTCGAGGTGGCCGGCACGGGCCGCGACACCTCGCGCGTCGCCCCGCTCCGGGGTGTGACGTTCTTCGACCTCGACGTGGTCAGTGACAAATCGGTCACCGCTGTGGTCCAGCAGGTGATCGAGCGGTTCGGGCGGATCGACGTCCTGGTCAACAACGCCGGCATCGGCTCGATCGGCGCGGCCGAGGAAACCTCCCTCGCGCAGGCCCAGGGCGTCTTCGACATCAACGTCTTCGGGGTCATGCGCATGGTGAAGGAGGTCCTGCCGCACATGCGCGCCCGGGGGCGCGGCCGCATCATCAACCTCTCGTCCGTCCAGGGTTTCATCCCCGCTCCCTACATGGCCGTCTACGGCGCGTCCAAGCACGCCATCGAGGGCTACTCCCAGTCCCTGGACCACGAGGTCCGGCAGTACGGCGTCCGCTCGCTCCTGGTCGAACCCGCCTACACCAACACCGGATTCGAGGCCAACAGCGCCAAGCCCGACACCCCCCTGCAGGTCTACGCCGACCAGCGGCACGTCTTCGACCGCCTGATGGCGGAGGCGATCAAGAGCGGTGACGACCCGGCCGTGGTCGCCAAGGCGATCGTCACGGCAGCGACCGACACCAAGCCGAAACTGCGCTACGCCGCCGGACCCATGGCCGGACGCGCACGCATGCTCCGCTTCGTTCCCGCCTGGGTCCTGGACAAGCAGATCCGCACGATGAACAAGCTCACCGGCTGACACCCCCCACCCGCGCACTCCGCCACCCACAAACCCGTTCGCGCCGTTGATACCGGGAGAGACCCATGTCCGAGACCCTGCACTCCGCTGCCGCTACCGTCGCGAGATGGCGCTCCGCCGAGGAACGCGGTGACGTCGACGCCGCGGTCGCCTGCCTGAGCCGGGACGTCGTGCTCAGCTCGCCGCTCACCGAGCAGTTCCGGTTCGAGGGATCTGACCAGCTGCGTGACTTCCTGACCTCGGCGTTCACGGCGGTCAAGGACGTCCGCTACCACACCCAGACCGGCGAGGGCGACGCGTACGCGCTGGTCTACCGGGCGCGGGTGGGGTCCCAGTCGTTCGAGGAGGTGCAGTTGCTGCGGCTCGACGACGAGGCAAAGATCAAGGAGATCACGCTCTTCGGGCGTCCGATGCCGGCCCTCACCGCCCTGATGACCACCCTGGGGCCGGAGCTCGCCCGCCAACAGGGCCGCCGGGGCCTCGCGGCGCTCATGCGCGCCAGCACCATACCCGTGCACGCGATGGTCACCTTCGGGGACCGCAGCATGGTCGCGAAGACCCGGCCGGCAGCCCGGTGGACCTGAGAGCACCAGGTCCACTGGCCGTTCGGCCCCGTTCCCCTTCCAGGAGTTGGCGGCAGCCGTAGGCGATGTCCCCGGCGGACAGCTTCAGGTCGCAGGAACGCACGAGGTACCTGCCGTCCAGGTGGGCTCCGGCTCGCCCTGACCACACGGGCGAAGCCGACTCCCGAGAGCGGCTGCTGGAGGCACCGTCCTCCACCGGCCACGGCAACGTTCGGCCAATCCCCCCCCAACGCGCCGATGTGATGCGGCAACTCGCCGCGCTTTCCAGCAACTTGACCCAACAGGAGACGCGCCCATGAAGCGACGTACGTTCCTTACAGCGACCACCGCGTCGCTGGCCGCCACCCAACTCGCCGGACCCGACTACGCCTCCGCCTCCCCCTCCGGTTCAACAGCCGGTCACTACGAGGTCGTTGCCCGCTTCTGGGGCGCGATGCCGACGGGTGTCACCGTCTCGCGCCGCGGCCGGGTCTTCGTCAACTTTCCCCGCTGGGGCGACGATGTCCCGTTCACCGTCGCCGAACTGCGGGGCGGGAAGCCGGTGGCCTACCCCGACGCCGAGGTGAACCGGCAGGATGCCTCAGACCTGGCCGGGCACTTCCAGTCGGTGCAGAGCGTCGTCGTCGACCCGGCCGACCGGCTGTGGATCCTCGACACCGGAAGCCCGGGGTTCGCCGGGTCCTCCTACGGCGGTCCCAAGCTCGTGGCGGTCGACCTGCGCACCGACCGGATCGTATGGAAGATCCTCTTTCCGCCCGAGGTGGTGCCGGCGAACGGCTACCCCAACGACGTGCGCTTCGACCTGCGGCGCGGCGCCGAGGGCATGGCCTTCATCACCGACTCGGGCGGCTCCAACGGCATCATCGTGGTCGACCTCGCCATGGGCCGCTCCTGGCGGCGACTGACCGGGCACTCCTCGGCACTCCCGGACAAGCAGTTCCTTCCCGTCATCGAGGGCCAGCCCTTCATGGTCCGCCCCGCGGGCGGCGAGCCCACGTACTACGAGACCGGCTCCGACGGCATCGCTCTCAGCGCCGACGGCACGCGCCTCTACTACTACCCGCTGTCCAGCCGCCGACTGCACAGCGTGTCCACCGACGCCCTCGCCGACCCGGACGCCACGGACGCCGAGGTGGCGGCGACGGTCGAGGACCTCGGGTTCAAGCCGATGGCCGACGGCCTGGAGAGCGACGACAAGGGGCGGCTCTACGGCGGCGACCTGGAACATAACGCGATCTGGCGCAGGAGCCCGAACGGCACCTACCGGACCCTCGCTCAGGGACGCGAACTGCTCTGGGTCGACACCCTGTCCGTCGCCTCGGACCGGCACCTGTACGCCATCGCCAACCAGCTCAACCGGCTGTCGCCCTTCCACGAGGGCAAGGACCTGCGCCGCAAGCCCTATCTCCTGGTCCGACTGCCGATCGACGCCGGGCCGGTCAGGCTCGTGTGACCTCTCCGGCCCGCGTCAGGCGGCCGCCTGGTCGCTGGATCAGAGCGCACCCCAGCCGTGCAGCGGGCACCCCCCGGCCCGGGCGCTGCCCCGGGCGCGGAACCGGTCGGGGCAGGGCTTGCCGGTGCAGTGCGCGGCGATGCGGTCGATATCGGTCAGACCGTTGTCCCCGTGCAACTCGACGCCCTCAACGCGCCGGCACCCGAGTCGGAGGCACGGTTCGAGTCGAAGTCGTACGGCTTTCGGCCCGACCGTGGCTGCCATGACGCCATCGAGGCGATCTTCACTGCGGTCGGGGGCAAGAACCCGCACCGCCGGTGGAGTCTCGACGCGGATCTGGCAGGGGTGTTCGACCGCATCGACCAGGGCATCTTCTCCGTCAGCTCGGCACATTCCCCGAGGGAACAGATCAAGCAGTGGCTGAAGTCGGGCGTGGTCGAGCGTGAACAGCTCACCTCGACCGAGGCGAGGGCTCCACAAGGCGGGCTTATCAGCCCGACGGTGTTGAACGTCGCCCTGCATGGGCTGCATGAAGCCGCCGGGGGCCGGTACCTCCCTGATGGGATGAGGCACGCCGGTGGGTTGGAGCCGGGCACCCCCGTGGTGATCCGTTATGCCGACGATCTGGTGGCTTTGTGCGTCAGCGAGGAACAGGCCCGACAGGTCAAGCAGCAGCTCACGGTGTGGCTGGCGCCGAGGGGACTGGCCTTCAACGAGGACAGCACGCGCGTCGTCCGCCTTGAAGAGGGCTCCGACGACGTCGGCAGCGAGCATGAAGGTGGCCGCACCGTGCCGGAGGTCGTGCGGCCGGACGGGCGGGAGACCGGAGGCGGCGAGCCGCTCGAAGAGGTCGGTGACCTTGCCGGGGTGCGGCCAGGAGTCGTCCTCTTGGGAGACCAGGCTCGGGGTGCGACGTGTACAGGCTGCGGTTCTCCGTGTGTCCCAGGGACGGCCGCGACCGCAGCTCAGCGCAGGCCGGCGAAGAGGTCGTTCTCGGGCAGGGGCGCGCCGGTGGTGTCGTGGACCCGGACGAACGTCTCCACGCCCATGAGTTGTGTGAACCTCTCCTTGCCCATCCGCAGGAAGAAGATGTTCTCACCCTGGCTGGCATGCGCGGCCAGTGCGTCGAACTTCTGGCTGCCGAAGTCGGTGGTGTCCACCCACGTGGTGATCTCCTCGTCGGGCAGGCCGATTTCGGGCCCCTCTCCGGCCTCGGACGGATCCGGCTCCTCCCACTCCGCGCCGAACTCGCGCATGATCTGCCCGAACTCCTTCATCATCGAGCGCGGCGCCGTCGTCCAGTACACCTTCGACGCCATCCCGGTCAGCGACAGCGCTGCCAGCGTGATCCGGTTCGCCTGTATGTGATCGGGGTGGCCGTAGAACCCGTTCTCGTCGTAGGTCACGACGACATCAGGCTGGTACCGCAGCATCAGTTCGGCCAGCCGAGCGGCTGCCTCATCCACAGGCGTACTCCAGAACGATCCAGGCGCGGTGTTGGCCGGCCAGCCCATCATCCCGGAGTCGGCGTACCCGAGCAGCTCAAGATGACCGACCCCCAGGACGTCACAGCTCGCTTCGAGCTCGCCTCGACGGATCACGGCAACGGCAGCCGGATCATGCCCGGGGTCGCCCGGCTTGGCACCCCCCGGACCGTCACCGCAGCCACCGTCGGTACACGTGACGAGCACCGTGCGGATGCCCTCCGCCGCATAACGAGCGAGGACACCCCCTGTTCCCGTAGCCTCGTCGTCCGGGTGGGCGTGCACTGCCATCAGCGTCAAAGGCCGGTCAGCCATGAAATCCATCTCCTGGTCGGTCAAGTGATCGGTGCCAGTCTGCGGCACAGCGGTACGTGACCGCCCGCAGCCCGCCGAGTCCGCCCAGTGTCCCCCAAGCCCGACCGGCCAAGGCAGCGGGGACTCATTTGCCACCTCGTGGGTCGCGACCCGAAAGGGTCCCGCTGGACCGTACGTTCAGGCCCGAAGCGGTACCGGCTCCGGGCTCACGGCACGTCCGCGAATCCCTGAACCTTCCCCTTGCTCTCTCGCCACCCCGCTACCAATACCCCCAGGGCCCGCTCATAGCAGTCGGCGACCGCGAGCCCTGGCGGCTCGTTCCCCGACAGCACCAGGGACACCAGGCCATGGGCCGTTCCCCAGACCGACAGCGCGATGACCTCCGGGTCGGACTCCGAACTGAACTGCCCTGCCTGCTGTCCGCGCCGCACGGCGTCGACGAGGGGCCGGTAGGTCTCGATGGCCTCAGGCGGCCTCTCCGACTCCGACTCGGACGGGCACTGGACGCTGCGGTCGGAGAAGAGGATCGCGTAGAGATGCGGGTTGGCGATGGCGTATTCGCGATAGACGAGCCCAAGTCGGATCACGTCGCCGGCCGGGTCGTCCGTCGGGCGGATGGCTGCCAGGCGTGCGACGAAGAGCCGCGCCGCCTCCTCGTACAGGCTCCTGAGCAGGCCCGCCTTGTTGCCGAACAGCGAGTAGACCGCCGTGGTCGAGGTCTTCACGTCCGCAGCGAGCTGTCGCAGGCTCAGCGCGGCAGTGCCGCGGTCGAAGACCGTGGCGGCCGCGCGATGCAGGAGCCGGAGCCGGAGTGCTTCGTCATGTGTCTTGAGCCTGGCCATGGCCCCATCATATTACAACGCCGTTACGAATGCTTCCCGGTATCGCCTTTGCTTGTTTTCGTCCGCTCCGTCCCGCGTCAGGACCCGCCGCTTCCGAACGAGCTCCTCTTGCATATGGGCAGGTCAGGGCTGAGGGGCTTGACCACTCTCTGAATGAGAGGTGTGCAACAGCGTTGCGTCGAGCAATAAAAACGCTGTTACGGTTCGTTCGGCGCCGACCTTCAGGCGGTCCTGCCCGGCGCTGGCTAACGATCTAGGAGAAGTCATGTTTGAGGGGTTTGGGCGTCTGCTCCACCGCAGGCGAAAGCCTCTGCTGATGCTGACCATGCTGTTCGCCGTCCTGTCCGGGGCCTACGGTGCCGGAGTCTTCGGCTCCCTGACACCGCTCGGCTTCCAGGACCCCGGCTCGGACAGCGTGCGCGCGGCCCGCATCGCTGAGAAGGCGTTCCCGCAGCGGACACCCGACGCGGTGATCGTCT
Organism: Streptomyces tailanensis; assembly: GCF_008386495.1. Classification (GTDB taxonomy): domain Bacteria; phylum Actinomycetota; class Actinomycetes; order Streptomycetales; family Streptomycetaceae; genus Streptomyces; species Streptomyces tailanensis. The sequence goes on along the minus strand of NZ_VTHJ01000005.1, from coordinate 149,577 downwards.
ACCGCGACAAGGACCGCACCGTCGACGACCCGTCCTTCCAGCAGGCGGTCGTCAAGCAGTTGGAATCCCTGCCGAAGTCGGAGGTGACCGGCTACCTGGACTTCTGGGCGACCAAGATGCCGGCGCAGGTCAGTTACGACCGGCACGCCACCTACGTCGCCCTGAACCTCCACGGCAGCAGCGAGAAGGCCAAGGAGGACGCGTACGAGGCGGTCAAGGACAAGATCCCGGCACCTGGCCTTCAGACCCTGCAGGGCGGAACGGTGCCCACCGGCCACCAGGCGAGTGAGAAGATCGAACACGACCTGAGAACCGCGGAGATCATCTCGGCCCCCGTGCTCTTCCTGCTCCTGCTGGTCGTGTTCGGCGGTCTCACCGCGGCCTTCCTCCCGCTGATCGTCGGCGTGCTCTCCATCCTCGGGTCGATGGCCGTCCTGCGGACCATCGCGAACATCACCGACGTGTCCGTGTTCTCCATGAGCCTGGTCACGATCCTGGGTCTCGCGGTCGCCATCGACTACGGCCTGCTGATCGTGAGCCGCTACCGCGAGGAACTTGAGGCCGGCTACTCCGGCGAAGAGGCGATCGGGCGCACCCTCGCCACGGCCGGGCGCACCGTGGTGATCTCCGGCACCACGGTCGCGGCGGCGCTGGCCGGCCTGACCCTCTTCCCGTCGACATTCCTGAAGTCGATGTCGTACGGCGGTGTGGCCGCGGTCCTGCTGGCGGTGCTCTTCTCCCTGGTCGCGCTGCCCGCGCTGCTCGCCGTCATGGGACCGAAGGTCAACGCCTTCCCACTGCGCCGCCGCAAGAAGGCCGCGCGCCCGACGGCGGCGGGCGAGGGCGCCTGGTACCGGTTCGGGCACGGCCTGATGCGGCGGCGATGGGTCGTGGTGGTGGGCGCGGTGGGCCTGCTGCTGACGCTCGCCCTGCCGTTCTCCAAGATCGAGTTCGGTTCCATCAACGCGCAGCAGCTGCCGAGCAGCTCCGAGGGCCGCCAGGTCTTCAACGGCATGGAGCACGACTTCGACGGCGACGCGGTGAAGTCCATCGACTCGCTGCTCGTGCTGAAGTCCGACGGGGCCTCGAAGGAGCAGGGCGCGGCGCTGAGGGCGTACGCCGAGCGGCTCGGCGCCACCGAGGGCACCACGAGCGCCCGGATCACCGGAGTCGAGGGCGCCACGGCCCGGGTGTCGGTCACGTTCGACGGCAATCCCATCTCGACTCACGCGCGCGACCTGGTGAACCGGCTCAAGGACGTCCCTGAACCGCCGGGCGCCCGGGCCTACTTCGGCGGTGAGTCGGCGGTCTACGACGACACTCTGGACGCACTGGGCGAGACCCTGCCGTGGATGCTGCTCTACATCGCGGTGATCACGTACGTCCTGCTGTTCCTCGCGTTCGGCTCGGTGCTGCTGCCGCTGAAGGCCATCGCGATGAACCTGCTGTCGCTGACCGCGACCTTCGGGGTCCTGGTCTGGATCTTCCAGGACGGCCATCTGCACCACCTGCTCGGCTTCGATCCGACGGGCAACATCGAGCCCAACATGCCGATCATGCTGTTCGCGCTGATCTTCGGACTCTCCATGGACTACGAGGTGTTCCTGGTGTCCCGGATGCGGGAGCAGTACGACAAGTCGGGCGACAGCACGGAGGCCGTGGCGTCCGGGCTGCAGTCCATCGGGCGCCTGGTCGTGAGCGCGGCGCTGCTGATGTGCGTGCCGCTGGCGGCGATCGGGATGAGCGATGTGCTGACCATCAAGCTCTTCGGCGTCGGCATGGTGTTCGCGGTCCTGGTGGACGTGCTGGTGGTGCGCGTCCTGCTGGGGACGGCCGTCATGAGACTGCTGGGCAGAGCGGCCTGGTGGGCTCCGGGCCCGCTGGCCCGCTTCTACGACCGGTTCGGCATCAAGGAGACCGACATGCCGGCCGACGACACCGCCGACGAGCGGGTCCCCGTCGCCGCGGGCTGAACCCTCCCGAGAGGCCGAAGTGCCTTCACCCGAGGCACTTCGGCCCTCGCTGCCGTTGCGAGCGGGGGTTGTCGGCGGTGCAGTGCCGTGGACTCACTCTTCCGGATGCTCGCCCCGCCCGCACGCACGGCGATCATGGCGACGGTGGTTCGCGTCCTCCTGGGCCAGGCGCCGTAGCAGCCGGACGACCGGCTCGAACAGCACGGTGAGGACCACCGCCCGCTCGGCGAGGGCGATGCGGTCCTCGATCCCCTCGAACTGCGCGAAGTCCAAATCGGCGGTGGAGGTGGCGAGCTGTGCGTAGGGGATGAGGTCGTCGGCCGTGTAGTCGGTGCCGAGGCGGCTCAGTGCGGCGAGACTTTCGGCGAGTGCGGGGCGGTGCGGTGACGCGTCGGAGATCCGCCAGCCCATGTTCTCGATGAGAGCCTCGACCCTCGCGGCGGCTGCGCCCGGTACAGCCTCGTCGGCGGCGCTCTCCGCTCCGGGACCGTCCTCGCTGTCCGCGCCGCCCTTCCCGTTCGTTTCTGCGGAGGGCACGGGCAGTGCGTCGTGGGCGACGCCCAGAGTCTCGAACGCATCCAGTGGACGGTCGACGGCTTCGAGCACTTCACGGGTGCGGGCGACGGAGAGCCCGCCGAGCTGGATGAGAGAACGGATCAGTCAAGACGGGGCCATTACTCG
>NZ_VTHJ01000005.1:131410-146778 GCF_008386495.1 Streptomyces tailanensis | reverse complement strand
CCGTCGCCGAGCCTCTGAGCGGCCTTCAGACGTCCGCCCGGCGGCGGGTGTCCTCCCGACACCCCGTGGAAACCGATCGGTTTCGATTTCGTCCGATTCGAGTTAACCTCGCGGTATGACTACCGAAGTGAAGCAAAGCCCCCGGGAGCGGCTGCTGGAGGCAGCAGCCACGCTCACCTACCGCGACGGCGTCGGCATCGGCGTCGAGGCGCTGTGCAAGGCGGCGGGGGTGTCGAAGCGCTCCATGTACCAGCTGTTCGAGAGCAAGGATGAACTGCTGGCGGCGAGCCTGAAGGAGCGTGCCGCTGCCTTCGTGGCGAGGGCCCTGCCCCCGGCGGATGATGGCCGTTCCCCCCGCGAGCGGATCCTGTACGTCTTCGAGCGGGTGGAGTCGCAGGCGGGTGCGCCCGACTTCCAAGGCTGCCGGTACCTGGCTGTGCAGATCGAGCTCAAGGATCAGACCCACCCCGCGAGCCGGGTGGCCCACCAGATCAAAGCCGGCCTGACGGCCTTTTTCCGTTCCGAGGCCGAACGGGGTGGGGCGAGTAACCCCGACCTGCTGGCCCGGCAGCTCATCCTGGTCTTCGACGGCGCCAGCGCCCGCGCGGGGATCGGCGCCGACAACCTGACCGGGCTCATCGCGCCCACTGTGACCACCCTGCTCGATGCGGCAGACATGCACTGATCCGCCCCGTCTTCGAGCAGGATCGGCGACCGAAGCGCTCTTTCGGGTTGATGCCCGACTCCGGCAGCCGAAGCAGCGCGCATGGCCTCACGCCCCTGCTGCCCGGCAATCGGAGGGAAGCCCGATGGCCGTAAGAGTGTTGCCGAGCATGCCGCAAGCGAAGAATCTTGTGGTCTCGTGGGCATTGGCACCCAGCGACAGGTGCACGGTTTCCCACAGTCTCATCCAGTCGGCCCGGACGAGCTCGCCCGTCTGGTCATCGCCCTCTGCCTCAGCGGCCGCGACGACGGCGTATCCCTGCATCTGCATCAGGAGCGTTTCGGGGCGCGCCGAGATCAGCCGCGCGTACGCTCCCGCCATGGCGCCACGGGCCTGCTTGCTGCCCTCCATCCCGTCGGTCGCCCGCTCGAAAGCCAGGCGGGTGTCTTCCATGCTCCCTACCAAGGCGGCGACGAAGATCGCCTTTTTGCCCGGGAAGAGCCGGAAGAGGTACGGCTGCGTGACGCTGACGCGTTTGGCGATCGCCTCGGTGGAGGTGCCGTAGTAGCCCTTGAGCGCGAACTCGGCGATCGCTGCGCGGACGACGCTTTCGCGTCTCTCTTGCGCACTGATCCTGGCCATGCCGTCATCCTGGCAGGCGCCGGTCCGCAGGGCCCTTGTGGCGGCCGACCGCCATGGGCCGGGCTCCTGTCTGTAGCGCGTCACAAACAGCGCTCCGCCCCATCTTGGGCGAGACGCCGCAGCCGCCGCGCAGCCCGATCGGCCTCAGCGTGCAGACGGCGGCACGGCCCGGATCGGGTCGGCGTTTGAGCTTGCGGATGGAAACCGATCAGTTTACCGTGAACGGAAACTGATCAGTTTCTAGCGAGTCAGGAATCTATGATGACGACGAACCGGCCGGTGGCACTCGTGACAGGTGCGTCATCCGGCATCGGGAAGGAAACCGCGCTCGCCCTGGTCGCAGCCGGATTCAACGTGGTCGGCACAAGCCGTGACGCCTCAAGCATCACCCCGCTCGACGGCGTGACGTTCCTCGGGCTCGACGTCGCCAGTGACGCCTCGGTCGCCACAGCGGTCCAGGAGGTGAGCGAGCGGTTCGGACGGATCGATGTCCTGGTCAACAATGCCGGCGTCGGCTCGATGGGTGCGGCCGAGGAAACCTCCGTCGAGCAGACCCAGGGCGTCTTCGACACCAACGTCTTCGGGGTCATGCGCATGGTGAACGAGGTCCTTCCACACATGCGCGCTCAGCGACGCGGACGCATCATCAACATCTCGTCCGTACTCGGGTTCCTGCCCCAGCCCTACATGGCTGCCTACGCCGCCTCCAAGCACGCGGTCGAGGGCTACACCGAGTCCCTGGACCACGAGGTCCGCGACCACGGCATCCGGGCACTCATCGTCGAACCCGCCTACACCAGGACGGGATTCGAGGCCAACAGCGCGAAGCCTGACACCCCCCTGCACGTCTACGCGAAGCAGCGGCTCACCGTCGACCGCGTGATGGCGGAGGCGGTCAGGGACGGCGACGCCCCCGCCATCGTCGCCAAGGCGATCGTCGCGGCAGCGACTGACGCCAAACCGAAGCTGCGCTACACCGCCGGTCCCCTGGCCGGACGCGCGCGCATACTGCGCCGCCTCGCTCCCGCCCAGTTCTTCGACAAGCAGATCCGCAAGATGAACAAGCTGGCCAGCTGACGCCTGCCCGCACTCAAGCACTCCGCAAGTAAAAGACGCAAGGGAACAGCGCATGACGGAGATCCAGATCGAGCTCGACGTTCCGGCGGAGATGCGTGACGGCACGGTGCTGCGCGCGGATGTCTACCGGCCCGGCGGTACGGGGCCGTGGCCGGTGCTGCTGAGCCGGCTGCCGTACGGCAAGCAGTCGCCCCTGCTGGCCATGATGCTCGATCCCCTGGCGGCGGCCAGGCGCGGCTTCCTGGTGGTCATCCAGGACACCCGGGGACGGTTCGCCTCCGAGGGGGAGTGGGAGCCGTGGACGTACGAGGAGAGCGACGGTTACGACACCGTGCGGTGGGCCGCCGCCCTGCCCGGCTCGAACGGCTCCGTCGGCCTGATCGGCGGCAGCTACTTCGGCAACACCCAGTGGATGGCGGCGCTGTCGAAGCCGCCGGAGCTGAAGGCGATCGCTCCGCTGATCACGTGGTCCGATCCGGACGACGGCCTGTGGACGCGCGGCGGTGCGATCGAGCTCGGTATCACCGTGCCCTGGTCTCTCATGCAGGGTGCCGACACCCTGATGCGCCGTCACGCTACCGATCTGGACGGGCTGGTGAACGGCATCACCGGGCTGGTGCAGGATTTCGACGGCCTGGCGAGCGGAGGTTACGGCGAGCTGCCCGCCGGGCGGTTTCCCGCGTTCGCCCGGCACGACCTGCCCGAGCTGGGCTACGAGCGTTCCCGGCGCGAGCCCGAGTGGGCGGCGTCCTGCACCGTCGTGGGCCGGCACGGCGAGGTCGATCTGCCCACCTTCCAGGTCGGCGGCTGGTTCGACATCTTCGGCCAGGGCACGCTCGACAACTTCACCGCCATGCGCCGCGCGGGCCGGTCGGCCACCCTGGTCATGGGCCCTTGGACGCACACCAACTGGCGGCATGTGGTCGGTGACGTCAACTTCGGGTTCGGCGCGAACTCCGACTTCATGGGCATGCGCGGACGCCTGCACGACCTGCAGTTCGACTGGTTCCGGCGCATCCTCGGCGACGACGGCGGCGAGGCTCCGGAGCCGGACACGGGCAAGGTGCTGCTGTTCGTCATGGGGATCAACCAGTGGCGCGAGGAGACGGAGTGGCCCCTGTCGCGCGCGGTGGACACGGACTTCCACCTGCGCGCCGACGGACGCCTGACCCCCGAGCCGCCGTCCGCCGCCGAGCAGGCCGAGGAGTTCACCTACGACCCCATGGACCCGGTACCCACCACCGGCGGCGCGCTCCTCATGGGCGGCGGGCTCCTGAACACCGACGAGTTCCGTCCCGGGCCGCTCGACCAGACGGCCGTGGAGGCGCGCGAGGACGTCCTGGTCTTCACCACCGACCCGCTCACCGAGGACGTCGAGGTGACCGGCCGGGTCCGGGCGGTGCTCATCCAGCTCGGCACCCGCACGCCGATGGCGATCGCCCGCGCCGCGATCACGCTGTCGCAGATCTCCGAGGGGCGCTTCCTCCTGGGGCTCGGTCCCTCCGGACCGCAGGTGATCGAGGGGCTGCACGGCGTGCCCTTCGCCCGGCCGCTGTCGCGGATGCGCGAGACCGTCGACATCGTGCGGCAGGCCGCGACCGGAGAGAAGGTCTCCTACACCGGGCGGGAGTTCCAGCTCCCGCTGCCAGGCGGGGACGCGAAGCCCATGCGTCTGTCGATGCGCCCCGAGCACGACATCCCCGTATACCTGGCAACCCTGTCGCCGAGAATGCTGCACTTGACCGGCGAGATCGCCGACGGTTGGCTGGGCACCAGCTTCGTGCCCGAGGGCGCCAAGGAGGCGTACTTCGACCACCTGGACCACGGGCTGGCCGCCGCCGGTCGCAAGCGCGCCGACCTGGACATCTGCCAGGGCGCCGAGGTCGCCTTCGCCGACGACGAGGACACCCTGCGCGCGATGGTGGCCGGACGCAAGAAGGAACTGGCCTTCAGCCTCGGCGGCATGGGCTCCGCGACCACGAACTTCTACAACAACGCCTACAGCCGCCAAGGTTGGGCCGAGGTGGCGGCGGACGTCCGGGCACGCTGACAGGCCGGGGACCGGGACGGCGCAGCTGGTCTCGTCACCGACGAGATGGTGCTGGCGACCACGCTGATCGGAACCGAGGACATGGTCCGCGAACGGCTGCGGGTGTGGCGCGATGCCGGAGTCGACACCGTCCGCTTCTATCCCGCCGGCGAAACCGTCGATGCCCGGCTGACCGCCCTGGGGCGGGCCATCGACCTGGTCCGTGGGATCGAGGACGAGGCGGCACGGTAGCGCAGCGCAGGCACTATCCGAACGGAGGGAAAGCGCGCCGTCGTTGGTCGGTACCGGGCAGCCTGGTCGGCCTTGAGGGGCCTCGTGTTTCCCGGACAGGCTTCTGACTGTCTATTTCACGCGGCGATTCGCAACTTCTCGTACTCGGCGTGGACTTCGCGCGGAGGCCGGTAACCCTCCGCCGAGTGGAGGCGTTTGCGGTTGTACCAGAATTCTATGTAGCGAGTGATGTCCTGCCGGGCGGCCTCGCGGGTCAGGTAAGTCACCCTTGATACGCGCTCGTTCTTCAGGGCGCCGAAGAATGATTCGGCCATGGCGTTGTCGAAACAGATCCCGGTGCGGCCGGCAGATCTGCGGAGCCCGATCCGGTCCAGCGTCCTCCCGAACTCGGCTGACATGTAGTTGCTTCCGCGATCCGAGTGAAATATCGCGCCGGCCGAGAGGTTCCTGTTCCGTGCCGCGTTACGGATCGCCCTGGATATCAGTGGCGCTCGATCTTGGTGGGGGCGACCGGCACGATCAGCCGGTTCGCCTCGGTGACAGCCTCGTGGAAGATGCGGGCGCTGCCGCCGCCGGCGTCGACCACGATCGCGCCGAACTCGGACCGCTTGGCGCGGATGTACTCGGCGATGTCGTCGAACGGGTACCGCTCGACCACCAGGTTGGCCGGGATCCCGAAGCTCTCGGCCTGGGCGACCCTGAACCAGTCGTAGGCGGACTGGCTGGTGGCGTCGGCGTCCAGCTGCAGCGTGGGCAGGTCGAGGACGACGGCGTAGTAGAGGGCGATGAACCAGGCGGAGGTGGTCTTGCGGGTGCCGCTCTTGAGCATGCCGACGACGATCACTGTCGGCGGGGCGTCCTCGCCCCGCGTGCCGTGGTTGGGAACAGGGTCCTGAGGGCTGGGGCTGCCACGCAAGGCGGCTTCTGCCAGGCGGAAGTGGTTCCGTAAAGGGGCTGGTCAGAGGGTTGGTGCATCTTTTGGTGGGACTCGGCGGCCCGCGTGCGACGGCGCGGCCGCTGCCGACCGACCCGGTCAGCGCGATCATGGCCACGTCGGGGCCGCTCCGCCAGGCGGGGCGCCGACCACGCGGCCCGTGCGCGTCACCACGTTCACGACCCCCGGCGGCAGCGGTTCGGTGACGAGCTCGGCAAGCCTCACGACAGGGAACTCCCGAAGAAATCGCCGCCGCGGTCTCGTTCCTCTGCTCGCCCGACTCCAGCTACATCACCGCCCACGCGCTCGTCGTCGACGGTGGCGTCACAGCCACCAACTTGTGAAGCCCCCAGCCATATGCGAACGGATGGCCGCCCCCGACCGGGGGCGGCGATCCGTTTGGCGGTGAAGAGGCGTCCGGCTGTCAGCGGAGGATCACCGTGCGCCTGCCCTGGACGAACACCCGGCCCTCGCAGTGCCAGCGGACCGCTCGGGCCAAGGCTGCCGACTCCGCGTCGCGGCCGATGGCGGCGAGGTCTTCGGGGGTGTGGCTGTGGTCGACGTTGATGACCTCCTGGGCGATGATCGGGCCTTCGTCGAGGTCGGCGGTGACGTAGTGGGCGGTCGCGCCGACGAGTTTGACGCCGCGGTCGTGTGCCTGGTGGTAGGGCTTGGCACCCTTGAAGCTCGGCAGGAACGAGTGGTGGATGTTGATCGTCCGGCCGGCCAGTCGGGTGCACAGGTCGTCGGATAGCACCTGCATGTAGCGGGCCAGGACGACCAGGTCGACGTCGAACTCGTCGACGAGTTCCAGGAGTCGGGCTTCGGCCTCGGGCTTGGTCGCGGCGGTGACCGGAACATGGAAGAACGGGATGCCGTGCCAGGTGACGAGTGCCTCGTGGTCGCGGTGGTTGGAGACCACGGCGACCACGTCGATGGGCAGGTCGCCGCTGCGGGTGCGGAAGAGCAGGTCGTTGAGGCAGTGGCCGTAGCGGGACACCATCACCAGCACGCGGCGCCGGGTCCCGACCGGTTCGAGGTGCCACCGCATGGCGAACGGCGCGGCCACGGCGGCGAAGTCGCGGCGCAGCACCTCGGTGGTGTTCTCGCTGCCGGACGTCGCGAAGCGCACCCGCATGTAGAAGTGGCCGTCGCGGCGGTCGCCGAACTGATGGTTGTCGACGATGTCGCTGTCGTGTTCGAGAAGGAACCGCGAGACGGCGTGGACGATGCCGGGCGCCTCGGGGCAGTCGACGGTGAGTACGTACTCAACAGCTGCGAAGTCAGTCATGGTGTCAGCACTCGATTACGTTGACGGCGAGGCCGCCGCGGGCGGTCTCCTTGTACTTGACCTTCATGTCCCGGCCGGTGTCGCGCATGGTCTTGATGGCCTTGTCCAGCGTGACCTTGTGCGTGCCGTCACCGGCCAGGGCGAGCCGTGCGGCGTTGATCGCCTTGTTGCTCGCTACGGCGTTGCGCTCGATGCAGGGGATCTGGACCAGGCCGCCGACCGGATCGCAGGTGAGCCCCAGGTTGTGCTCGATGCCGACCTCGGCGGCGTTCTCGACCTGCGCGGGCGTCCCGCCGAGGACCTCGCACAGTGCCCCGGCCGCCATGGAGCAGGCCGAACCGACCTCGCCCTGACAGCCGACCTCGGCGCCGGAGATGGAGGCGTTCTGCTTGAACAGGATGCCGATCGCGGCGGCGGTCAGCAGAAAACGCACCACACCGTCGTCGTCGGCCCCGGGCACGAACCGCGCGTAGTAGTGCAGCACGGCGGGGATGATGCCGGCCGCCCCGTTGGTGGGGGCGGTCACGATACGGCCCCCGGAGGCGTTCTCCTCGTTGACGGCCAGGGCGAACAGGTTCACCCAGTCCATGACGTGGAGCGGATCCGGATCGTCGGCCGTCGAGTCGAGGTCCTGGAACAGCGCCGGTGCGCGGCGTCGCACCCGCAGGCCGCCCGGCAGCACCCCTTCGCGTCGGCATCCGCGCTCCACGCACGCCTGCATCACCGACCACAGGTCGAGCAGTCCCGCGCGTACCTCGGCCTCGGGCCGCCACGCCTGCTCGTTGGCGAGCATGATGTCGCTGATGGAGAGGGCCTCCCGTGCGCAGTGCGCCAGCAGTTCGGCTGCCGAGTCGAAGGGGAAGGGCACCCGGGTGGTGTCCGCGACGACGCGGTCGGCGCCGGTGGCGGCCTCGTCGACGACGAAGCCGCCACCCACGGAGTAATAGGTCCGCTCGTCCAGCACCCGGCCGTCGTCGGCGAAGGCGTGGAACACCATGCCGTTGGGGTGCGCGGGCAGGGACTTGCGCCGGTGCAGGACCAGGTCGGCATCGCTGTCGAAACCGATCCGGTGCTTGCCGCCCAGGAGCAGGCTGTGGCTGTCGCGCACCTCCGCCACCCGACCGTCGGCCCGGTCGGTGTCCACGGTGGCGGGATCCTCGTCCTCCAGGCCGAGCACGACCGCCTTGTCGGAGCCGTGCCCGTGCCCGGTCGCGCCGAGCGACCCGAACAGTTCGGCCCGCACCCGGCCGACGGAGAGCAGCAGGCCCTCATCGTCCAGGCGCCGGACGAAGCGCCGGGCCGCCCGCATCGGCCCCACCGTGTGGGAGGAGGAGGGGCCGATGCCGACCGAGTACAGGTCGAACGCGCTGAGCGCCATCAGGGGACCTCGGGCCCGCGGTACTCGCTCATCGCGTCGATGAGCCAGCGCGCCAGGTAATCGGCGAACGAGGACCGCGGGAACAGCCGGTACGTGGGCCCGTCGTCGACCTGCCAGAGCAGTACGGCGATGGGGCCCACCGTGGTCGACACCGCCCGGCCGGGGGCGAAGGACCGGGGGTGGAGGTCCAGCGGGCAGCCCTTCTCCAGCACCTGCCGGGCGGCCGGGCCGCTCAGCTCCAGCGTGGTGCGGTTCGCCGAGACGTCCACGACCGAGCCCGGGTCGCCGCCGAGGGCCTCCCGCAACTCGGAGGTCACGGCGGTCACTTCGGCCTGGGACAGCACGAGCCACTCGTCGGGGCCGAGCCACAGGACCGTGTGGGGGCCGGATGTGCTGGTGTCGCCGCATTGACGGGGGAGCGGTGCCCCCAGGGCCTTCCCGATGCGGTCGGCCGCTTCGGAAGCGGGGTCGACCCGCATGTTCACCATGGTGAGGAACGGCCACTCGGTGAGCGTGACGCCGCGGGCGCCGGTGACGGTGGCGGCGCGCATCCGCTCCTCCAGGTGCGCCAACGGGCTCACCCGTGCGTCGATCGTCGGCTCAGCCATCGCGCTTGGTCCCTTCGGGGTCGTACAGGACGAAGTCGGTCACCTCGACGGGCACCAGGTCCTCGCCCACCGGGGCGAGCAGGGTCTGGCCCTTCCTTGCCTGCCCGTCGGCGACGAGGGCGAGGGCGAAGGGGCGGCCGAGGGCCGGACTGTGGTAGCTGGAGGTGACGTGGCCGAGCATCGGCACGGGCACTGTCTCCAAGGAGGCTTCCGGCGCGACGAGTTGGGTGCCCTCGGGGAGCCGGGTGCTGCGGTCGGTCGGGAGCAGGCCGACCAGTTGCTTGCGGTCGGTGCGGGAGGTGTCGGCGCGGGCGTAGGACCGCTTGCCGATGAAGTCCTTCTGCTTGGAGACCACCCAGGACATGCCCGCGTCCTGCGGGGTGACGGTGCCGTCGGTGTCCTGGCCGACGATGATGTAGCCCTTCTCGGCCCGCAGGACGTGCATGGTCTCGGTGCCGTACGGGGTGATGCCGTACGGCTGCCCGGCCTCGTACACCTGCTCCCAGACGGACAGGCCGTACCAGGCGGAGACGTTGATCTCGTAGGCGAGTTCGCCGGAGAAGGAGATCCGGCAGATGCGGGCCGGGATGCCGGAGGCCAGGGTGGTCTCGCGGAAGGCCATGAAGGGGAACGCCTCGGCGGACAGGTCGACGTCGGGCGCGAGCTGGGCCACGACCTCCCGGGACTTGGGGCCGACGACGGCGATCGTCGTCCACTGCTCGGTCACCGACGTGCAGTGGACGTCGAGTTCGGGCCACTCGGTCTGCAGCCACTCCTCCAGCCAGTCCAGGACCCCGGCGGCGCCGCCGGTCGTGGTGGTCAAGAAGTAGCGGTTGTCGTCGAGGCGGAGGGTCACGCCGTCGTCGAAGATCATGCCGTCGGGCTTGCACATGACGCCGTAGCGGGCCATGCCGGGCTTGAGCTTCTTGAAGGCGTTGGTGTAGATGCGGTTGAGGAACTCGCCCGCGTCCGCGCCCCAGATCTCGATCTTGCCGAGGGTGGAGGCATCCATGAACGCCACCCCCTCACGGGCCGCGCGGCACTCGCGGGCCACGGCCGTGTCCATGTCCTCACCGGGCTGCGGGAAGTACCAGGGGCGCTTCCACTGCCCGACGTCCTCGAACAGCGCCCCGTGTGCGACATGCCAGCTGTGGACGGAGGTCGTGCGCTCCGGGTCGAACAGCTCACCGCGCTCACGACCGGCCAGCGCCGCGAAGGCCACCGGCGTGTACGGCGCCCGGTAGGCCGTGGTGCCGATCTCGCCGGGGGACGCGCCCGCGCCGAGGGCCTCTGCGATGACACCGATCGCGTTGACACCGGACGTCTTGCCCTGGTCGTTGGCCGTGCCGAGCGAGGTGTAGCGCTTGACATGCTCGACACCGCGCATGCCGGCGCCGGTGGAGCGCCACACGTCGGCGACCGTGACATCGCGCTGGAGGTCGACGAAGTGCGTGTCCCAGTCGCCGGGTTCGCCCTCGGGGGAGGGGATCAGCCACAGGGCGCGCGTCGGGCCTCCGGGCCGCGCGTCGCCGGGCGACGGTACGGCAACGGGGAACCCTGCCTCCGTCGCGGCCAGCGCACCCGCCCGCGCCCCGTCGGCCAGACAGCCGTCGAGGTCGAACGTCCCGCGCGCCGCACCGACGACCTGCTGGTCCCGTACGGTCCCGTCGGGGACGAAGGCGACCAGGTCGTCGTCCCAGCGCAACCGGCCCTGGCGCTGGCTGTGCAGGTGCACCACCGGGCTCCAGCCACCCGAGACGGCGAGCAGGTCGCAGTCGAACGACTGGGGAGCGCCGGTGAGTTGACCGTCGACGTCGATGGCCTGGACGGTGACGCCGGTGAGCCGGCCATCTCCCGCGGTGTCGACCACCGTGCTGCCCGTCAGCACTCGCACCCCGGTCGCCACGGCGATCTCGGCGGCCCGGTGGGACAGTTCGGGGCGCGCGTCCACGACGGCGGCGACGTCGATGCCGGCGGCGTGAAGATCGGCGACCGTGTCGTAGGCGCTGTCGTTGGTCGTGCTCACCACGGCCCGCGAACCCGGGGCTACGGCGTACCGGTTGAGGTACGAGCGCACGGCCGCGGCGAGCATCACCCCGGGGCGGTCGTTGCCGGCGAAGGTCAGCGGACGCTCGTGCGCACCGGTCGCCAACACCACCTGCCGGGCCCGTATGTGCCACAGCCGCTGGCGCGAGACGTCTTCTGGGGCATCGGCTCCGAGGTGGTCGGTGCGCCGCTGAAGGGCCAGCACGTAATTGTCGTCGTACGACCCGAATGCCGTGGTGCGGGGCAGTACGACGACCTCAGGGGCGGCGTCCAGAGCAGCGCGGACGTCGGCGACCCACTCCATGGCACTGCGCGCGCCGGCCCTCTCGGTGCGCCCGGAGAGCAGCGAACCGCCGGGCTCGGGCTGGTCGTCGAGGAGGATCACGCGGGCGCCGGAGCCTGCGGCAGCCGCGGCTGCCGCGAGGCCGGCGGGTCCGGCGCCGACGACCAGGACGTCGGTGTGGACGTACTTCTTGTCGTAGACGGCGGGGTCGGGGGTCGGGTCGAGCCGGCCCATCCCGGACAGCGTCGTGGCGGACAGGCCGTCGTACAGCTCCACGGTCGTTGCCGGGACCATGCCCTCCGAGCACGGGCCGTCGAGCTGCAACAGGGCGTTGGGCTCCTCGACGCCCGCGGCGACGATGCCGCGCGGGCGGCCGCGGTAGAGCGACGGGGCGACCTCGACGAGGCCGTTCGCCAGCATCGCCGAGGCGACGGTGTCTCCGGGGTGCCCGGTCAACTCCCGTCCGTCGACGGTGAAGCGCAGCACGGTGCCGCGGTCGACGCGGCCTCCGTGCCGGAGCCGGAAGTGCTGGTCGGTCATCGGTTCCCTCCGGCCTGGGGCAGTGCGGGGCGGGGCTCGTCGAGCCGGTACACGGCGAGCACCTCGTAGTTGACGGTGTCGCGCAGGACGTTGAACCAGCGGCGGCAGCCGGTGCTGTGCACCCACCGCTCGGCGAAGGGGCCCTTGGGGTTGTCGCGGTAGAAGACGTACTCGGCCCACTGCTCGTCGGTGAGGTCGGCGGGGGTCTCGGGGTAGGCGACATGGGCCTGTCCGCCGTAGTGGTACTCGGTCTCGTTCCGAGGACCGCACCATGGACAGTTGATCAGCAGCACGGTGTCCTCCTCAGTGGGCCACGGCTGCGGCGCCGTGTTCGTCGATCAGTGCGCCCGTGGTGAAGCGTTCGAGGGCGAAGGGGGCGTTCAGCGGATGCGGCTCGCCGGTCGCGATGGTGTGCGCGAAGGTCCAACCGGCCGCCGGGGTGGCCTTGAACCCGCCGGTGCCCCAGCCGCAGTTGACATAGAGGTTCTCCACGGGCGTGCTGCCGATGATCGGCGAGGCGTCCGGGCTGACGTCGACGATGCCGCCCCAGGTCCGCAGCACATGCGCGCGGGCGAACACGGGGAACAGCTCGACCGCGGCGGCCATCTGCTGCTCGATCACGTGGAAGGAGCCGCGCTGCCCGTAGCCGTTGTACGAGTCGACGCCCGCTCCCATCACCAGCTCGCCCTTGTGGGCCTGGGAGACGTAGACGTGCACGTGGTTCGACATGACGACGGTGGGGTGCACCGGCTCGTGCAGCTCGGAGACCAGCGCCTGCAGCGGATGCGACTGCACGGGCAGTCGTACGCCCGCCCGCTCGGCCAGCACACTGCTGTGCCCGGCGGCCGCGAGGCCGACCCGGCCGGCATTGATGCGGCCGAGGTTGGTCTCGACGCCCACGACCCGGTCGCCGTCCTTGATGAAGCCGGTGACCTCGCAGCCCTGGATCAGGTCGACGCCCATCTCGTCGGCGCGGCGGGCCAGCGCCCAGGCCACGTGGTCGTGCTTGGCGATACCGGCCCGCGGCTGGAAGGTGCCGCCGAGGACCGGATACCGGGTGCGGGACGAGACGTTGAGGATGGGGCAGACCTTGGCGATCTCGTCCGGTTCGAGCCACTCGGCGTCGACGCCGTTGAGCTTGTTGGCGTTGACGCGGCGCATGCCCTCGCGGACGTCCTGGAGGGTGTGCGCGAGGTTGAGGACACCGCGCTGGCTGAACAGGAAGTCGTAGTCCAGCTCTTCCGGGAGCCCCTCCCACAGCTTGAGCGCGTGCTCGTAGATCGCCGCGCTCTCGTCCCAGAGGTAGTTGGAGCGGATGATCGTGGTGTTGCGGGCCATGTTGCCGCCCGCGAGCCAGCCCTTCTCCAGGACCGCGACGTTGGTGATGCCGTGGTTCTTGGCGAGGTAGTAGGCGGTGGCCAGGCCGTGGCCGCCCGCGCCGACGATGACGACGTCGTACGAGGAGCGCGGCTCGGGGTTGCGCCAGAGGAAGTCCGGGTGCTCCGGCAGGGCCTCGGTGGTCATGCCGCGTCTCCGTTCAGGTGGGGATAGAGGGGGAAGGCGGAGGCGAGCTTCTCGACCCGGGCGCGCAGTTCGTCCTCGGGCCGTTCGCCCTTCAGGGCCTCGGCGATGATGTCGGCGACCTCGCGGAACTCCGCCTCGCCGAAGCCACGCGTGGCCAGGGCGGGCGTGCCGATCCGCAGCCCCGACGACACCATCGGCGGGCGCGGGTCGAACGGCACCGCGTTGCGGTTGACGGTGATGCCGACGCGGTGCAGCCGGTCCTCGGCCTGCTGCCCGTCGAGCGCGGAGTTGCGCAGGTCGACGAGGACCAGGTGGACCTCGGTGCCGCCGGTCAGGACGGTGATCCCGGCCTCGGCGACATCGTCGGCCAGCAGCCGTCCGGCGAGGATCTTCGCGCCCCTCAGCGTGCGCTGCTGGCGCTCCTTGAACTCCTCGCCCGCCGCCACCTTGAAGGCCACCGCCTTCGCCGCGATGACGTGCTCCAGCGGGCCGCCCTGCTGGCCCGGGAAGACCGCCGAGTTGATCTTCTTGGCGAGGTCGGCGCGGCTGAGGATCACACCGCCGCGCGGGCCGCCGAGGGTCTTGTGGGTGGTGGTCGTGACGACGTCGGCGTACGGCACCGGGCTCGGGTGCAGGCCCGCTGCCACCAGACCGGCGAAGTGCGCCATGTCCACCAGCAGATACGCGCCCACCGCGTCGGCGATCCGCCGGAACGCCGCGAAGTCCAGGCGGCGGGGGTAGGCCGACCAGCCGGCGACGATCATCTTGGGCCGGTGGGCGAGGGCGAGCTGCTCGACCTCGTCCATGTCTATGCGCATGTCGGACTCGCGCACGTGGTACGGCACGACGTTGTACAGCTTGCCGGAGAAGTTGATGCGCATGCCGTGGGTCAGGTGACCGCCGTGCGCCAGGTCGAGGCCGAGGATTGTGTCGCCCGGCTTCAGCAGCGCGAACATCGCGGCCGCGTTGGCCTGGGCGCCGGAGTGCGGCTGTACGTTCGCGGCCTCGGCGCCGAAGAGTTCCTTGATCCGGTTGATGGCCAACTGCTCGACGATGTCGACGTGTTCGCAGCCGCCGTAGTAGCGGCGGCCCGGGTAGCCCTCGGCGTACTTGTTGGTCAGCACCGAGCCCTGGGCCTCCATGACGGCGGCCGGGGCGAAGTTCTCCGAGGCGATCATCTCGAGGGTCGACTGCTGACGGTGCAGCTCGGCGTGCACTGCGGCGGCGACGTCCGGGTCGAGTTCGCTGAGCGGGAGGGAGAGGGGGGAGGCGAGCGTGGTGAGCGACGGGTTCGTTGCCATCTGTGCACCATCCTGAGAGCCAACTAATGAGCAACTGATATATCAGCCTCTGCGGTAAGGTATGTGAGCTCGCCGGACAGGTCAAGGGGGCATTTCATGCAGCAAATGGCGACCGAGCCCAGGGGCGGGGAGCCCGGGGGTGAGGAGCTGTCCCTCGCCGAGCGCGCCTACCGCGCCATCCGCGACCGGCTCGTCATGCTCGAGATCCGCCCAGGCGCGCCGATCAACGAGGAGCAGCTGGGGCAGTCGCTCGGTGTCGGACGGACGCCGGTGCGTGAGGCGCTGAAGCGGCTCCAGTACGAGCGGCTGATCACGACCTATCCCCGGCGGGGCACCTTCGCCACCGAGGTCAACATCACCGACCTGGCCCATATCTCAGAGGTGCGCCAGGAGCTGGAGCCGCTGGCCGCCGGCCAGGCCGCGCGTCGGGCCACGGCGGCGGACCGGGCGAGGCTGACTGGCCTACGGCGGGAGCTGGCGGGCGTGGATCCCCGGCGGGGCGACGCCGCCGAGCTCATGCACCTCGACCTTCAGGTCCACCGGGCCATCTACGCCGCCGCGCACAATCCGTACCTGGAGGACACGCTCGTCCGCCACGACAACCTGGCGACCCGCATCTGGTGCCTGTTCATCGACCGGCTGTCCGACATGGCCGGGCATGTCGAGGAGCACGGGCCGTTGATCGAGGCGATCGTCGATGGTGATCCGGACAAGGCGGCGCGGCTGGCCCGCAGTCATGTGGAGGACTTCGAGCGGGCCATTCGCGAGGCCATCTGAGTGGCGGGGTTCTTTCGCCCCT
>NZ_VTHJ01000005.1:108106-131205 GCF_008386495.1 Streptomyces tailanensis | reverse complement strand
GCGCAGTTCCCCGCGCCCCTGAAAAGACGGGGCTGCGCCCCAGTCTTTTCAGCGGCCCGCAGGGCCGTTGTTTTTAGGGGCGCGGGGAACTGCGCGAGCAACCACACCAAACCCGCAGACGCCCCATATCCGCAAATCGACACAGCCCCGCGCCTCTAAAACCTGGGCGGGCCCCGCGTCAGCGCGTGGCGCCGCGCGGATCTTCCCGGCCCAGGCGGGGCCTGCCCGCCAGGGTGGTCCACAGGTGCGGGGCGATGTCGTCCTCGGGGAGTTGGGCGATCATGTAGCGGACGCAGCGTTCGATCTTGACCCGCCACAGGCGGGCCGCCTCGTTGCCGTCGGCGCCCCGCAGCGCGTCGTAGACGACCGTGTCCTCGTTGAGGATGGTGCCGACCGCCTGGCTGTAGTCCATGTCCAGAACCGCGACGAACATCCGCCAGCGCCTGCAGTCCCGCGCGGACGACCCGCCGTGAGAGGCCGAGACGGACGGCGAGCGGCGCCTCCCGGACGCGGTCGCCGGGCCGGTAACCGGCGGCGAGTACGGCATCCCGCAACAGGCCCACGATGGGGTCGGTGGTGAGGGGAGCGCCTGGCGGGGGGGGCGGGAAATGTGATCTGCGCCGCCGCGGGCCGGCCGAGTGCGCGCGCGTCCCAGGCGTTCGAGTCGTTTTCAGGGCCGCAGATGGCCGGGACGTCGTACGAGGGGCGCGGGGCGGCGACCCGGGTGAACGGTGCTGCGGAGGGGGTCCATGTGGTGGACCAGGTCAGCAGCGCGTCGCGGAGGCGGTGCGGGTCGGGTGCGGCCTCATGAGGGAGCTGGGCATCGGCGGGGTGTGGTGGTTGCCCCGCAGTGCCGCGAACGCGCAGGCCACGGCCAGCACGTGGGGCACCTCCCGGTCCTGGCCGAACAGCCGGCCCGTGGCGGTCACCGCGGAGGCGCGTGCGGCCCCGCCCGACCCTGCCCGGGCCGTCACGGCGAGCACGCACACCGGTGGGGCCAGGAACAGACCAACCACCTCCTCGGCATGATCCGGCAGAGACCATGCCCGGCGCGGCCCGACCGCGGGGCGTGCCCCCGGCTGGACGCCGTAGTTCCGCCAGATTCGGTTCACCGTGCTCTGGCTCAGGCCGGTCTCGGCCGCCATGGAACGTGTCGACCACGCCTG
Source organism: Streptomyces tailanensis (assembly GCF_008386495.1). Classification (GTDB taxonomy): domain Bacteria; phylum Actinomycetota; class Actinomycetes; order Streptomycetales; family Streptomycetaceae; genus Streptomyces; species Streptomyces tailanensis. Next base: position 130,039 of record NZ_VTHJ01000005.1, on the reverse strand, counting down.
CCTGGCACCGGGCGGTGGCGGGGTGAGGGTGCGGACGAGGACGTGCGCCACGGTGTCGTCGTCGGCCGTCGGAGGCCGCCTGGGACGGGGTTGCTCGTCCAGGCAGTCCAGCCGATCGGCGAGGAAGCGGGCGCGCCACTTGCCGACCATGTCGCGGGAGATGCCCAGGCGCCGGGCCACATCGGAATTCCCGTACGTGAGCGCGGCGTTCCTCAGCGACGAGACCGGACGCCAGGTCCGGGACGACGCCTACGGCATCGCGACGCCGAAGCGGTCTTTGACCTTGGCGCCGACCGGGCCATCGGCTCCGTCATCCTCCACCCCCGCACCGGCGCCGGTGGAGCAGGGGGCGGTACCGCGGGCTTCCCCGTCGGCTTCACACCGCAGGCCCGGGCCGACGGCGCCACCTCCTACACCACCGCCCGCACCATCACCGCCGAACCGAACCCGAACGGAGCCGCCCAGACCTACACCCTCACCTCCGCCACCGGCCGCTACCTGCGCCTGAAGGCCACCGAGCTGGGCAAGGCCGCCTCGGACGAGAGCACCAAGTACCGCCTCCAGCTTGCTGAGATGCGCGTCGTGCAGCAGGCATCGCACGGGGCGGCGAGGCGAGCCAGGCCCTGGCCTGCCTCGCCGCCCAGCTAAGGCACGGCGCACGGACGCAGGACCATGAGCGAGTCTTCCAAGGCCGCCACCATGGCAAAGGGGAACCGGTCGAGCTCAAGACAGAGTGCGACATCGTCAGGATGGACTCCTTGACGCACCCCCTCCGCCAGCTCGGCGGCGGCGCGCGACGCGCCGGCGCGGCGGAGGAACTCAGCAGCATCCGTCCCAGCCCCGGTGGCCCTCGCAGCGATGTGTTGAGCACACGCCAGATCTTCATCGGCCTGCCCGCCCTCGCCAGTCACCACGAACGTGACGCTGTCACTCTTGCGCGCCTGCAAGAGCCGAGCCGTCGCCTCCGCCACCACGAAGCCGGCGCACAGCACCAGGGACGCCTCCTTGACCGCAAGGGCCCCGACCGTCCCTGCCGTGGTCTTCTGCACAACGGTCCGTCCGCCGAGGTCAACAGACCGCAGCAGGCCCGGTGAGTTGACGATGTCGAACCCGGGCGCGGACGGACCGTCTTTGAGCGCCACCCAATCCGGGTGACGAGCCTTGAGCGCCAGAGCGTCGTCCAACGACTCAGCAAGAACGATCTTCTCTGCCCCCTGGGCAAACGCCCAGGCAGCCACCGTGAAAGCACGCATGACGTCGACCACGACCGCCACGGACGGGACTTCGGCCAGCTCAGCGATACCAAGGAAACGAGCGTCCATCCGATCATGATCACGCATACCCGACCCGAAGCACCCGGAGAGTGATCCGCATCACATCGCCGGTCTCGGAATGCAACACCTCCGGCTGCCTGCGTCGCGAAAGTGGTCCGCAATGACACGTCTGCTTCATCACCCACACGGGGTCACCCGCACATGGCCTCTGCGGACGAAAGGATTATGGTCAGGAGCGGCGACGGTAAGGGTCACGACGGCGGAGCCCCGCTGCTGCGCGAAGCCGGCGCCAAGACCGCACTAGCCGATGAGGTACTCCGCGCTGATCGGAGACAGCACCAGCAGGCCGGCCACGGCCGCCCAGCGGTGCCGAAACCGCGGCAGTGCGGCAGGAGCGGACAGCGCGGGCATGAGGATCCTTTGCGTGGTGGTTCAGGGGTCCGGGTCGTCATCGGTCCGGTCGACGCTAGAGAGACCGTCGGCGGTCGGGCATCCGTCTTCCGTCCAGGAGCACATGACTTCCGTCTAGAAGTGCGCGGCCCTCCGTCCATGCGCGGCCTGACGTCCGTTCATGCCTGAACTCATGGCGATCTCACGAGGGCGCGAGCGCCTGCCTTGCCGCGTGTTCGAAGGGCGTGACGAGTCTGTCTGCCTCACCACGTAGGAGCCGGTCTTGAGTACTGCAACGGTGCTTGTGCTGATTGCTGGGTAGTTTCAAGGGCTGTGTCCGCGTCGTTGTAGAGGCTGACGCGGGCCTGATGCCGGCGTCGCCGTCGCCAGTGTGACCGGCGCAGAAAGTCGTCGACCGGGGTAGGGCGGCGGTCCGTGAGTCGGGTGATCAGGCGTCGGATTTCCGCGAGACTGAGTTGGATGAGCTGGAGGGATCCGTTTCTGTTTTCTCCGTGTCCAGCTCTCGGGCTCGCAGGACGGTCAGGCAGGCATGGGTGGCCGTGGCCAGGGTCATGTGGCGGTGCCGGCCGGGATAGCCGCGGACCTGGTAGTCGTCCAGGCCGCACTCCTGCTTCGCAGTCTGGAAGCACACCTCAACAGCCCATCGGCTGCCCGCGATACGGATCAGCTCATCCAGCGTGGTCCCGGCCGGACAGTAGGCGATGTAGTAGGAGATCTCCTCCGCCTGCTCACACTGCGGCGGGCGAGAACCCAGTGCCGACGGTCCTCGCGGTGCCAGGGCCGGACTTCGACGCGGGCCCAGTCAAAGATCCGTCGGCCGTGAGCTCCTTCACCGCAGGAACGGCGTTTCCACTTCTGTCGCGGCAGGCCGGGATGACCCGACCGCCACCGCGCGACTCACGGCTTGCGGAACTGCTCCACCAGCGCCACGTACCCGCTGGCGCCGTGACCGGCAGTCGCCGCTCGCTCGGCCAGTGCCTTGACGAGCCTCGGCAGCTCGGCGTTGACGCCGAGCGACTCGCTCTCCTCGACCACGTGCGCCATCGCCGCCAGGTGGGTGTCGATAGTGCCGTCGTCGGCCGGGTAGATGCCGTCGTCGGTCTGGCGCGCGTAGCCCGGCAGCCAGCCGGCCACCGTGTCGATCGCCGTCTGTGCGATGGGGAGGTACGCCGTGGCGGACACACCGGCCGTGCCGAGGATCGCGGCGCCGTTGAGGAATCCGTCGAGCATGCCCCACATGAGGACGAGCGTGGCCATCTCGTGCGTGGCGGACAGGCCGGGGTCATCGCCGAGGTGGAGGCCCGTGCCGAGACTGCCCAGCGTGGACTCGTGAGCGTCGTACAGCGGTCGCGGCCCGCTGTAGGCGAGCACGGCGTCGGCCGTGCCGACGGCCTCCGGGACGGCCATGATCCCGCCGTCGAGGTAGCCGCCGCCGCGGCGCGCCACCTCCTCGGCGAGCGCTCTGGCGCGCGAGGGTGTGCCCGAGGTCAGGTTCACCACGACCCGACCGTCGAGCGGTCCGTCGAGGACGTCCGCCACGGCGTCGTAGTCCGACACGCAGACCACCACGAGCGGGGCGGCCGCAATCGCGGCCGGCGGAGACTCGGCGAGCGTCGCGCCCCGAGCCACGAGGTCGTCGGCCTTGGCCGTCGTGCGGTTCCACACGGTCGTCGGGTGTCCCGCGCGCAAGAACGCCCCGGCGAGGGCGCCGCCCATCAGTCCGAGACCCAGAACCGTGACGGGTGTGCCAGTGCGCATCATGTGCTCCTTCACTGATCGGTGGCACAATCGTCAACGTTCACACCGGTATGAAGGTCAAGGGGGAATTCGCATGCTGATCGGGGAGCTGAGTCGGCGGACCGGGGTGAACCCGCACCAACTGCGGTACTACGAGGCGCAGGGCCTACTGGTGCCCGACCGCGGCGACAACGGCTACCGTGAGTACGGCGACGACGCCGTGCTGACCGTGGCCCAGATCAGGAAACTGCTCGACGCCGGGCTGTCGACCCAGGAGATCGGGTACCTCCAACCGTGCGTCACCGGCGCGGCCCCCGACCTCAGGCCCTGCCCGGAGACCCTGGACCTGCTACGGGCGCGCATCGCCGGACTGGACGAGCAGATCCACACGCTCGTCCAGTCCCGCCAGACACTGCGGGAGTACCTGGCGGCCACGGAGCGGCGGATGGCTGGCTAGTGCCACATCAGGCAGCGTGCGCCCTGTCGACGACGGCGCGTAGGCGCCGGTCGTCGGCGTGGCGCTTTCGCAAGATGAAGTAGCGACGCAGGGCGGCGAACTGGGCCTTGATGCGGTGAGCCAGGGGCCGTTGGTCGGGGTGTAGGCGATCTCGACGTTGTTCGCGGCCGCCCAGGTGGCGACGCGCTGGCATTCCTTCGTGGTCAGGTGCGGGGAGACGTTGTCACAGACGATCGCGATGCGGATGTGGGCCGGGTAGAGGGTGCGCAGGTAGCGGCAGAGCTCCAGGAACTGGGTGCGCCTCTTGAGAGGTTTCACGTGGCCGTACGATCCGCCTCGCAAACACCCGTCCGTGCGGGACGCGACCGGATGGATCACCCGCTGCCCCGGACTCAACCGCATCACCGAACATGTGCGGGCCTTCGCAGAGTTGATGAAACAGCGCTGGCGTCATCTTCTCCAAGGACGGCCGTGACGCCCCTGGGCCACCCTCAACCCCGACGGACGCGCGGGCGACTTCGTCCTCGAAGGCGACTGGATCGGCGTCCGGGTGATCCTCGACGGCTCCAACTATGTCAAGGAAGGCATCAACGGCTCCTGGATCACCATGGCCGGCGGCGGAGACGTCAAGAAGTTGAGCGTTGCCAACCGGGTCGAGACCTGCACGCCGTAGACCTCCCACCACTTACGCTGCCCTGCACGGGGAAAGGACTGATGACCTCCGGCGCAGCGGCAGAATGCAGTGACGGGCCGCCCCGGCCCTGCGCCGGGGAGCAGAGAGACAGGAGCGGCCCGGCCCAGCGCGGCCGCTCAGTCCGGAACTGCCATACGATCGCGGCTCAGCAGGTCCGGTAGCGCGCGTAGATCAGTCCGCTGTCGAAGGTACGTTCCTCGACCAGCTCGAGATCGAGGCGCACGCCGTCGGGGAAGAACCGCTTGCCGCCGCCGACCACGCTCGTGGTGATGAACAGGTGGTACTCGTCCACCAGGCCGGCTGCGATCGCCTGGGCCGCGAGATTCGGGCCGTCGACAGTGAGGTCGTGATCAGCCTCGGCCTTGAGCTTGCGCACCGCGTCCGGGTCGAAGGTCCGCTCGATCCTGGTCTTCGCGCTGGACACCAACTCCAGCGTCGTGGAGTACACGATCTTCTCCGCGGCCTGCCAGTCGCGGGCGTACTGCAGGATGTGCGGCGGCTGGTCGGGCTCGGTGTGCGCGGTCTCCCAGTAGACCATCGTCTCGTACATCCGTCGGCCGTAGAGGTACGTGCCGACGGGGCGGAAGAGGTCGTTGATGAAGGTATGCACCTCCTGATCCTCGGCCCCGGTGCCGAGGCCACCCTCCGCCGCCTCGGCGTAGCCGTCGAGCGAGGTGATCATCGAGTAGATGAGCTTTGCCATGCGTCTCCTCCGGGTACGAGCGCGTAAGTCTGCCAGTGGTCCTGCAGGCTGTGACCTCCGCACGACCCGGAACTCATCGGTCGGCCGGCCCGCCGGTTCCGTCAACCGAGGTATCCCGGACGAAGCGCACCTCGGGATGCCCGTCCAGCTCCACCGACCCGGCCGACACGAACCCCGCCCGGGTGAGCACCGCCTGCGAGGGGCGCGCACCACCAAGGAGCCACGTCGCTGGCGCTCCCCCTTGCGTGGGTGCTCCGCCGGGGGTGGGTGCCATTGGTAGTCAGATCTTCGAAGCGAGACGGTAGCGATTTGGATGAGCATGGAGTCGCGGTGAGGTGAGTTCCAGGGCTCGGTTGTCCAGCCCGGCGGCCATGTGGTCGAGCCATCGTTCGTACCAGGCGAGGAAGTCCGGGTCTATCGCGCGGCGCAAGAGATCAACCTGCGAGTAGGACTCGCTTCCGCAGTAGCTGGAAGCCGGCCCGGCCGAACATCTGCCGTTCGGTGTGTCCTGACCGCACAGAGAGGTCGTGGTGTAGGCCGATTTCTTGATGCGATGCTGCACGGAAGATGACGACCTCACCCGGCGTACCGTGCGCCGCAAGGTCGGACAGATGCCACCGCCTGGGCCGGACAGCTCGACCTGGTCGGCGCGGCCGCCGACCAGGTACGTGACCCCGCCCCGGCGGCCCGGCGCGGCGAACGGCACCGCCCACGGCACGGGCGGCACCGCCGACTGACCACCTCCAGTGGGCAACGGGCCGGCGTCGCGGAGCGGCTCAGTGGCTGGTGAAGATCACGTCGTGCCAGGGCTTGTGCGGTGCGGCGGTGATGTCGGACATGACGTGCTTGATGTTGGTGTACTCGTCGAAGGAGTAGGCCGACATGTCCTTGCCGAAGCCGGAGGCCTTGTAGCCGCCGTGGGGCATCTCGCTGATGATCGGGATGTGGTCGTTGAGCCAGACACAGCCGGCCTGGATCTCGCGGCTCGCGCGCCCGGCGCGGAAGACGTTCGTGGTCCAGGCGGACGCAGCGAGCCCGTACGGGGTGTCGTTGGCGAGCCGGAGGGCGTCGTCGTCGCTGTCGAAGGGCAGGCAGACCAGGACAGGACCGAAGATCTCCTGCTGGACGATGGCCGAGTCCTGTGCGGCGTCGGTGATGAGGGTGGGCTCGTAGTAGGCGGCCCGACCGAGGGGTCCTTCGGGGATACGACCGCCGCGTACGACCGTGGCTCCGGCGTCGCGGGCGGCGTCGACCATGGCGGCGACCCGGTCGCGCTGCCGGAAGGAGATCAGGGAGCCCATGTCGGTGGCCGGGTCGTCGACCGGGCCCAGGCATACGCCGTCCATCAGCTCGGCGACGCGGCCCACGAACGCCTCGTACAGCGGCCGTTGGACGTACGCGCGGGTGGCGGCCGTGCAGTCCTGGCCGGCGTTGATGAGGGCCCCGGCCACGGCACCGCGCGCGGCGGCCTCCAGGTCGGCGTCGTCGAAGACCACGAACGGGGCCTTGCCGCCGAGTTCGAGGTGGACGCGCTTGACCAGACCGGCCGCCTGGGCGGCGACCTGGCAGCCGACCGTGGTGGAGCCGGTGAAGGAGACCATGGCGACGTCGGGGTGGGTGATCAGGGCCTGGCCCGCGACGGGGCCGGTGCCGGTGACGATGTTGATGACGCCGTCGGGGATGCCCGCCTCCTGGGCCGCTTCGGCGAACATCACCGAGGTCAGCGGGGTGAGTTCGGACGGCTTGAGGACGATGGTGTTGCCCGCGGCGACGGCCGGCAGTACCTTCCAGGCGGCCATCTGGAGGGGGTAGTTCCAGGGGGCGATGGAGCCGATGACACCGATGGGTTCGCGGCGGATGGTGGAGGTGTGGTCGCCGGAGTACTCGCCGGACGCGCGGCCCTCCAGGTTGCGGGCGGCGCCGGCGAAGAAGCGGACGTTGTCGATGGTGCCGGGGACGTCGAAGCCGGTGGTGAGCCTGATCGGCTTGCCACAGTTGAGGCTCTCGGCGCGGGCGAAGTCCTCGGCGCGCGCCTGGAGTCGGTCCGCCCAGCGCAGCAGGGCCTCCGAGCGCTCGGCCGGCGTGGTGCGCGACCACTCGGCGAAGGCGCCACGGGCAGCGGCGACCGCCTCGTCCACGTCCTCGGAACCGGCCAGGGTGTCCACGGCCAGGACCTCCCCGGTGGCCGGGTCGGTCACCGAGAACCGCTCGCCGGACGTCCCCGCGCGGCGCTTGCCCGCGATGAACTGCGTACCGGTGGTCTCGGGGGTCTCAGTCGTCTCCATCAGCGCTCCTGTTCGCTGGCGCCCCACAGGTCGCCGAGGGTGTAGCCGTACGGGAAGGGGTCAGAGTCGTCCAGGACGTACTCGTTGAACCCGGTGATCCAGCCGCGTCCGCTGATCGTCGGCGACACCGCCTCGTACGGCCCGACCTGGGTGGTGTCGAGGAGCGTGCCCGTGAAGGTCGTACCGATGATCGACTCGTGGACGAACGGTGTGTCCAGGGGGAGTTCGCCGCGCGCGTGCAGGGCGGCCATGCGGCCGCAGGTGCCGGTGCCGCACGGGGAGCGGTCCAGGGAGCCGGTCCAGGTCGCCGGGTCGGCCAGGTCCACTTCGCCGTTGGGCAGGACGACCGTGTTGCGGCCGGAGACGCCGGGGGTGGGCGAGGGGCCGTGGATCATCGTCAGGGAGATCTGGTCGATACCGGGGTTGAGCGGGTGTCTGACCGGGAACTGCTGCTGGGCCGCCGTGCGCAACACCGCTCCGGCGCGCGCGAGTTGCTTCGCGGATCCCGGTTCCAGGGTGACGCCGAGGTCGGCGGCGCGGGCCTGGACGTAGAACTGGCCGCCGAAGACGATGTCGACCGGCACCCTCCCGTACTCGGGCAGGTCCAGTTCGTGGTCGAGGGCCACCACGAACGCCGGGACGTTGGCGAAGGTGACCCGGGTGGCCTTGCCGCCGGACACCTCGGCGCGGACCCGGACGAGACCGACCGCGGTGTCCACGGTGAGTTCGGTGACCGGTTCGCTCACCGGGACCGCGCCCGTCTCCACCAGCGCGGTGACCGCGCAGATGAGGTTGGAGCCGGACATGGGACGGAAGCCGCCCTGTTCCAGCACCACCAGGCCGAAGTCGGCGGCCGGGTCGGCCGGCGGCAGCACCAGGGCGCCGCACAGGGCCGGGTAGCCGCGCGGCTCCCGGAGCAGGAGCCGGCGCAGATCGTCGAGGTGCTTCTCGCAGTACTGCAGCCGCTCGGCCATCGTGGCGCCCTTGACGTGCAGATGACTGCCGAGCAGTACGCGGCCGGGCTCGCCCTCGGCGTGGACGTCGATCGCGTGGATACGGCTGAGCGTGCCCATCACGCGGCCACGCTGTCGCCGGTCACCGCCACACCGGCCGCGATGAGCAGCTCGCGGAACTCGGCGACGTACTGCGGGGCCAGCGGCAGGACCGGGCGGCGCGTCGGGCCGGCGCTGACGCCGACCAGATCGAGGCCCGTCTTGATGCCGCAGGCGTAGTTGTGGGACTCCAGGAACTGGCAGATCGGGAAGATCTTCGTCCACAGTTCGCGGCCGGTGTGCAGGTCGCCGCGGACGGCGAGGGCGTCGTACAGATCGGCGCACAGCCGGGGGATCACGCTGGCCGTGCCCCACACGCCGGCCTTCGCACCGCCCGCGAGCGCGGCGAAGGTGAGCGTGTCCCAGCCGTTGAGGGCGGTGATGTCCGCGGCGTGCTGCTGCTGGACCGCGGAGAACCACGCGAAGTCGCCGCCGGTGTCCTTGTAGGAGGTGATCCCGGTCTCCCGGGCCAGCTTCGCCAGCTCCTCGGGCGCGAGGTTGACGCCCGTGGCCGACGGGATGTTGTAGTACATGATCGGGATGTCGATGGCGTCGGACACCGTCCCGAAGAAGCCCCGCAGTTCGTCGAAGCCGGGGGTGTCGTAGAACGGCGGCACGATCATCACGGCGGACGCGCCCGCCTTCTCGGCGTGCACACTCAGCTCCACGGTGTCCGCCGTGCTGAGCGCGCCCGTCCCGGCGACGACCGGGACGCGTCCGTCGGCGGCCTCGACGTACACCTCGGTGACGCGCTTGCGCTCGTCGAGGGTCAGCGTGGTGAACTCGCCGGTGCTGCCGCCCGGGACCAGGCCGTGGACGCCGCCGCCGATGATGTGGTCGGCCTGGCGCCTGATGCCCTCGGCGTCGACGGCCGAGCCGTCCGAGGTCAGCGGGGTGACGACGGCGGCGAGGATGCCGGTGAACTGGGGGGCGCTCATGAAAGGACTCCTGGGATCAGCGTGCGGGAAACGGGGGTGGTAAGGGGAGACGGGTGCGGGTGTAGGCCTCGGCCACGAAGGGCCGTGCCGGTCACCGGCGGGTGAAGCGGCGCGGTGACAGGGTCTCGGCGACCGCGGGAACGCGGCGCCGGATGATGGCCTCGGTGATGATCTCGGCGGTGGCCGGGGCGAGGGTGAGCCCGAGCATGCCGTGCCCCGAGGCGACGTAGACGTTGGGGAGGGGATCGAGGCGGCCGACGATCGGCAGCCCGTCCGGCGTCATCGGGCGCAGCCCCGCCCAGGGAGCGCACTCTCCCGGCGGGTTGTCCCAGCCGGTGAGGGAGTCGGCGGCCGCCTGCTTGATGGCGGCGACGCGCCGGGCGTTGATCTTCTCCTCCAGGCCGCCGAACTCCATGGTGCCCGCCAGCCGCAGGAAGCCGTTCAGCGGAGTCACCGCGACGCGGGCGTCCTCCAGAGTGAGCGGTGTGCGCAGCGGCACCGGGGACGGTGAGTAGTCGACGCTGTAGCCCTTGCCCGGCCGGATCGGCAGGGGGACTCCGAGCTGCGCGGCCATCCGGGCGGTCCACACGCCGCCCGCCAGCAGCAAGGTGTCGCCCTCGAACTCGCCCTTGTCGGTGAGCACACCGGTGACGGCGTCCCCCCGGCGCAGGAAGCGGCGTACGGGGGTGTGTTCGTGGATCTCGACGCCGAGTTCCGCGCAGCGCTTGAGCAGGCCCTGGGTGAGGGAGTCGGGCTCGACCTGGCGGTCGTCCGGGAAGAACAGGCCGTGTTTGATACGGCTGTTGAGGACCGGTTCCTTGGCCTGTACGGCGTCTCCGTGCAGGTGTTCGGCGACCATGCCGAAGCTCTCGAAGATGTCGAGGGAGGCGAGCTGCTCCTCGTAGCGCTCCCTCGTCTCGAAGGCCAGCAGGACGCCGGCCTTGTGCATCTCGAAGGCGATGCCGTCCCGGGTCCAGTCGTCGAGGAGGTCCATGGTGCCCTCGGCGAGACGCAGGGTCGTCTCCAGGCCCTGGCGGAAGTCCCGCGCGGTGCAGTGCCGGGCCATCGTCAGCATGAACTTCACGAAGCTCGGGTGGAGCGACGGCTTCACGTAGAGCGGGCTGTCCGGCTTCAGCATCCACTTCAGGGACTGCAGGATCACGCCGGGCGCCGGCACCGGGCCGCTCTCGGCGAGGGCGATCTTGGCCGCGTTGCCGTGCGAGGCGGCGGAGCCCGCGCGCCGGGCGTCGAGCACGGTCACCTCGGACCCGGCCTTGGCGAGCCGATAGGCGGCGGCGAGACCGACGGCCCCGGCTCCCACAACGATGGTCCGCATGGAGTCGTGTACCTCCTGACAAGGCGCTTCGAGCACCTCTGGGGTCGCTGAACCGCGCACAGTACCGGCGGCCAGGTCGCAGATTGTCAAACAATCTGCGGATGGGTGGGACGGTAGACGCGATGGCCCGGCGCGGTCAATGCCTCGGAACGGGTTCGATTCCGGCTATTGACACGGCGGAGTCGCGTTCCTAACCTTCCGGCATCTTGCTGGTTGTCAGACAATCTACGGGCATCGCTCCATCAGGGAGCGCTTTTCCTCAGGGACCGGCTACGGCTGTGCCCTCCTTCTCGTCCGGCCCCGCTCACCCGTCACCGAGCGCGAGCCCGCACGCCCAGGATCGACCGAATCCCCCCATGCCACATCCCGCGCCACCCACCCTCTAGCACTGGAGCACCAGCCATGGCCCTCACCAAGCAGAGCAGGTACACCTTCTACGTGGTCGGAGTTCTCATCCTGGCCTGGCTGGCCGGCTACTTCGGCGGAAAGGCCGGCTCGGACGGGGGCTCGACGACGACCACGGCCGCGGCCGCCTCCACCAGCAAGGCCGCCTGGATCGACAAGATCAAGAGGGCCGGCGTGCTGCGGATCGGTTGTGCCGACGCGCCGCCGACCGTCGTCGTGAAGTCGGACGGCACCTGCGCCGGCCCCGACCTCATTCCGCTGGAGAACCTCGCGGAAGGCCTCGGTGTGAAGGTCAAGACGGTGGCCACCACGTGGCAGAACATCGTCGCCGGGCTCCAGGCCGACAAGTACGACGTCGCCGCCGACCTCGACCAGACCGTGGAGCGCAGCCTCGCGATCCGCTTCACCAACCCCTCGTGGTCCTACCCCGGCGTGTTCCTGGTGGAGCGCAGCAGCAGCTACACCACCAGCAAGCAGATCCTCGACGCGAACAAGCCCATCGCCACCTCGCAGGGCACCGCGATGGACGCGGCGCTCCAGAAGGCCGAGGCCAAGGAACTGCGGGTGGACACCTTCCAGAACGCGGCCGCCGGTGTGAAGGCGGGCAAGGCCATCGCGGTCTTCGCCGACCTGGGCACCGCCGTCGACATGGCGACCAAGGACAAGTCCCTGGGCATCATCGTCCCCGACCCGGCGATCCTCGTGAACCACGTGGCCTACGGCGTCCCGGCCGGCATTGACGCCCGCTCCATGGAGATCGTCAACGTCGCCATCGACAACTCCGTGGCCAGTGGCGAGATCGCCCGCTCCTTCGCCGAGGCCGGCTACCGGGACGTGGACGCCCTGGGCGACCTCGAGATCAAGTCCTGACCCGGTCTCGTCGTCCTCCCGGAGGTAGTCCGCGATGAATTCCGTGAACCTCGCCTACGAGTTCGATCTGAGCGTCATCGGCCCCGCGCTGCCCACCCTGCTCGACGGGCTGTGGCTGACCCTGAAGGTCGCGACGATCACGATCGTCGCGAGCGCCGTCCTCGGCTTCCCCCTCGCCGTGGCCCGTATGTCGAAGATCGAGGTCATCCGCTGGCCGGCGCAGCTCTACATCGAGGTGTTCCGCTGTACGCCGCTGCTGATCCAACTGCTGTGGGTGTTCTACGCCCTTCCGGCGCTCCTCGGCGTCGACCTGCCCGGTGAGCTCTCGATCATCATCGCGCTCACCGCGCACCTGACCGCTTTCATGTCGGAGACCTACCGCGCCGGAATGCAGTCGGTGCCCGTCGAACAGATCGAGGCGGCGCGGATGCTGCGCCTGAACCGGGTGCAGATCCTGCGGCACATCATCGTGCCGCAGGCCTTCCGCCAGCAGATCCCCACGATCCTGTCCCTGAACGTGAGCATGTTCAAGGACACCTCCCTGATCTCCGCGCTCGGCCAGGCGGACCTGACCTTCCAGGGCAACATCCTCGCCAGCCAGACCTACCGGCCCATGGAGATCTTCACCCTGGTCGCCCTCATCTACTTCTCGATCGCCTTCCCGGCGACGCTGTTCACCAGCTACATCGAGCGCCGTCTGATCACCAGCGGTTCGCGCGGCGCCCCGCCGCCCGCGTCGGGGCTGCGCGGCACCCTCGCCCGGATGCGTCCCGGGCAGCGGCCGGTCGAACTGTCCAGGCCCGCCCTCAAGTCCCTGCTCAAGCCGGAAGGTGTCTGATCACGATGACAGAGGCCAAACCGACCCTCGACAAGACACCGGACGCGGATACCGGCACGGCCACGGTCACCGATGCCGTCCCCGACGACGCCTTCCTGCGCACCCGCGGTGTGAGCAAGTCCTTCCACGGGCGCCACGTCCTCAAGGAGGCCGACTTCCGGATCGGCAGCGGTGAGATCGCCGTCCTCATCGGCAAGAGCGGCTCCGGCAAGAGCACCCTGCTGCGGGTGATCGCCGGCCTGGAAGAGCCCGACGCGGGGGACATCGACCTCGCCGGCCAGGCCGTCGTACGCGACGGCGAGTACCAGGAGGCGTGGAAGGAGTTGCAGGGGCAGATCGGAATGATCTTCCAGAGCTACACCCTGTGGCCCCATATGAACGTCCTCGACAACCTCACCATCGCGCCGCGCCTCGCTCTCGGCGAGACCGAGGCCCAGCTCCTGGACCGGGCCGAACGAGCCCTGACCGAGGTGGGCATGGCCCACCACCTGCGCAGCCGGTGCACCCAGCTGTCCGGCGGCGAGCGCCAACGGGTGGCCATCGCCCGGGCGTTGATGATGCGGCCTCGGCTGCTGCTGTGCGACGAGATCACCTCCGCCCTCGACCCGCCGGTCGCGGCCGAGGTGCTCGGGGTGCTGACCAAGCTGAAGGAGGAAGAGGGCATCGCCTGCGGCATCGTCACCCACGACATGGCCTTCGCCTCCAAGGCCGCCGACCGCATCTGCTTCTTCGAGGACGGCCTGATCAAGGAGGACGTACCACCGGAGCATGCCTTCAACGACCCGCAGACACCGGGACTTCAGGCCTTCATCGACGCCGTCCGCTTCTGACCGGCCCCCCCGCGGCCGACCCGACCCGACCCGGTGGCGGGCCCCGTACGTCCTCCCCTTGGGGCCCGCCACCGCCCACTCACAGAAACAGAAAGGTCGCCGACATGTCCCAACTCACCGATCTGGTACGGAAACTGGCCTCCGGGCCCAACTTCGCGACGCTCGCCACGATCGGCCGGGACGGACTGCCCCAGCAGACCACGGTCTGGGTGAAGGCCACCGACGACGGGATCGCCTTCTCCACCGTCGAGGGCCGGGTCAAACACCGCAACCTGCTGCGCGACCCCCGCGCCAGCGTCCTGATCATCGACCGCGACAACCCCTACGTCTACGCCGTGGTCCGCGGCCCGGTCACCATGACCCGGGACGGCGGACGGGAGTTGATCGACGAGCTCTCCCACAAGTACGAGGGCAAGCCCTGGCAGGAGACCGCGACGATCCCCAGGGTGGTCATGACCGTCAGCGCCGAACGCGTCACCGAGTACGGCGCCTGATCACCTACCATGTGGTCTGACAATCTGCGGAGGACCCATGAGTGAGCACGCTCCTCGACCGACCGTCGGGCCCCGGCCGGTCAGCAACCAGACCCGCCGCGACGCGGTGGTGAACGAGCTGCGGCGCGCCATCCTGGCCGGTGAGCTGGGGCCGGGGCAACGGCTGCGCGAGGTCCAGATCGCCCAGCAGATGGGGGTCAGCCGGCCCACCCTCCGCGAGGCCATCTACCAGCTCACCCATGAGGGGCTCCTGGAGCAGCAGCCCTACCGCGGAGTCGTCGTCACCGACATCGACGAGAAGTTCATCACCGACGTGGCCGAGGTCCGGGTCGCCCTGGAGAAGCTGGCCGCCCGGGCCGTGGCCGACGACCCCGACGGCACCCGCAGGGAGAAACTCCGCCACAGCTGGGACGAGTACCAGGCGGCGTACGCCGCGAAGGACCCGGACCGGCTCCACCAGGCCCACATAAACCTGCACTGGACCATCTGGAGCGCCTCCGGCAACGGCATGCTGGAGCGCATGTGGCCCACCGTGGAGGCCCAGATCAACATCGCGATCTCGGTCGACGAGAGCACCCGCTCCGACCCCGACCGCGCCCTGCACGTCCACGAGCGGCTCATCGACGCGATTCTCGGCGGTGACCCGGCCACCATCGAGGCCGAGGTGGAACGCCACACCATGGCCAGCGCCGACGAACTCCTCGGCATGCTCGCCGAGCGCAGGAAGAACACCGGCGAGCGCGAGGCCTGACCGGCGGCCGACCGGCCCCGCTGTAGGCCCCGCCGTGTGCCGTCAGGCGGCGGTGAGGGACAGTCGTTCCGTGATCTCGCCCGCCGTGGCCTGGGCCTTCTGGGCGAGCTCCGTCTCCGCCTTCGGATAGACGCGGGAGGCGAGGGCGGCGACGCTCACGGCCGCGGTGACCCGTCTGTTCTGGTCCATGATCGGGGCGGCGATGCCCACGACGTCGGGGTCGAGCTCGCCGCGGGTGACGGAGTGGCCGAGGCGGCGGATCCGGCCCAGACGTTCCACCAGCGCGTCGACGTCGGTGAGGGTGGCCGGGGTGAAGCGGACCAGCTCCGCCGCCTCCAGGAGCCGGCGCGCCTCGCCGGCGCCACGCTGGGCACCGCCGCGGTCGGCGCCTTGTTCACCCACCGTCTCACCGACCAGTTCAGCGCCCGGCTCTCGGCGGCCGACGCCAAGGTCCTGGGGTCCACCGACTCGCTGACCCCGGCCCTCGTCCAGGCCCTGCCGGACCGCGTTCAGGACACCGTCGTCCTCGCCTACCAGCAGGCACTGACACCGGTCTTCCGCTACCTGGCCCCGCTGTTCGCCCTCGGCCTCGTACTGGCCTTCCTCCTCCCGGAGAAGAAGCTGGCGGGCGGTGACGGCCACGATCACGACTCGGCCGCGGGTGACATCGAAGTGGAGACGGATGAGGCGCCGGAGTTGACCCGGAAGTGAAGCGGGGGCGCCCGGCGAAACCGCCGGGCGCCCCAGCGCGGGACAGGTGAGGCCCCGCCGCCGTCGGCTCAGGCGACGGACCGCCGCCGGTCCACCTGCTCGCCGCGGCTTTCGAGACCTACGACGAACTCCTTGAGCCAGGCGATGAATTCGGGCCCGAGGTCGTCCCGGTCGCAGGCCAGCCGGACCACCGTGCGCAGATAGTCGGCCTTGTCGCCGGTGTCGTAGCGCAGCCCGTCGAAGACGACGCCGTGCACCGTGCCGCCGGCGGCCAGGTCCTGGAGGGCGTCGGTGAGCTGGATCTCGCCGCCCCGGCCGGGCGGGGTGCGCTCCAGGGTGTCGAACACGGCCGGGTCGAGGACGTAGCGGCCGATCACCGCGTACGTGCTCGGCGCGTCCTGCCGCGACGGCTTCTCCACAAGCCCGGTGACTTGAACGACGTCCTCGTCCCCGGTCGGCTCCACGGCCGCGCAGCCATAGAGATGCACCTGCTCCGGCGGGACCTCCATCAGGGCGACCACGCTGCCGCCGTACTCCTCGCGGACGTCCAGCATCCGGCTGAGCAGGGTCTCGCGCGGGTCGATCAGATCGTCGCCGAGGAGGACGGCGAAGGGCTGGTCGCCGATGTGGCGGCGGGCGCACAGCACGGCGTGGCCGAGGCCGAGCGGCTCGCCCTGGCGGATGTGGTGGATGTTGGCGAGGCGGGCCGGGTCGCGTACCGCGTCCAGACGTACGGTGTCGCCCTTGGCCGCGAGTGCCTGCTCCAGCTCGAAGGCGTTGTCGAAGTGGTCCTCGATGGCCCGCTTGTGCCGACCGGTGATCATCAGCACGTCGTCCAGCCCGGCCGATGCGGCCTCCTCGACGACGTACTGGATGGCCGGCTTGTCCACGACCGGCAGCATCTCCTTCGGCGTCGCCTTCGTGGCGGGCAGGAACCGTGTCCCGAGCCCGGCGGCCGGGACGACGGCCTTGCGGACGGTGCGGCGGGCGGGGGCAGAGGTGCTCGAAGTATGGGGGGCGATCATGCGGTTCATGCTGCGGCAGGAGCATGAGAGCACGCCGAGAGGAACGAGTGAGCGGGCTGTGCGTCGGAGTCCGTACGGCCCTGCCCCGCTTGCCCGGCGCTGTTCGCACGACGGTCCGCAGCGCGTCACACACGCGCCACTGCCCCTTCCCTGTGATTCGTTCCTCTTGGACCATTCCTTTCGCTCAGGTCACATCCGACGCATCACGTCAGGACAAGAGGTCATCCACCCATGCCTGAAGTCAACCGGCGGCGATTCCTCCAAGTAGCGGGCGCCACCACCGCGTTCACCGCCCTGTCCGCGAGCATCCAGCGTGCCGCGGCGCTCCCCGCGCACCACCGTTCCGGCACCATCGAGGACGTCGAGCACATCGTCGTCCTCATGCAGGAGAACCGGTCCTTCGACCACTACTTCGGTGCGCTGAGAGGCGTACGCGGCTTCGGCGACCCGCATCCGGTGACGCTGGACAACGGCAAGTCGGTGTGGCACCAGTCGGACGGCACCAAGGACCTCGTGCCGTTCCACCCCGAGGCCGACGATCTCGGCATGCAGTTCCTGGAAGGGCTGCCGCACAGCTGGCCCGACGGGCAGGCCGCGTACAACGGCGGCAAGTATGACAAGTGGGTGCCCGCGAAGGGCACCACGACCATGGCGTACCTGACCCGCGAGGACATCCCCTTCCACTACGCGCTCGCCGACACCTTCACCGTCTGCGACGCCTATTACTGCTCGTTCATCGGCTCGACCGACCCGAATCGGTACTACTGTGGTCCGGACACACGGGCAACGACGGCAAGGGCGGCGGCCCGGTCATGGGCAACGACGAACTCGGCTACGACTGGACGACCTACCCGGAGCGCCTCGAAGCGGCCGGGATCTCCTGGAAGATCTACCAGGACATCGGCGACGGCCTGGACGCGGCCGGCTCCTGGGGCTGGATCCAGGACGCCTACCGGGGCAACTACGGCGACAACTCCCTCCTGTACTTCAACAAGTACCGGGGCGCCAAGCCCGGCGACCCGCTCTACGACAAGGCCCGCACCGGTACGAACGTCAAGGCCGGCGACGGCTACTTCGACCTGTTCAAGGCGGACGTCAAGGCAGGGAAGCTGCCCCGGATCTCCTGGATCGTCGCGCCCGAGGCGTTCTCCGAGCACTCCAACTGGCCCTCGAACTACGGCGCCTGGTACATCGCGCAGGTCCTCGACGCGCTCACCGCCAACCCGGCCGTCTGGGCGAAGACCGCGCTGTTCATCACCTACGACGAGAACGACGGCTTCTTCGACCACATCGTGCCGCCGCTGCCGCCGAAGTCCGCCGCGCAGGGCAAGTCGACGGTGGACGTGGAGCTGGACCTCTACAAGGGCGACGCCAACCGCGTGGCCGGCCCCTACGGCCTCGGCCCGCGTGTGCCGATGCTGGTCGTCTCGCCCTGGAGCAAGGGCGGCTACGTCTGCTCCGAGACCTTCGACCACACCTCGATCCTCCGCTTCATGGAGCGCCGCTTCGGGGTGCGCGAGCCCGACATCTCGCCGTGGCGGCGCGCCATCTGCGGTGACCTCACCGCCGCGTTCGACTTCTCCCGCAAGGACGCGCGGCCCGCCGGGCTGCCGGACACCGACGACTACGAGCCGCAGGACCGCGAGCGCCACCCCGACTACCGGCCGGCCGTGCCGGCCGACGCCGGCATGCCCAAGCAGGAACGCGGGCTGCGGCCCGCCCGCCCCCTCAAGTACGCGCCCAGGGTGGACGGTTCGGCCGACCCGACCGCCGGGACCTTCGCCCTCACGTTCGCCTCCGGCGCCAAGGCGGGTGCCGCGTTCCTCGTCACCTCCGGCAACCGCACGGACGGGCCGTGGACCTACACCACGGAGGCCGGCAAGTCCCTCTCGGACACCTGGAACTCGGCGTACTCGCACGGCTCGTACGACCTGACCGTCCACGGCCCCAACGGCTTCCTGCGCGTCTTCAAGGGACCGGGCAGCCAGTCCGGCCCCGAGGTGACCGCACGGCATGTGGACGACGACGTGGAACTGACCTTCACGAACAAGGCCTCCGGCACGGTGAGCCTGAAGGTGGGGAGCGCGTACGGCGGCCCGTCCCGCACGGTCAAGCTGCGCCCCGGGGCGACCGTCCGCCACCGCTTCGACCTACGCACGAGCCGCCGCTGGTACGACCTGACCGTCACGTCCGCCGCGGACCCGACGTTCCTGCGCCGGTTCGCCGGGCATGTGGAGAACGGGCGTGTGGGGGTGAGCGATCCGGCGCTGGGGTCGTAGCCGCGTGCCTGACGCCGGCCCGTCGTAGCTGCGGGCAGTCGTGCCGCTGGGGCGATGGGGGTCCCCCCGCTCGAGCGAAGCCGAGAGTAGGGGAGGGTGGGCGCAGCGGCACCCTGTCAGCGCCGGTAAGCGCCTCCTCGGTTCACATCACAGGGGTGTGAGGTGGCCAGGTGCGGGCGCCCCCGGTCGGCGGGGGAGCAGTGACGGCTCGGTCGGGGCGTGCTGCGGCTCCAGCGCGAGGACCGCCGCCACCGGGTGGTCCTCGTCCACCGGCCGGACCTCGACCGGCGGCACCCGCGTCAGCAGCACCACCCCCCGTGCCGCCACCACCGCCCCCGCCAACGCGAGCAGCACGCCCGCGGCGCCTCCCCGCAGGCCCTCGCCGAGGAGGGAAAGGCCGATCACGGCGGCGGCGACGGGGTTGGACAGGGTCACCATGGCGAGGGGGGCTCCCAGGCCGCCCTGGTAGGCGGTCTGGGAGAGGAACAGGCCGCCGACCGCGAAGGCGGCGACCAGCAGGGCGACCACGACGACCTGGACGCTGAGGAGCGACCCCGTGCGGTCCGTCGCGGCGACCGTCACCGTCTGGGTGAGCGCGGAGGCGACACCCGAGGCGATGCCGGAGGCGGTCGCGTGCCGGAGGCCGGGCTTGGTGCCGGGCCGGGACAGAAGTCCGACCAGAACGGCTGTCGCCCCGGCGACGGACAACGCCTCCGGAGCGTTCAGCACATCCTCCGGCGCCGGCCCCGACGCGGTGACCAGGATCGCGGCCAGCCCGGCCAGCGTCAGCGCCGTACCGCGCCATTCCACCGCGCTGACCCGCCGCCCGGCGATCCGCGCACCCAGCGGCACGGCGGCCACCAGCGTGAGCGCACCGAGCGGCTGGACCACGGTCAGCGGACCGTACTTGAGGGCCACCACATGCAGCAGCGCGGCACCGGCGTTGAGCCCGACCGACCCCCACCAGGCGCCGCTGATCAGCATGCGCCGTACACCTGCGTCGGCGCTGCGGGAGGCGAGCCGCTCCTGGGCGACGGCGGCGGCCGCGTAGGCGACGGCGGAGACCAGGGAGAGGACGACGGCGACGAGCGTGGCGTTCATCGGCCCGCTCCGACCAGGACGGGCTCCTCGACGGGGACGAAGTCGCCGGTCCGCTCCGGGGCCGTCGTGGTCGTCCGGTGCGGGAGCTGGATCACGGCCAGGGCGACGGCCAGTAGCCCGCCCGCCACGATCGCGTCCAGCCAGTAGTGGTTCGCCGTGCCGACGATCACGACGAGGGTCACCAGCGGATGCAGCAGCCAGAGCCACCGCCACCGGGTCCGGGTCGCGGCGATCAGCCCGATCGCGACCATCAGCGCCCAGCCGAAGTGCAGTGACGGCATCGCCGCGAACTGGTTCGCCATGGAGTCGGTCGCGGGGGCGGCCGAGTAGACCGTCGGCCCGTACACCTGCCCGGTGTCGACGAGACCGGCGATCTCCAGCATCCGCGGCGGGGCGAGCGGGAACGCCAGATGCAGCAGCAGGGCGGCGGCGGTGAGGGCGGCGAGGACCCGGCGCGCCCACACGTAGTGGGCGGGGCGCCGCAGGTACAGCCAGACCAGGAAGGCCGCGGTGGCCGGGAAGTGGACGGTCGCGTAGTAGACGTTCGCGAGGTGGACCAGGGTGTCGCCGTGCAGCAGCGCCGACTGCACGGAGCCCTCGCCCGGCAGGCCCAGGGCGCGCTCCCAGCCCCACACCTCGTGGGCGTTGTGGAAGGCCTCGGCGGTGTGGCCGTTCGCCAGCAGTCGCCCGAACTTGTAGAGCAGGAAGAGCCCTGCGACGAGCAGGAGCTCACGGACGAGGGGCGGTCGCGCTGTCGCGGCGGGCCCCTCTTCGGCAGGCTCGGTGTGGCATTCCATCCCCGGCCCTTTCACTGACGGCGCTGGTGGCGCTGATGGCGCTGGTTCTCATGGCGGTACAGACGATCGACACGCGCAAATACCGATACAACCGCGTACCGATACGTTGCCGTACCGATACGTGAGTGTACCGATACGAGTCTGTACCGAAACGCCAGGGTGTCGAAACGATTAGGTATCGATACGTCACTGTACCGATACGGAGTCGTTCCGGTACAGTGGCGTATCGAAGGGCCGATGGGCGCCGGATCGACCGAAGGAGACCAGGGCCATGACGTCGCAGGCCGCGGACGGGCCGGAGACGGCCGTCGCCTCGCGCCGCTCCAAACTCACGCCCGAGCGTGAGCAGGAGTTCTTCGACGCCGTGCTCGACCAGATCAGAGAGTGCGGCTACGACTCCGTGACCATGGACGGCGTCGCCGCGAGCACCCGGTGCAGCAAGTCCACGCTCTACCGGCAGTGGAAGACGAAGCCGCAGTTCGTGGCGGCCGCCCTGCGCGCGCGCCGCAGTGCGCGCTTCGCCGGCATCGACACCGGCACGCTCGCCGGTGACCTGCGTGAGGTGGCCCGGCAAGCGGGCGAGGGCAAGGGCCACGTCATCGAGGGCCGGCTGTTCCAGGCGCTCGGCCACGCCGTCGTGCAGGACGAGGAGTTGCAGGCGGCCCTGCGCGGCGCGCTCGTCGACCCCGAGATCTGCGCGCTCAGAGCGATGATCGACCGCGCCGTCGCCCGGGGGGAGGTCCCCGCGGACCACCCGGCACTGGAGTTCATCCCGGCGCAGATCTTCGGCGTACTGCGGGCTCGCCCGTTCCTGGACGGGCAGGACGCGGACGAGACGTACATCACCAAGTTCATGGAGGCGGCCGTGCTGCCGACGCTCGGCCTCACCTGAGACTCAGGGCGCCGTCCGCGGGATTGACCGGACGACGACCTGATCGCGCCGCA
>NZ_VTHJ01000005.1:63055-107988 GCF_008386495.1 Streptomyces tailanensis | reverse complement strand
CACCCCCCCCCGCCCGACTCGTTCCCGGGCGCGCCGGTTCAGACCTCCTGACCGCTGCCACCGCTGCTGCTGATCGACGCCTCCCTGATGCCCTCGGTGATCTCGTCGATCACCGACTGCTCGGGCGCCTCGTCACTGACGTCGATGCCGAACCGGACCACGACGAGCCGCGAGGAGTCGGCCGGGGAGGGGAACGCGAGCGACTCGACGTAGCCGTCGTCGCCCTTGCTCGTGACCACCTTCCAGCGGACCAGATAGCCCTTCTCGCCAGCCACGGTCACCGCCTTGGAGGCCAGCTCCTCGTGCGAGCTGATCTTGCCGTACCCCTCGGAGCCGTAGGCGTTCTCGGCGTTCTTGGAGATGTCCTCCTTGGCGGCCGCCTCGGCCGTGGTGGCCTTCAGCTCCAGCGCCTCGGCGGGCATCGAGTAGGCGCCGCCACGCGTGCACGTCTTCGAGTTGTCGGCCGGGCACTCGTACGACGCCTCCGTCACCACCTGCGCGCCGATCTGAAGCGGCGAGGTGACCCAGCCGTCCGGCACCGGCAGGCTGATGCCGCTGGTCGCGTCGGTCGCGTACCCCTCCTCGCCCTGCGGCGGCTGCCCGGACCCGTCGGGCGCCGGACTCTGACCACCGCCACCGGGACCACCCGAGCCACCGGAGTTGCCGCCCGGGCCACCATCGACTCCGCCCTGGCCGTTCTGCCCACCGGGGCCCTGGGACGTCGTGCTGCCGTCGCTGCCACCCTCGCTGCTGGTCAGGGCGTACACACCCACCCCGATGCTCGCCAGCACCGCCGCCGCCACGGCGACGGCTATGCCCGTGCGCAGACCACGCTTCGGAGCGGCGACCGGGTACCCGGGGTATCCGGGATGCGCCCCGGCACCCGGCGGAAAGGCCGGCGGCCCGAACCCCGCGGCCGAGCCCACGGGCCGGATCTGATCCGTCCACGCCTTGCCGTCCCACCAGCGCTCGGTGGCCGGCGCGTCATTCGTCTGCCCGGGGTCGGGATACCAACCGGGAGGAGTCACCTGCGTCATGGAGTCACCGTATGAGGCCGGAGTGAAAAGCGGATGAGAGGGGACGGTTATTCGCCGTGCCCCGTGCGGTTCTCCCCCGATGACCGCCCCCCGACCCGCCCAGCAGCCTGCGCAGCAGCGGCCGTCTCCTGAAGGGGGTGGACCCTGTCGAAGGTCGAGAAACAGCGTCAGATCACGGTAGTTGACTGTCCATCACCTCCAACGCGACAGGTCGGCGGCCGGATGCGTCGCTTCCCGCCGCCCGATGTCACTCGACAAGGCAATACCTGCACGGACCAGCCTTCACTTCGGCAGCCGGAGGGCTACGCTCGATGACCTGTACGTCGTTTGGGCGACCTGGGGAGGTAGCGGGATGACGGAGGACCGGCCGGAAGCGGCCGCCTCGGCTTCCCTGCGGGAGCGCGACGCGGAGATCGCCGCCATCACGGAGGCGATGGACGAACTGCGCGTCGACAAGGCGTCCCCGGGCAGCGTCCTGGTCTTCAGCGGCGAGGCGGGCATCGGCAAGACCGCCCTCCTCACCGAGACCCGCCGGGTCGCCGAGGAGCGCGGCTGCACCGCCTGGTACGCCCGCGGCGGCGAGACCGTCACCTCCGTCCCCTTCCACGTCGTACGCCAGTTGCTGCAGCCCGCGCTGCTCGGGCTGATGGAGGAGGAGACCCGCGACTACCTCGGCGACTGGTACGACATCGCCGGACCCGCCCTGGGACTCGCCGAACCGGGCGCGACACCCCCCGACCCGAAGGGCGTGTGCGACGGACTGGTCGCCGCCGTGAACCGGCTCGTCCGGCGCGACTGGCCGCTCGTCCTGCTCATCGACGACGCCCACTGGGCCGACCAGGAGACCCTGCAGTGGCTGTCGGCGCTCTCCGAACGGCTGACCGAGATGTGCGTCCTCGTCGTGGTCGCCCGCCGCCCCGGCGAGGCCACCGGCGATCGCGCCCAGCACCTCACCGAAATCGCCGCCAAGGCCCGCCCCGTCACCACGCTCAGCGCGCTCACCCCCGAGGCCACCGCCGGGCTCACCCGGGACACGGTCGGCCGGCACGCCGACGACCCGTTCTGCCGCGAGGTGTGGGCAGTGACCGGCGGCAACCCGTACGAGACCGTCGAACTCCTCGCCAAGGTGCAGGACAGCGGCCTGGAGCCGGTCGAGAGTTCCGCCGCCGAACTCCGCGCCCTCAACCGCGCCGCACGCGGCCGCGGTCTCGTCGCCCGCCTGGAGACGCTCGGCGTGGACGCCACCCGCTTCGCCTGGGCGGCGGCCATCCTGCATACCGGCATCACCGTCGAGATCGTGGCCCGCCTCGCCAGCCTCAGCCGGGAGACGGCCACGGAGTGCGCCCATCTGCTGACCGACGCCCGCATCCTCACGGCACCGGATCCGGCCAACCGGCAGGCGGACGACGGGGAGCTGGAGTTCGTGCACCCCCTGATCGCCACCGCCGTCTACAAGTCGATCCCGCGCGGCATCCGCAGGGCGTTCCACGGTGTGGCCGCGACCGTCGTCACCGAGTCCGGCCGCGGCGCCGCCGCGGCCTCCCGGCACCTCATCGAGGTGCACCCGGAAGGCGAACCGGAACTGGTCGAGCAGTTACGGGCCGCCGCCCGCGAACATCTCGCCGTGGGCGCCCCGGAGGCCGCCCGGCACTGTCTGGAGCGGGCCCTGAAGGAGCCACCGCTGCCCGAAACCCGCGTCCACGTGCTCTACGAACTGGGTCGCGCCACCCTCCTCACTTCGCCCGCCACCACGATCGACTACCTCCGCTCGGCACTCGCCGAACCGGGCCTCGACACCACCGAGCGCGTGGACGCCGTCTTCCGCCTCTCCCAGGCGCTGCTCCACAACGACCAGTTGGAGGAGGCCGTCCGCACGGTCGACGCGGAGGCCTCCCGACTGGAACCGGGGCCCGGCCGGATGCGACTCCAGGCCGCGCGTTACATGTGGGAGGGCATCCACACGGGCGAGGCACTCTCTCCCACCCACTCCCAGGAACTCGCCGCGCTCGCCGCCACCTGCACGGGCAAGGACAACGCCGAACGCGCGCTGCTCATCCTGCGTGGCTTCGACGCGATGGCGCGCGGTGAGAACGCCGAGGAGGTCGTCGAGTTCTGCGACCGCGCGCTCGTCAACGGTCGGCTGGCGCCCGGCCTCGGCTGGCTCGACTCCGAGTGGGGCATCGAACTGCTGCTGATGCTGGCCCTCGCGTATGCCTACGCCGACCGGCTCGACCGGGCGGAGAGCTTTTACAGGGATGCCTTGCGCACCTATGAGTCCGCCGGGTGGACCGGCGGCCATCTCGCCATGGCCCACGCGCACGTCGGACTCGGACATCGCATGCGGGGCCGGCTCAGGGAGGCCGAGAAATCCCTGCGCAAGTCTCTGGCCTTCGCCGAGCGGGTCGGCCGCAGACTGCCCCTGCACTGGTCGACGACCTGCAATCTCGTCGATACGCTGCTCGCCCGCGGCCATGTCCAGGAGGCCTGGAAGGTCGCCGAGGAGCAAGGCTTCGCGCCGCCGTACCCGTCCCCCATGGTGCTGCCCGACCCGCGCTCCATTCGGGGTCGGCTGCTGCTCGCCATCGGCCGCACCGAGGAAGGCATCAACGAACTGGAGGCCGCCGAGAAGGCCGCCAACACGCGGGGCCACCACAACACGATCCTCGCGCCCTGGGGCGGTGACCTCGCCCGAGCCCTCGCCAACGTCGACCCGCGCCGTGCCGCCGAACTCGCCCTGACCGTCCGCACTCGCGCCGAACGGCTCGGCACGGACACGGCCATCGGCGAGGCCCTCCGCCTCCAAGCCGCCCTCGCCACCGGCAAGCAGGCCGCCGGCCTCTACGCCAAGGCCGTCACCTACCTGGCCGCTTCACCCTGTGGCTACGAGCACGCCGCGGCCCGCGTCGAATACGGCATCACGATCCGCTCGGCCTCCGAACTCACCCGCGGTCTGGCCCTCGCCGAGTCCTGCGGCGCCGACGGCCTGGCCCGACGAGCCCGGGAGGCTCTCGCCGGGCTCGTCTGAGGAGGCGCCCTCAGTCTTGCTCGGCAGCCTCCTCCTCCGCGAGGACCCGCTGGGCCGTCGCGAAGGCCGAGTTCGCGGCCGGGACTCCGCAGTACACGGCGGTCTGGAGGAGTACGGCGCCGATCTCCTCCACCGTGAGGCCGTTGCGGCGGGCCGCTCGGAGGTGCATGGCCAGCTCGTCGTAGTGGCCGTGGGCCACCAGGGCGGTGAGGGTGATCATGCTGCGTTCGCGGCGCGAGAGGGTCGGGTCGGTCCAGATCTCGCCCCAGGCGTAGCGGGAGATGAAGTCCTGGAACCGGGCCGTGAAGGGCGACTGCCGGGCCTGGGCGCGGTCCACATGGGTGTCGCCCAGGACTTGGCGGCGGACCTCCATGCCGCGCTCGGCGTAGCCGCCGAAGTGCGCGCGCAGCGCGGCCAGTACGGCCTCCGGGCGCTCCGCGGGGGCGAGGTGGGAGGCGCCGGCGATCTCCGTCAGCGACGACCCAGGGACCGCGTCCGCGATCTCCCGAAGATGCGCGGGCGGTGTCGCCGGGTCCTCGCGGCCGGCGATGAGGAGCGTGGGGGCGGTGATCCGGGAAAGGTCCTCACGGATGTCGAACGCGGCCAGCGCGTCACAGCAGGCCGCGTACGCCTCCGGGGCGGCGTTCCGGTGGTCGTCGACCAGCTCCGGCACGGTGAACCCGGGCGTGAACCAACGGGAGTTCGCCGTCTCCGCGAGTCCGGCCAGCCCCTCCCGGCGCACCAGCTCGGCGCGCTCCCGCCAGGGCCCCGCGCCGTTGAAGTGGGCGGAGGAGCAGATCACCGCGAGGGACGAGACCCGCTCCGGGTGGTGCGCGGCCAGGTGCAGACCGACCGCGCCGCCGAGGGACACACCGGCGTACGCGAACCGCTCGATGCCCAGCGAGTCCGCCGACGCCAGCACCAGTTCGGCCAGGTCGCCGACCGTCGCCCCCGGGCCGATGAGACCGGCGGGGGAGCCGCCGTGTCCCGGCAGGTCCCAGCGGACCACCCGGTGCGTGATCGACAGCTCGGGCGCCACCTTGTCCCACAGCTTGGTGGAGGTGCCGAGTGAGGGGCCGAGCAGCAGTGGGGGAGCGGAAGTCGGTCCCTCCGCACGGTGGTTGAGCAGCTTGTCGGTCAACGTCGCTCCAGGGCACGGTCGGTGAGGGCTCCGGCGGAGCCGGTGTAGCGGGCGGGGTCGGTGAGGTCCGCCAGGTCGATGTCCTTCAACTCCGGCTCCTCGGCGAGGAGTTCACCGAGGGGGCGCCCCTCGGCGTACACGCGCTCGGCGGCCCGGGTGAGCAGCTCCTTGGCGCGGGCCCGGCCGAGCACCGGAGCCAGCTCGGCGGCCAGCCGTTCGGAGACGATCAGTCCATGGGTGAGATCCAGGTGTCGGCGCATGGTGTCCGCGTTCACCCGGAGCCCTCGCGTCAGTTCCACGGCGTCCCGGGCCGCGCCACCGACCAGCCGGAGCAGATCGCGCAACGGCTCCCACTCGGCGTGCCAGGCCCCGGCCGGCCGCTCGTCCTCCGCGGCGAGCGAACCGTACAACGTCGCTGCCAGCTGGGGCGCCCGCCGGGCGGCCGCCGCGATCAGCGTGGACCGTACGGGATTCGCCTTGTGCGGCATCGCCGACGAACCGCCGCCGCTGCCCTCGGCGACCTCCGCGATCTCGGTGCGGGCCAGGGTGAGCACATCCACCGCGACCTTCCCGAGCGCGCCCGCGGCGAAGGCGAGCGCTCCGGCGAGGTCGGCGATCGGGGTGCGCAGGGTGTGCCAGGGCAACTCCGGCTCACGCAGGCCGAGTTCACGGGCGTACGCGGCGCTCAGCGCCTGCGTGTCGACCGACCCGAACACCGTGAACGCGGCCAATGTGCCTGCCGCGCCGCCCAGTTGAGCGGGCAGACTCGCCCGTACGAGTGCGAGCCGGTCCCTGGCGTCCAGCACCAGCGAGCGCCAGCCCGCCGCCTTCAATCCGAACGTCGTCGGTACGGCGTGCTGGGTGAGGGTCCGTCCGGGCATGGCGGTGTCCCGGTGCTCGGCGGCGATCCGGGCCAGCGCGGCCTCCGTACGGCCGAGGTCGGCCAGGACCGGGTCGAGGGTGCGCGCGGCGACCAGCATCGTCGCGGTGTCCATGATGTCCTGGCTGGTCGCGCCCCGGTGGACGTACGGGCCGTACTCCGCGCCGACCGCCTTGGTGAGGTCCGCGACCAGCGGGATCACCGGGTTTCCACCGCCGCGGGCGCGCTCCGCGAGCGACGACACGTCGATGCCGCTGGGGCCGGCGCCGGCGGCCTCGGTCACCGCCGTCGCGGCCCCGGCGGGCGCCAGCCCCAGCGAGGCCTGGGCCCGGGTCAGCGCGGCCTCGGCGTCGAGCAGCGCCTGGAGGTAGGCGGTGTCGCCGGTCGCGGCCGCCGCCGGGGAACCGGTCCACCCGGGGGCGAGCAGACCGGTGTCGGGATCGTCAGCTGTCACTGGAACTCCAGGAAGACCGTCTCGCCCTCGCCCTGAAGGCGGATGTCGAAACGGTAGGTGCCGTTGCCCTGGTCCTCGGCGATCAGCGTGCCGCGGCGCGCCTCCTCCACCCGGGAGAGCAGTGGGTCCGCGGCGAGCGCCGCGTCGTCGCCCGGCAGATAGATCCGGGTGAACAGGTGTACGAGCAGGCCGCGCGCGAAGACGCACACGCTGAGGTACGGCGCGCTCTGCCCGCGTGCGCCCGGCCGCAGCGTACGCGCGACCCAGTGGCCGTTCTTGTCCGTCTGGATGCGGCCCCAGCCGGTGAACTCCAGGCCGTTGCGGCCGAGGAAGCCGCCGCTCGCCGGGTCGCGCCGCATCGAGCCGTCGACCCGCGAGACGTTGCCGTCCGGGTCCGGGCCCCACAGCTCCACGAAGGCGTCCGGCAGCGGGTTGCCCTGGCCGTCGTAGATGTAGCCCTGGAGAGAGATGGTGTCAGGGTGACCGAGCGGGGCGATGTCACCGCCGCCGGGGAACGGCAGGGCGTGGCCGTAGAAGGGGCCGACCGTGTGCGACGGGGTCGGGAGCACCGTCTCGGGGCGGCTGGTGTCGATCTTCGTCATGGCAGGTCAGCGCCCTTCTTCGATCCAGGTGGCGTTCGGCCCGTCGAGCACGATGTCCCAGACGTAGCCCATCGAGAACTCCGGCACGGACAGGCTGTGGTCGTAGGTCGCCACCAGCCGCTGCCGGGCCGCGTCGTCCGTCACGGACTGGATGATCGGGTCGTACGGGAACAGCGGGTCGCTCGGGAAGTACATCTGCGTCACGAGCCGCTGCGTGAACGCCGTACCGAAGAGCGAGAAGTGGATGTGGGCCGGCCGCCAGGCGTTGACGTGCTGGCTCCACGGGTACGGACCCGGCTGGATCGTCGTGAAGTGGTAGTGGCCGTCGTCGTCGGTCAGGGTGCGGCCGACGCCGGTGAAGTTCGGGTCCAGCGGGGCGTCGTGCTGCTCACGCTGGTGCGCGTAGCGGCCGGCCGAGTTGGCCTGCCAGATCTCGACCAGCTGGCCGCGGATCGGGCGCCCGTCACGGTCGAGGAGCCGGCCGGAGACGGTGATGCGCTCACCGATCGGCTCGCCGTTGTGCTGCCGGGTCAGATCGTTGTCGATCTCGGTGATGTCCCGCTCGCCGAAGGCGGGGGAGTGCAGCTCCACCAGCTCCGGGTCCTTGGTGGCGTCGATCGCGATCGGCGGCTGCTTCGGATGCCGCAGCACCGAGGACCGGTAGGGGGCATAGCCGCGACGAGGCTGATGCTCGATGGGCGCGCCGTCCGCGACCCGCTTCTCGTACGCGGCACGCTCGGCCGCGATCTCCAGATCGATGTCCGCTTGGGTGAGAGTCATGGGGGTTCCTGGGGGTTCGGGGGTCTCATCGAAGTCGGGGCTGGGATCGCGCGCCCTTTAGGGGCGCGGGGCTGCATCGATATGCGGCTCCGCCGCGTGGGCGCGACCAGCCACGGATGGCCCGCAGTCGCAAACGGTGCTCAACGTTCAAGGACGAGGGCGAGCCCTTGCCCCACACCAATGCAGAGCGTGGCGACGCCGATGCCGGAGCCCTTGCGGGCAAGCTGGTGCGCCACCGTGCCGGCGAGCCGGGCGCCCGAGGCACCGAGCGGATGGCCAAGGGCGATCGCCCCGCCCTGCGGGTTGAGGATCGCGGGGTCGAACTCGGGCCACTCGGAGACACAGCCGAGCACCTGCGCGGCGAACGCCTCGTTCAGCTCCAGGACCGACAGATCGCCAAATCCCTTGCCCGCCTTGGCCAGCGCACGCGTAACCGCCTCGACGGGAGCGAGTCCGAAGTAGTGCGGGTCGATCGCGGACACCCCGGACGCCGAGACCCGGGCCAGCGGCTCGCGACCCGTGGCCGCCAGACCCTCCTCGTCCACCAGCAGCAGCGCGGCGGCACCGTCGTTGAGCGGCGACGCGTTGCCGGCGGTGACCGTCCCCTCCGCGGGGCGGAACGACGGTTTCAGCTTCGCCATCGCCGCGAGGGAGGCGTCGGCCCGTACGCATTCGTCGGCGCCGAAGACGACCGGGTCGCCCTTGCGCTGCGGAATGGACACGGGCGCCAGCTCGCCGTCGAACAGACCCGCGGCCTGCGCCCTCGCGGCCTTCTGGTGGGAAGCCAGGGCGAACTCGTCCTGCTGCTCCCGGCTGATCTTGTGCTTGTCGGCGATGAGCTCGGCCGACTCGCCCAGCGGGATGGTCCACTGCGGGTCGATCTTCGGGTTGACCATGCGCCAGCCCAGCGTGGTCGAGTACAGCTCGGTGTGCCCGGCGGGGAAGGGCCGGTCGTTCTTGGGCAGGACGTAGGGGGCGCGGGTCATGGACTCGACACCGCCGGCGACGGCGATCGAGGCGTCGCCGAGCGCGATGGCCCGGGCCGCCTGGATCACGGCCTCCAGACCGGACGCGCACAGCCGGTTGACGGTCACGCCGGGCACGGAGGTCGGCAGGCCCGCGAGCAGGGCGGCCATGCGGCCGACGTTGCGGTTCTCCTCGCCGGCGCCGTTGGCGTTGCCGAAGTACACGTCCTCGATCCGGGCCGGGTCCAGGTCCGGGGTACGGGCGATCAGCTCGCGGATGGCGTGCGCGGCCAGGTCGTCGGGGCGCACGCCCGCCAGACCGCCGTTGTAGCGGCCGATCGGCGTACGCACCGCGTCGACGATGTAGACGTCCTTCAGGCCGTTCCTCAGGCCGTTGTTCGGACCGTTGCTCATGACTGGATCTCCTCGGGGATGCGCACCTTGGCGGCGGTCTTCGCGACGATCTCCTCGACGGTGACGCCGGGCGCCGTCTCCACCAGCACGAGGCCCTCGTCCGTCACGTCGAGCACACCCAGGTCGGTGATGATCCGGTTCACGCACGCCTTGCCGGTCAGCGGCAGCGCGCACTCCTGAAGGATCTTCGCCGAGCCGTCCTTCGCAGTGTGTGTCATGACGACGATGACCGTACGGGCGCCGTGGACCAGGTCCATGGCTCCGCCGATGCCGGTGATCATCTTGCCGGGGATGGCCCAGTTGGCCAGGTCGCCGCCGGCGGAGACCTGCATCGCGCCGAGGACCGCCACGTCGATGTGACCGCCGCGGATCATCGAGAACGACAGCGCCGAGTCGAAGTACGACGCGCCGGGCAGCACCGTCACGGTCTCCTTGCCCGCGTTGATCAGATCCGGGTCGACCTGGTCCTCGGTCGGGTACGGGCCGGTGCCCAGGATCCCGTTCTCGGATTCGAGGATCACCTCGACGTCGTCCGGGAGGTAGTTCGGGATCAGTGTCGGCAGACCGATGCCGAGGTTGACGTACTGGCCGTCCTGAAGCTCGCGCGCGGCGCGGGCGGCCATCTCTTCACGGTTCCAGGCCATTACTCGCTCACCGTTCCCTGCGCCGGAGGCACGGAGACCGTGCGCTGCTCGATCTTCTTGTCCGCCGCCTGCTCGGAGGTCAGGGCGATGACCCGCTGTACGAAGACGCCCGGCAGGTGTACGGCGTCCGGGTCGATCTCGCCCGGCTCGACCAGTTCCTCGACCTCGGCGATCGTCACCTTGCCGGCCATCGCCGCGAGGGGGTTGAAGTTGCGGGAGGACTTGTTGAAGACCAGGTTGCCGTGCCGGTCGCCCTTGGCCGCCCGTACGAGTGCGAAGTCGGTACGGATGCCGCGCTCCAGCACGTACTCCGTGCCGTCGAACTTGCGGACCTCCTTCGGCGGTGAGGCCAGCGCGACGCCACCGCCGCCGTCGTAGCGCCAGGGCAGACCACCCTCGGCGACCTGCGTGCCGACGCCGGCCGGGGTGAAGAACGCCGGGATGCCGGCGCCGCCGGCGCGCAGCCGCTCGGCCAGCGTGCCCTGGGGGATCATCTCGACCTCCAGCTCACCTGCGAGGTACTGTCGCGCGAACTCCTTGTTCGCCCCGATGTACGAACCGGTCACCCGGGCGATCCGGCCCGCCGCGAGGAGGACCGCGAGACCGGACTCCATGGCCCCGCAGTTGTTCGACACCACGCCGAGGCCCGAGACACCGCGCTCGTACAACGCCTGGATCAGCACGTTCGGCACACCGCTCAGCCCGAAGCCGCCGACGGCGAGTGTCGCGCCGTCCGGCACATCGGCCACTGCCTCAAGGGCTGTGGCGACCACCTTGTCCATCCGTGAGGCCCCATCTCGTCCGAGCGCCCGGTGACCAATTAATCAGGGCACTGAGTATTTCGGTGAAGTTTCTTTCACGCTGCCACTCGCCGGGTCCTGCGTCAAGACCTGGGAGAACGGTGAGGTCAGACGTGTGTGGGTATGGACACGTCGCGGTCGTCTGCGGGTATCGTTCAGTGCACCAACGATTTCCAGTGCATCAACGATGTGCCGACCGCCTTTTTCCGACCCTGTCGACCAGCCGAGGAGCGAACATGGCCGCGGTGGACCTCTCCACCCACCCCGGGCACCTGGCCCGACGGCTGCAGCAGGCCCACTATCTGCTGTGGAACGTGATGGTCTCCGAGGAGATCACCTCGCCGCAGTTCGCGGTGCTCAACACCCTCGTCGCCGAGCCGGGGCTGGACCAGCGCACGGTGGGGGAGCGGGTCGGGCTCGACCGCTCCACGATGTCCGAGGTCATCAGCCGTCTCGGCCGTCGAGGCCTGCTCGACAAGGTCCGTGATCCGCAGGACGGCCGGCGGTTCCTGCTGCGCCTCACCGAGGAGGGCGTGCGTACGCATCGCAAGCTCACGGTGCGGACGGCCCGGATGAACCAGGTGTTCCTGGCGCCGTTGTCCGAGGGGGAGCAGGAGTTGTTCTTCGAGCTGATACGGCGGGTCGCCGACGCGGCGGAGGAACTGCGCAGCCCGGCGGAGATGGTCCGTCAGTAGCCCGTCTCCAGGGTCACTTCTTCGCGTAGACGACCCACACCTGGCCCTTCGCGAAGTTCAGCGGCTCGCCGTTCCGCGTCGTGAAGTCCGTGCCGTCTGTGGCCGTCTTCCGCTTCCAGTTCGCGTCGAAGGCGCGGCCGTCGCGCAGGATCTCCGCCCGGCCCGAGCCGACCGTCTCCGTGTACGGGGTGTTGTTGCCCAGGAAGTCGCGGAACTGCGACTTGCGTACCGTCACGTACTGCACGACCACGGTCGACGCGGCCACCCGGGTGCCGTCCGTCAGCACGGTCGG
Organism: Streptomyces tailanensis; assembly: GCF_008386495.1. GTDB lineage: Bacteria > Actinomycetota > Actinomycetes > Streptomycetales > Streptomycetaceae > Streptomyces > Streptomyces tailanensis. The sequence continues at coordinate 96,259 of NZ_VTHJ01000005.1, read as the reverse complement.
TGTGCCGTCCATGGAGACCTGCCAGCGCTGCTCGCTCGGCGACCAGGTGAAGGTGAAGCGGGCGGCCGGGTAGCGGATCGTGCGGGAGTTCTCCGGAGTGCCACCCGTGGGGGCGGAGCCGTAGCGGAAGCCGGTCGTCAGGGCGTCGGCGCCCGGTGGGGAGTCGATCAGTCGCTCGGGGCGCAGGAAGAGGTTGTGCGGGGCGGACTTGTCGGTGCTCCGGAAGAAGGCGTCGGCGGCGTCCGAGGGGGTCACCGCGCGCAGGGGCTCCTCGTCTATCAGGGGAAGGAGCTTGCTCTGGGCGCCGGAGAAGGCCAGCGTCGGCTCGTCGAACTGGCGCAGGAGTTCGAGGTCGGACTCGCGTGCGCTGCGCACCGGTCCCACGGTGTCCGGGAACTTCGTCGCGTAGACCGCCATCAGTCGGCTCAGGCCGCCCTCGACCTGCTCGGCGTAGACGATGTCCGCGGCGTCGAGGCCCGTCTGGGGGTGGGCGGCCCGTACGTTGTCGATCTTCACGGCGAGTACGGAACCGGCAGGGCCGGTCGTGACCTGGTCGTCGCGGGGGTTCGGGCTCGTACCGCGACCGTCGTCGTTCGAGCCGTTGCCGGTGCAGCCCGCCAGCAGGGTGCCCGCTGTCACGGCGGCGAGCAGCGCCCCCGTCACCCCGCCGCGCCGTCTCCGCCGCGCGCTCGCCCTCAGACCTATGCCCACTGTGGCCATCCCGTTCCGTGTTTGTTGTTTGTCTTCGATTGTGCGCTTACGGATCCATAGATGGCCATATCTGTCTTTTTATGGCTGCAGTTTGGGGTGAGGCGGTTCGGGGCTGGGGTCGTGGGTACTCGTGCCCGACCTGCTGGGCTGAGGCGAGGGACGGGAGTGTGTCGCGATGAAGGCAGTGACATGGCAGGGCAGGCGGGACGTACGCGTGGAGACCGTGCCCGACCCGGTGATCCAGGAGCCGACGGACGCGGTCATCCGTATCACCTCGACCGGGCTGTGCGGCTCCGACCTGCACCTCTATGAAGTACTCACTCCGTTCATGACGCCCGGCGACATCCTCGGCCACGAACCCATGGGCATCGTTGAGGAGGTCGGCGCCGGAGTGCCGGACCTGGCGGCGGGGGACAGGGTCGTGGTGCCGTTCCAGATCGCCTGCGGCACCTGCTGGATGTGCCTCACCGGCCTGCCCACCCAGTGCGAGACCACCCAGTGCACCGGCGAGGGCATGGGGGCGGCCCTCTTCGGCTACACCCGGCTGTACGGCGCGGTGCCGGGTGCCCAGGCCGAGTATCTCCGCGTCCCGCAGGCGCAGTTCGGGCCGATCAAGGTGCCGGAAGGGCCGCCGGACGACCGGTTCGTGTACCTCTCCGACGTGCTCCCCACCGCATGGCAGGCGGTCGAGTACGCGCACGTCCCGCCCGGCGGCAGCGTCGCCGTGCTCGGCCTCGGTCCCATCGGCGACATGGCCTGCCGGGTCGCCCAAGTGCGGGGCGCGGAACGGGTGTTCGGGGTCGACCTGGTGCCCGAGCGGCTGCGCCGGGCACGCGAGCGGGGCGTCGAGACATTCGACCTCAGGGACTTCGACAGCCAGAAGGAACTCGTCACCGCACTCCAGGACCGCACCGCCGGGCGCGGCCCCGACGCGGTGATCGATGCCGTCGGCACCGAGGCCCACGGCAGCGCGGCCGCCCGGCTCGCCCAGACCGCCACCGGACTGCTGCCCCGGGCCATCGGCGCGCGGTTCGCGGAGCATCTGAGCGTGGACCGGCTGGCCGCCCTCCACACGGCCATCGACCTCGTACGGCGCGGCGGCACCATCTCCATCTCCGGGATGTACGGCGGTACGGCCGACCCGCTGCCGCTGCTCACCATGTTCGACAAGCAGGTCTGCCTACGCATGGGCCAGGCCAACGTCCGCACCTGGAGCGACGACATCCGGCCCCTGCTCACGGACGAGGACCCGCTAGGCGTCGACTCCTTCGCCACCCACCGCCTGCCACTCGCCGAGGCAGCGCACGCCTACGAGATGTTCCAGCGGAAGCAGGACGGTGCGGTGAAGGTGCTCATGGAGCCCTGAGAGAGGGAGCCCTGAGAGACGGAGTTCTACTCCTCCGGCACGATGCGCTCGACCGCTGCCGTCACCAGCAGTTCGCGCTCCGCCTCCGTGAAGACGTCCGGCAGGGTGAGCTGCTCCACGATCAGCCAGTTCAGCGTCAGCATGAGCAGCTTGACGGCCATGGCGTCGCCGGGGAGGCCGGATGCCTCGTGGTAGGCGACGTTGGCGTCGACGTCGGCACGGACCCGCGCGGTGAGGACCTTGCGCAGTTCCGGGCGGCGCGTGGCCTCGAGACGGAGTTCGAGCAGCGCGAGGTAGCCCGTGCGGAAGGAGGCGACCCGGCCGACGAGTTCACGCATCAGCTCCACGTAGGTCTCCCGGTCGCGGCCGGCCGCCTGCTGGCGGGCGATCGTGGCCTCGTCGGGCTGGAGCCGCTCATAGACCCGGGCCCCGGCCTGGGTGAGCAGGTCGTCGCGGTTGGCGAAGTAGTTGGACGCGGTGCCCGCCGGTACGGCCCCCTCGGTGTCCACCGCCCGGAACGTCAGGCCTCGGGCACCTTCCCTGGCCAGCACCTCGATCGCGGCGTCGACGAGCGCGGCGCGCCGCTGGTCGTTCCTTCTCACCATGGGCCCACTCCCACTTCGCCGTTGACACCACTCCAACTGTAGTACTACGTTCAAACCACTTCAATCAGAGTACTACGTATGGAGTGATCAGAATGCGAAAGCTCGTGTACTACGTCGCCGTCTCCCTCGACGGCCGCATCGCCGGCCCCGGCGGTGAGTACGACTTCTTCCCGGCCGGCGACGAACAGCAGCACGCCGCCCGCAGCGCCTGGACCAACGGGCTGTACCCCGAGACGGTCCCGACCGCCATGCGCGCCGCCGTCGGACTCACCGACGCGCCCAACCGGCACTTCGACACCGTCGTCATGGGCCTCGGCACCTACCGCCCCGCCCTCGACGCGAAGATCACCAGTCCGTACGCGCACCTGCGTCAATACGTGGTGTCCAGCACCCTCGACCCCGACATCGACCCGGCCGTCACCGTCGTCCCCGGCGATCCGCTCGCCCTCGCACGCGAGCTCAAACGGGAGGAAGACGCCGACCTGGACGTCTGGCTCTGCGGCGGCGGCAAGCTCGCGGGCGCACTCCTGCCCGAGATCGACGAACTGGTCATCAAGAACTATCCCGTCGTCGTCGGCGCCGGAATCCCGGCCTTCGACGGTGCCTTCGATCCCACCGTCTTCGAGGTCGCCGAACGCACCGCCTTCCCCAACGGCGTGACCCTCACCCACCTCACCCGCCGCTAGCCGCTGGGCCGGGCACGCCTGAAGAACGGCCTAAGTCCTGTCGTCACATTCCCGTCGTCCGCCCGGAGGGCGGGCCGCGCGCCCGCCGCGGTAGCGGCTGATGTCCGCGTAGGTGCGTGCTCTGGGCGTGCCGGGCGAAAGCCCTCGTACTGGATGTACTTGGGCTTTCGCCCGGTGCGGCGGTGGGGGCACCTCCCGCTCCGCTAGTGCCCGAGGATCTCCGTCAAGTCGTAGTTCACCGGCTCCTCCAGCTGGGCGTAAGTGCAGCTCTCGGGAGTGCGGTCGGGGCGCCAGCGGCGGAAGCGGGCCGTGTGGCGGAAGCGGACGCCGTTCTCCATGTGGTCGTACGCCACCTCGGCGACCCACTCGGGCCGCAGCGGCACCCAGGAGAAGTCCTTCTTCGCCGACCAGCGGCTCGGCGCGCCCGGGAGCCGGGCCGTCTCGTGCGCCGCCTCGTCGGACCAGGCCGCCCACGGGTGCTCCTCCACGTCCTCCATCCGCAGCGGCTCCAACTCCTCCACCAGCTCCGCCCGCCGCTTCATGGGGAACGCGGCGCATACGCCCACGTGCTGGAGGGTGCCCCCGGCGTCGTACAGGCCGAGCAGCAGTGAGCCGACCACCGGCCCGCTCTTGTGGAGGCGATATCCGGCGACCACCACGTCCGCCGTGCGCTCGTGCTTGATCTTGAACATGGCCCGCTCGTCCTGCCGGTAGCGAAGATCGAGCGGCTTGGCGATCACCCCGTCCAGCCCGGCGCCCTCGTACTGCTCGAACCACTGCTCGGCCAGCTCGCGGTCCGTGGTCGCCGGGGCGAGATGGACGGGCGCCGTGGTCTCCGAGAGGGCCAGCTCAAGGAGAGCGCGCCGGTCGGTGAGCGGCACGCTCAGCAGCGACTCGTCGTTGAGGGCGAGCAGGTCGAACGCGACGAAGGAGGCGGGGGTCGTCTCGGCCAGCATCCGGACTCGGGAGTCCGCCGGGTGGATGCGCTCGGTGAGGGCGTCGAAGTCCAGCCGGCCCTCCCGGACGATCACGATCTCGCCGTCCACCACACAGCGCTCGGGGAGCCGTTCCCTGAGCGCCTCCACCAGCTCGGGAAAGTACCTGGTCAGCGTCTTGCCGGTGCGGCTGCCGAGCTCCACCTGGCCACCGTCGCGAAACACGATCGCCCGGAACCCGTCCCACTTCGCCTCGTAGTGCATGCCGGGCGGGATCTTCGCGACGGACTTGGCGAGCATCGGCTTCACGGGCGGCATCACCGGGAGATCCATGTTCTGATTCTGCGACCCTGTGACGAAAATTGCCCGGTATGCGCCTTCTGTTCGTTCCGCCTACCGTGGCCGCATGGGTGATGCGGTGGAGTTGGAGGCGGCCGGGCGGACGGTACGGCTGTCCAGCCCCGACAAAGTGTTCTTCCCTGAACGCGGTTTCACCAAGCTGGACCTCGCCCGGTACTACCTCGCCGTCGGCCCCGGCATCCTGCGCGCCCTGCGCAACCGGCCCACCACCCTGGAGCGCTACCCGGACGGGGTCACGGGCGAGAACTTCTTCCAAAAGCGTGCCCCCAAGAACATGCCCGACTGGATCCCCACTGCCCACATCACCTTCCCCAGCGGCCGCAGTGCCGACGAGATGTGCCCGACCGAGGTCGGCGCCGTCCTGTGGGCAGCGCAGTTCGGCACGCTCACCTTCCATCCGTGGCCGGTACGCCGTGACGACGTCGACCGCCCCGACGAACTCCGCATCGACCTCGACCCACAGTCCGGCACCGACTACGACGACGCCGTCCGCGCCGCCCATGAACTCCGCTCCGTCCTCCATGACTACGGCGACCTGCGCGGCTGGCCGAAGACCTCCGGCGGCCGCGGCCTGCACGTCTTCGTGCCGATCGCACCGCACTGGACCTTCACCCAGGTCAGACGCGCCGCCATCGCCGCTGCCCGGGAGCTGGAACGCCGGATGCCGGACCAGGTGACGACGGCCTGGTGGAAGGAGGAACGCGGCCGGAAGATCTTCGTCGACTACAACCAGACCGCCCGCGACCGCACGATCGCCTCCGCCTACTCCGTACGACCCCACCCGCACGCCCCCGTCTCCGCGCCCCTCACCTGGGACGAGGTGGGCGTCGCCGCGCCCCGCGACTTCGACCTGGCCACCATGCCGGTGCGCTTCGCGGAACGGGGCGATGTGCACGCCGACATGGACGACCATGCGTACTCCCTGGAGGCCCTGTTGGAGTTGGCCGCGCGGGACGAGCACGACCATGGGCTCGGGGATCTGCCGTATCCGCCGGAGTATCCGAAGATGCCGGGTGAGCCCAAGCGGGTGCAGCCGAGCAGGGCGAAGAAGTCGTAGGCGCACCACCGATTGCCGCGATGGGTTGTTGGGCGTCTGCGGGATCGTCGTGGCTGGTCGCGCCCACGCGGCGGAGCCGCATATCGATGCGGCCCCGCGCCCCTGAAGGGCCTTCGGCCCTTCAGGGCGCTGCCGAACCGCCCAGCGTTGACAGTATTCGGCGGCAGTCCCTCAGCAACTCCTCGTCCGCCGTGATGTCTTGGCGTGGTTTTGTCGCCGACCCGTCGTTGTGGTGGCGGCGTGAGGAGGCCAGCTCCGCCTGAATGAGGGGCAGGGCCGGTGCCGCGGCGGTGCCCATGTCGGTCAGGCAGGCGGCTATGGCCGCGCGGAACTTCGGGTCGGTGGTCCAGTGGTGGAGGAGGCGGGGCAGGGCCTCGTCGGTGTCGGCGGTCACCTTCCAGAGGGTGATCGCCGCGCGGGCGCCCCCGTCCGCCGCGCGCACGATGTCGCCCAGGGGCGCTGCCGCCGGGCCCAGGGAGCCGAGCAGTCGGAGGGCGAGGTCGCGGGCGGAGGCGTCCTCGGACTCCACGCCGGCGCGGAGGGCCGGCAGCGCCGTCCCGGTGTCACCGGTCGCCGCCCACAGGGCGTGGGCCGCTGCCAGCCGGTTCACGGGGGCGCCGGCGCCGGAGGCCAGCTTCCGCAGCAGCGGGGCTGTCGGGGCCGCCACCTCGCCGTACCGGGCCAGAGCCCGCAGCACGTACCACTGGGTCATCCGGCCTTCCCGGCCTTCGCGGAGTCGGCCGACGAGCGGCGCCAGCGACTCGGGGTGGGTGAGGACGCCCAGCCCGCCGACCAGCCGGTCCCCGGCGGCGCTCCGGTCGTCCGGCCCGAGCGCGGCGAGCCGCTCGTGCAACACAGGGCCCAGTTCGGCCGCTGTGTCGCGCCCGAGCGCCGTGAGCCACCGTTCGAGATTCCGAGGCGGATCCGGGAGTCGGCGCACCATGGACTCCAGCGCGCCCAGGACCCGCTCGTCGCCCTGGAGCGCGAGTGCGTCGATGGCCTTGCCGATCGCCATGTCTTCCCAGCCGAGACCTTTCTCATGGCTGCGGACACCCTCCGAGAACTCCTCGACGAAGGCTGCCACGTCATCGGCCACGACATGGGCGATCGGGGCCAGATGGCGCAGCTCGTCCAACGCGGCCTTGTTGAGACGCAGTTCGGGCTCCCGCAGCTGCCGGGCGAGCGCGATCACCGGTTCGTCGTCCGGGGCCCGCCACCCCGTCAGCACCTCCCCGCACATGTTGATCGCGGCCATGCGCTGCCCCCAGTCGGGGCTGCCGAGCTGGTCCATGAGCAGCGGGAACCGGATGTCGGTCCGGTCGCCCAGCCTCCGATGCAGTCTCCGCAGGAGCCCGGGAGTCTCGTCGGTGTCGGCGTTCGCGTAGTGCGTGGCCTCCAGTTCGCGCAGATACGACACCATCGTGTCCGTCCGGGGGCGCCCGGGCTCCGGCACGGCCGCCTCGGCGACAGCCGCCTTCCGCTCGTACGCGTGCCGCATCGCACCGAGCGCGATCTCCGCGGTGTTCTCCGGCAGTGACCGCGGCGCGCTGTGGGCCAGTTCATCAAGCGCGGTCAGCCGCGCCTCGGGGTCGCAGGCGACGGACAAGGCCGCTCGCAGCAGGCGCCCCGCCTCCTCGGCCAGCAGCTCCGCGTGCTTGTCGGCCAGCTCTCCGACCGCGTTCACCAGAGCGCGCTGCGCCCCAGCCTCCCGCTCGTCCGGCCACCGCTCACGCACCACCCCGAACACCCGCACCGGATCCGGGTGCACATGCGCCAGCGCCCCGGCGGCCGCCGCGCGCACCTCCGCGTCCGGGTCGGTCAGCAACCCGAGAAAGGCGTCGGCGCGCTCGCGGACCCCGGCCCAGGCGTCCAGGAAGTGCTGGACGTACGCCGCGTCCTCCTCCTCGTCCTCGAAGAGGCCGCCGATCTCCTCCGGATCGGGCTTCTCCTCGCCCGCGATGCTGCACAGCAGATGCACGATCGCGGCCCGGTCGGGGAGCCCCTCCATCGCGGCCAACTCGAAGAGGAACGGTATGCACGCCACCGTGCTGTCGTACACGTCCCCCTGGTGATGCACCGCCCCGTACATCCCGTCCAGCGCGATGTCCCGCTCGGCCGGATCGTCCGAGGCCAGACCCCGCAGCAGATCCGGCACATCGGTCGCCGACTCGGTGTACGCATGCCCCATCGACGCCCAGTCGACGTCGTCGATCCCCGTGAGCACAAGAGCCTCCCCGTTGCGCAGTGGCGTACGGCAGCCACTGATCACAGCATGCCGTACGCCACTGACAACGGGCCGGGCCGAACCGGTCACCGGCCCCTACAGCTCCTTGATCCGGATGTCCCGGTAAGAGACCACATCCGTCGTGCCGTGCACCTGGAGTCCGAGGTAACCGGAGGCGAACCGTCGCCCGTCCGTGCCCGGGTCGTCCGAGCGGGGCGGGGTGAAGTCCTGGCCGCCTAGGTTGTCGAACTCGTTGATCAGCACGCCGTTGCGGTAGACCGAGTAGTGCTGGTCGACCACGCGAATCTCGTAGTCGTTCCAGGTGCCCTTCTGGGTGACGCCCGCACCGGCTAGCCCGACGCGGTCGAAGCCGTAGATCGAGCCCGTCTTGTACATGTCGCCGTCGGGCCGGTCGAGGACCTGCACCTCATGGCCGTACTTGATGGCCACCCACTCCGGCCGCGACTCCTCGGGGTGCTCGTGGACCCAGGGGAACCGCACGAACAGACCGGAGTTGGCGTTGGACGTGCCGGGTGCGTCGTCCCGCCACTGGAGCCGCAGCGAGAAGTCGCCGTACTTCCGCTCGGGGAACCACAGCATGCCGAGCCCGGTCTTGGTCGTACCGGAGGTGATCGAACCGTCGGGGTTGAGCGCGAACGAACCGCCGCCCACGTGCTGCCACTTGGTGAACGACTCCTGCGTACCGTCCATGATCGTGCGGTAGCCCTCGGTCTGTCCGGGCTTGCCGATGCCGGACTCCCGCGCCGCCTCCGCGACGGCGTCGTACTCGCGCTGATCGACGACCCCCTCCGTCAGCAGGCCGTCCAGGACGGTGTCCACGTGCTTCAGGAACAGCGCGTGGGACGTCCATTCCTTCTCGTCCTCGATCAACTCGTTGATACGACAACGGTTGTTGGTGACCCGGTTCGGCACACCCGTGTCGACCGTGCCGACGAAGACCGTCAACCGCTCGTCGTACTCGGCGCAGTTGGGCGCGGGGACGCCGCCGCCCGCGACGACCGTGAAGCTCACCGAGCGGGCCGCGGCGGTGTTGCCGGCCTTGTCGCTCGCCCGGTATGTCACCGTGTGCGTGCCCGCGCGATCGACTACCACCGGTGCGGTGTAGGTGAGATACGGCCCGCCGTCCAGCGAGTACTCGATCGCGGCGACACCCGAGCCGCCGTGGTCCGTCGCGGTGACGGTGACCTTCGCGCTCTTGAGGTAGGCGCCGGAGGAGTTCCGGTCGCCCTCGACCGTCACACCGGTGACCGGCGGTGTCGTGTCGTCGGCGGGCGGGGCGACGACGGTGAAGCCGACGCTCTTCTCGGCCGAGACGTTCCCCGCCTTGTCCGTCGCCCGGTACCGCACCTTGTGCGTACCGACCTCGTGCACCATCACGGGCGCGGTGTACGGCTGCCAGGCGCCCGCATCGCCGAGAGCGTACTCGATGGTGTTGACCCCGGAGCCGGTGTCCGACGCGGAGACGGTGACCGTCGCCATGGAGATGTACTGCCCTTGCGGGTTCCGCTCACCGGCGACGGTCGCCGACGTCTCCGGCGCCGTCGTGTCGTCGGTCGGCGGCGCGACCACGGAGAACTCGACGCTCTTCTCGGCCGCCGTGTTCCCCGCCTTGTCGACCGCGCGATAGCGGACCTTGTGCGCGCCGACCTGGTCGATCACGACGGGCGTGGTGTACGGCACCCAGGCGCCCGTGTCGCCGAGCGCGTACTCGATCCGCTCGACTCCGGAGCCGCCCGCGTCGGACGCGCTCACCGTCACCGTCGCCGAACCGACGTAGGCGCCCTCGGAGTTCTGCGTTCCGGCCACCGAGGCGGACGTCTCCGGCGCGGTGGTGTCCTCGCCGGTGCCCTCGGTCACGACGAGGATGCCCTGCATCTGACCGTGGCCGGGGATCGTGCAGTAGTAGCGGTAACGGCCGGGGGTGAGCGTGACCTCGGCGGTGTACCGGCCGCCCTGGTCGTCGTTCGGGTTGGCCAGGATGTTGAGCGGGACGTCGTTGTTGTACTCCGGATCGGAGACGTCGAACGTCAAGGTGTGCGGCATTCCCATGGTGTTGCCGGTCGCCGCGCTGTTCTCGAAGACGATGGTGGTTGGGCCCGCCACCGCCGTCTGCGGGGCGGTCGTGTACCTATTGATGTCGTCACCGGCGGTCCAGGTGAGAACCTGGGCCGCGGCCGCCTCCGCTGCCTCCGCCGGTTCCGCACGGCCCGACGCAGGCGTCGAGGCGAGCCCGACGATCACCAGCACGGCAGCCAACACGGCTGCCCACAAGCGTCTTTCGCGCATCACTCCGCCTTCCGTACGATCTGACCGGCAGCCGGAGTGGGGCCCCCGCCTGTGTAAGTGACCCGCCACAGAGCCGACTTGGAGTCCGAGGTGAAGAAGCCGCGCCCGTAGTCGAGGACGTACAGCGTGCCGTCCGGCCCGAACTTCCAGTCCATGAGGTTCCTGATGCCCTCGTTGCCGACCGGCACGATCCTCTTCAATGTTTCCGCGTGGATCGGGAGCCCGCCGCTGCCCTGGTTCTTCGGGTCCATGAGCACCGCGTGGCGCGGCTGGTCGGCGTCGTAGAAGTCGCCCACGAACCACTTGCCGTCCCAATACGCGGGCCACTGACCGGAGGTGGTGACGGAGGCGTCGTACCGATAGACCGGCCCGTTCATCGTGGCCTGCCCGCCACCCTTCAGCCACGGCAGCAGATACGTGGCCTCCTCGTTCTTGTACGAGGGGACGCCGCTCGCGTCACGCGGGAAGTCGGGGGCGCCGCCCTGCGGCGAGTACCAGATGTTGTTGCCGGTCACCGGGGGCAGGTTGACGAGCCCGTCGTTGTTCGGGGACTCGTTCTTCGGGGCGTCGCAGTCGTACCAGCCCAGCGGCTGCGACGGGTCCGGCAGATTGCGGTCCCGATAGGGCTGCTTGTTGCCCATGCAGTACGGCCAACCCCGGTTGCCCGCCTCGGTGATGGCGGCGAACGTGTCGTACTTCGCGGGACCCCAGGTCGTCGACGGGGCGCTCGCGTCCGGGCCGACCCAGCCGGCGTAGAGGACATCCGTCTTCTTGTCGACAAAGATACGCGCGGGGTTCCTGACGCCCATCACATAGATCTCACCCCGTGTCTTGCCGCCGCCCTCGTCGGTCTCCTTGCCGGTGAAGAGGTTGCCGTCGGGCAGGGTGTACGTGCCGTCGGGCTTCGGGCGGATGCGCAGGATCTTGCCGTTGAGGTTGTTGGTGTTGCCGGCGGTGCGGCGCGCGTCCGCGAACGAGACGCCCTTGTAGTTGGGCTCGGGGTTGTTGCCCGAGTAACCGCTGCTGAAGCCGCTGGAGTTGTTGTCGCCGGTCGCGATGTACAGGTTGCCCTGGGAGTCCCAGGTCATCCCGCCGCCCGCGTGACAGCAACTGTGGATCTGCACCGGCCACTTGAGCAGCACCTTCTCACTGCTCAGGTCCAGCTTGTTCGTGGCGAGGTCGAGCGTGAAGCGGGAGACGCGACGCTCGGCCATGCGGGTGTCGCGGTTGATCTGGGAGTGGGGCGTGTAGTGCAGATACACCCAGCCGTTCTGCTGGAAGGACGGGTCCAACTCGATGCCCAGCAGGCCCTCTTCGACCTTGATCAGCTCATCCCCGCCGCCCTTGTTGCCGAAGACGGTGAGCGCGCCCGCCAAGGTGACCTGCTTGGTCTTCGGGTCGTAGACGTGGATCTCGCCCTTGCCCTTGCCGATGTCCGGGTTGTTCCAGTCGGTGACCACGGGCTGCGAGGAGTCCGCGCCGCCCCGGCCGATGTACAGGACACGCCCGTCCGGCGCGGTGACCAGGCCGTGCGGTTCGCCGATCTGGTCGTTCTGCCCCGGCTGGTTGGGCTGGGTCAGCCGCTCCGCCTTGTAGTTGGCGTCGATCGTGGCCTTGCAGTCCGCCCGCGCCAGCCGGGACGTCCACAGCAGGGCCCCGCGCAGATGCGTACGGAAGTCCGTCTCGTCGTACGCCGACACGGTGCCGCCCATGCTCGTGTAGAAGGAACGGCCGCCGTCGTAGTCACGGCACCAACTCACCGGATGGTCCCAGCCGCCCGCGCCCGTGCCCGGCTGGTACGTCGACTCGCGCACCCGTGCCACGGTGTGCACGGTGCCGGACGGGTTCTTCACCCAGTTGAACCACTTGTCGGGCCGCTTCCACTGCACGGGCAGGTCCTTGGTGGCCGGATGCCGCCGGTCGCCCACCTCAACCGTCGCCCGCTGTACGGCGGTGGGGCTCGACGCGGCCGGACGGGCGCCGATCAGGCCCGTGAACCAGTCCGAGTACGGCTCGGCGCGGGCCGAGTCATGGATGCCGACGAAGCCGCCGCCCGCCTCCATGTAGGCCTCAAGACCCGCCTCCTGCTCGGGGTCGAGGACATCGCCGCCACCGGTGAGGAAGACCACGGCGTTGAAGCCACTCAGCCGGGTGTCGTCGGTGAAGACGGAGGCGTCGTCGGTGGCGACGACCTCGAACCGTTCGGCGGCCGGCCCCGAAAGCCCGATCTTCTCGATCGCTTCGATACCGGCGTTCACGACCGGGGACTCCTCCCCGGCGGCCGCGGAACCGTGGAAGATCAGCACTTGTGGGCCGGTGCCGCCCGGTGGCGACTTGATCGACATCGTTGTCAGGGAGGGGTCGGGGGCCGGGCCCGCATGGGCGGCCGGCCCCGACAGCAGTCCGGCGGCGACGGCCGAGGCGGTCAGAGCGGCCGCCCAGGCCGGTCTTCTCGCGTCGCTCAACCCTCGTAAGTACATGGGCACCTCCTCGGTCACAGCAACAGCGCCAAGGAAGCTAGACCCCTTTGCCCGGTGCGCCAATACCTATGACCGTAATGGCATGAACTTTGTCCTGGGTGTGGATAAACGGGCTCGCTGTCGCTACCGTCTCTCAGGTTCATCACAGACGCGTCTTGGCAAGTTCCGTAGCAGGGTGGGGTGTTCCGCATGGACGGGATGGACAGACGAGGGTTCAACCGGCGGGTGCTGCTCGGTGGCGCGGCCGCCGCGACATCGTTGTCCGTGGCGATCGGGACGGTCAGCGCTCCCGAGGCCGCGAGCGCCGCCACCTCGGCGAGGACGGCTCCGGCCGGCGGCGAGGTGAAGCACATCAAGCTGTACGCCGAGAAGTTGCCCGACGGGCAGATGGGCTACGGCTTCGAGAAGGGCAAGGCCTCCATCCCCGGCCCGCTGATCGAGCTCAACGAGGGCGACACGCTGCACATCGAGTTCGAGAACACCATGGACGTGGCGGCGAGCCTGCACGTCCACGGCCTCGACTACGAGACCTCCAGCGACGGCACGAGGTTGAACAAGAGCGACGTCGAGCCCGGCGGCACCCGCACCTACACCTGGCGCACCCACGCCCCCGGCACCCGCAAGGACGGCACCTGGCGTGCGGGCAGCGCCGGTTACTGGCACTACCACGACCATGTCGTCGGCACGGAACACGGTACGGGCGGCATCCGCAAGGGCCTCTACGGTCCGGTGATCGTCCGCCGCAAGGGCGACGTCCTCCCCGACAGGACCGTCACCGTCGTCTTCAACGACATGCTCATCAACAACAAACCGGCCCACTCCGGCCCCAACTTCGACGCCACGGTGGGCGATCGCGTCGAGTTCGTCGTCATCACCCACGGCGAGTACTACCACACCTTCCACCTGCACGGTCATCGCTGGGCCGACAACCGCACCGGCCAACTCACCGGCCCCGACGACCCCAGCCAGGTCATCGACAACAAGATCTGCGGCCCCGCCGACTCCTTCGGCTTCCAGATCATCGCCGGCGAGGGCGTCGGCGCGGGCGCCTGGATGTACCACTGCCACGTCCAGAGCCACTCCGACATGGGCATGGTCGGCCTGTTCCTGGTGCGGAAGCCGGACGGGACGATCCCGGGGTACGAGCCGCACGAACACTGAGTGCCTTGCCTCAAGCGCTAAAGCTCGCCAATGTCCAGCACCGCCCACTCGGTCTTCCGCCGCTCCCGCACGTAGAGGCGTGGGCCGCGTGACACGACATGGCGCCGGGCAGGGAGCGGGGAGCCGTCCGCGCAGGCCAGACGGGTCGTGGACACGGTCTCGACCGACGAATCGGTGAGCGAGGCCATGACCAGCCTGTCGCCGTCCTTCCGGTAACCGCCGAGGAACGCGACCCGCTCCCCGTGCACCGCCACTCCGGTCGCACCCTTGACCGAGGTCGTACGCACGCGAGGTGGGCCGTCGCCGCGTACCTCCAGCAGGGCGAACTGCGTGTACGGGTACACCCAAGCCGCGCGAACGTCCACATTGAGCGCGTAGCACTCCGCGATCCAGTCGGCGCCGGGCGGCGGGCTGTACGCCCACAGGGGCTCGCCCGTACTGCTCCAGCGACGTACGCCCGCCGCGCTCAGGGGGTCGTCGCCGAAGATGCCCTCGTCGAAGTAGCCGACCCACAGGTCGCCGGACTCGTCCGTCAACAGGTGCTCGATGGCGTCACCGACCAGGTACGTCCAGGTGGGGCGTCCGAGCGCGTCGAACACCTGGACTTGGTCGTCGCCCTCGCGGCAGCGGCTGTCGGCGAGAACGAAGCCGCCGTCCGGTAGCGAGTCGATCCTGGGAAAGCGGGGCAGCACCGAGCTGAGCCGCGTCTCGTGGCAGCCCTCGTCGGCGACCGTGACGACCATCGCGTCGTACGGCCCCGGTGGTTGCTCCGCCGACTCGCGCTCGCGTAGGAGCCAATGGGCGCGGCCGAAGGCGTCGATGGTGCTGTGGAGGAGGGTCAGATCGCGGTACGCGCGCGGCAGGCGGGCGTATGGTGTGAGGCGCTCAGACCGCATGGGCCTTTCTCGTCATCATGGTGTGATCCTCACCCGGACTCCGCTCGCGCGCAAGCCCTTTCCGTGGGTGGGAGCGCTCTCAAGGTGGCGTTCCTCGCGGCTATCCTGATCGGCAACCGCTCTTGAGGAGTCCCGAAGTGACCGAGACAGCGTCGCGCCCCACGTTGGAGGCCGTGGCCGCGCGGGCAGGGGTGTCGCGGGCGACCGTGTCGCGGGTCGTCAACGGGGGCGAGGGCGTGCGGGAGACGCTGGTGGAGCGGGTGCGGCGGGCCGTCGACGAGCTCGGGTACGTGCCGAACCAGGCCGCCCGGAGCCTGGTCACCCGACGGCACGACGCGGTGGCCGTGGTGATCGCCGAGCCGGAGACCAGGGTCTTCGCGGACCCCTTCTTCGCCCTTCAACTCCGGGGCATCAGCAAGGAGTTGACCGCACATGACTCACAGCTGGTGCTGCTGCTCACCGAGGGGCGCGAGGACTATGCGCGAGTCGGGCGGTATCTCGCGGGCGGTCACGTCGACGGGGCTCTCGTCTTCTCCCTGCACCTGGATGATCCGCTGCCGGGACTGATCCACGGCGCCGGCGTGCCGACCGTCTTCGGCGGACGGCCCGGCTGGAGCGACGGCACGCGCGTCAACGGGCCCACCGTGTACGTCGACAGCGACAACCGGGGCGGCGCCCGGGACGCCGTACGCCATCTCGTCGGCCTCGGCCGCACCCGTATCGCCCACATCACCGGCCCCCTCGACCAGACCTCCGCGGTGGACCGGCTCGACGGGTTCCGGGACGTCATGGTGGACGCCGACCCCCGGCTGATCGCGGAGAGCGACTTCACACCGGCCGGCGGGGAGCGCGCGATGCGCGAACTCCTCGACCGCTGCCCGGAGTTGGACGCGGTGTTCGCCGCCAACGACCTCTCGGCGTCCGGCGCCCTGCGGGTTCTGCGCGAGCGGCGGCGGGTGCCCGAGGACGTCGCCGTGGTCGGCTTCGACGACATGCTGCCGGTGACCGAGCAGACCGATCCACCGCTCACTACGGTCCGTCAGGACATAGAGGAGATGGGCAGGTTGATGGCCCGGATCCTGCTGAGGGGACTCGAACAGCGAGGACGGGACGAGCGGGGGAGTATGGGCGGCGCCCCGTCCAGCGTGGTCCTGCCGACCACGCTGGTACGGCGCGCCTCCGCGTAACCGGTCCCGCTCCGGCAGGGAGGGAGGGCTACGAGCCCACCGTCACCGTGAAGCGACGCGGGTTGCCGTCGTGCGCCGCGCCCGACACGTCCGGCTGCCCGTCGGGGCGTACGTCGTCGTACGGAAACGCATACCCGATGGGCGAGTTGGCGTGCACGACACGCGCCCAGTGGTTGCTCACGGTCCCCTGGTAGTAGTCGGCCGCCGTCGCCCCGTTCGGCTGCGCGGGATGGGTGAGCATGATCGAGCGGTTGAAACCAGCGGCGAGACGGGCGAGGAGGCCTTTCTTGTCGTCGGGGTCGCCCGGATTGTTGGCGAACGGGCCGTGGTTGCAGGTGAAGATGTCCTTCGAGGTCGGCCTGGCGAAGGAATGCCCGCCGGTGAACGTGAGCGTGTCGCCGCCGACTCGGCCGGTGAGCACACCTCGGCCGCCCTGGAGGTCGATCGTCAGGTCCGTCCCGCGGTACTTCTCCCACACCTGGTCGATGTACGCGTCCCAGTACGTGCGGAACGGCATCCGGTCGGGCTGGTCGAAGTACGGCGCCATCAGGTTCTGCGGGGAGATCACACGCAGCACCTTGCCGTCGCCGCCCCGGATGACGAGCTGGTCCCACGGCTGTCCGTCCCGCGCCGCCTGCGCCACCACATCGGCGGCGATCCGGTCGACCGCCCCGTCGGGCAGCGGGGCGACGGTGTGCGTGCCGTCGCCCTCCAACGTCAGGCCGATCGGGAGGGCCGTCACCAGGTCGACGTAACTGATGTTGGCGAACAGTTGGGTCGGGTTGAAGGTGAACTCGCAGAACGACCAGGTCCTGCCGTAGTTGGGGTCGGCGGGCGTGGCGAACGCGGGCTCCACCCGGGGCCGGGGTTGAGGAAGAAGTCGAGGGTGTCGTCACGCACGAAGTAGACGCGGGCGCCGTACATCTGAGGGAGCGTCAACACGGTCGGTGCCGAGCCGGCCGAGCCCAGCGGGATGGCGCAGTCCACCGGCAACGGTGTCTGTGGTGCCGAGGGCGAGGCCGGCCGGTAGACACTGCCGTCGGCCCGCAACAGAACCCAGGCGCCGGTCGACTGCTCGTGCCCGGTGACGTACGCCCGGACCGTGCCCGGCAACGAGGCGTTCCGCAGGGCGAGTTCACAGGTGGCGGGCGCGGCCTGGGCGGGGGAGCCGAGAGCGCTCCCGGCGATGGGGGTGCCGACGACGGCGGCGGTCCCGGCGAGGAAGAGACGTCGGGAAAGCATGGTGGGCCTCCTGGGGTGTGGGGGAGTGGAGGCACAGGGGGTGGAGCCCCTGCTCTGGTGCACCCACTGTTCCCAGGGGGAGTTGAGGCGTCAAGACTTATGACTGAGAGCGCTCTCGAGAAGCCGAAGTCCTCCGTCACCCCTGGGGCGACTCGCTCCTGATCACCGCGAACCGTGCCCCATACGGATCGGCGAGCTTGGCGAAACGGCCCACGCCCGCCATGTCCGTCGTCGGGTTCACGCATGTGCAGCTGCCCTCGTCGAAGGTGATCGCGGAGGTCTCCCAGCCGAACACGGAGTTGTAGAACCCGGCGGCCGCGGGCAGGTCCGGCGTGTACAACTCCAGCCAGCACAGCGAACCGGGGACCGTGACGACGTCGAGGCCGCTGTTGCGCTCGGGCTGCCAGATACCGAACGGCACGCCCGCCCGGTCGCCGAGGATGGCCATACGGCCCTGGTCCATCACGTCCATGGGCGGCATGAGCACCGAGCCGTGTGCCTGTTCCACCGCCTTGGCCGTGGCGTCGGCGTCCGGCGTCCGGAAGTAGACGTTCCACGACGGCGGGCCCTGCTCGGGCGGGTTCTGCGTACCGGCCGCGACGGTCCTGCCGGCCAGCTGGAAGAGGCCGTAGCCGCCCGACTCGGGGCCGGCCGACCGGAACTGCCAGCCGAAGAGGTGATGATAGAAGGAGTCGGCGCCTTTGATGCCGGGGGTGCCGAGGTCGATCCAGTTCGGTGAGCCGGTGACGTAGCGGGTGGTGAGCGTCTTCGCCCTCCTCCGGGGGAGTCCTGAGGAGTCCTGAGGAGTCCTGAGGGTTCGGTACCGAGCGGTTGGGAACTGAGGGGCTCGGTTGCCTGCACTGCCGAGTCTGGCATCGTCAGGGTGCCGCGGGTGTGCGACCGCCCCGCGCGGCGCCTTCCTCCGCCGCTCCGCACCACGGGAACATGGAGGGTCCGGCGGAGCGCGTTGATGCGGCGTTGATCGAACGTTTTTCGCTGACCGGCATGATCCTGGCCATGCACAACGACACGATCACCCCGATCGACACCGCCTGGCAGGAGCGGGCGCTGTGTGCGCAGACGGGGGCCGACTTCTTCTTTCCCGAGCCCGGTAGCTCGGTCCGTGAGGCGAAGCGCATCTGCGGCATGTGCGAGATGCGCTCCGCCTGCCTCGACTACGCCCTGACCAACGATGAGCGCTTCGGCGTCTGGGGCGGCCTGTCCGAGAAGGAACGGCTCCGCCTCCGACGCACCGACCGCGGCTGATCCCGCACCTGCCCCGGCCGTAAATCGAATGCCGCGTCGACGCTGGGCACATATGCTCCACACGCGGTCCGGATGTAGCGCAGAGGCAGGCGCGCCGCCTTCTCAGGGCGGAAACGCCGGTTCGAATCCGGTCGTCCGGACCGCGCACACACGGGTATGACGGGGCAGGACGCACATGGACGACGGCGGCGGAGGCGGTATCACCGAGGCCGAGTTGGCGGCCTTCCACCGGACGGTCGGCAGGCTGCGGGCGCTGCCCGTCGACGACCCGGTGCGGCTGTGGGCCGAGCAGGTCGCCGCGTCCTTCGCACGTGATGGCCGGCTCCGTCGCCGCAAGGCCCTGGGCGCCGAGAAGTCGGCAGCCGACGCCGCCGTCATGGCCACGACGGCAACCGGCTCCCTGGACCGGCGTGAGGACGCGCCACTGACCGCGTCCGCGACGGGCGGCGGCGGACTCTTCCGGAAACCCCGTACCTGCTATGTCTGCAAGACGCCCTATCGACAGGTCGACTCGTTCTACCATCGGCTGTGCCCGGCCTGCGCCGCCGACAACACCGCCCGCCGCGCCCTGAGCACCGACCTCGGCGGCCGGCGCGTACTCCTCACCGGTGGCAGGGTGAAGATCGGCTTCCAACTGGCGCTGATGATGCTGCGCGACGGCGCCGAACTGCTCGTCACCAGCCGCTTCCCGCACGACACCGTGCGCCGCTTCCGCGCCGAGCCCGGCAGCGAGAAGTGGCTCGACCGGCTGACCGTCCTCGCCGTCGACCTCCGCGACCCTCGCCAAGTACTGGGCCTGTGCGAGCAGTTGAGGCAGGAGGGTGAGCCGCTCGACATCCTGGTCAACAACGCGGCCCAGACGGTACGACGGCCACCGGAGTCGTACGCGCTGCTGGCCGCCGGGGAGTACGACGCGCTGCCCGAAGGGGCCCGTCAGGCACCGGGGTTCACGCCGATGCGGATGCTGGGCGACGGCGGAGCCTCGGCCCTGCCCGTCGCCCTGCGCGAGGCCGACGAGGCCGGACTGCTGCCCGACCCCTCCCCGGAGAACTCCTGGTCCGCCCGACTCGGCGAACTGGACCCGGCGGAGGTCCTGGAGACCCAGTTGGTCAACGCCCTCGCCCCGGCGCTTCTGTGTGACCGGCTGCTGTCGCTGCTGCTGGCTGCCCCGCACCCCCGCCGTTACGTGGTCAACGTGACCGCCGTCGAGGGCCGTTTCGCCGTACGCAACAAGACGGCCGGCCATCCGCACACCAACATGGCCAAGGCCGCCCTCAACATGCTCACCCGCACCAGCGCCGCCGAACTCGCCCGGCAGGGCGTCCATATGTGCGCCGTCGACACCGGCTGGATCACCGACGAGAACCCCGCCCCGAAGAAGCACCGCATGGCCGGAGCAGGCTTCCGTACACCGCTCGACATCGTGGACGGCGCGGCGCGTGTCTACGACCCGATCGTGCGGGGCGAGGCGGGCGACCCCGTATCGGGGGTGTTCCTGAAGGACTACAGGGAGGCGGAGTGGTGAGGAGGGGAACTCGGGGCTCGGCTGGGGTCCAGGGGCGCAGCGCCCCTGGCGGGGTCCGGGGCGGAGCCCCGTGTCGGTGCGGGGTTGAAGGGGCGGCAGCCCCTGGTTGGGGGTCCCCCCGCTCGAGCGAAGCCGAGAGTGGGGTAGGGGCGGCGGGGGCGAAGAACTCGGGAACGGATCACAAATTCGATCGCCCGACAGCGGGCCGAGCCGCTAGCCTCGACTCCAAGGGTGGGGCCGTAGCGCAGAGGCAGGCGCGCCGGTCTCCAAAGCCGGAACACGCTGGTTCAAATCCAGCCGCCCCGCCCCCTGCGCCACAGCGCGGCAGTGAGGGGCGGTTACGCCCCGGCCCGCGCCGCCATCCGCGCCTTGCGCGCCGCGAGCTTCTCGTCGAACTTGCGGGCCTCGGCGTCCAGTCCACCCATGTAGAGGCCGAGCTCTTCCTGGGCCTTCATGCCCTCGGGGCCGAGGCCGTCGATCTCCATGATCTTCAGGAATCGGAGGACCGGCGCGAGGACGTCGTCGTGGTGGATGCGCATGTTGTAGACCTCGCCGATGGCCATCTGCGCGGCGGCACGCTCGAAGCCGGGCATACCGTGGCCGGGCATGCGGAAGTTGACGACGACGTCGCGGACGGCCTGCATGGTGAGGTCGGGGGCGAACTCGAACGCGGCCTTCAGCAGGTTCCGGTAGAAGATCATGTGGAGGTTCTCGTCGGTCGCGATGCGCGCCAGCATGCGGTCGCAGACGGGATCACCCGAGTGGTGGCCGGTGTTGCGGTGCGAGACGCGGGTGGCGAGCTCCTGGAAGGCGACGTATGCGACCGTGTGGAGCATCGAGTGCCGGTTGTCCGACTCGAAGCCCTCGCTCATGTGGGCCATCCGGAACTGTTCGAGCTTGTCCGGGTCCACCGCGCGCGAGGCGAGCAGATAGTCGCGCATCACGATGCCGTGCCGGCCCTCCTCCGCGGTCCAGCGGTGCACCCAGGTGCCCCAGGCGCCGTCCCGGCCGAAGAGGGTGGCGATCTCGTGGTGGTAGCTGGGCAGATTGTCCTCGGTCAGCAGGTTCACCACCAGGGCGATCCGGCCGACCTCGGTGACCTTCGACTGCCCCTTCTCCCAGGCCTCGCCGTCCTCGAAGAAACCGGGGAAGTTGCGGCCGTCGCTCCACGGCACGTACTCGTGCGGCATCCAGTCCTTGGTGACCTTCAGATGCCGGTTGAGTTCCTTCTCGACGACTTCCTCCAGCGCGTACAGCAGCCGCGCGTCGGTCCATTCGGTGGACGGGCTGCCGAGATGGGGAGAAGTGATCGACACAGAGGCTCCAGGGGGACGATCAGGGACGGAACATGTACGCGGCCACGGGCGGGTGGCCGGAACCTACGGCATCGTAGGCTACGAATCCGTAGGTTACGAAGCCGTAGGTTAAGCGCGCCGTAAAGACCGCTGATCAGCGGGGTCCGGCAAGCGGTCGGCGGACATGCCGAAGGCCCCGTGGACCCGCAGGTCCAGGGGCTGAAGAGCGAGGGGATCACCTGGTCAGGCGTACAGCTCCCGCAGCCGCACCGAGAGGCATGTCACACAACCCTCCAGCTTCTCGAACTCGCTGATGTCGACCACGACGGGCTCGTAGCCGAGGTCGGAGTAGAGCTCCGCGGTCTTCGGCGCGCTCGCCGCCATCAGCAGCTTGTCGCCGCCGAGCAGCACCACATGCGCCCCGGCCTCCTCCGGCACCGGCAGGAAGCGCCCGAACAGCGACGGCGCGTCCATCCTCGGGATGTGCCCGACGACCGTGCCGTCGGGCAGCGCCGTGACCGCCGACTTCAGATGCAGCACCTTGCTCACGGGTACGGAGACGACCCGCGCCCCGAGCGGCTCGAACGCGGCCCGCAGCTGCTGCACCCCGGCAGCGTTGGTACGCCCGCCCCGGCCGGCGAACACGGTGCCACCGACCTTGAGGACGTCGCCGCCCTCCAGCGTGCCCGGCTCCCAGACCCAGTTCACCGAGCAGCCGAGCGCGGCCACGGCCTCCTCGATCCCGGCGGTCTCGTCCCGCCGGGACGCGGCGCCGGGGCGCGCGATCAGCGCCACGTTCTTGTACATGACCACGGTGTCCTCGACGAACACCGAGTCCGGGCAGTCGTCGGCCGGGTCCACCTCGATGGTCTCCCAGCCGTGGGCGCGCAGGGCCTCCCCGTACGCCTCCCACTGCTCGACCGCGAGGTCGACGTCCACCTCCGCGCGTTCGATGTGCGTGACGAGGCCTTCGGCCAGGCGGGGGCTGGGGCGGCGGACGAGGGCCTTCTTGCTGGGCACGTGTGGGACTCCGAATCGAACGAGGGTTTTCCGGCGCCCGTGAAGCGACGCCGGTCCGCCATCATGCAGGGCCCGTCCACGAGGGCAAAACCCTCGCCGTCAAGCTGTGGCCCTCCTGAAATACTCGACGGTAACGAAGTCCGGTGGGGCGGTGGAGTCAGTCCATCGAGCCGATCTCCTCCGGCGTGGTCCCCTTCAGCTCTCCCTCCTCCATCAGCAGCCACCGTGTGATCCCGATCGACTCCAGGAACGGCAGGTCGTGGCTGGCCACGATGAGCGCACCCTCGTACGACTCCAGAGCCGTGGTGAGCTGCCGCACGCTCGCCATGTCGAGGTTGTTCGTCGGCTCGTCCAGCATCAGCAGCTGCGGGGCGGGCTCGGCGAGCATCAGGGCCGCCAGCGCCGCCCGGAAGCGTTCCCCGCCGGAGAGCGTCGCCGCCGGCTGGTCGGCTCGGGCGCCCCGGAACAGGAAGCGGGCGAGGCGGGCCCGGATCCGGTTGTTGGTGGCGTCCGGCGCGAACCGGGCCACGTTCTCGGCGACCGTCAGCTCGTCGTCGAGGACGTCGAGCCGCTGCGGCAGGAAACGCATCGGCACATGTGTCTTCGACTCGCCGCTCACCGGCTCCAACTCGCCCGCGATCGTGCGCAACAGCGTGGTCTTGCCCGAGCCATTGCGCCCGATCAGCGCGATCCGCTCGGGACCGCGCAGATCGAGACCGCCGCTCAGCCGGGACCCGTACCGGAGCTGCAGGTCCAGGAATGTGAGGACGGTACGGCCCGGGGGCACGGCCGTGTACGGCAGGTCGATGCGGATCTCGTCGTCGTCCCGTACCGCCTCCACCGCCTCGTCGAGCCGCTCCCTGGCCTCGGTGAGCTTCTCCTCGTGCATGATGCGGTGCTTGCCGGCGGACACCTGGGCCGTGCGTTTCTTCAGCTTCATCACGGCCCGGGGCTCGCGCTTGTTCTCGTACATCTTGTTGGCGTAGCGCGTGCGCTTGGCCAACTTCGTGTGCGCCTCGACGAGTTCACGCTTCTGCCTCTTCAGATCGGCCTCGGCGACCCGCACCATGCGCTCCGCCGCGTCCTGTTCGGTGGTCAACGCCTCTTCGTACACGGAGTAGTTGCCGCCGTACCAGGTGACCTCGCCGGAGTGCAGGTCGGCGATCTGGTCGACCAGTTCGAGGAGTTCACGGTCGTGGCTGACCACGATCATGACTCCGGACCAGGACGAGACGGCGTCGTACAGGCGGCGGCGCGCGTACAGGTCGAGGTTGTTGGTGGGCTCGTCCAGGAGCAGGACGTCCGGGCGGCGCAGCAGCAGTGCGGCGAGCCGCAGCAGTACCGACTCGCCGCCCGAGACCTCACCGATCGTGCGGTCCAGGTCGACGTGGCCGAGCCCGAGTTGACCGAGGGTGGCGATGGCGCGCTCCTCCACGTCCCAGTCGTCGCCGACCGTCGCGAAGTGCTCCTCGGCGACGTCGCCCGCCTCGATGGCGTGCAGCGCGGCGCGGGTGTCGACGATGCCGAGCGCCTCGTCGACCCTCAGGGTGGTGTCGAGCACGACGTTCTGCGGGAGATAGCCGACCTCGCCCGCCACGCGGATGGTGCCGTCGCTCGGGGTGAGTTCACCGGCGATCAGCTTCAACAGGGTTGATTTTCCCGATCCGTTGAGGCCGACGAGCCCGGTCCGACCGGGGCCGAACGCGATCTGCAGGTCGTCGAAGACGGGGGTGCCGTCGGGCCAGGCGAAGGACAGGGACGTACAGGTGAGAGACAGGGGGGTAGACATAAGGACCTCGCGGTTGCTGGAAGCGGCCAGGGGCAACGCGTTCGAAACACCGCGAGGGGCGACACGACGAGGGCGGGGATACGGGGCAAGAGAAAAGCCCGCTGCCGGGGGACGGCTCGTACGCCGAGGTCGCACGCAACGCACACAGCGGGCTGAGATGCAGCACAGGTGTGTGACGCGGTGTTTCAGGACCTCAGACGAGCAACGTCCTTCTCCAATCGACGGCAACAGGACCGCTGTACAACGTAGGGAGGGGCCGTCAGGGCTGTCAACGCATTAAAACGGCGTCCGGACCGGCGAATCGGATCGACGCCCGGACCGGCCGCCCTCGGGCGGAGCGGGGCGGCGGTGGGAACGGCCTCAGCAGGCGTCCCGCATCAGCTCCGCGAGGTCGTGGTCCAGGTCGACCTGGTGGTGTTCGAGACCGAGAGGCACCAGGTCGGTCGTACGGTCCAGGAAGCGCCGCACCTCGCCGGTCCGGACGTGCACCACGGCGGTGCCCTCCGGAGCGTGGAACTCCAGGACCAGTCGGTCGTAGCCGTACGGGCGCACGCGCACGTCCCCGTGGCCGACGGCCTCGTCCATGCCGGTCACGAAGAGTTCGCGGGCGAAGGTCCAGCAGACCTCGACACCCTCGAGCGTGGCCGGGGCGGGGAAGGTCATACGGACGGCGAAGGGGTCGCTTCGGTCGTAGTGGAGCGTTGCGGGAATGCTCGGCATCCGCGGCGCGGCGGCGACGAGACGGGCCTCTACGGGCTGCTCGATGACGGTGGACAACGCCTTGCTCCCTTGTGACAGATGGACGGACTCCGGATGACTGAGGCCGGGCAATTGGAGAGACGACGGATCGGGCCGTTCCGTGCACATGGGCCTCGAGTGACCTCTGTCACCGAGCCCAATCACCGAGGTGATCCATTTCTCGTCCCACGGTGCCGGGATACCGGAGAGGACACCGGACACGGCCCGACGGTTCCCCGCCGAGGGCACCTGGACGGCACCGGGCGGCGCTCGCGCAGGCGGCACGTGTCACCACCCGGCGCACAGGATCCGCGGTTCCGGGACATAGAGGCATCCGAGGCACGCCGGGCGGTCGTTCCGCCCATTCGACCCCCGGAGCGGTAGCGCATTGTTCAGGTTGAAATGGGATACTTGTGCCGTGTTCGCATCACGGAAGGAGTGATCGATCATGCCACGCGGTTCGAGCCCCAAGCGGGAACGCCAGTACGAGCACATCAAGGAGAGCGCCCGGGACCGCGGTGAGAGCGAGTCCCGCGCCGAGGAGATCGCCGCCCGGACCGTCAACAAGGAACGTGCCCGCTCCGGTGAGTCCAAGACCGCGAGCCGTACCTCCACCCAGGACATGTCGTCCGGCAAGCGCGGCGGCCAGCGCTCCGGCAAGGGGTCCCAGGGGCCCACGTACGACCAGCTCTACGAGGAGGCCAAGCGGCGCAACATCCACGGCCGTTCGGACATGAACAAGAGCCAGCTGAAGCGGGCCCTCGGCAAGTAGCCCTGGAGAGCGACGCCGTGGCGGGGATGCGTACGCTCATCGGCACCATGACGACCGTACGCATCCCGGCGGGCTGGCCCGCCACCGAAGAACAAGCCCTCGCCGTGCAGGACGAGTTGCGGGGGAAGGTGGTCCTCGACGAGCCCGGACCGCCGCCCCGGACCGGGCACGTCACCGGTGTCGACGTGGCGTACGACGACGAGCGGGACGTGGTCGCGGCGGCGGCCGTCGTGCTGGACGCGGCGACGCTCGACGTGGTCGCCGAGGCCACGGCGATCGGGCAGGTCTCCTTCCCGTACGTCCCCGGGCTGCTCGCCTTCCGGGAGATCCCGACCGTGCTGGCCGCCCTCGACGCGCTGCCCTGCGACCCCGGCCTCGTCGTCTGCGACGGCTACGGCCTCGCCCACCCGCGCCGCTTCGGCCTCGCCGCCCACCTCGGCGTCCTCACCGGGCTCCCCACGATCGGCGTCGCCAAGAACCCCTTCACCTTCACGTACGACGACCCCGCCACCCCGCGCGGCAGCACCTCCCCGCTCCTCGCCGGCACCGAGGAGGTGGGCCGCGCCCTGCGCACCCGCGACGGCGTCAAGCCCGTCTTCGTCTCCGTCGGCCACCGGGTGACCCTCGACAACGCCTGCGCGCATACCCTCGCCCTCACCCCCGAATACCGCCTCCCGGAGACGACCCGCCGCTCAGACTCGTTGTGCCGACGGGCGCTGCGGGACACGACCGAGTCATGAGCGCGTCCGAAGCCCGTACATGTACACCCGAAGCTCGCACATGAGTACGTTCGAAGCTCGCATGTGAGTACGGACTGAGTATGTGTACGGATTCCGGTGCGTCGTCATGATCGGCAGGCTTGCCCCATGACGACGCACCGAGCCCCGAAGCCCGCCGCAGCACCCACCCAGACCGTCGAGCGCGCGGTGACCGCCGGGCTGCTGCTCGCCGTGATCGCCGGAGTGGCCTGGATCGCCGGCATGATCTACACGCTGACGGGATGGGCCCAGTAACCGGACCGACGGGAACTGGACGGAAGGGAACTGGACCGAAGGGCCGCGACCGCGACCGCTACCGCGAGGCCGCCACCCGGAAAGTGATCCCCGCCGCGCGCAGCCGCTCGATCAGCGCGTCGCCCATCGCGACCGCCGTCGTGACCTGCCCCGCCGTGGCGGGCAGGTCGTCGAAGGCCAGGCACAGCGCGGACTCGGCGAACATCTTCGCCGTCTCGCCGTAGCCGGGGTCACCGCCCGCGACCTCCGTGAGGACACGGCGCCCGCCGCCCTCGCCCACGAACCGTACCGAGAACCAGCTCTTCGCCCGCTTCTCCGCACTCGGCCCCTCACCCGGCTTGAGCCGATCGCCCAACCAGCGCCGGGCGGGCGGCACTTGGGCGGCCGCGAAGACCGCGCCGACGAACGCGACCCCGCCCACCGCGAACGGCAGGGTCTTGACGGCCGCGTAGTGGCGGTAGCGGAAGTCCGGCCCGTACCGCTCCAGGGCGCGCGCCGAACGCTGCACCACCTGCGCGTCGATGGTCGGCAGCGGCAGCGCCCACGCGCCGACCTCCTTGGCGAACCGGGGCGCGCTCACCGGCGCGTACGCCCGCCGGCCCACCATGCGCGGCTCGTGCCGCTTGCGGTCCTGCGCGGCGGCCATGGTCTGCCGGGTGCGCGAGAACCCCGTCAGCGCGGAGTTGAACGTCCCGCCCGAGAACATGCCCTCCGCCCGCACGAACCCGTCCACGGTGAGCGGCACACCCTCCGGGAGCTGCCGCACCGTGAAGTACGCCCCCAGGTCGTGCGGTATCGAGTCGAAGCCCGCCGCGTGCACGATCCGCGCCCCCGTCTCACGCGCGCGTGCGTCATGCCGTACGTAGGTGAGGTCCACGAACTCGGGCTCACCGGTGAGGTCCAGGTAGTCGGTGCCCGCGTCGGCGCAGGCGGCCACCAACTCCTCGCCGTGGAGGACGTACGGGCCGACCGTCGTGGCCACCACGCGCGCGTGCAGGGCGAGTTCGCGCAGTGACTTCGGGTCGGACACGTCCGCCCGCAGGACACCGATCTCCGCGCCGTCGGGCAGCCGCTCGCGCAGCGCCGCCAGCTTCTCCTCGCTGCGCCCGGCGATCGCCCAGCGCAGCCCCTCAGGCGCATGCGCGGCGAGATACTCCGCGGTGAGCTCTCCGACGAACCCCGTGGCTCCGAAGAGCACGATGTCGTACGCCCGATCCGCCTTGTCCTGCCTGCTCATGACACCCCTCAGCACTCGCCCACGGCCGTCCACGCGCCGTTGTCGGTGGCTGAGGCTAGCGTGAGGAACGAGCAGCCGAACGCGCGGGATCCGGAGGTGGCCGTGACCGTACCCAGGAGCGCCCTGAAAAAGTGGGAGAAGGTGCGAGAGTTCGCGCTCGGGATGCCCGGTGCGGTCGAGGAGTTCCCGTGGGGCGAGACCGTCGCGAAGGTCAACAAGAAGGTGTTCGTGTTCCTCGGCGTCGACGACGGCAGTCATCCGCTCGGCGTCACCGTCAAGCTCAAGGACGAGGAGACCCACGCCCACGCCCTGACCTGCCCGGGCGCCGAACCCGCGGGGTACGGCCTAGGCAGGGCCGGCTGGGTGAGCATCCCACTGGAGCCGAAGGGCGCCCCGAGCGTGGAGGTGCTGTGCGACTGGGTCGAGGAGAGCTACCGGGTGATCGCCCCGAAGCGGCTCACAGCCGAGCTGGAGGGCGGGTGAGGCAGGGCTGACGTGTGCCGCGGCATTGGGCACAATCGACGTTGGGCACAACGACTAAGCGTTTGCTCACTCGGAACTTGTGCGCGGTGGAACACGTTCCTAACATCACTGGTGTTACATCATCTGTGTCACAGAGCTGGGGGCTCGATGGCAGTGGCGAAGACGCCCGGGCACGGTCCGCTCGCCGGTGTGCGCGTGGTCGAACTCGCGGGCATCGGCCCGGGACCGTTCGCCGCCATGCTCCTCGGTGACCTCGGCGCCGATGTCGTCCGCGTCGACCGGCCGAACGGCGCGGGCCTCGCGGTGAACCCGGTCTACGACGTCACCAACCGCAACAAGAGGTCGGTGGTCGTCGACCTGAAGTCCCCGGCAGGCCCGGAGACGGTCCTCGCCCTGGCCGAGCGCGCGCACATCCTCATCGAGGGCTACCGACCGGGCGTCGCCGAGCGCCTCGGCGTCGGCCCCGAGACCTGCCACGCCCGCAACCCCGAGCTGGTCTACGGGCGTATGACCGGCTGGGGCCAGCAGGGC
This sequence comes from Streptomyces tailanensis, assembly GCF_008386495.1. GTDB lineage: Bacteria > Actinomycetota > Actinomycetes > Streptomycetales > Streptomycetaceae > Streptomyces > Streptomyces tailanensis. The sequence continues at coordinate 67,373 of NZ_VTHJ01000005.1, read as the reverse complement.
CCGCTCGCCCAGCGCGCCGGCCACGACATCGCGTACATCGCCCTGACCGGCACCCTCGGCATGATCGGCAGTCCGGACGCCCCGCCCGCCGTCCCCGCCAATCTCCTCGGCGACTACGCGGGCGGCTCGCTCTACCTCGTCGTCGGCGTCCTCGCCGCCCTCCACCACGCCCGCGCCACCGGCACCGGACAGGTCGTGGACGCGGCCATCGTCGACGGCACCTCGCACCTCTCCGCGATGATTCACGGCATGCTCGCCGCCGGCGGCTGGCAGGACCGCCGCGCCGCCAACCTCCTCGACGGCGGCTGCCCCTTCTACGGCACGTACGAGACCGCCGACGGCCAGTACGTCGCCGTGGGCGCCCTGGAGCAGCAGTTCTACGCGGAGTTCGTCGACCTCCTCGGCATCAAGGACCGGGCCCCGGCCCGCAAGGACACGGCCGCCTGGGGCGAGCTGCGCGAGACGGTCGCGGCCCGCTTCAAGACCCGTACGAGGGACGAGTGGACGGCCGTCTTCGAGGGCTCCGACGCCTGTGTGGCCCCCGTCCTGTCGCTGCGCGAGGCCCCGCACCACCCGCACCTCGCGGCCCGGGGCACCTTCACCGACTTCGGCGGCATCACCCAGCCCGCCCCCGCGCCCCGCTTCTCCGCCACCCACACCTCGGTCCGCAGCGGCCCCGCCCTGCCGGGCGCCGACACCGCGGACGTGGCCCATGACTGGGGCATACCCGGCCTCCTGACGGAGGCCTCCGCGCAGGACACCGACCGACAACAGCCCTAGGGCCCTCTCCCTCCCGCCATGTGACCCGCCATGTGAAAGGCCACACTCGTGAGCACCGAAGCGTACGTGTACGACGCGATCCGCACCCCGCGCGGCCGCGGCAAGGCGAACGGCGCCCTGCACGGCACCAAGCCCATCGACCTGGTCGTCGGACTGATCCACGAGGTCCGGCGCCGCTTCCCCGGCCTCGACCCGGCCGCCGTCGACGACATCGTGCTCGGTGTCGTGGGCCCGGTCGGCGACCAGGGCTCCGACATCGCCCGGATCGCCGCGATCGCCGCCGGACTGCCGGACACGGTGGCCGGCGTCCAGGAGAACCGCTTCTGTGCCTCGGGTCTCGAAGCCGTCAACCTGGCCGCCGCGAAGGTCCGTTCGGGTTGGGAGGACCTGGTGCTCGCGGGCGGCGTCGAGTCGATGTCCCGGGTGCCGATGGCCTCGGACGGGGGTGCCTGGTTCAACGACCCGATGACCAACCTGGCCGTCAACTTCGTGCCACAGGGCATCGGCGCCGACCTCATCGCCACGATCGAGGGATTCTCACGGCGGGACGTCGACGAGTACGCGGCGCTCTCCCAGGAGCGGGCGGCCACCGCGTGGAAGGACGGCCGCTTCGAGAAGTCCGTCGTCCCCGTGAGGGACCGGGCGGGCCTCGTCGTTCTCGACCACGACGAGCACATGCGGCCCGGCACGACCGCCGACTCCCTCGCCGGGCTCAAGCCGTCCTTCGCGGACATCGGCGAGCTCGGCGGCTTCGACGCGGTGGCGCTGCAGAAGTACCACTGGGTCGAGGAGATCGACCACGTCCACCACGCGGGCAACTCCTCCGGCATCGTGGACGGCGCATCCCTGGTCGCCATCGGCTCCAAGGAGATCGGCGAGCGCTACGGCCTGCGCCCCCGCGCCCGGATCGTCTCCGCCGCCGTCTCCGGTTCCGAGCCCACCATCATGCTCACCGGCCCCGCCCCCGCGACCCGCAAGGCCCTCGCCAAGGCCGGCCTGACCATCGACGACATCGACCTCGTCGAGATCAACGAGGCGTTCGCGGCCGTCGTCCTGCGCTTCGTGAAGGACATGGGACTCTCGCTCGACAAGGTCAACGTCAACGGCGGAGCCATCGCCCTCGGCCACCCGCTGGGCGCCACCGGCGCGATGATCCTAAGCACGCTGATCGACGAACTGGAGCGGCAGCACAAGCGGTACGGGCTCGCCACGCTCTGCGTGGGCGGCGGCATGGGCATCGCGACGATCGTCGAGCGCGTCTGAAACCCGGCGGAACCAAGAGACTTCCACGGCACATCTACGGAGACCCGTCATGACCGAGAGCACCACCATCCGCTGGGAACAGGACCGTACCGGCCTCGTCACCCTCGTCCTCGACGACCCGAACCAGTCCGCGAACACCATGAACGAGGCGTTCCGTGCCTCCCTCGCGGTGATCGCCGACCGACTGGAGGCCGAGAAGGACTCCATCCGCGGCATCATCATCACCTCCGCCAAGAAGACCTTCTTCGCCGGCGGTGACCTGCGCGACCTCATCCGAGTCACTCCGGAGACCGCACAGCAGTTGTTCGACGGCGGCCTGGACATCAAGCGCCATCTGCGCCGCATCGAGACCCTGGGCAAGCCGGTCGTCGCCGCGATGAACGGCGCGGCCCTGGGCGGCGGCTACGAGCTGGCCCTCGCCTGCCACCACCGCATCGCCCTCGACGCACCCGGCTCCAAGATCGGCTGCCCCGAGGTCACCCTCGGCCTGCTCCCCGGAGGTGGCGGCGTCGTCCGCACCGTACGGCTGATGGGCATCGCCGACGCCCTGCTGAAGGTGCTGTTGCAGGGCACCCAGTACACCCCGCAGCGTGCCCTCCAGAGCGGCCTCATCCACGAAGTGGCCGCCACCCAGGACGAGTTGATGGCGAAGGCCCGGGCCTTCATCGACGCCAACCCCGAGTCGCAACAGCCCTGGGACAAACACGGCTACCGGATCCCCGGCGGTTCGCCGTCCAACCCCAAGTTCGCGGCGAACCTGCCCGCCTTCCCCGCCACCCTGCGCAAGCAGACCAACGGCGCGCCCTACCCGGCTCCCCGGCGCATCCTCGCCGCGGCCGTCGAGGGCGCTCAGGTCGACTTCGAGACCGCCCAGGTCATCGAGGCCCGCTACTTCGCGGAGCTGGCGGCGGGCCAGACGTCCAAGAACATGATCCAGGCCTTCTTCTTCGACCTCCAGGCCGTCAACTCCGGCGCCAACCGCCCCCAGGGCATCGAGCCCCGCCAGGTCCGCAAGGTCGCCGTCCTTGGCGCCGGGATGATGGGCGCCGGTATCGCGTACTCGTGCGCCCGCGCGGGCATCGAGGTCGTCCTGAAGGACGTGTCCCTCGAAGCGGCCGCGAAGGGCAAGGGCTACTCGGAGAAGCTGTGCGCGAAGGCGGTGTCCAGGGGCCGTACGACACAGCAGAAGGCCGACGCGCTCCTCGCCCGCATCACCCCCACCGCGGACCCGGCCGACCTCGCGGGCTGCGACGCGGTCATCGAGGCGGTGTTCGAGAACACCCAGCTCAAGCACGAGGTCTTCCAGCAGATCGAGTCGGTGGTGGCACCGGACGCACTCCTCTGCTCCAACACCTCCACCCTCCCCATCACCGAACTGGCCAAGGGCGTCGCCCGCCAGTCCGACTTCATCGGTCTGCACTTCTTCTCACCCGTCGACAAGATGCCGCTCGTCGAGATCATCAAGGGCGAGCAGACGGGCGACGAGGCCCTGGCCCGTGCCTTCGACCTCGTCCGGCAGATCAAGAAGACCCCGATCGTCGTCAACGACTCACGGGGCTTCTTCACCTCCCGCGTCATCGGCCACTTCATCAACGAGGGCGTGGCGATGGTCGGCGAGGGCATCGAGCCCGCATCCGTCGAACAGGCGGCGGCCCAGGCGGGCTACCCCGCCAAGGTCCTCTCCCTCATGGACGAACTGACGCTGACCCTGCCCCGCAAGATCCGCGCCGAGACGCGCCGGGCCGTGGAGGAGGCCGGCGGCACCTGGGACGTCCACCCGGCCGAGGCCGTCATCGACCGCATGGTCGACGAGTTCGAACGCCCCGGCCGCAGCGGCGGAGCAGGCTTCTACGACTACGGCCCCGACGGCCGCCGCACCAGACTCTGGCCCGGCCTCCGCGAACACTTCACCAAGCCCGGCCACCGGATCCCCTTCGAGGACATGCAGGAACGCATGCTCTTCTCCGAGGCCCTCGACACGGTGCGGCTGTTGGAGGAGGGCGTCCTGACATCCGTGGCCGACGCCAACATCGGTTCCATCTTCGGCATCGGCTTCCCCGGCTGGACCGGCGGCGTCCTCCAGTACATCAACGGCTACGAGGGCGGCCTGCCCGGCTTCGTAGCCCGAGCCCGAGAACTGTCCGACCGCTACGGCACCCGCTTCACCCCACCGGCACTCCTGGTGGACAAGGCGGAGAAGGGGGAGCGCTTCAGCGACGGGTGAACCCCCGGGTACGGGCGGGATCTTCCTCGCCCCCGCCGCCCCTACCCGTCC
>NZ_VTHJ01000005.1:0-62897 GCF_008386495.1 Streptomyces tailanensis | reverse complement strand
GGGGGCTTGTCGCGCAGTTCCCCGCGCCCCTTCAGGGGCGCGGGGAACTGCGCGAGCAACCCAGTACGACCCGCACGTACGAACTCACAGCAGGCACCCCCTCATCCCCCAGCGGGGGTCTGGGGGCGGCAGCCCCAGAAAGGCGGGGTCGAAGGGGCGGCAGCCCCTGGATGGGGGTCCCCCGCTCGAGTGGAGCCGAGAGTGGGGGAGGGACGGGTAGGGGCGGCGGGGGCGAGGAAAATCCGCGCTCTCGGAGGCGGCCGTATCGCTCAGCGGGCCTCACCGGCTTCACCCCTCCCGGCGGATCAACCCTCCGCCAACCACTCCCGAAGCTCATCCCTCAACGACCGCTGAAAGGTGGTCAACAGCCCCTGCACCACCAGCGGTTGCATGTAAGCCGACAGGGACTTGACCGCCTGCGGATCGCGTTCCGCGACAGCGTCCCGAAAGAGCCCGGACAGCTCGTGAGCCGCCGCACGCGCATGCTCGATCAGTACGTTCCGGGCGGCCAGGACCGACTCCGGGGAGAGCGGTACGTCGAGGAGCTCCACCCCGAGCCGCAGCAGACCGGGGTCCACCCGAAACACGTCTCCGTCGCTGTCGCCGTCCCGCTCGACCACACCCATCGCCACGAGCCGCTCCACATCCCCCTCGGCCAGGACCCGCCCCGCCCGCGCGTGGAGCGCCTCCCGCGTCACCGTCTCCACCCCGTCCGGCGCCCAGGAGGCCACCACCGCCCGCTGAAGGGCGAGGTCGCGCGGTGTGAGATCCGGCGGCAGCTGACGCAGATACCGCTCGATGGCCGCGAGGGTCATGCCCTGCCGCTGGAGCTCCTCGATCAGCGCGAGCCGGGCGAGGTGGTCGCTCCCGTAGTGGCCGACCCGACGCGGACCGATCACCGGCGGCGGCAGCAGGCCTTTGGTGCCGTAGAAGCGGACGGTGCGCACCGTGACCCCCGCCCGCGCGGCCAGCTCGTCGACGGTGAGGGCGCTCTCTCCGGTGCCCTCTCCCGCGCCCTTCCCGGTGTCGGTCGTCATACAGAGCAGTATCGCTGTCTCACCAGTGCTGTGAAACCACCAAGCGGTCGAGCCTGCACGAAGTAGCAGGTCAGGGCCATTGTCAGTGGTGGCCCGTACGGTGGCGTCATGTCGGGGATCACATACGTCCGAGGTGACGCCACCGTGCCGTTGGGCAAGGGCGTCAAGATCATCGCCCATGTCAGCAACGACATCGGCGGCTGGGGCAAGGGCTTCGTCCTCGCCCTGTCCCGCCGCTGGCCGGAACCGGAGGCCGCCTACCGCGCCTGGCACCGCGACCGCGCCCGTAACGATTTCGGCCTCGGCGCCGCCCAGTTCGTCCAGGTCGGCCCCTACACCTGGGTCGCCAACCTGATAGGCCAGCGCGGCACCCGCACGGGCAGCAAGGGCGTACCCGTCCGCTACGAGGCGATCGACACGGCTCTCGGCGTGCTCGCCGACAAGGCGCTGGAGCTGGAGGCCTCGGTCCACATGCCGCGCATCGGCTGCGGCCTCGCGGGCGGCAAGTGGTCCCGTGTCGAGCCGCTGATCACCGACCGGCTCATACGGCGGGGGATAGCCGTGACGGTGTACGACCACGCGGACTGACGGGGACCGAGCGGCGGCCGTTGGGGTGAACAGCCGACGATTGTCGGCCAACTCCGGCGCACATGTGCGATGCCGCGCGCGGGTGAGCGGGTAAGTCACCGGTATGGATCTTCTCCCGGTGGACATCGGCCCGTTGAACCCCCCGGTCGCGGAACTCGTCGTCGCGGTGGTGCTGTTCGCGGTCGTGCTGCTCTTCTTCGTCCGACTGGTGCCCCGGATCCAGCGCGTCCTCGACGACCGGGAAACCGCGACCAAGGGAGCCGAGGCACACGCCGAAGCCGTACGGGAGGAGGCCGGGCGCAAGCAGGCGGACGCGGCCGCGACGCTCGCCGAGGCCCGCCACGACGCCGCCCGCATCCGCCAGCGAGCGTTCGAGGAGGGCGCGGCCCTGATCTCCGAAGCCCGCGCGGACGCCCAACGCCAGTACACGACGATCCTCACCGAGGGCCACGCCCGCATCACCGCCGACCGCACCAGGGCCGAGCCCGAACTCCGCATCTATGCTTCGGAACTGGCCGCGAACCTGGCGAGCACCATCGTGGGCGAACGACTCGAAGCCGGGCCTCAGCCGCAGCCGCGCCCTCACGGGGCGCGGGGCTGAATCGATATGCGGCTTCGCCGCGTGGGCGCGATCAGCCCAAACGGACCCGCAGCCATCAGCCGGCAGTAACTGCCCGAGCTCTTAGTGCCAGTCACCCCACACCATGGCCGAACCCTCACCCGCCCCAATAGGCCCTCTTTTACATGGCAGTTGACCGCAGTACCGTCCGCGCATGCCCATACCAGCGAGACGCAACCGCTTCACGACCTGGAGACCGCTCGCCACCGCGGCCATGACCGCCGCCCTCACGGCCGGCTTCCTCACCCCGGCCGTCGCCGACACCACGACGACGCCTCGGAAGAGCGAGCCGATCTACTCGTACGGCAACGCCATCCGCGAGGCCGTATGGGTGGACACCGGACTCGACGGCGACAGCGACGGCAGGACGGACCGTGTCGCCGTCGACATCGTCCGCCCGAGTGAACCCGACCGGCGGGGCAGCAAGATCCCCGTGATCATGGACGCGAGCCCGTACTACTCCTGCTGTGGACGCGGCAACGAGGGACAGCGCAAGACGTACGACGCGAATGGGAACGTCGTCCAGATGCCGCTGTTCTACGACAACTACTTCGTGCCCCGCGGCTACGCCTTCGTCGCCGTCGACCTCGCCGGAACCAACCGCTCCGACGGCTGTGTCGACGTCGGCGGCCGCTCGGACATCCAGTCCGCGAAGGCGGTCGTCGACTGGCTGGGCGGCCGAGGCGAGGCGTACACCACGCGCACGGGTTCGACGAAGGCCAAGGCCGGCTGGACCAACGGCAGGACCGGCATGATCGGCAAGAGCTACGACGGCACGATCGCGGGCGGCGTGGCCGCCACCGGGGTCGAGGGCCTGGAGACCATCGTCCCGATCGGCGCCATCTCCTCCTGGTACGACTACTACTTCGCCAAGGGCGCCCCGCTGTACAACTCCGGCCCCGACTGGCTGTCCGACTACGTGGAGAGCCCGGACGCCCGTACCAAGTGCGCCACCGTCCAGCAGGAACTCGTCGACGGCGCCCCGCGCACCGGTGACTGGACCTCGCTGTGGACCGAGCGCGACTACGTCAAGGACGTCCGGAAGATCGACGCCAGCGTCTTCGTCATCCACGGCCAACAGGACCTCAACGTCCGCCCCAAGCACTTCGGCCAGTGGTGGGACACCCTCGCGAAGCACGGTGTCGAGCGCAAGATCTGGCTCTCCCAGGTCGGCCACGTCGACCCCTTCGACTTCCGCCGCGCCGAGTGGGTCGACACCCTGCACCGCTGGTTCGACCACGAACTCCTCGGCTACGACAACGGCATCGACGACGAGCCCATGGCCGACATCGAACGCCACCCCGACCAGTGGGAGACCGCCAAGGTCTGGCCGCCACGCGGCACCAAGGCCACGACACTCCGCCCGGCCAAGGGCAGCGAGCCGGGCGTCGGCACCCTCGGCCTACGGGGGCGGACCGGCACCGAGACCTTCACCGACAACCCGGCCCTGAGCGAGACCGACTGGGCCGCATACGTCGACAAGTCCACCCCCGACAAGGCAGGCTTCGCCACCGGGCCGCTCACCGAGCAACTGCGCCTGTCCGGCTCCTCCAAGGTGACCGTCACCGCCACGCCCACCACCTCGACCGCCCACCTCTCGGCGGTCCTCGTGGACCTCGGCCCGGACACCATCCGCGACTACGCCACCGCCGGCGAGGGCATCACCACCCTCACCGAGCGCACCTGCTGGGGCCCCAGTACCACCGGCGACAGTTCCTGCTTCCGGGAGACCGCCGCCAAGACGGCCGACGTCGACTACACGATCGTCAGCCGAGGCTGGGCCGACCTCGGCAACCACTCCTCCGACACGGGAGCCCCGCTCGCCCCCGGCAACCCGTACACGATCACCCTCGACCTCCACGCGACCGACCACGTCGTCCCGAAGGGCCACCGCCTCGCCCTGATCATCGCGGGCACCGACAACGGCCTCCTCGACCCGCCGTCGACCACCCCGACGCTGACCATCGACCTCAAGCGCACCTCCGCACAGGTACCGCTGGTCGGCGGCGCGACAGCCTTCACGAAGGCCACGGCGGGCAGGCCGGCGAAGACACCGGACGCCTCCGTCCTCGACGGCGTACGCGACCCGAGCAAGGCCGCGCGCATCCCGGGCAGCAGCTCATGAGAACCCCCCGTATCGCGATGGCGATCGCCGCTGCCGCCATCGCCGCACCCCTGCTCTCGGCACCCGCATACGCCACGGACGACACCACCACGACCCCGCCGCGCACAGGCTTCGAACAATCGGGCGGCGCCCGCTGGACCAGCCAGCCCGAGGAGCAGGAGTTCCTGGCCGCCGTGGACCGGGCGAGCGACCGCGTGTCGATCACCCGCATCGGCACCACGAAACAGGACCGCCCGCTGCGACTCGTCCGCATCGGCACCCGCCCCACGTCCCGCACGGTGCTCCTCATGTGCAGCCAGCACGGCGACGAGCCCTCCGGCCGCGAGGCCTGCCTCACCACGATCCGCGACCTGGCCCACACCGAGGACAAGCGGACCGAGCGGCTGCTGAAAAGCACCACCGTGCTCGTCGTGCCCACCGCCAACCCCGACGGCCGGGCCGCCGACACCCGGGGCAACAGCGACGGCGTCGACATCAACCGCGACCATCTGGCGCTGAAGACGGCCGAGGCCCGGGCGCTCGCCGCCGTCGTCCGTGACCGTAAGCCCGATGTCGTCTACGACCTGCACGAATACACCGCCACACCCCGGTACTACGACAAGGACCTGTTCGACCTCTGGCCGCGCAACCTCAACACCGACGCGGCCGTCCACACCGAGGCCCGGAACCTGTCCCTGGACCACGTACGCCCGGCCGCGCGGGCGGCGGGCCACACGACGGGCACGTACGGCATCTGGACCGATCCCGTCACCGGCGAACCGATCCGCCAGGTCGCGGGCGACGGCCAGGAACGCATCCTGCGGAACATGTCCGGAATCAAGCACTCCGTCGGACTCCTCATCGAAAGCCGAGTGGAACCGCTGACAGACGACACCCCGGAGCAGACGAACAACCTGCGCCGGGTGAACTCCCAACTGGCCGCCCTAAAGGGCCTGTTCGGCTTCGTCGGTGACCGCGGCCGACAGGTCGACGCGACGACCCGCGCGGCCCGTCTCGCCGGCCTGCGCGACACCGGGCCGGTCTACCTCGGCGGCGCCGACAACGACCCCGCCGAACCAGCCGAGGTCATCCAGGACCCGCCCTGCGGCTACCGGCTCACCGCACAGCAGTACGAGGAGTCCGCCGACGAGCTGGCCCTGCACGGCGTCCACGCGCGGCCCGACCGTGACGGCGACGGCGTACTCGTCCCGCTGCGCCAGCAACTGCGCGCTCTCGTCCCGCTGCTGTTCGACGAGCGCGCGCCGTACCGCCTGACGGTGGGGGAGCCCGACGCGACCTGCTGAAAAAGAGGGGATCGGCGTCACATGCGGTGCGGCTCAGTGGGCAGGTGAAGCTCGTTCCAGCCACTCGCGGAAAGGTTTCATCTGTGACGCAAGATCACAAATCCACCCACCACGGGGGAGGCGCGCTTCCGGGCTCGGAGGCGGGTCTCCCCGGCGGCGGGCGGCCCCGGACGGACCGTGTCGTGTTCGGCGTGACGGCGGCGCTCACCCTGGCCTTCGTCCTGTGGGGCGCCCTCGCGACCGACTCGCTCGAAGAGGTCTCCGGCAAGATGCTGAGCGGCCTGATCCACAACGGCGGCTGGGCCTTCATGCTGGCCGCATCCTGCTTCGTGGTCTTCGCCCTGTGGCTCGCCGTCAGTCGCTACGGCCGTATCCACCTCGGCGTCGAGGGCGAGAAGCCCGAGTTCCGCACGGTGTCCTGGGTCGCGATGATGTTCAGCGCCGGCATGGGCATCGGCCTGATGTTCTACGGCGTCAGCGAGCCCCTCGCGCACTACGCCTCGCCCCCGCCCGGCACGAACCCCGAGGGCTCCGGCGAGCACATGGAAACGGCCATGGCGACCACCCTCTTCCACTGGACGCTGCACCCCTGGGCGATCTACGCGGTGGTCGGCCTCGCCATCGCCTACAGCACCTTCCGCAAACGCCGCCGCCAGACCATCAGCGCCGTCTTCACCCCGCTGATCGGCGAGAAACACGCGAACGGCACCGGCGGCCGGATCATCGACATCCTCGCGATCGTCGCCACCATCTTCGGCTCGGCGGCCTCCCTCGGCCTCGGCGCGCTCCAAATCGGTTCGGGCGTCCAGGAGTTGGACTGGATGGACAAGGTGAGCACCGGGCTGCTCGTCGCCATCATCGCCGTACTGACCCTGGCGTTCGTGGCCTCCGCCGTGTCCGGTGTGGAGAAGGGCATCCAGTGGCTGTCCAACACCAACATGGTGCTGGCCCTGCTGCTCGCCGTCTTCGTGTTCGTCGCGGGCCCGACGATCCTCGTCCTCGACCTGCTCCCCACCTCGGTCTTCGCCTACCTCGGCGACCTGCCCCAACTCGCGGGCCGCACCGAGGCGTCCGGCGGCCAGGGCGTGGCCGACTGGCTCGGCAGCTGGACCGTCTTCTACTGGGCGTGGTGGATCTCCTGGACGCCCTTCGTCGGCATGTTCATCGCCCGCATCAGCCGTGGCCGCACCATCCGCCAGTTCGTCGGCGGCGTCATCCTCGTCCCCAGCTCGGTCAGTCTCGTCTGGTTCGCCGTCTTCGGCGGTACGGCGATGAAGCTCCAGGAACAGGGCCGACTCGGCGAGGAAGCGACCCCTGAGGGCCAACTCTTCGCCGTACTCAACGAGTTCCCCATCGCCACAGTGACCAGCCTGCTCGTGATGATCCTGGTCGGCATCTTCTTCGTCTCCGGCGCCGACGCGGCCTCCATCGTCATGGGCACGCTCTCGCAACGCGGCGCCCTCGAACCCGGCCGCTTCGTCGTCGTCTTCTGGGGTGTGGTCACCGGAGCGGTCGCCGCGATCATGCTTCTGGTCGGCAGCGGCCAGGGGGACGCCCTCACCGGCCTCCAGAACCTCACGATCCTGGCCGCCGCGCCCTTCGTGCTGGTGATGATCGGCATGTGCGTCGCCATGATGCGCGACCTTCGCCGCGACCCGGTCATCATCCGCGAGGAGATGGCCTCCGCCGCGGTCGAACTCGCCGTCGTCCAGGGGCACACGCGGTACGACGGCGAGTTCGAGATCAGGGTGGGGCCGGGGCAGGGAACGGAGATCGAGGGGGATCCGATAGGGCATCAGCACGATTGAACTCCGTAGGGGCAGCTGTGAGTGGAGGGCTGCGGGCCGTCTGTGGCTGGTCGCGCCCGCGCGGCGGAGCCGCATGTGTCACAGTCCCGCGCCCCTGACGATCACCCGGCAGCCAGTTGTGCGGCCTTCCTCGCGCAACCCCACGCCACCGTGACGCCCGCCCCGCCATGCCCATAGTTGTGCACCAACACCCGCCCGCCCCTCAGCGGCACCCGCTCCAGGCGGACCGCCGGGCGGGCGGGCCGCAACCCCACCCGGTGTTCGAGCACCCGCGCCCCCGCGATCTCCGGCCGCACTGCCACACACCGCGCAACGATCTCCTCGGCGATCACCGGATCCGGCGTCAGCGACCAGTCGTCCTCCTCCGCCGTACCACCGAGGATCAACCGATCCGGCTGCGGTATGAAGTACGTACTCTTCGCGTTGGCGCCGTCCACCAAGCCGAGCCACGTGGTGATCCCGGGGTTCTCCACGATGACCAACTGCCCCCGAACCGGCCGTACGGCCGGATCCGGCGCCAACTCCCGCGCGCCGAGCCCCGTGCAGTTGACCACGACCGGCGCGTCGACCGCGGCGAGATCCGTGACCGTACGCTCCTCGACCGTCCCGCCCGCCGCGACGAACCGCTCGCGCAGCCACCGCAGATGGGCCGGCATGTCGATGACCGGCAGTCGCGCCCACAGGCCCGTCCCGGCGTACTCCTCGGCGGTGGCCGCCCGCAGCCCCGGCACATGTGAGGCCCAGTCGCCGAGCCCGTCCAGTGTGGTCCCGCCGTGTACGCCCTCGACCATGCGTACGCCCGTCTCGTCGGGCCGTGCCGCCAACTCCTCGTACACGGAGAGCGTCGCGAGTGCCCACTCGCCGACGAGGGCCTCCGGCTCGATCCGGTACGGCCACCACAGTCCGCCCGCGACGGCGGACGTCGTCTGCTCGGCGGGCTCACGTGTCCAGACCCGTACCTGTCTGCCGCTCTCCGCGAGAACGACGGCCGTCGCCAGCCCGACGACTCCGCCACCGACCACGATCACGTCACTGTTCGATTCCCTGGTCACGACGGGACGTTAGCGGAATATGTCATGCCGTGCTCACAAGTCGGAATTTGTGGGGATACTCACAGCATGTCTGCCGAGTACGCGACCTTCGGCCTGGCACCGGCGATGCGCGCCGGTGGGGTCCTCGCCAACGGTGCCTACCAAGTGCACCGGGACTTCGTGGACTTCATCGTCGACGGACGCCCGCTGCTGTTCCAGCTCTCCGACCTCGACGCCGTCTCCCCTCTCGCCTCCGACGTCCCGCCCTCCATCTTCAGCGCCCAGGTGCGCGGTCTGCTCCTGGAGGCCGAAGCTCCCCTGCCGGATGGCCGGTACGTCATCTACGGCTGTCCGGAATGCGCCGACCTCGGCTGCGGTGCCGTGACCGCGGTGATAGAGCGGGCCGGCGACGACTATGTGTGGCGCGACTTCGCGTGGCAGACGGAGGAGGAGGCCGACCTCAAACTGAACGGCTACACGGGCATCGGCCCCTTCCGGTTCCGCGGCCCCGAGTATCAGAGCGCGCTGCAGTCCCTGCTGCGCGAGACCGCCGACGAGTCGGCGGCCCGGCGCCGCGTTCTCCTCATCGGTGCCCGCGTAGCCGTGCTCGCCAAACTCGCCGCCGCCCTGCGCGCCATCGGTATCGGCGCCGACATAGCGCAGGACGCCACCGGCGTGTCCCCCGAGGAACTGCGCGCCTACGGCGCGGTGGCCTTCGGCCGGCCCGTGGGCGAGGCGGACCGTGCCGCCGTACGGCGGGCCTTCGAGGGCGCCGGCGTCCAGGTCGCGTACGTCGACGGGCTCGCCCCGATCATCCCCCTCCTCGTCGCCCAGATCGAACACGCCCTCGACCGCAGCCCGGCCCAGCAGCGTCGGCTCACCCGCCTCGTCGCCGCCGACGGCCAGGCGGGCATCGAGATCACCTCCACGTGCCGGGTGGAGCTGACCGCGTACCGCTTGGACCGTCTGTATCGGACGCATACGCACAAGTTCTTCGACGGGATCCTTCCGGCGGGGCAGCACCGGATCGGGCTGGATCCGAAGTCCGTGAAGGGAGAATCGTTCATCGTGGCCCGGACATCGGGGACGGTGCTGGTGGAGCCGATAGGGAGATGAACCGAGGGGTGGGGGGACTGGAGGCGCGCTGCTCCGCCGGTAGTCATTAGGATCGCCCCCTGTGACCGCCACCCTCGTCGTCAAGAATCTCGCCGCCGGCCACGGCGACCGCTCCCTCTTCTCCGGGCTCGACCTCGTCATCGCCCCCGGCGATGTGATCGGGCTGGTCGGCGCCAACGGCGCGGGCAAGTCCACGCTGCTCCGGCTGCTCGCGGGGCTGCTCCCACCGGAACAGGGGGAGCTGCGCCTGTCCCCGCCCACGGCGACCGTCGGTCATCTGCCGCAGGAGCCGGAGCGCCGGGAGGGCGAGACCGTACGGGAGTTCCTCGCCCGGCGCACAGGGGTGGCCGAGGCCCAGCGGGCGATGGACGAAGCCACGCAGGCTCTCGTCGACGGCGCCCCGGGCGCGGACGACGCGTACTCGACCAGCCTGGAGCGCTGGCTCGACCTGGGCGGCGCCGACCTCGACGAACGAGCGGAGGAGATCGCCGACTCCCTCGGCCTCGCCGTCGATCTGGACCAACCCATGACCGGTCTCTCGGGCGGCCAGGCGGCCCGGGCCGGCCTCGCCTCCCTCCTCCTCTCCCGCTACGACGTCTTCCTCCTCGACGAGCCCACCAACGACCTCGACCTCGACGGCCTGGAACGGCTCGAACGCTTCGTCGCCGGCCTGCGCGCGGGCACGGTGGTCGTCAGCCACGACCGCGAGTTCCTCACCCGCACCGTCACCAAGGTCCTCGAACTCGACCTCGCGCAGAACGAGATCAACCTCTACGGCGGCGGCTACGAGGCCTACCTGGAGGAACGCGAGACGGCCCGGCGGCACGCGCGCGACGACTACGAGGAGTACGCCGACAAGAAGGCCGCCCTCCAGGACCGCGCCCAGATGCAGCGCTCCTGGATGGACAAGGGCGTCAAGAACGCCCGGCGCAAGGCGGGCAACGACAACGACAAGATCGGCCGCAAGTTCCGCAGCGAGGCGAGCGAGAAGCAGGCGTCGAAGGCCCGGCAGACGCAGCGCATGATCGAACGGCTCGACGTCGTCGAGGAGCCGCGCAAGGAGTGGGAGCTGCGCATGGAGATCGCGGCGGCCCCGCGCTCCGGCGCGGTCGTCGCCACCCTCCGCGACGCCGAGGTACGACGGGGCGACTTCTCCTTCGGCCCGGTGTCATTGCAGATCGACTGGGCGGACCGGATCGCCATCACCGGCGCGAACGGCGCGGGCAAGTCGACCCTGCTGGGCGCCCTACTGGGCCGCATCCCTCTCGACCAGGGCCACGCCGCTCTCGGCTCCGGAGTCCTCGTCGGCGAGGTCGACCAGGCCCGCGCACTCTTCCACGGCCCCGAGTCGCTCCTGGATGCCTTCCGCGCGGCCGTCCCCGACATCGAACCGGCCGAAGTCCGCACCCTCCTCGCCAAGTTCGGCCTCAAATCCGACCACGTTCTACGCCCCGCGATCACCCTCTCCCCAGGCGAACGCACCCGCGCCGCCCTGGCCCTCCTCCAGGGCCGAGGCATCAACCTCCTGATCCTCGACGAGCCCACCAACCACCTGGACCTCCCGGCCATCGAACAACTGGAATCCGCCCTGGACTCCTACGAGGGCACGTTGCTCCTGGTCACCCACGACCGCCGAATGCTGGAAGCGGTAAGGGTGACAAGGCGCCTGGAGGTAGCCGCGGGAAAGCTGACGGAACGCTAGCCCCGGGTCAGAAAAGGGCCTGAAAAGCAGGGGCGCGGGGAACTGGCGCGACAAGCCGCGAACGACCCGCACTCGCCGTACAAACCGCACCCCCGAGCTCATAGGCGCCCTGGCGGGGTCGAAGGGGCGGCAGCCCCTGGATGGGGGTCCCCCCGCTCGAGCGGAGCCGAGAGTGGGGGAGGGACGGGTAGGGGCGGCGGGGGCGCAAAACCCCCGCCGCAACCTCAACGCCGCTTGGGATCCACCAACCCGGCCCGCCGCAACGCATCAGCCATCGCACTGTTGGCCGGAGCCGGCACGGCAGCACCACCCTGCCGCGAACCGCCTCCACCACGCCCCTGCTGCCGCTGCTGCTGAGGCCCACGAGCCCCCCGCTGCGCCCGCGAGGAGGCCCCACCCGACGCCCCCTGACCCTGCCCTTGACCCGCGGCCTCATCATCCAACCGCAGCGTCAACGAAATCCGCTTCCGCGGAATATCGACGTCCAGCACCTTCACCTTCACGATGTCCCCAGGCTTCACCACATCCCGAGGATCCTTCACGAACGTCTTCGACATGGCCGACACATGCACCAGCCCGTCCTGATGAACCCCGACATCCACAAACGCCCCGAACGCCGCCACATTCGTCACGACACCCTCCAGCACCATCCCGGAGACAAGGTCGGAGATCTTCTCGACCCCCTCCTTGAACGTCGCCGTCTTGAAGGCCGGCCGCGGATCCCGCCCCGGCTTCTCCAGCTCCTTGAGAATGTCCGTCACGGTCGGCAGACCGAACGTCTCGTCCACGAAGTCCCCCGGCCTCAGCGACCGCAGCACACTCGTGTTGCCGACCAGCGCCGCGACCTCGCTGCCCGCGGACTTCACCATCCGCCGTACCACCGGGTACGCCTCCGGGTGCACGCTGGACGTGTCCAGCGGATCGTCCCCGCCCCGGATCCGCAGGAAGCCCGCGCACTGCTCGTACGCCTTCGGCCCGAGCCGCGCGACGCCCTTGAGCTGGGCGCGCGACTTGAACGGACCGTTGGCGTCGCGGTGCGCCACGATGTTCTCCGCGAGGCCGGAGGAGATGCCGGAGACCCGCGCCAGCAGCGGTGCGGACGCCGTGTTCACATCGACGCCGACGCCGTTCACACAGTCCTCGACCACCGCGTCCAGCGAACGCGAGAGCTTCATCTCGGACAGGTCGTGCTGGTACTGCCCGACACCGATCGACTTCGGGTCGATCTTCACGAGCTCGGCCAGCGGATCCTGAAGCCGGCGCGCGATCGAGACCGCACCCCGCAGCGACACATCCATGCCCGGCAGCTCCTGCGAGGCGAAGGCCGACGCCGAATACACGGACGCGCCCGCCTCGGACACCATCACCTTGGTGAGCTTCAACTCCGGGTGCTTGGTGATCAGCTCACCGGCGAGCTTGTCGGTCTCACGGGACGCCGTACCGTTGCCGATCGCGATCAGCTCGACCGCGTGTTCCTTCGCGAGCCGCGCCAGCTTGGCGATGGCCTCGTCCCACCTGTTGGCCGGGACGTGCGGGTAGATGACGTCGGTGGCGACCACCTTGCCGGTCGCGTCGACCACGGCGACCTTCACACCCGTACGGAAACCGGGGTCGAGGCCGAGCGTCGCGCGCGTCCCGGCGGGGGCGGCGAGCAGCAGGTCGCGCAGGTTCGCCGCGAACACGTTCACCGCCTCGTCCTCGGCGGCCGTACGCAGCCGCAGCCGCAGGTCGATGCCGAGGTGCACCAGGATCCGGGTGCGCCACGCCCAACGGACCGTGTCCGTCAGCCACTTGTCGGCGGGCCGCCCGCGATCGGCGATCGCGAACTTGTGAGCGACGATCCCCTCGTACGACGAAGGCCCGTCCGTGGGCTCCTCCGGCTCCAGGACGAGGTCGAGGACGTCCTCCTTCTCGCCGCGCAGCATCGCCAGGATCCGGTGCGAGGGCAGCTCGGTGAAGGGCTCGGCGAAGTCGAAGTAGTCGGCGAACTTGGCGCCCGCCTCCTCCTTGCCGTCCTTGACCTTCGCGGCCAGCCGGCCTCGTACCCACATGCGCTCGCGCAGCTCGCCGATCAGGTCGGCGTCCTCCGAGAACCGCTCGGTGAGGATGGCCCGCGCGCCGTCCAGGGCGGCCTGCGCATCGGCGACCCCCTTGTCGGCGTCGACGAAGGCCGCGGCGGCCGCGAGGGGCTCCACGGTCGCGTCGCCCAGCAGCCCCTCGGCCAGTGGTTCGAGCCCGGCCTCACGGGCGATCTGCGCCTTCGTGCGCCGCTTCGGCTTGAAGGGGAGGTAGATGTCCTCCAGCCGTGCCTTGGTCTCGGCGCCGCGGATCTGCGCCTCCAGCTCGGGCGTCAGCTTGCCCTGCTCGCGCACCGAGTCGAGGATCGCCGTCCGCCGCTCCTCCAGCTCGCGCAGATACCGCAACCGCTCCTCGATCGTGCGCAGCTGCGCATCGTCGAGCATCTCGGTCGCTTCCTTGCGGTAGCGGGCGATGAAGGGCACGGTCGAACCGCCGTCGAGCAGCTCGACCGCGGCCTTCACCTGCCGCTCCCGTACGCCGAGTTCCTCGGCGATCCTGCCTTCGATGGACCCTACTTCGATGGATCCGGGTGTCGTCACGATCCCGTACCGCCTTCTCCACTGAGGTTGCGCGGCAATTGTGGCAGGTGGCGCCGACAACGGGGGATCAGGGCGGCACGAGCCGCTCGTCGACTCGCGGCCGGAGTCAGGCCCGGCGGGCCCGTCCGGTGCGGTGGGTGGAGCTCGACGCACCGCCGAAGAGCCGGGCCAGGGCCCGGAACGGCAGTGTCACGACCGTCGCGATGGCTCCTCCGATCTGCCGCAACACATCTGCGATCGCACGGAACACGAACTTCCCCTTTCCTCTCCCGACCGACAGGGCCAGGAAAGAACCGGGTACCGCGCGCCTCGCTCTTCATGCCCGAACCGTCAGCCCTTGCCGACCATCCCCGCGGGGAACGCCCCGGCGGCGAGCATCGTCGTCACGAGCCCCGTCGCCAGCTCGGTGAGCCGTTCCACCCCGGTCGCGCCCAGATGCTCGTACGGCGCCAGATCGAGACGGTCCGTCGCGGCCTCGATCTCCTTGCGCAGCGAGACACCCGCCGCCGTCAGCTCGCCCGCGCCGTCGAGCAGCCCCCGCTCCCGGAGCCGCTCGCTCGCAGCGTCCCAGTCGTCCCGGGTCCATCCGCGTGTCGCGAGGACCCACTTCGGGGACATGCCCTTGCCGGTCGCGGTATGGCTGACCAGGGCCTCCACCGGATCGAGGCCGGCGTCGAGAAGCACCGCGAGATGCCCGTCGCCCCGGTGCTCGCGCAGCAGTGTCGCCGCGTGCCACAGCGCGAGGTGGGGCGTTGCGGGAACGGGCAGATCGGCGTGCGCCGCATACAGGGGGCGCGCGATCCGTACGCACGCCTCGGTGGCGCGCAGCGCCAGCTCCGCCGCCTCGGCGACCTCCTTGGCGCCGATCAGCTCCTCGCCGAGCAGCCGCCGTAGCGAGGCGTCGACGACGCGCTCGCGCGCCGCCAGCACCACCGCCGGAGCGGCCGTCTCCCACACCGCCGGGACATGCTCCGCCACCCGCTCGTACCGGAAGTTGAAGAACGTCGCCGTCACCACACCGGCCCCGACCTCGCCCATAGCCGCGGCCCGCACCGCGAAGTACGCCGCGCTCGGGTCCTCGATCCCCACGGCGGCCAGCTCCCGCCCGAGGTCCGGCGCGAAGTAGTGCGCGGAGTGGAGCGGATTGAGGAGGTTGTGGCAGCGCCGACCGGCGCGCTCCGGCAGAGAAGAGGTCATACCCGGCAGGTTACCGACTGGTCGGTTCGTGCGGCAGGGGGTGCCTGCCTTCGCCACCGCCATGGCAGAAAAGGTGGGCTACTCGTCATTGCGGCCATCCGCCGCCCACCCAAGAATCGAGGACATGCGAACCGTCCTGGCCGTCCTCTTCGACGGTGTGCAGAGCCTCGACGTCACGGGCCCGTTGGAGGTCTTCGCCGGCGCGGAACTCCACACCCCGGACACGTACCGCATCCGCACGGCCTCCCTCGACGGCGCCCCCGTCCGCACCTCCAGCGGCCTCACCCTCGTCCCCGACCACGCCCTCGCCGCCGCGCCCGCCCCGCACACACTGCTCGTCCCGGGCGGCCACGGCACCCGGAACCCGGCCCCGGAGGTCGTCGCCTGGCTGCGCGAGCACGGCCCGCGAGCCGAGCGCCTGGTCTCGGTCTGCACCGGCGCGATCCTGCTCGCCGAGGCGGGCCTCCTGGACGGCCGCCGGGCTACCACCCACTGGGCGTACTGCGCCAAGCTGGCCCGCGATCACCCGGCGATCGAGGTCGACCCCGATCCCATCTACATCCGCGACGGCCACATCGCCACCTCCGCGGGCGTCACCGCCGGCGTCGACCTCGCCCTGGCGCTCGTCGAGGAGGACCTCGGCCGCGAGGTCGCCCTCTCCATCGCCCGCCAGCTGGTCGTCTTCCTGCGCCGACCGGGCAACCAGGCCCAGTTCAGCGCCCAGCTCGCCGCCCAGACCGCCCGGCGCGAACCGCTCCGCGAGGTCCAGCAGTGGATCACCGAGCATCCCGGCGATGACCTGGGCGTCGAGCGGCTGGCAGCCCGCGCCAGCCTCTCGCCCCGCCACTTCGCCCGCGCCTTCCAGGCCGAGACGGGCATGACCCCGGGCCGCTACGTCGACCGCGTCCGCCTGGAACACGCCCGTCGCCTCCTCGAAGACACCTCCGACGGCGTCGAGGAGATCTCCCGCGCCTGTGGCTACGGCACCTCCGAGGCCATGCGCCGCGCCTTCGTGAAAGCCCTCGGCACGGCCCCGGCGGAGTACCGCCGCCGCTTCCGCCCGGCTTCCGCTCCCACTCCTTGAAGCTCCTTGAAGGGAATCCTCATGCAGATCGCCATCGTCCTGTTCGACCGCTTCACCGCCCTCGACGCGGTCGGCCCCTACGAGACCCTCGGCCGCCTCCCCGACTCGGAACTCGTCTTCGTCGCCGAGGAGACCGGGCCTGTCCGCACCGACCAGGCGAGCCTCGCGATCACCGCCGACAAGACCCTGACCGAGGTGCCGAGTCCCGACATCGTGATCGTCCCCGGCGGCCCGGGGCAGACCGCGCAGATGGAGAACCAGGCGCTCCTGAGCTGGCTGCGCACCGCCGACGCCACCAGCACCTGGACGACCTCGGTGTGCACCGGCTCCCTGCTGCTCGCCGCCGCGGGCCTCCTGAATGGCCGCCGGGCCACCTCGCACTGGCTGGCCCTGGACGAGCTGAAGCGGCTGGGTGTGGAGCCGACAGGGGAGCGGGTGGTGTTCGACGGCAAGTACGTCACCGCGGCCGGTGTCTCCTCCGGCATCGACATGGGGCTGACCCTGCTCGGCCGGATCGCGGGCGACGACCAGGCCCAGGCGATCCAGCTGGCGACGGAGTACGACCCGCAGCCGCCGTACGACGCGGGCTCCCCGGAGAAGGCCCCCGCCTACCTCGTCGAATGGTTCCGCCGGAACAGTCGCTTCGTCCTGAGCTGAGCCCTCGGTCGACGATCAGCCAGAGACTGTAAAAGGCAAGGGAGTTCAGACGCTCCACGTGAACCGCGGCTGTCTGCGCTCCAGAAACGCGGCGACCCCCTCCGCGGTGTCGCCGCTGCCGCGCGCCTGCTCGGCCCAGTAGGCGTCCCGGTCGGTACGGCCGTTCGCGAACTCCTTGGCCGCCGCCTGCGTCAACCGCGAGCGCGAGACCAGCACTCGCGCGAACTCCGGGACCCGCTTGCCCAATTCGCCCGCGGGCAGCACCTCATCCACCAGCCCCGTACGCAACGCCCGCTCCGCGTCGATCAACTCACTGGAGAACAACAGGTACTTGGCCGTACCCGGCCTGACCAGAGCCACCAACCGCCGGGTCGAGGAAGCCGGATAGACGATGCCCAGCTTGGCGGGCGTGATCCCGAACAGGGCCCCCTCCTCCGCGAACCGCAGATCACACGCCGCCGCCAACTGCGCGCCCCCGCCCACGCAGTGCCCGCGAATCGCCGCGAGCGTCGGCTTCGGGAAGGCCGCGAGCGCCTCTTCGGCGAGCACGGCCAGCCCCTGGGCCTCACCCGGTGACTCCCGCAGCGTGGAGATGTCGGCCCCCGCACAGAACGTCCCGCCCTCCCCGGTGAGCACCAGCGCCCGTACGGCGGTGTCGGCGGCCAGCCGGTCGAGCAGGGGCGGCAGGGCCCGCCACATGCCGGCCGTCATGGCGTTGCGCTTGGCCGGGTGGTGAATGACGACGGTCGCGACGCCGTCGGCGACGGTGTGCAGCAGCTGAGGCTCCATGCAACGGATGCTAGCCACCCCTCGCGCCCATACGATCAAGAAGGGACCCTGAACGTACGTCATTGGCACACTCCTCATCGACACACTCCTCACGGAGAGTGACCGAGCGGGCGCGGCGGCCGGGGCGAGCGTCAAACCCGTACAACCCGAATAGTTCCAAAACCGGCGAACCCTGCACGGGAGTGATCGTGCGGCCGCCCAAATCGGGCATGGGTGGTCAAATGTCACCGATTCATGCCGACTTGTGTTCAGGTACCCGCAGAACGCGCTGAGTAACCAACACTTGACATGTGGTGACAATCGAGCGCAAGGGTGGCGACCGGACCATGGACGACCAAGGGCGCGCGGGCGACCCACGCCCTGGAGGCGGCGGGTACGTCCCCGACGACCCGAGGCTGCCGGGAACGCTGCCGTACGAAGGGGTCTGGCGGTTCACCGCTGCCGCCGTCGACGTCTCGGTGCCGCAGGCGCGGCGCGCCGTCCGGGAACTGCTCGTCCGGCAGGGAGTGCCGATCTCGGACGACCTTCTCCAAGGGCTTCTGCTGATCGTCTCCGAGTTGGTGACGAACGCGGTCAAACACGCGGCGCTCCTGTCGCCGACGCTCGCCGTCGAGATCGCCGTCGGGGCCGAGTGGGTGCGGGTGTCGGTGGAGGACAACCACCCCTACCGCCCGACCGCCCTGGAGACCGACCATGGTCGGCTCGGCGGCCGGGGGCTGTTGCTGGTGCGCGAGATCACCCTGGCGGCGGGCGGGGCGTGCGACGTGGAGCACACCGCGACCGGCGGCAAGGTGATCTGGGCCGCCCTGCCGCTCAAACCCGCATACCCGATCCAGGGGTGACGGTCACCAGCCCGCGGACGGGCCCGTCAGCTCTCTGACCGCCGGGCGGGCCGCGTCCAGGACCGTCATGAACCAGGACGAGAAGGTGTCCTTGGCGTGCCGCTCCGCCAGCTCGGCCGGGGTCACGAACGCCGTCGCCGCGACCTCGGCCGGGTCCGGCCGCAGCGGGGCCTGTACCAGGCCGACGAACAGATGGTTGAACTCCTGCTCCACCAGACCCGAGTCCGGGTCCGGGTGGTTGTAGCGAACCGTGCCCGCCTCGCCGAGCAGCGCCGGGGAGGCACCCAGCTCCTCGTACGTCCGCCGCGCGGCCGCCGCGAACGGGGACTCTCCCGGGTAGGGGTGACCGCAGCAGGTGTTCGACCAGACGCCGGGGGAGTGGTACTTCCCGAGCGCGCGCTGCTGGAGCAGCAGCCGGCCGCGCTCGTCGAAGAGGAAGACGGAGAACGCCCGGTGCAGTTGCCCGGGCGGCTGATGCGCGGAGAGCTTCTCCGCCGTGCCGATCGTCGTGCCGTCCTCGTCGACCAGTTCCAGCAGGATCGCTTCCGTGGTGCCGTTCAATGAACCGTGCATCGCGGTGGCAGGTGTGATCGGCATGCCCATCCTTCGCTTCGTTCTTCGAGTCCCAAGTCTGCCGCACGAATCCGGCACTCCCGGCACTTCACGCCAACCCGCATGTCCTACCCCCGCACACCGCACGGGGACACGTCGAAACCCGGCCGGATGGCATACCCGGATGCACGTACGAAACCGAGGCGTGAGGAGTACTCCGGATGGCTCAGGTACGAGGACCGCCCGCTTTCCACCGCTGCGTGGGTCAGTGGCACAGCTTCGCCTCGTGCGCCGCGTGACCGCCCGGCTCCAGCTGGAAGGTGCAGTGCTCCACGTCGAAATGGTCGCCGATGCAGCCCTGGAGCTCATGGAGCATCTTCTCGTTGCCGATGGAGTCCAGGGTGTCCGAGCCGACCACGACATGGGCGGAGAGGACGGGCATGCCGGAGGTGATGGTCCAGGCGTGCAGGTCGTGGACGTCCTCGACCCCCGGCAGCGCGAGGATGTGGGTGCGCACATCCGCCATGTCGACGTTCTTGGGGGCCGACTCCAGAAGTACGTCGAGGGTCTCGCGCAGCAGTTTCACCGTCCGCGGGACGATCATCAGGCCGATCACCAGCGAGGCGATCGGGTCGGCGGCCTGCCAGCCGGTGAGCAGGATGACCGCGGCCGAGAGGATCACGGCCACCGAGCCGAGCGCGTCTGCGGCCACCTCCAGGAAGGCGCCCCGTACGTTCAGGCTCTCCTTCTGGCCCCGCATCAGCAGGGTCAGCGAGATCATGTTGGCGACCAGGCCGATCGCGCCGAACACGATGGAGAGCCCGCCCTCGGTCCCCGCGGGTGTGACGAAACGCTGGATCGCCTCGATCAGCACATAGCCGCCGACACCGAGCAGCAGCAGACAGTTGGCGAGCGCCGCGAGTATCTCGGCGCGTGCGTAACCGAACGTACGGTTACCGCTCGCCGGGCGGTTCGCGAAGTGGATCGCGAGCAGCGCCATGCCGAGGCCGACCGCGTCCGTCGCCATGTGCGCCGCGTCCGCGATGAGCGCGAGCGAATCGGCGAGAACACCGCCGACGATCTCGACCACCATGACGGTGAGCGTGATCGACAGCGCGACTCGCAGCCTTCCCTGGTACGCCGCTGCCGCGGTGCCCGTGGTCGGCGCGTGATGCGCGTGCCCGTGATCGTGCCCAGCCCCCATGGAATCCGTCCTTCCCGATTCTGTTGTGATGCCCGTGCATTCGGCTCGCGATCACAGTGAACTACGGGCGGGGGGTATGGGGCAACGCGGCACTGAACACCGTTGTCATGTGCCCTGACCTGCGGAAACGATACGCAGGTCAGGGCGTTGTGCCCATTCGCCGTGGGAGGTGTGCACTGCGTGTGAGGGGTGTCGCCTATAGGCCGATATGTCAACCGGAGTTTGTGGGCCGACCCCCCGATCCCTGATGATGATCGTGGCGGAGGGCCCAGCAGGCCAGGTTGAGCTGGCCGTTAACGGGTGGTGAACGGATGCTTCTCTTCATCCGATAACCTCTGCCGACACGCCGCCGGGCCGATGCGGGCCGGGCGCATGAAAACCACGCACATGCCCGGCGCGGTCGCGTCGGCACCCAGGGAGTGAGTTCGTCTGTCGACCGCCATCCTCACCGGTCAGCCGGTCCCCGGATCGTCGCTGGAGAGCGATCTGCGGTCGCTCGGCTTCGACGTGCGGGTCGCCTCCGACGTCGGTGACGCCGAGACGCTCCTCGCGACGGTTCCCGCCGGTCAGCGCGTCGCCGTCGTCGACTCGCGCTTCGTGGGGCATGTGCACGCGCTGCGCCTGGGGCTCACCGACCCCCGCTTCGACGCTGCCGCGCTGCCGGGAGCCGTGACCGTGCAGGCCGCCGCCCGCCAGGCCCTGACCCGCGCGCTGACCCGGGAGAGTTCCGCCACAGCAGGCGGTGCCGCGGTCGCCGTCGACAACCTCGCCGACCGTGTCACCGCCGCCCTCGACGCGGACGGCGTCACCCCGCACCGGCCCGAACTCGGCACCCTGGTCGCCGTCGTCCCCGCCGACCCGCAGGCCTGCAACGAGGCCCGCCAGGCGGTCGCCGCCGTCGACGACGAGGCCGTACGGCTGCGTACGGCGGTGAAGTCCCGCGACGGCTTCTTCACCACCCACTTCATCAGCCCGTACTCCCGCTACCTCGCCCGCTGGTGCGCCCGCCGGGGCCTGACCCCGAATCAGGTCACCACGGCCTCCCTCATCACCGCCCTGATCGCGGCGGGTTGTGCGGCCACCGGCACCCGGGGCGGCTTCGTCGCCGCCGGTGTGCTGCTCATCTTCTCCTTCGTCCTCGACTGCACCGACGGCCAGTTGGCCCGCTACTCGCTGCAGTACTCGACGCTCGGCGCCTGGCTCGACGCCACCTTCGACCGGGCCAAGGAGTACGCCTACTACGCGGGCCTCGCCCTCGGCGCCGCCCGTGGCGGTGACGACGTATGGGCGCTCGCCCTGGGCGCGATGGTCCTGCAGACCTGCCGCCACGTCGTCGACTTCTCCTTCAACGAGGCGAACCACGACGCCACCGCCAACACCAGCCCCACCGCCGCCCTCTCCGACAAGCTCGACAGCGTCGGCTGGACGGTCTGGATCCGCCGGATGATCGTGCTGCCGATCGGTGAGCGCTGGGCGATGATCGCGGTCCTCACGGCGGCCACCACTCCCCGTATCACCTTCTACGCGCTGCTCATCGGGTGCGCGTTCGCTGCGACTTACACCACAGCGGGCCGTGTCCTGCGGTCGTTGACGCGCAAGGCGGAGCGCACGGACCGTGCGGCCACGGCGCTCGCGGACCTCGCGGACTCCGGTGTGCTCGCCGAGCTGGTGGCCCGGGCCGGACGACGACCGCAGGTCCGTCCGTTCTCCCGTTCGCCGGTGCTGATCGCGGCACTTGGGGCGGCGTACATGTTGGGCTTCGCATGGGTGGAGCCCTTCGGCAGCCCTCTCACGAGCATGGCCGCCGTCCTCTACGCGGTCTTCGCGGGCGGTGCCGTCGCCCGCCCCCTCAAGGGCGCCCTCGACTGGCTCGTTCCCCCCTTCTTCCGTGCCGCCGAATACAGCACCGTTCTGGTACTGGCAGCCAAAGCCGATGTGAACGGAGCCCTGCCGGCGGCTTTCGGGCTGGTGGCCGCGGTCGCCTACCATCACTACGACACGGTGTACCGCATCCGCGGCAACGCCGGAGCACCGCCGCACTGGCTGGTGCGGGCGATCGGCGGGCACGAAGGCAGGACGCTGCTGGTCACCGTCCTGGCCGCGCTGCTCGCGCCCACTGAGTTCAAGGTCGCGCTCACGGCTCTCGCCGTGGCCGTGGCCGTGCTGGTGCTCTTCGAGAGCATCCGCTTCTGGGTGACCGCCCATAAGACCGGCGCACCCGCCGTACACGATGAAGGAGAACCCGCATGATCGGCCTCGTGCTGGCGGCCGGCGCCGGACGGCGTCTTCGCCCCTACACCGACACCCTGCCCAAGGCTCTGGTGCCGGTCGGCCCGGAAGGCAACGAGGACAGCCTCACCGTTCTCGACCTCACCCTCGGCAACTTCGCCGAGATCGGCCTGACCGAGGTCGCGATCATCGTCGGGTACCGCAAGGAGGCCGTCTACGAGCGCCGCGAGGCGCTGGAGGCCAAGTACGGCCTGAAGATCACCCTCATCGACAACGACAAGGCCGAGGAGTGGAACAACGCCTACTCCCTGTGGTGCGGCCGTGACGCCATCAAGCACTCGGTGATCCTCGCCAACGGCGACACCGTGCACCCGGTCTCCGTCGAGAAGACCCTCCTCGCCGCCCGCGGCGGCGACAAGAAGATCATCCTCGCCCTCGACACGGTGAAGTCCCTCGCCGACGAGGAGATGAAGGTCGTCGTCGGACCCGAGGGTGGCATGACGAAGATCACCAAGCTGATGGACCCGGCCGAGGCGACCGGTGAGTACATCGGCGTCACCCTCATCGAGGGCGAGGCGGCCGACGAGCTGGCCGACGCCCTGAAGACGGTCTTCGAGACGGACCCGCAGCAGTTCTACGAGCACGGCTACCAGGAGCTCGTGAACCGCGGCTTCCGCATCGACGTCGCGCCCATCGGTGACGTCAAGTGGGTCGAGATCGACAACCACGACGACCTCGCCAAGGGACGTGAGATCGCGTGCCAGTACTGACGAGGCTCATCCCCTCGCCGGTCGTCGTGGACATCCGTCCCGGCGCGCTCGATGACCTGGCGACGATTCTGTCGGACCAGCGCATCGCGCCGTCGGGCCGGCTGGCCTTCGCCATCAGCGCCGGCTCCGGCGCGGCGCTGCGTGACCGGTTCGCCCCCGCGTTTCCGGAGGCGGACTGGTTCTGCGACGCCGACGGCACCATCGACGGCGCGGTACGGCTCGCCGACTCGATCAAGAAGGGCGGTCACTACGACGCCGTGGTCGGGCTCGGCGGCGGCAAGGTCATCGACTGTGCCAAGTACGCGGCAGCCCGGGTCGGCCTGCCGCTGGTCGCCGTGGCCACGAATCTCGCCAACGACGGTCTGTGTTCCCCGGTCGCGACCCTTGACAACGACGCGGGCCGCGGCTCGTACGGTGTGCCGAACCCGATCGGCATCGTCATCGACCTCGACGTCATCCGTGAGGCCCCGGTGCGCTTCGTGCGGGCCGGCATCGGCGATGTGATCTGCAAGATCTCCGCCGTGGCCGACTGGGAGCTGTCCAGCCGGGAGACCGGCGAGAAGGTCGACGGACTGGCCGCCGCCATGGCCCGCCAGGCCGCCGAGGCCGTGCTGCGCCACCCCGGCGGTGTCGGCGACGACGACTTCCTGACGACGCTGTCCGAGTCCCTCGTGCTGTGCGGGATCTCCATGTCCGTGGCCGGTGACAGCCGTCCCGCCTCTGGCGCCTGCCACGAGATCAGCCACGCGTTCGACCTGACCTTCCCCCGGCGCAACGCCCTGCACGGCGAGCAGTGCGGTCTCGGCGGCGCGTTCGCCACCTTCCTGCGCGGCCACCACGAGATCGCGGGGCAGATGGCCGAGGTCCTCCGCCACCACGGGCTGCCCGTCCTCCCGGACGAGATCGGCTTCACGATGGACGAGTTCGTCCAGGTCGTGGAGTTCGCCCCGCAGACCCGGCCGGGCCGCTACACCATCCTCGAGCACCTCGAACTGAGTACCGAACAGATCAAGGACGCATACGCCGACTATGCCAAAGCCATCGGTAGCTGAACTCCGCCCGGTCGTTCACCCCCCGGGTGTGAAGGACCGTCGGAGCGGCGAGCACTGGGCCGGCCGGCTCTACATGCGCGAAATCTCGCTGCGCATAGACCGGCACCTGGTGAACACCCGGGTCACGCCCAACCAGCTGACCTACCTGATGACCGTCTTCGGCGTCCTCGCCGCCCCGGCCCTGCTGGTGCCGGGCATCCCGGGCGCCGTCCTCGGCGTACTCATGGTCCAGCTCTACCTGCTGTTCGACTGCGTGGACGGCGAGATCGCCCGCTGGCGCAAGCAGTTCTCCATGGCCGGCGTCTACGTGGACCGCGTCGGCGCCTACCTGTGCGACGCGGCCGTCCTCGTCGGCTTCGGCCTGCGCGCCGCCGACCTGTGGGGCAGCGGCCGTATCGACTGGCTGTGGGCCTTCCTCGGCACCCTCGCCGCCCTCGGCGCCATCCTGATCAAGGCGGAGACCGACCTCGTCGGCGTCGCCCGGCACCAGACCGGCAAGCCGCCGGTCCAGGAGTCGGCGTCCGAGCCGCGCTCCTCCGGCATGGCGCTGGCCCGCAAGGCCGCCGCCGCACTGAAGTTCCACCGGCTGATCCTCGGCGTCGAGGCCTCCCTGCTGATCCTGGTCCTCGCGTTCCTCGACCAGGCCCGGGGCGACCTGTTCTTCTCCCGGCTCGGCGTCGCCGTACTGGCCGGAATCGCCCTGCTCCAGACGCTGCTGCATCTAGTGTCCATCCTCGCCTCCAGCAGGCTGAAGTGAGCAGCGGCATGAAGGTCGGCGCGGTCATCATCACCATGGGCAACCGCCCCGACGAGCTCCGCGCCCTTCTCGACTCGGTCGCCAAGCAGGACGGCGACCGGGTCGAGGTGGTCGTCGTCGGCAACGGCTCGCCCATCCCGGACGTTCCCGAGAGCGTACGGACGATCGAACTGCCCGAGAACCTCGGCATCCCCGGCGGTCGCAACGTCGGCATCGAGGCGTTCGGCCCGAGCGGCCGGGACGTCGACATCCTGCTCTTCCTCGACGACGACGGCCTCCTCGCCCACCACGACACCGCCGAACTGTGCCGCCAGGCCTTCGAGGCCGACCCCGAGCTCGGCATCATCAGCTTCCGCATCGCCGACCCCGACACCGGCGAGACCCAGCGGCGCCACGTGCCCCGGCTGCGCGCCGCCGACCCGATGCGCTCCTCCCGGGTGACGACCTTCCTCGGTGGCGCCAACGCGGTCCGTACGCAGGTCCTGGCCGAAGTGGGCGGACTTCCGGACGAGTTCTTCTACGCGCACGAGGAAACCGACCTGGCGTGGCGGGCCCTCGACGCGGGCTGGATGATCGACTACCGGTCCGACATGGTGCTGTTCCACCCCACCACCGCGCCCTCCCGGCACGCGGTCTACCACCGCATGGTCGCGCGCAACCGCGTCTGGCTCGCGCGCCGCAATCTCCCGGCCCTCCTCGTGCCGGTCTACCTGGGCGTCTGGCTGCTGCTGACCCTGCTTCGCAAGCCCTCGCGTCCCGCTCTGCGGGCCTGGTTCGGCGGTTTCAAGGAAGGCTGGACGAGCCCGTGCGGGCCGCGCCGGCCCATGAAGTGGCGTACGGTGTGGCGCCTGACCAGACTGGGCCGACCTCCCGTCATCTGACAAGCTCGGTATCTGAGAGCATTCGGCCGTACCCGGTCCAGGCTTCCGCCTCGGCCCGACCAGGCTGCGCACCTTGAGGACGAAAGTTTCCATTTGTGAGTGAGACAACGCATGACGGCAGGGTTGTGGTGAGCGACCGTCCGTCGCCCGATGACGGGCTCACCGCGGCCGAGCTGGCCGCGAAGTACGGGCTGGCCGTGAGCGGCGCCCGGCCCGGACTCGTCGAGTACGTCCGCCAGATGTGGGGGCGGCGCCACTTCATCCTCGCCTTCTCCCAGGCGAAGCTCACCGCACAGTACAGCCAGGCCAAGCTCGGTCAGCTGTGGCAGGTGGCCACCCCGCTGCTGAACGCGCTGGTGTACTTCCTCATCTTCGGTCTCATCCTGAACGCCGACCGGGGCATGTCGCGCGAGGTGTACATCCCGTTCCTGGTCACGGGTGTGTTCGTGTTCACCTTCACCCAGAGCTCGGTGATGGCGGGCGTCCGCGCGATCTCCGGCAACCTGGGCCTGGTGCGCGCCCTGCACTTCCCGCGGGCCTCGCTGCCCATCTCCTTCGCGCTCCAGCAGCTCCAGCAACTGCTGTTCTCGATGATCGTGCTGTTCTGCGTGGCGGTCGGCTTCGGCAGCTATCCACGGCTGTCCTGGCTCCTGATTGTCCCCGTGCTGGTGCTGCAGTTCCTGTTCAACACCGGCCTGGCGCTGGTCTTCGCCCGAATGGGAGCCAAGACCCCGGACCTGGCGCAGCTGATGCCGTTCGTGATGCGCACGTGGATGTACGCGTCCGGCGTCATGTTCTCGATCCCGGTGATGCTGGAGAAGCACCCGGCATGGATCGCCGACATCCTCCAGTGGAACCCGGCCGCGATCTACATGGACCTGATGCGCTTCGCGCTCATCGACGGCTACGGCTCCGAGAACCTGCCCCCGCACGTGTGGGCGGTCGCCGCCGGCTGGGCCGCGCTGGTCGCGTTCGGCGGCTTCGTGTACTTCTGGAAGGCGGAGGAGAGGTACGGCCGTGGCTGACGCACTCATCCCCACCGTCATCGCCGACGAGCTGCACATCGTCTACCGCGTCAACGGCGCCAAGACCGGCAAGGGCAGCGCCACCGCCGCCCTCAGTCGCATCATCAAGCGCGGCGAGGAACGGGGCGTGCGCAAGGTGCACGCCGTCCGGGGCGTCTCCTTCACCGCCTACCGCGGCGAGGCCATCGGCCTGATCGGCTCCAACGGCTCCGGCAAGTCCACCCTGCTGCGCGCCATCGCCGGCCTGCTCCCCGCGGAGAAGGGCAAGGTCTACACCGACGGCCAGCCCTCCCTGCTCGGCGTCAACGCCGCCCTGATGAACGACCTCACGGGCGAACGGAACGTCATATTGGGCGGCCTCGCTATGGGCATGCCCCGCGAGCAGATCCGGGAGCGCTACCAGGAGATCGTCGACTTCTCCGGCATCAACGAGAAGGGCGACTTCATCACCCTTCCCATGCGCACCTACTCCTCCGGCATGGCGGCCCGGCTGCGCTTCTCCATCGCGGCGGCCAAGGACCACGACGTCCTCATGATCGACGAGGCACTCGCCACCGGCGACAGGGCGTTCCAGAAGCGATCCGAGGCCCGCATCCGCGAACTCCGCAAGGAGGCCGGCACGGTCTTCCTCGTCAGCCACAACAACAAGTCCATCCGCGACACCTGCGACCGCGTCCTGTGGCTGGAACGCGGCGAACTCCGCATGGACGGGCCCACCGAAGAGGTCCTGAAGGAGTACGAGAAGTTCACGGGCAAGTGACCCGACGCGTCCCGGGCCCTGTCGGAACTGCTCCGGCGGGGCCCGGCGTCTGCGGAGGAGACCGCAAGCCGGTGTCCGCAAAGGAAGCGTCAACTCCGGCAAGGGAAGAGTCAACTCCGGCTGCCCGTAGGAATCATGGGGGGCAATCGGTGTGTTCTTGTGATGTGCAGGACACCCCGACGGAGCATGGTGCGTTGTACAACGTAAGCTGTGTACCGGTGCCGAATCACGGCAAGTAGGTCCATAATGCGCGACACCCGGCATCCGCCGCATGCGCCGACCGCCGGGCGGCGTGTCCGAAATAGTGCGTATTGGGTCGGCAGTGTAGAACGGGAGATGTGATGGCCATGGCTACGGAAACTCCCCAGCTCGAAGGCGCTTCTGCCGTCCCCGTGCCGGGTGACGAGCGGTGACCGTAACCGGGACGGCGCGCATCGGCGACCCGGAGCGCGACACCCTCGACAAGGCCGCGGCCGAGAACTTTCCCGTCGCGCCGTTCTTCCTGCCCCGGGCCTGGCGCGACGACCTCATGGCGGTCTACGGCTTCGCCCGCCTCGTCGACGACATCGGTGACGGCGACCTCGCCCCCGGCAGCGCCGACGCCCGCCTCCTGGGTGTCTCCCCGCAGGACGCCGGCGACCGGCTCCTCCTCCTCGATGCCTTCGAGGCCGACCTCCACAGGGTCTTCGACTCCACTCCGGGCCACCCGCTGCTGCGCCGCCTCCAGCGCACCGTCCGCCGCCGCTCCCTCACCCCCGGGCCGTTCCTCGCCCTGATCGCCGCCAACCGCCAGGACCAACTGGTCCAGCGGTACGAGACCTACGACGACCTGCTCGCCTACTGCGCGTTGTCAGCCAACCCCGTCGGTCACCTGGTCCTCGCCGTCACCGGCACCACGACCCCCGAGCGGGTCCGCCACTCCGACGCGATCTGCACCGCGCTGCAGATCATCGAGCACCTCCAGGACGTCAGCGAGGACCTCGGTCGCGACCGTGTCTATCTGCCCACCGCGGACATGAAGCGCTTTCACGTCCAGGAGGCGGATCTCGCCGCGCCCACGGCAGGCGCATCGGTGCGCGCACTGGTCGCGTACGAGGCCGAACGCGCCCGGAATCTCCTGGATGAGGGCACCCCGCTCGTGGGTAGCGTCCAGGGCAGGCTGAGGCTGCTCCTCGCGGGGTTCGTGGCGGGAGGAAGGGCGGCCGTCCACGCGATCGCCGCCGCCGAATTCGACGTACTTCCCGGCCCGCCCAGGCCCGGCAAGCTCCGGCTGCTGCGCGAGGCGGGCGCGACCCTGCGAGGAGAGGGGTGATCCGGACCGTGGAGTCGGAACCACACGCGTCCGCACCGGTACTCGCCGCCTACCGCTACTGCGAGGCCGTCACCGGACAGCAGGCCCGTAACTTCGCCTACGGCATCAGACTTCTGCCGACGCCCAAGCGTCGCGCGATGTCCGCGCTGTACGCGTTCTCCCGGCGCGTCGATGACATCGGCGACGGCGCGCTCGCGCTCGACGTCAAGGCGGCCCGACTGGAGGAGGCCCGGGCACTGGTCGCCCGAATCCGCGACGGCGCCGTCGACGAGGACGACACGGACCCGGTCGTGGTGGCCCTCGCCCATGCCGGGGCGCGGTTCCCGATCCCGTTCGACGCCCTCGACGAACTCATCGACGGCGTCCTGATGGACGTACACGGCGAGACCTACGAGACCTGGGACGACCTGAAGGCCTACTGCCGCTGTGTGGCGGGCACCATCGGACGGCTCTCACTCGGTGTCTTCGGCATCGAACCCGGGGCGCGTGGTGCGGAACGCGCGCCGGAGTATGCGGACACCCTCGGGCTCGCGCTCCAACTCACCAACATTCTCAGGGACATTCGCGAGGACGCCCAGGGCGGGCGGGTCTATCTGCCCGCCGACGACCTCGCGAAGTTCGGCTGCTCCGGCGGGTTCGCCGGGCCGCTCCCGCCGGCCGACTCCGACTTCGCGGGTCTGGTGCACTTCGAGGTGCGCCGGGCCCGCGCCCTGTTCGCCGAGGGCTACCGGCTGCTGCCGATGCTCGACCGGCGCAGCGGAGCCTGTGTCGCCGCCATGGCCGGCATCTACCGGCGACTCCTCGACCGCATCGAGCGCGAACCGGAAGCGGTGCTGCGCGGCCGGGTCTCGCTGCCCGGACGCGAGAAGGCCTACGTCGCCGTCCGCGGGCTGTCCGGTGTGGACGCCCGGCATGTGTCGCGCCGTACCGTCAGGAGGCGCGCGTGAGGGACAATCCGGTCCAAGGTGAATCCAACGGGAAAAAGTGGTACGCAACCCTCCGCACCAAGAGGGCGTCCCTGACTGCGACGGCCTGCCGCGGACCGTTTCCTCACCTCGGCGGACCGGCAGGGGAGGGTGCACGATGACCGACGACGCACAGCCCGAAAGGCCGCCGGCCGCGGATGGTACGGGCCGCCCCCGGAGCACGGCCGTGGTGGTCGGCGGGGGACTGGCGGGCATCACCGCCGCGCTCACGCTCGCCGACGCCGGAATGCGGGTCACGCTGCTGGAAGGGCGGCCACGGCTCGGCGGGCTCGCCTTCTCCTTCCAGCGCGGCAACCTGACCGTCGACAACGGACAGCACGTCTATCTGCGCTGCTGCACCGCCTACCGCTGGTTCCTCGACCGCGTCGACGGAGCCGCGCTCGCCCCGCTGCAGGACCGGCTCGACGTGCCGGTGCTCGACGCCGGCGGCAGGCCCGGGCGACGGCTCGGCAGACTGCGGCGCGACGCGCTGCCCGTGCCCCTGCATCTGGGGCGCAGCCTGGCCACGTACACCCATCTCTCGCTCGCCGAGCGCGCCAAAGTGGGGCGTGCGGCGTTGGCGCTCAGGGCGCTGGACCTCGCGGATCCCGCGCTGGACGAGCGGGACTTCGGCGGCTGGCTGGCCGAGCACGGTCAGTCGGCGCGTGCCGTCGAGGCACTGTGGGACCTCGTGGGGGTCGCCACCCTCAACGCGGTGGCCGGAGATGCTTCCCTCGGGCTCGCCGCGATGGTGTTCAAGACGGGTCTGCTGTCCGACCCGGGTGCGGCCGACATCGGCTGGGCCCATGTCCCGCTGGGCGCACTGCACGACCGACTGGCCCGCAAGGCGCTCGACTCGGCGGGCGTCCGTACCGAACTCCGTACCCGCGTCACCTCCATCTCCCCTCAGC
The DNA here is from genome assembly GCF_008386495.1 of Streptomyces tailanensis. Lineage (GTDB taxonomy): Bacteria > Actinomycetota > Actinomycetes > Streptomycetales > Streptomycetaceae > Streptomyces > Streptomyces tailanensis. The sequence continues at coordinate 31,983 of NZ_VTHJ01000005.1, read as the reverse complement.
AAAACGGGAATTGGACGGTCCAGGTTCCCGGCGAGAGCCTCGACGCCGACGCGGTCGTCCTCGCCGTACCGCAGCGCGAGGCGCACGACCTGCTCCCGGAGGGGGCGCTCGACCACCCCGAGCGGCTGCTGGAGATCGGTACCGCGCCGATCCTCAACGTCCATGTGGTGTACGACCGGAAGGTGCTCCGGCGGCCGTTCTTCGCGGCGCTCGGCTCCCCGGTGCAGTGGGTGTTCGACCGGACCGAGGCGTCCGGGCTGAGCGAGGGCCAGTACCTGGCGCTGTCGCAGTCGGCCGCGCGGGACGAGATCGACGCACCCGTGTCCGTACTGCGCGAGCGGTATCTGCCGGAGCTGGAGCGGCTGTTGCCCCACGCGCGCGGCGCGCACGTGCGGGACTTCTTCGTGACCCGGGAGCGCACCGCGACGTTCGCTCCCACCCCCGGCGTCGGGCGGCTCAGGCCCGGCGCCCGCACCAAGGCACCCGGCCTGTACCTGGCCGGAGCGTGGACCGCCACCGGGTGGCCCGCGACCATGGAGAGTGCGGTCCGCAGCGGTGTCAGTGCGGCGGACGCCGCGCTCGGCGCCCTGGGCCGGCCCCGAGACCACCTCTTCGCCTATGAGGAGGCAGCGTGACGCTCGATGCGCACAGGACCGGATCCCGCACTCCCGGTACCGCAACAAGAGGAGAGACTGTGCCCACTGTGCCCCCGGCCGAGGCGGCCGCTCGGAGGACAGCGGTGGACGTGACCGCGCTCCTGGAGCGCGGGCGGACCCTGGCCACCCCCGTGCTGCGGGCGGCCATCGAACGGCTGGCGCCCCCCATGAACACGGTCGCCGCCTACCACTTCGGCTGGATCGACGCCCACGGCAACCCGGCCGACGGCGACGGCGGCAAGGCGGTGCGCCCCGCGCTCGCCGTGCTGTCCGCCGAGGTCACCGGCGCCGCACCCGAGGTCGGCATCCCCGGCGCGGTCGCGGTGGAGCTGGTGCACAACTTCTCGCTGCTGCACGACGACCTGATGGACGGTGACGAACAGCGCCGCCACCGCGACACCGTGTGGAAGGCGTACGACCCCGCCCAGGCCATCCTCGTCGGCGACGCCCTGATGGTCCTCGCCAACGAGATCCTCCTCGAACTCGGCACCGCCGAGGCGGCCCGCGCCACCCGCCGCATCACCACCGCGACGCGCGCCCTCATCGACGGCCAGGCCCAGGACATCTCCTACGAGCACCGCGAGCGGGTCACCGTCGAGGAGTGCCTGGAGATGGAGGGCAACAAGACCGGCGCCCTGCTCGCCTGCGCCTGCTCCATCGGCGCGGTCCTCGGCGGCGCCGACGACCACACCGCCGACACGCTGGAGAAGTACGGCTACCACCTCGGCCTCGCCTTCCAGGCCGTCGACGACCTGCTGGGCATCTGGGGCGACCCGGTGGCCACGGGCAAGCAGACCTGGAGCGATCTGCGCCAGCGCAAGAAGTCCCTGCCGGTCGTGGCCGCCCTCGCGGCGGGCGGCCAGGCCTCCGAGCGGCTCGGCGAGCTCCTCGCCGCAGACGCCAAGAGCAGCGACTTCGCGAACTTCTCCGAGGAGGAGTTCGCCGCGCGCGCCGCCCTCATCGAGGAGGCGGGCGGTCGGGAGTGGACCGCCGAGGAGGCGCGTCGCCAGCACGCCATCGCCATCGAGGCGCTGGACTCGATCCGGATGCCCGAGTACGTGCGGGACCAGTTCGCGGCGCTCGCCGACTTCGTCGTCGTACGGAAGAGATGATCGCCATCGACCGACGAAACGTCGTCATCGGTCGAATAGGCCTCGCGTAGTCGCCGGCCGGTGCTGTCACCGGATGCGCACCGGCCGACGGCTGACCCACCGCAGAGAGATCCGTCCACTGCATGAAGGGGAAGCCATGACAGCGACGACCGACGGAAGCACCGGGGCACTGCCGCCCCGCGCTGCCTCGGCCAGCGAAACCGACACCGACACCCCCGTGGCGGCGGGGGGCCAGGACGCCGCCGCGCACGCCATACGGCGTGCCACCGATTTCCTGCTGGCACGGCAGAACGCCCAGGGCTGGTGGAAGGGCGACCTGGAGACCAACGTCACCATGGACGCCGAAGACCTGCTGCTCCGTCAGTTCCTCGGCATCCGCGACGAGAAGACCACGCGGGCCGCCGCGCTCTTCATCAGAGGCGAGCAGCGCGCGGACGGCACGTGGGCCACCTTCTACGGAGGACCGGGCGAACTCTCCACCACCATCGAGGCGTACGTCGCGCTGCGGCTGGCCGGGGACGCCCCGGACGAGCCCCACATGGCGAAGGCGTCCGCGTGGATCCGGGAGCGGGGCGGGATCGCCGCCGCCCGGGTCTTCACCCGGATCTGGCTGGCGCTGTTCGGCTGGTGGAAGTGGGACGACCTGCCGGACATGCCGCCGGAGATCGTCTACTTCCCGAAGTGGATGCCACTGAACATCTACGACTTCGGATGCTGGGCGCGCCAGACGATCGTCCCGCTGACCGTCGTCTCGGCGAAGCGCCCGGTGCGGCCCGCGCCGTTCCCGCTCGACGAGCTGCACACCGACCCTGCCCTACCAAATCCGCCCAAGCCCCTTGATCCGATGGGAAGTTGGGAAGGTGCCTTCCAGCGGCTCGACAAGCTGCTGCACGGCTATCGCAAGGTCGCGCTGAAGCGGCTGCGCAAGGCGGCCATGAACAGCGCGGCCCGCTGGATCATCGAGCGGCAGGAGAACGACGGCTGCTGGGGCGGCATCCAGCCACCGGCCGTGTACTCGCTGATCGCGCTGCATCTGCTCGGCTACGACCTCCATCACCCCGTGATGCGGGCCGGGTTGGAGTCCCTCGACCGGTTCGCCGTGTGGCGTGAGGACGGGGCCCGGATAATCGAGGCCTGCCAGTCGCCGGTGTGGGACACCTGCCTCGCGACCATCGCCCTCGCCGACGCGGGCCTGCCCGCCGATCACCCGCAACTCGTCAAGGCCGCCGACTGGATGCTCGGCGAGGAGATCGTCCGGCCCGGGGACTGGGCGGTGCAGCGGCCTCAACTGCCGCCGGGCGGCTGGGCGTTCGAGTTCCACAACGACAACTATCCCGATATCGACGACACCGCCGAGGTTGTGCTCGCGCTGCGTCGCGTCCGGCACCACGACCCGGAGCGCGTGGAGAAGGCCGTCCGGCGTGGGGTGCGCTGGACGCTCGGTATGCGGTCGCGGAACGGCGCGTGGGCCGCGTTCGACGTCGACAACACCAGCGCGTTCCCCAACCGGCTGCCCTTCTGTGACTTCGGCGAGGTCATCGACCCGCCGTCCGCCGATGTCACGGCCCATGTGGTGGAGATGCTCGCGGTCGAGGGTCTGTCCCACGACCCGCGCACCCGGCGGGGCATCGAGTGGCTGCTGGCCGAACAGGAGCCGAACGGCTCGTGGTTCGGCCGCTGGGGCGTCAACTACGTCTACGGCACCGGGTCGGTGGTGCCGGCGCTCGTGACCGCCGGGCTGCCCGCCGCACACCCCGCGATCCGCCGGGCCGTGGCCTGGCTGGAGACCGTGCAGAACGACGACGGCGGCTGGGGCGAGGACCTGCGCTCCTACCGCGATGCCGCCGAGTGGGGCGGCAAGGGCGCCTCCACCGCCTCCCAGACCGCATGGGCCCTGCTCGCACTGCTGGCGGCAGGGGAGCGGGACTCCAAGGCCACCGAACGCGGCATCGAGTGGCTCGCCCAGAGCCAGCGGGACGACGGCGGCTGGGACGAGCCGTACTTCACCGGGACCGGCTTCCCCTGGGACTTCTCGATCAACTACCACCTCTACCGGCAGGTGTTCCCGCTCACCGCGCTCGGCCGGTACGTCAACGGCGAACCGGCCGTCCTGAAAGCCAAGGGGGGCTGATGGCCACGGCCTCCGCCCCGGCCCCGCTGCTGATCGCGTGCGCGCTCGGCATCGAGCGGCTCGCCCTGCGCGGCGGCGACCGGGGCTCTGCCGGGGGCCCGGTCACCGTCCTGCGGACCGGCATGGGGCCGAAGGCCGCCGAGCGGGCCGTCACCCGGCTGCTCGCCGACCCCGCCCTCGCCGACGCGACCGTGCTGGCCACCGGCTTCTGCGCCGGGCTCGCCCCCGGGATGCACCCCGGTGACCTGGTGGTCGCCGAGGAGACCCGGGGCCCCGGCGGCACCGTCACGCCCTGCGTGGGCACCGAACGACTCGTCAAGGAGCTGATGCGGGCCGTGCCTGGGCGCACGGTCCACAGCGGCCCGCTCACCGGATCCGATCACGTCGTACGCGGTCAGGAACGCTCGGATCTGTTCGCGACCGGCGCGATCGCGGTCGACATGGAGTCGGCGGTCACTCTCCACACCGCCATGAGATCGGGCACACGCCCGGTTGCGGCCGTCCGGGTGGTCGTGGACGCCCCAGAACATGAACTGGTCCGGATCGGCACGCTACGCGGTGGAATATCAGCCTTCCGCGTCCTTCGCGCCGTTCTTCCCGCTTACTACGAATGGCACCGTTCTTTGCTGCTCCCCAGGAGGTGAGCCAGATGGCCATGCCGCTCCGCCAGTCCATCAAGGTGGCGACGTATCTCGCTGAACAGAAGCTCCGCAAGAAGGACAAGTTTCCGCTGATCGTCGAGTTGGAACCGCTCTACGCCTGCAATCTGAAGTGCGAGGGCTGCGGCAAGATCCAGCATCCGGCGGGCGTGCTCAAGCAGCGCATGCCGGTGGCGCAGGCCGTGGGCGCCGTGCTGGAGTCCGGTGCGCCGATGGTGTCGATCGCGGGCGGCGAGCCCCTGATGCACCCTCAGATCGATGAGATCGCCAGGCAGTTGGTGGCCAGGAGGAAATACGTCTTCCTGTGCACCAACGCGCTGTTGCTGCGCAAGAAGATGGACAAGTTCACGCCATCGCCGTACTTCGCGTTCGCCGTGCACATCGACGGACTGCGGGAACGCCACGACGAGTCGGTGGCGAAGGAAGGCGTGTTCGACGAGGCCGTGGCGGCCATCAAGGAGGCCAAGCGGCACGGCTTCCGGGTGACCACCAACTCGACCTTCTTCAACACCGACACCCCGCAGACCATCATCGAGGTCCTCAACTACCTCAACGACGACCTCAAGGTCGACGAGATGATGATCTCGCCCGCCTACGCCTACGAGAAGGCCCCCGACCAGGAGCACTTCCTCGGCGTCGAGCAGACCCGCGAACTGTTCAAGAAGGCCTTCGCCGGGGGCAACCGGCGGCGCTGGCGGCTCAACCACTCGCCGCTGTTCCTCGACTTCCTTGAGGGCAAGGTCGACTTCCCGTGCACGGCGTGGGCGATCCCGAACTACTCGCTCTTCGGCTGGCAGAAGCCCTGCTACCTGATGAGCGACGGGTACGTCCCGACGTACCGGGAGCTGATCGAGGACACCGACTGGGACGCGTACGGACGCGGCAAGGACCCGCGCTGCGCCAACTGCATGGCGCACTGCGGCTATGAGCCGACCGCCGTCCTCGCCACCATGGGGTCGCTGAAGGAGTCCCTGCGCGCGCTGCGCGACACAGTGTCCGGGAACCACGGGAACCAGGGGTGACGCCATGACCGCCGTATCTCTGGGCGTTCCCGAAGTGCCCGCCCCGCCGGTCGCGGAGCGTCGGCTCTCGCGATTGATCCAGGTCGGGCCGGTGGCCGTCGGGGGCGGGGCCCCGGTGTCCGTGCAGTCGATGACGACGACCCGTACGTCGGACGTCGGCGCCACCTTGCAGCAGATCGCGGAACTCACCGCGTCCGGCTGCCAGATCGTCCGGGTCGCCTGCCCCACGCAGGACGACGCGGACGCGCTCGCCACCATCGCCGCCAAGTCGCAGATCCCGGTGATCGCGGACATCCACTTCCAGCCGAAGTACGTGTTCGCGGCGATCGAGGCCGGTTGCGCGGCGGTGCGGGTGAACCCCGGGAACATCAAGCAGTTCGACGACAAGGTCAAGGAGATCGCGCGGGCAGCGAAGGAGCACGGGACCCCCATCCGGATCGGGGTCAACGCCGGCTCGCTCGACAAGCGGCTGCTGCAGAAGTACGGCAAGGCCACGCCCGAGGCGCTGGTGGAGTCCGCGCTGTGGGAGGCGTCGCTCTTCGAGGAGCACGACTTCCGGGACATCAAGATCTCGGTCAAGCACAACGACCCGGTCGTGATGATCGAGGCGTACCGGCAGTTGGCGGCTCAGTGCGACTACCCGCTGCATCTGGGGGTGACCGAGGCCGGTCCGGCGTTCCAGGGCACGATCAAGTCCGCTGTCGCCTTCGGGGCGCTGCTCAGCGAGGGGATCGGCGACACGATCCGGGTCTCGCTGAGCGCCCCGCCCGCCGAGGAGGTCAAGGTCGGCATCCAGATCCTGGAGTCGCTGAACCTGAGGCAGCGGCGGCTGGAGATCGTGTCGTGTCCGTCGTGCGGGCGGGCGCAGGTCGATGTGTACCGGCTGGCGGACGAGGTGACCGCCGGCCTTGAGGGCATGGAGGTCCCGTTGCGGGTCGCGGTCATGGGCTGCGTCGTCAACGGGCCGGGAGAGGCGCGAGAGGCGGACCTGGGGGTCGCCTCCGGCAACGGCAAGGGGCAGATCTTCGTGAAGGGCGAGGTCATCAAGACCGTTCCCGAGTCGAAGATCGTGGAGACCCTCATCGACGAGGCGATGAAGATCGCCGAGCAGATGGAGAAGGACGGCGTCGCGTCGGGGGAGCCGGCGGTCACCGTGAGTTGACGACACGGGCTTTAAGAGCACGCATCGAGAGGGGGCCCGACGTGACGATTCTGGAGAGCATCCGGCAACCGCGCGACCTGAAGGCGCTGACCGAGGCGGAACTCGGTGTACTGGCCGAAGAGATCCGGGAGTTCCTGGTGCACGCGGTCGCCAGGACCGGTGGTCACCTGGGGCCCAACCTGGGGGTGGTGGAACTGTCCATCGCGCTCCACCGGGTCTTCGAGTCACCCGTCGACCGCATCGTGTGGGACACCGGTCACCAGAGTTACGTACACAAACTTTTGACTGGACGTCAGGACTTCTCCAAGTTGCGCGGCAAGGGCGGCCTGTCCGGCTACCCCTCGCGCGAGGAGTCCGAACACGACATCGTCGAGAACAGCCACGCCTCCACCGCCCTCGGCTGGGCGGACGGCCTCGCCAAAGCACGTCAGGTGCAGAGGGAGAAAGGGCACGTCGTCGCCGTCATCGGGGACGGCGCCCTGACCGGCGGCATGGCCTGGGAGGCGCTGAACAACATCGCGGCCGCCAAGGACCGACCGCTGATCATCGTCGTCAACGACAACGAGCGCTCGTACGCGCCGACCATAGGCGGCCTCGCGAACCACCTCGCGACCCTGCGGACCACGGACGGCTACGAGCAGTTCCTGGCCTGGGGCAAGGACGTACTGCTGCGCACACCGGTCGTCGGCAACCAGATCTACGAGGCGCTGCACGGGGCCAAGAAGGGCTTCAAGGACGCCTTCGCGCCGCAGGGCATGTTCGAGGACCTGGGGCTGAAGTACGTCGGGCCGATCGACGGGCACGACATCAACGCGGTCGAGTCGGCGCTGCGCCGCGCCAAGCGCTTCCACGGGCCGGTCCTCGTCCACTGCCTGACGGAGAAGGGCCGGGGGTACGAGCCCGCCCTCGCCCACGAGGAGGACCACTTCCACACGGTCGGCGTGATGGACCCGCTCACCTGCGAGTCGCTCGCGCCGTCGGGCGGGCCGTCCTGGACCTCGGTCTTCGGCGACGAGATCGTCCGGATCGCCGACGAACGCGAGGACGTCGTAGCCATCACGGCAGCCATGCTGCACCCGGTCGGGCTCGGCAGGTTCGCGGAGAAGTTCCCGGACCGGGTGTGGGACGTCGGGATCGCCGAGCAGCACGCGACCGTGTCGGCGGCCGGACTCGCGACCGGCGGGCTCCACCCGGTCGTGGCCGTCTACGCGACCTTCCTCAACCGGGCCTTCGACCAGCTGCTGATGGACGTGGCCCTGCACCGGTGCGGGGTGACCTTCGTCCTCGACCGGGCCGGGGTCACGGGAGTCGACGGACCGTCACACAACGGCATGTGGGACATGTCCATCCTCCAGGTCGTACCCGGACTGCGGATCGCCGCGCCGCGCGACGCCGAGCAACTGCGGACGCAGCTGCGGGAAGCGGTCGCCGTGGACGACGCGCCCACGCTGATCCGGTTCCCGAAGGAGTCGGTGGGGCCGGAGATTCCGTCGCTGGAGCGGGTGGGGGGCATGGACGTCCTCCACAGGGACGATCGGGCGGAGGTGCTCCTCGTCGCCGTCGGTGTCATGGCGCCGGTGTGTCTGGAGGCCGCCGAGTTGCTTCAGGCACGGGGCATCGGCTGCACGGTGGTGGACCCGCGCTGGGTCAAGCCGGTCGACCCGGCGCTGCCGTGGCTCGCCGACGAACACCGGCTGGTGGCCGTCGTGGAGGACAACAGCCGGGCGGCCGGAGTCGGTTCGGCGGTCGCACTCGCGCTGGGGGACGCCGAGATCGACGTACCCGTACGACGGTTCGGGATTCCGGAGCAGTTCCTGGCGCACGCCAAGCGGGGTGAGGTGCTCGCGGACATCGGCCTGACGCCGGTCGAGATCGCCGGGCGGATCAGCGCCTGCCTGGCCGTAAAGGATGAACCGCCCAAGGAGAAACCGTAGATGACCACCGAGGAACGCGCCGCAGGCACCGAGGAGTTCGACCTCGGCAGACTCCTCGCCGAGCGGGGCGCCGAACGCTACGAACTGCACGCCCGGTACCTGAACCACCAGCTCCCGCGCATGCTGCACACCATCGGCTTCGACAAGGTCTACGAGCGGGCCGAGGGCGCGTACTTCTGGGACGCCGACGGCAACGACTACCTCGACATGCTCGCCGGGTTCGGGGTGATGGCGCTCGGCCGCCATCACCCCGTGGTCCGCAAGGCACTGCACGACGTCCTCGACGCACAGCTCGCCGACCTGACCCGCTTCGACTGCCAGCCGCTGCCCGGGCTGCTCGCCGAGCGGCTGCTCGCCCACAGCCCGCATCTGGACCGGGTGTTCTTCGGCAACAGCGGCACGGAGGCCGTCGAGACCGCGCTGAAGTTCGCCCGGTACGCCACCGGCAGACCGCGGATCCTGTACTGCGACCACGCCTTCCACGGGCTCACCACCGGCTCGCTGTCCGTCAACGGCGAGGACGGCTTCCGGGACGGGTTCGCGCCGCTGCTGCCCGACACGGCCGTACCCCTCGGTGATCTCGACGCCCTGGCACGGGAGTTGAAGAAGAACGACGTCGCCGCGCTGATCGTCGAGCCCATCCAGGGCAAGGGAGTTCACGAGGCACCGCCCGGATATCTGCGTGCCGCCCAGGAGTTGCTGCGCGCGCACAAGGCGCTGCTGATCGTCGACGAGGTGCAGACCGGGCTCGGGCGGACCGGGGACTTCTACGCCTACCAGCACGAGGAGGGAGTCGAGCCGGACCTGGTGTGCGTGGCCAAGGCCCTCTCCGGGGGCTATGTGCCGGTCGGCGCGACCCTCGGCAAGGAGTGGATCTTCAAGAAGGTCTACTCGTCGATGGACCGCGTCCTCGTCCACTCGGCGAGCTTCGGCTCCAACGCGCAGGCCATGGCGGCCGGCCTCGCCGTCCTCTCCGTGCTGGAGAACGGGGAGATCGTGGCCAACGCCCGGGCCACGGGGGAACTGCTGAAGAGCCGGCTCGCGGCGCTGGTCGACAAGTACGAGCTGCTCAGTGACGTACGCGGCCGGGGCCTGATGATCGGCATCGAGTTCGGCAGGCCCAAGTCGCTGAAGCTGCGCGGCCGCTGGACCATGCTCCAAGCGGCACGCAAGGGGCTGTTCGCGCAGATGGTCGTCGTACCGCTGCTGCAACGGCACCGCATCCTCACCCAGGTCTCCGGCGACCACCTGGAGGTGATCAAACTGATTCCGCCGCTGGTCATCGGGGAGCGGGAGGTGGACCGGTTCGTCGAGGCCTTCACCGAGGTGATGAACGACGCGCACAGCGGGGGCGGGCTGATGTGGGACTTCGGCAAGACGCTGGTGAAACAGGCGGTGGCCAACCGTTAGCCGCCTAATCAGGTGTTTGCCTCTGAGGCAAGGAATTTGCCGTAGAGGCAAGCTTCCGGCTGAATGGAGGGCATGAGCCCCTCCGAGGGTACGCACCCTCCCGAGCCCCCGGCGGACGGGGAACTGCCCGCCGTCGCCCCGCAGCTGCGGGCCCTGCGCCGTCGGGCATCCCTCACGCTGGAGGCTGCGGCCCGGGCCGCCGGGCTGTCGCCCGCGCATCTGTCGCGGCTGGAGACCGGACAGCGCCAGCCGTCGCTGCCGATGCTGCTCGCGCTGGCCCGCATCTACGGCACGACTGTCTCCGAGCTGCTCGGTGAGACCGTCGCCGATCGAGATGCCGTTCTCCGCGCCGACGACATGGAGCCCACCAAGGCCGGCGGCTGGACGTACTGGCAGGCGGGCGCGCCCGGGCGGAGCATGCAGGCGCTGCGCGTCCATGTGCCGTACGGCTCGCAGGGCGACATCGTGCGGGTGCATCCCGGTGAGGAGTGGCTGTACGTCCTGAAGGGGCGGCTGCGGCTGCGCCTCGGGGACACCGCGCATCTGCTCGCGCCCGGGGACAGCGCGCACTTCGACTCGCTGACCCCGCACCGCATCGCCGCCGCCGACCACGACGGCGCCGATCTCCTCTTCGTCCACACCCTCTTGCAGAGCCCGACCGCCACGTTGTGCCTCGGGTCGACCGCCCCCGGAGAGACCTCATGAGCGACCTGGAAGAGAAGTTCCCCCGCGCCCTGTGGGTGCGGCTCATCATCTACATCGCGGTCGGCCATGTCTTCGCGGCCTTCATCTATTTGCTGTTCGAGGTGGGCACCAAGCAGTAGCCGAAAACGGACATCTCCCTCGGCTAGTCGAGCAGGCGCTCGCGCAGGCGGGACCGGGTCTCCGGGGTCACCTTCAGGCCCTGCTCCAGGTATGTGTCCACGTCGCCCCAGGTCTCCTCGACTGTGTCGAAGGCCGCCCGCAGATAATCGGCGCGGGCGTCGAAGAGGGGGCTGAGCAGCTCCATGACCTCCGGGGAGTAGGCGCTGGCGGCGGAGCTGCTGCGGTGCACCTTGTAGCGGCGGTGCTTGGCGTTCGACTCCAGATAGTCGGCGACGATGGCCTCGCGCTCGACACCGAGGGCGAGGAGCGTGACGGCTATGGACAGGCCCGCGCGGTCCTTGCCCGCCGCGCAGTGCATCAGCGCGGGCACGCTGTCCTCGGCCAGCGCGTGCAGCACACGGGAGTGCTCGGCCGTGCGCTGCACGACGATCGTGCGGTAGGAGGCGATCATCCGGCCCACCGCCTTGCCGTCGTCCAGCAGCTCACGCAGCTGGTCCAAGTCGCCGTCACGGACCATCTTCCAGAACTCGGCGCCGTCCGCCGGGTCGGAGAGCGGCAGGTTCACATTCCGCACGCCGGGCAGGTCGACGTCCGGACCCTCCAGCTTCTGGTCGGCCGCGTTGCGGAAGTCGAAGATCGTGTGCAGGCCGAGGGTGGTCAGGAACGCGGCGTCCTCGTCGGTCGCGTGCGCGAGATGGCCGCTGCGGAACAGCAGTCCGTGACGCACCCGACGGCCGTCCACGGTCGGCAGTCCGCCCACGTCGCGAAAGTTGCGCACTCCGGTCAGCTCAGGCTCGGTCGACGGGATCTGCTGCGTCACTGGGGCTCCTCCCCTCCGGCCGTCGGCGCCGCTCGTCGACGGGCACGCCCTCGGCATCGAGGCGCGCACTCGACGATACGACACGGCTGGGTACGGCAATGAGTTGTCCACAGGCGCCGCGGCACGCCCGTCGACGGTTGTCCACAGGCGGCGCCGGCCGACGGCCGGGGCCTGAGATGATGTTGCCGCCCGATCGCACCTGTTCGAATCTGTGGGGTCTTGATGTTGGAAATCGGCGCAGACGGCCGGACCTGGCTTCTCACGGGGCCGAGGAGCAGCTATGCCCTGCGGCTCACCGAGGCCGACGAGTTGCTGCACCTGCACTGGGGCCCACGGATCGCCCTCGCCGACGCCGAGGAACTGGCCGCCCGGCAGCAGCTGCCGTACTGGCCGTTCGAGGCCCCGGTCGACGGGCACGAGGAGTACCCCGTCGAGGGCGGCCCCCGTTTCGTACGGCCCGCGCTGTCCGTGCGCACGGAGGAGCGGCGCGGCACCGAGTGGGCCTTCCAGACATACGAGGCCGCGGGTGACGAGCTGCGGCTGCGGTTCACCGACGACGGTCTCGGGATCACACTGCACTACCGGATGCGCGACGACGTGATCGAGCGCTGGGTGACCCTTGCCAACGAAGGTCCGGTGGTGGAGCTGCTGCGGGCCGACTCGGCGACCTGGACACTGCCGCTGCGCGAGGAGAGCTGGCGGCTCTCCCAGCTGCACGGGCGGTGGGCGGCCGAGTCACGGCTGGTGCGCGGGGACCTCACCTACGGGGAGAAGGTCATCGGCAGCCGGCGCGGGCACACCGGGCATCAGCATCTGCCCTGGGTCGCCCTCGACACCGACGCGACCGAGGAGCGCGGCGAGGTCTACGGCTGCGCCCTCGGCTGGTCGGGCACCTGGCGGATCGCCGTGGCCCAACTCCCCGACGCGCGCGTGCAGATCACCGGCGGCGCCGGGTACGACGAGTCGGGCCTGCTGCGGCTGGAGAGCGGTGAGACCTTCACGACGCCCCTCTTCCCGGGGCTGTGGAGCGACGGCGGCTTCGGCGGGGCGAGCCGCGCCTGGCACGCCTACCAGAGGGCGTACGTCATCCCGGACGCGGACCAGGACCGGCCGGTGCTCTTCAACTCCTGGGAGGCCACCGAGTTCGACATCTCGGAGGAGCAGCAGGGGGTGCTCGCGCGGCGGGCGGCGGCCATCGGGGTCGAGTTGTTCGTGGTCGACGACGGCTGGTTCGGGACGCGGACCAGCGACCGGGCCGGGCTCGGCGACTGGACCCCCAACCCCGACCGCTTCCCGAAGGGGTTGAAGCCGCTCGCCGACTATGTGCACGCCCTCGGCATGCAGTTCGGCATCTGGGTGGAGCCCGAGATGATCAACCCGGACAGCGATCTGTACCGGGCTCATCCCGACTGGGTGCAGTTCCAACCGGGACGAAAGCGGACGGAACTGCGCAATCAGCTCGTTCTCAACCTCGCTCGCGAGGACGTCCAGGAGTACCTCTGGGAGCAGTTGAACGGCCTCCTTTCCAGTGCGTCCATCGACTACGTCAAATGGGACTTCAACCGCTGTTTCACGGACGCCGGCTGGCCCGGGGAGCCGTACCCGCAGAAGCTCTGGGTCGAGCACGTCCACGCCTTCTACGCCCTGCTGGACCGGCTGCGGGCCGCGCATCCGGGCGTCGCGTTCGAGTCGTGCTCCGGTGGCGGTGGCCGGATCGACCTCGGGGTGATGGCGCGGACGGACCAGGTGTGGACCTCCGACAACACCGACCCGCTCGACCGGCTCGCCATCCAGCACGGGTTCAGCCAGATCCATCCGGCCCGGGCCATGGCCGCCTGGGTCACCGACAGCCCGAACAGCCAGCTCAACGGACGGGTCAGCTCGCTGCGGTTCCGCTTCGTCAGCGCCATGGCGGGCGTGCTCGGCGTCGGTGGCGACCTCGCGGAGTGGAGCGAGGATGAGTTGGACGAGGCTCGGCGCTGGGTGGAGCTGTACAAGGAGATCCGGCCGGTCGTGCAGCGCGGTGACCTCTACCGGCTGCGTGCGCCGGCGGGTGGGCTCAGTGCCGTGCAGTACGTCCACGGTGACGAGGTCGTCGTCCTCGCCTGGCTCCAGGCCCAGCACTACGGTGAACCGCTCGCGCCGGTCCGGTTGCGCGGCTTGGACCCGGAGGAAACGTACGAGTGCCGCGAAACGGGCGAAGTGCATCGAGGTGCGGTGCTGTTGCATCACGGGTTGCGGACAGGGCTGCGTGGTGACTTTGATGCGGCAGTTATCCGGCTGCGTCGCACTTGGGTGAACTGTCCGAAATACAGCAGTAATTCCAACTAGCCCTGGAATAAAGTCTACTGGGCCGTAGGTGCGTGAGCAGCGTCATATTCGTGACGGACTGTTGCCGTCATGTTCACGTAATTTGCGCCTGTTTCCAGGGCGGTTGGAATGGGTTAAAGGCCGCTCATTTACGGAGCGTAATCGCGAATTGGTGCAAGGATCATCTAGAAAGACGCACAGGGAAACCCAATGGTTGTCTCTGTGGGCACAAGTCGCTTACGTTCAGCCTCAATCCGGACGGACGCCCAATCCTGCCGCCGACCGGAGCCGCGTACCGACCCGATCCACGGCAGGAGCGGGGGACCCACAGGTAGTACCGCCTGTTCCGGTCTCCGGAACGGCTAGGGGTAAAGCCGTGCGCAAGCACGGCCGGGCATCTCCAGCCCGCACCCGACAGCTCACCTCGCAGGCGCCGGAGAGGAATCCGCCATGCCCGCGAAGGGTAAGCACCGCCGCCCGAAATCCCAGCGCTTCACCCGCTCGATCGCCGCCGCCGGAACCGGTGGCGCGGCGCTCGCGCTGCCGTTGATAGGGGCCGCCGGCGCCCATGCCGCGACCCCGACGGCCGCCGTTTCCGGCGTTCCGGAGAAGGCCTCGGTCGCCGAAAGGGCGGTCGTGGAGCAGGGCGCGAGGCTTGAGCAGGCCGAGAAGGCCGCGCAGGCGGAGAAGACCGCCGCCACCAAGAAGGCGGCGACCACGACCTACTCGGTGAAGGTCGGCGACTACCTCGCGAAGATCGCGGAGGAGCAGGATGTCGACGGGGGCTGGAAGCAGCTCTACGCCGACAACCGGTCCGCGATCGGCTCCGACCCGTCGCTCATCCACCCGGGGCTCAAGCTCACGATCGGTGGTGCGGCCGCGTCGAGCGACACGTCCCCGTCGTCGACGAAGGCCCCGTCGCCGGAGTCCTCGAAGTCCTCCGAGTCCTCCCAGTCGTCCAAGACCTCCCAGTCCTCGACGCAGGAGACCAAGGAGTCGACCTCCACCACGTCGACCAGCCAGGCCGCCGAAACCAGCGGCTCCGGGTTCAGCCTGCCCATCCTGGGCTCCTCGGTCGGCACCGCGTACAAGACCGCGGGCAGCATGTGGTCCAGCGGTTACCACACCGGTGTCGACTTCGCGGCGCCGACCGGCACGAGCCTCAAGGCCGTGGGCGCGGGCACCGTCGTCTCGGCCGGCTGGGGCGGTGCGTACGGCAACCAGGTCGTCATCAAGCTCGCCGACGGGTACTACGCGCAGTACGCCCACCTGTCCTCCATCTCCGTTTCCGCGGGGCAGTCCGTGAGCGGCGGGCAGCAGATCGGCCTCTCCGGGGCGACCGGCAACGTCACCGGGCCGCACCTGCACTTCGAGATCCGTACGACCCCGAACTACGGGTCGGACATCGATCCGCTGGCTTATCTGCGGCAGAAGGGCGTCAGCATCTGACGTGCCGGATCTGCGTGGCTGATGGCCGGACCCTCTTCCTGGGGGTCCGGCCTTTGGCCGTGTTCGGGGTGCGTTGCGGTCTGGGTGGGTGTGGGGCAGAGTTGCTCCCAACTGTCGTGCAAGCGCTTTCTGTTGACTCGCCACCATGCCCGTACAGAAGGAGATTCATGACCAGCCGCAGAGCCTTCGGGGCCCTCGCTGTCGGCGCCGCACTTGCGGCGGCCACGCCTACGGCTACCGCGCATACAGGTGAGGGGGCGGGGCCGGGCCGGCGGCGGGGGCGGCTGATCGCGGCGGACGACTTTCGGCATGGGCTCGGGCAGTGGGTCACCGAGTCGCAGGACGGGGGGACGGTCACCGCTGGGGGTGGTGTGCTGGAGATCGATGTGCCCAGCGGCGCTACGGTCTGGTTCCGGCGGAAGTTGGAGGGGCCGTACGTCATCGAGTACACGGCCACGCCGGTCGCCGCGGGAGGCGCCAACGACCGGGTTTCGGATCTCAATAACTTCTGGAACGCCGTCGATGTGCGTTCGCCCGACGACTTGTTCGCCACGCCGCGTGGGGGTGCGCTGCCGGAGTACGACTACCTCAAGACGTACTACTCCGGTTACGGGGCCAACTACAACACGACGACGCGGCTGCGGCGTTACGTCGGCGAGGCGGGGGTGCGGCCGCTTCTTCTCGACTACACCGAGCCGTTGCTCGTCGCGAATGAGCCGCATCGTGTCCGGATCGTCTCCGACGGGGCCGTCGTGCGGTGGTGGAACAACGGGCGGCTTGTCTTCGACTACGTGGACCCCGAGCCGTACACCGGTGGGCACTTCGGCTTTCGGACCGTGTGGAGTCACTTTCGGATCGAGGGGTTTCGGGTGTGGCGGATCTTGGGGTGAGGCTGGTGGCGGGCGTTTGGGGTGAGGCTGATGACCTGCGTCTATTCCGGGTTGACCGATACTTGACGCGTGGTCTATCTCACCGGCCGTCAACCCTTTATTACGGTCGCGTAGGTCACATCGGAAGGTGAATCATGGGCCGACGTGGCAGACGATTCGAAGAATGACAGCAGAGACGTGATCGGGTCGTACGTTGCGGTGGGGGACAGCTTCACCGAGGGCGTCGGCGATCCCGGGCCCGACGGGGCGTTCGTCGGTTGGGCCGATCGGTTCGCGGTACTTCTCGCGGACCGGGTGCCCGAGGGCGACTTCGACTACACCAACCTCGCCGTGCGAGGGAAGCTTCTCGATCAGATCGTGGAGGACCAGGTGCCGCGGGCCCTGGAGCTCGCGCCCGATCTGATCTCCTTCTGCGCGGGCGGCAACGACATCATCCGGCCCGGCACCGATCCCGACGAGGTCGCCGAGCGGTTCGAGCGGGCGATTGCCACGCTCACTTCGGCGATCGGCACCGTGATGGTGACCACCGGGTTCGATACGCGTGATGTGCCTGTGCTGAGGCATCTGCGGGGCAAGATCGCTACGTACAACGGGCATGTGCGGGCCATTGCGGACCGGTACGGCTGCCCTGTGCTGGACCTGTGGTCCCTCAAGACGGTGCAGGATCGGCGGGCCTGGGACGACGACCGGTTGCATCTCTCGCCCGAGGGGCATACGCGGGTCGCGCTGCGGGCCGGGCAGGTGCTGGGGGTCGAGGTGCCGGCCGATCCTGAGCAGCCGTGGCCTCCGCTGCCGCCGCGGGGGACTTTCGAGGTGCGTCGCGACAACATCCAGTGGGCGCGGGACTATTTGGTGCCGTGGATCGGGCGGCGGCTGCGGGGGGAGTCCTCCGGGGACCATGTGTCGGCGAAGGGGCATCTGTCGCCGGACGACATCAAGATGCGGATCGGGTCGGTGGCCTGAACCTCCGGCGGTTGGGCCGGGGCGCGTGGGGTGCGTTGGGGGTCGGGGTCATGCCGGTGTGTCCGCCCGTCGCTTGGTGCCCCACTGCTCGGGGTTTGATGGGCTGAGGTTCTCTGGGCCGCTCTACGCGACGGGCGTGACGCACCGGCACGGCCCCCGTCCGTTGTTGCGCGGCCGGCCCTCCGTTGTGGTGGCGGCCCCTGCTCAGCGAGTTGTGGCTGTCAGGTTTCGCGGGGCAGGCCCAGTTCGCAGGCCAGGGCCTCGTCGGTCCAGTCCTGGGCGTGGGTGTGGGACAGAGGCGCCAGCCCTTGGCCTGGCCGGTCGGGGCGTACCAGCGGATGGCTGCGCGGAGGCGGCGGAGGGCGGTCGTGCGGCGGCTCAGTAGTTCGCGCAGGTGGGCCAGGTCGTCCTCGGTCGCGTAGCGGAATGCCTCGGCCACCAGCTTTTCCTTGGTGGCGAAGTGGTAGAGCACCAGGGCGTTGCTCACCCCGAGTGCGGTGGCCACGTCGGCGATGCGTACCACCGCGACGCCGCGCGCCTCGATCTGTTCCATGGCGGCCCGGACCAGCTCTTCACGCCGCTCGGCCACGCTCAACCGCACCCTGGTCACGCGGTAACCCTAATTGCGTCGGTATGTGAACGCCGGGGAGCTGAGGGTGTGTGGCGGGCCGGCAGGTTCACCGGTGCCAGTCGAACCGTGCCGCGATCACCGGCAATCGGTCGGCGACGACGGCGTGGGCGGCTGCGCGAGGGGTCGTGGTGTCGGTCTCGGCGCGGGAGAGGATCTGGTCGACGAGGGTGCGCATGGCGTGGCGGGTGTGGGTGAAGGCCTCGTCCGCGGTGGGGGCGATGTCGCCGAAGAGGGTCCACCACCACCAGGCGTTCGTGGCGGAGTTGACCACGACGTCCGGCAGGATCGTCACCCCGCGGGCGGCGAGCAGGTTCTCCGCCTCCGGGAGGACGGGCATGTTGGCCGCCTCGGCGATCAGACGGGCGGTGATCCGGAGCTGGTTGTCCGGGGTGATCGCGTACGACACGGCCGCGGGTACCAGTACGTCGGCGTCGGTGGCGAGCCAGGCGTCCCCCGCGCTTTCGTGGTCGTCCGGGCGCAGTGCGGCGCGGTCCACTGTGCCGTAGGGGTCGCGGGCGGCCAGCAGGGTCTCGACGTCCAGGCCGTCGGGGTTGGTGATGGTGCCCTTGATGTCGGCGACGGCGACGATCGTGAGGCCCGCTCGGGACAGGAAGCGGGCGGTGGCTCCGCCCATGGTTCCGAGGCCCTGTACGGCGACGCGGGTTCCGGTGTGGGGCATCCCGGCTCGGTCCAGGGTGGTGAGTACGGATTCGGCTACGCCGCAGCCTCCGACCAACTCGTCGAGGCCCATGCCGTCGACCTCGACCGCGAAGGCGTCCGTCAGGCGTCGGCGCGCCGTCGTCTCGTCGTCGAGGAGGGGGTAGACGGCTTGGATCGTCGAGACGAGGCCGGCCTCGGTGGCCGCTCGGTCCACCAGGTCCTGGGTGAGGCCCAGGTCCTCCCCGGTCGTCCAGAAGGTCTCGATGTACGGGCGCATCGCGCGCAGATAGCGGACGAGGACTCCGTACGCCTCCGGGGCCCGGGGGTCGTAGTCGATGCCGCCCTTGGCGCCGCCGAGGGGGACGTAGCGGTTGTCGGCGTTGTAGTGGAGCGCCTCCTTCATGGTCATGCCGCGGGCCAGGCCGGTGACCTCGTCGAGGGTGCAGCCCGGGCGCATCCGGAGGCCGCCGCTGGAGACGCCGCGTACGAGTCGGTCCACGACGAGGAAGCCCCGCTGTCCTGTGACGTGGTCGGTCCAGGTGAGCGACAGGAAGGGGGCGGTCGGGGAGGACATCGAGGGCTCCTCGGGCGTGGCCGGGGGAAGCGGCGGGCCGGTGGGAACAGAGGGGGCTACTGAACCGTTGATCAGTATGGCAGTGAGGAGTGACGGGCTGGACCCGGCGCTGTCGGAGGGGCGGACCATAATGGAATGCCTCAGCGAATTCACCAGGAGGTGCCGTGTCCGGTTCCCGTTCCCTGAGCTCGGGGCTGCGTGCCGTGCAGCCAGCCGCCTTCGGCGCGGATCCGAGTGGTGCCCGGCTGGAGCGGATCCGCAGATCCCCGCATTTCGCGGGTGGTGCCTTCGTGAATCCCGAGGGCGCCCGGGTTCGTCCCTCCGGCGGTGTCGCGCTGGAGATGGCGAAGAGACAGTTCCGCAAGGAGGAGCGCCTTCAGCGCGCCCCGGTCGGTCTGATCCCTGTGCACTCCACGACCCTCGCCGACCTTGCCAAGCCGCCTGTGAGTGGCTTGCGGATCACATGGATGGGTCACTCGAGTGTGCTCGCGGAGATCGACGGGCATCGGGTGCTGTTCGACCCCGTCTGGGGCGAGCGCTGTTCCCCGTTCGCCTTCGCCGGGCCCAAGCGGCTGCACCCCGTGCCCCTGCCGCTGGCCGCGCTCGGGCCGGTCGATGTCGTCGTCATCTCGCACGACCACTACGACCACCTGGACATGCCCACGATCAAGGAGCTGGCCGGCACGGACACGGTCTTCGCGGTGCCGCTCGGCGTCGGCGCCCATCTGGAGCACTGGGGTGTGTCCGAGGGGCGCATCCGCGAGCTGGACTGGCAGGAGACGACGAAGATCGGCGGTCTCACCCTGACCGCCACCCCTGCCCGCCACTTCTGCGGCCGGGGACTGCGCAACACCCAGCACACGCTGTGGGCTTCCTGGGCCGTCGCCGGTGACGAGCACCGGATCTATCACAGCGGGGACACCGGGTACTTCAAGGGCTTCAAGGACATCGGCGCGGAGCACGGGCCGTTCGACATCACCATGATCCAGATCGGTGCTTATAGCGAGTTCTGGCCTGACATCCACATGACGCCCGAGGAGGGGCTGCAGACCCATCTCGATCTGCAGGGCGGGCAGTCGAGCGGTGTGCTGCTGCCGATCCACTGGGCGACGTTCAATCTGGCGCCGCACGCCTGGGCGGAGCCGGGGGAGCGCACGATGTGGGCCACGCACGGGGCGGGGGTGACGCTGGCCTCGCCGCGGCCGGGGGAGCCGTTCGAGCCGAAGAACACGCCGCCGGTGAATCCGTGGTGGCGGGCGGTGGCGCAGCAGCCGGTCGGTGGCTGGGCCGCGTGGCCGCCGGTGGGGGAGCGGTTGGATCTGGTGGCGGAGAGCTGACACCCGCGTTGAGAATTCTCCCGATGGGGTGATTTTTGGATTGACGGCGAGGGCCGGAGGGCAAATTGCTCTCCGGCCCTCGCCGTCTGTTGTCGACCTGTCATCGACCCACTCCGATCGGCTCTGATCGGAATCCGGTCGCAATCCGGTCGCAAAGAGAATGCGACAAGAACGCGCGTCCGAATAATTGCCGGTCTTTCATGCGGGCCTCATACCAGAGCGAGACGCTTTGCGGAGGCCTTTGTCAACTGCGCACCGCACATGGCCCGTTGGTGACTACTGTGAGTTTCCGTCGGACGACGCAGGGCTGAATTCTTCGGCTCTCCCGATCGGCATGCGATGGCGCATGCCCAAGTCGCCCAGACGCGGCACCCCCACGCCCCAGACGGACCAGTTCGAGGACGCTGATGTCTCACCTTCGCGCACCGGCCGCACGCGCAGACCGCCGTGAGGGCGGGCGGCACGGGCGATCGGCCACCCGCGCCGTCCCCTCGCTGCCCGAGATCCACATACGGCCACAGCTGCTGCGTCTGGCGGTCCTGCCCCCCACCGCCGTGGCCCTCAGCGCCTGCGCCGCCGTGCTCTTCACCGTCCGCGCCGGCGGAGCCCGCCCGAGTCTCACTGTGTGGGCGGTGCTCGCCGGAGCCGCCGCGGTGGCCCTCGCCGGCATCGCGATCGCCGCCGTCGCGGCTGGCCGCACCGCCAAGTCCGTACGCGAACGCCTGGGCGCCCTGTGCCAGATCAGCACCAAGGGCGAGGACGACCTGCGCGCCCTCGTCGACGCGCTCCGGCGCGGCGAACAGCCGCCCGCGCGCGGCCCACGCACCAAGACCGCCGCCGACGCCGACGACTTCGAGCAGCTCACCGCCGACCTGGCGCGCGCCCACGACAGCGCCGTCACCGCCGTCGTCCAGGCCTCGCAGCTCTCCAGCCACGTGGGCAGCGAACAGAAGCTCGAAGTCTTCGTGAACCTGGCGCGGCGGCTCCAGTCCCTGGTGCAGCGCGAGATCTCCATCCTGGACGACCTGGAGAACGAGATCGAGGACCCGGATCTCCTCAAGGGCCTCTTCCACGTCGACCACCTCGCCACCCGCATCCGCCGCCACGCCGAGAACCTCGCCGTCCTCGGCGGCGCCGTCTCCCGCCGTCAGTGGAGCAACCCCGTCTCCATGACGGAGGTGCTGCGCTCCGCGATCGCCGAGGTCGAGCAGTACTCCCGGGTCAAGCTGGTGCCACCGGTCGACGGCACCCTGCGCGGGCACGCCGTCGCCGACGTCATCCACCTGCTCGCCGAACTCGTCGAGAACGCCACGGTGTTCTCCGCCCCGCACACCCAAGTGCTGCTCCGCGCCAACATCGTCACCTCCGGCCTCGCCGTCGAGGTCGAGGACCGCGGCCTCGGCATGCCGGTCACCGAGCAGAACAAGATGAACGCCCTGCTCGCCGACCCCGACCAGGTCAACGTCGCCAGCCTGCTCCAGGACGGCCGCATCGGCCTCTTCGTGGTCTCGCAGCTCGCCCGCCGCCACGGCATCCAGGTCCGCCTCCAGACCAACATCTACGGCGGCGTCCAGGCCGCCTTCGTCCTCCCGCAGGGGCTGCTGGGCAGCGACGACCAGGGCGTCACCCTCGGCGACCTGACGCAGACCCAGCCCCAGGCCCAGACCCAGCAGAACACCGGCGCCCGGCACCCGTCCGCCCGCCCCCGCCACGCGCAACCCCCCACCGCCCAGCGGACATCGGCCCCTGAGCCCGCGGCGCGACCGGCGTCCGCGCAGCCGTTCCGGCCGACCTCGGCACAGTCCGCGCGCCCGGAGCGGCCGGGCCCCGGCCCGTCCGCCGCGGGCCCGATCCGTCCCTCCGTGCCCCGGCAGCAGGGCCCCGACAGAGGAAACCGTCAGCACGGTCAGGGCCGGGGCAACAGCGGCCTCGACCCGCTGCCCGTGCGTGGCGCCCGTGAGGAGCGGCCCAACCCGGCCGAGGCCCGGCCCGGCATCCGCCCCGACGAGCGGCGAACCGTCGCGGACAATACCGCGACGCCCCCGACCCCGCGCGCCGGCGGCACCATACGCGGCACGATGGGCAAGCCGCAGCTGCCTCGCCGCCGCGCCCAGCAGCACATCGTGCCCCAGCTCCGCGGCGGCCCCCCGCCCACGCCCCGCCAGGACCCCGACCACTACGTCGGCCACGACCCCGGACTCATGGCGGCGTTCCAGCGCGGCATCGGACTCGCCGAGGCCCGCCAGACGGAGACCTCCGACTGGGACACCGCCACGCTCGACACGACCCCCGTCGACCTGGCACCACCGGACGCCTCGTCCCGCATCGACCCGGGACACCTGGACCCGCCGTCACGGACAGACCCGGGCCACCTGGACCCGCAGTCCCGCATCGACTTGGGCAACTTGAACACGACGTCCGGCACCGGCATGGGCTACTTGGACCCGATGTCCCGCACCGGCACAGGCCACACGGACCCGACGTCGCACATCAACACGGGTCGCATGGACGCCCTCCACATGGAGCTGGCCCACATGGACGCCCCGCACAAGGACGCGGCACAGCCCCTGGGCGGACCCACCAGGGGCGCCGCCCCCATCGCCGTACCGCCGTCGACCCTCGACGCCGCACCTGACCTCACGCCACCCCGGCAAGACGGGAGCACACCCGCCGGATGATCAGCCCCTTCTCCACCCCCACCGCCGTCCCCACCTCCTCCGCTCCCACCGACCTTCGTACCCCAAGGAGTCGATCCACCATGGCGAGCGACGCGCCGACCGGCCATGTATCCGATCTCGACTGGCTGATGAGCGGTCTAGTGCAGCGCGTACCGCACACGACGAGCGCGGTGCTGCTGTCCAGCGACGGGCTCGTGAAGTCGGTCCACGGCCTTGACCCGGACAGCGCCGACCACATGGCGGCGTTGGCATCCGGCCTGTACTCCCTCGGCCGCAGCGCGGGTGTCCGCTTCGGCGACGGCGGTGACGTACGCCAGGTCGTCGTCGAACTCGACGCGAACCTGCTGT
Source organism: Streptomyces tailanensis (assembly GCF_008386495.1). Taxonomy (GTDB): domain Bacteria; phylum Actinomycetota; class Actinomycetes; order Streptomycetales; family Streptomycetaceae; genus Streptomyces; species Streptomyces tailanensis. Next base: position 8,412 of record NZ_VTHJ01000005.1, on the reverse strand, counting down.
TCGTCTCCACCGCGGGCTCCGGAACGTGCCTCGCCGTGCTCGCCGGCCGCGAGGCCGACGCCGCGGTCCTCGGCTACGAGATGGCGATGCTGGTCAAGAGCGTCCGCCCGTATCTGGTCACCCAGCCCCGCCAGGCCGTCGAACCCTCGGCGATGAGGCCTTGAGCGTGGCCGTGTCCGGCGACGGGCCCCTGTACGACGACGCCGCCGGTCGGCTGGTGCGCCCGTACACCGTCATCAACGGCCGGACCCGGCCGACCACCGCGCTCGATCTCCTCTCCCAGGTGATGGCCACCGGGGCGACCCCCCTCGGCTATCTCGGCCCCGAGCACGCAACCGCACTCGACCTGTGCCGGGCACCCATCTCGGTCGCCGAGGTCGCCGCCCACCTCAAGCTGCCGGCGGCGGTCACCAAGGTGCTGCTGTCCGACCTGGTCGACTGCGGAGCCCTCACCACCAAGCCCCCGGTTTTCCACCACAACCCGACAGACCGGTCTCTTCTGGAGGCAGTGCTCGATGGACTACGACGACAGCTCTGACCCCTTTCCCACCGCACTGAAGATCTTGGTGGCGGGAGGGTTCGGGGTAGGCAAGACGACCTTCGTCGGCGCGGTGAGCGAGATCGCGCCGCTGAGCACGGAGGAACTGCTCACCACCGTGAGCGTCGCGACGGACAGCCTCGACGGAGTCGAGAACAAGGTCGAGACGACCGTGGCCATGGACTTCGGCCGCATCACCCTCGACCCGCACCATGTGCTCTATCTGTTCGGCACGCCCGGGCAGCAGCGTTTCTGGTTCATGTGGGACGAGCTCTCCGAAGGCGCCCTCGGCGCGGTCATCCTCGCCGACACCCGCCGTCTGGAGGACTGTTTCGCCGCCGTCGACTTCTTCGAGCAGCGCGGCCTCGGCTTCATCGTCGCCGTCAACGAGTTCGACGGCTCCTTCCGCTACGACGCCGACGAGGTGCGTGCGGCGCTCGACCTCGACCCGGAGATCCCCGTCGTCTGCTGCGACGCCCGAATCTCCAGCTCGGGCGTACAGACCCTGCTCACCCTCGTACGCCACCTCCTCGCCCACACTCCCGCGCAGCTGCCCAGCCACGGGGCCCACACATGACGCACGACACGAGCCGCGGAGCCCATCGATGACCCCTGACCCGATCCGCGGAGCCCGGCAATGAGTTACGAGCCGCGCCCGGTCGGCCGCCTGCTGCTGACCCCGGAGGACCGCGACGCCCCCGAGCGCGTACGGCGGCTGCGGCTGCTCGGGCTCGGGGAGTACGCCGAACCGGCCCTCGACGCGTTCGCGGACCGGCTCGCCGAGGTTGCCTCCGTGCCGTACGCGATGGTCAACTTCATCGATGGGCACCGGCAGTTCTTCGCGGGCCTGCACGCGCCCCGGGACGCGACGGGGGACACGGACGCCGTGCTCGGGGCGGATCGCCGCCTGGCCCGTGACCACGGCTTCTGCCCCTATGTCGTGGTCCGCCGCAAGGCACTCGTCCTCGACGACGTGCGCGAGTACCCGAAGTTCGCCGGGAATCCCGTCGTCGACGACCACGGCGTCCGCTCCTATCTGGGCGCCCCGCTGATCGACCGCACGGGCATCGCCCTCGGCACGGTCTGCGTCATCGACGTACAGCCCAGGCCCTGGGGCAGGGCGGGCCTGGAGACCATCAAGGCGATGGCGGCGGAGCTGGCCCGGCGGATCGAGGGGCGGGAGGCGTTCCCGTAGCCGGGGTGCGTCCGGAGGGTGTGAAGGAAAGCTGCGGCTGAGGTTAAGAAAACCTCGATGGACCCGGGGTAGCGGTGTACGGCAGATTTCTCTGCGTTCCCACCCCTCTCCCCGGTACGGGCCCGTTCGTCATGCCTGCTCCGGGACCTCACCCACAGGAGCCGTAGCGTTGAAGGCGCTGGTCAAGGAGAAGGCGGAGCCCGGGCTGTGGCTCGTGGACGTCCCGGAGCCGGAGATCGGCCCCGGCGACGTACTGATCAAGGTCCTGCGGACCGGTATCTGCGGCACCGACCTGCACATCCGGTCCTGGGACGGCTGGGCCCGACAGGCCATCCGTACGCCGCTGGTGGTCGGCCACGAGTTCGTGGGCGAGGTCGTCGGGACCGGCCGTGACGTCGCCGACATCCAGGTCGGCGACCGGGTCAGCGGTGAGGGCCATCTGGTGTGCGGCAAGTGCCGCAACTGCCTTGCCGGGCGGCGCCATCTGTGCCGCGCCACCGTCGGCCTCGGGGTCGGGCGCGACGGCGCCTTCGCGGAGTACGTGGCATTGCCCGCCGCCAATGTCTGGGTGCACCGCGTTCCGGTCGACCTCGACATCGCCGCGATCTTCGACCCGTTCGGCAACGCCGTGCACACCGCGCTGTCCTTTCCGCTCGTCGGCGAGGACGTCCTGATCACCGGTGCCGGCCCGATCGGCCTGATGGCCGCCGCCGTCGCCCGGCACGCGGGTGCGCGGAGCGTCGTGATCACGGATGTCAGCGAGGAGCGGCTGGAGCTGGCCCGCAAGGTCGGCGTGAGCCTCGCGCTGAACGTCTCGGACACTCGAATCGCCGACGGGCAGCGGCAGTTGGGCCTGCGCGAGGGCTTCGACATCGGCCTGGAGATGTCCGGCCGACCCGAGGCGCTGCGCGACATGATCGCCAACATGACCCATGGCGGGCGTATCGCCATGCTCGGCCTGCCGTCCCAGGAGTTCCCGGTCGACTGGGCCCGGATCGTCACCTCCATGATCACCATCAAGGGCATTTACGGCCGCGAGATGTTCGAGACCTGGTACGCGATGTCGGTGCTCCTGGAGGGCGGCCTCGACCTCGCTCCCGTGATCACTGGCCGCTACGGCTACCGCGACTTCGAGGCGGCGTTCGCGGACGCGGCAAGTGGCCGTGGCGGCAAGGTCATCCTCGACTGGACCGCGTAACCCCCTTACGGAGCAAGCACTTCAGGAGCTTCCCATGTTCGATTCCGTGCGCGACGACCTGCGCGCCACCCTCGACGAGATCCGCGCCGCCGGTCTGCACAAGCCCGAGCGGGTCATCGGCACCCCGCAGTCCAGGGCGGTGAACGTCACCGCGGGCGGCTGTCCCGGCGAGGTCCTCAACTTCTGCGCGAACAACTACCTCGGCCTCGCCGACCACCCCGAGGTGATCGCCGCCGCCCACGAGGCGCTCGACCGCTGGGGCTACGGCATGGCCTCGGTCCGCTTCATCTGCGGTACGCAGGAGGTGCACAAGGAACTGGAGGCCCGGCTGTCGGCGTTCCTTGGGCAGGAGGACACGATCCTGTACTCCTCCTGCTTCGACGCCAACGGCGGAGTCTTCGAGACCCTCCTCGGCCCCGAGGACGCGGTGATCTCCGACGCCCTCAACCACGCCTCGATCATCGACGGCATCCGCCTGTCGAAGGCCCGCCGCTTCCGGTACGCCAACCGTGATCTGGCCGACTTGGAACGGCAGTTGAAGGAGGCGGTCGAGGGTGGCGCGCGCCGGAAGCTGATCGTCACGGACGGTGTCTTCTCCATGGACGGCTATGTGGCGCCCTTGGGCGACATCTGCGATCTCGCCGACCGGTACGACGCCATGGTCATGGTCGACGACTCGCACGCCGTCGGCTTCACCGGCCCCGGCGGCCGTGGCACCCCCGAACTGCACGGCGTCATGGACCGCGTCGACATCATCACCGGTACCCTCGGCAAGGCGCTCGGCGGCGCCTCCGGCGGTTACGTCGCGGCCCGCGCCGAGATCGTCGCCCTGCTGCGCCAGCGCTCCCGCCCGTACCTCTTCTCGAACACGCTCGCCCCCGTGATCGCCGCCGCCTCGCTCAAGGTCCTCGACCTCCTTGAATCGGCCGACGACCTGCGGGTCCGGCTCGCGGAGAACACCGCGCTCTTCCGCCGCCGGATGACGGAGGAGGGCTTCGACATCCTCCCCGGCGACCATCCCATCGCGCCGGTGATGATCGGTGACGCGGCGAAGGCGGGCCGCCTGGCCGAGCTGCTGCTGGAGCGGGGGGTGTACGTGATCGGCTTCTCCTACCCGGTGGTCCCGCAGGGGCAGGCTCGTATCCGCGTCCAGCTGTCCGCGGCGCACTCGACGGCGGACGTCAACCGGGCGGTGGACGCGTTCGTGGCAGCGCGGGACGAGCTGGAGGCCTGAGGCCCGATCGGGACCCGATCTGGCGGAAAGCGGCATTTGAGAGAATCAATCCCATGATCGAAGCGCGGCGGCTCCACATCCTCCGTGCGGTGGCCGACCACCGCACCGTGACGGCGGCTGCCGCCGCGCTGTACCTCACCCCGTCCGCCGTCTCCCAGCAGCTGACCGCCCTGGAACAGGAGACGGGCCACCGTCTGGTCGAGCGCGGCGCGAAGGGCGTACGGCTGACCCCGGCCGGCGAGATCCTGCTCTCCCACACCAACGCGGTCCTCGCCCAACTGGAGCGGGCGGAGGCCGAGTTGGCAGCGTACAGCTCGGGCGCCGCCGGCACGGTCACCGTCGCCTCCTTCGCGACCGGCATCGCCCTGGTCGTCGCGCCCGCCCTGGCCCGCCTCGCCGCTTCGGCGCCCGGCATCCGCCTCCGCGTCCAGGACGCCGAGGGCGACGCCAGCCTCCCGATGGTGCTGGACCGGCAGGTCGACATCGCCGTCGCCGTCGAGTACCGAGGCGCACCCGCCGCCGACGATCCGCGCCTGACCCACGTTCCGCTGTACGCCGAGCCCTTCGACGCCGTCGTCCCCGTCACTCACCGGCTGGCCGACGCCGACGAGATCCCGCTCGCCGAACTGGCCAAGGACCCGTGGATCGGCCCGTATCCAGGCAACCCCTGCCATGACGTGGTGGTCCTGGCCTGCGAGAACGCCGGTTTCCAGCCCCGCCTCGAACACTCCTCGGACGACTTCCGCGCGGTCGTCGCCCTCGCCTCCGCCGACGCGGGTGTCGCCCTCGTGCCCCGCTCCGCCCTGCGCGGCATGGACCTGACGGGAGTCGTCGTACGCCCCGTCGACGGGGTGGCTCCCACCCGCCGTGTCTTCGCCGCCGTACGCCGTGGCGCGGAGGGGCACCCGCTGATCCGCCCGGTGCTGGAGGCGCTCGGAGAGGCGGGGGAGGCGGCCGGGTGAGGCGGGGAGCGGGCGGGTGAGACGGACCACTCCGTGCCTCTGTGTTTCATATCTGGGATAGGATCCCGGATATGGGAATCCGTGGGGGTGTGGAAAGCGCCCAGGAAGTGCTGGACCCCGTAGACGTCCGCCTGGCCGCCCGCCTGGCGGAGCTGCGGGCCGAACAGGGCTGGTCCCTGGGGGAGTTGGCGGAACGCAGCGGAGTGAGCCGCTCGACTCTCTCCCGGGCCGAACGCGCGGAGACCAGCCCCACGGCAGCGCTCCTGAACCGCCTCTGCCATGTCTACGGCCGGACCATGTCCCAGCTCCTCAGCGAGGTGGAGGCCGAGCCCGTCACCGTCGTACGCGCGGCCGACCAGGCCATCTGGGAGGACAAGACCTCCGGCTTCGTGCGACGGTCCGTGTCGCCGCCGGCCACCGGGCTGCGCGGCGAGGTGATCGAGGGGCGGCTCGCGGCCGGTGCGGACATCGCGTACTACGGGCCGTCCGTGCCCGGTCTCGAACAGCACATCTGGATCCTCGCCGGAACCCTCCAGGTGACGGACCGGGGTGTCGAGCACGAGTTGGGCGTCGGCGACTGTCTGCGGATGCGTGTCTGGGGGCCGACACGCTTCCGGTGCCCGGGCCCCGACGACGTCCGTTACACGCTGATGGTGGTGGAACCGTGATCGTGATCGCCAGACTCGACGCCTCCCAAGTCCTCGCCGAAGTTGAGGAGTTGGCTGACCTGCTGGTCGACACCGTGAACAGCGGGGCCTCCATAGGGTTCCTCGCCCCGCTCGACCGTGCGACCGCCGTCGCCTGGTGGCGGGAGTGCGCGGCCGGGGTCGCCGCCGGTGAACTCGCCGTGTGGGTGGCCCACGACGGCGGCCGGGTGGTCGGGACTGTCAGCCTGGCCTTCCCGGACAAGCCCAACAGCCGCCACCGGGCCGAGCTGATCAAGCTGATGGTCCATCGCGAGGGCCGGGGGCGGGGCCTCGGCCGCACCCTCCTCGCGACCGCCGAGCAGGCGGCCGCCGAGGCGGGCGTGACCCTGCTCCACCTGGACACCGAGACCGACAGCTCTGCCGAGTACCTCTACGGGAAGACCGGCTGGACGCGCACCGGGGTCATCCCCGACTACGCGGCGAACCCGGGCGGGGCGCTGCGGCCGACGTCGATCTACTACAAGCGGGTGGGGGCCGCGGCTCCCGCAGAGTGATTGTCAGTGGCGACGGCTACGGTGCGTCTCATGCCGGATGCCGAAGACGTACGACGAGTCGCCCTCTCCCTGCCCGACACCACCGAGAAGGTTGCCTGGAGCATGCCCACGTTCCGGGTCGCGGGGAAGATGTTCGCCACGCTGCCCGAGGACGAGACGTCCATGGCGGTGCGCTGTCCCAAGGAGGAGCGGGACGAACTGGTTCTGGCCGAGCCCGACAAGTTCTGGATCGCCGACCACGAGGCGGGTTTCGCCTGGGTGCGGGTGCGGCTGTCCGCCCTGGAGGACGAGCCCGAGCTGCGCGACATCCTCGCCGACTCCTGGCGTCAGGCGGCCCCGACCCGACTCCTGGACTCCTACCCGGAGTTGGGGCCTCCGGCCGCCGAGTGACATGACCGCCGGAGGCCCGGCCAGGGGGTCCCTCACACACTGACCTCGGCCCCCAGAAACCCGCCGATCCGCTCCCGCAGCGAGGCCGCGTCCAGTCCGTGTGCGGTCACGTGTTCCTCGATCTGGCCGTACCGCCGTAGCTCCCGACGGCCGACCCCGAGCCCCAGTACTCGGTGCGGTACGTCGACGAGCGCGTCGTTCGCGGCAGCCGTGGAGGTGCCCGCCAGATACGGCTCGACGAGCACGACGTCGGCACCCGTCCCGTCCGTCCCGTCCGTCGCCCGGTGCAGCGCCGCCGTGTCGAAGGGGCGGACGGTGGTCGCGTACAGCACGGTCACATCGAGCCCCTCCGTGGCCGCGACGACGGCGTCGAGAATCGGCCCGACCGCGACGACGACCCCGCGACGCCCCTCACGCACCGTGAGGAACCGCTTCCCGTCCACCGCGAGCGCCCGCTCGTTGGACTGCGCGGACAGCCGCACGTACACCTTGTCGTCCTTGCCCTCACCTGCCCCGACCGCGTGCCGGAGCAGGGTCTCGGCCTCGTCGGGATGACCCGGTACATGCACGGTCCAGCCGTCGAGCGTGTCGAGCAGGGCCACGTCGCCGGGTGCCATGTGGGTGTAGCCGCCCGCGGGCCAGTCGAACGAGGCGGCAGCGCTCACCAGCACCGCGCCCACGTCCTGGTGCCCGAGATCCAGCTTGAGCTGTTCGAAAGGCCGCTCGACCAGGAAGCTGGCGAACGTGTGCACCACGGGGCGCATCCCTGTCAGCGCGAGTCCCGCACCCGCGCCGACCAGCAGCTGCTCACGAATACCGACGTTGATCACCCGTTCCGGGTGCAGGCGCAGCGCTTCCGCGAAGCCGTCCCTGCCGATCTCGGCGCCCGGCACCAGCACCCGGTCCGGGTGATGGCCGAGCGGAGAGTCGTACGAGCCGAATCCCGGCAGCCAGTCGACCGGCACGAATCCCTTGGCCGCGAGCACCGCATAGTACGCCATCGGCCCGTGCCCCTTGGACAACTGGAACCGATCACGCGTCGGGTCCTCCATCCGCCCCGGCCCCACCCGCAGCACTCGGTCGTAGAGCACCCACAGCACGTCCAGGGCGGAGGTGGCGGCGGGCCCGTGCTTCTCGTCGCCCGTCATCAGTCCCATCAGCCGGTGCAGATCCGCGAAGCCGTACGTACGTTCCATGCTTCGTTCCGCTGTCGTCGTCATACCGACGATCGTGCAACCTCAACCAAACTTCAGGTCAAGCGCGAGTGCGGCGCCCCTCCCCGATAAACGGGTGCGCGACCACCGGCTCAAGTGCGGTATTGTTTCCGTGCGCGTTCAGCCAGGGGAAACCCCAGGTCAGACGGGCAACGGGACGTGGCGCAGCTTGGTAGCGCACTTGACTGGGGGTCAAGGGGTCGCAGGTTCAAATCCTGTCGTCCCGACAGTTGGATGAACTGTCATCGCAGGTCAGGGCCTTGGATCACATCATGTGAGACGGGCCCTTGATCGTTTCTGAGGCTTCGTCTCGCAATTTCTCACAAACGCGGATGATCAACGCTCAGCCGAGAAGCTCACTCAGCTTCTGCGAGCCTGCCTTGAGGCTCTGCGGGTCGGGGTGAACATAGACCTGTCAATCCCCTCGCAGCGTGGAGACGATCTATGCGGCCAGTCCCTCGGCGAGGGTGGCTCGGTAGT
>NZ_VTHJ01000049.1:71887-76559 GCF_008386495.1 Streptomyces tailanensis | reverse complement strand
TAGGGCGCGTATCTGGTTTCGATCAATCTGGCGGATCCGGCCCGCGCGGTGTGGCGGATCCGGTAGATGGTCGTATATGGCGCGTGCGCAACTGACGGATGCTGAGTGGGTGTTGATCGAGCCGTACCTGCCGGTCGGCGAGCGCGGTCCGTACCCGGAGCGGCTGCGGCAGCAGTTCGAGGGAGTGATCTGGCGGTTCAGGGCGGGTGCGCAGTGGCGTGAGGTGCCGAGTGAGTTCGGCGCCTGGACGACCGTCTCCAACCGGTTCCGGCAGTGGAGGGACGCCGGGGTGTTCGAGGCGCTTCTGGAGGGCCTGATCGGGGAGGCCGCGAAGCGGGGTGAGGTGGACTTATCCCTGGTCAGCGTGGATTCCACCACCGCCCGGGCCCACCACGACGCTGCCGGGATGCACCTCGGCCAAGACGTCATGGCCGCCTTGGAGAAGGCGGCCGCCGAGGAGGAGGAAGCCCGCCAAAAAGGGGCAGCCCGGAAGGACAGGACAGACAGGATGCCGAAGGTGATCCCGAGCGGGAGGAACGGCGACGTATCCGGCGCCGACACAAGGCCCGCCTGAAAGTAGCACTGCTCGGACGCTCGAGGGGCGGGCAGACCAGCAAGATCCACGTCGCCGCCGACCGCAAGTGCCGCCCACTGGCCTTCGTCCTGACCGTCGGCCAGGCCGCGGACAGCCCGCAGTTCATCCCGGTACTCAAGAAAGTCCGGGTGCCCGGGCCGGTGGGCCGCCCCCGGACCCGGCCCGACGCTGCTGCCGGCGACAAGGCCTACTCGTCCCGCGGCAACCGCGCCTACCTGCGCAAACGCCGCATCAAGGCGGTCATCCCGGAGAAGAAGGACCAGGCCGCCAACCGCAAGAAGAAGGGCAGCAGGGGCGGCAGGCCCGTCAGCCACGACACCGAGCTCTACAAAGAGCGGAACACAGTCGAGCGTCTGATCAACAAGCTCAAGGCGTGGAGAGGTATCGCCACCCGCTACGACAAGACACCCAAGAGCTACCTCGCCGGAGTCTACCTGNAGGCGTGGAGAGGTATCGCCACCCGCTACGACAAGACACCCAAGAGCTACCTCGCCGGAGTCTACCTGTGCGGCTCGATGATCTGGATCAAGGAGCTCGCGCGGGCCACCCCTTGATCGAAACCAGATACAGGCCCTAGTCGCCGCCGCCACCCCCACCACCATCCCCACCACCCCCGCCGTCGCCGCCGCCCGAGTCTCCGCCGTCTCCGCCGTCCGAGCCCCAGCCGTCGCCGCCGCCGGGCTCGTTGTCGTCGCTGCTGTTGCCGAGGTTGCTGAACCAGGTGCGGTCCCACCATTCGTCGAGGGCGATCGGTTCGCTCTCGCGCGCCGGGCGCTTGCGGTTCGCCGGGAAGCGGGCCAGGCCTGTCGTGTCCCCGAGCCCGAAGGCGACGGAGAAGAGATGGGCCATGACGGCGTCCAGGGGGTCAGGGCTCTCGTAGTGCACGGGTGCCAGCGGCAGCAGTACCGAGCCAGGGTCGAGCACCTGGCGGCGCGGTGGACGGGTCAGCAGGGCGACACGGCGTTCGTCGCGCAGCAGCCATGAACTCTTCGCGCTCTCCCGGCGCAGCACCCAGTGGCCCCCGGGCAGCCGCACTTCCACGGAGCTCTTTGACTTGCGCAGCCGCTTCGTGAGGACGAGTTGGGCCGCGACGTCGCCGACGGTCAGGCTCAGGCCCCTGGACGGTTCCGGGGCGTCGCTGTGGAAGCCGTGCGGGGCCCGGATGCGTACGACGGGGGCGTGGGGACCCCACACGTCCACGCGTACCAGACGCCGGTCCACGGCTACGGTCACCGGGCCGGCGGGGCCCGGCGCGTACCGGCGGGCCATCCACAGGGGTACGCCCTCGGCCCGGGCCCGGTCCGCCAGGGCGGCCACCTGCGCCGGGCCACCGCATCGCCGTACCGCCAACTCGCCCAGTCTGTACGCGAATTCCGCGGCCTGGCGTACCTTCAGGGGCGTGGAGGTTCCGGTGATACGGGTCACCGGGACGACCCCGGGGTCGTTCGGCAGTCGCGTCAGCGGGCGTTCCGTTCCGCCGCCGCCGAGCCAGTAACCGCGCTGGAACGCCTCGGCCATGGCGCCGAGGTTCAGCTCGCTGAGCGGCGTGATCCTGCCGCCCTTGCGCAGATGCTCCTCGGTCAACTCCACGGTCCGCGCCAGCGGATTCCTCGACCGCTCGCCGTACAGCACCACCCGACTCACGACACCCCCCGTATGCGTACGCCACACAGCAGAGTCCAGGGTCACATATCCTCGCCACCGGCCAGCCTCCGCAGTACCACCCCGCACCGTCGTGCGTACGCGTGCTGCAAGCCCCTGGTCGCCGGGCCGGCCGCGCGGGCGTACCACTTGGCGCCGCGGCTGAAGGCCGTGACCGTCAGCCAGACCGTGCCGTCGCCCGTGCGGTCGACGACGAAGGCCTCCTCGCCGCACTCCGGGTGACCGGGGAGTGTGCCGTAGGCCCAGCCCTTGCGGCGGGGTTCGTCCACGGTCCACACGATGCGGCAGGGAGCCTTGATGACGCCGCCCAGGGTTACGGTGACGTCGACGCCCGGGGCCGCCTTGGCCGCGTCCGTTCTGATGCCCACACCCATCGCGCGGTGCATCTCCCAGGTCAGGACCGCTTCGGCGGCCCTCTCGAACACATCCACGCCCTCGCCGATGCGGGTGCGGACGTGAAGAGGGTTGAAGCCCGGTGGGCAGCGGCCCTCTCGGGTCGCGCCGACGTCGGCGTAGGTGAAGGGGCCCTCGGGGAGGGACGCGTCGCTGTGGGGCATGAGGCCAAAGCCTAGGGCGGCACCCGGAGTCGCCTTCTCTCCGGGTACCGCCCCGAGTCACCTACGCCGTCAGGCGGTCACGTTGACCGCCGCCCACGTGGCGTTCACCGCGTTGTACTCCGTGCTGCTCGCGCCGTACAGGTCGCGCGCCGCGTTCAGGGTCGCCGTGCGGGCGCCCTTGTAGTTCGTCGTCGACGTCATGTAAGTCGTCAGCGCCTTGTACCAGATCTGCACCGCCTTGGCGCGGCCGATGCCGGTGATCGTGGCGCCGTTGGAGGTGGGGGAGTTGTACGTGACGCCGTTGATCGTCTTCGAACCGCTGCCCTCGGAGAGGAGGTAGAAGAAGTGGTTCGCCGGGCCCGAGGAGTAGTGGACGTCCATGCCGCCCAGCGACGACGACCAGTAGTTGGCCGAGTTGCCGTCCTTGCTCGGCTGGTCCATGTAGCGCAGCGGGGTGCCGTTGCCGCGGATGTCGACCTTCTCGCCGATGAGGTAGTCGCCGGGGTCCTTGGAGTTGGCGGCGTAGAACTCGACCGCCGTGCCGAGGATGTCGGAGGTGGCCTCGTTCAGGCCGCCGGACTCGCCGGAGTAGTTCAGGCCGGCCGTGTTGGAGGTCAGGCCGTGGGTCATCTCGTGGCCGGCCACGTCCAGGGACGTCAGCGGCTTGACGTTGCCCGAGCCGTCGCCGTACGTCATGCAGAAGCAGCTGTCGGACCAGAAGGCGTTGACGTACGCGTTGCCGTAGTGGACGCGGGAGTACGCGGCGACGCCGTTGTTCTTGATGCCGTTGCGGCCGAGGACGTTCTTGTAGAAGTCCCAGGTGACCTGGGCGCCGTAGTGGGCGTCCACGGCGGCGTTCTGGTCGGTGGAGGAACTCGTCGCCGTACCCGTGCCCCAGATGTCGTCGGAGTCGGTGAAGAGCGTGCCGGCCGAGGACGACGTGGCGCGGGCCTTGTTGTACGTCTTGTGGCCGCCGCGGGTGGCGTCGCTGAGCTGGTACGTCGAGCCCGACAGCGTCGTGCCGATGGTGACCGAGCCGTTGTACTGGCTGTTGCCGGAGCCGGTCTGGATGGCCTCCCACTCGTACAGCTTCTCGCCGGTCTCCGCGTCGGTGATGACGTGGAGCTCCTGCGGGGTGCCGTCGTGCTGGAAGCCTCCGACGACCGTCTCGTAGGCGAGGGCGGGCTTGCCGCTCGCGGCCCAGACGACCTTGCGCGGGGCCTTGTCGGCCGCGGTCTTGGTGGAGCCCTCGGCTTGAGCGGCCTTCAGGGCCTGCTTCTCGGCGGCGGCCTTGGTGACCTCGGCGGTGAGGTCGGAGACCTTGACGGCGGCCTTCGTCGCCTTGGTGACGCTCTTGATGTCGCCGGCCTTCGACTCGTGGACGACCAGGTCGCCGCCGAGGACCGGCAGTCCGCCGTAGGTGCGCTCGTAGCGCGTGTGGACCGTGCCGTCCGCGTCCTTCAGGACGTCGCGGACGACCAGTTCCTCCTTGGCGTCCAGGCCTATCTCGTCGGCGGTCTCGGCCGTGGCCGCGTCCGCCTGCTTGATCAGGGCGGTGCGCGCGGCGGGGGTCAGCAGGACCGGGGCGCCGGCCGGCCGGGCCTTGTCCGCGACGGGGGCGGGCTGGGCGGTGGCACCGGAGGTCAGGCCGGTGGTCAGCAGCGCTCCGGCGGCGACGGCGGTCGCGATGGCCAGCGTGGTGCGCTTGTGACGCGCGTAGAGGGGAGTCACACAAGCTCCTTATGTGGGGGAAGTGCTCTGGTGCTGGTGCGGCGGGTGGAGGAAGAGTGACACCTGGGGCGCGTACATGTCAGGAGTGCGCGATGATGTTGGCCGAAAGTCGACTGTCCGGTGAACG
>NZ_VTHJ01000049.1:50174-71795 GCF_008386495.1 Streptomyces tailanensis | reverse complement strand
CGCCCCGGCGGGAGTTGACCCCCGCCGGGGCGACGCCTGCTGCATTACGGGACGGTCCGTCGGCTCACGGGAACGTCAGGCTCCAGCCGTTGATCCGGCCCGTGTCCTGCGCCGCGTTGTCCTGGACCCGCAACTGCCATACGCCGTTGGCGACTTCGGAGGACGCGTTCACCGTGTACGTGGTGGCGATGTTGTCCGAGCTGCCACCCGTGCCGTACGCCTTCATCGTGTACGCCGTGCCGTCGGGGGCCACCAACTGCACCTGGAGGTCACCGATGTAGGTGTGGGTGATGTCCACGGCGACCGGGAGGCTCGAGGGCGCGTTGCCCGTCCGGCCCGAGACGGTGATCGAGGACGTGACCGCCGCTCCGTTGTCCGGGATCGCTACGTCGGTGGTGTTCTCGAAGGAGGTGCCGCCACCCCCGCCGCCACCGGGCCGCGTGCCCACGTTCACGCCCGCCCACGCGTTCTGCACCGCCGTGTACTCGGCGGACGTGGTGCCGTACAGCTCACCGGCGACCGCGAGGGTGCCGGTGCGGGCGCCCGCGTAGTTGGTCGTCGACGTGAACTTCGTGGTCAGCGCCTTGAACCAGATCTGCTCCGCCTTGGCGCGGCCGATGCCGGTCACCGGCAGGCCGTCCGAGGTGGGCGAGTTGTAGCTGACGCCGTTGATGGTCTTGGCGCCGCTGCCCTCGGAGAGGAGGTAGAAGAAGTGGTTCGCGGGGCCCGACGAGTAGTGCACGTCGATCGAGCCGATGCCCGAGTACCAGGCGTCCTTGGACGCGCCGTCCTTGCTCGGCTGGTCCATGTAACGCAGCGGCGTGCCGTCGCCGTTGATGTTGATCTCCTCGCCGATGAGGTAGTCACCGACGTCGGAGGAGTTCGCCGCGTAGAACTCGACCGTCGAGCCGAAGATGTCCGAGGTGGCCTCGTTCAGACCGCCGGATTCCCCGCTGTAGTTGAGACCGGCCGTGTTCGATGTGAGGCCGTGGGTCATCTCGTGCGCGGCCACGTCGATCGACGTGAGCGGGTTGGCGTTGCCCGAGCCGTCGCCGTACGTCATGCAGAAGCAGCTGTCGGACCAGAACGCGTTGACGTAGTTGTTGCCGTAGTGGACCCGGGAGTAGGCGCCGACGCCGTCGCCGCGGATGCCGTTGCGGCCGTGCACGTTCTTGTAGTAGTCCCAGGTCAGCGCGGCGCCGTAGTGGGCGTCGGCGGCGGCCGACTCCAGGTTCGACGGGCTGCCGTTACCCCATACGTCGTCCGAGCCGGAGAAGAGCGTGCCGGTGCCGGAGGTGCCGCGGTTCAGGTTGTACGTCTTGTGGCCGCCGCGCGCGCCGTCGGTGAGGTTGTACGTCGAACCGGACTGCGTGGTGCCGAGGGTGACCTGGCCGCTGTACACCGTGTTGCCGGTGCCGGTCTCGATCGCCTCCCACTCGTACAGCTTCGCGCCGCTGGTGGCGTCCGTGATGACGTGCAGCTCCTGCGGAGTGCCGTCGTGCTGGAAGCCGCCGACGACCGTCTCGTACGCGAGGACCGGCTTGCCGCTCGCCGCCCAGACGACCTTGCGCGGCGCCCGGTTGACGTCCGGGTTCTTGGCTTCCTCGGCCTCGGCCGCCTTCAGGGCCTGCTTCTCGGCCTTCGCGGCGGTGACGGTGGGCTTCAGCGACTTGACCTCGATCGTCGCCTTGGTGGCCTTGACGATGCCCTCGGTCCCGCCCGCCTTCGACGTCTCGACGACCAGGTCGCCGCCGAGGACCGGGAGGCCGTCGTACGTCCGCTCGTACCGCGTGTGCACGGTGCCGTCGCGGTCCTTGAGCACGTCACGGACGATCAGCTTCTCCTTGGCGCCGAGGTTCAGCTCCTCGGCCGTCGCCGCCTTCGTGGCGTTGGCCTCGCGTATCAGCTCGGCGCGCTGGGCGGGGGTGAGCTTCATGGGGATCGCGCCGGGGTTGGCCTTGCTCGCAGCCGACGGTGCCTTCTCCGGGGCGGCGGTGGCGGCGCCCGACTGGACGGCCGCGGCCAACAGGGCGGTCACGGCGACGAGCGCGCCGGCGGCGGCCCGTCGCTGGGTGGTGCGGGGGAACTTGGTGTGGGAGGTGCGTCTGTGGGACTGGCGTCTCAACACTGACTCCTTCTGCGCGGCCGCGGATCGCACGGCCAGGGGAGACCGGACGGTCGGACGCCGCCCGGGCAGAACGGTGTGTCACGCATGTGAGGTTGCTGTGTTGCGGTTGTGGGCAGAGTGGCAGGGGCGAGCGGGTCCTGTCAGGACCGCGTCAAAAGGTTGGCCGGAAATCGTCCGTTGGCCGGGTGGTCATGTTCGGTATACGGACTCTTCGCCCTGGCTCCTGCGGCTCAGCCGGCCGTCGGCCGCTCCCCGTGCCAGGAGTGCCACAGCGCCGCGTACGCACCCTCCGCCGCCACCAGTTCCTCGTGCGTGCCGAGTTCGGTGAGGAGGCCGTCCTCCATCACTGCCACGCGGTCGGCGTCGTGGGCGGTGTGGAGGCGGTGGGCGATGGCGATGACCGTGCGGCCCTCCAGTACGGCGGCGAGGGCGCGTTCGGTGTGTCGGGCGGTTGTCGGGTCCAGGAGGGCCGTGGCCTCGTCGAGGATCAGGGTGTGGGGGTCGGCCAGGACGACGCGGGCCAGGGCGAGTTGCTGGGCCTGGGGGCCGTCCGTGCGGTGGCCGCCCTGGCCGAGGCGGGTGTCGAGGGCGTCCGGGAGGTCGCGGACCCAGATGTGGGCGCCCACGGCCGTGAGGGCGGCCCACAACTGCTCGTCCGTGGCGGCCGGTTCGGCGATGAGGAGGTTGTCGCGGACCGTGCCGAGGAAGACGTGGTGCTCCTGGGTGACCAGGACGACCTGGCGGCGCAGGCGCTCCGGGCCGAGGCCCACGACCGGCACCCCGCCCACCGTGACCGTGCCCGACGTCGGCGCGTCGATGCCGGCCAAGAGCCTGCTCAGGGTGGTCTTCCCGGCACCGGACGGGCCGACGACGGCCAGGCGTTCACCGGGGCGTACGGTCAGGGCGACCCCGCGCAGCACCTCGCCGCCCCGGTCGTAGGCGTAACGGACACCGGTCACGTCGATGCGGTCGTCCGCCGGTTCCGGGGAGTCCGCGGAGTCCGCCTGCGGGGCCCCGGCCAGGCCTTCCACACGGGCGAACGAGGCGCCGCTGCTCTGCAGTTGCTCGATCCGCATCAGGATCTCGTCGAGCGGCCCGCTGAGCTGCTGCAGATACAGGGCCGCCGCCACCACCGCGCCCAGACTCATCGAGCCGCGCTCGTGCAGCACCCCGCCCAGCAGCAGGATCGTCACCACGGGCACGAGGTAGGAGATCTCCACGCCCGGGAAGAACACCGAGCGCAGGAAGAGGGTGTGGAAGCGCCGGCGCCGGGACGTCTCCAGCGCCTCCCGGCTCGCGGCGACGCGCCGCCGCTCCAGCCGCAGCGCCTCGACCGTACGAGCGCCGGATGCCGTGGCCGCGACGATCTCCGCGACCTCCGAGTTGGCCGCGCCCTCCGCCAGATAACCGGCGCGCGCCCGGCGCAGATACCAGCGCAGCACGATCCAGATGCCGGTCAGACCGAACAGCCCGCAGACACCGAGCAGCGGGTCCAGCGCGAACACCGCGCCCAGCAGGAACAACGCCTGCACCGAACTGATCAGCAACTCCGGCCCGACATCGCGCAGCGTCTTGCCGACCGTGTCCACGTCCGCCGTGCCACGCGCCGTCAGATCACCGGCACCGGCCCGCTCCACCACCGATGCGGGCAGCGCCAGCGTCCGGTCCACGAACTCCTCGCGCACCCGCGCCAGGATCCGCTCCCCGAACCGGTGCCCCACGTACCGGGCCCAGCGCGCCAGCAGCAACTGTGCCACCGCGCACAGCAGCAGCGTGAGCGCCAGCCGGTCCACGGCCCCAGCGCCACCCCCGCCTCGCACCTCGTCGATGATCCGCCCCAGCAGCCAGGGCCCCGCCAGCCCCATCCCGGCCGCCGCCGCGTTCAGGCCCAGTACGGCGAGGAAGGCCCGCCCGTCGGCGCGCACCAGGCGGACGGCGGCCCGCCGCACGTCGGCGGGGCCGGCGATGGGCAGGCGGCCGGCGGTGTCGGGGGTGGGGTCGCCGGCATCGGGGGTGGGGTCGCCGGCGTCGCGGGTCGGTTCGCCGGCATCGGCGGTGGGTTTCCCGGCGCCGTTGGTGGGTCCCTTGGTCACCGTACGACCTCCTTGCTCGCGGCCTCTTCCGTGTCGTCCTCGTCCTCCGCCTCGCCCGCGTCCCGTGCCACCAGCGCCCGGTATCCCGGCTCGCCGGCCAGCAGTTCGCGGTGGCTGCCTGTGGCGGCGACCTTGCCCTCGACCAGGTAGTGGACGGTGTCCGCGTGGTCCAGGACGAGGGGCGAGGTGGTGGTGACGACGGTCGTACGGCCCTCGCGGGCGGCCCGCAGCCGCTGGGCGACCCGTGCCTCGGTGTGGGCGTCCAGCGCCGAGGTCGGCTCGACGGCGAGAAGGACCTCGGGGTCGGCCAGCAACGCCCGGGCCAGCCGTACGCGTTGCCGCTGGCCGCCGGAGAGGTTGCGGCCCTGGGCGTCGATCGGCGAGTCCAGGCCGTCCGGCAGGCCCTGGACGACGTCCTCGGCCACGGCCGCCCGCAACGCCTCCCGGACGGCGAGCTCGTCGTCCCGCTCGCCCAGCAGCTCGCGCAGCCGTCCCGCGAACAGGTCGGCCTCGTGGTCGGCGACCAGGATCCGTGCGCGGACCTGCGCCAACGGGATCTTGTCGAGGGGGATTCCGCCCCAGGTCACCGCCGTCGGGGCGTACCGCCCGAGCCGGTCCACCACGGCCGTGGCGTCGCCCGGCCGGTCACCGGCCAGCGCGGTCAGCCGGCCGGGCGACACCCGTACGCCCGACTCGGGGTCGTGCAGCGCCGCCGGCTCGGCGGGCGCGTCCTCGGTGCCGTGGTCCGGCAGGGGTTCCAGGTTCAGAAACCGGATGACGCGCCGCGCCGCCACCACGCCGCGGCTGACCTCGTAGCCCCAGTCCACGAAGTACGACACCGGCCGCACCAGCACGGTCACATACCCGTACACCGACACCAACTCGCCCACCGTGATGGACCCTTGCGCCGCGAGCCGGGCCGCCAGCCAGGTCACCACCGCCAGGAACAGCGTCGGCAGCCCCACCCCGATCGCCTGCACCCAGCTGGTCACCGACCCCACCCGATATCCCTGCGCCCGCAGCCGCTGGGAGTCCCGGTGGAACGCGTCGGCGATCAGGCCCTTGCCGCCGAGGCCGTTGAGGACGCGCAGGCCGCCCGCGAGGTCCGCGATGCGTGCGGTCAGTACGCCCTGTCGTTCGCGGTACTCCGTCTCCGTGTCCTGCAGGCGGCGCAGCAATGGGCCCACGATTACGGCCATCAATGGCATTCCGAGGAGTACGACCGCGGCGATCGGCAGTGAGACCGACACCAGCAGTCCGGCGACCACCAGGTACGCGGCGATCGCGCCGACGCCGGGGCCGATGACGGTCAGCGAGGAGGCGATCGTGTTGACGTCGCCGACGCCTATCGTGACGACCTCGCCGGCGCCGACGCGGCGGGGGAGGGCCGCGCCCAGTCTTACCGCGTGGGCGATCACGACCTTCACCGTACGGAAGTTGGCGTCCATGCGGACGCGGGTCATCGTGCGGTGGCGCATGATGCTCAGCCAGGCGTTGAAGACGCCCACGGCGAAGAGGGTGGCCGTCCAGGTGGCGAGGGTGGGGTAGTCGCCGGGTTGGAGGCCCTCGTCGATGGCGCGGGAGAGGAGGTACGGGGTTGCCGCCAGCAGCACCATCCATACGCAGGAGATGAGTGAGCCGAGGGCGGAGCGGGCTGCCTGCTGCTTGACCAGCCACCACAGGTAGCGGGCGCCGCCGCGGCAGTCCGGCGTACCCGGGTCCTCGTACGCGTCGATCATGGCCCCCGCTTTCCTCTTCCGCCCGCGAGTTCGGCTCGCCCCCGCCGCGGGGGCTTCGCCCGGTGGGTGAGGTTGGGAGGTTACCGAGGGTGAGGGACGGTTGCCCACCGAATAAGACTCCGCCGGTGAAGCGGCGGGCCATCAGGTGTGACCGCTTCGCGCAGGGCGTCCCTTGAAGAGGCGAAGCCGGTCAGTGCACGAGTTCTCCGCACTCCGCCGGAAACAGGGTGGCGCCGGGCGGCAGTTCGCCCGGGTGCCGTCCCATCACCCGCAGGCATGCCTCGTGGGAACCCTCCGTGAGCGGGTATTCGAGGGCAACCTCGTCCAGCACGGTGAACTCACCGGCAAGGTTCAGTTCCGCCGCGTGCACGCCGTCCGGGAAACAGCCTGCCAAGGCTCCGAAGACTGCCGTGTCATTGCCGTCGGCGACGCACTCCCGGATCTCGAAGCGCCAGTGCTCGGCCGCGTCGGCAAGCAGCGCCTTGCCCCTCTTGCCCAGCCCGGCAAGGAGGACGGCGCGGGCTCGTAGGTGGTGGGCGATGGCGCAGCAGATCGGGACCGCTGCGCCGTACGGTGTCGTCACCCGCGTGTACCCGGCGTGGGGATAGGACGACAGGGCCTCATCGAGCAGGCCCAACGCGGTGTCTCTCGCTGCCGGGTGACCCTGCTTGGCGATGTCGAGGAGCAGGGGCGCCGCAAACGCAGCCGCCGGGAACACCGCGGCACTGTGGCCGTGGACGATTCCGCCGCCGCCGAGCAGCGAGCCGGCCTCGGCTGCCTGTACCAGGTTCGCCGCATCTGCCAGGGCGCGCAGACCACGGGCGACACGAGCCGGTTCGTACCAGCCGGGATGGCCCGGCACAGCGCCCCAGTTCACCGCGTCGATCGCATCCGACACGACAGCGTCGTGGCCGACATGTTCTCGGCGTCTCAGCGAACAGCCCGTTCGCGGATCGTCGGAAGAACCTTCTCGGCGATGTCGAGGAGAACGCTGTCGTCCGGGAGGGCTCCCGACGTGCTCCACACGGTGATGTCGTAGTAGCCGCCCCGGTCGTCACGGTCCAGGGCCACGGTCAGGGTCCTGGCCAGGGGACCTTGTTCGACCGGTCCGCCGGATCCGCCACTTCCGAGACTGATCTCGATCTTCATGGTGTGATCCGAGAAGAGGACCGCGGGCCGGCCGAGAACCGTAAGCGCCTTGATGTCCGTCTCGTTCCCGAACTCCATCAACTTCACGTACTGGTCGATCGTCAGCTTGTTGTAGGTGGCCGAGACATTCACGGTGTACGTGTCGAACGCGACCTCGGCCTCCGGCAGGGCGACCTTCCCGTCGGTCAGGGGAGCGGTGTTGCTGGTGCCGGAAGCAGTGGTCGCGGTCTCTCCAGGCGTTCCAAGGAGCTTGGCCAGGTCTCGCCGGTTGAGCGCCTTGCACAGCTCTTCACCGGTCACAGGCCGGGGCGTCTCCTTGTATGCCTTCGGCAGTTCCTCGTGTTCTCCGCTCGAACACGAGGCGGGCTGCGGGGTGCTGTCGTCTGGCGGCATCACGCGTGGGGCCACCCACAGCGCGGCCGCGAGTGCTCCGAACAGGGCCACGGCTGCGACGGCCTGGCCCCACTGGTTGGGCTCCTTCGCCGGAGTGTCCGGGCCGGGACGCGGTCCAGCTCCGACCTGGGCCGGGACCTGGGTCGGGGCAAGGGCTTGGGCTTGGGCTTGGGCTTGGGCCTGGGCTTGGGCCTGGGCTTGGGCCTGGGCTTGGGCGGCGGCATCGACCGCCGCCCCGTCCGCGGAGGACGCCGGACTGGGGTTCCGGCGTGCGCGCAGGGCCCGGACCACCATGTAGACGCGCATTGCGGTGAACACGAGGAACACCGCGCCGAGACCGGCCGCGACCCGGTCGTGATCGCGGACGGCGAGATACATGATGCGTACGCCGAGAACGGACCCGACCGCGATGAGCAGGGGCTCGCGGACCCAGAACGGCAGGAGACGGAGGAGGAAACCGAGCATCCTGCGATCTCACCAGGACAAGACCACATTCGCCGTGGTGGAAGCCACAGTTCCGGGCACGTGCGGGGCCTGCCGAAGCAAACGCCGCCAAGCGGCCGTTCAGACGTCCGGGCGTACAACTCCGTCTCCCGTGGGTACGCGCCGCAGGTTCCCCTTGATCATTAGCACTGGGCCTTGCGGAAAGCCGGATTCCGGGCTTCGTGAGCAGCGGCCGCTCTCTTCCCCGAAGACCCCGCCAACCAAGTGTCCGATGCCGTTGGCGGCGGGGTTCAGCCACTTTCCCGGTAGTTCATGAACCAGTGGGTGTCGAAATAGCGGGCCATCGTGTACGGGTGGTGCGGGTCGACGAGGATGCGGCAGACGAACTCCGCGGCCTGGCAGTCGAAGCGGAGTTCCTCGCCGTCGAACGACTGGACCACGACGGGCCAACGGTCGGGGTCGTCGCCCTCGACCCTCCAGCAGTACCCGTCCTCGTGCTCCGTGCCCGCCCAGATGAGTAGCCCGTCCTCCCTGAGATCCCACGGCTCCTGGTGCAGGTCCAGGAAGCCGTCGAAGGCGCCCTCGCCGAACGTCTCGACCATGCCCTTGTAGTCGCTCGGCAGTGCGGTGCCCAGACGTGACTCCACCTCTGCCCAGTCCACGTCCGGCCGCTGTGCGGGGTGTGTCCAGCCGGTGATCCGTATGAGCCGCTCCACCCAGTCGACGTCCTCGTCCGGAGCGACCGCCAAGGGTTCCGGCACCTCCCGGTGAGCGACCACCAGCACCGGCCGCTCGATCCCTTGGGCGTCCCGTGCCCTACCCGTGGCGACCCACTGATCCCCGTACGCCCACGCCCGTATGGTCACGGCCCGGTCCTCGAGGGGGACGAGGAGAGCCGCGCCTTTGGACTCGTCGACCGTCGGATCGGTGAAGCCGTCGAGGACGAGGGTGCGCGGCGCGCCGTAAACGCCGGCGAGCAGGTCGATCAGGTCCTGCGGGTCCAGGTCGCCGGGCAGGTACATGTAGCCGTTCCCCGGGCCGAGCCGGGCCAGCAGGTCCTTGACGGTCGCGTGCGTGAGCTCCATGGCGGACAGTGAAGCGCACCGCACTGACAATGGACGTACTCACAGACGTATCTGACGTCAGACCGAGAGGTGTTGGACCCCACCCGAGGAGACCGCTACTGAGCGTAGCCATTGTCTGTAGGGTCCGCGGTTCGGTGAGCAGCGGTTCCTGGGAGAACGCCGGAATCCGCGCTTGATGAGCACCGTTCGCACCGGTCGGGCATGAGCAATCCGGTCCAGCAGCGTTTCATGGATGGTCACCGTTGGTAAGGGTGGCGGTCCTGGCGGCAGACCACCCGGACGCGAAAGCTCGTTCGCTGCGAACAAGGCTGGGAGCCGGCCCGAGCGTGCCGGAAATTTACGGAGACGGCTTCTCCCGGCTCTTCCTTCTGTCGCCCTCTGGACCAAGCCGATCAGGCCATGACGCTCGATGCCCGTACAGGTAGAGACCTCCGCACGGAGGTTGGTCTCATCTCCCCCACGATGGCTACGGCCTGGCGTATGACGACGCGGCCCGGGCGATCGACGTCTGGCAGGCCACCGATGCATCCGCCTCCGGCTGAGCACCAGGCAGTGGTTCCTCCGCCGTCCCTCCAACCTGGAAACCGCAGGCGAAGGGAGGTCGGCCCAACGGCTACCCAGACGGACCGTCATCAGTACTCGTGATCGAGGGGGCGAGCCCCGCGCAGAGCGGAGTGTGGTGTCGAAGTGTGACGCCGGTGCGTTACTTGACAGGTTCGGGTTCGAAGCCGGGTCCGGAGGTGCCCATCGTGACCCGCAGGGTGTCGTAGCCGCCCTTGCCGTCGTTGGCGTGCTTGTTCCAGTACTGGCACTTGTAGCCGGTGTCGGACTTCCAGTCGAACGCCTTCGCGACGGGGAGCTCCTCGCAGGCGAGCTTGCTGGCGTCGGTGCGCCCCGACTCGGTGCCGTAGTTCTCGTTCAGTGAGTTGTACACGAACTTCGCCACCAGCAGGCCCTTCTTGGGTGTGGTCGTGTAGGAGGTGATGATGCTGCCCTCCCGGTAGCTGTCGCTGATCTTGACCTCGTAGGGGATCTCGGCACCCTCGTACGTCACGACGCACTGACTGACCGCGCCGGCCTTCTGGGTCACGCCATCGGGGCACTTGGCGCTGGTCTCACCGGCCACGCCGGCGGTGAGGAGGATGGCCTCGCGCAGGCGGTGCTCCACCTGCTCGGTGAGGGGCGCGCCCTGCTTGGGGGCCGGGGTGACCTTGAGGTTGTCTTCGCCGCGCTTGCGCACGTCCTTCTGGGGGCCGTCGATGGCGACCGGCAGGGCCTTCTGCGCGGATCCTCCGCCACTGGAGTCGGCGGAGCTGCCGTCGGAGCCGCAGCCGGCGGTGAGCAGACCGGCCGCGACCAGGCCGATCAAAATCTTGGGGTTTCGCATAAGCGGAGCGTAAACGCCGTCACTGACACGCCGTACAAGGAGGGCCGGGCGGCACCGGGGGTCCACGGCAGTTCGAACCATGGGCATAACAGGATAGAAGTTGATCAATTGCACTCGTCAGGACTCCGGCTGCGCGGGCACCATGTGCCGCATGGGGGCGCGGTCGTATCAGAACTGTGACAGCGGCCCGCAACGGAGTTCGCCGCTCCGGCTGCGGCGGACGCTGGTGACGACGTGGGCCGGACCGTGTCGGTGGACTCCACCGTCTGCCGGGCTCACCAACCATTCGCTCGGAGCTAGGAGGGAGTACGGACCGGCACGGTCTTCGGAGTGCAGGGGCGCCAGGTCGACCGCGCCGATGGCCCCCGGAACGGCAGCACAGTGCCGGCGCCGTAAGCACGACGTGATAGTCCTCCGTGCATGGCTGTTTTCAGGGACTTCAATTTCAAGCTGCTGGTCATCGAGAAGCTCATGTACTGGGACCGGACCCTCACGCCGGTGTTCAGCATCGAAGAGCGGATGGAGGCCAGGGGGATCACCGACCTGCAGTCCCACGTGTTCGACAACGACCTGGCGTTCACGGTGCTCGACGAGTCCCGCACCTTCTTCGGAGAGCTCGAGATCAGCCAGGAGTTGCTGGCGAGCCTGGACACGCTGGTCGTCGACGGCGGGCATCAGGTGTACTACGAGTGCTCCCCGGTCTGGGACGGCGAGGACGACCTGTTCGACGTCCACTCGCTCGACGACCTGGCACTGCTGCCGAACCTCAAGCGCATCATCGGCGCCGACTCCAACGCGCTCGCGGTCCCTGACAAGCTGGAACGCCTCGCGGCACAGGGTGTTGCCACGGCCTGATGAACCGGCGCCAGGCCGTGGTGCCCCGGGGCTGCCAGGTGGCGGGCGTTCCGGACGGTGACCGCCGGCCGAGTCCAGGGCCGGCGGGGCGCGTGCGCGGCGTGCGGGTGGGAGACGGTACGTTCTCAGCGGATCGGACCGTGCTTCCGGAGGCGGCACGACGGGAGGGAGGGGCCACATGGATGTCGATCGCTTGGCGCAGGTCGGGGTAGCGTATTTCGCGAAGCTCGGTACTGATGCGGGGCTGAAGGTACGTGAGCTGCCTGACGGTCTCGGTGTCTGCGTGTGGCGCCCGATACGGGGCGGGGGGAAGATATTCGTCGCGCGGGATGAGTCGGTGCTGTTCGTGGGCTCCGCAGCCGACTTCGACACCGGTCTCGCCGCCTTCCGCCAGGGCCGACGCACCCCCGCCGAACAGTTTCAGCGCACGCCCGACAGCGACTCGGCGGGAGATACGCGATAGCTGTCACGCTTCCCACGAACTGCCCATCACTGACTGTCGCCAGTGCTCATGATCGCCTGGATTTGCTCAATCACTGCTTAAGATCCACCGGCAGTGCTCACGGAATCGCGAACCCTACACCAGGGTAGGTTTCACGATCCGTGCACATTGGTTCCTGCGGGAACGTCGATATCCGCGTGAAGTGAGCACGGCGGGTGTCGGCTTTCCGTGCGCAATCGGCGTTCTGCACGACGCATCATGTGTCACAGTCAGTAACGGAGTGCTGCCGACTGCGCGCCCGCCTACTTGTCGAGTGGTGGCGTGGTCGGCACCGGTCCAGTGAACGGCTCCATTTCGTCGAGGAGGCCGATGAGCAGCTGCGCTTCGGCGAGGAACCTCGCTCCCGCTGACGTGCTGGTCAGCGGGTTAGTGTGTGTGATCAGCGTGAACTTCACGGTGGTTTCAAGGCATCGAAGCTGATGGCTGAGAGTACCGGGCTTGACATCGAGCGATGCTGCCGCGGCAGACAGGTTGCGGTGCCCGGGGAGTTGGAGAAGGTGGCGTAGCCGGGACAGGCAGTTCTTTGTCCTACTCACCTTCTGCATGTCTGGAGAGAGGGATATCAAGCGAGGCGAAGGGGTTTAAGTAGAGGCCATTGGGGTGCCGGGGAATGCCCCATCTCTTCAGATACTTCGTCACGGTGTTCTTGTGGAAACCCAGTTCAGGCGCGATATCCGGTGTGGCGCGGCCTTTGCGTGAGTACTCTCTCTCCAGCCATTCGCTGGAGACCGTGGTCGGTAGTGTGAGATGAGTATTGAGCGGCTCACGGCAAGGGATATTGGCCTCGTGGAGCGCCTTCCGGACAGTGCTGTGGGAGCAATCTGCAAGCCGCGCGATCTTTACCAGTGAGAGCTTTTCCTCTTGGTAGAGGTGTTGGAGTTTCTTGGGCGATAGGAGGCCCTGGCGGGGAATCTGACGGCCGCGGACACGTGGTTGCGACGGCGGCGTTGGGGGAGGAGTGCCGATGCCTGTCGCTTCGATGTGGAGATGGATGTGGTCGTCGCTGACTTTTAGGTTCTTCGCGATGCTTTCCAAGGGGTGGCCAGTAGCCATCATGGTGGAAAGCATGTGGTTGTCGATGCTGTCGGGGTCCGCTCCTGGCCATGCGGTCGTGTCGATCCAGGTGGATGGTGGCTGCCAGGACACGGGTTCGGTGATGCCGTGGAATTTGAGGTTCTCGGCTGCCTGGTCGAGGAGGAATGCCTTGAGGCCGTCGTCGATGTGAAGCGAGAGGTCAGTGCACCACACCGGAGTACGGGAGGATGTTCCGGGGTCGGCGCCGAGGAGGAGTCTGAGCAGGCGCCACCGGATTCGTTTTATTTGTATTGGCCCTGTGCGTATTGCGTGCTGTCGGCAGTATTTTTGGAAGCCGTCCAAGTCGACGGTGATGGTGGCTTCGGAGAATGTCGCTCGTCGACGGGTGTAGTCGATGGGGGCAGGGTGAGAATCAAGAGCTCGGGCTAGCAGAACCAAGGCTGTGGCAATTTCAGCGGGACCGCTTCTTTTAAGAGTGGCGTCGAACACGTCCCGAGGAAATTTTCCTCGGTTGCCCAAAAGTTGAGTTGCCTGCGTGTAATCCAAGGTTGTTCCCGGCATCAATAGCAGTGCCGCGCAGGTCCGGCGGATTCCGGACAGCCGGAAGACAGGCTCGGGAAGGCGAGGAAGTAGTCGCATGGTCCAAGACGGCCAGAGCATCGCGGGCAATCGCGCGGCCCGGCGCTGTATGTCTTCGTCGGTGAGGGTCGGCCAGGCAGGGGTGGATGTCGTGGTCCCGAAACGAATCCGCGCCAGCCAGGTCAGGTCCTCATCGACCGCTGCGAGCGCGCGCGAGGTCACTCGTGGTCCGGCGGGAACCCAGTCCGAGAGCCACTGCGTCGGGTAAGTCTGACGCTCCTGACGAGAACGCTTGGTCGCCATCAGCCATGTGAAGACCATGTCGCTGTCGTCCCGTTGACGGTGCAGAGCGATTCTGGCGATGGCGGTGCCCACAGCGGTGCTGTGGGCGTCTTCACTGGTCGGTTCAGGGAGGGCGCCACCGCATTCTGTAAGCACGTCATGGACAGCGGTGGGAGCCGATGTCAGTTGAGTGTGGAGGCCGTGCAGTGCTGAGCGGGCAAGCAGGGCCAGCTCCTGGCTGTGCTGTCGCGCCGAGCCGGGAGCGCTGTCGGTCTTGAGAACTTCTGTGTTGACCTCGCGCTGAGCATCCAAGATCAAGGAGTGAGAGGGCAACAGGGCGGCCTCGGCATGCGGGAGGAAGAAGCCGCAGTGAATGGCATTAGCGGAGCCTGTTGCCATAGAGGCAGGTGCCAGGGGCGATGTCTCGCAACCGGCGATAACCATGGACCATGGGTGGTTGACCGCATTTGGGACAGCGGTCCAGCAACAGCATCTCGTGCCGCGTGCAGGCGAACGACCACGGCAGTCGCCAGGAAAGTTGCCAACGCGCGTTGGATTCTTCGAGGCAACGAGGGCAGTAGCGCGTGTTGTTGCCGGAGTGGCGCCAGAGTGGCGGCCGGATGAGACGACGAGTCTGACGGTCAATAGTGACCGCCAGGCCGTCCCAGGGCTCAAGTGTCATCGCGGTGAGCCTGTCAGAGCTGAGACCGGTCCGCCGTGAAAGGACCTGCCGCTCGTGCTCCGTCAGGCAGCGGAGCATACGATTGAGCCGGGTTCCCGGTAACCCGAGGAACCGTACGAACTCCGGCATGGACGTCGAAAGGCGACGGGAATACGCCTCCAGCCAACTGTCCAGAGCCTCACCCTCAGTTGGCTCCACCCAGATCGGGATCCGCTCGTCGGACCATGCCGTCATGCCGACTTCCTGGGACGCCGCGGTGCCGGTGCCGGCCGGCTCGTCAGCAGACCGGCCTCGATGGCGGCTTTGAGTTCCTTGCGGGATTCCTCTGCCGCGACATCGTTCTTCACCTGGTTCATCAGGTCTTCATCCAGGCGTTCATGACCGCTGCGGATTGCCCGCAGACAGCCGCGGTTGATCAGAGACATGAGTGAGGCGAAGTGCCCGGTGGAGCGCGCGTAGAGGTAGTCCGACAGGTCCTCGGCGATCATTCCGGGAAATCTGTCGGCCAGGACGAGCTTCTTCTCGATCGTCTTGAGCAGGGTCTGCCATTGCCGGCGACCTTCGTCGTCGTCGATCTGATGCTGCGCGGCCGCCTCACCGAGGCGCGCCGCAGCCTGTCGACCGTCCTCGCCGCCACCCCCGACGCCGCCGCGCCCGAACTCGCCCTGCTGCACGCCGCGTTCGCTCTCCTCACCGGCGACCACACGGAGGCGTCGGCCACAGCGTCGGCCAACGCCGTCTCCGACCCCGTACGCCGGGCCCGCGCCCTCTGGCTGTGCGCGTACGGCCTGTTCAGCGCGGGTGAGGCGACCGCCAGCGCGGATCTCAACGCACGGGCGCTCGCCCTCTTCGAGGCCGCGGGCGAACAGTGGGGCACCGCCGCCGCGCTCGGCCTGCGGGCCACGCTCGCCCTGGTCCGCGGCGACCTCGACGCGCTCGGCCGGGACGGGCTGCGCAGCGCCGTGCTCTTCGGTGAACTCGGCGACCGATGGGGCGACTTGCAGACCGTGTCGCCGCTTGCCGCGCTCGCCGAGATCAAGGGCGACTACGAAGAAGCGGCACGCCGACAGCATGAAGGCTGTGCATGGCACGCGAGTTGGGCCTGGAGGCCGAGGTGTCGGCGCGGCTGTCCGGGCTCGGCCGGCTCGCACTGCTCGCCCGACAGTGGGAGCAGGGCCGCAGCCTGCACGAGCAGGCTCGTCGCATCGCCGCCGAACAGGGCTACAAGCACGGCGAGATCCACTCCGAGATGGGCCTCGCACTCGGCGCGCGCCGCTCCGGTGACCTCGACGCGGCCGAGGCGCACCTGCTGCACATCCGCGACGGCTACGCCGACGTGTCCTCGGAGGCGGGCGACCATCTGCTCCTCGCCGAGCTCGGCTTCGTTGCCGAACTCCGCGGCGACGCCGACCGGTCCGTCCGCCATCATCTGCGAGGCCTGGACGTCGCCCGCTCCCTCGGCGAGCCACGCGCGCTCGCCCTCTCCCTGGAGGGCCTCGCGGGCGCGGCGGCCCTGGGCAGGCAGAGGCCGGCCGCCGAGTGCGCCGCGCTGCTGCTCGGGGCGGCGGACGCGGCACGCCGAGGGACGGGCGCCCCGCTGCCGCCCGCTGAGAGCGCAGACGTCGACCGCGTCACGGCGGCGGCCTGGGCGGCCCTGGGCGGACCCGCGTTCACGGAGGCGTTCGCCCGCGGTGCGCGGCTGACCGCGGAGGAAACGGTGAGCCACGTCCGTACCGCACTCAACTGGCCGGACTCAAAAGCTGGTTGAGCCTCAGCCTCGTAGTGGAGCAGAGGGACACCGCCCGATGCCTCCTCGGCCGGGGGAATGATCGTCCGCACCAGGGCGATAGTGCGCTCCACCAGGTCGGCACGGTCGTTGAGCACCCACGAGATGTGCTGGGCATCGAAGAAGGCGGAGACCAGGACGGTAGCGAGCGTGTCGAGTGGCGGGAGGTCGTCCCGTGCACCCGTGTCCCGATCCTGGACCAGCCATGAGGTGATCAGCGCGGTGTACGCCTCGTATGGCAGCGGGAGCCGGAGCGGACCCGATCAGCTGCCGTTCGAGTTGGAGTCGCGCTCCGGCCTGGATGACCGTCTCGTCCCGGAACGCCGTGGCCGTCCGCAGCAGCAGCAGCTCGGCGACGGAGCCGATCGGTGAGAGGTTCAACCGCTCGACGGCGTCCCCGATCTCACCGATACGGCGGTAGAACAGGTCTCGGCGGCTTTGAGGTTGCGGACCATGTCGTCGAGGCTGGTGAAGTAGATCGAGTAGCCGGCCCGGCAGGCCGCGACGGCGAGCGAGACGGCGATGTGTGGGGTGTGTCAATTTGCTTAGACACTCCCGGGATACGGGCCCTTTGGCCAGAAGGTAACCCTTGGAGCCCGGCGGCCGCGGTCGCCGGGCTCGGCGAATCAACCGCAGCAGCACACTGATCTGCCGACGGTGCCTGATCAACCCGGCCAAGCAGGCATCGTGGCCGGGCGTTGAGCTCCCACGGGGCCGAACGGACGCTATACAGTCATGCCGTGGGCGGCGCCGTTTACCACTTCGGGCAGTACGAGTTGGACACAGCTCGCCGTTGGCTCAGCCACGGCGGACAGCAGGTCCACGTCGAACCTCAAGTCGCGGATCTGCTCTGCCACCTCGTCGAGCACCGCGACCGCGTCGTGCCCAAGGAGGAGCTTGCCGACACGGTGGGGCGCGGACGGACGGTCAGCGAAGCCGCACTTGCCACCTGGTTACGCACCGCCCGCCTCGCGATCGGCGACAGCGCCACGCGCCAGCAGTTCATTCGCACCGTACGCCGGCGCGGCTATCAGTTCGTCGCGCACGCGACGGTGGCCTCCACCACTCCGCCCGCCACGCCCAGCGTCCGCGCGACAGCGGCAGAGGCGGACCAGGAGGTCATCCGGGTCTGCCGGTCCGTCGACGGCACCCGCATCGCCTACGCCATCACCGGCGACGGCCCGCCCCTGGTGAAGACCGCCAACTGGCTGAGCCATCTCAACCTCGAACGAACCACCCCGATGTGGGCACACTGGTTCGACGGCCTCACCCGCGGCCGACAGCTCATCCGCTACGACGAGCGGGGCCAGGGCCTCTCCGACTGGACCGTGCCCAGCTTCACTCTCGACGATCTGGTCGACGACCTTCACTCCGTGGTCGATGCCATCGGCCTCGACCGCTTCCCGCTGCTCGGGGTGTCACAGGGCGGCGCGGTGGCGGTCGCCTACGCCGCGCGTCACCCTGAGCGGGTCAGCCGGCTGATCCTCACCGCGTCCTACGCCCGGGGACAGCAGATCCGCGCCGGCAACGACGCCGAGCGCGATGCCGCAGAGGTCGACCTGAACATCGCCCGCGCCGGATGGCGCTCCCAGGACAGCAGCTTCCTGCGCTTCTTCGCCGCTCAGTTCCTCGCCGATGCCACACCTGCGGAATGGGACGTGTTCGCCGCCTTCTCACGGCAGACGACCTCGCCCGCCAACGGTCTTCGCTTCTTGGAAGAGTTCACCCGCATCGACGTCTCCAGCGTAGGCCCCCAGGTGACCTGCCCCACGCTGATCATCCACTCCCGGGACGACGCGCGAGTCCCCGTCGCGCAGGCCCTGGAACTGGCCACTCTCATCCCCGACAGCCGACTCGTCCTGCTCGAAAGCCGCAACCACCTGTTCACCGCCGCCGACCCAGCCTGGCCCGCCTTCCTCTCCCACCTCTACAACTTCCTCGCCGAGGAGTAGCCCAGTAGGCAGGACGCGTCCCTGGGAACGCGCGCCGACGGACGGAGCGAAGGGCCGTCCGGCCTGTGGCCGGGCGGCCCTTCAACAAGACCTTCAGCAGTCTTCCGGCAGACTCCGTCACGCCGGAGGACCATGGCCGTCACGGTCCTCCGGCGATCACCGTCGCGGCTAGCCGATGACGATGTCGCAGTCGGCCGTGCCGCGAGCGACGATGTCGGCGAAGCCCCCCTCGATGTTGGGGTCGTACGCCTGCGATGTCATGGTGCGGGTCTTCTTGCCGGGCACGGCCTTCTTCTTGGTCTTGTGCGTGACGGTCGCAGCGTCCCACGACAGGTCGCACTTCCAGTGGAACGTGCGCACGAGGAGGTTCGAGTTGCGCGCGCTTCCCTTGACCGACCAGTTGCCGTCCGCGTTCACCACGAACGTGACGTCGCCCCTGACACCCCGGCTGCTGTCACTCGTGGCGAACGTGACCGACTGGCCGTCCGCCGCCACGTGCTTGGTGGTGTCGTTGGCCTGCGCGGGAACCGTACCCAGCAGCAGGGAGCCCAGCCCGACCCCCGAAGCGATCAGCAGCGCCAGCCCCCGCCGCGTCCGGATCGGGCCGGACTTCCTGGTGTTGTCGAGTCGCATCGTGTGTCCTTCTCTCGTTGGTGTTTTGCGTCTGAAATGACGCCACGCCGGGGCCGAGGTCCGTATGGATGCTCCTTGGCCCGGCACCGTTCAAGCATCAGGCCCGCGACCAGGCCAAAGCTTGGGGGAGGTCTGAGGCTTCCCTGAGGGGGAGTTGAGGGCGGAGGTGGAGCGGAGGGGGAGCTGAGGGCGCGGCCCTCAGCCGGCGTGCCGGGTCGGCGAACCCATAAGGTGTTCTGGCCCTGTCACGCCTCCATCCCGGTGGCCCGCCAGACGCTGCGGGGTGCAGAACCTGCCGGCTCGACCGGAGTCACTGATGACCCCGGCCATGGCCATCCGGGTGCTGCTGGCCGCCCGGCGCTCCCGGGCGGGAGCCGAAACGCCCGCCGATCCCTCGGCCCACAGGCAGTCGGCTGCCTGCCCCAGACCCAGCAGCCCATAGGCTGTCGGCCGCTGAGGTCACTTGGCCAGGAAGGCGTCGATGTGGGACAGGAACTCGTCCCAGGCCGGTTCGAATTCGGTGAGCAGGTGATTACGGCTCTTGAGCAGGACGAGTCGGCTGTCGGGAATGAGAGAGGCCAGCTCACTGGCCTGCGAGACCGGCACCCGCTCATCGTCACGCGAGTGGATGATCAGCGTCGGACAGGTCACCCGGTGGGCGATGTCGGACACATCGATCCGCGCGAACTCCTGCAGGAAACGGACCCCGTTGGCCGGCGAGGTCGTCTGCCGCTGGAAAGCGGTGAACTCGTCCCAGTCCTCCGGCGTGCCCTCGGGCAGGAACTGAGAGGCGAAGACCCTTAGGAACCTGGAGTCCTGGTGGAGCCACCCCACCCGGGCCAGATCCAGGTCGAGGGCCGCCTCATCGCCCTCGACCTCGCTCTGCGCCCGGACCTGCCGGCCTCGGGCGTAGCCCCCGGCGAGGATCAGCCGGCTGACCCGCTCGGGACGGCGCACGGCATAGGCCACCGCCACCGCACCGCCCTGCGACACCCCGAGTAAAGGGAAACGATCGATCCCCACGGCCTCTACCACGGTCTCGAGGTCGTCGACCCAGTCGTCGAACGTGAAGCCAGGCACCTCCCAGTCCGAGAGGCCGCAACCCCGCTCGTCGTAGCGGATCAATTGGCGGTTGCGGGCGAGGCCCTTGAGCCAGTGCGACCACACCGGAGTCATCCACTCGCGGTCGAGGTGGGTCATCCAGTTGGCCGCCTTGAGCAAGGGCGGGCCCGAGCCGACGGTGGCATAGGCGATGCGGGTACCGTCGTCAGCTCGGCAGAACCGGATCGTCTGACGGTCGGCGCCGCTCGGTCCGTCGGCTGTTGCCGGCTCAACGCCGGGTCTCCGATCGGAGCCGGCGGACTGGCCGCCCCCGATGACCGTAGCCGGGGCAACGAACTGGTAGCCCCGCCGGTGCACGGTGCGGATCAGTTGCTGCCGGCTGCCGGTGTCACCCACGGCCAGGCGCGCGGTCCGCAGCGCCGTGGTGAGGGCGGCCTCGCTGACAAAGCGGTCACCCCACACCTTGTCGAGCAGCTCCTTCTTCGGCACCACCCAGTCACGGCGCTCGATCAGGTGGCAAAGCAGGTCCAGGGCCCGGGGCTCGACGTGCACCGGCTCGCCGGCCCGGCGGAGCTGGTGGCGGGCCACGTTCAGCTCGTACTCCCCGAAGCGATATATGTCCCCCTCCACGTCAGGAGAGTACAACCCTCATCTACCGGCGTACACAGGGGCGATCCGCGGCTACGCCGACACACGGCCGACAGGCTCCGGAAGCCTCGCACGCTCCTGGGTGTGAGCGGCGATCACGATCCAGGTCCACCGGTCGGCAGCCTGGGGAGTGCGGAGTTCGGGGCGGGTCCAGCCGAGCGTCTGCTTGGCCAAGCGGAAGGTGTGTTCCAGGTCGAAGCGGCGGAGGAGTGCCTGCCAGCGCAGGTCGACGTTCTTGCTGGTCATGCCCGTGCGGGAGGACCAGAGCCAGACGGGCAGCGGGTCCTGGCCGCCGGGCAGGCGGTCGACTGGGAGGCGGATCACCGTGCCCTCGATGACGGGAAGCTCGTCGGTGTGGTCGATCCACGCGGAGCGGGTGGTCAGCTTCGGGTGGAGGCGGTCGAACGCCATGGTCTGCGCGGTGCCGTAGCGGTCGGTCACGGTCGTGGTCGCCGCGTTCGGTTCGCCCCAGGTCTCCGGGCGGGCGAAGCGGAACTGCTTGCCGTGCTTCGGCGGGCGTCCGCCCTGGCGGGGCTGGGTCCAGGTGTCAGGCACGGGCCGGCGCATCACGCGGTCGGCACGCATCCGCCCCAGCACTTCCACGGGCAGGCCGGTCAGGAGGTAGGCCATGCGCGGGGTGTCGTAGCCGGCATCGAAGACCACCAGGACATCCGGATCACCCTCCTCCCACTGCCCGCCCTCGACCAGGTCGGTGACGACCCGGCGGACCTGGGCGGCGGTGACCTCGGCCAGGTCGTCGTCGGGGCCGAGACGGACGGCATCCAGCAGCTGGCACCACGAGGTGCGGCCGGTCTCCAGCGCGGCGACGAACGAGTACGGCCAGCCCGGCACGAACTGATCGCTGGAAGCGTCCGTTGCGCCCGTAGACGTGACAGAACAAGCGGTCCGCGCTGGTCGGGGCATCGGAGCGCAGCCGATTGCTGACGTCGACCGCGAGGACGAGCCGGTTGTCGGCGGCTTTGGGCTGCGGCAGCACCGCCAGCGCCCGCCGCAGCCCATCCACCCCGATCCGGAGCGCTTGCGGCCTGCCACGCTTCTTGCCCGCGTCGTACCCGCGGCTGTCGGCGCCGACCGTCTCCGCGGCGCGTACCGACTGCGAGTCGATGATCGCGGCGGTCGGGTCGGTATCCCGGCCCTCGGACCGGCGGACCTCGTCGCGCAGGTCA
>NZ_VTHJ01000049.1:0-49964 GCF_008386495.1 Streptomyces tailanensis | reverse complement strand
CCGGCCGCCCGCCGTTGCCGTCCAGCCATGCCGGCCATGGCAGCACCGCCGCGATGACCTGCCACTCCACGTCCGTGGTGTCCGAGGTGTAGCGGCGGGACCGGGCTGGATGACGGCGGCCCGTGACCGAACCGGCAGGCCAGGCACGGGCAGTCAACTTGCCCATTCGGGGCGACAGCGGGGGCGGCAGGGGCGTACAACGGCATGACAGGACCTCTTGGCGCGGCTGGGCTTCGACACCGCAGTTGCTACCAAGAGGTCCTGGCCGTGCACGTCACTTCGCCGATTCCCACCCGCCCTCGACGATCAGTTTGTTCACGAGGTCTCAGCGCGATGTAGATGATGGGCACTCTGCGGTGCCCGCTCGGGGTGGTGTCCCCGCGCAGGTCGACCTGCTTGCGGAACATCGCACGGCCGTAGGCCCGCACCGCGGTGCTCTTGCCCAGCCCTGGGTAGGCATCCAACAGCGCGGCCGGCTTGGTTTTGTCGCCGTCCTGCCGGTTCGACTCGACGATTTCCGCCAGGGACTCGTTCAGGGCGATGAGCTGCGGAGTGCCGATGGGGCCGATGTTGGCGTGCCAGACCGCTCGGTTGTCGTTGTGTACCAAGAGCGCCCTCGGTGAAAGGTCGGCCAGCTGAGCTCTGGTGTGCTGTTCGGGCCGAACCCGGTCACGGCCGTTGACCTCCTGCAGCCAGCCCGGAAGGCGGGTGGGGGAGTACTGGCGGTCGTCGCCTTCGAACGGTGCGGGGCCCTCGGATGTACTCAACGGCTCTCCCAGACATCGGCGTAGTACTCATCCTCATCAACCAGGACGGCGGTCTCCTCGTCTGCCGGGACCGCCTCGCACTCCTCGTCCTCGTCGTCGTCCCCGCCCAGGTCCTCATCCGCGGGCGCGACCACCTGCAAATCCGGTGCCGACTCCTGGCCCGCTCCCGCGTCGGGCGAACTGAGCGCTGCCAGACGGCGCACGGAGGGAAGCTCGGCGATCTCGTCGGCTTCGGGGTCGTCTTCGCCGACCAGCCGCAGACGGTCCTGCGACAAGCGCACCGGGTCGCGTCCCGCTTCGTGGTGTAAGCGACCTTGCTCGACGCGTTCCGGTAAGCCGCGCGTCGGCCACCCCACCGGACACGGCGCCCGGATCGCACAGCGGCTGACCAGCCGTCAGACCATGCGCGGCCCCGAACCGCGCCGATGACCTGCGGATTCCGGCGCCTTGATCCGCTACACCACTTGGCGGGACGCCACCGCGCACCGCCATGCGCCGTTCCGTCCGGTCCTCGGTCAGCCCGGCCCCCCAGCGTTCCAGCAACTCGATCAGGGCGCGTTTGGTGTCCGGGAAACGATGCGTCCTGGCCGCGATCCGGCGCGCGTACTTCAACGCCTCCAGGCTGGCCGGTCCGTTCAATGCCGGGGCGTGTTCCCAGTCCAGGGTGTGCCACAGGTGTGGCTGCTTCGGATCCTGGACCACCGGCGCACCGTGGTCACGCTGACGCCGAGCTCCGCAGCCTTTGCCTCGTACCGGTGCATCAAGGGCACTCCCGGCGCGTAGTCAGACCGTGGTTCACCCTCCAATGCCATCTCGGCAGAGCCCAACTGGTAACTGGGCCGCACTTCCTGGACGTGCCGGAACCGGACGGTGAGCGCATCGTCCTCAGCAATGCTGAGCTCACCCAGCGTCGCTGCGACCGCCATCTGTGCGGGCGAAGTTTCCACCAAGAACTCGGTGGAGGGATGGGCCAATCAGCACCGACAGATCGATCTGCCGCCACGTGGGACGGCCTTCCGCCGAGATCTGCTGCAGGAGAATACGGCGGCCTTCGATCTCCGCGATGGTGAACTGCTCGCCGTCATAGGTCAGCGGCAGGCCTGTCCGAAGCGGTGTAGTCCAGGTGTTCACGCGGACCTCCGCAGGACCCAGTCGCCACTGAGCGGACGGGACAGATCAGTGGTCAGCCGCCCTGACCACACCAGAGCCAGCAAAGGTGGCCGTGCCTCGTAGTCGGGGCGCCCGGCGGCCAGACGCCGCTCAGCGTCCGCGAGCTGGTCCCCGTCCCGGACGGTCTGCCAAGCCCGCTCGATGTCGGCCTCGGGGACCACCCCAGGTCGGCGGTATGCCGCCAGGAAGCGGACGTTCTCCACGAGCGTGCGATCCGCCCCGGACCAGATCTCGTACTCCCAGCCATGCCGCTCGATTAATTCCCCTGGCCGGGCCAGAGCCTCCACGATCTTCGGATCGGCGAGCCGGTCTGCTGGTTTGACGTTGACCACACGTACTGTCCCTGACGCCATGACCAGCAGGAAGTCCGGAACATGGCGACGAACGCGATCTCCGACCCGGGCTGTCAGATGACACGGCTGGGCGTAGATTCCGCGTACCGCCGGATCCATGTCGGCCAGGAGCAGCCGGGCTAACTCCAGCCGGCTCTCGTAGCCGACGGGCCCAGCCATCGTCGCCGATGCGTATCGTCCCGAGTGGTGCGTCTGGCCCTGGACGGAGCGAAAACTCCGCCACGGCACCGATCAGGTGAAGTCCGCCAAACGTAGATCCCTGAAGGGGACCTTGCGCACCGACGTGTCGTCATACCGGATCGACGCCGTGGCCGACGCACTCTTCTTGCCGGACCGCACTGGACTCTGAACAACCATAGGGGCGACCGTAGTTACTGACCGCAGTCAGTGCCCACGGAACGGCGAAAGTGCCCAATCACTGTCCGTTTCGCATGGACGGTGTCCATCAAAACGCGGAACCTACATTGTCAACACCTACGCCAAGCTGTCCCTCCACGCCTGGTGCAGGTCCGCGAAGCGGCCTGTTCCGGTGATGAGTTCCGCCGGGGTGCCGTCCTCCACCACCCGGCCCTGTTCCATCACAAGCACTCTGTCCGCGATCTCGACCGTCGACAGACGGTGGGCGATCACCACCGCCGTGCGGCCGCGCAGGACCGTGGACATCGCGCGCTGGACGGACCGTTCGCCGGGGATGTCCAGGGAGCTGGTGGCCTCGTCGAGGATGAGGACGGCGGGGTCGGCCAGCAACGCGCGGGCGAAGGCGACCAGTTGGCGTTGGCCGGCGGAGATGCGGCCGCCGCGTTTGCGTACGTCGGTGTCGTAGCCCTCGGGCAGGGCGGTGATGAAGTCGTGGGCGCCGATGGCCTTGGCGGCCCGCTCGATCTCCTCGCGGGTCGCGTCGGGGCGGCCGATGGCGATGTTCTCGGCGACCGTGCCGGAGAACAGGAACGACTCCTGGGTGACCATGACCACCCCGCGCCGCAGCTCGGGCACGGCGAGGTCGCGCAGGTCGACGCCGTCGAGCAGGACCCGGCCGGCCGTGGGGTCGTAGAAGCGGGCCAGCAGTTTGGCGAGGGTCGACTTGCCGGCGCCGGTGGAGCCGACCACCGCGACCGTGCTGCCCGCCGGGAGGGTGAGGTCGAAGCGGGGCAGGACCTCGCCGCCGGTGCGGTACGCGAACGTCACGCCCTCGAACACGACCTCCCGGCCAGGGAGTTCGGAGGCCGGGGGAGGCAGTTCCCTCGGCTCGGCCGGCTCCGGGACCGACGGGGTCTGGGCGAGGAGACCCGCGATCTTCTCCAGTGACGCCGCCGCCGACTGGTACGAGTTGAGGAACATGCCGAGCCGGTCGATCGGGTCGTACAGGCGCCGCAGATACAGCACCGCGGCCGCCAGCACACCCAGCGCCAGCGACTGAGACGCCACCCGGTAGGCGCCCCACAGCACGATCGCCGCCACCGTGACGTTCGCGACGACACGGGAGCAGACCACATAGCGGGCCATCTCCAGGATGGCGTCGCCGTTGGTGCGCTCGTGGTGCCGGTTCAGGCGCCCGAACTCCGCGTCGTTCACGGCCTCCCGGCGGAACGCCCGTACCGGTCGGATGCCGTTCATCGTCTCCGCGAACTTCACGATCACCGCGGCGATCGCCGTCGACCGGGCGGCGTAGACGCTCGCCGCGCGGCGCCGGTACGACCGCACCAGCCCGTACAGCGGCACGAACGACGCCAGCGCCGCCGCACCGAGGCCCAGGTCCAGCCAGAGCAGCATCGCCGAGATGTAGGCGCAGGCGAGGATCACGCCGACGAGTTCCTGCAGCCCCTCGTTGAGCAGTTCGCGCAGCGACTCCACGTCCGTGGTGGAACGGGAGATGAGCCGGCCCGAGGTGTACCGCTCGTGGAAGTCGATGCTCAGCGCCTGCGCGTGCCGGAAGATCCGGCCGCGCAGATCGAGCAGCACATCCTGGTTCACCCGCGCGGACGCCCTGATGAACGCGTACTGCAACCCGCCCGCCGCCACCGCGCACAGCAGATACCCGACCGCCACCGCGACCAGCGGCCCGTGCCGGCCGTCCCGGAACGCCGGTACGGCACTGTCGATCGCGTACGCCACCAGCAGCGGGCCCGCCTGCACCGCCGCCTGCTGGAGCAGGAGCAGCACACTGGTCATCACCACGCGGGCCTTCATCGGCGCGAGGAGGGAGCGGAGGAGGGTGAGGGTGGCGCCCGGGGGAGTGGGTAGGGCATCCCGGTCGAAGGGGTCGCCCTTGTGCGGCTGCGGGCCGTGTGAGTCGGCGTTGTTGTCGTTGTCGTCGGGGGCCGGCGCGGTGGTCGTGGGCGCCGTCATCGGGCGACCTCCTCGGCTTGTTCGGATTCCTTCGTCGGCTCGGACTCCTCGGTCCCGGACATCAGATGCGCGTACTCGGCGTTCGTGCGCAGCAGTTCGTGGTGGGTGCCGACCGCGGCGATCCGGCCACCCGAGAGCAGGGCCACGCGGTCGGCGAGCAGGACCGTCGACGGGCGGTGCGCCACGATCAGCGCGGTCGTCTCCGCGAGTACGCGGCGCAGCGCGGCCTCGACCGCGGCCTCCGTGTGGACGTCCAGGGCCGACAGCGGGTCGTCGAGGACCAGGAAGCGGGGCCGGCCCACCACCGCCCGCGCGAGCGCCAGCCGCTGCCGCTGGCCGCCGGAGAGGCTGAGGCCCTGCTCGCCCACCTGGGTGGCGGTGCCCTGGGGGAGGGCGTGCGCGAAGTCCGCCTGGGCGATGGCCAGGGCGCGGTCCAGGTCGGGGGTGTCCGCGTCGGGGCGGGCGCCCATGAGGACGTTCTCGCCGACGGTCGCGGAGAAGAGGGTCGGCTCCTCGAATGCCACGGACACCTTGGCGCGCAGCTCTTCCCTTGACATCTCGGTGATGTCCTCGCCGTCCAGGGTGATCCGGCCGCTCGTCAGCTCGTGCAGGCGGGGGACGAGGGCGGTGAGCGTCGTCTTGCCGGAGCCGGTGGCGCCGACCAGGGCCATGGATTCGCCGGGGCGGATGTGGAGGTCGATGTGGTCGAGGATGGGTGTCGTATCGGCGGGAGCATCGGGGTAACGGAACCGGACGCCGAGGAACTGTAGGCCGCCCAGTTGCTCGGTGCTGCTGCCGGCGGCTGCGTGGGGGCGCTGCTCGCTGGGAGGTGCCGCTCTCTGTGGGACGGGCGCCGCCCCAGCGGCACGACTGCCCGCAGCTGGAGCGGTTTCCGGCTTCGCGTCCATCACCTCGAAGTACCGCTCCGTCGCCGTCGCCGCCTCCTGGCTCATCGCGAGCAGGAAGCCGATGGAGTCGACGGGCCACCGCAGTGCGAGAGCCGTGGACAGGAAGGCGACCAGCGTGCCCGCCGACAGCTCCCCGTCGGCGACCTGCACCACACCCACGATCAGCGCCGCCCCGATCGCCAGTTCGGGGAGCGTCACGATGACGCCCCAGATGGTGGAGAGGAGTCGCGCCTTGCGCAGTTCCGTGCCCCGCAGCGTCCGCGATAGTTCCCGGAAGGCCCGGGCCTGGCTCCGGTGCCGCCCGAACCCCTTGATGATGCGGATCCCGAGCACGCTCTCCTCGACGACCGTCGTCAGGTCGCCCACCTGGTCCTGCGCGAGCCGCGCCACGGCGGCGTACTTCTTCTCGAAGACCACGCAGGTGACGACCACCGGCACGGCGGGACCGAGGATGATCAGCCCGAGCGTCCAGTCCTGCCCCAGCATGATGATCACGCCGACGAGGATGGTCACCGCGTTGACCAGCAGGAATGTCAGCGGGAAGGCGAGGAACATCCGCAGCAGCATCAGATCCGTCGTGCCGCGCGACAGTAACTGCCCCGAGGCCCACCGATCGTGGAAGGCGACCGGCAGCCGCTGCAGATGCCGGTACAGATCCGCGCGCATCGACGCCTCGACCCCGGCGAGCGGCCGCGCGATCAGCCACCGCCGCAGCCCGAACAGCAGCGCCTCGGTGAGCCCGAGCAGCAGCAGATACAACGCCCCGAGCCACACGCCTGCCAGATCCCGGTCCGCGACCGGCCCGTCCACCATCCACTTCAGGACGAGCGGGATGACCAGCCCCACACACGAGGCGATGATCGCGACGAACGCGGCGGTGAACAGCCGCGCCCGCACGGGCCGCACATACGGCCACAGCCGCAGCAGCGTGCGTACGGCGGAACGGTCCTTGATCTCTGTCTCTTGGTCGGCTTCTTCGGCGGTTGCACGTGTCGTGGGCATCAGCTGCGAGCCTACGGATCGGCACTGACAACGCCCACCGAGTTTTGGCCGGACCGGGCTCGGCCATCGGTCCTACGACCTGGCCGTACCGTGCTGGTCGTACCATGCCGTCAACCGATCGGCTGATGCGCCTTCGAGCGCGATGGCCGATGTGCCGCGGCCCGCCCCGCCGGGATTCTTCGGAGCATGACCTCCACACCTGTCGTCGAAGTAGTCGACCTGCGCAAGTCCTACGGCGGACGGGCCGTCGTCGACGGTGTCTCGTTCGCCGTCGAGGAGGGCGAGATCTTCGGGATCCTCGGCCCGAACGGCGCCGGCAAGACCACCACCGTCGAGTGCGTCGAGGGCCTGCGCGTCCCCGACGCGGGCCGCGTCCGCGTCACCGGCCTCGACCCGATCGCCGACCACGAGCGCGTCGCCCGTGTCCTCGGTGCCCAGCTCCAGCAGAGCGAACTGCAACCCAAGCTCACCGTCCGCGAGGCGCTGGAGCTGTACGCCGGCTTCTACCCGGCCCCGGCCGACTGGCGCCCGCTCGCCGAACGCCTCGGCCTCACCGAGCGGCTCACCACCCCGTTCGGCAAGCTGAGCGGTGGTCAGAAGCAGCGCCTGTTCATCGCGCTCGCCCTGATCGGCGACCCCCGGATCGTCGTCCTGGACGAGCTGACGACCGGCCTCGACCCGCGCGCCCGCCGGGACACCTGGCAGCTCATCGAGGACATCCGGGCGGACGGCGTCACCGTCCTGCTCGTCACCCACTTCATGGAGGAGGCGCAGCGGCTCTGCGACCGGATCGCCGTGATCGACAAGGGGCGGGTGGCCGCCCTGGACACCCCGGCCGGCCTCATCCGGCGCTCGGCGGGTGCCACCGTCATCAGCTTCACGCCCTCCACCCCGTTCGACGACGGTGACCTGAACACGCTGCCCGCGCTCGCGGCGATCGACAACAAGGACGGCCGTATCACCCTCTCCGGCACCGACGAGACCGTGAACGCCGTGCTCACCCTCCTCGCCCGCCATCACATCACGGCCCATCAACTCCGCGTCACCGACGCCACGTTGGACGACGCGTTCCTCGACCTCACCGGGGAGACGCAGGAGACGCACCGGACGAAGGAGACAGCGGCATGAACACCGTACTTGTGAACACCGCCGTACTGAGGAGCGAGGTCCGCCTTTTCCGCAGGGAACCCGGCAGTCTCTTCTGGATACTGGTGTTCCCGACCACCCTGCTGGTGATCCTCGGCTCGATCCCGTTCTTCCGCGAGGCCGACCCGGTCTTCGACGGACTGCGCCCGGTCGACGGCTACGTCCCGGTGAGCGTGCTGCTCGGCCTGATCGTCGGCGGGGTGCAGGCGATGCCGCAGACCCTCACCGGCTACCGCGAGCGCGGCGTTCTGCGCCGGATGTCCACGACACCGGTCCGGCCCGCCATCCTGCTCTCCGCGCAGATGTTCCTGTACGGGGGTGCCGCCCTGGTGTCGGCGCTGCTCGTCCTCGCGGTCGGCCGGCTCGCCTTCGACGTACGGCTGCCCGAGCAGCCCTTCGGCTACGGCGTCGCCCTGTTTCTGGCCGTCCTGGTCGCCCTGGCCCTGGGCGCCGTGATCTCCGCGCTTTCCCGCACCACGAAGATCTCGGCGGCGATCGGGTCCGTCGTGGTC
Source organism: Streptomyces tailanensis (assembly GCF_008386495.1). Lineage (GTDB taxonomy): Bacteria > Actinomycetota > Actinomycetes > Streptomycetales > Streptomycetaceae > Streptomyces > Streptomyces tailanensis. Next base: position 41,760 of record NZ_VTHJ01000049.1, on the reverse strand, counting down.
TTCCCGGCGATGTTCTGCGCGGGTGTGTGGATGCCGGTGCAGACCATGCCGGACGTACTGGCCCGGTCCGCGGGCCTCACCCCGTTCGGCGCGGCCGCGCAGGCGCTGAACGAGGCGGCGGCGGGTGACTGGCCCGGCTGGGGCCACCTCGGTGTGCTCGCGGTCTGGACGGTGCTGCTCACGTTCGCCGCCTCGCGCTGGTTCCGCTGGGAGTAGGCAAGGGGCCATGCAGACTGGGGAGATGACCGCGGCGGACAGGCAGATCGAGCAGCGCTGGGAACAGCTGCGCAGCTGGGGGCCGTACGGACTGCTCGGAGTCAGCGTCGTCCTCGCCGTCGCCACCAGCGAATTGATGGACGACCCCACCGAGCGGTACGTCGCGGGGGCCCTGGTCGCCGCCGCGATCGCGCTCCAGCTGTGGTGGCACGGCACCCGTCCCCGCCGGACCGACTGCGGCAGGGCCCCGTCCCGGACCGGGACGGTCTACTACATCGTCCGCTGGGTGATCGCCTTCGTCCTGACCTGGATCAACCCGTTCTTCGCGTTCTACGCGGCCACCGGCTACATGGACGCCGACGAGCTGGTCCCGGGCAGGTGGCGCCGGCTCGGACTGTTCGCCAGCGCGGTCACCGTGGCGGGCGCGCAGTCCAGTGGACTGCCACCGACGGGCCCGGTCCACTGGATCGTCTTCGCCGCCCTCCTGGCCGCCAACTCCGGCCTGCAGATGGTGGTCGCCCATCTCACCGAGCAGGAGGAGCAGCGGGCCCACGAGCGCACCGAGACCATCGCCGAACTCGAACGCGCCAACACCGCCCTGCAACAGGCCCTCGACGAGAACGCCGCCCTCCACACCCAACTCCTCGTCCAGGCCCGCGAGGCCGGGGTCGCCGACGAGCGCCGGCGCCTGGCCGCCGAGATCCACGACACCATCGCGCAGGGCCTGACCGGGATCATCGCCCAGCTCCAGGTCGTGACCAACACCCCCGAGCCCGACCGGGCCCGTACGCACGTGGCGGCCGCGATGGCCCTGGCCCGCGACAGCCTCGGCGAGGCCCGCCGCTCCGTGCACAACCTCGCCCCCGTGGCCTTGGAGAACGACGGACTGCCCGAGGCGCTGAAGAACACGGTCGCCGAATGGAGCGAACGCACCGGCATACGCGCCGAGTTCACCGTCACCGGCACCGCCGAGCAACTCCACGACGAGGTCTCCGCCACGTTGTTGCGCATCGCGCAGGAGGCCCTGTCCAACGCCGCCCGCCACGCCCACGCGACCCGCGTAGGCGTCACCCTGACCTTCCTCGGCGACGACGTCATCCTCGACATCCGAGACGACGGCCGGGGTTTCGACCCCCTCACCGTCCCCGAACGCACCCACACCGGCGGCTTCGGCCTCGACGGCATGCGCGCCCGCGCCGAACGCATCGCCGGCTCCTTCACCGTCGAGTCCGAGCCGGGACAGGGCACGGCGCTGTCGGCTCGCGTACCGTTGGTCCGCCATGACCGATGACGCGCCGATCACCCTCCTCATCGTCGACGACCATCCCGTCGTACGGGACGGCCTGCGCGGCATGTTCGAGGCCGCCCCCGGCTTCCGCGTCCTCGACGAGGCGGCGAACGGCGTGGAGGCGGTCGAGAAGGCCGCCGGACTCGACCCCGACGTGATCCTGATGGACCTGCGCATGCCGGGCGGCGGAGGGGTGGCCGCCATCCGCGAGCTGACCCGCGGCGGCGCCCGCGCGAAGGTCCTCGTCCTGACGACCTACGACACGGACTCCGACACCCTCCCCGCCATCGAGGCAGGCGCCACGGGCTATCTCCTGAAGGACGCCCCACGCGACGACCTGTTCAACGCGGTCCGAGCGGCAGCGGAAGGCCGCACGGTGCTCTCGCCGGCCGTCGCCTCCCGCCTGGTTTCCGCGGTCCGCGGCCCCGGCGCTCCCCGCAACGAGCCCCTCTCCGCCCGCGAGCGCGAGGTGCTGGCCCTGGTAGCCAAGGGCACGTCCAACCGCGAGATCGCACGCGAACTCTTCATCAGCGAGGCCACCGTAAAGACCCACCTCACCCACCTCTACGCCAAACTGGGCGTCAAGGACCGAGCGGCAGCCGTAGCGACGGCATACCAACGGGGAATCCTTGGCTAGCTCGGTGGGGTGAGTTCGCGCGCGCGGGTTGTGGTGGGTTGCTCGCGCAGTTCCCCGCGCCCCTAAAAGACACGCGGGGAACTGCGCGAACAACCCCACCCACCCGCACCCGCCAACACACCGACTGGACCGAGCTCTCCGCGGGGGGCGAAGGGGGGGCAAAAAAGACCCCTCACTCAACCACCCGCAGCAACAACACACACCGCCCCGGCACCATCACCGCCTCCCCCGCCCGATGCACCACCCCCGCCCCCTCCCCCTGCTCCTCCCGCGCCGTGTCCACCACAACCTCATACCGCTCCGCCCACGGCGCCCCCGGCAGTACGAAACTCACCGGACGATCCCCCGCGTGCAGCACCGCGAGAAAGCTGTCGTCGACGATCGGCGCACCGCGCGCGTCCCGCCCCGGGATGTCGCGGCCGGACAAATACATACCGAGGGTCGCCGCCGGCGCGTACCAGTCCCGTTCCGTCATCTCACTCCCGCGAGGCGTGAACCACGCCAAGTCCCGCAACCCGTCCGCCGAATGGGCCCGCCCGGAGAAGAAGGCCCGCCGCCGCAGCACCGGATGCTCGTGCCGGAGCGCGATCAGACGTGCGGTCAGGTCGAACAACGCCTTCCAGCCCGGATCCTCCAGCAGGCCCCAATCCACCCAGCTGATCTCGTTGTCCTGGCAGTACGCGTTGTTGTTGCCCCCTTGCGTCCGCCCCATCTCGTCCCCGGCGACCAGCATCGGCACCCCCGTCGACAGCAGCAGCGTGGTCATGAGGTTCCGCAACTGCCGCCGCCTGAGCGCCCGTACCCGCTCGTCGTCCGTCTCGCCCTCGGCCCCGCAGTTCCAGGACCGGTTGTCGTCCGAGCCGTCCCGGTTGGCCTCCCCGTTCGCCTCGTTGTGCTTGCGCTCGTACGACACCAGGTCGCGCAGCGTGAAACCGTCGTGCGCGGTGATGAAGTTGACCGAGGCGTACGGCCGCCGCCCGCCCCAGGCGTACAGGTCGCTCGACCCCGACAGCCGGTACCCGAGGTCCCGTACGTCCGGCAGCGCGCCCCGCCAGAAGTCCCGTACAGCACCCCGGTAGCGGTCGTTCCACTCCGTCCACAGGGGAGGGAAGGCGCCGACCTGGTAGCCGCCGGAGCCCACGTCCCACGGCTCGGCGATCAGCTTCACCCGGCGCAGGACGGGGTCCTGGGCGATGACGGCGAGGAACGGGGACAGCATGTCGACGTCGTGCATGGAGCGGGCCAGCGCCGCCGCCAGATCGAAGCGGAAGCCGTCGACACCCATCTCGGTCACCCAGTACCGCAGCGAGTCCGTGATCAGCCGCAGCACATGGGGTTGGACCACATGGAGCGTGTTCCCGCAGCCCGAGTAGTCCGCGTAGTGACGTGCGTCGTTCTGCAGCCGGTAGTAGCCCCGGTTGTCGATGCCCCGCAGCGACAGGCTCGGCCCGCGCTCGTCCGCCTCCGCCGTGTGGTTGTAGACCACGTCGAGGACGACCTCGATCCCGGCGGCGTGCAGCGCCCGCACCATCCGCTTGAACTCCCCGACCTGCTGCCCGCCCGTGCCCGACGCCGCGTACGCCGCGTGCGGGGCGAAGTAGCCGATCGAGTTGTAGCCCCAGTAGTTCCGCATGCCCCGGCGCAGCAGATGGTCCTCGTGGGCGAACTGGTGCACGGGCAGCAGCTCCACCGCCGTCACGCCCAGCTTCACCAGGTGCTCGATGGCCGCCGGATGCGCGAGCCCCGCGTACGTGCCGCGCAGTTCCTCGGGGATGCCGGGATGCGACCGCGTGAATCCGCGGACGTGCAGCTCGTAGATGACCGAGTCCGCCCACGGCGTCTTGGGGCGGCGGTCGTCCATCCACTCGTCGTCGGGGGCGTCGTCGTGCACGACGACACCCTTCGGGACATACGGCGCCGAGTCCCGGTCGTCGCGCACGGTGTCGGCGACATGCTGATCGGGCCAGTCCCGGACATGCCCGTACACCTCCGGCGGCAGGCTGAACTCGCCGTCCACGGCACGGGCGTACGGGTCGAGGAGGAGCTTCGCCGGGTTCCAGCGGGCGCCGGTCCAGGGGTCCCAGCGGCCGTGCACGCGGTAGCCGTACCGCCGGCCGGGGAGGACGCCGGGCACGAAGCCGTGCCAGATCTCGTGGGTCAGCTCGCCGAGCCGCAGCCGGGTCTCCTCACCGTCCTCGGAGAACAGGCACAGCTCGACGGCCTCCGCCCCGCCCGCCCACAGCGCGAAGTTGGTCCCGGCGACCCCGTCCGGCCCCACCCGGAACCGCGCGCCGAGCGGCGTCGGCGCCCCGGGCCACACGGGTTTCGCGGATTCCGCCCCGCTCTGCCCGCCGACCGGCACGGCGGCCCGACGCGCGGCCGGTACCGCACGCGTATCCGGCGCTGTCTCCTGCACTGCCTCCTGCTCGGCTGCGCTCGACACGTCAGGCCTCCCGCGGCTCGGTGGGGCGACAGAAGGAGGAACGAGAAGCCCTGATGTCCCGATCACTGCTCCCCGTCGCGTCGTCCTCCCAAGGGTTCTGCCCACACCACGCCTCGCACTCACGTTTCCCGGGGGCGTGCGCCGTCGTTGGGCCGCACGTGAACCACGCACAGACGCACGCGCGCCGGGCCGGTGCCCCGCTGACCGCCGTACTGATCTGGGCCGGCCTGCTGGCTTCAGCCGCGGGCTGCACCGCCGGATCGCCACTGACCAGCGGAAAAGCATCCGACGACACGATCCGGGTCACACCGGAGGGCGGCAGCAAGGGCGTGCGCCCGGAGCAGCGCTTCGAAGTCCGGGTGCCCAGCGGGCGCCTGGAGTCGGTCAAGGTCGTGAAGTCCCAGGACGCCCAGAAGTCACCCGTACCGGGCCGCCTGTCCGCCGACGGGCTGACCTGGCGCCCCACCGGCTCACAGAAGCTCGCGCTCGCCGCCGAATACACCGTCGACGCCGTCGCGTTGGACGGCCACGGCCGCCGCTCGGCACGGCACGTCACCTTCACGACGTACGTCCCCGAGGAGCGCTTCGTCGCGTACGTCACCCCCGAGAACCGGGCCACCGTCGGCACCGGGATGATCGTCTCCCTGGGGTTCAACCGGGACATCGAGGACCGCGCGGCCGTCGAACGCGCCGTCGACATCACCACGCGGCCCGCCGTCGAGGTCCGCCCGCACTGGTTCGGCAAGGGCCGTCTGGACTTCCGCCCCGAGCACTACTGGAGGCCCGGCACCGTGGTCACCGTCGGCCTGCGGCTGCGGGACGTGGAGGGCGCGCCCGGCGTCTACGGCCAGCAGTACAAGACCTTCTCCTTCACCATCGGCCGCCACCAGGTCAGCCTCGTCGACGCGGCCAGACACACCATGCGCGTCGAGCGCGGCGACGGCGTGCTCGCCACGCTGCCCATCACGGCGGGGGCGCCCAGGACGACGACGTACAACGGGAAGATGGTCGTCACCGAGATGCTCGAGGTGACCCGGATGAACGGCGCCACCGTCGGCTTCAAGAAGGCCGACGGCAAGGGCGAGTACGACATCCCGGACGTCCCGCACGCCATGCGCCTGACCACCTCCGGCACCTTCCTGCACGGCAACTACTGGGCCCAGGACATCTTCGGCCGGGCCAACGTCAGCCACGGCTGCGTCGGTCTGCGCGATGTGAAGGGCGGCAGTTCGCACACCCCGGCGGGCTGGTTCTTCGACCGCAGCCTCGTCGGCGATGTCGTCGAAGTGGTCAACAGCAACGACAAAAAGGTCGCTCCCGACAACGGCCTCGGCGGGTGGAACATGGGCTGGAAGGAATGGAAAGCGGGTGCTGCGGTGAAGTAGTTCGACATAGCCCAAGTTGGGACTGAACGGTGACCTTCCCCAAGACCATCCAACCCGATCATCTGGTTAATGTACGTGCGTACGCGCACGTCGCGCGTAGGGGTGCGGGCCTGATCAGGCCGTGCGAGGGGAGACTGGAACTTGAACGGGCGACCGATATCGGGGGCGTCGGTTGGCGCACGGACACGTGTGAACAAGGGGCTGTTGGCACTACTGCTCGGCCTGATGATGCTCGCCGTCACCGCGTGCAGCGGAAGCGGAGCTTCGGGCTCCGACAGCGACAAGGCGAAGGGCTCGGACAAGAGCGCGTCCGACAAGGCGGCCACCAAGGCCTCGGAAGCGGTGGTCTCCATCGCCCCGAAGAACGGCGCCGATGACGTGGCCACCAGCGGCGCCCTCAAGGTGACCGCCGCCAAGGGCAAGCTGTCCGAGGTCACGGTCGAGAACGACAAGGGCGAGAAGATAGCCGGGGAGATATCCGGCGACGGCGCCAGCTGGACGCCGTCCATCCACCTCAACTCGGCCACCGAGTACAAGGTGCACGCCGTCGCCGAGGACTCCGAGGGGCGTGAGGCGGCCGAGGACTCGACCTTCACCACCCTCACCCCGAAGAACACGTTCGTCGGCATCTTCACTCCCGAGGACGGCTCCAAGGTCGGCGTCGGCATGCCGTTCTCGATCCGATTCACCCGCGGCATCACGGCCCCCGAGGACGTCGAGAAGGCCATCACCATCAAGACCGAGCCGGCCGTCGAGGTCGCGGGCCACTGGTTCGGCAACGACCGTCTCGACTTCCGTCCCGAGAAGTACTGGAAGGCCGGTACGAAGGTCACCGTCGACCTCAACCTCGACGGCGTCGAGGGCCGCGACGGCGTCTACGGCGAGCAGAACAAGAAGATCTCCTTCACCATCGGCCGCAGCCAGGTCTCCACGGTCGACGTCAAGAAGCTCACGATGAAGGTCGCCCGCGACGGCAAGGTCATCAAGACCATCCCCGTCACCACCGGCCAGCCCGGCATGGAGACCTGGAACGGCCAGATGGTCATCAGCGAGCGCCTCCGCGTGACCCGCATGAACGGCGAGACGGTCGGCTACGGCGGCGAGTACGACATCAAGGACGTGCCGGACGCGATGCGCCTGACCACCTCCGGCACCTTCATCCACGGCAACTACTGGGGCGGCGGCGCCTTCGGCAACTACAACGCCAGCCACGGCTGCATCGGCCTGCGCGACACCCGCGGCGGCTACGACCGCGGCGCGCCGGGCGCGTGGTTCTTCGACAACTCGATGGTCGGCGACGTGGTGGTCGTCAAGAACTCCAACGACCGCATCGTGGACCCGGACAACGGCTACAACGGCTGGAACATGTCGTGGGACAAGTGGAAGGCGTAGGGAGCCTGGTAACTGCCGGGTGGCACCCGCGCCCTCAAGGGGCGCGGGGAACTGCGCGAGCAACCACAAAGCACCCGCACTTCACCAACGACGTTAGTCACGGTTAACCTGCGGAGCATGACCGTGCATCTGGAAGTCGCCGAAGGCGTAGGCACCATCCGTCTCGACCGCCCGCCCATGAACGCCCTGGACAAGGCCATGCAGACCGGCCTCAAGGACGCGGCCGAGGAGGCCACGCACCGGGACGACGTACGGGCGGTCGTCGTCCACGGCGGCGAGAAGGTGTTCGCGGCCGGCGCGGACATCAAGGAGATGCAGGCCATGGACCACGCGGCGATGATCGCGTGGTCCCGGCCCCTGCAGGAGTCCTTCACCGCCGTGGCCCGTATCCCCAAGCCGGTCGTCGCCGCTGTCACCGGCTATGCGCTGGGCGGCGGTTGCGAGCTCGCCCTGTGCGCGGACTACCGCATCGCCGCCGAGAACGCGAAGCTCGGCCAGCCGGAGATCCAGCTCGGCCTGATCCCGGGCGCGGGCGGCACTCAGCGGCTGTCCCGCCTCATCGGCCCCTCCAGGGCCAAGGACCTGATTTTCACCGGCCGTATGGTCAAGGCGGACGAGGCGCTCGCACTCGGCCTGGTGGACCGGGTCGTCCCGGCCGACGAGGTCTACACGCAGGCCCACGCGTGGGCCGCCAAGCTCGCCCAGGGGCCGGCGATCGCGCTGCGGGCGGCAAAGGAGTCGATCGACGCGGGTCTGGAGACCGACCTGGAGACCGGACTCGCGATCGAGCGGAACTGGTTCTCGGCGCTGTTCGCCACGGAGGACCGCGAGCGCGGGATGCGGAGCTTCGTGGAGGAGGGTCCGGGCAAGGCGAAGTTCCTCTGACCCACGTGCAGTTGACGCGATGTGTTACCCGCGTCCCCCGAAGGAGCGGTTTGTCCGAGCCCTGAGGCAGCCTTGAGGAATGCTTGCCCAAGGCTCGTCGCGTTGACGCAAGTTCAGCTGGTTCGCACAGCTCAGGCAGGTTGTCGCGGGGCATGGAATGCCTATGGAATATGCCATGCGAAACTCCCGGAATGGTTGGTTCCGGGGGTTGTATTCCTGCGGAACGGCCCCGAACCGCGCTCCGGGCGGCCATGATGGGGGCATGGCGGGGCTGGAGGGCATCGAACAGCCGCGGCGGCACGCGAGAGCGACCGCGGCGCGTTGGTCGCCTGCGATCGAGGACGAACGGGCGCTGAAGGCGCTGGAGTTGTTCGGCAACCCCACGGAGGCGGAGGTCCCGCTGCCGTCCCGCCCCGAGTCCGCGGCCACCGCCCGGCGCCTCGCCCAGGTCGTCGTACTCCGCCATTGGGGGCTGTCGCCCAAGCTCACCGAGGACACGGTGTTACTCGTCTCCGAGCTCGTCGGCAATGCCGTACGGCACACCGGGGCGAGGGTGTTCGGACTGCGGATGAAGCGGCGGCGGGGGTGGATCCGGGTCGAGGTGCGGGATCCCTCGCGGGGGTTGCCCTGTCTGATACCGGTGCAGGAGATGGACATCAGCGGGCGGGGGCTGTTCCTGGTGGACGAGTTGTCGGATCGGTGGGGTGTCGATCTGTTACCGCGTGGAAAGACGACGTGGTTCGAGATGAGGGTCGCGGAGCGGTAGGCCGCAGGGTTCGTCGCACGTCGCCGGTCCGCCGTAGAGCACCGGTTCGTCGTACGTCACCGGTTCGCCGTCGGTGTTTCGCGCGCCCCTCCGTCAATCGGACCAATCGCCAGTTTTTCTGCCAAGCCTCTCTATAAATGGTGCGCGTGACGACGCCCTCTCTCCTCATCCCGCGCGCCCCAAGGCAGCGCGACCTCGTGCGGCGTGCCCTTCTCGCGGCCGCCCTTCTCTCCGCCGTGGCGGCCTGCGGCACCGAGGCCAAGGAACAGGCCGAGCGGACCCGGGCCTCCCAGGCCGCGGTGGAGGCCGCCGAAGCCGCCGAGCGGAAGAAGAAGCAGCAGCGGTCGGCGGTGCAGGGTCTGCACGGTATGCCGCCCGTGCTCGACCCGAAGGACGTCTACGCCGCCGACCGCCCGAACAAGCTCTCCCCGGTCGTCAAGGACTTCCCGTCCCGGGTGTACGTCCCCAACACCGAGTCCGACACCGTCTCCGTCATCGACCCGAAGACGTACGAGATCATCGAGACGATCCCCGTGGGCCGCCAGCCCCAGCACGTCGTGCCCTCCTGGGACCTGAAGACCCTGTGGGTCAACAACAACCGCGGCCACACCCTCACCCCCATCGACCCGAAGACGGGGAAGGCGGGCAAGCCGGTCGAGGTGCACGACCCGTACAACCTGTACTTCACCCCGAACGGCAAGTACGCCGTCGTCATGGCGTCCCTCGACCGCGAACTCGTATTCCGCGACCCGCACACCATGAAGCGCGTCAGGACCGAGCCGGTCACCTGCTACGGCGTCAACCACGCCGACTTCTCGCTCGACGGCAGGTACTTCATCGTGTCGTGCGAGTTCAGCGGCGAGCTGCTGAAGGTCGACACGGAGAAGATGAAGGTCGTCGGGCAACAGAAGCTGCCGTTCGACGGAGCCATGCCGCAGGACGTGAAGATCTCGCCGGACGGCAAGCGGTTCTACATCGCCGACATGATGGCCGACGGCATGTGGGTCCTCGACGGCGACAAGTTCGACACACCGACGCTGCTGCCCACCGGCAAGGGTGCCCACGGCCTGTACGTCGGCCGCGACTCCCGCGAGATGTACATCTCCAACCGGGGCGAGGGCTCCGTCTCCGTCTTCGACTTCACCAAGAACAGGCTCACCAAGAAGTGGCACCTCCCCGACGGCGGCAGCCCCGACATGGGCGGCGTCTCCGCCGACGGCAAGGTCCTCTGGCTCTCCGGCCGCTACGACTCCGAGGTGTACGCCATCGACACCCGCAGCGGGAAGCAGCTCGCCCGCATCCCCGTCGGCAGCGGCCCGCACGGCCTCGCGGTGTACCCGCAGCCAGGCCGCTACTCGCTCGGCCACACGGGCATCTTCCGCTGACGTAAAGCCACATGGGTGACACGCCGTCGTACGGGTGACGGTCCCCGGCCCGGCCGCACACGACCGAGATCGTGCTCTTCATGATCACAACTCGTCTGCGGCGCCGGGCCGTCGCCGTCGCCCTCTCCCTGTCCGCCGTCCTCGCGACCTCCGCCGCGACCGTTCCGGCCCAGCCGGCCGCCGGAGCGGCGGCGCCCGCCTGTCCCCAGTTCGTCGATCCCGTCAAGGCCGCCGCCGACCGCCGCGTCGATGTGGACCGCATCACCCCCACCCCGGTCTGGCGCAGGACCTGCGGCACGCTGTACCGCGCCGACAGCCGCGGCCCGGACATCGTCTTCGACAAGGGGTTCCTTCCGAGGGACGTCCTCAACGGCCAGTACGACATCGAGAAGTACGTCCTGGTCAACCAGCCCTCCCCGTACGTCTCCACGACGTACGACCACGACCTGTACAAGACCTGGTGGAAGTCCGGCTACAACTACTACATCGACGCCCCCGGCGGCATCGACGTCAACAAGACCATCGGCGACCAGCACAAGTGGGCCGACCAGGTCGAGGTCGCCTTCCCCGGCGGCATCGCGCGGCGGTTCGTCATCGGCGCCTGCCCGGTCGACAAGAAGACCAAGACGGAGAAGATGAGCGAGTGCGAGAGCAACCCGCACTACGAGCCCTGGCGCTGATGCCCTGCGAGCCCTGGCATTGATCTCTATCGGGCGCTGAGCAGTAGCTCGGAGCCCACCGGCAGATAACCCGCCGCCTGGAACGCCCGCGTGCTGCGGGCGTTCCCCGGCGCGATCTGCGCCCACAGCGGCTCGGCGACGAGATGCCGGGCGGCGGTCACGAGCAGCCGCCCCAGCCCCCGGTGCCGTACGCCGTCATCCACCTCGACCGACACCTCCAGCCGCCCGCCGATCCCGCGCCCCATCACGAGCACCCCGCCCTCCGCCGTCCACGCCCGCACCTCGTCGCGGCGTCCGCGGGCGTACACGACGCGGGGATGGCCGGCGTCCTCGATCTCCTTCAGCGGCAGCGGCGGCTCTCCCGGCAGCGGGGAGCCGACCAGCATCGCGTCGATCGTCTCCGTCCCGCGACCCGTCCGCTCCATGAACGCGGCCAGGAACCGCGGGTTCATCGTCGCGGCCAGCGCGTCGCAGTCGACGCCGCGCAGGGTGTCGTACACCCAGTCCGGATCCTCATCCGTGAAGACGACGGAGTGGGCGGTGAACGCGAGGACCCCCGCGTCGCGGTGGCAGTGCTGGGCGACGACGGTCGTACCGCCGTCCGCCGGTGGGAAGACACCCCGGGCCGCCGCGTCCAGAATGTCCCGCAAGCTCTCCATCGCCGTGCTCCTTGAGTCTCCACCCACTGGAAGGCCCACACTCGCAGACATGATCGAAGACGGCACCGGCCGTTTCACCATCGGGCAGCTCGCCCGCGGCTCCGGTCTGTCCGTGCGGACGATCCGCTACTGGTCGGACGAGGGGATCGTGCACCCGGTCACCCGCAGCGCGGGCGGCTACCGGTTGTACGACGCCGAGTCCGTGGCCCGGCTCGAACTCATCCGCACCCTGCGGGAGCTGGGCCTCGGCCTGGAGCACGTACGCCGAGTGCTCGCGGGCGAGACGACGGTCGCGGAGGTGGCGGCCGCGCATGTGGTGGCGCTGGACGCGCGGATCCGGGCGCTGAAGGTGACGCGGGCGGTGCTGTCGACCGTGGCGCGACGCGGCTCGACCGCGGAGGAGATGACGCTCATGAACAAACTGGCGCGGCTGTCGGCCGCCGAACGCACACGCATCATCGACGACTTCATGGAGGAGACCTTCGGGGGCCTGGACACCGCCGACCCCGACATCAGGACCCGGCTCAGGTTCAGCCTCGTGGATCTGCCGGAGGACCCCACGCCCGAGCAGGTGGACGCCTGGGTCGAGCTGGCCGAGATGATCCAGGACCCGGGGTTCCGGGCGCGGATGCGGCAGACGGTCGAGTTCAACGCGGCGGACCGGGGGCCGGACGTGGCGGCGGGCACCTCCCTGTGGTTCATGAGCCGGCTGGTGCAGCTCGCGGGGGAGGCGCTGCGGGAGGGCGTCGACCCCGCCTCGCCCGCCGCCGAGGAGATCCTGAGCGGGCTGCTCGGCGACGCCGACCGGGCCGACCTGCTGGACCGCGTCACGTCGGCGGCCCACGCCGAGCTGGCCCGGTTCCGGGAGCTGGCCTCGCGGGTGCGGGGCGTGGAGCCGCTCTCGGCGCACACCGAGGAGTTCGCGTGGGTGGTCGCCGCACTGCGCGCTCGTGTGGCCGGTTAATCTGACCTGCGTCAGTAGGACTGTCAGCAGGACTGCCCGGAAGAGGGCAAGGCACCAAGAAGGGGCGGATCGGTGGCGGACATCGAGGCAGCGCGCAAGGAGTTCCAGCGGATCGACGCGGACGGTGACGGGTTCATCACCGCCGCCGAGTTCAAGACCGCCCTGGCCCAGGAGGGCGACTGGAACGTCACCGAGTCCGTGGCGGAGGTCATCATCCGCACCCGCGACCTCAACGGCGACAAGCTCCTGTCGTTCGACGAGTTCTGGGCCCACCTGAGCAAGTGAGCCGGGACTGAGGGTGCCCGCCGTACGGCACGGCGGGCACCCCTTCGTCATGTGGTGCGTGCGGTGCGCAGGAAGGCGGCCAGCATGTCGATGCCGATCTCGGTGGTCGAGACGCGCGCGAGCATGCCGACGAGGTGGGGTGCCTCAACGGCGAGCGGTTCACCGGCCTGCACCATGAAGGCGTAGGCGTAGAGAGCGGCTACCTCCTCGTTGCGGCAGGCGAACGGCCGTAACTGGGCCACGGTCGCCCGAGAGTGGCCGCTCTCCAGGCATTGTCCGCATCGGGCTGGTTTTTGCTGGCATGCCGGGCGATCGCGGCTTCCAAGGCGGGGATGTCCTCGACCTCGGGTGGGTCGGAGAGTTGGTCCGCGATGACGAGGGCCCAGCGCAGATCGACGGTGAGTTCCATCAGCGGCGCCCGGCCTCCAGTGCCTCGGCGAATGCCTTGGCGGCTGCCAGTACATGCGGTGGCACCGTCTCGTCCGGGGCCTCCTTGCCTTCGAGATCCCGCTCGATCAGGGTCCGGATGTAGCCAGAGAGCATCATCCCGCGCTCGTGCGCTATGGCTTTGGCCTTGTCGACCAACTCGGCGGGAAGCCGCACGTTGAGCTGCTTGGTGTCCTGAGTCTGCATGGATGCTCCCGGAATTGGGGGTGTGCGAGCACCTGTAGCATTGCCTAGTAATTGCTAGCTTTCTAGTCGGGTGGGGTCCGCACTTTCTCCAGGGGTATGTATGTCGGTGCGGTGCAGTCCGAGGGTGGGGCTCAGCTGTTGCTGCTCGAGCGGCCGAAGAACTCGATCTCGGCTATGGCCACCTGCTTCTTGGCGTCGGCGCCGTAGGCGGAGAGGATGGTGAAGCGGACGGTCTCGGCGTTGCCGACGCGGAACTTGCGGCTTTGGGCCCCGGCGGTCTGGTCGAGGGTGAGGATCTTGGTGGAGGTGGAGCCGTCGGCGGCGGTGATCTTCGCCTCGATGCGGTGCGGGCGGGCCGACTCCGAGCGCTGGTCCGCCTTCTTGGAGACGCCCGGGATGATGACCACGTCAAGCAGCCGGGTCGGCTGCTCGAAGCGGACCTCCAGCCACTCCCCCTCGCCGGACTCCGTGACGCCCGGGCCCCACCACGTGTTGCTGTAGGTGTCGAAGGCCAGCTGGGGCTTGTGGCCGGGGTACGAGCGGGACGCCTTGAAGGTGTCCGGGGCGATCTGGGCGCGCTTGGCGAAGTGGTCGCGGGTCGCCTGGTAGCCGTCGTCGGCGTAGAAGACGAGGGTGACGATCAGGCCGATCACGAGGGCGCCGACCACCCAGTTCAGGATCCGGCCGAAGCCGCGGCGCAGGCGGGGGCGGTCGCCCGCCCACGGGGTCTCCGTGTTGCGGCCGTTCAGCATCCGGCGCCACCACGGCAGCCGTCCCGGTGCCTGAGCGCGGCCGGCCATCGGCATGGCACAGCGCGCGCAGAAGTGCCGGTCCGGCCGGGTGGGTGTGCCGCACCAGGGGCAGGGCACCCCGCCCTCCGTGCCGAACTCCGGCCCGGGGGTACGGACTTGGGGGCGCCGCACCTCGGGGCGGCCCGGCAGCACGGGTGCGACGGCCGGCTCCGCCGCGGCGCGGGGTTCGGGGTCGGCTACGGGGACTAGGAGGGACCTGGCCCGGTCGGCGGAGTTCGGGACGGGGGTGGGGTCGGCTGCGGGCAGGCGGTTGGTGGGGGCCTCGTCCTCGTCCTCGTGGTGGGGGCGGGGGGACGGGGGCGTGGGTTCGGGGGTGGTGGGGGAGGAGTGGACGGCTGCGGTGGGAGCCGAGGGGGTGCCGAGGTCGGCGACGCCGGTTCCGGTTGCCCCGCGGCCCGTGTCGTGGGCCGTACGGGCTGTGCCCGTGCCGGCGCCCGGGCGGGCGAAGGCGTCCCAGCCGGGCTCGCCGGCGGGCGCCGCGCGTCCGGCGTCCGCCGCCGGGGCCGGGGCCGGGGCGGGGGCCGCGTCACTCGTACGTCCGGCGTCCGAGCGGTCGGCGGGGCCGCTGCTCGTGCGGTTCGTGGGCGTCCGGTCGGAGGTTCCGGACCAGCCGAGTACCGCGCCGCAGGCGTCGCAGAAGGACTGGCCGGGCTCCCCGCGGGTTCCGCATTCGGCGCAGCTCTCGGCCCGGCCGGTTTCGGGGGTCTGGCTGGTCATTGCTCGGGGATCCTTTCGGCGGCGGTCACCTGGACCGTGTAGGGCATGTGGGCGGGGCGGGCGGCGGCCACGAGGGTGTCCAGCCGGTGTTCGTCCGCGGGGGTGGGGTCGGGCAGGCGGAGGGCGACGTGGAGGCGTGGGCGGTGTTCGCCGGGGACCGGGCCGAGGGGGCGGGCGTCCCAAGCGGCGGCGCCGCTCTCGGTGATCTCCGGGGTCACGCCGAACACCAGGCGTACGGCCTCGGACAGGCCGCGCCGGGTGCCGCGTACGCGGTGCAGGTGCGCGGCGGCGGCGACGGCGGCGCGCAGGCGGGCTTCCGGTTCCGTGCCGTCGGTCTCGGCGCCGACCCAGCCGGCGAGCCACCGGGTGAAGTCGACGGGGGCGAGGGACGGGGTGAAGTAGGAGTCCAGGCAGTCGAGGGCGGAGAGGATGGGCGCGAGTATGTCGTCCAGACCGCCGACGAAGCGTTGGGCGAGGTCGTCGTCGGCGAATACGGCGGGGAGCATGTGGGCTATGGGGGCGGAGGAGCCCAGGCCGTCTATGGAGCCCCTCATTTGTGGCCTCCGGGTGCGCCCAACAGCTCGGGGTGTGCTGGTCGTTGGCGGCTGCGGGTCCGTTGTGGCTGGTCGCGCCCGCGCGGCGGAGCCGCATATGTCACAGCCCCGCGCCCCTTTCGGGGCTGCGCCCCGATCACGTTTTGTCCCCGATCACTCGGACCCGGTGGTCGAAGGAGAAGACCAGGGACGGCGGGGTGAGGTCTATGCGGTTGGTGGGGTCGCCTCGTTTGCCGGTGAGGGGGTCCGCCGGGTGGAGTTGGACCTCGTCGACGAGTTCTACGCCGGGGACGCGTTGGAGGACGGCGAAGACCTCGCCGGACTGGACGGGGCGGCCGAAGGGCCAGCCTCGGCCGTCGGCGCCGCCGGTGAGCGGGTCGAGGTGGCGGTAGAGGGCGTCGTGGGCCTGGCGGCGGACGCGGTCGGTGTCGACGCCGCGGAAGGCGTGCAGGGTGGCCACGACGGTCACGCCTTGGTAGAAGGGCGGGCCCACCGCCAACCTCGTGCCGATCAGGCGGCGTTCGTCGAGGTGGCGGGTGATGCGGCGCAACAGCGCGTCGCCGGGGACGAGTTGCTCGAAGCGGAGGCGGCCGCCGGGGTCGGGTACGGCCTGGGGGACCACCAACACCCGTACCGCGTAAGCCCCGTGCTCGCCCTCGTCGCCCTCCAGGCAGGTGATGCGGGCCGTCTCGGGGGCGGCGCGGCGGGCGAGTTCCTCGTAGTCGCGCAGGGTCACCGCACGCTCCTGGGCCCGCAGCGTGATGGGTGCCCGGACCTTCGCCTCCTCCACGGTCTCCGCGTCGACGCCGCCGCGCGCGGCCTCGCGGTTGACGACCTCGGAGACGTACGGGACGGAGGTGCGCAGGACCTGTACGGCGCCTCGGGCCACGTTTCCGGCCCGGCCGCCGCCGGTGCGGTAGCGGCGGGCGCGGATGACGGCGCCCTTGGGCGCGACCGCCCCGTACTGGCGCAGGGTGCCGTCGGGTTCCCGTACCGCCGGGCCGAAGGCGATCTCGCCGGTGGCGGCGTCGAGGGTGATGTGCCGGTCGTACGGGGCGGACGCGGCGAAGTCGGTGACGACCTCCCAGTCGGTCCAGCCGTCGTGCTCGGCGGTCTGGAGCAGCACGGGAGGGGTGTCGCCCACGACCGGGGCGTGCGCGAGGCGCAGTCGCTGCCCGGGGAGGCCCGTCGACTCGCCGAGCGCCTCGTCGTACACCGTCTCGGCGTGTACGACGCCGGTGGTGCCGCCGATGGTGAAGGCCTCGGCGGCGCGGACGGTCGGCGAGGTGGTGTAGAAGGGCTGGCCGGGGAGGGGTTCGGTGACCCGGCAGCGCAGCCAGCCGGCCTCCTGGCCACCGGTGCGGGAGAGGGTGTGGCCGCCGGGGACGTGCAGGATCACCTCTCCGGGGCGGTTCAGGCCACCGGTGCCGTCGCGGTCGACCTCGCACGCCGTCCAGCCGTCCTCGGTCCACGCCTCCCAGACCAGCGGCGGCTGCCGCGGGTCCACGCCGACGCCGTCGACCCGGCTGTCCAGCTCCAGCGCGACCGCGCAGTGCGGTGCGGCCGCGCTCAGGCCGAACAGCATGCAGTCGCCGGGCCGCGTGGCCTCGGCGAAGCACATCAGGTCCTTGCCCTCGGCGAGGTCGGTGGTCCGGTCGCTGACCGGCTCACCGCTGAGCTGCACCACCAGGTTCCGCAACTCGCAAGGGACGACGGTCAGTTCGCGCTCGGTGGCGAAGACGACCGCCTCCTCGCTCTCGGTGCGCACGGTGGCGACCTCGGTGCCGACGGGGAGCAGGATCGGCTCCTCCTGCGGGGCGGAGAGCCAGAACGTGACGTCCGTGCGCGCTGCCGACGGCGGGAAGAGGGTGATGCCGACCAGGTCCAGGAAAGCCAAGTGGTTCTTCTCGGGGACCCGGTTGAGGCGGTAGACGATCTGGTCCGCCATGTGCGCGACCGTCTCGACGAGGGTGACGCCGGGGTCGGAGACGTTGTGGTCGGTCCACTCCGGGGCGCGCTGCTGGATGTAGCGCTTGGCGTCGTCGACGAACTGCTGGAAGCGGCGGTCGTCGAGGTTCGGGGAGGGCAGGGCCATCAGCGGTCGCTTTCGGAAGCCGTACCCGTGGAGTCCGGGGAGTCCGGCTCGTCGTGGGACGGGATGACGTAGAACGGGAAGACCAGGCTGCGCGGGTTGTTGGTGCCGCGGATCGCGTAGCGGACGTCGATGAAGAGGGCGCCCTGGTCGGCGCCCGCGGTCACCTCGACGTCGCTCACCTCGATCCGCGGCTCCCAGCGGTCGAGGCTCGTGTACACCTCGTGCTGGATGCGGCCCGCGGTGGCCTCGTTGACCGGCGCGAACACCAGGTCGTGGATGGCGCAGCCGAACTCGGGGCGCATCGGCCGCTCGCCCGGCGCGGTGGCCAGGATCAACCGGATCGCCTCCTCGATCTCGCGCTCACCACTGACCAGGGCGATGCCGCCGGTCGGCCCGATCCGCAGCGGGAACGCCCAGCCGGACCCGACGAACTGCTCGGCCATCGTGGGCCGCCCTCCTTCCTGAAGTACGTGAAGCACGTGAGGCGCCGGTGGCCTCTCGGCCGTCACCCGAACGGATATTTGACGGTGTTGACGAAGAACCCGCCGAAGATGTCGACCTTGACGGCCTTGAGGCCCAGCTGGCCCACGGCGTTGATCTGCACGGTCCCGGCCGCGTTGAGCGTCGCCGCGCCGGTCGCGCTGAGGTTGAGAGCGCCCATCGCGCTCACGTTGACGACGCCGCCGAGCGATCTGAGGCTGACCATCCCCTGGCCCTGGAGGTTGAGCGGGCCGCCGCTCCTGATGGTCACGGCCCGCCGCGCGCTCAGCGTCAGATCCGTCCCGGCCCGCACGGACACCGAGGTGCCGCCGGTGATGCTGACGGCGCCCTTGCTGTCCACGGTGATCTCGGTCTTCGTACGGTCCAGGTTGATGATCAGCCTGTCGTTGCCGGTGGCGAGCCGTACGCCTTGCTTGCGGAGGCCGGTCTGCTGGCTGAGCAGGTCGACGCGGTTGCCCTCCCGGTCGGACAGGGTGTGCCGGATCGCCTTCTTCTTGACCGGGTCGTGCAGCCACACGTCCTTGACGACGGTCGGCTTGTCGACGCCGTTGTAGAGGCCGCCGATGACGAACGGATGGTCGAGCGCGCCCCGGTCGAAGGCGACGAGCACCTCGTCGCCGACGTCCAGCGGGAAGATCCCGCCGCCGCCCTTGCCGCCCATCTGTACGGTCCGGGTCCAGTCACTGACGTAGGTGTCGTCCAGCCACGGGAACTGCAGCTTCACCCGGCCCTGCTGCAGCGGATCCTGTACGTCGGTGACGAGGGCGTTGGCCACACTGGGCAGCCGCGGGGCCGCCGTACCGCCACCCGACGTCAGGCCGAACAGGGAGCGCCACTGCCGGCCGGTGACGTTCACCCAGGTCTCGTAGTGGCTGCCGTCGCCGAAGACGTGCCGTACGGACGTGCAGGTGTACTTGCCCTCGAACGGGGCGCCCACCTCGGTGAGCGTGACCGGCACACCGGGCCGCAGGTTCGGGTTGCCGCGCACCGTCACCTCCAGCTCGGCGAAGGCGGAGGTGATGTCGTCGGCGAGGGAGCCGGCGGCGTGCGCGACCTCGCTCTGGAGGTCGTACGGGGTGTCCGTCTCGACCAGCTTGGCGGCCTTGAACGCGCCCGCCGCCTTCTGCGGGGTCGTCCCGATGGCGATACCGGGGTTGGCCTTCGCCGGGGTGATCGCGGTGAGCTTCTTCTTCGTCGTGACGTTCCAGCCGCGCGCCTCGACCTTGCCGACCTGGTCGGCGGCGGTGACGGCGGCCCGGCAGCGCAGAATGTCGACACCGGCCTGGAGCACGAAGGGGCTCTTCTCGCCGGGCGTGCTCGTCGGGGGCGCGCCGGACGCCGGCTTCGGCTTGACGAACTGGAACTTCCCCTTCGAGTCCAGCGACATCACCATCTCGTTCTCGTCGGCGAGCCGCGCCAGGAAGTCCCAGTCCGTCACATTCGACTGGGAGATGAAGTCGTAGACCGTCTTGGTGCCCTGCACCTGCCCGACCGGGATGCCGTTCATCGAGGCCAGCTTGCGGGCGATGTCGGCGGCAGTCTGATTGCGGTACGCCGCCACCCTGCGCACCCGCATCAGCCGGTGGCCGGGGTCGTAGCCGCGGACGACGGTGAAGGTGCCGGTGCCGTCGTAGTCGGTCTCCATGCCGGTGACCTCGCCGGTGAGCAGCGGGGACGCCGCGCCCTTGCCGTCGGCGACGGGGGCGATGACGACCTTGGTGCCGAACCTGACGTTCAGCTTGCCCAGCAGCAGCCCGTGCGGGTCCCGGAAGGTGAGCCGGAACGCGCCCGGCACCCCGGCCCCGAGATCGACCCAGCCGCCGACCAGCAGATCGGCGTACTCGGTCGGCAGTTTCGCGCCGTCGAGGGTGACATGGATGACGTTGGAGAAGGACGGCTTCACCATCAGTGGCCCACCTCCTCGGCGGCAGGGAGGACGAGTTCGATACCGGTGGGCAGACGGGTCGGATCATCGATGCCGTTGGCCTTCGCGATCGCCCGCCACGCGGACGCGTTCCCGTACTCCCGCCACGCCAGCGACTGCAGCGAGTCGCCCGCGACGACCCGGTGCACACTCCGCGCGGTGAGCGCGCCCGACGTCGGGTTCTGCCCCTTGGTCGTACTCGGGATCTCGTGCAGCGCCATCCGGCAGGTGGCCCGGATCGGCACACCGGTCGTCCCGAACAGCGAGTACGTGACGTCCACTGAGCTGACGTACGCCGTGAAGCGGGCCGTCGAGAACGACCCCCACTGGAACACCACCCAGGGCGGCGACGGCTGCTTCGCGGCGAGGCTCTTGGCCGTCACCTCGCAGCAGGACAACAGGGACTCCACCTTCTTCAGCACCGTGGTGCCGCTCGGCTTGTCGGAGGAGTCGAGGAAGATTTCGACGTTCATCTCCCGGGGCTCGGGCCCCATGAACTCCGGCAGCGCGCCGTCGCGTACGGCCGCGCTCGTCGTCGTCTTCCACTGGGCGCGCCGGCTCAGCGTCAACTCGCTCGGATTGAACTCGAATTCGAACGACTTGATCATCCCGCCCGGCGTGGTGCTTGTACCGACCGGCGGTTCGTGAATGGCCAGCGTGGCCCGCACGAGACTCTTGCCCGCGCCGCCCTTGCTTCCCTTCGCCATGTCCTGTCCCCGCCCCTCAGTCCGTGAACCCGTGGTGCGTGATCTCCAGGACCTCGGTCGCCACGCCCGGGTTCGCCGGATCCAGGGAGGGCCCCTGCCAGCTCACCGGCAGGACGTCGATCAGCCCCCAGTGCGCCACCTCCGAGCCGTCCGCGCGCAGCGCCGCGATCTGGGCCGTCGGCCGCTTCACGCCCGTCGCCACGGATGAGATCCAGGCCGCGACCTTCGCCGTGTCCGGCGTCAGCGGCCTCGTCAGTCGGATGTTCGAGAACGTCACGCGTGACGGCAGCTGCCAGACGAACCCGTTGTTCCCGCCCTCCTGGCGGTGCTCGATCTCCACCGTCGACGACAGCCCTTCACACCCGTTGAAGTAACCGAGGCTCTCGCCGTCGATCGTCAGCGTGAAGAAGATGGTGGAGCCCGGGTCGAGATCGCGGGGCATCGGGGAGGGCCTTTCTGCGGACGGGGGGTGGTGCGGGGGTGGTCCCCTGGTGGGACCGGGTGTCAGTGGCGGGGGTCGCGGAGTTTGCCGATTCGTTCGCGGTCGAGACGTAGTTCGGTGCGGACGAGGCGGGTGATCCGGCCGATGAGCTTGTGGGTCAGTTCGTCGAGCTGGAAGTCGGTGAGGGAACGGGGGTCGAACTGGGGCTCGGGGGGCGCGGTGGGGGTGGGGGCTGTGGTCGAGGTGGCGGAGGTGGGGCGGAGGGGGGGTGCCGGGGCTTGCTGGATCGGGGCGGGTGCGGGTGCGGGTGCGGGTGCGGGTGCCTGGGTGGTGGGTGGCATGGGGGTGTTGGGGGTGTTGGGGCGTTGGGGCTGGACGACTTTTGTGACGGGGAACGGGGTCGAGGGCGGGTTCTGCGGTTGCGTGGGCTTGGCGGCCGCGATGCGTTGTACGGCGGGGGTGGCGACCGTTGATGAGGGGCGGCTGTTCGTGGGTGTGGGGCGGCGCAAGGGGACGGCGGCTGGGGGTGCCTCACGTCGTCCGGTGGTGGGGAGAGCCGGGGTGAGGGCGCGGGTGGGGGCCAGGGGGCGTACCTGTTCGGCGGTGGGTGCGGGCGTGGCTCGCTGTACGGCCGGGGGTGTGAGGGGTGCGGCCGGGCCGGGAGCAGGCTTCGCCGTTCCCCGGTGCGTCGTTGTCGCTCGCTGTACGGGAGGGAGTACGGCGGGGCTCGACGTGCCGGGAGTGGTGTTCCCGGAGAGGGGCTTCGCGTGCTGGGGCGGGGAGGAGAGGGGGGCGCCGAGAAGGGGGCGCTGACGTGGGGTGGGGGGCGTGGCCCGCTGTACCGGGGGAGCCGGGGGACGCGTGGGGGTGGTCGGTCCGGTCGGCTTGGTGGAGGGGGCCGAGGTGGTGGGTGGGGTCGCCGGGGTCGGGGGTGTCGTCGCGGCACCGATGGGCGGCACATTTCCGGAGGCCGGCGCGCCGAGGCCCAGGCGCCTTGGGCTGCGGGAGGTGCTTCGCTGCGCGGGGGGCGTGCTGGTGAGGGGGGTGAGGGGGGCAGCCTGATTCGGCCCGGCGACAGGGGAGTTCTTGGCGGCGGCCGTGGTCGCGGTCGGGGTTGCGGGATTGCCGGTGCCGGTGCCGGTGTTGGCGCTGGCCGTTCCGCCGACGCTGGTCGGTGTACCGCCGTGGCCCGTGGTGGCTCGCTGGACGCCAACCACCGCATCACCGGTGCTGGTTGGCGGGCCGCTGGGTGCCGTCGTAACGCGGCTTCCTGCTGCCGTGTTGGGAGCGGTTGCGGGCATGCCGCGACTGTCCGCCGGCTTGCCTGTACCGGTCGGCGTTCCGGACGGACCGAGTACCGGTGTTACTGCGGGTGTGGCTGCGGTACGGCCGGGACTGGCCGTCGCCCGCTGGACGTTGACCGTTCCGCCGGCGGAGCCGGTCACTGTACGGCTGGAGGCACCCGTTGTCCTGTCGGATCCGGTACCTGTGGTGCGGGTTGGTGTGCTGCTCGGGTCGGCCGTTGCCCGCTGGATGCCGAGTGCCGAGTTGTCGGGGCTGGTCGGCCTCGTCTCAGGGCGAGCCGGTGTCGAACCAGGGTCCGTCGTGGGGCCCTGTTCGACCGTCGTCGGTCGGACGTCGCCCGTCGCGTTGACCGGGGTGCTCGGCGCGCGGTCGGGGGCTCCCGCAGCCCTGCGTGGACCGGTCGGCGTTCCGGTGGAGGCGACTGAGGTCGTGTCAGGGGTGGTTGCCGTACGGCCGGGGCCGGTCGTAGCTCGTTGGATACCGACCTCGGCGCGGCTGGGGGCGGCGGGGGTGCCGTGGGCATTCGTGACCGGGCCGTTGGGTGCGGTCGTTGTGTTGGCGGGGTCGGACGGCGTACGGCTGGGGCCTGTCGGCGCCGCTCGTTGGACGCCGACCTCGGCGCGGCTGGGGGCGGCGGGGGTGTTGTCGGGATGCGTGACGGTCGTTGTCCCGGCGGGGTCGGACGGCGTACGGCTGGGGCCTGTCGGCGCCGCTCGTCGGACGCTGATCTCTGCCCGGTCGAGGGCGACAGGGATGCTCTCAGGAGCCGTGACCGTGCCGCTGGGACCCGTCGCCGTGTCGGAGCGGTCGGCCGCCGCACGGTCAGGTCCCGGTGTTGTCGCCCGTTGGACGTCGGCCTCCGCATGGTGGGCCGTGATGGGGGTGCTCTCCGGGCCGGTCGTGGCTCCGGCGGGGTCGGCTGCCGTACGGCTGCGTTCGGTCGCCGCCCGTTGGACATCGGTCCCCGCGCGGCTCACGTCGGCCGCCGTACCTCCGGAGGCGGTTGGCGTACGACCGCCGGAGGCCAAGCCGCCGGAACGGCTCGGCCGGGGACCGCCGGAAGCGGCCCATGCGGCGACCGGGTTGTTCCCCGCCACCGGGGAGCCGCTCTCCAAGGCGGTACGGCCGGCCGCCGCCGCAGGGGGCGTCGCCCCACGCGGGCCGACAGAGACGACGCCGGACGGGCTCGCGCCAACCGAATTCGCCCTGGTCTCGGCCGAGCCCGACGACGCCGTACGCCCCGGTACGGCACCATTCGACGCCGTACCGCCGGATGCCGTACCCCCTGATGTCGTACCGCTGGGTGCCGTACCGCCAGATGTCGTACCGCTGGCCCCCGTACCGCCGGACGTCGTGCTGCTGGACCCAGTATCGACAGACGCCGCACCGCCCGATGCCCCACGCCCCGACACTCCACTGACCGCAGAAGCCTGCGGACGTGCCGTTGGCAGCGTCCGGCGCTGCACCGCAGGTGCGGCGGGCATCCTGGTCAGCGAGGCCGGACGAGGGGCGCGCGGGGGTACGGGGGTCACGCGGGGGCCGGTCGGGCGGGAGCCGGTGACCTGGTACGGGGCTCGCTGTACCGGCAGCGCGTCGCCGTGGACGTCGGCCGGGGTCTCGAACTCGTCGCGCGCCACCGGGAGGGTGCGCGAGGGGAGTTCGAGGCCGGAGACGGGGGTCGCCGACGTGGTGAGGACGTCCTTGACCAGCCCGCCCGGCGCTCCGGGCAGGACGGCGTGGGACAGGGTCCCGGTGAAGGACGGGTTCTGCCAGGTGGCCAACCGCCCGCTGAACCCGGCGTCCGCGACAACGGCCCGCCCGGCGACGGCCCGCTGAGTCGGAGCGAGCCCCTCCCAGCCACCGACCGAAGCCCCCCGGCCGCCGGAGACGACGGCCCCGCTCACCGAGGCAGCGCCGGCCACGGAAGCCGTCCCGGTCTCCGAAGCGGCACCCGAGCCGCCAGCGGAACCCGAACCGGATCCGGCACCCACACCGGATCCGGCACCCACACCGGATCCGGCAGCCGAGCCGACCTCAACTCCCAAGCCGCCCCTGGAACCTGAGTCCGCCCTGGCACCCGAACGGACCCCGACTCCGGATTCGATCCCGGCATCCGAACAGACCCCGACGCCCGAGTCGATCCCGGCACCCGAACCGATCTCGGCGCCCGAGCCGGCCCTCATACCCGAGCCGACCCCCATGCCTGGGCCACCCCCGTCGCCCGCCCCCCGGCGTCCCGCCGGGCCGACGCCGCGTAGGCGGTCGAAGAACCCCACGTCAGCGCTCCGTCCCGGAGCGTGTCACCAGGGACGCGATCCGTTCGGTGTAGCGGCGGCGGTCGTGGTGTTCGAGGTCGAGGATCTCCTCCAGGCTCCAGTGGAAGTGGTAGGCGACGTACGCGATCTCCTCGTGCAGCCGGTCGGTCGCGTACGTCACGATTCCCCCAGGCGGCTCCCGCCGAGTTCGACCTCGAAGGGCTCGGAGCAGTGGGGGCACTCCACGGCGGCACGGGTGTGGCCCTCGGCGTTGACCTGACGGTAGAAGTCCTGCAGGAACGCGAGGTCGGAGGCGAACATGTTCTCCACGATCCCGTCGTGGACCATCGGCAGGTTGCCGAGGCGGGTGATGACCCGCCCCAGCAGCACGACCGACAGATACGCCGGGTTCTCCTGGACGCGGACGTCGCGGAGCGGGATCAACTCGTCCCGGGCGGTGGCGAGACGCATCACGCCGTCCCGGTGGACATTCCCCGCCTCGTCGACGTAGCCGCGCGGCAGCTCGAACGGGAACTCCGTCCGCAACCGCTGCTGCGCCACCGGCGCGGCGGCCGGAGCCGGAGCCGGAGCAGGAGCAGGATCCGGGGCGGGGGAAGGGACGGGGGCCGTCTGCTGCGGCCCCGGACCCGCTACGCCCATGATCGCGCCCGCACCCGCGCCCGCGCCCGCCCGGGCAGCTGTACGCCGCATTACTCGATGACCAGTTCTTCGAAGACGATGGTCACGGTCTCGGTGAGCGCGGACGCCTCGCCGGCCTTGAGGGTGCTCGCGTCGATCTTGCTGCACCATGCGTTGCGCATGTTGTACCGCTTCACCGGATTGTTCTGATAATCCATCATGATGATGGACGCGTTCTTGCGGGCCGAGCCCATCTGACCGTTGATGGAGTCGTTGATCCACGTCGTGAACGCGGGCGACTGGGTCATACCGCGGACCACCGTGCACTGCCCGTTCTTCTGCACACCGGGCAGCAGGTTGACCTCGGGCCGGCCCTGTGCGGAGTTCTGCTGGTACGTGATGACGTCCTGTTCGAGGGTGAGGCCGCTGACCTCCGCGAGGTACTCGACCATCACACCGTCGATCTGGAGGCCGAAATTGTGTGAGGTAAGGGCGTCACCCGGCGCGAGACTCATCTGTTCTCTGTCCTTCTAGGGGTTGTGGCGATGGCGTACGAGGGCTGAGGGGCGCGGAACCGCTACTCCTCCAGCTCCCCGCTGCCGCTGGAGAACTGGGCCAGCCGGAAGATCACGAACTCGGCGGGCTTCACCGGGGCGATGCCGATCTCGCAGATGACCCGGCCGAGGTCGACCGACTCCGGCGGGTTGGTCTCCTCGTCGCACTTGACGTAGTACGCCTCCTCGGGCCGCTGGCCGAAGAGGGCGCCGCTGCGCCACTCGTTGACGAGGAACGCCGAGACGTTGCGCCGGATCCGGGCCCACAGCGCGTGGTCGTTCGGCTCGAACACCACCCACTGGGTGCCGATCAGGATCGACTCCTCCAGGTAGTTGAAGTACCGGCGGATGTTGAGGTAGCGCCAGGCCGGGTCGGAGGACATGGTGCGGGCGCCCCAGACGCGGATGCCGCGGCCGGGGAAGGCGCGGATGCAGTTGACGCCGATGGGGTTGAGGAGGTCCTGCTCGCCCCGGGTGATCTGGAGTTCGAGGTCCACCGCGCCGCGTACGACCTCGTTGGCGGGCGCCTTGTGGACACCGCGCTCGAAGTCGTTGCGGGCCCAGACGCCGGCGACGTGGCCGCTCGGCGGGATCACCCTGGACTGGCCGGCGGCCGGGTCGAAGACCTTGATCCAGGGGTAGTAGAGGGCCGCGTACTTGGAGTCGTAGCCGGCGGTCTCCTGGCGCCAGACGCGGATCTGACGGGCGTTCAGGCCGGGCGGCGGGTCGATGACGGCGACGCGGTCGCCCATCAGCTCGCAGTGCGCGATCAGGCCGACCTGGACGGCCTTGACGGCCTCCAGGTCGATCGCGCCGCGCTGGTAGGCGGCCATCAGGTCGGGCACGGCGACCATCGAGATCTCGTCCACGGCCTCCAGGCCGCCGAAGCCGGTGCGGTCGGCGGAGTCGCCGAGGTACTCGGCCGGGCCGGGATGGGCCCCGCTCGTCCCGGTGGGGGCGGCGGGGGCCGGGGCGGCGGGGGCCGGCAGCGCCATGGTCTGGTTGTCGGGGCGCGCGAGCTGCGCGGCGGGCGCCGCCTCCGTGACGGTGATGAGCTTGGAGCGCTCCTTGACCTGGGTGACGACGTAGTTGCGGCCGCCCTTCTTGGCGGTCACGTCGAACGTCTCCACGGCCTTGTCGCCGTCCTTGACGATCAGCTTGAACCGCTCGGCCGGGCCCTCGCCCTCGGGGTCGGCGACCTCCACGCTCAGCGAACCGCTCGAGATCGCGGTCACGTGGAAGGTGCCCAGCTGCTTCGGCTCGCCCGGCGGCAGCGCGGCCGGCGCGGCGGAGCCCGTCACGGCGGCCGGTGCGCCGGCGGAAGCGCCCTCGTCGGTGCCGCCCACGCGGACGACGTACGCGGCGCTGCCGCCGTTGTTGAAGAACCCGTACACCGAGTGCGCGAGGTAGTACCCGTCGGTGAACTCGCCGAAGGCCGCGACGTACTGGGACCAGTTGGTCACCAGGGTCGGCTCGTTCAGCGGACCGGTCGGGGCCAGGCCGACGAAGGCCGCCACGGACGTGCCCACACCCTCGATGGGGCGCGAGCCGCTGGCCACCTCCTCGACGTAGACGCCGGGCGACAGGTAGGAAGGCATGCTCTGCGCTCCTCGGGGTACGAGACAGGTCGCCTCCCACCCTCACGCGCGAAGCGCGTGTCGTGAAACGTCCTTGGGGGCCTGGTCGGGGGCAGCGCTGTTGCCCGCAGGGGCAGTCCCCAGGGCAACGGGACGCCCTGCCCCCGGGACATCGCTCGCGGGCCGGCTCGCCGGCTGGATGACCTCCCGCACCCGCCTCGACCGCGCCCGCCGACGCTGCCCCTTCAGGCAAGGAAGGCTGCCCCGGCGTCTCTGACCCGCCCAGGGACGCTGCCGTAGCGTCCCTGTGTGAGCCTTTGGACTTCCCTCGAACCCGCCTCCGCGACTGTGGACCCGGGGAGCAGTACGACCGTGAGACTGCGGCTGCGCAACACCGGTGACGTGGTCGACGAGTACCGCTTCGAGCCGGTCGGTGACATCGCGCCCTGGACGACCGTGGAGCCGCAGTCGCTGCGGCTGTACCCGGGGACGACGGGGACGGTGGAGCTGACGTTCGCGCCGCCGCGCACCTCGGACGCGACGGCCGGGCCGAACGCGTACGCGATCCGGATCACGCCGACCGAGCACCCGGAGGCGACGACCGTTCCCGAGGGGAACCTGACGATCACGCCGTTCACGGAAGTGCGGGCGGAGCTCGTGCCGCCGACCGTGAAGGGGCGGTTCCGGGGGCGGCCGAAGCTGGCCGTGGACAACCTCGGCAACACCAAGGTGACCGCGTCGGTCAGCGGCAGCGACAACGGCGACCAGCTGTCGTACGACATCCATCCGAGCAACATCCAGATCGAGCCCGGTCGTGCCGCGTTCGTGAAGGCCACGCTGAAGCCGCGGCAGATCATCTGGTTCGGGTCCAAGGAGGAGCGGCCGTATACCTTCGCCGTGAAGCGGTCGGGGGTGACACCGCTCGACGTCGAGGGCACCTATGTGCAGCGGAGCTTCCTGCCCGGCTGGCTCGCCACCTTCCTCGGGGTCTTCCTGGCGCTGGCGATCACCTTTCTGACGCTGTGGCTCGCCTACAAGCCGCAGGTCCGCAGCAGCGCGACGGAGATCGAGGAGGCCGGCGTCAGTACGCTGCCGCCCAGTCCCTCGGCACCGGCGGCGCCCCCCGCGCCGCCCGCGACCTCCGCGCCGCCCGTCACCTCGGCACCTCCGCAGACGACTGAGCCGGAGAGCGACAGCGGGAGCGGCGGTGGCAGTGGCGGCGGGTCCGGCGGTGGTTCCGAGGAGCAGGAGAAGAAGAAGGCGCCCACGGCCGCGACCGCCGTGCGTCAGCTGGCCGCGGCGGACCCGGGCCGCAGGCACATCTGTTACCGGGCCTTTGTGACGGGCAAGGGCTGGACGGCCCCGGAGTGCGATGGCGACACGGCCGGCACGGTGGGCCAGAACAGGCCGCTCACGGCCCTCAACATCGCGGTGTCCGGTGTCAACGGCACGGCCAGCGCCGCCTTTGTCCACAACCCCGACTCGACCAACGGCCAGGGCCACTACATAGAGCCGTGGTCGGGCGCGCGCGACGGCTTCGACAACTACATCGGGGACAGCAAGAAGGACGCCCCGGCCATGCTGGGCTTCACCATCAACGTCGACGAAGGCAAGAGGGCGGTCTGCCAGTCGGTTCACCAGCACGACAGGGGCTGGCAGAACCTGGCCTGCGACAAGCCCGACGAAGGGGAGCACTTCATCTTCGGCGGCACCCTCGACAACGGGGTCTGGCTGGAAGCGGTCAAGTTCACGGTCTGACCCGGACTTTCCGGGGCGGTCGCGGTTGCCCGTCGGGGCAGCCGGGCCTGCCCCGACGACTCCTGACGGACGCCCTTCGCCCCCGTAGCGTCGAACAGTGAGCCTTTGGACTTCCCTCGAACCCGCGTCGGCCACCGTGGATCCCGGTGGCAGCACGACCGTACGGCTGCGGTTACGCAACACCGGTGACGTCGTCGACGAGTACCGCTTCGAGCCGGTCGGTGACATCGCGCCCTGGACGACCGTGGAGCCGCAGTCGCTGCGGCTGTATCCGGGGACGACGGGGACGGTGGAGCTGACGTTCGCGCCGCCGCGCACCCCGGACGCGACGGCCGGCCCGAACCCGTACGCCGTGCGGATCACGCCCACCGAGCACCCGGAGGCGACGACCGTCCCCGAGGGGAACCTCACCATCACGCCCTTCACCGAGGTACGGGCGGAACTCGTCCCGCCGACCGTGAAGGGCCGCTTCCGGGGGCGGCCGAAACTGGCCATCGACAACCTGGGCAACACCAGCCTCACCGCCGCCGTCAGCGGCAGCGACCACGGCGACCAACTGTCGTACGACATCCACCCGAGCAATGTGCGGATCGAGCCCGGTCGTGCCGCGTTCGTGAAGGCCACGCTGAAGCCGCGGCAGATCATCTGGTTCGGATCCAAGGAGGAGCGGCCGTACGCGCTCGCCGTCCAACGGGCGGGTGTCGAGCCGCAGTCCGTGGACGGCACCTATGTCCAGCGGGGGTTTCTGCCGGGCCGGCTCGCCACCTTCCTGGGGGTGGCGGTGGTGCTGGCGATCAGTTGCGTGACGCTGTGGCTCGCGTACCAGCCGAAGGTCACCAGTGCCGCGACCGAGCTCCGGGAAGCCGGTACGAGGGTCCTGCCGAGCGCCGACCCGTCCGTGATGGCCCCGACACCGAGCATCTCCGCGGCGCCGCTGCCCTCGGACACGCCGGAGGCTCCCGAGCAGGAGGAGGAGCAGCCCGAGGAGGCCGGTGGCTCCGATTCCGGTTCCGGCTCGGGCTCGGGGTCGGGGTCGGGGTCCGGGTCGGGTGAGGAACCGGACACGAAGGCATCGCCGAAGCGGCCCGCCGCCAAGGGTCCCTCGATCATCGGCGAGGGCTCGGACCGCTGTATCGACGTCACGGACGCCCAGGACGGCGAGGGCAAGGACGGCACCCCGCTCCAGCTCTGGGACTGCGCCGGCAGCGCCAACCAGAAATGGGACTTCCGAGGCGACGGCACCGTGCGCTCCCTCGGGCTGTGCATGGACGTCGCGTGGGGCTCGCGGGAGGGCGGCGCCGTGATCCAGCTGGCCAGGTGCAGTGGCAACCCCGCCCAGCAGTTCGTGCTCAGCGGCGAGGGCGACCTGGTCAACCCGCAGGCCGACAAGTGCGTCGACGCCAAGGACAACGGCATCGGGAGCGGAACGAGGCTCCAGCTGTGGACGTGCGCGGGCACGCCGAACCAGAAGTGGCGCGTGGAGTAGCCCGCCCCGGGCGAAGCGCCTACCAGTTCCCCTCGCCCGGCACCAGCCGCCCCGCCTTGCGGTACTCGCGGCGAGCGCCCTCCAGGAGGTCGGCCGTGGTGACCGGTCCGCCACGGCCGGCGGCCGTGTACGCGGCGGTGACGACCGCGCTGCGGATGGAACCGCCGGCCAGCTCGAAGTCGCCGGCGACCGCCGTCGGGTCGGTGTCGTCCGCGCAGGGCACCACGGCGAGGCTGTGCCGCCACAGGGCCAGCCGCTGGGCGGTGTCCGGGAACGGGAAGTCGACGACGAGATCCAGCCGCCGGGTGAACGCCTCGTCGATGTTGGCCCGCAGATTGGTGGTGAGCACCGCGATGCCGTCGAAGGACTCCAGCCGCTGGAGCAGATAGGCGCTCTCCATGTTGGCGTACTTGTCGTGGGAGCTGCTGACCTCCGAGCGCTTGCCGAACACGGCGTCCGCCTCGTCGAAGAGCAGCACGGCGTCGGTGCGGTCGGCCTCGGTGAAGATCCGCTCGAGGTTCTTCTCGGTCTCGCCCACATACTTGTCGACGATCGAGGAAAGCTGCACGACGTAGAGGTCCAGGCCGAGTTCGGCGGCCACGACCTCGGCGGACAGCGTCTTGCCGGTGCCCGACTCGCCCGCGAAGAGCCCGAGGACCCCACGGCCCCGGCCTCCCCCGGCGCTCAGCCGCCAGTCGCCGAGCACCCGGTCGCGATGGCGGGCCCGCAGGGCGAGTTCCCGCAGCTGGGCGAGGGGTTTGCCGGGCAGCACGAGGTCGTCCCAGCCGACGTCGGGCCGGATCCGCCGGGCGTGCCGCTCCAGACCGGATGCGGACTGCAGCCGCGCGGCGAGCCGCAGATGGGCGGCGGTCACCGGGGTGCCGTCGAACGCCGCGAGATCCACGGCCACCCGGGCCGCCCGCTCGATCCGGTCACCGCCGAGCCGGTACGGGGCGACCGTGGCGGCCAGGTCGAACCCCGGTCCGTCCGCCCCGGCACCCGGGGCGTGTTGCGAAGCTCCCGTCGTCCGCCCGGAGGGTGGGCCGAGCGGCGGCGTGGGGGTCCCCGGTGCGGCGAGAGGGCGTGCTGCTCCACGGGCGGCGGGAGGGACGTTCGCCACACGCCCCAGCGCGGCCGACCAGGCGTCCACGGCGCCCGCGGCCGGGCGGGGCACGTCGAGGACCAGCGGGTCACGGTCGCACCACTGCGGGTCGTACGGCCTGGATCCGGTGACCACCACACGAACGCCGGCCGCCGTCAGCGCGCGCAAGAGCGGTCCCGGCGCCTCCGGCAGCGGTGACACCACGATCGCGCGGTCGCACAGCCGGGCCTCGCGCAGCAGGTCGGGGAGGAGCCCGGCGAGCTTCGTCCCGGCCTCCGGGGGTGTGAAGTGCAGCGCTTCGATCCCCGCCGCGCGCAGGGCGGCCGAGGCGCGCACCAGCCCGTCGCCCTCGCGGTGTTCGCGCAGGAACACGGTGAGCGGCGCGGCGGCCAGCCGGGCGGCCAGCTTGGCGGTGAAGCCGCTGTCCTCCGCGGCCGGGCCGGAGGGCGGCGCCGGCGGACGGACATGCCCTGCGAGCGCCGCGTCCAGGGTGTCGTCGCCGAGCAGATGGGCCACGAGACGGTCGGGCACCCGCAACGCACGGCTGAGGAAGGGCCGTTCGCGCTCCTCCACGGTCAGCAGCCCCAGCGCGGTCAGCGGCGCCGAGGGATGGAACCGGGCCCGCGCCTCGGCTAGGGGGTGAGGCGAGGGTGCGTGCCGGGCGCCGTGGGTGCTGTGCGGGGCTCTCACCACACCCCCTAGGTGCACGGGCAGCCCGCACAGATCGAGCGCGAGCCCGACGGTGGCCCGGCGCCTGCTCACGTCGTCGTTGAGGTACCCGTACAGCTGCTCGAAGGACCGGTCCAGGTCGGGGGCGAGGGCGATGAGCAGGATCCGGGTGTCCAGCTCGGTCAGCCCGAGCCGTACCGCGAGCCGCTCCAGCCGCCCTTCCGGGACCGGCTCCGCGTCCTCGAAGACGTCCTCGAAGACCGGGGCGTACGACGCTGTCGCGGGCGCCAGCAGATGCCGTACGGCCTCCTCGGACAGGTACAGCCCGCGCAGCGGGTCGCCCGCCGTGGGATCACCGGTGCTGCGGTCGGCGACCAACTGGCCGACGCGGTCGCGCAGTCGGGCGAGGCCGAGCAGGAGCGGGTCGGCCGTGGGGAAGGCGTGGGTGGTCACCGCGGCCGCTCTCCGGCGTCGGGCGCGGGGGCGAGGTGCCGCTTGCGTTCCCCGGCGCGTGCGAGGTGGTGCGGCCGGTGGGCGCGCTCCTCCGATCCCTCCAGCGTGCCGTCGGTGCCGCGGACACGGACGGCCGCGCCCTCGGTGACCGGGGGACCGGCGTCGTACTCGGGGAAGGCCGGGAAGGGCGCGGTGACCACGAGGTCGAGGGACGGCTTGAGCTCGCCGCCCAGCGCGGACCAGATCTCGGCGAGAGACCGGGACTCCGAGTGCGGTCCCGCCACCGAGACGGGCACGGACAGCCCCAGCGCGCCCAGCGCGCCCGGAAGTTCGTCGGGGGGCAGCAGCTCGCGCGGCAGCAGGGTGGCCAACACGGCGGAGAGCAGCCGGTGTTCGTCCTGGGGCGCTTTCGTCCATGCGGTGACCAGGTACGACAGCCGGAACCAGCGGGGCGGCCGGCGGCGGCGTACGACGATGTCGCGCTCGTCGCGGACGGGCTGATGGCCGCGCTGGCGGCGGGAGACGTCCTCGCGGATGTCGTACAAGTAGGTGTTGACGGTGGGCGCGTTGCGCCGGGCCGCCCAGTCGCGGGTCGGGGCCTCGAAAGAGACGTCGATGCCGGAACCGGCCAGGGCACCACCCCCGATCAGTCCCTTGAGGACCTCGTCCACCTCGTGGATCACCGTCGTGCTCCCGCTCCGTCGTGTGTCTGCCCGCCGATCGTGCCCCCGGCGGTGCCCGCCCCCGCAGGCACATCGGGGACGACCAGGGGGCAGAGTGTGCTGCCCGACCGGCCACGTACGTCTGCCTGATCGATCAGATGTAGCCTTCACGGAGGGCATAGGCCACGGCGTGCGCCCGGTTGCGAAGGTGCAGCCGGGTGGTGAGCCCGTGCATCACGTTCTTGACGGTGCGTTCGGAGTAGGAGAGCTTGCTCGCGATCTCACCGGTGTCCATCCCCTTGGCGACGAGCCGCAGGACGTCGATCTCACGCGGCACCAGGCCGGACAGCGGAGCCCCGGGCCGGCCGGCCACGGACCGCTGCAACGTGCCCACCTGGTTGATCAGCCGGCCGAGCAGATCCGCGGGCAGGTCGCCGTCCCCCCGGGAGGCCGCGAGCACGGCCTGCGACAGCCGGTGCGCGGTGGCCTCCTGGCGCCACACGATGGCCCCGACCCCGCACTCGATGACGTCGAGCAGTTCGGTCTCCCGGATCAGGCTCACCACCAGCACGGCCCTCGCGCCCTCGCTGCGCACCACTCTGCGCAGCGTGGCCAGCAGGGTCTCGTCCGGCGTCTCGCCGACCAGCACCGCCACGGTGCCCGGCCGGACCTCGGCGTCCTCGACCACTTCGATCACCGGGTGCCCGCGCAGTTGGCTGAGTACCCCGGCCCGGGAGAGCGGGTCGGGGGTGTGGACCACCACCGGGATACGGCGCTGGGACTCCGGAGGCTCCGGGGACCGTGCAGTGCCGGTGTCCGGGGACCGTGCCGTGCCGGTGTCCGAGGGCCGGAATGTGCTGCGCAACCGTTTCTCCCGTATGCGCGAAATCGCCGCTCCTGTGAGGGGAGTGGCCGATGGGCTCGATCCACACTTCTGTGCAGTGTGTGCCTCGGGCAATCGTGGAGGACCACGAGACCTACCACGAGATCGGCGACGAGCGCGGCCACGAGCGCGGCCACGAGCGCGGCCACGAGATCGGCCACGGCACTTCCACGCCAAACGCCCACGACCGGTGCACCGCGAGTGGCGATGCCCCGTCTACGGGAGCGGAAAACGACACGTCCACGACAGGAGGCCGTGATGTGCGCACCGGAACCGCTTCTCGAACGCTGGGAGCCTCTGGAGCTGCTGGCCGCCGAGGCCGCCCGCGCCCGGACCGGCTCCGGCCGCCTCGTGCTGCTCAGGGGCGCCACCGGCACCGGCCGCACCGCGCTCCTGGAGGCCGCCGCCGACCGCGCGGCGGCCCACGGTATGCGCGTACTGCGAGCCCGCTGCTCACCCGAGCACACCTCCGTGCCCTTCGACACCGTGGTCCAACTCCTCGCCCACGGACCCGAGTTCGACCTGGCCGCCGGTGAGACGCCGGACCCGCCGGGCACTCCGCCGCACCGGGGCAGGGCCGCGCGGCTGTGGCGGCGCTTGAGCTCCTACGCCGCCGAATCCCCGCTGCTGCTCGCCGTGGACGACGTGCACTTCGCCGACGACGACTCGCGCCGCTGGCTCGTCGAGGCCGTCCGCCGGATCGACCGCCTGCCGGTGCTCCTGGTGGTGACCGAGCGCAGCCAGTACGACATCGACCCCCCGGCGGACGGCCTCGCGCACACCCTGTCGCCCGCCCTCGTCCACACCCGCACCCTGGCCCCGCTGAGCCCGGACTCCGCGGCCGAGCTGGTCCGTTCGGCCCGGGGCGGCGCCGCCCCGCCGGAGTTCGTGGACGCGTGCTTACGGGCGGGCGCCGGCCATCCCCTGCTGCTGCGCGCCCTGCTGGACGACCTGGACGGCGCCGGCCCGGACGCCCTCCAGCCCACCTCCCTTCCGGACACCTGCGCCGCGCTCTACCCCGGCGGCTACTCCGCCGCGGTCTCCTGGTGGCTGGACAGCGCCGGGCCCGCCACCACGGAGGTCGCCCGCGCGCTCGCCGCACTGGACGCCGAGGACGACCCGGTGGCCGCCGACGCGGAACTGCTCGCCCGTACGGCAGACGCCGACCCCGCGCGCGTGGCGGGCTGGCTCACCGCGATGACCCGTCTGGGCCTGCTCCGCCCCGACACCGAAGGGCGGCTCCGCTACGCCCATCCCCTGCTGCGGGACGCCGTGTTGAGCGGCTGGGCGAGCGACCGGCGGCAGGGCGCGCACCGCAGGGCCGCCGAGGCGATGCTGCGGCGCGGCGACCGCGCCGATGCGGTGGCCGGGCAACTGCTGCGCTCCGGCCCGGTCGGCGAGCCATGGGCGACCGGCGTCCTGCTCGACGCCGCCGAATCGGCCGTACGGGACGACCGCAGCGACGACGCCCTCGCCCACCTGCGCCGCGCCCTCGACGAACCGATGCCGACCGCCCGCCGGACCGTGGTCCTCACCGAACTGGGCTCCCTGGAGTACGCCACCGTGCGCTCGACCGCCGGAATCCCCCGCCTCGCCGAGGCGATGCGGCTGCCCGGACCGCCCCGGGAACGCGTGCACGCGGCGGTGGCGCTCGGCACGGCCCTGGCCCGGCGGGGCGAGGCCCGCGCCGCCGTCGACGTCCTGCGCGGCCTGCGCGACGAGCACCTCACCGGCCACCCGGACCTGGTCCGCACCGTACAGACCGCCTCCGCGCTGCTGTCCGACCACGACCAGGACGTACGGCAGGAGGTGTACCGCTGGCTCCGCGAGACCGCCGAACGGTCACCGCACCTCGTCGGCACGGCCGGCCAGGCACTGCTGGTGCGCTACGAGTCGACCGCGGGCCTCACCTCGGCCGCGTCGGCGATGAGCCGCATCCGCGTCCTGCTCGCCCAGCCGGCCGACCCGCTCGCGGAGGCCTTCCTGCTGGGCACCGCCGCCGCGGTCGCCCAGTGGGCCGACCAGCTCGACGAGGCCGAACGGCTCGTCCGGCGCGGCCTGGCCGGCCAGCGCGCCTCCCTGCTGCACCCCATGCACCTCGCGCTGGTGAACACACGGATCGACATCGCCGCCGCCCGCGGCGCCTACGAGGACGTGCTCGCCGACCCCGCGGTCCGACGGCCCGACGGGGACCGGCCGGAGTCGGTCAACGCCCTGGCCCAGGCCGTCGTCGCGCTGGTCGAGACCGGCCGCACCGAGGAGGCCGCCCGCCTGGCGGACGGCTTCGATGTCCAACGCGCCCAGGGAACCTGGGAGTTGAACCGCTTCCTCTACGCCCGAGGCGTCCTGCGCGCCGCCACCGGCGACCCGGCGGCCGCCCTCGACGACTTCCTGGAGTGCGGCCGCCGCCAGTCGGCCCGAGACGTGGTGAGCCCCGTCGTCACCCCGTGGCGAACCGCCTCCGCCGAGTGCCACCTCGCCCTTGGCCGCCCCCACGAGGCCCTCGCCCTCGCCGAAAAGGAACTCAGCCTGGCCACCGTCTGGAACACCCCCCGCGTCCTCGGCCGAGCCCTCAGCACCCTCGCCACCGCCACGGCCGGCCGCCGCGGCCTCGACCTGGCGGACCGGGCGGTACGGGTCCTGCGACAGGGGGTGGTCGGCACGGCGGGCGAAACTTCGGTGAGGGCAGGGGCGGGCGGAGTACCGGACGGTTCCTCGGTGTCGGAGGCGGGCGGGGGTTCCGTCGACACGGAGTTGATCCCGGCTCTCGTCGCCCAGGGACGCGGCCTCGCCGCGGCCGGCGAGCGGGCGCGGGCCCGTGAGGCCCTGCGGGAGGCGGCGGAACGCGCCGAACGGCTGGGCGCTTCACGAATCCGCGCCATCGCGGAGACCGCCCTGCGCGACGGCGGCGCCCGCCGCACCACCACGGCCCTCACCGGCCCCTCCGCACTCACCGCCGGCGAACGCCGCATCGCCGAACTCGCCGCCCAGAGCCGCACGAACACCGAGATAGCCGAACAGCTCCACCTCGCCCGCCGCACCGTCGAGACCCATCTGACCAGCACCTACCGCAAACTCGGCATCCGCCGCCGAGCCCAACTCCCCGCCGCCCTCGCGAACACCGGCGAAGGGGTCCGATGAGCACACCGAGGTCCCCTTCGACGGACCTGCCCGACCCTCATCCGCTCAGCCAGATACTCGGCGGCCTTCGGGAGACTCAAGAGGGCACTCTCGGATATGCGACTGGGCTGCGGCATCGCTGTACTCCTGTCGTGGCCAAGGCGGCGGCAGGATGAGAATCCAGACAAAGGGCGACTTGGTCGGGCCGGAAATATCTGATAGCTGGTGACGTCTCAGGTGGGTGAGGGAGGGTCGACGTCTGTGCGGGGGGCCTGGCATGCCTGGTTCGGCCCCTGGCCGGGCTGTCCGGTCCTGCTCTCTTTTTTCTGGCGATGGGGGGTGATGCGCCGGGTGGGGAGGTAAGCGCGGGAGTATGCAGCGAGCCGAGGTGTCCGGCTGACCAGGATCTCTCTACGGTTGGTGCCTGAGGGCTCTCAGGGGCCAGGGATGCGAAGGGGGATGCGTGGAAGCCGAGTTGGCGGCGCTCGCTGCGTCAGGTGCCACAGCGTTCGTCGGATTGCTGGTGTCGGAGGCCTTTGAGGGGGTGAAGGGCGGACTGGCCCGGTTCTTGGGACGACGAGCCGGGGGCGAGGCTGCCGAGGAGGTCCAGTGCCTGACCTGGTAGTGGTCCAGCCCGACCTGCCTCTTGGCGGCCTGGAAGCACTCGGGGAGCCCTGGTTGAGCCCGGTCAGCGGCGAGGGATGTCGGTGTCCCGGTTCTGGATGTGTGCGGCGGCGCGGCGCAGTTCGGCGATGACCGTCCGGACGGCCTTGCGGGCAGTGCGTTCGGGGCGGTGGAGCGCGTCGATGTGGCGTTGGGCGTGTACGCCGATGAGTGGTCTGAGGACGATCGAGGGATGGCGGCGCGTCGTCCAGCGGGGCATGAGGGCCAGGCCTGCGCCGGCTGCGACGGCCTCGGCGGCGACGGAGAACTCGTTGATGCGATGGACGACGTCGAGTCGGCGGTTCGCTGCAGTACCTATGGCCTCGATGGTGGCCAGCAGCGGGAATCCGTCGTGAACGGTGATCCAGGGTTGATCTGCGACGTCCTGCGGGGAGAGCCGTGTCTTGTCGGCCAGCGGGTGGCCGACCGGGAGGGCCACATCGAGGGGTTCATGAAGTAGGGGGGTGACGGTCACGGTGCGCGGCCATGACGGGGCGTGGTCGAGGCGGTGGGCGAGGACCAGATCGTAGTCCCGGGTGAGCCTGGGGAAACGGTCCTGGGCTACGTCCTCGTCGGCAAGCAGCAGTCGGGGACTGCCCGGCCCGGCCAGGTGGTGTAGCAGGAAGGGGAAGAACGTCGCGCCCGCGCTGTGGAACGCGGCCACCGACACATCTCCGTCCGGCTGTTCGAGAAAATCGGTGATCGTGTGCCGTGCCCGAGCCAGTGCGGTTTCCACTTCGATCGCTGCGTCGGCCAGCGCCTGGCCGGCGGCGGTGAGGACCACCCGTCGCCCGGAGCGTTCGGTGAGCGGGACGGGGATCGAGCGTTGCAGCAGCCGCAGCTGCTGGGAGATCGCGGACGGTGTCACCAGCAGGGCCTGGGCGACCGCGCTGACGCTGCCGAGCTCTCCCAGTTCACGCAGGATCCGCAACTGTCGTGCATCCATGTGAACAGTGTAGGGAAGCTAAAACATAGGTGCAGAAGTTGGCCCTAGGCTTCAGCATCCAGATGGTCCAGCGTGGGCGCATGCTTGATGCCCGCCGTACCGATGCGGTACTTCTTCTGGTTGCGATCGTCTGGGGTTCCAGCTACCTGACGGCGAAGACGGCCACGGCTGCCCTGCCCGTCCTGGTGGTGCTGTTCGCCCGCTATGCGATCGCCGCTGTTTTCTGTCTCGCCCTGGTCGTCTCCCGCCGGGCGACCCGCCGCTGGACCCGTGGCGAGGTCCGCGTCGGGGCGCTGCTGGGCGTCAGCCAGGCGGCGGTGCTGGTGCTGGAGACGTACGGGGTGGCGCACACCAGTGCCGCCAACGCGGGCCTGATCATCAGCTTGACGATCGTGCTGACGCCGATGCTCGACCGTGCCGGTGGACGCGGCAGGCTGCCCGTGACGTTCTTCGCCGCCGCCGGCGTCTGCGTAGTGGCCGTCGGTCTTCTCCTGTCCGGCACCGAGCTGCACGCCGTCCGCAGCGGTGACCTGATGATGCTCGCCGCCGCGGCGGTGCGTGCCGGGCACGTCGCTCTCGTCGGGCGGCTCTCCGTGGGCCGCACCCTGCGCCCCCTTCACCTGACAGCCGTCCAAACCGTGGTCGGCTGCGTGCTCTTCCTGCCCCCGGTCACCGGCGACCTCGGCGTTCTGGCCGACAGCAGTGGCCTGACGTGGGCTCAGCTCGTCTACCTCGCGCTGTTCTGCGGCTTGTTCGCCTTCCTGTCCCAGACGTGGGCCGTGCAGCGGACGTCTGCCAGCCGGGCCAGCCTCCTGCTGGGCACCGAGCCGATCTGGGCGGTCGCTGTCGGGATCGGGCTCGGCGGCGAACGGTTCACTGCCCTGGCCGCCGTGGGCGCGCTGCTCATGGTCGGCGGAACCTATTGGGGCCAGGCCATCGAACGCACCCACCGCCGCACCGGGCCGCAATACACCAAGACGACCGAGGCCAGGACACCCGCCGGCCTTCGGGAAGACAGTCATGCCTGACAGATTCTGGCCCCGCTGTCGGCGGCCAGGTCGCTGCGTGGGCGGCCGCCGTGCACTGATCCAGCGGGCCGGCGCTCATTCCCGGCGGCCACAACGCCGTGATAGCGTAACGAATGTTACGCAACAGGTGTTATGCGAAGGGTTCGGATGCCGAAACAGGCAGACCACGAAGAACGGCGGAAGGCGATCTCGCAGGCCGTCTGTCACGTCGTCTCGGAAAGCGGTCTCAAGGGTCTTGCGCTGGGTGCGGTCGCAGGCGCCGCGGGCTGCACCACGGGCATGTCAGCCACTTCTTTTCCGGCAAGAAGACGCTGCCGGCTTACGCCCGTGCCGAGATACACCGCCGGATGGCGGGCTCGTATCGACACACCTCCCGCCGTCGCTGGTGGCCGCGACACCCTCTGTGTCGTCGCGGAGCAGGCACTGCCCTGGACAGTGAACGCCGTCTGGAAGCGGCATCCGGTCCCAGTTCCTGCTCACCGCCTGCCACGACCCCGTCCTGCTCGCCGAGCACATGATCAGCCATGCCTCCTGGATCCGGCGCCTGACCGTCCTGGTGCGCGCAGCCGGACGGTTCGGAACCGGAGGCCCTCGACGACCGGGTGCGCAGCCTGGTCGCCTGCCTGGACGGTCTCGCCCTCAATGCCGTGACCGATCCGGACGCCTACCCATCCGACCCGCAGCAACGGGTTCTGCGGACCCAACTCGCCCTGATCCTCGAAGGGAACCACAGCCAGTGACCACCTCCGCCCCGGCGATCACCGCCGTCGCGTCCGACGACCCGCGGATCCTACGGCTCGTCCGGGACCTCGACGCCGACCTCGCCGCCCGCTACCCCGACGAGCCCTGCACCGGCGGCGCCCACATCCACCCCGAGATCCGCTTCCTGCTCGCCGAGGTGGACAACCGACCAGTCGGCTGCTGCGCCCTCCAGCCCTTCCCGGCGCCGGACACGGCGGCCGAACTCAAGCGCATGTATGTCATCCCCCAGGCTCGAGGGCGAGGCATCGCCGCCCGCCTGCTGGCCGACGCGGAGCGCACCGCCACCACCCTCGGCCACACCGAAATACGCCTGGAAACGGCAGTCCACCAGCCCGAGGCCATCGCGCTGTACACCCGCGCCGGCTACACCCCGATCCCCAACTACCCGCCATACCAGCACAAGACACTCAGCCGCTGCTACGCCAAACCGTTCCTGTGGACTGAGCGAAAGTGAGCCTGCTCAGCCGCACGCCCCGAACGGTCTTGGGCGTACTGGTCCCCGGCGTACTCGACCCCGGGGCGGCGACA
>NZ_VTHJ01000048.1 GCF_008386495.1 Streptomyces tailanensis | reverse complement strand
AAGCTAAGCCTTACAGCGCCGATGGTACTGCAGGGGGGACCCTGTGGGAGAGTAGGACACCGCCGAACTCCTTTTAGAGCTCTGGCTCTTGGGTACGACGCCCAAGAGCCAGAGCTTTTTTGCGTTGAGGTAAGGTCAGGGAGCATCGTTGGCTCATTTCGCACAGGAGGCCCCCGGGTGGAGGTCCAGGAGACACGGGTTCAGACGGACCGGGTCCTCACCATCCCGAACATCCTCAGCATGGCGCGGCTCGTTGGCGTGCCCGTCTTCCTGTGGCTGATTCTCTGGCCCGAGTTCGGCGGCCCCAAGGCCGACGGCTGGGCGCTCCTGGTGCTCGCCCTGAGCGGTGTCAGTGATTATCTGGACGGCAAGCTGGCCCGGCGCTGGAACCAGATCAGCAGCCTTGGCCGGCTTCTCGACCCCGCGGCCGACAGGCTCTACATTCTGTCGACTTTGGTGGGTCTCACGTGGCGCGAGATTCTGCCATTTTGGTTGACCGCTGTACTGCTCTTGCGTGAGCTGGTTCTGCTGGTGATGGTGGGCATCCTCAGGCGGCACGGCTATCCGCCGCCGCAGGTGAACTTCCTCGGGAAGGCGGCTACCTTCAACTTGATGTATGCCTTCCCGTTGCTGTTGCTCAGTGACGGAACTGGATGGATCTCGTCACTCGCTGCTATTTTCGGATGGGCGTTCGCCGGATGGGGTACAACGCTGTACTGGTGGGCAGGAATCCTCTACGTGGTTCAGGTCCGCCGACTTGTCAGGGCGGACGCCATGGCCGATTGAGCCCGCCTGATTGGGCGGCTGTTAGTGGCTCGATGGCCCGCGTCGGAAAAGTGCGGGACAATCTGGACGGGTGAAGTCGGCTAGACCGTCGTCTCTTCAAGGAGGACGCTTCCGACATGAAGGCCGTCGTGATGGCCGGAGGCGAGGGCACACGCCTTCGCCCCATGACCTCGAGCATGCCCAAGCCGCTCTTGCCCGTGGCGAACCGCCCGATCATGGAGCACGTGCTGAGGCTGCTCAAAAGGCATGGGCTCAACGAGACCGTCGTAACTGTCCAGTTCCTGGCGTCCCTCGTCAAGAACTACTTCGGGGACGGCGAGGAGCTCGGGATGGAGCTTACCTATGCCAATGAGGAGAAGCCACTCGGTACTGCCGGGAGCGTCAAGAATGCCGAGGAAGCACTGAAGGACGATGCTTTCCTCGTCATCTCCGGTGATGCCCTGACCGACTTCGACCTCACCGAGCTCATCAATTTCCACAAGGAAAAGGGTGCGCTGGTCACCGTCTGTCTGACGCGTGTGCCGAATCCGCTGGAATTCGGTATCACGATCGTGGACGAGGAAGGAAGAGTCGAGCGGTTCCTGGAGAAGCCGACCTGGGGGCAGGTCTTCTCGGACACCGTGAACACGGGCATCTATGTGATGGAGCCGGAGGTCTTCGACTACGTCGAGGCCGATGTTCCCGTCGACTGGTCCGGCGATGTCTTCCCGCAGCTTATGAAGGAGGGCAAGCCGGTCTACGGCTTTGTCGCCGAGGGCTACTGGGAAGACGTCGGTACGCATGAGAGCTATGTGAAGGCGCAGGCCGATGTCCTGGAGGGCAAGGTCGACGTCGAGATCGACGGGTTCGAGCTCTCGCCGGGTGTGTGGATCGCCGAAGGCGCCGAGGTGCACCCCGACGCGGTGCTGCGCGGGCCTCTGTACATCGGGGACTACGCCAAGGTCGAGGCCGGGGTAGAAATCCGTGAGCACACCGTCGTGGGCTCGAATGTGGTCGTGAAGAGCGGGGCTTTTCTTCACAAGGCCGTTGTTCACGACAACGTCTACATCGGGCAGCACAGCAATCTGCGTGGCTGTGTGGTCGGAAAGAACACCGACATCATGCGGGCCGCACGGATCGAGGACGGCGCCGTGATCGGTGACGAGTGCCTCGTCGGTGAAGAATCGATCATCCAGGGGAA
Organism: Streptomyces tailanensis; assembly: GCF_008386495.1. Classification (GTDB taxonomy): domain Bacteria; phylum Actinomycetota; class Actinomycetes; order Streptomycetales; family Streptomycetaceae; genus Streptomyces; species Streptomyces tailanensis. The sequence goes on along the minus strand of NZ_VTHJ01000048.1, from coordinate 73,949 downwards.
CGTACGCGTCTATCCCTTCAAGACGATCGAGGCCGGTGCTTTTGTCAACACCTCGGTGATCTGGGAGTCCCGAGGGCAGGCGCATCTGTTCGGCGCCCGTGGGGTGTCCGGGATCCTCAATGTGGAGATCACCCCTGAGCTGGCCGTGCGGCTGGCCGGGGCATACGCGACCACGCTCAAGAAGGGCTCCACGGTCACCACCGCGCGCGATCATTCCCGGGGCGCGCGTGCGCTGAAGCGTGCGGTTATCTCGGCGCTCCAGGCCAGCGCCATCGACGTACGGGATCTCGAGAACGTACCGCTGCCGGTGGCTCGGCAGCAGACCGCGCGGGGCAGTGCCGGCGGGATCATGATCCGGACCACGCCCGGGGTTCCGGACTCTGTCGACATCATGTTCTTCGACGGGCAGGGGGCGGATCTCTCGCAGGGAAGTCAGCGGAAGCTGGACCGGGTGTTCGCGCGGCAGGAGTACCGGCGCGCGTTCCCGGGGGAGATCGGGGATCTGCACTTCCCGGCCAGTGTCTTCGATTCGTACACCGGATCGTTGCTGCGGAATGTCGACACGGCAGGAATCGCCGAGTCGGGGCTCAAGGTCGTCGTGGACGCGTCCAACGGCAGCGCCGGGCTCGTGCTGCCGAGCCTGCTCGGGAAGCTGGGCGTCGATTCGTTGACGATCAACCCCGGCCTTGATGAGTCAAGGCCGACGGAGACGGCCGATATGCGGCGGTCGGGGCTGGTGCGGCTGGGTGAGATCGTGGCGTCGTCGCGGGCCGCGTTCGGCGTGCGGTTCGACCCCGTCGGTGAACGGCTGTCGCTCGTCGACGAGAAGGGGCGCATCGTCGAGGACGACCGGGCCCTGCTGGTCATGCTCGATCTGGTGGCTGCCGAGCGGCGGAGCGGGCGGGTGGCGCTGCCGGTGACCACCACGCGTATCGCCGAGCAGGTCGCGGCCTACCACGGCACGCAGGTCGAGTGGACGACCACCTCGCCGGACGACCTGACACGGGTCGGCGGGGACGAGACGACGATCTTCGGCGGGGACGGGCGCGGTGGGTTCATCGTGCCGGAGTTCAGCAGCGTCTTCGACGGTACGGCGGCGTTCGTACGGCTCATCGGGCTGGTGGCGCGCACGCAGCTCACGCTCAGCCAGATCGACGCGCGGATTCCGCGGGCGCATGTCCTGAAGCGGGATCTCGCGACTCCGTGGGCCGTCAAGGGGCTCGTGATGCGGCGGGTCGTGGAGGCAGCCGGGGATCGCTTTGTCGACACGACCGATGGGGTGCGGGTCGTGGAGACCGACGGGCGGTGGGTGATGGTTCTGCCGGATCCGGCCGAGGCCGTCACACATCTGTGGGCGGAAGGGCCTGATGACGCTTCGGCGCAGGCCCTGCTCGACGAGTGGTCGGCGGTCGTGGACAGCGCCGGACGCTGAATCGTCCCGCACGCGTGCGTGCCGGACAAGTGCCCCCAACGGGGCCTGTCCGGCACGCCGCTGGGGCCATTCGGCGGTAGTGGTCGCGACGTGCGACGATGTGCGGCATGCCGCAGCAGCCCCCCGTTCGGAGCACACCCACGCGCCCGTCGCGTCCGGATGCCTCCATGTCGCTGCTCACCAACGTCATGGACCACAGCCTCGACGACGGATACGCCGAGGCCGCCGCCCGCAAGAAGGCCGCAGGCGCCGAGGGCATGCCGAAGACGGTGCGGGCGAAGCTGGGGCTCGCGGCCGGCCTGGTGCTCGCCGCCCTCGTGGTGACGGTGGGTGCGGCACAGGCGCGTGTCAGCGCTCCCGTGGTGGCCAAGGAGCGCGAGGAACTCGTCGACCGCATCCAGCGGGAGACCGCGGCCGCCGACGAGCTCGAGAACACCGTCGACGGACTCCGCGACGACGTGAGCGCACGGCAGCGTGAGGCCCTCAAGGACGACGGCGGGAGCGACCAGAGCGAGCTGGTGGGCATCCTGGCGGGCGCCGTCGAAGTGCACGGCCCAGGCGTGAAGCTCGTCGTCAACGACTCCAAGGACGCCAGCCAGGGCGGTGACGGCGATCCGCGTGAGACGTCCGGATTCTCCGACACCGGGCGGGTGCGCGACCGGGACATGCAGCGGGTCGTGAACGGGCTGTGGCAGTCGGGCGCCGAGGCCGTCTCGATCAACGGGCAGCGGCTCACCGCGCTGTCGGCGATCAGGGCCGCGGGCGACGCGATACTGGTCGACAACAAGCCGCTGGCGCCGCCCTACATGGTCCTCGCGGTGGGGGACGGACAGAGGCTGAGCACCAGGTTCCAGGACAGCTCCGACGGGCTGTATCTGCACGCCCTCCAGGAGAACTTCGGAATCCGGACGAGCATCTCCGCCGAGAGCGACATCACGGTGCCGGCCGCGCCGAGCGTGATCGTACGAACAGCAGAACCGAGCACAGAGAAGGGCACATCGTGATCGCCGTACTGGGCCTCGTCCTCGGAGTCGTGGCCGGACTGTTGGTCCGGCCCGAGGTACCGGCGGTGGTCGAGCCGTATCTTCCCATCGCCGTCGTGGCGGCGCTCGATGCCGTCTTCGGCGGTCTGCGCGCGATGCTGGACGGCATCTTCGACGACAAGGTCTTCGTGGTGTCGTTCCTGTCGAACGTCGTCGTGGCCGCCCTGATCGTGTTTCTGGGCGACAAGTTGGGCGTCGGAGCCCAGCTGTCCACCGGTGTTGTGGTCGTCCTCGGTATCCGTATCTTCTCCAACGCCGCGGCGATCCGTCGGCACGTGTTCCGGGCGTGAGGCCGATGAGCGAGAAGGACGAGACGCCGAGGCCGGCCGCAGGGTTGGGCGGGGAATCGGGCGACACCCCGACGACTCGGCTGCGCCGGGAGCTTCCCCAAGAGGTGCCTTCGACAGCCGCCGAGGAGCCCGGCGAGGGGGCGCGGGAGGAACAGAGCAAGCTCACCGGACGGCAGCGGCTGGCTCAAGGGCTGTGGCCGCTGCGCTTCACGCGCGCCCAACTCATCGTGGCCGTCCTGCTGTTCGGCCTCGGCTTCGGTCTGGCCATCCAGGTCGCCTCCAACAACGACGACAGCGCCCTGCGTGGGGCACGTCAGGAAGACCTCGTACGCATCCTCGATGAACTGGATGACCGTACTCAGCGTCTGGAGGAGGAGAAGCAGGGTCTCGAAGACCAGCGCACCGAGTTGGAGAACAGCTCGGACCAGGCCGAGGAGGCACGCAAGCAGACGGTCGAGAAAGAGCGGCAACTCGGCATTCTGGCGGGCACGGTGGCTGCGCAGGGGCCCGGCATCACACTGACGATCAACGATACGAAGGGGACGGTCGAGGCGGACATGTTGCTCGACGCGATCCAGGAGCTGCGTGCCGCCGGCGCGGAGGCGATCCAGGTGAACGGCGTACGGGTCGTCGCCAGCACCTACCTGACCGATTCCGACGACGGAATCGGCGTCGACGGGAACAAGATCACCCAGCCCTTTCGTTTCAAGGTCATCGGCAACCCGCAGGACCTCGAGCCCGCACTGAACATCCCCGGAGGCGTGGTGCAGACACTGGAGAAGGAGCAGGCCACCGTGAGCGTGGAGCGGGCGGACAAGATCGTCGTGGACGCCTTGCGAGCTGCGAAGCAGCCTGACTACGCTCGGTCGTCCTCCCAGTGAACCGCAGGTGCATAGGGGCCGACCGGCGAGGGCATGAGGTTGCGGGGGGTCGGCGTACCGAATGGGTGGTGCGTGGTGGAAACTGTCTGGTGGAAACGGACGTTGTGAGGATGTCCGGGTCGGCCGGTGTGTTCAGTCAGGGTTCGTCCTGCCCCACGGGCGGGTCTGTTTCGGTCAAGGGGAATCGCCCGTGAAGTTGTTTGCGAAGTTGTTCGGCAAGAGCGCGCGAGAGGGAAGCGACAACGCGACCTCCCGCCACCGCGCGCAGCCATCGGAAGCGGAGGGACAGGGCGGCGACCGCCCGCTGTTCCGCGACCAGGTCGCTGGTCCGGGTGGTGACATTTCCCGAGGTCAGGGCGCGCCGTCTGTTGACCCTGCCCAGTCCGGCCGCATAGGTTTCGGGGATCCGTCAACCTCAAGTACGGGTGGAGAGTTTTCCTCCGACCCTTATGCGTCCAATGCCCCGGCGGGGCAGCCGCGGCAGGAGGATCCGTCGATGTCGGCCCTGGTATGTACGAGGTGCGGTAACCGCAACGCGGAGAACAGCCGCTTCTGCTCGAACTGCGGTGCTCCGCTGCGGGCCGGCGCGGCCGCCGAGCGTCCGTCCGAGACGACCTCCACGATCTCCATCTCCGGCCTCGAGGCCTACGACTCCGAGGTCACCGGTCAGACCCAGCTGCCCGCGCTCTCCCCCGAGGCCCAGGCCGCCGTCGACGCGCTGCCGCTCGGCTCGGCGCTCCTCGTTGTGCGCCGTGGCCCGAACGCGGGCAGTCGCTTCCTGCTGGACAGTGACCTGACCACGGCAGGCCGCCACCCGCAGAGCGACATCTTCCTTGACGACGTGACCGTGTCGCGTCGCCACGTGGAGTTCCGCCGCGGTCAGGACGGCTCGTTCACGGTCGCCGACGTCGGCAGCCTGAACGGCACCTACGTCAACCGTGAGCGGATCGACCAGGTCGCCCTGCACAACGGCGACGAGGTACAGATCGGCAAGTACCGGCTGGTCTTCTACGCGAGCCAGCGGGGCTACTGACCCTCACCCGGATTCGGTCCGGGGGACCCCAGGGAAGGTCAATGCTTCGAACAACGAGCGGTGGTGCCGACCACGGCACCGCCGCCGCGGACAGTGGCCTGATGAGCATCGGCACGGTGCTGAACGCGCTGCGTGAGGAGTTTCCCGAAGTCACGATCTCCAAGATCCGTTTCCTGGAGTCGGAGGGGCTCATCGAGCCGCAGCGGACCCCCTCGGGGTATCGCAAGTTCAGTGCCCAGGACGTCGAGCGCCTAGGACACGTCCTCAGGATGCAGCGGGACCACTATCTGCCGCTCAAGGTGATCCGTGAACACCTGGAGGCCCTGGAGCGCGGCGAGGACGTGCGTCTGCCCGCGGTGGGGCGCCAACGCGACGTCGGTGACGGAGAGTGTCTGAGCGAGCTCCTCGGGGAGCCGGAGGAGCCCGCGGCCGCCAGGATCGGGCGCACTGAACTGCTGGCCGGCGCGGGGATCGACGAAGAGCAGCTGGCCGAGTGGGAGTCGTACGGGCTTGTGGCCGCCTTGCCGGACGGGTCGTACGACGCCGAGACCCTCACCGTTGCCACGCTTGTGGTGGAATTGGGGCGGTTCGGAATCGAGCCGCGACATCTGAGGGTGATGAGAGCCGCCGCCGACCGTGAGGCGGGCCTCGTGGACCAGGTCGTGGCCCCCCTGCGCCGCCACCGCAATCCGCAGACCAGGGCGCATGCGGAGGATCGTACGAGAGAGTTGGCGGGGCTCACGGTCAAGCTGCACGCCGCGCTCGTGCAGAGCGCGCTGGGCGTGCGGCTTCGCTGAGGAGGGGTGTTCGCCTGTGGCGGATCGGTCGGCCGATCTGTGCCCGACTACCCAAACATCCCGAGCACGGCCTAGGGTTGCTGTGTGAACGAGCTCGATGTCGTAGGTGTCCGGGTCGAAATGCCCTCCAACCAACCGATCGTGCTCCTGCGTGAAGTGGGAGGCGACCGTTACCTCCCCATCTGGATCGGGCCCGGGGAGGCGACGGCGATCGCTTTCGCCCAGCAGGGCATGGCCCCCGCGCGACCGTTGACCCACGACCTTTTCAAGGACGTGCTGGAGGCCGTCGGCCAGGAGCTCACGGAGGTGCGCATCACGGACCTGCGTGAGGGCGTCTTCTATGCGGAGCTGGTGTTCGCCAGCGGGGTCGAGGTGAGTGCTCGGCCTTCCGACGCCATAGCGCTGGCGCTGCGTACCGGGACGCCCATCTTCGGTAGCGACGGGGTGCTCGACGACGCGGGCATCGCGATCCCGGACGAGCAGGAGGACGAGGTGGAGAAGTTCCGCGAGTTCCTCGACCAGATCTCGCCCGAGGACTTCGGCACGAACAGTCAGTGAGGCTGTGGGGCGTGGCGAAGCAGCGATCTGGGCGGCTGCGCCGAGGGTCGGCGAAGTTCGCTCCGGCCGGGGTGCGGTCTCTGGGCTGCGGTCGTCGTGGATTGCCGGTCTGTGTTGTGGTGACTGATCGCCGTTACGGCGGATAAGTGGCAGGCCGAGGGGAAGTATCAGTCGGAGCCCTCATGAGCATGGGCACTCAGCCAGGCATCGTGCGTCGGGCGACTGGTGTCTGCCGGAGGCCGGTGAGGCGTCGGGCGGCTCGTTCGAGGGGGCGGAGAGGCTGGGCGCTCGGCACATGACACCGGTCAATGTGGAGTCAGGCGGCTCTGCGAAAGCGCATTCGGCTAGCCTTTCCCCGCGGAAGGGCACGGGAAACCACTCTCAGGGTGATTATCACTCGGCGTGCCGAGTGTGGCGGTCGTTGACGCACCCTTGGTGGCTGCCTACCGTCGAGAAGGCAGGTCAAGGACGGAGGTCGGCGTGAGAAGCAGCGGCGACGGTACGGCTGGGAGCGCCCCCGGACGCAAGTTGGGGGAGAACGGCCCGTACCCGCTTCACGGCAGCGCGGCCGGTCACGTCCCGCAGCGGCCCACGGCTGTGCAGGACAGCGCGGAGGCGGCGCGTGAGCCGCACGAGAACGTCGGTTACCGCGGTCCCACCGCGTGCGCGGCCGCCGGCATCACCTATCGGCAGCTCGACTACTGGGCCCGCACCGGGCTCGTGGAGCCGAGCGTACGGCCCGCTCATGGGTCGGGGACGCAGCGGCTCTACAGCTTCCGGGACGTCGTCGTCCTGAAGATCGTGAAACGGTTCCTCGACACGGGTGTGTCGCTGCAGAACATCCGCACCGCCGTCCAGCACCTCCGGGAGCGGGGCTTCAGCGATCTGGAACGTATGACGCTGATGAGCGACGGTGCCACGGTCTACGAGTGCACCTCGCCCGACGAGGTGCATGCTCTGCTCCAAGGCGGTCAGGGGATCTTCGGAATCGCTGTCGGGGTGGTCTGGCATGACGTGGAAAGCGCTCTCTCGCAGCTGCATGGTGAGCGGGTCGACACGGGGGAGACGCTGGTTGGTCACAACCCCGCGGACGAGCTGGCGCGGAGGCGTAACCGGGCCGTTTGAGGGCGCGGGCGCGGACTGTTCGAGGTCCGTTCGATAGTCGTACGGGGCCGTCTGAGAACCGTTGGCGGGGCGGGGTCGCCAGGTGGTATGCGGTTGCTGTCGGGTCGGTTGTAGCGGGGCCATTGTCAGTGGCGTAGGGCAGCATCGGAGATGTGAGAACCGCGCCCACGATTCTGCATCTCGACATGGATGCCTTCTACGCCTCGGCGGAGCAGGCGTCCAAGCCGAGCCTGCGTGGGAAGGCCGTCATCGTGGGTGGGCTCGGGCCGCGTGGTGTGGTCGCCACCGCCTCGTACGAGGCCCGGGTGTTCGGAGTGCACTCGGCGATGCCGATGGCGCAGGCGCGCCGCCTCGCGCCCAACGCGGCGTATCTCGTGCCGCGATTCGATTTCTACCGGGCGATCAGCGAGCAGGTCATGGGGCTGCTGCGGGCGCTGTCGCCGTTGGTGGAGCCGCTCAGCCTGGACGAGGCGTTCGTGGACCTGGAGGCGGGGGGAGCGGCTTGGGACGAGGCGTCGGCGCGGCTGGCCGGAGCCAAGCTGCGCGCGGACATACGGGCGGTGACCGGGCTGACCGGATCCGTGGGGCTCGCGGCCTCCAAGATGCTCGCGAAGATCGCCTCCGAGCAGGCCAAGCCGGACGGTCTCGTGCTCATCGAGCCAGGGACCGAGCGGGCGCTGCTCGGGCCGATGTCGGTGCGGATCCTGCCGGGGGTGGGGCCGGCTACCGGGGACCATCTGCGGCGGGCCGGGATCACGACCGTCGAGGAGATCGTGGAGGCGGGGGAGGACGAGGTCGTACGGCTGCTGGGGAAGGCCCATGGGCATGGGCTGTACGCGATGGCGCTGGCGCGCGACGACCGGGCGGTGGTGGCCGAGCGGGACACGAAGTCCGTGTCGGTGGAGGACACGTACGACGTGGACATCCATGACCGGGTTCGGGTGCGGCTGGAGGTGCAGCGGCTTGCCGATCGGTGTGTGCGGCGGTTGAGAGGGGCTGGGCTCTCGGGGCGGACCATCGTGCTGAAGGTGCGGCGTTATGACTTTTCGACGCTGACCCGGTCGGAGACGTTGCGGGGGCCGACGGACGACCCCGCCGTGGTGCGGGAGGCCGCGGGTCGGCTGCTGGAGGCCGTGGACACGACCGGGGGTGTGCGGTTGCTCGGGGTGGGGGTCAGCGGGCTCGCCGACTACACGCAGGAGGATCTGTTTGCGCAGGCGGCGGGGGAGCCGGTGCCTCTTGAGGAGGAGGCGGTGGAGGAGGCCGTGGCTGAGGAGAGTGTGTCGGCTGAGCGGCAGTGGCGGGCGGGGCGCGACGTGCGGCATGCCGAGTACGGGCATGGGTGGGTGCAGGGGAGTGGGCTCGGACGGGTCACTGTGCGGTTCGAGACGCCCGGGTCGGAGCCGGGGCGGGTGCGGACGTTTCGGACCGAGGATCCTGATCTGGAGCCGGCTGATCCGTTGCCGCTGACATCGGGCGGGCCGGTGGAGCCGTCGGCGTCGGAGCCTGGGCGAGTGGTGGAGGGCGAGTCGAGCCTGGGGTCCGGGGCAGCGGGGTGAGGGCCTTGTGGGGTGGGTGGTGGCGGGCTGAGGAGGTTAGCCGGGTGGGGGTGCGGGGCGGAGGGCTGAGGGCCGTTGTGGACCGCCGGTCTCCGACGTCGTGGTTGAGCGCCGTTGCGGCGGGATGGGAAGACGGGGGAGGTAAGGCCTGGCCTCGGTGGGGGCGGTGGGATGGTGGATCAGAGGTTCCGGCGTGGCCGCGTGGCGGATGCCCTGGCTGGTCGGAAGGCAAAGCTCGGTGGGTGGGGATGAGTAGCGGCCCTGGCCGGGCTGGGGTGATGTCTGGTGGGTGGGCCGATGTGGTTGCGCCGGCCGGGCCGGGAGGTGAAGCGTGGCGGGGGAGGGGTGGCCCTGGCCGGGCTGGGGTGATGTCTGGTGGGCGGGCCATGTGGCTGCCCTGACCTGGTCGGGAGGCAAAGCTCGGTGGGCCGACGGTCTGTTCGCCGCGAGATGCTCCAGGATGGAGAGCCGGTCGTCGTCGGCGAAGCGTCCGGCGGTCGCGGCCAGTCCCAGGGCCTGATCGACGCTGTCGGAGCCCATGACTGTGGCGAGCTCGACGGCACGGGCCATCTTGGCGCGGATACGGACCGCACCGGCGGGTCCGGCCTCCTTGAGCCAGCGGCCGGCTCCCGGGCCGATGCCCACGAACGCGATCTCCGCTTCCGAGCGCGGCTGCAGTCTCGGCTGGTGAACACCGCGGCCGTCGGGGTGGTCGGGGTAGTGCGCATCGATGATCTGCGGAACCCCTGGGACCGACAGCTGGTGGCGCCAATCTCCGACAGATCACCGGAGTTGGTGCGAGCGGTGATGGACAATTCCTCGCCGACCACCCGGCACCACACCCTCGCGCCGGTGTAGCCCGGCGGGGTCGAGTAGCGCACCGCGTTGAAGCTGATCGTGCGGTCCGAGCCGACCACCTGCTCCTCGCCCCAGCGCAAGTGCCAGCGGCTCCAGCGGGAGGACATGCAGCGTGGTGCGTTCGATGTCGAGACGGTCGCCTGGTATCTGTCCGGTCGCCCGGTGGCGGCGCGAATTCACCGCATCACACCAGGTGAGGCAGGCGTCCGCGAGCTCGGCGAAGGTGTCGTAGGCGGGCAGCAGGTTCGCGCCCGTGGGCACCAGGTCGGCCTTCGCGATCCGGACCGTGGCCTCCGCACCACCTTTGGACTCGGGGTCGCAGGGGACGCAGCTGACCACTTGACAACCGTAGTGCCGGCCTGCAGCGACCATCTGCGGGTGTCGGACCGGGATCCCGGCGATGTGCTCGACGGTGACCGTCTTCGCGTTGTCGGTCAGTACGTAGGTCGGCGCCCCGCCGATCCGGCGCAATGTGGTGTCCAGGCAGGCGACCAGCGTGCCCAGGGTGCAGTCCCGGACCGGGATGACCACCCGGAAACGCGACCACGACAGCCACGCGCAGAACAGCCAGGTCCGACGCCCGCCGATCCGAGGCCCTTCTCCCCAGTCGAACTGCAGCCACCGGCCCGGCTCCGGGATCCAGGGCCGGTAGGTCCGGCGCTTGCCCGCCTTCCACGCGGTCTTCGTAGCGTTCACCGCCCGCCGGGTCGAGCGCGCACTGCCCGAGTAGCCCATCTTCGCCAGCTTCTCGTGGACCACGTCAGCGCGGATCGTCGCCTTGGACTGCTCGACCCACTCCTCGATCTTCTCCAGGAACGCGTCGATCATCTTCGGTCGCGGCTCGCGTGCGTACGGGTTGCGCCCGACCTCACGGGCCTCGACGTACCGCTTGACCGTCTTCGGGTCGTGCCCCGTGAGTGCGGCCGCCGACCAGACTGTCTCCGTCAGGTCGTACGCCTCAAAGATTTCCATGATCTCTCTGTCAGACTTCGTCACAGGACCTCTCCGGCCGGTTGCTGATGATCGCAAACACAGCAAACCGGACGGAGAGGGCTTCGTCAGATAAGGAAGCGATCAGGAACAACAGGCCGTCCACCTGGACTACCGGTGGCCATCAGCCTGGACTCAACTGGCCGCACACCTGGATTTTGTCACGGCCACCGACAGCTGTTCTGGCGGGTGCGGAATCAACGCTCGTCGGGTGGGCGAAGTGGCTGTCCTGGTGGGGTGCGGAGGCGAAGCCAGTGCGTGGGAGAAGTTGCTGTCCTGGCGGGGCGGGGAGGGATGTCCCGGTGGGGGGTGGTGATCCAGGGGTTGGGGTTGGTCAGGGGTCCTCCTGGGTTGTTGTGTTCGTGGAGTTGTGGTTGAGCGGGGGTGGAGGGGCTATGTCGAGGCCGTAGTGGTGGTAGAGCTGGAGTTCTTGCTCGGGGGAGAGGTGGCGGCCTACGCCGAAGTCGGGGGCGTCTTTGATGAGGGAGCGGTCGAAGGGGACTCGGAGGGTGCCTTCGATGAGTTCGCTGGGCTCGAGGGGGACGAACGCGTCACGGCCGAAGAGGCCCATGCGTATCGCGGCCCACTCGGGGATGCCGGTCGCGTCGTCGAGGTAGACCTCGTCGACGGTGCCGAGCTTGGTGCCCTTGCGGTCGAACGCCTTGCGGCCGATCAGGTTGCGCGGATCGATGTCGGTCTGCACGTGCCCTCCAAGTGGTCGCAAAGGGGTTGCAAATCGTCTCTCACCACTACGAAAAGGCACATTGGGGAAGGCGGCCACTCGAAGGCATGTGCGTGGACCGCGCTGATACGCTGGCAGCGGCTGTTGACCCCGTGCGGGAGAGTCCTCCAGACACCATCGGAGGCGCCGAAGGAGCAAATCCTCCCCGGAATCTCTCAGGCCCACGTACCGCACGGACGAGGTCACTCTGGAAAGCAGAGCGGGTGTCGACGGCTTCCGCTCTCACCGACGGTGAAAGCCGGTTCGTACCTGGACCGGTGAAGCTCTCAGGTTGAGATGACAGAGGGGGAGGCCGTCCGGGCACCCCTGCTGTGGTGCCCCTCGAAGGTCGCGTCAGACCAGGAGGCCTCCGCAATGACCGCCCATCCTCCCACCCGCATTCCGCTCTCGGAGCTCGAAGAGGGAATCCCCTTCGAGCGGCGCCACATCGGACCGGACATCGAGGCCCGGGCCAAGATGCTCGCGCAGGTCGGGTACGGCTCGCTCGACGAGTTGACGGCCGCCGCCGTCCCGGACGTGATCAAGAACGCCGAGGCCCTGAAGCTGCCGGGTGCGCGTACCGAGGCAGAGGTTCTCGCCGAGTTGCGTTCGCTCGCGGACCGTAACCAGGTGCTCGGCTCGATGATCGGGCTCGGGTACTACGGGACGTTCACGCCGCCCGTCATTCTGCGGAATGTGATGGAGAATCCGGCCTGGTACACCGCCTACACGCCGTATCAGCCGGAGATCTCGCAGGGGCGGCTCGAGGCGCTGCTCAATTTCCAGACCATGGTCGCCGATCTGACCGGTCTGCCCACCTCCGGGGCCTCACTGCTCGACGAGGGCACCGCCGCCGCCGAGGCCATGGCGCTGTCCCGGCGCATGGGGAAGAACAAGAAGGGCCTGTTCCTGGTCGACGCGGACACGCTGCCGCAGACCATCGCCGTGATCGAGACCCGTGCCGAGCCGACCGGGGTCGAGGTCGTCGTCGCGGATCTGAGTGACGGGATTCCGGCTGGCCTCGCTGAGCGCGAGATCAACGGTGTGCTGCTGCAGTACCCCGGCGCCTCCGGTGTCGTACGCGATCTCAAGCCGGTCATCGAGCAGGCGCATGAGCTCGGCGCGCTCGTCACCGTCGCGGCCGATCTGCTCGCCCTGACGTTGCTGGCCTCGCCCGGTGAGCTGGGTGCTGACATCGCCGTCGGTACGACGCAGCGCTTCGGTGTGCCGATGGGCTTCGGCGGGCCGCACGCGGGCTACATGGCCGTACGGGAGAAGTTCGCGCGCAGCCTGCCCGGGCGGCTCGTCGGCGTCTCCGTGGACGCGGACGGGCACAAGGCGTACCGGCTCGCCCTGCAGACGCGAGAGCAGCACATCCGCCGGGAGAAGGCGACCAGCAACATCTGTACGGCTCAGGTGCTGCTCGCGGTGATGGCCGGGATGTACGCCGTCTACCACGGGCCCGAGGGGCTGAGGACCATCGCGCGGCGTACCCACCGGTACGCCACCGTCCTGGCCGCCGGTCTTACTGCCGGCGGAGTCGAGGTCGTGCACGGCGCCTACTTCGACACGCTCACCGTGCGGGTGCCGGGGCGGGCCGCCGAGGTCGTCGCGGCCGCGCGGGAGTACGGGGTGAACCTGCACCTCGTGGACGTCGACCAGGTGTCGATCTCCTGCGACGAGACCACCACGCGGGCGCAGCTGGGCGCGGTATGGACCGCGTTCGGGGTGGAGGGGGACATCGAGGCCCTCGACGACGCCGCCGAGGAGGCGCTGCCGGAGGCGCTGCTGCGCTCCGACGAGTACCTTGCGCACCCGGTGTTCCACGCGCACCGGTCCGAGACCGCGATGCTGCGCTACCTGCGGCGCCTCGCCGACCGGGACTACGCGCTGGACCGGGGCATGATCCCGCTGGGCTCCTGCACGATGAAGCTCAACGCGACCACCGAGATGGAGCCGGTGACCTGGCCCGAGTTCGGGCAGTTGCACCCCTTCGTGCCCGCCGAGCAGGCCCAGGGCTACCTCACGCTCATCCGTGAGCTGGAGGAGCGGCTGGCGGAGGCCACCGGGTACGACAAGGTGTCGCTGCAGCCGAACGCCGGCTCGCAGGGTGAGCTGGCCGGGCTGCTGGCCGTACGCGGGTACCACCGGGCCAATGGAGATGAGCAGCGGATCGTGTGTCTCATCCCGTCGTCCGCGCACGGGACGAACGCCGCCAGCGCTGTCATGGCGGGCATGAAGGTCGTCGTCGTGAAGACCGCCGAGGACGGTGAGATCGACGTCGAAGATCTGCGGGCGAAGATCGAGCAGTACCGCAACGAACTGGCCGTCCTGATGATCACGTACCCGTCGACGCACGGTGTGTTCGAGGAGCACGTCGCGGACATCTGCGCGCAGGTGCACGACGCGGGCGGGCAGGTGTATGTCGACGGTGCCAACCTCAATGCGCTGGTGGGCCTCGCCAAGCCGGGGCACTTCGGCGGTGATGTCTCGCACCTGAACCTGCACAAGACGTTCTGCATCCCGCACGGCGGCGGCGGTCCGGGCGTCGGTCCGGTGGCGGTGCGCGCGCACCTGGCGCCGTATCTGCCGAACCACCCGCTGCAGCCCGCGGCCGGCCCGGAGACGGGTGTGGGCCCGATCTCGGCGGCGCCCTGGGGTTCCGCGGGCATTCTGCCGATCTCGTGGGCGTACGTCCGGCTCATGGGCGGTGAGGGCCTCAAGCGGGCCACGCAGGTGGCGGTGCTCAGCGCCAACTACATCGCCAAGCGGCTGGAGCCGCACTACCCGGTGCTGTACACCGGCCCGGACGGGCTCGTCGCGCACGAGTGCATCATCGACCTGCGGCCCCTGGCCAAGACGACGGGTGTGAGCGTCGACGACATCGCCAAGCGGCTGATCGACTACGGCTTCCACGCGCCGACGATGTCGTTCCCGGTGGCCGGGACGCTGATGATCGAGCCGACGGAGTCGGAGGACCTGACCGAGCTGGATCGGTTCTGCGAGGCGATGATCGCCATTCGCGCGGAGATCGAGAAGATCGGTTCGGGCGAGTGGCCCGCGGACGACAACCCGTTGCGAAACGCCCCGCACACGGCGGCGGCCCTCGGCGGGGAGTGGAAGCACGCGTACAGCCGTGAGGAGGCCGTCTTCCCGGCCGGGGTCACGCCCGCCGACAAATACTGGCCGCCGGTGCGCCGGATCGACCAGGCCTTCGGCGACCGGAACCTGGTCTGCTCCTGTCCGCCGCTGGACGCCTACGAAGAGTAGTCGCCCGCGGATACGCGTCGGGGCCGGGTCGGAGAGTGCTTCTCCGTTCCGGCCCCTCATATGTCCGGGCGTACGTCCTGTGTGTGGACGCCCGCCCTGTTCGCACGTGAAGTGCGGCTCAGGCGGCCGTCATCACCTTGTCGGTGCCCAGCGGGCGGTGCGGGGCGATGATCTGGCCGTCCGGCAGGAGCTCACCGGTGTCCTCGAAGAGTAGAACGCCGTTGCACAGCAGGCTCCAGCCCTGCTCCGGGTGGTGCGCCACGAGTCGGGCGCCTTCCCGGTCGGCGGATTCGGCTGTCGGACACAGTGGCTGGTGCTGGCACATGGTTGTGGGGATCTTTCGCTCTGTCGTGTGTGATGAGTTGGCTGTCGCGTTTGTCGCGTCTGTTGTGCGGCTTGAAGCCTCGTTCATGACCGCCCCCCGTGGTGATTATTCGGTCAGGTCCCAGTGTTGCCCTACGGGCGTCAATCCGCAGGGATTTCGCAGCACCGCTTCTCACAGGTTGATGACGCATGACTTGCGAGAAGGGTTCATCCCAACTGCACTGTCCCTTCGGGTGGTTCGCACTGGTCGGATGGGGCTAGTCCGGTGGGCGGGGGCTCGATGATTTGCTCGTACGAGCGTATTGCCGCGCGGAAGAGCGGAATATCCCGTCGGTGGTAAACGAGTACCCCGCTACCGGTATATCGGCAGCGGGGTACGAGGCGGTGCGAAGGGGTGAAACGGTTCTGAAGCGAGGGTTGAAGCGGTTCTGAAGCGAGGGTTGAAGCGGTTCTGAAGCGAGGGTTGAAGCGGTTCTGAACTCAGGCGGGCGAACCCAGCAGCGGGGCGGGGGTCAGTCGGGTGGTCAGGACCGGGAGCAGATCGGCGACGCGGTGCGGGCGGTGGGCCGCGATACCGGGCGGGGCCGGCGCCAGTGGGACCAGGAGGTCGGTCGGTGCCGGGTGGCCGGTGGCGCCGTCGGCGGTGTGGTCGGCGTGCAGCCAGAGCGTGAGCATGTACAGCTCGGGCACCGACAACAGGCGTGGCTGGTAGGGCTGTTGCATGGTCTCGGCCTGGCGCAGGGCGCGCTCGGTGGAGGCGATGTACGGACCCTCGAAGAAGTGCGAGAACGCCCATCCGTCGGGGGTCAGCCGGGTCTCGGCGGCGGCCACGGCGCGGCCTTGGCAGTGGATCAGGAAACGCCATCCGGCGAGCCGCGTGGTGCCCGCGCCCTCGGCGGTGATCCGGTCGAGGGCGTGGACGGGCAACGGGAGTTCGGGGGTGGCGGGGCCCCGGGCGCTCTGCAGCGAGGGAGTTCGCGCCTCGCGGACGGCGGTGGGAGAACCGAGTGCCGTGAGGACGGTGCGCAGGGCGGGCGCGGGAGCCGGGGGGACATGCAGCGGCATGGTGGGTCGCCTCTCATTCGACAGGCACGGTGAAGCGAGGGCGGGGGCGGACGGCGCTGTCAGCTCTCGGGGATCGGAGAGACGGATGCCCGGGGTCCGGGTGCGTGGGAAGGTCTGCCGTGCGTGGCCTGACGGCAGGACCGAGGACCGCGATTGCCGACTCTCAGCCTCGTTTGCGGAGTTTATATGATGCGTGTTCTGGTGATGTTTCGTCTAGCCGTCCCGGATATGAACAGCAAGGCGGTATCCGGTCACCGAAACACGCGAATCATCCCGATTCTCTGGGGGTACTCGTCGATGACCTCGCATTACCGTCGCGTAGCGGACGGCCGGTTCTCGTCGGCGCTTTTCACGAAACCGCGTCACACGGAAAGCGCGTTCTGAACCGTGCCGATTCATGCCCCGTGAATGTGCCAGAAGCACGCCGAGTGAATATCGTCGGAGGTGACCGCACACAGCCTAGCGTGCGCAGGTCTTGTGCGGGACGTTATCGGTGGCTCTGCCTGGGCATCATCACCCGTGGACCCGGAACAGCAGTGGCCGGCTCGTCGGCCTGCCCATCCGAGGAGGGACACTTCGATGGGGGAGAAGGTCGTGGCGGGGCCGTTCGGCCTCTCCGACCGTCAGCTCTACCGCGAAAAGCTGCGGCAGTGCCTGGCGGGGCTGGCGCGGCTGCTGGAGGAGAAGCGGTTCGACCGCCCCAAGAATCTCATGGGTGTGGAGATCGAGCTGAACCTCGTCGGGGCCGACGGCCTGCCGAGAATGATGAATGCGCAAGTACTCGAGCGGATAGCGAGCCGAGATTTCCAAACAGAACTCGCCATGTTCAATCTGGAAGTCAACATAGCCCCACACCGGCTGGGCGGCCGGGTATTCGACCAGCTTTCCGAGGAACTGCGTACCTCCCTGGCGTATGCCGACCGGCAGGCGGGCGAGTTGGGCGCGGGAATCGTGATGATCGGGATTCTGCCCACGCTCGACCGTGACGACCTGGTCTCCTCGAACCTCTCCGCCGGGGACCGTTACACACTGCTCAACGATCAGATCGTCGCCGCCCGTGGCGAGGATTTCACCCTGGACATCGAGGGTGTCGAGCGGCTCGTCTGCACCTCGAAGTCGATCGCGCCGGAGGCCGCCTGCACCTCGGTGCAGTTGCACCTCCAGGTCACTCCGGGCCGGTTCGCCGATGTGTGGAACGCGGCGCAGGCGGTCGCCGCGGCGCAGGTCGCCATCGGTGCCAACTCGCCGTTCCTGTTCGGGCGCGAGCTGTGGCAGGAGTCGCGGCCACCGCTGTTCCAGCAGTCCACGGACACCCGGCCGCCCGAGCTCCAGGCCCAGGGCGTGCGGCCGCGCACCTGGTTCGGGGAGCGGTGGATCTCCTCGGCGTACGACCTCTTCGAGGAGAATCTGCGCTTCTTCCCGGCACTGTTGCCCATCTGCGACGACGAGGATCCGCTCGGTGTCCTCGACGCGGGCGGCGCGCCCTCGCTCTCCGAACTCACCCTGCACAACGGCACGGTCTACCGCTGGAACAGGCCCGTGTACGGCATCGCCGACGGGGTCCCGCATCTGCGTGTCGAGAACCGGGTGCTGCCCGCCGGGCCGACCATCACGGACGTGATCGCCAACGCGGCCTTCTACTACGGGGTCGTACGCGCTCTCGCCGAGGAGTCGCGGCCGGTGTGGACCCGGATGCCGTTCGAGGCCGCCGCAGCCAACTTCGACGAGGCGTGCCGGCACGGCATCGAGGCACGGCTGCAGTGGCCGCGGCACGGGCGGTACGGCGGGGTGGGGCCGGTGGACGCGGTGCACCTCGTACGGGACGAACTGTTGCCGCTCGCCGAGGCGGGGCTGGACGCGTGGGGTGTCGAGCCGGTCGACCGGGACTTCTACCTCGGCGTGATCGAGGACCGCTGCCGGCGCCGGGTCAATGGGGCGTCGTGGCAGGTCGAAACGTTCCACCGGGCGCTGGCGAAGGGCCTCGGACGGGATGCCGCGCTGGCCGCCACCACACGCCGGTACTGCGAGCTGACGCACTCCGGGGAGCCGGTGCACACCTGGCCGGTGGGGCTTCCGGAGCCGGTGCCGCTGGGGTGACGGGAGCCTGACGTACGCCGCCGGTGGCGCGCATCGCGGCCGAGGTGAGAGGCCTCGGAGGGACGCCGCCGGAAAGATCCGTAGCGCCGCGGGTGATGATGGTTCCTCGGCGGGACCGGACAACTGGAGGCGTGGGTGCAGGGGCAGGCCGAGTCTGTGGACGGTGCTGTGCCGCGGGAGCGGCCGACCCGACGGATTCTGAGGGACGAGACACTGCTCGTACTGGGGCTGTCGCTCGGTGCGAGCGGGGTGTCCGCGCTGATCAGTTTCATCGGATCGGTCACCAAACCGGGCGGGCTGAAGGACCAGGCGGCCACGATGAACGCCTCGGCCGCGCCGGGCCGGCCGTGGCTCGACCTGGCGTGGCAGCTCTTCGGGATCACGACCGCGCTGGTGCCCGTCGTACTGGTCGCCCACTTGCTGCTGCGCGAGGGCTCGGGGCTGCGCGCACTCGGGTTCGACCGGACGAAGCCGTGGCCCGACCTCGCTCGCGGGGCGGCGATCGCCGCGGTGATCGGCAGCACGGGCATCGCCTTCTACCTGCTGGCCCGCGGGCTCGGGTTCAACCTCACGGTGGTGCCTGAGGCGCTGCCCGAGGTGTGGTGGAAGTACCCGGTGCTGATCCTCTCCGCGATCCAGAACGCGGTCCTCGAAGAGGTGATCGTGGTCGGGTATCTGCTGCGCCGGCTCCAGCAGTTGGGCTGGTCGCCGGGGAGCGCGCTGGCGGCCAGTTCGGTGCTGCGCGGGTCGTACCACCTCTACCAGGGCATCGGCGGGTTCATCGGCAACATGGTGATGGGCGTGGTCTTCGTCTACCTCTACCGGAGGTGGGGGCGAGTGGGCCCGCTCGTGGTGGCCCACTCGCTGCTCGACATCGGGGCGTTCGTGGGATACGCGCTGCTGGCCGGGAAGGTGGGCTGGCTGCCTACGGCGTGAGCAGCTCGCCCTCGATGACCGTGACCGCACGGCCGGACAGCAGGGTGCGGTTGCCGCGCAGCCCGGTGCGGACGAGGCCCGAGCGGCGGGAGGCCTGGAGTCCGGTGAGGTCCGGGCTGCCGAGGCGCTCGGACCAGAACGGGGCGAGAGCGGTGTGGGCGCTGCCCGTGACCGGGTCCTCGTCGATGCCGACGTTCGGGAAGAAGCAGCGGGAGACGTAGTCGTGGCCGGCGGCCGGGTCCGCGGCGCGCGCGGTGGCGATGACGCCGCGCTCGGAGAAGCGGCCGAGGGCTCGGTGGTCGGGGTCGAGGCCGTGGACCGTCTTCTCGTCGGCCAGCTCGATCAGCAGGTCACCTACGTTGGGGCCGGTGTCGAACACGCTGAGCGGCTCGGCGCCCAGGGCCTCGGCGACGCCGTCCGGAATGGGGACCGGGGTGAGGGGAGCGGTCGGGAAGTCGAGGGTGAGGGAGCCGTCCGGCCGGGGCGTGGCGACGAGGACACCGCTGCGCGTGGCGAACCGCACTGGGCCCTTGTGGGCGCCCGTGGTGCTGAGGACGTGCGCGGTGGCCAGCGTGGCGTGGCCGCACATCGCCACCTCGGCGACGGGCGTGAACCAGCGCAGCGCCCAGTCCGCGTCCCCGCTCTCGGGGAGGGGGTGGGCGAACGCGGTCTCGGCGTGGTTGACCTCCATGGCCACGTTCTGCAGCCAGGCGTCGTCGGGGAAGGCGTCGAGGAGGAGGACCCCGGCCGGGTTGCCGGAGAAGGGGCGGTCGGTGAAGGCGTCGACGATACGGATACGCATGGGGCGACGCTAGGCGGGGGGCGAGGGCCGTGGCCAAGGCCAATTCCGGGTGGCTGGACTGGTTTCTCGAAGCCAATCTCCATCTGTCTTGTTGACTCTCGTTCGTGTGGCCGCGCCGTTGCTGCTGCGGCGTGCGCTTTCGCTCGTAAGGGCTGGGCATGTGGCGCCCGAACTCCTCGCAGGTCAGGACGACTTCTTTTGCGGGGCTTGCCACGCGACAGGTACCGATATATCGTTGAAGCATCGCGACAGATCAACGATGGAATGGAGTGATTGCGATGCGTTCCCGTGGACAGGACTTCGGATTCGAGCGTGGACATGGACGCCGTGGTGGGGACCACCCCCGCGGTCGAGGTGACGTAGAGGCGCTGCGCGCCGCCTTCGGGCCCTTCGGGCCGGGCCATGGTGGGCCCGGTGGCTTCGGGCCTTTCGGTCCGGGCCCCTGGGGTGGACGAGGCCGCGGCGGACCCAGGGGAAGGGCGCGGCGAGGTGACGTACGCGCGTCGATCCTGGCCCTCCTCAAGGACAGGCCCATGCACGGCTACGAGATGATCCAGGAGATCGCCGAGCGCAGCGGCGGGACGTGGAAGCCCAGCCCCGGCTCGGTGTACCCCACCCTTCAACTGCTGGAGGACGAGGGGCTGATCGTCAGTGAGACCGAGGGTGGCAAGAAGCTGTTCTCCCTCACCGAGGCCGGTCGCGCCGCGGCCGAGGAGGGTTCCGACGCTCCCTGGGAAGAGGCCTCGCGCGGGGTTGACTGGGAGGCGCTGAGCGAGATCCGGACGGCCGGCTTCGGTCTGATGGAGGCATTCGGTCAGGTCTGGAAGACCGGCAGCAAGGACCAGCGCGACAAGGCGCTGGCGGTGATCAATGAGGCCCGCAAGAAGCTGTACCTGATCCTCGCCGACGAGGACTGATGGTCGGTGGGCGGTAAGCGGTAGAGCGTGGAGTGCCCCGTGGAGTTTCTCCGCGGGGCACTCCCGTGTGTGGTGGCCAAGAGGGTCGTGCGGCCGCCTTACGTCACCAGGGCGCCCAGTTTGCGCAGTGACTCGGCGAGGGCGGCCGTCGCGGAGTCCTTGAGCTTGCTCGCCATCAGGGAGACCGCCGCGCCGGTGAAACGGCCGTCGATGCGGACCGTGGTGGCGTCGCCGTCGGGTGTGAGCGTGTAGCGGGTGGCGAGGTCGACGGCCATCGGGCCCTTGCCGCGGATGGCCAGGACCCGGGCGGGTTCGAGTTCGGCGATGGTCCACTCGACCTCCGCCGGGAAGCCCATGAGCTTCAGGTTCTCCTGGAAGGTGCCGCCCACTTCGAGCGTCTCCGGGCCACCCTTGGGGAAGCCGGTGTGCGTCGTGTTCCACTCGCTGTGCGCGGACCAGTCGACGAGCCGGGCCCAGACCTTCTCGGCGGGAGCCTCGATGTGCGCCTCCGCGCTGACATCGGCCATGCGACAACCCCTTCGACTCGGACGTCTCGGACGGTGGTGTCGCGGAACGTAGCCGCGAGGGCCGGAACATTCAATACTGATGAACCGTCAGGAATGTTCAGAGGAGATCTCATCCGTAGGGAGGAGACGGGGGTCGTACCTGCGCAGCCTGTGGTGGACGTGAAGATGCTTCCTGTCGTGGATGACTCGGCTCGGCGGGACTGATGGGGTGGGGGTGTGCGACCCCGTATCCCCCGGCAGTCGGCCGTAGGCCATGGTCCGAACCACGCGGAGCTCGAGGGCAGGCTCACCGATGAGCTGGCCTCCGTGGTCGCCGGTGCGCGCAGACGGGCGCTGCGGGACGGGGACCGGCAGATCGACACCGCCCATCTGCTGCACACGCTGGTGGAGTCCGACCCCGAGGTGCGCGCGGCCTTCGACGGCCGGCAGGTCGCCCGGCTGCTCGGCTACTTGGTGCAGCGCAGCATCGGCTACGGGCTGCGTTGGCGGATCGGCGTCGAGGGTGCCGGTGCCGTACCGGGGGTCCCCGGCACTCCGGGTTGGTCGCCGGTGGCGGCGCGGGCCATGACCCAGGCGTACGAGCGTGCCGTGCGGCGGGGCGAGGAGCGGGCCCATGGGGTCGACCTGCTCGCCGTGATCGTCGCGGTGCCGGCGTCGCGGGCCGTGGAGGTGCTGAGGAGGACGGGGGCCGACGTGGGGGTGTTGGCGCGGCGGATCGAGCAGATGGGTGAGGTCCGATCAGGGTCGGCGTCGGATCGGGGTTGACGTCCGAGCGGTGAGACAGGAGTGATTGGGGGTGACGCTCCTGTCGGCGCCTGTCATCATGTGCCGGTGCATACGTCTCAGGGCAGTCAGGGGCATCAGGGGAGCCAGGGGTATCAGGGGCGGGGTGTTGGGCTGGGGCTCGCGCTCGGTTCTGCGGTGGCCTTCGGCGGATCGGGTACCGCGGCCAAGCCGCTCATCGAGGCGGGGCTGGACCCCCTCCATGTGGTGTGGCTGAGGGTCGCGGGCGCGGCGCTGGTGATGCTGCCGCTGGCCGTGCGCCACCGGGAGTTGGTACGTCGGAGGCCCGCGCTGCTCGCCGGGTTCGGGCTGTTGGCCGTGGCCGGTGTCCAGGCCTTCTACTTCGCCTCGATCGCCCGCATACCCGTCGGGGTCGCCCTGCTCGTCGAGTACCTCGCGCCGGCGCTCGTGCTCGGCTGGGTGCGGTTCGTACAGCGGAGGCCGGTGACGAGGGCTGCCGCCGTCGGGGTCGTTCTCGCGGTCGGCGGCCTCGCCTGTGTCGTTGAGGTGTGGTCGGGGCTGAGCTTCGATGCGCTGGGGTTGCTGCTCGCGCTGGGGGCGGCCTGCTGTCAGGTCGGGTACTTCGTGCTCTCCGACCAGGGGAGCGAGGCGGGGGAGGCGGCGCCGGATCCGCTCGGGGTGATCGCGTACGGGCTGCTCGTGGGGGCGGCCGTGCTCACCGTTGTCGCCCGGCCGTGGGGTATGGAGTGGGCGGTGCTGGGTGGCACCGTGCGGATGGATGGGGCACCGGTTGCCGCGTGGTTGTTGCTCGCGTGGGTCGTGTTGATCGCCACGGTGCTGGCGTATGTCACCGGGGTGGTGGCTGTGCGGCGGTTGTCTCCGCAGGTGGCGGGGGTGGTGGCGTGTCTTGAGGCGGTCGTCGCGACGGTGCTGGCGTGGGTGTTGCTGGGGGAGAGTTTGTCGGCGCCGCAGGTTGTGGGTGGGGTGGTTGTGTTGGTGGGGGCGGTTGTCGCGCAGCGGTCCGGGGAGGGGGCGGGGGTGGTCGCTTCCGGTGGGGATGGGGTTGAGCGGGAGTTGGTGGTGAGGGATAGCCGGTGAGCGCCGTGGGGGCTTCGGGGGTTGGCGGGGTGCGGGTTGTCTGTGGTCGCTCGCGCAGTTCCCCGCGCCCCTTGAGCGGCGCGTCAGCGGGCCGGTGGGGAGAAGGTTCGCCCCCGAGAGGCTATCCTCAGCTTGCCGGTGGCCAGATGCCCCGTCTGCTCAGCTGATGCTGTCGCGCTGCCTCGTCGTGGGGGCCTCCTCGTGTCGCCAGGTTGGTCACGATGCGGTTCTGGACCTCTTCCGGGCGGTGGGTCGCGTACTTGAACTTGGCGCGTACGGCTGTGACTTCGAGGCGGAGGCCGCGCAGGCCCGGCAGCATGCGGTCGTACGGGGTGTCGTCGGTCGTGACCGGTGCGGAGCCGCCCTGCGGCTGGAAGTGGGTCAGTTGGCGGTTGAGGACGGTGGCCTTTTCTGTGGGGTCGTCCACGATGTGGGCTGTGCAGTGGAGTTGGACCGCCGCGTAGAAGCTGGTCGGGACGCCGTGTTCGGGTGGGGTGTCCGGAGGGGCCTGCCAGGGGCCGGGGACGTAGACGTAGTCGTCGACGATGCTCAGGACGACATGGGGGGCGGCTTCCAGGGCGGGCCACATGGGGTTGGGGCGGGCCAGGTGGGTCAGGGCCGTGCCGTGCTCGCCGTCGTCGGGGTCGTAGACGAAGTGCAGGGGCTGGACGTACGGCGGGTCGCCGGGCAGGCCGTTGACGGCCAGTTGGCCGAAGTCGTGGGTGGTGAGCCAGTGTTGCCATTCGGTGTCGTCGCGTGGGGCGTCCCAGGGGTGTATCAGCATCACAAGGTCTTGAGGTAGTCGGGGAGTTCGGTGCCGGGGGCCAGGGACGGGTCGGGGATCGGGGTGTCGTAGCCCTTCCGGAGGGGGACGACGCCGGCCCAGTGGGGGAGGGTGAGGTCCTCGGGCTCGTCGTTGACGCCGCCGGTGCGGGTCTTGGCGGAGACCTCGTTCAGGTCGAGCCGGATCACGGCGGTGGCGGCGAACTCCTTGGCGTTGGCGGGCCGGGAGTCCCGCGAGCGGCCCGGGACGACGTGGTCCACGAGGGCGTCGAGGGCGATCCGCCGCTCCTCGGGGTCGGTGACCTGGTGGGCGGCGCCGTGCACGACCACCGAGCGGTAGTTGATCGAGTGGTGGAAGCCCGAGCGGGCCAGGATCAGGGCGTCCACGTGCGTGACCGTGAGGCACACCGGGAGGCCCGGATCAGCCTGGCCCGTCATCCGCAGCGGGCGTGAGCCCGTCGAGCCGTGCACGTAGAGCGTCTCGCCGACCCGTCCGTACAGCGTGGGCAGTACCACCGGGGCGCCGTCACGGACGAAGCCGAGGTGGCAGACGTACCCCTCGTCGAGTATCGCGTGCACCAACTCCTTGTCGTACGAGGCCTTCTGCGCGGACCGGGTGGGGACGGTGCGTTCGGTGGGGGTGTAGGCGGCGGGCGGCGTCGGCTGCTGCGTCCCCTGCATCGCGATCTCCTGCATTGCTGGCTCCTGCGTCTACTTGCGGTCTCTATTGCGCTAGTACATAATCTGCTTTGTGCTAGGAGGATACGTGATCACGGGTCGGCGCGCAGCTGAGATTGCGGCGAGCGTCGAGCGTGCGGTGGGCGCGGGGGAGTTGGAACCGGGGCAACTGCTGCCTCCCATGCGCGAGTTGGCGGATCGCCTCGGGGTGAATCCGAATACCGTCGCGGCCGCCTATCGCACGCTGCGCGAGCGCGGGGTCATCGAGACCGCCGGGCGGCGCGGGAGTCGGGTGCGGCACAGGCCCGCCACCACGGGGCGCGAGTACATCAGGGTGGACGTGCCGGAGGGGGTGCGTGACCTCGCCGACGGCAATCCGGATGTGGCGTTGCTGCCCCCTCTCGCGGAGGTGTTCGCGGCCGCCGCCGAGCAGGGCGACCGAGAGCCGGTGCTGTACGGGGCGGGGCCCGTGGAGCCCGAGTTGGCACGGAGCGCGCGGGCCGACCTCGACGCCGACGGGATGCCGGACGGGCCCATCGCCGTCACCTCCGGGTCGCTCGACGCCATTGAGCGGGTGCTCGCCGTGCATCTGAAGCCCGGGGACGCCGTCGCGGTCGAGGATCCCGGGTGGGGAAGCGTGCTCGACCTCGTGCCCGCGCTCGGGCTGCGCGTCGTCCCGGTCGGCGTCGACGACGAAGGGCCGCTCCCCGGCGACGTACGACGGGCTCTGGAGGGCGGGGCGCGTGCCCTCGTCGTCACCGACCGGGCGCAGAACCCGACCGGAGCGGCCGTGAGCGCCGCACGCGCGCGTGCCCTGCGGTCCGCGCTCCGGGAACACCCCGAGACCCTGCTCATCGAGGACGACCACGGCTATCGGATCGTCGACCAGGCCCTTCATCCGCTGGCCGGGGTCACGCACCACTGGGCGTTCGTGCGGTCGGTCGCCAAGGCGTACGGCCCTGATCTGCGACTCGCGGTGCTCACCGGGGACGCCGCCACCGTCGACCGGGTGCGGGGACGGCAGCGGCTTGGGCCGGGCTGGGTGAGCCGGCTGGTGCAGCGGGCCGTCGTGCGGCTGTGGGCCGGCGGGGCGGTGGACGCGCGGGCCGTGGCGGCGGCGTACGGCAGACGGCGGGACGCACTGATCGGCGCGCTCGCGCGGCGGGGGGTCGAGGCGCGCGGGGTCAGCGGGATGAACGTGTGGATCCGGGTCCCGGACGAGACCGGCGCGGTCGCCCGGCTGCTGCACGCCGGCTGGGCCGTGGCGCCGGGCGCACGCTTCCGGATGAACGCCCCGCAAGGCATCCGGATCACGATCTCCACGCTCACTGATGAGGAGATCGGGCGGGTGGCGGATGCGGTCGCCTCGGCGATCGGGTCGGTGTCGGGCGACGGGGACAGGTACGCATGACGGGCTGCAGCTGGGTGCGGGCGGCTGCGGCACGTGGTACCCGCGAGCGGGCGGCTGCGGCACGTGGTACCCGCGAGCGGGCGGCTGTCAGGGGCTGCGTCAGGTGCGCGGCCTCGCCTGGGTGAGGGCCGCGCCCGCCAGGACGATGGTCGCGCCGACCGGTGTCGACCAGGTCAGGGATTCGCCGAGGAGGGCGACGCCTGCGGCCGTGGCGATCACCGGGATGAAGTATGTGACCATCTGGGCCGTCGTCGGGCCGATCTCGGAGACGAGGCCGTACTGGACGAGCATGGCGACGCCCGTGCCGAGGGCGCCCAGGGCGATGATCGCCAGGAGTGGCAGGATCGGGAAGCTGCTCGGCAGGGTGGTGAACAGTGGGGTGATGAAGGCGAGTTGGGCGGTGGCCAGCAGGAGTTGGGCGCCGGTGAGGGAGAGGTGCGAGTGGGCGCTGCCGGCCAGGGTGCGGCGGACGTAGATCCAGCCGATCGGGTAGCTGAGCGAGGCGAGGAGGGCCATCGCGGTGCCCCTGGCGTCCAGGCCGCTGAAGCCCTGCCAGGCACCGAGGACCGTGAGGACGCCGAGGAAGCCGAGGCCCAGACCGGCGACCCGCACCCTCGTCGGGCGGTCCTCGGAGAGAGCCACCAGGGACAGGGCCATGCCCCACAGGGGCGAGGTCGCGTTGCAGATGCCCGCGAGTGTGGACGGGATCGTCAGCTCGGAGTAGGCGAAGAGGGAGAACGGCAGTGCGTTGAGGAGGAGGGCCGCGACCGCGAGATGGCCCCAGGTGCGGGCGCCGCGCGGCAGCCGCTCCCGCTTGACCGCCATCACCGCCGCGAGCACCAGCGTGCCGAACAGTAGCCGCCCGAAGGTGACCTGGAAGGGCGCGTAGGCCTCCGTACCCACCTTGATCAGGAGAAAGCTGAAGCCCCAGATGAGGGAAAGGAAGGCGAAGCGCAGTCGCCAGTCGACGGTGGCGCGGCGGCGTTCGGGGGCGCGGGCGGGGGCGCGGGTGGGGGCCATGGCGGTCATGCACGCAACGATGCTCCCGAACAATCCTGTAGCACAAGCGAGATTTGGTGAGCTGAATCTCGTAGCATTGCTTACATGTTGAATCTGGAGCGCCTGCGTACCCTCGACGCCCTCGCCCGGCACGGCTCGGTCAGCGGGGCGGCCGAAGGGCTGCATGTGACGACCTCGGCCGTCTCTCAGCAGATGACCAAGCTGGAGCGGGAGGTGGGGCAACAGCTCCTCGCCAAGAACGGGCGGGGCGTGCGCCTCACCGACGCGGGGCGGCTGCTCGCCGACCACGCCGCGCGGATCCTGTCCCAGGTCGAGCTGGCCCAGGCGGACCTGGAGGCACAGCGAGGGCAGGTCGTCGGCGAGCTGCGGCTGGCGGCGTTCCCGACCGCCGTACGAGGGCTGCTTCCGGCGGTCTTCCGTGCGCTGCGGGACGACCATCCGGCGCTGCGCGTGCGGTCGCGGGAGCTGGAGCCAGAGCTCGCCATCGGCGCGGTGATCCGGGGCGACGCGGATCTGGCCGTGGTGCTCGACTGGTACAACAAGCCGCTGCCCGTGCCCGAAGGGCTCGCCCGGGCCTCGATCCTCGACGACCCGGTGGAGGTCGCGCTGCCCGAGGACCACCCGCTGGCCGGCCGGGACGAGATCGACCTGGAGGAGTTGGCGGACGAGGCGTGGGTCGCCTGGCCCGAGGGCGAGTTCTGCCACGAGTGGCTGCTCTACACGCTGCGCGCCAACGGCATAGAGCCCCACATCGCCCACCGGGCCGGTGAACACCACACCCAACTCGCCCTGGTCGCCGCCGGGTTGGGTGTGTGCATCGCACCGCGGCTGGGCCGCGACCCGATGCCGGCCGGGGTGCGGACCGTGCCGGTGCGGCACCGGGTCCACCGGAGCGTCTACGCGGTGTGGCGCGGGGACGCCGACCGGCGGCCGTCGATCAGGGCGGCGGTGGAGGCGCTCAAGGCGGCTGGGACGGCGTGCGGACCGTAGCGTCGGCGGGCCCCGCGCCGACGGCACACTCGTACAGGTCATCCATACAGGTCACCGAAGGGGCACTGACCCCACCAGCTTGCGAAAGTCCCAGGAGGTGATCGCGTCCGGCTTCAGGCGCAGCCAGGCGTGCCTGCCGTCGTGCGGCATTTCGTCGAGGCCGAAGTTCTTGCGGGCGAACAGTCGCTCCACCTCGACGAGTTCGGGGTTCGGCTCGCCCGTGCGGGGCACCTCCCCGACCACCTCGACGGTGCCGGACAGCTCGACGCCGCACAACTCGCCGTACTCCTCGCCGGCGTCGACCACGACGGCGACGCGCGGATCGCGGCGCAGGGCCGCCCAGCGCTTGCTTCGGGTGATCGAGTACAGCCACAGCGAGGTGCCGTCCCACATGAACCAGAGCGGGCTGACGTGCGGGGCTCCGTCGGCCGAGACCGTCCCGACCCGGCAGGTCCGCTGCGCGCCCAGGAACTCGTCCAGCTCACCGGGCTCCATCATGATCTTCCGGCCCCGGCGCTGAGTGACGGCCATGGCTGCTCTCCCTCGGCTGACTAGACGTCAGAAGAGCATCGGTTGCCTTCCGTTGATGCGCAAGGGGAGTTACGCTCCCCGGCCCGACCGCCGGCGACAAGGGGACGCCATGCCGTCACGTGAGAGTGGGGCGAGCGAGGGGAAGAGGCTTCGGGAGTTGGGCGAGCTGCTCGATCCCGTCGTCGCCGTGCTGCTCACCGTCGAGTGTCAGCAGGGTGTCGTCGGGCCGGGCAGTGCGCTGCCCGAACTCGCGGAGGAGGTGCGCTCCTCGGGGGTGCTCGGGAATGTGGCGCGGCTGGTCGCCGCCGCGCACGAGAGCGGGGTCCAGGTCGTCCACGCCGTCGCCGAGCGGCGGCCCGACGGGCGCGGTGCCAACCGCAACGCCCGCCTGTTCCGCGCTGCCGAACGGCTTCCCATACGGCAGTTGACGGGCACCGACGCCGTACGCGTCGCGCCGCCCATCGAGGTCGCCGAGGCGGATCTGGTCGTACGGCGGCTGCACGGGCTGTCCCCGCTGGCGGGCACCGATGTCGACGCGCTGCTGCGCAACCTCGGCTGCCGCACCCTCATCGTCACCGGTGTCTCGGCCAACGTGGCCGTCCCGAACGCGGTGTTCGACGCGGTGAACCTCGGCTACACCGTCGTCGTGCCCGGGGACGCCATCGCGGGGGTGCCTGCCGACTACACCCCCGCGATGATCCGCCACACCCTCGCGTTGGTCGCCACGGTCGCGACCACGGACGAGGTGCTGGGCTGTCTCGGACGGCCCCGGCGGAGTTGAGTACCTGGTGAACGTCAGGCCAGCATGATCGACTCTCCGCTGACGCTGATTTCCTTGGCGGGCAGGGCCTTGGTCGCCGGGCCGCTCTCCACGCTGCCGTCGGTGATGGAGAAGTTGCTGTTGTGACAGGGGCAGTTGATCACGCCGTCGGCGATCGACTTCACGGCGCAGCCCTTGTGGGTGCAGGTCGAGGAGAACGCCTTGTAGGTGCCGGCCGCCGGCTGGGTGACGACCACGCCCTCGCTCTCGAAGATCTTGCCGCCGCCCTCGGGGATGTCGGAGGTCCTGGCGAGTTCGGTGCCACCGCCCGAGCCGGCGCTGTCACCACCGCTCGCGCTGCCGCTGCTCGTGGAGCTGTCGTCCTGGGCGCCGGCCGAGGCCGACGAACTCGACGAGTCGTCGCTCGACCCGCACGCGGTCAGCGCGACGGCGAGGCCCGCCACGCCGGCCGCCGACATGACGGTGCGGCGGCCGGGAATCGACGCGGGTTTCATCGTTTCGCTGGTCATGCTGACGGTTCCTTCCGAGATGGCTTTGCACGTTCGCCCATGGATACGACGGGGCAGTGCTTGAACGTTCAGACAGGGACCACATCCTGGTCCCTCCGGGGTGAGAACGGCGTGAACCAGAGCTGTCGTTCACCTGTCGATCGGCGGCCCCGACCCGACGGGTCGATCCGACGGGTCGCCCCACGGGGGCCCACACCACCACCAGTAACCTGGGACGATGCTCAAAGAAGTCAGCGCGACCCGGTACATCGCGCCGTTGCGAGAGGGCGGTTCGCTCCCCGGGCTCGTCGAGGCCGACGACCGCGGAATGTACGTCCTGAAGTTCACCGGCGCGGGACAGGGCCGCAAGACGCTGGTCGCGGAGGTCGTCTGCGGTGAGCTGGCCCGGCGGCTCGGGCTGCGCGTCCCCGGCCTCGTGACCGTCGACCTCGACCCCGTCCTCGGCCTCGGCGAGCCCGACGAGCAGGTCCAGGAGCTGCTCAAGTCCAGCGGCGGCACCAACCTCGGCATGGACTTCCTGACCCGGGCGATCGGCTTCGACCCGCTCGCCTTCACGGTGAGCCCCGAGGAGGCCGGGCGGATCGTCTGGTTCGACGCGCTGATCAACAACGTCGACCGCTCCTGGCGCAACCCCAACATGCTGATGTGGCACGGCGAGCTGTGGCTGATCGACCACGGCGCCACCATGATCTGGCACCACCACTGGCCCGGCGCCCGCACCTCCGCCGCCAAACCGTACGACGCCTCCGACCACGCCCTCGCCCGCTTCGGCCCCGATGTCGCGGCGGCCGCCGCCGAGCTCGCGCCCCTGGTCACCGAGGACCTGCTCGCCGAGGTCACCGCCGAGATCCCGGACGTGTGGCTGGCCGGCGAGCCCGGCTTCGACACGCCGGACGCGCTGCGGCGGGCGTACGCGGAGCCGCTGCTCGCGCGGGCCACCGGCATTCACGAACGCATCGAGGGGATCAAGTGAGCGACCGATTCCTGGCGACCGGGGCGACCGGGCAGGACGTCTACGAGTACGCGCTGCTGCGGGTCGTACCGCGCATCGAGCGCGGCGAGTGCTTCAACGCGGGCGTCCTCGTCTACAGCCGCTCCCGGGCCCTCGTGGCCGCCCGTACGCACCTGGACGAGGCCAGGCTGCTCGCCCTGGACCCCGGGGCGGACGTGGCGGGCGTACGGGCCGCGCTGCGCGCCGTGGAGGGCGTGTGCGCCGGGGGTGAGGCCGCGGGGCAGGCCGCCCGCGACGACGCCGGGCGGCGGTTCCGCTGGCTCGTCGCGCCCCGTTCCACGGTCGTGCAGGCGGGACCCGTGCACACTGGGCTCACCGCGGACCCGGCGGCGGAGGCCGCGCGGCTGCTCGATCTGCTGGTCAAGTAAGGCCCCGGCGAGGACGCGGTAAGGGATCACACCTGGTGGAGCGTTGACACCGGGTGCCAGGACTTCTAGCGTCACGTGTGCTGAAGGTACTAAGCGGTCGCTCACCCGATGGGCGGCCGCCGGAGCCGCATCCCAAAGGGCGAGGAGAACCAGCAATGTCCACCACTGAGCAGCGTGTCGCCGTGGTCACGGGTGCCGCGCGTGGCATCGGCGCCGCGACCGCCGTACGACTGGCCGCCGAGGGGCGTGCCGTCGCGGTGATCGACCTCGACGAGGCCGCGTGCAAGGACACCGTGGAGAAGATCACCGCCGCCGGCGGCAAGGCGCTCGCGGTCGGCTGCGACGTCTCCGACGAGGCCCAGGTCGAGGCCGCCGTCACCCGTATCGCCGAGGAGCTGGGCGCGCCGACCATCCTCGTGAACAACGCGGGCGTGCTCCGCGACAACCTGCTGTTCAAGATGAGCGCGTCCGACTGGGACACGGTCATGAACGTGCACCTGCGCGGCGCGTTCCTCATGTCGAAGGCCTGTCAGAAGTACATGGTGGACGCCAAGTTCGGCCGGATCGTCAACCTGTCCTCGTCCTCGGCGCTCGGCAACCGCGGTCAGGTCAACTACTCCGCCGCCAAGGCCGGTCTGCAGGGCTTCACCAAGACCCTCGCCATCGAGCTCGGCAAGTTCGGCGTCACCGCCAACGCCGTCGCGCCCGGCTTCATCGTCACCGACATGACCGCCGCCACCGCCGCCCGCGTCGGCATGGACTTCGAGGACTTCCAGGCCGCGGCCGCCACCCAGATCCCCGTCCAGCGCGTCGGCAGGCCGGAGGACATCGCCGGAGCCATCGCCTACTTCACGGGCGAGGACGCCGGGTTCGTCTCCGGCCAGGTGCTGTACGTCGCCGGCGGACCGCTCAACTAAAGGATCGGGAACATGACTTCGGTGGAACTCCCCGAGCTCTCGGGCAAGGTCGCCCTCATCACCGGCGCCAGCCGCGGCATCGGCTACGGCATCGCCGAGGCCCTCGTCGCGCGCGGCGACCGGGTGTGCATCACGGGCCGGGGCGAGGACGCCCTCAAGGAGGCCGTCGAGAAGCTCGGCGCCGACCGCGTCATCGGTGTGGCGGGCAAGGCCCACGACGAGGCCCACCAGGCGCTCGCCGTCGAGCGCACCATGGAGGCCTTCGGCCGCGTCGACTTCCTGGTCAACAACGCCGGTACGAACCCGGTGTTCGGCCCGATCGCCGACATGGACCTCAACGTGGCGCGCAAGGTGTTCGAGACCAATGTCCTCTCGGCCCTCGGCTTCGCCCAGAAGACCTGGCACGCCTGGCAGAAGGACAACGGCGGCGCGATCGTCAACATCGCCTCCGTCGCCGGGGTCTCGGCCTCGCCGTTCATCGCCGCGTACGGCATCAGCAAGGCCGCCATGATCAATTTGACCGTGCAGCTGGCGCACGAGTTCTCGCCCAAGGTGCGGGCCAACGCCATCGCGCCCGCCGTGGTGAAGACCAAGTTCGCCCAGGCCCTGTACGAGGGCCGGGAGGCCGAGGCCGCCGCGTCCTACCCGCTCGGCCGGCTCGGTGTGCCCTCCGACATCGGCGGCGCCGCCGCGTTCCTCACCTCCGAGCAGTCCGACTGGATCACCGGTCAGACGCTTGTGGTGGACGGCGGCATCTTCCTCAACGCCGGGGTCGGCTGACCCGTCGCGGTCGGGCACCGATGGGTGTTTCACCAGATGCCACCGGTGCCCGGCCTTGACCCTCACACCAGCTCGACGAGGCCGTCACAAACGGAGCGGCCAAGAGCACTGTCAGCCGGGCGGGAGCGACGGGCGGGGCCTGCGGTATCGTTCGGCCACTTGCGTACGGCATTTCGAGGAGCATGCACGTGTTCAACCGGAACCGATTCCTGCCGCCTCTCGCGGCGATCGCGTCCATATCCATGGTGGCCGGGTGTGGTGTGTTCTCCTCGGACGCCTCCGAAGACGCGGATCCGATCGTCGTGGGCACCACCAGCCCACCCAGCACCCTGGACCCGGCCGCCGCCTGGGACAGCTCCTGGGAGCTGATGCGCAACGTCTATCAGCCCCTCCTGAACTACTCGCCCGGCGGTACCGAGCCCGAGCCCGACGCCGCCGAGAGCTGCGAGTTCACCGACAGCAACAGCACGACGTACAGCTGCACGCTGCGTGAGGGCCTGAAGTTCTCCAACGGACACGCGCTGGACGCCAAGGCCGTCAAGCACTCGTTCGACCGGATCAAGAAGATCAACGTCAACGGCGGCCCCGCGGGTCTGCTGGGCACGCTCTCCCGGGTGCAGGCGAAGGGTGACCGCGAGGTCGTCTTCCACCTCAGCCAGCCCGACGCCACCTTCCCCCTCGTGCTCACCACGCCCGCCATGTCGATCGTGGACCCCGAGGAGTACCCCGCGGACAAGCTCCGCGAGGACGGGAAGATCATCGGCTCCGGGCCGTACAACCTGGCCTCCTTCGAGGAGGGCGAGGCGGCCGAGCTCACCACCAACGAGAGCTACCAGGGCATAGCGGACGTCAAGAACAGCGGCATCACCATCCGCTACTTCGCGGACTCGGCCGGGGTGGTCAAGGCCCTGAAGTCCAAGGAGATCGACGTCATCTACCGAGGTCTCGGCGCCTCGGACATCGTTGACATCGAGGCCAACCACGACGAACAGGGCCTCCAGATCGTCGAGAACCCCACCACGGAGATCAGCTACCTGGTCTTCAACCCCAAGGACACCTGGGCCAAGAACCCCGCCGTCCGCAAGGCGGTCGCCCAGGTCCTCGACCGCCCGGCGCTCGCGCACAACATCTACAAGGACACCGTCGAGCCGCTGTACTCCATGATCCCCAGGGGTCTGGTGGGGCACACGACGGGCTTCTTCGACGACTACGGCAACCCGAGCGCCACCAAGGCCAAGAAGATCCTCACGGAAGCGGGCATCACCGAGCGCGTCCCGCTGACGCTCTGGTACACGACCGACCGCTACGGCTCCCAGACCAAGCCGGCCTTCGAGGAGCTCAAGCGCCAGCTCGAGTCCTCCGGCCTGTTCACGATCACGCTGAAGAGCCGCCCCTGGAAGACCTATTCGGAGGGATACCAGAAGGGCGAGTACCCGGTGTTCGGTCGCGGCTGGAACCCCGACTTCAACGACGCCGACAACTTCATCGCGCCCTTCGTGGGCGAGCAGAATGCGCTCGGCACCCCGTACGACGCGCCCGAGATCACCGACGAGCTGATTCCGCGGTCACGCGCGGAGAGCGACCGCGGGGCCGTGTCCGAGGAGTTCGAGAAGGCCCAGCAGATCCTCGTGGACGACGCGCGGCTGATTCCGCTGTGGCAGGGCAAGGCGTACACGGCCGCGAACGAGGAGATCGCCGGTCTGGAGAACGTCATCGACCCGGCGACGATGATGATGATGTGGCAGCTGTCCTGGAAGACCAGCTGGTAGTTCCGGGGGCCGGGCGCGATTGTCAGTGGGCGCCTGTAGGTTCTGTGCTCTGACGGCGGCCGCGCCTCACGTGGCCGCCCATGGCCGTGACTTCTGCGCGGCCGTGAAGTGAGCGCACACCGGAGGAAGTTGACGTGACCGACATCGCCATGCTGCCCGAGTCCTGGCGCGGGGTCCTGGGGGACGAGCTGCAGCAGCCCTACTTCAAGGAACTCACCGAGTTCGTCGAGGAGGAGCGTGCCAAGGGTCCCGTCTACCCTCCGCGCGAGGAGGTCTTCGCCGCCCTCGACGCCACGCCGTACGAGAACGTCAAGGTGCTGATCCTCGGCCAGGACCCGTACCACGGCGAGGGCCAGGGCCACGGCCTGTGCTTCTCCGTGCGGCCGGGGGTCAAGACCCCGCCCTCGCTGCGGAACATCTACAAGGAGATGCAGGCGGAGCTGGGCACCCCGATCCCGGACAACGGCTATCTCATGCCGTGGGCCGAGCAGGGCGTGCTGCTCCTCAACGCGGTCCTCACGGTCCGCTCCGGCGAGGCCAACTCGCACAAGGGCAAGGGTTGGGAGAAGTTCACCGACGCAGTGATCCGCGCGGTGGCCGATCGCCCCGACCCGGCCGTCTTCGTGCTGTGGGGCAACTACGCGCAGAAGAAGCTCCCGCTGATCGACGAGGAGCGCCATGTCGTCGTGAAGGGCGCCCACCCCTCGCCGCTGTCCGCCAAGAAGTTCTTCGGCTCCCGCCCGTTCACGCAGATCAACGAGGCCGTCGCCCAGCAGGGCCACGAGCCGATCGACTGGACGATCCCGAACCTCGGCTGACCTGCCGCCCGTCCGCCCTGCTCTGTCCACCTGTCGTACGGCCGCCGGGGCGCCCCCGCGGCCGTACGGAGCCGCCTGACGGGGATTGTCAGTGCCTGCCGTTAGCGTCGGGACGGACAGGTGGGACAGGGGCGACGAGTGTGGAGGGACGCGGTGGTGGAGCGACAGGAGCAGGCGGCGCCGGACGCCATGATGACCCGGATCGGGCAGGTCGTCATGCTGCACCACGGCGGTGACCGCGAGGAGGCCCGGGACCGTTTCCTGAAGCTGTGGGCGGAGATCGGCGAGGACGGGGACCCGCTCCACCGCTGCACGCTGGCGCACTACATGGCGGACACCCAGGACGACCCGAACGACGAACTGGCCTGGGACCTCAGGGCGTTGTCGGCGGCCGACGAGCTGACCGACGGGCGGGTGGCGGAGCATCACCAGGGGCTCGCGGTCCGTGGCTTCTACCCCTCGCTGCATCTGAACCTCGCCGCCGACTACGCCAAGCTCGGCCGCCACGACGCCGCCCGCAGCCATCTGCGCCTGGCCAAGGGCACGATCGGGGCGCTGGGCGACGACGGTTACGGCGACGGCATCCGGTCCGCCCTCGCCCGTCTGGAGGCCCAGCTCGACGCGGAGGGTTCCGTCGGAGGGGAGACGCCGGGGCCGCCGAGACAGCGGCCCTAGCGAGGTCACCTGGCGGGGCGAGGCGGGGTGTCGGGCAAGGGCGGGGCCGGGGGCCTCAAGGGCCGTAGACGTCCTTGCAGATGACCGCCTGCGGGGTGTCCTTGCCCCAGCCGCCGTACTTGTGGCCGAGGGCGCAGACGTGCTCGCTCTTCGGCGGCTCTGTCGGGATGCCCTTGGGGCCGTGGGGTACGCGGGGGAGCTCGACGCGGGGCTGGGTCTTCGGTGGCTTGTGCTGCTTCGGAGGGGCGGGCCGTTCGGCCCGGGGTGGGGGAGCGGTGGGTGTTGGGGGCACGGCGGTGGGCCTTGATGTGGGCGGCTCGGGTGCCACGGACGCGCTCGGCGTCGGCCGGCGGGGCGGGCCGATCAGCTCCAGGGCCTCCCGCGCCGGCGCCTGCACGATCTGGGTCTCGGTCGTGCCGTCCGGGCGGGGCTGGGACGGCTGGGACGGCTGGGACGGGACGGGCGGTAAGGCGGGCGGGTTTTGCGTGGTCACGCAGCCGGTGAGGGCCGAGACGGCCACGGTGACCAGGAGCGTTGCGGTGGTGGTCGGTCGATGCACGCGCGCAACTCTCCTGTGTCCGGGCCGCTTTGGGGAGGGAACGGGCGAAGGATGCCCCCACATGGGTGACGTCCGGCTCCGACTGCGGTGCGGCGTGCGGTAATGGGCGGTTCCGTCCCACTGCCCCGTCTCAGTACCCGACGGCCCCGTCGATCCGCTCCCTGAGCAGGTCGGCGTGCCCGTTGTGCCGTGCGTACTCCTCGAGCATGTGGGTGTAGATCCAGCGCAGGCTGGGGGACTGACCGGAGCGCCTGTGCACGGCTTTGCTGGTCTCGTCCAGGGCGAAGCGCGCCGCGTTGCGCCGGGCGACCGCGATCTCGGCCTGCCAGGTGCCGTGCGCCTCCTCCCAGGTGTCCTGCTCGGTGAGGTGGAACTCCCCGTCCGGGTCCTCGTCGCTGAAGTAGATCGGCCCCTGGTCGTCGTCCACCAGCACCTTGCGGAACCAGATGCGCTCCACCTCGGCCATGTGCCGTACGAGACCCATCAGGGACAGCTCCGAGGGCGGCACCGAGGCCGTCCTCAAGCGGTCGTCGTCCAGGCCCGCGCACTTGAGCGCGAGGGTCTCGCGGTGGTAGTCGAGCCAGCCTTCGAGCATGGCCCGTTCGCCGGCGGTGACGGAGGGTTCGGTGCGCTGCGTGGTCATGCCCGCATCTTCGCTCACCGGGTGCCTGCGCGACCATGCATATCCTGGGGTCTCGGCACACCGCGGACGGGAGATCCCCTGTGAAGGTCGGCTGCATCGGACTCGGCGACATCGCGCGCAAGGCCTATCTGCCCGTGCTCGGCACCCAGCCCGGGGTCGAACTGCATGTGCAGACGCGGACACCCGCGACGCTCACCCGGGTCGCCGACAGCCTCCATCTCCCGCCCGGCCAACGGCACGCCGACCTCGACGCGCTGCTCGCCCAGGAGCTCGACGCGGCCTTCGTGCACGCACCG
Organism: Streptomyces tailanensis; assembly: GCF_008386495.1. Lineage (GTDB taxonomy): Bacteria > Actinomycetota > Actinomycetes > Streptomycetales > Streptomycetaceae > Streptomyces > Streptomyces tailanensis. The sequence goes on along the minus strand of NZ_VTHJ01000048.1, from coordinate 36,342 downwards.
ACCGGGGCCCACCCCGAGATCGTCGCCCGGCTCCTTGAGGCGGGCGTGCCGACGTACGTCGACAAGCCGCTCGCGTACGAACTCGCCGACTCCGCACGGCTGGTGCGGTTCGCGGAGGAGCGGAACGTGGGCCTCGCGGTCGGCTTCAACCGCAGGTACGCGCCCGGGTACACACAGTGCGCCGACCATCCGCGTGAGCTGGTCCTGATGCAGAAGAACCGCATCGGCCTGCCCGAGCGGCCGCGCACGATGATCCTGGACGACTTCATCCATGTCGTCGACACCCTTCGGTTCCTGGTGCCGGGGCCGGTCGAGGACATGACCGTGCGCGCCCGCACCGAGAACGGGCTGCTGCACCATGTCGTGCTGCAGTTGTCCGGGGACGGGTTCACCGCGCTGGGCGTCATGAACCGGCTCAGCGGCTCGGCGGAGGAGATCCTGGAGGTCTCCGGGCAGGACACCAAACGGCAGGTGGTCAACCTCGCCGAGGTCATCGACCACAAGGGGCAGCCGTCGATAAGGCGGCGCGGCGACTGGGTGCCGGTGGCCCGGCAGCGCGGTATCGAGCAGGCCGTGCTCGCCTTCCTCGACGCCGTGCGCGCGGGCAAGGTGCTCAGCGCACGGGACGCGCTGGCGACTCACGAGATGTGCGAGCGGGTGGTGCGGGCGGTGGAGGACCGGTCCGCCCCCGGCCGAGCCTGACCCGTACCGCCCGTACCGCCCGTACGCCGTCGGAGGCGCCCCACGCCACCAGCATCAGCAGCGCCGCGTAGACCGGCCAGTCGCCGAATCGCACGTACGGCGTCGTACTGTCGGCCAGCGGGACCTCGTACACCGCCGTCGTGCTCTCGCTCGTGGCGAGCCAGGAGCCGACGCGGTCACCGCTCGGGTCGTACACGGCGGAAACCCCGGTGAGTGTCGCGTGCACCATCGGGCGGCCGGTCTCGGCGGCCCGCAGCGCGGCCAGCGAAGCGTGCTGCTCCGGCGCCCAGCTCTGTTGGAACGTCGAGGTCGCCGACTGGGCGAGCAGCAACTCGGCGCCGTCCTCGGCGAGATGGCGGCTCATGTCGGGGAACGCGCTCTCGAAGCAGACCATGGGGCCGACGAGCAGTCCGCCGCCGGTGTCCATGACCACCTGCCCGCTGCCGCGCCTGCGGTCCTCACCGGCCGCCTCACCGACCGAGGTGGCCCAGCCGAGCAGGGAGCGCGCCGGTATGTACTCGCCGAAGGGGACCAGCCGCATCTTGTCGTAGCGGGCGCCGGTCGGGCCGTCGGGGCCGACGAGCACCGAGCTCTTGTAGATGCCGGGGCGGTCGGAGCGGCGGGCGTCGACATTGACGAGGATGTTCGAGTCCGTCTCGCGGGAGAGTGCGGCGATGCGGTCGGCGAGGTCGGGCCGCTCGGCGAGGTCGTAGCCGACACTGCTCTCGCCCCACACGATGAGGTCCAGGTCCTGACCGGCGAGTTGGCGGGTGAGGGCCTCCTCGCGGGCGAACCGGTTGTCGGGGCCCTTGGTCACGCCCGGCTGCACGACGGCGATCCGTGCCAGGCCGTCCTCGTCGGGACGCGGCGACCACATCCAGGCGGCCGAGGTCGCGATCACCGCCGTGACCAGGCCGGCGACCGCCGGGATGCGGGCGGGCCGTATCGCGACCAGTACGGTGACCGCGACGTTCACGGCCACCACCAGGAAGCTGATCAGCCAGACCCCGCCCAGCGAGGCCAGCCGCAGCGCGGGTTCCACCTGCCACTGGCTGGACCCCAGCAGACCCCACGGCCCGCCGAGCCCCTGCCAGGAACGGACGAGTTCGATCACCAGCCAGCCCGACGGCAGGACCAGCAGCGCGGCGGCCACCCGCCGGGCCGTGGGTTCCCCGGCCAGGAGACGGCGCACCAGCCAGGCCCAGGGCGTCCAGAGCACGCCGAGCAGGGCGGCCAGGACGAAGGTGAACACATGCAGGTTCGGCAGCAGCCAGTGATGCATGGCCAGCATGAACCCGAAGCCGCCCAGCCAGCCGTCGTACACCGCCCGCCGACCGGTCGGCGCCGTGCGGACGATCAGCATCCAGGGCACCAGGGCCACGTACGCGAACCACCACAGGGACGGCTCCGGGAAGGCGAGCACGGGCAGCGCGCCGGCCACGGCGACGGCGAGACGGCGCCGCCATGGGGAGGCGAGCCAGTCGGGCGTCTTCATACAGCGCCTCCCTCCCCGGTGGTGGGTGTCTCCAGTGTGCGCGCCCGGGACGATCTCCGACAGGGGGCGCGGGGAGGGGCACTCGGAGGGCTTGGCCGGCCTTGGTGGGCTCAGGCCGGGGACGGGCTCTGCTCGGTGGTGAGGCCTTCCGGGGTGCGGCGCCACTTCTCCTGGACCACGACCTCGCGCAGCCGCCAGCCGTCGTAGGTACGGACCAGGGCGAAGGCGTAGCGGCCGCCGCAGATGAAGTCGGGGGCCGTGGAGCCGCCGTCGTGTCCGGCGAAGCGCATCGGATTGATGTAGTCCGCCTGGACGTGGGCGGTGTCGCCGGTGTCCTGCTCCAGGAAGCCGAACCGCACCCTCCGGTTGACGATCAGATGCTGCCGCATCGGGAAGAGTTCCATGCTCCGGGCCAGCCATCCGGCGACCTGCGCGGCGTCGCCCTCGATGCCGCCTGCCGAGCGGTAGTCCGCGCGGCCGTCCGGTGCGAACAGGTCCCGGTACGCCGCCCAGTCGCCGTCGTCGACCGCCACCGCGTAGTCGGTGATCAGGCCGTCGACGGCGAGCCGGTCCATCACTGTGGCGAGCTCCACACGCTGCGTCATCGGCTCAGTCTTGGGGCAGGAGGCTCGCCACGCCAAGGGGCGTGCAGCGGCGACATGCGGCGGAGCCGATATTCGGTGGCTCCGGGGCACGGAATTGATCGAATCTGATCTCTGTGAGTGACATCGAACGTGAAGAAGTACGTGAAGAAGTACGTGAAGAAGTAGAACGAGCAACGGAGCCCAGGTTCCGTGTCCGTGCCCGCCACACGGCGGACACCGTGACCGTCTACCAGGCCTACCGTCCGGAGATCGGTGGCCCGGCCGCGCGCGACGGCCGTTTCCCGGCCGTGTGGAAGCGGGACCGGATGACATGGATCAAGCCGTCGTTCCTGTGGATGATGTACCGCTGCGGCTGGGGCCTGAAGGAGGGGCAGGAGACCGTCCTGGCCGTCGAGATCGGCCGCGAGGGCTTCGAGTGGGCCCTGCGGAACTCCTGCCTCTCGCACTACGTCAGCGGGCTGCACGAGAACGAGGCCGCCTGGAAACGGGAGCTGCGGCGCTCGCCCGCGCGGGTGCAGTGGGACCCCGAGCGCGATCTGCGGCTGAACCCGCTGCCGTACCGCTCGTTGCAGCTCGGCCTGGCGGGCGAGGCGGCGGCCCGGTACGCGGACGAGTGGATCGTCGGCATCGAGGATGTGACGCCGCTCGCCAGGGAGATCCACGGCCACGTACGGGCGGGGGAGCTCGACGCGGCGGCCGGGCTGCTGCCCGAGGAGCGTCCGTACCCCGTCGAGGACGAGGTGCTGGCCCACCTGCGCGCCTAGCCGCGGTTCCGGCGGAGGAGCGTGCAGACCGCGTTCTCCTCGATCGTGCGGAGTCGCTCCAGGAGGGCCGGGTCGGCCGTCCTGTTGATCTGGGTGGTGAGCGAGAAGGTGAGCGACTTGCGTCCGTCGGGCGTCGCGGCGATCAGTTGGGTGTAGCCGGGGGTGTTCCCGGTGTGCCCCAGCACGACCCCGCATCGGGTGTCGTAGCGGAAGATGCCGAGGCCTGCCCTGTTGCGGCCGGGGCCGGCCGGTTCGGACGCCCCCTCGACCCAGCGGCGCTGCTCGCGCAGAACCGCCCTGGACGTCAGCTCTCCGGCGGCGTAGGCACGGATGAACCGCGTCATGTCGCGCGGGGTGGACACGATCCCGCCCGAGGCCCACGAACCGGAGGCGCTGAACACCTCGCTGACGTCCTCCGGCGGCCCGGGCGGTCGGACGTCGTAGCCGTGCATGTACGGCTCCGGCAGTTCGTAGCCGAGCGGGAGGCTGGTGTCGCGCAGACCGAGCGGCCGGCTGACGATGTGGCGGAGCAGCTCTTCGTACGGCCGGTGGGTCGCCGCCTCCGCCATCAGGGCGACGGCGATGTTGTCGGAGTTGGAGTACCGGTACCGGGAGCCCGGGCGGAACCGCAGCCGTTCGTCGGCCACGAAGTCCAGCAGTTTGCGGGGGTCGAAGGTGCGGCGTGGATCCGCCAGGACCAGCTCCAGGAACTCCGGGTCCGCGCTGTAGTCGGGCAGCCCGCTCGTGTGGTTCAGCAGCTGCCGGAGGGTCACCTTCCGCCATGCGTGCGGCAGCCGGGGCAGTCGGCGGCCGATCGTGTCTTCGAGGCCGAGGACGCCGCGTTGTACCAGGCGAAGTGCTACGGCACCGCTGAACGCCTTCGCTGTACTGGCGATCCGCATGTGGTCGGTGGGCTGGATCGGACGGCCGGTCTCCAGGTCGGCGACGCCTGCGCGGAGGACGCGTGACGTGTCTCCGCGTCGCAGGACGACGATGACGCCGGGGGGCCCGCCGCTGGTGGTGACCAGTTCGTCGAGCTGCCGTTGGAGGGTGTGTTCGTCTCCGGGGGCGGTGGCGGCGCCCGCTGCCGGGGCGGCGATCAGGCCGCCGAGGCAGGAGGCGCCGAGGAGTCCGATGAGCGCCAGGCGGAGGCGGGGACGGGGGCGGGGCGCGTGCGGCATGGGGGTCCCGGGGGAGCGTTTTGGCGGGGCAGGGCACACCCAGCATGGGCAGGGACGGCGTCCGGGTGCTCGCGAGCCTGAGCTATTCGGCCGAACGGCTCCGCGAACCAGGGGGAGAGAGACCGCCGAGGTCAGTCCAGCGGATGGACGGTGATGACGACGTTGCCGATCTTCTGGCCCGTCTCGACATATCGGTGGGCGTCGACGATCTCGTCCAACGGGTACCGCCGGTCGATGACCGCCCTGAACGCGCCCGTCTCGATCAGGCCGCTGAGGTACCGCACCATCTCCTGGTCCTGCTTCGGGAAGGGGAACTTGACCCTCCGGCCGCGGAACAAGGGCGTGACAAGCGGGAGGAGCAGATTCTGGCAGCCGGGGCCCAGGTCCGAGGAGAGATAGACCCCGCCGGGCTTCAACAGCCGCTTGCAGCGGCCGAAGGTGCTCTTGCCGACCGCGTCGAACACCGCGTCGTAGCGCTGCTCGTCCTCGGTGAAGTCGTGGGTGAACTCGTGGGCCGTGTGGCCGACGACTCTGTCCGCGCCCAGGCCCTTCACCAGCTCCAGGTGCGGGGGGCCGCACACGGCGGTCACGGTGGCCCCGTGGTGCTTGAGGAGCTGCACCGCCGCCGAGCCGATGGCGCCGGTCGCGCCGTGCACGAGGACGTCCTGGCCGGCCCGGATGTTCGCCTTCCTGATGAACGCCAGGGCGTAGTGCGTGCCCTCGGTGCCGGGTGCGGCCTCCTCGAAGGTCACGTTCGTGGGCATGGTCGCGATGGCACCGTCGGCCGGGACCGACAGGTACTCGGCATGGGCTCCGAAGGCGAACGCGTCCTCGTTGTACCCGAAGACCCGGTCACCGACGGCGAAGGACGTGACCCCGCCGCCGACCGCGTCCACCACTCCCGCGTACTCGGTCCCGAGGACGGTACGGCGCGGCCGGGCCAGACCGGTGGCCGCACGCATGAAGAAGGGCCTGGCCGCACGGTAGGCGCAGTCCGTGCGGTTGACCGTCGTCGCCATCACCCTGACGAGAACGTCACGGTCGCCGACCGAGGGCTTGTCCACCTCGGCGATCCGGACCACGTCCGGCGGCCCGTACCGGTCGTGCACGGCGGCCTTCATGGGGCGAACCCTAGCGGCGATCCGCCGTGCCCGACATGGGGGGGCGCTGCCAGTGCTGTCAGCGCTTCGCGAACTGGACCCGGGTCGGTTGCACGGCCTCGGGACGCACAGCGACCCCGTCGACGGTCAGTCGCTCTCCGTGGATGTCGGTGATCCTGATCGTGCCGCCGCAGCCGTTGCCGTCCTCGGCGAGGAAGTAGTTGTATTCGGTACGGGGCAGTTGGCGCCAACCGCCGCCGGCGCTGACCTCCAGGCGTGCCACCGGATTGCGGTGGCCGATCACCTGGATCCCGCACCAGTAGCGGCTTGAGCCGGTCTTGTACCGGACCGAGATCGTGTCGGAGGTGTCCGGGCTCAGCAGACTCCATGTGATAGGGATCTGGCCGCGTGACGGATCGGCGAGCTTGGCGAAGGCCTGAGCGCTGAGGTCGAGTTGGCCCGGTGCACAGGGCAGGGGGCATTCGTTGGTGATGCGGACCGTGACGGAGGTGCCGCTCGCCACCCGGACGCGTACGTATGCCCCGCACGCCTTGGACGTCTCGTAGTCGGTGTGGTTCATCGCCGCGGTCATGACGTCGTCGGTCGGGCCGTACGAGCAGGCGCCGTCGCCGTTCCCGGCGTCGTAGAAGGTGGCGACCCCCTCGTAGGTGGTGCCGGGCCGGATGCGTCCCGCCGACGGTGCGGACCCGGACTGCGGGGTGCTCCTGGCCGCCGGCGGCGTGGGCTCGGGCGGTGGGGTCGGGGTCGCTTTCGGGCGCTTCTTGCCCGCCGTCGGGGTCGAGGTCGGGGACGCCGTGGACGGCTTCCGCTCCGGTGCCGTCTGCGGTGCGCTCGCTCGGGCACCGGCGGCGGGCGTGGCCGCGGCATCCCGCGCACTCCTGGAGTCCCCGGCGGACCTGGCATCCCCGGCATCGGCCTCGCCACCCGGGCTCAGGGCCATGACCAGCGACGCGACGAGCCCGACGGCCGCCACGGCGACGACGGAGACGAGCGCGGCGCGCCACTTCGGGCGGGAGGGATGGCTGGTGGGGCGGCGACGCGGGCGGCGGGAAGGGTGGCCCGGAGGGCGGCCGTCGGAACGGTGGGAACGGGATGCCACGGATGAGTCCTTGCGCGGGTCGGGCGAACACCTGGTTCGGGTGAACACGTGGTTCGGGTGAGACTCCAGGGAAAGGAGCTTCCAACTCACCAGTGGCCGCCGGGCCCGGAAAGGTTGCCGGGCTTTGTCACCGGCTTTCGCACTGTGATCGTAGGATGATCGATCATTGGGCTCGGTGGGTCTTGAGGACCGCAACAGCCGTTCGTATCAGGGAGGTTGGGATGTCACGTCCGGTCACGGTGGTCACGGGTGGCAGCCGGGGGATCGGTGCCGCGACCTGTCTGCGGCTCGCGGCGGACGGGCACGACGTGGCGGTGGGGTACGTGAACGACGGCGCGGCCGCCGAGTGGATCGCGACGGGGGTACGGGCGAACGGGGCCCGGTGTGTCACCGTCAAGGCGGACACGTCGGTGGAGGCCGACGTGGACCGGCTCTTCGAGACGGCGGCGGAACGGCTCGGGCCGGTGACGGGGCTGGTCAACAACGCCGGGGTGACGGGCGGGTTCGGCAGGCTGGCCGACGCCGACACGGCCGTTCTGCGCCGGGTGGTCGAGGTCAACCTCCTTGGTGTGCTGCTGTGTTCGCGCCGGGCGGCCAAGGCGATGGCGGCCTGGGGCAGCGGGGTGATCGTGAACGTGTCCTCGGCGGCGGCCACGCTGGGCAGCCCCGGCGAGTACGTCCACTACGCGGCGACCAAGGCCGCGGTCGACGCGCTGACCACCGGGCTCGCCAAGGAACTCGGCCCGGACGGCATCCGTGTCAACGCGGTCGCTCCCGGCGTCATCGACACCGAGATCCACGCGAGGATGGGCGACCCGGAGCGTCCCGAGCGGTTGGCCGCGTCCATCCCCCTGCGCCGCCCGGGCCGCGCCGACGAGATCGCCTCCGCCATCGCCTGGCTCATGTCCCCGGAAGCCTCGTACACGACGGGCGCGGTGCTGAGGGTGGCCGGAGGGCGGTGAGCGCCGGGTGAGCTTCAGCCGCGCTGCTTGTCGAGCAGCCGCCGGAACGCGGTCGGCGTGGGCCGGTGCGGCAGGAACTCCTTGATGCGCAACGCACATGGGAGAGGGGCGGCGGTACTCGTGTCGCACTCGACGTCGTAGATCCCATGCGCGTGTACCTGCGCCAACTGCCGTGCTGCCAGCCCCGACGGCCGGTCGCCCCGCTCCCGCTCGCGTCGTTCGAGCTCGGCCCGGGGGCAGTGCACCCCGACGAACACGACGTCCTGCGGCACGAACAGGTCGAGACAGTCCCGCAGCCGCCATTCCTCGCTCAGGACGTGGTCCACCACGACGTTGTTGCCCGCGGCGGCCATGCCGGCGACCGCGCGGTGGTAGCCGCGCCAGGTGTTGTGCAGCACGGACGGGAGCCGCTCGGGCGGTATCTCCCGGCTCGTACGCATGGCGTGGAACGCGTCGACCGGCATATGGAAGTACGGCTCGTCGAGGACCCGTAGCAGCGCGGCGGCGATGCTCGACTTACCCGAACTGGACGTGCCGTTCAGGAAGATGACCAGTCCCCGGGGGCCGTGGTCCAACTCGGCGGCACCCTTCCCCGGGCCGCTCACGCTGCCTCGATGACCTCTCCGCGCATCGCCGCGGCCCACTCCACCACCAACAGCTCGTACTCCGCGCGCTCCTGGGATGACAGTGACCCGCCCGCGCGCCGCCACAGCGCTCGGATCTGGTCGTTTAAGTCGGCGGCAGACCGCACGGAACCACGGCTAATGGAATCGGGGGACATGCCGACCAGCGTAGGCGCAAGAACTGACAGCGCGCTACTGGGCGGCTACGGATGCCGTATGTGGTTGGTCACGGAAGGGAGTTGGGACGTCCGCTTGACGGCACGAGGCGTACTGACCGGGGGAACCAGAGCTGACCGGCGGCGTGCGGCGTTGCCGTTGTGCCAGGGTGATTGCCGCCACCGTGGCGGTCACGAACGAACCCGCCGCGATTGCGATGCAGGTGTGCACGCCCGCGGCCGAGTTCAACTCCTCTCCGCCGACGACGACCTTGGTGGAGCCGACAGAACCTGCGCAAGCGCGTGCGCGATCACTACCGGGCAACGCGTCCGGCTCGACACTGCGGCTCACCCTCGGGTGCCTGCTCGGGCTTGAGTTGCGCCGCGTGGGCAGCAGCGAGCGGATGACCTTCGGCAAGGCCGGCGAGGCTGCCCTGAGCCGGTGGATGGCGGACACGCGCGTGTGTGCTGGATCGAGCAGAACGAGCCGTGGACCCTGGAGTCCAGGCTCATCTCCGAGCTCGACGTCCCGTTGAACCTGGACCAGAACCACCACAACGCCTTCTACGGCCACTTGAAAGACCTACGGGCCCAAGCTCGTCAAAGAGCACGGGAGTTGCCCGTCGGAACGTAGGACGGGCGGGCGCCCGGGGTCAGCCGCCCGACTCGCCCGCGTGCGGGCTCAGGGTGCCCGTCGAGACGAGGACGACGATCACGATGCCGAGGGCGATGCGGTACCAGACGAAGGGCATGAAGCTCTTCGTGGAGATGAACTTCATGAACCAGGCGATGACCGCATACCCGACGAAGAAGGCGATGATCGTGGCGAAGATCGTCGGGCCCCAGGAGACATGGCCGCCCTCCATCGCGTCCTTGAGCTCGTAACCGCCGGAGGCGATCACCGCGGGGATGGCGAGGAGGAAGGAGTAGCGGGCCGCGGCCTCGCGCTTGTAGCCCATGAGGAGGCCGCCGCTGATGGTGGCACCGGAGCGGGAGACGCCGGGGATGAGGGCCATGGCCTGGCAGAGGCCGTAGATGAGGCCGTCCTTGATGCTGAGCTGCTCCAGCGACTTGCGCTCCTTGATGGCGCGGTGCTTGCCGCCGGTCTCGTCGCGGGCGGCGAGACGGTCGGCGACGCCGAGGACGATGCCCATGACGATCAGCGTGGTGGCGGTGATGCGCAGGTCGCGGAACGGGCCCTCGATCTGGTCCTTCAGCGTCACACCGAGCACACCGATCGGGATGGAGCCGACGATGACCAGCCAGCCCATCTGCGCGTCGTGGTCGCCGCGCAGCTCCTTGTTGAACAGGGAACGGGACCACGCCGAGATGATCTTGGCGATGTCCTTGCGGAAATAGATCAGCACCGCCGCCTCGGTGCCGATCTGCGTGATCGCGGTGAAGGCCGCTCCCGGGTCCTCCCAGCCGGAGAAGGCCGCCGTCAGGCGCAGATGCGCGCTGGAGGAGATAGGGAGGAATTCGGTCAGCCCCTGGACGAGTCCGAGGATGAGGGATTCAAACCAAGACATGAAGTTACGTGGTCCAAGCGCTGATCGTTGAGAGCCGACGGATGACGTGCCCGCGCCGCGGAAGAGAAGAGCCGTCGAACGGCCGTGCGGGCGCGGGTGATCAGAGGTGCTGGAGGCAGCCTAGCGCCCCTTGGTGACAGGGCTGACACAGGGGTTTCGCAGGGCCGAGTGGGGGACGCGCGGGGGGTGGTCGAGGGCCGCGCGGGGAAGGGGAGCGGCCGGGGTGTTCCGAGGGGTGGAACGGCCGAATCCATGGTGTTGACCAGTCACTATGTCCGCACATACGTTGCTGGCGAGGGAAAGCGCTTGCCGTTGCGAGGGTCGCCGTTCCGCCGGAGCCCCTGGCCACCAGGCGTTGGCCGACGTCCGACGTCACGTTCGATGGAGTGCTGATCACGTCCATGCCCACAGCCAGCAACGACCCGAGCCCGGCTCCGGACCACCCGGCCAACCGCCCTCCGACCCCGCTGACCGGCCGCCGCGTCCGCGCCGCGATCGTCGGCATCGGCGCCATCGGCGGCGGCTCCCATCTGCCGGCGCTCGCACAGCTCGCCGAGGAGGGCGAGACCGAGGTCGTCGCGGCGGTGGACATCGACGCCGACGCGGTGAAGCGGTTCTGCGCGGAGCACGGCATCCCGCACGGCTACACCGATCCGGACCGCATGCTGGCCGAGCAGCGCCCCGACCTGGTCAGCATCTGCACCCCGCCCACCCTGCACCGCGACCAGACGATCGCCGCCCTGCGGGCCGGCGCCTGGGTGTGGTGCGAGAAGCCGCCGGTGCCTACGCTCGCCGACTTCGACGCCGTCGAGGCGGAGGAGGGTACGGAGACCGGCGGGCCGTACGCCTCGATCGTCTTCCAGCACCGGTTCGGTTCCGGTTCGCGGCATGTACGGCGGCTGATCGCCGAGCGGACCCTGGGGCGTCCGCTCGTGGCCCACTGCCAGACCACCTGGTACCGGGACACCGCCTACTACGCCGTGCCCTGGCGCGGCCGCTGGCACACCGAGGGCGGCGGGCCCGCCATGGGCCACGGCATCCACCAGATGGACCTCCTGCTCGATCTGCTGGGCCCGTGGAGCGAGGTGCGGGCCATGGCCGGGCGCCTGGTCCACGACGTGGAGACAGAGGACGTCTCGACCGCCCTCGTCCGCTTCGAGAACGGCGCGCTGGCCACCGTCGTCAACAGCGTCCTCAGCCCTCACGAGGTCAGCCGTATCCGCATCGACTGCGAGCGCGCCACCGTCGAACTCACCCATCTGTACGGCCACTCCAACGCCAACTGGTCGATCACCCCCGCCCCGGCCACCCCGGACGCCGACGCGGCGGCCTGGCGGGACTTCGGCGCGGACGTGCCGAGCTCGCACCTGGCGCAGCTGCGCGAACTGGTGGCGAGCATGCGCGCGGGCCAGCGTCCTCGCAGCAGCGGCGCCGACGGGCGTACGAGCCTGGAGCTGATCGCCGCCCTGTACAAGTCGGCGTTCACCGACACGACCGTACGGCGTGGGGAGATCGGACCCGGGGACCCGTACTACACGGCCATGCACGGCGGCGCCCCCGGCTGGGCGCCTGTCCCCGCCCAGGCTTCCGCCGGCACAAGTGAGGAGATCCCCGCATGACCTTCCACGACGGGCTGCGTGTCGTCCACGCCCACGGCGACCGGATCACGGTCACCGAACCCACCACCGGCGTCGAGCTGTTCAGCTACGTGTACCGGCCGGAGGCGGCCTGGGAGGCCCCGAAGCCGTATCTGCATCCGATCCGGACCCTTGCCGGCGACGTCGTCACGGACTACCGGCCCAACGACCACCGCTGGCACAAGGGCCTGCAGCTGACCGCCTCGCATCTGTCGGGGCAGAACCTGTGGGGCGGCAACTCGTATGTGCACGGCGAGGGTTACCTCGCGATCCCCGAGCGCGTCGGCTCGATGGCGCACGTCAAGTTTGACGAGGTCGTCTCGGACGGCGAACGGGTCGTGATCGCCGAGCGGCTGACCTGGCACCCGTACACCGGTGAGCTGTGGGCCGACGAGGAGCGGCGTATCGAGGTCCACGACCTCGACACGGCGACGGGTTCCTGGGCGCTGACCTGGACGAGCTCGATCACCAACCGCCGCGACGAGCCGCTGCTGTTCGGCAGTCCGACCACCGCCGGGCGTGAGATGGCGGGCTACACGGGCCTGTTCTGGCGCGGCCCGCGTGCCTTCCGGGACGGCCGGATCATCGGGCCGGACTCCGAGGGCCCGGAGCTGATGGGCGAGCAGGCGCCCTGGCTGGCGTACTCGGGCGAGCACGACGGCACCGACGGCCACGCCACGCTCGTCTTCGCGCACGCGCCCGAGAACGACCACGAGGGCGTTCAGGGCGCCCATCCCGCCCACTGGTTCGTCCGCAGCGAGCCGTTCGCCGCGGTCGCGCCCTCCTGGGCGTTCTACGAGGAACTGGAGCTGGCCCCCGGCGACACGCTCACCCGCCGGTACCGGGTCGTCGTGGCGGACGGGGTCTGGGAGCGGGAGGAGATCGCCAAGTACCTGGAGGTGCACCCGTGGTGAGCGCGTACGAGGGACTGCCGGGCGGGGTCGCGATTTCGCACCTGTCCGTCTACGACTGGCCCGCCGCGGACGGGATGTGCGGCGGAACTCCCCATATGCATCTGACCTGTTCGGAGGCGTATGTCGTCACCGGCGGGCGCGGCGCGGTGCAGACGCTGACGGCCTCCGGGTACGAGGTCACCCCGCTGTCGCCCGGGACGGTCGCCTGGTTCACGCCGGGCACCATCCATCGGCTGGTCAACGAGGACGATCTGCGCATCACCGTCCTCATGCAGAACAGCGGGCTGCCAGAGGCCGGTGACGCGGTGCTCACCCTGCCGCCCGAGTATCTGACCGACCCGGAGACGTACGCCGCCGCCACCCGCATTCCGGTGGACGCGCCGGAGGAGGAGCAGGAGCGGGTGGCCCGGGCACGGCGGGACCTCGCGCTGGAGGGGTACCGGGTGCTGCGGGATGCGTCCGGGCCCGAGCCGCTTGCCGCGTTCCATAGGGCCGCCGCGGCGCTCGTACGGCCCCGGCTCGCGGAGTGGCGGGGGCGGTGGGAGCGGGGGGCGCGGGCCGCTGCCGCGGCCACGGGGGAGCAGTTGGAGCGGCTGGAGCGGGGGGATCTGTCTCACCTCGCCGACGCGGTCGTACGGGCTGAAGAGCCGTCCGCGTACGGCAAGTTCGGGATGTGCGGGCGGTTGAACGTCTACAAGGGGAATTGATCAGGGGCCGTACTCCGGGCGCCTCGGAGCTCGGGGGGAGCTGTGGCGTGACCCCTTGGTTTTACGCCGCCGTCGGGCCTGCCACCGACCAGCCCGGGGCCTGCGGGTGGGCCATCAGGTCCTCGTGGCGGACTTCGCCGCCGCAGGCCGTGCAGGTGACCGTCGGGATCAGTTCGTTGCCGCAGATGTGCTCGATCACCATGGGGCGATCGTCGTCTTTACGGAGATGGCGGTCGCCCCATGCCATGAGCGTCATCAGGACCGGCTCCAGTTCGAGGCCCGCCGGTGTCGGCCGGTACTCGAAGCGCTGGGGGCGCTCGCTGTAGACGTGCTTCTGCAGGATGCCGGCGTCGACCAGGCGCCGCAGTCGGGTGGCCAGCACGTCGCGCGGGGCTCCGATGTTGCGGACCAACTGCTCGAAGCGGCCGTTGCCGAGGCAGACCTCGCGCAGGACCAGCAGGGAGTACTTCTCGCCGACGATCGCCAGGGCGTCGGCGATGGAACAGGGGCGTGGATCTCCGGAGGCGGGCATGAGCCCAGTCTAGGGGAGGGTTTGCTTTTCCAACTCACGGAGTTATGGTGAGTTGGAATTTCCTACTCGCTGGTAGTCGCCTCATAGTCGCCTGGTAGTCGTGGAGGACCGCCCATGCGTGACGCAGTCGTCGTCGAAGCCGTACGCACCCCCATCGGCAAGGGCAAACCGAACGGAGCCCTCGCCCACGTCCACCCCGTCGAAATCCTCGCCCACACCCTGCGCACCCTCGTCGACCGCTCGGGCATCGACCCGGCGCTCGTCGACGACGTCATCGGCGGCACCGTCGACCAGGTGGGCGAGCAGGCCATGAACACCACCCGCTACGCCGTGCTCTCGGCGGGCTTCCCGGAGACGGTGCCCGCGACCACGGTCGACCGCCAGTGCGGCTCCTCCCAGCAGGCCGTGCACTTCGCCGCCCAGGGCGTCATGTCGGGGGCGTACGACCTGGTCGTCGCCTGCGGGGTGGAGTCGATGAGCCGGGTGCCGATGTGGTCCAACGTGCCCGAGGGCAAGGACCCGTTCGGCCCCGGTGTCGCCGCGCGCTTCCCCGACGGGCTCGTCCCGCAGGGCATCAGCGCCGAGCTGATCGCCGCCAAGTGGTCGATCTCGCGTCAGGCGATGGACGCCTTCGCGGTGTCCTCCCACCGGAAGGCCGCCGAGGCCTGGGAGAGCGGTCTCTTCGACGCCGAGGTCGCGCCGCTGGACGGGGTGACGCGCGACGAGTGCGTGCGGCCCGGCAGCGCCCCCGAGATCCTCGCCGGGCTCAAGCCCGCCTACTACGACCCCGGCTTCGGCGAGCGCTTCCCGCAGATCGAATGGAACGTCACCGCGGGCAACGCGAGCCCGGTCAACGACGGCGCCTCGGCCGTGCTCATCGCCTCCGGCGAGACCGCCGCCCGGCTCGGGCTGCGTCCGCTCGCCCGGCTGCACGCGTTCGCCGTCACCGGCTCCGATCCGGTGCTGATGCTCACGGGGGTGGTGCCGGCCACCGAGAAGGTGCTCCGCAGGGCGGGACTGACCATCGACGACATCGACCTGTTCGAGGTCAATGAGGCGTTCGCCAGTGTTGTTCTGGCCTGGCAGCAGGAGACCGGTGCCGACCTGGCCAAGGTCAACGTCCATGGGGGCGCGATCGCTCTGGGGCATCCGCTCGGGGCCAGCGGGACGAGGCTGACGACGACGCTGGTGCATGCGATGCGGGCGCGGGGCGCACGGTTCGGGTTGCAGACGATGTGCGAGGCGGGCGGATTGGCCAACGCGATGGTGGTCGAGGCGATGTGAGAGGGGGGTCGCTGCGCCCCACGCGTGCCGCCCCAGCGGCACGACTGCCCGCAGCTCTACGTGGACACGCGGCCGACCGATCAGCGGGCTCGCAAGTGGTGGCGCTTGCGCCAGGCGATGGCCGCGCCGATCAGGGCCGGTATCGCGATGGCCGCCATGGCGATGAGGAAGGCCGGTGAGGTCGGGGAAGAGGCGCGGGCGCCGGCGACGACGTAGGCGGCGGTGTTCGGGATGGAGCCCAGAGCGGTGGCGAGGAGGAACGGCAGACAGCCCATGCAGGAGACGGACGCGCAGTAGTTCGCCGCCCAGAACGGCACTCCGGGGAAAAGCCGGGCCGCCAGCATCGAGCGGAAGCCGTGGCGGCTGAGCTGACCGTCCGCCGACTTCAGCCAGCGGTGGCGGAGGAGGGGGCGGAGGGCGTCCTGGCCGAGCATCCGGCCCAGGCCGAAGGCGATGCCGGCCCCGAGGACCGTGCCCGTGAGTGCGGAGGCCAGGCCCAGCTGGGAGCCGAAAAGGGCGCCCGCCGCGAGGTTGAGGATCGGCCGGGGCACGAACGCGACCGTGCACAGCCCGTACGCCACCGCGAACACCACGGCCGCCGCGGCGCCGTTCAGCTGGGGCGGCCAGCCGTTCGCCAGCAGCCGCTGCGGCTCGAACAGCAGCACGGTCGACACCGCACCCACGAGCAACGCCACGAGCAGCGAGAACCGCGCCCACGGAGACAGCAGCACTCTGCCCCAGCGGGCGGCGCGGCCCAGCGGAACGGTTGGCGCGGCGACGGCGACCGGTGTGGCGACGGCGAGCTCCGTGGTTGCGGGCCGGGGAAGGGCCGTGGCGGTGCCCCCAGAGCGGGTGGTGGCATCGAGCATTCGACGACGGTAACCGACCGATGTGTGCGTACGCCGTACGGAACGTCTCACCGGCGTCACAGCATGCGGAACTCCTGCCTTGCCCCGCTCGGCGCCGACGTGCTCCGGCGGGCATCGCACACGCACCGCACACCCTTGCCGCCTGCGTCTTCCGGAACACGGGCGCCACCGCGGCACCGTTCATCCCGTACGCCGTCCTGTGAAGCATCTCTCCTTCGGCCCGCGAGAGGCCGGCGTACCCGCGGAACCTCGAAGGGCGTCCAGCACCCCTTCCACACCTCTGGACCCGCCCGTGCCGAAAACCATTCGACGTGCGCCGACGCGTCGACGATGATCGACCTCATGTTCCGGCACGCCTTCGTTCTCGCAGCATCCGCGGTAGTCGCGGATGCCCCGAAGGCTGCCCTTCTGATCGTCGTGGCCGCCGCAGACGGCGCCCGAAGCTGACCCTTCCCGGAGATTCCGGCGGACCCCGCAGGGGGAGGGTCGGCAAGACCTTGGGGTCCCCGTCCCGGCCGCGCCCGCAGTCGCCGCCGGGGCCATCTCACTCAGCACCGCCGAACAGGCGCCGAAGAGGCTTCGAGGTATCGCCATGTCCAAGACGGCTTACATCCGCACGAAACCGCATCTCAACATCGGCACGATGGGCCATGTCGACCACGGTAAGACCACCCTGACCGCCGCCATCACCAAGGTCCTCGCCGAGCGAGGGGCCGGCACGTTCGTGCCGTTCGACCGTATCGACCGCGCCCCGGAGGAGGCGGCGCGCGGCATCACCATCAACATCGCGCACGTCGAGTACGAGACCGACACCCGGCACTACGCGCACGTCGACATGCCCGGCCACGCCGACTACGTCAAGAACATGGTCACCGGGGCCGCGCAGCTCGACGGGGCGATCCTCGTCGTCTCCGCGCTCGACGGGATCATGCCGCAGACCGCCGAGCACGTGCTGCTCGCCCGGCAGGTGGGGGTCAACCACATCGTGGTCGCTCTCAACAAGGCCGACGCCGTCGACGACGGCGAGGACACCGTGCTCATCGACCTCGTCGAGCTGGAGGTCCGCGAGCTGCTCACCTCGCACGGCTACGGGGGTGACTCCGTACCCGTCGTACGGGTCTCCGGGCTCAAGGCGCTCGAAGGAGACCCGCGGTGGACGGCGTCGATCGACGCGCTGCTGGACGCGGTGGACACGTACGTTCCGATGCCGGAGCGGTATCTGGACGCGCCGTTCCTGTTGTCGGTCGAGAACGTGCTGACCATCACCGGGCGGGGGACCGTCGTCACCGGTGCCGTCGAGCGGGGCATGATCAGGGTGGGGGACCGTGTCGAAGTGCTCGGGACGGAGGTCGAGACCGTGGTCACCGGGCTGGAGACCTTCGGCAAGCCGATGTCGGAGGCGCAGGCCGGGGACAACGTGGCGTTGCTGCTGCGTGGGGTGCCGCGGGACGCCGTCCGGCGGGGGCACGTCGTGGCCGCCCCCGGGAGCGTGGTGCCCAGTCGGCACTTCACCGCGCAGGTGTATGTGCTGTCGGCCCGTGAGGGTGGGCGTACGACTCCGGTGTCCACCGGGTATCGGCCCCAGTTCTACATCCGTACGGCGGATGTGGTCGGAGACGTCGACCTCGGGGAGGTCGGTGTCGCCAGGCCGGGCGACCGGGTCACGATGAATGTGGAGCTGGGGCGTGAGGTTCCGTTGGAGCCTGGTCTCGGGTTCGCGATTCGTGAGGGCGGTCGGACCGTGGGGGCGGGGACCGTGACGGCCGTTCAGTAGGGGGTTTGGTGTGCGTGGGGGACTGCGGGCCGGTTGTGGCTGGTCGCGCAGTTCCCCGCGCCAGTCACCCAGGTCAAGGGAGCACCGGCAGAATGGGAGCCGTGAACGAGCCCATACCCGTCTCCCGCACCATCGATCAGGGAACCGCCAAGCTCATGCCCGACATCGACCGGGAGCGGGCCTGGCTGCTGACCGTCGACGGGGCGCCGCAGTCGTACGTCGATCTGGACGCGCCCACGCATCTGGAGTTCGAGTACGCGCGGCGACTCGGGCATGTGCTGGACACCGTGGCGGAGCCGGAGCAGGCACTCGATGTGCTCCATCTCGGCGGGGGCGCGCTCACCCTGCCCCGGTATGTGGCAGCCACCCGGCCCGGGTCGCGGCAGGACGTCGTCGAGTACGACCGGGGGCTGCTGGACCTCGTCGTCGAGCATCTGCCCCTGCCCGGCGACGCCGGGATCGCGTTGCACGGCGCCGATGCCAGGGAATGGCTCGAAGCCGCCCCCGCGGACTCCGCCGATGTGCTCGTCGCGGACGTCTTCGGCGGTTCGCGGGTGCCGGCGCATCTGACGACCCTGACGTACGCGCGGGCCGCCGAGCGGGTGCTGCGCGCGGACGGGGTCTATCTCGCGAACCTCGCCGACGCCGTGCCGTTCGCGTTTCTGCGGTCCCAACTGGCCACGTTCGGGGCGGTGTTCGAGGAGCTGGTGCTGATCGCCGAGCCGGGGGTGCTGCGCGGCCGGCGGTTCGGCAACGCCGTGCTGCTGGCCGCCCACCGGCCCTTCGACGTCGCCGCCCTCGCCCGGCGCACCGCCGCCGACGTCTTCCCGGCGCGGGTCGAACTCGGCCCGGCGCTGCGCGACTTCATCGGAGGTGCGGTGCCCGTGCGCGAGGAGGACGCCATGCCGTCACCCGAGCCGCCCGACGGGGCCTTCGGCATCGGCTGAGCCGGGTTCGGCGTCCGGTTTGGTGAGGGTGACCGGTGTGCCGCGCCTGGTCAGGGTGCGTACGTCTCGTACGCACAGCACCGCCGCCGTGGCCGCGGTGCACAGCGCGGCACAGCCCCACAGGGCCGCCGTACGCCCTGCGGCGCTCTCCGCCGGGCCCGCCAGCGCGGTGGCGAGCGGCACCATCGCCACCGAGCCGAACCAGTCGTACGCCGAGACGCGGGACAGCTTCTCCTCGGGGATCTCCTGGTGCAGCGCGGTCATCCAGGAGACGCCGAACACCTCGATCGACACACCGCTGACGAACATCGTCACGCACAGCACGGCGAGCGGTGTCGGCACGGCGAGCGCCGCGGAGGGGAGGGCGAACGGGAAGACGCAGAGGACGCCGACGAGGAGGAGACGTCGTGGTTTCCAGCGGGTCATGATCAGGGCCCCGACGGCGTTTCCGGCCCCGTACAGCGCCAGCGCCAGGCCCCACGGACCCGCGCCGCCGAGGCTGTCGCGGGCGACCTGGGGACCGTAGACCGCGTCGGCGGCCACGATGACCGCGTTGACGAGGGAGAACTGGACGACGATGGCCCACAGCCAGGTTCGGCCGATGAACTCCCGCCAGCCGTCCCGGAGATCGGCGAGCATGCCGTGGCCCGGCTCGCGGTCCGGCACATGGCTCACGTCGAGGAACGCACGCAGACCACCGGCGATAGCGAACGCGACCGCGTCCACCGCGAGCACCCAGCCCGGGCCGATCAGCGCGACCAGCACGCCGCCGAGGGCCGCCCCGCCCATCACCGCGCCCTGGGAGGCGAAGCGGAACAGCGCGAAGGCCCGCCCCGCCTGCTCGGCGGTCACCGAGGACAGCAGCATGCCTTCGGAGGCCGGGCCGAAGAACGCCTGCCCGGTGCCACCGAGCGCGGACAGCAGCATCATCTGCCACAGGTGCGCCTCCCCGGCGAGGACGAGCACCGCGAAGGCCGCCTGGGAGAGGCAGTTGAGGGTGTTCGCCGCGACCATGACGTGGTGCCGTGGCAGTCGGTCGGCGACCGCGCCGCCGATCAGCAGGAACAGCACCAGCGGCAACGTCCGCGCCGCCGCGACCAGACCGACGTCCCCGCCGTCGCCGCCCGCCTCCAGAACCGCGAACGCGGCCGCGATCAGGGCGCCGTGGCTGCCCAGGTTGGTAACGACCGCGGCCGTGGTCAGCAGGGTGTAGTTGCGGCCCGCCCAGGCGGGGCGGCGGCGGAAGGAGACGGGAGTGGTCACGGGCCGACTATCGCCGCCCCGACAGCTCCTGCCAAATCGTTTCGTCCGGGCATACGGCCAGATCGGGCCAGGGGCGAGACAACCACAGGGAGCACGGAGAGCACAGGGAGCACAGGGAGGAACGGAGAGGTACGGGGGTCGACCACTGTCACCCCCGTACCCCGCTGTCTCAGCCGCCCGTCGGTTCGCCGTAGAGGCGTACCGTGCTCAGGATCTTCTGCACCGTCGCGTCCGGGACCTCCTCCTTCACGCCCTTGGCGCCGTGGAACGTCCAGGAGACGAAGTCACCCGCCGAGTTCTTGAAAGCGAACGTCGTCGCCTTGCCGTCGCTGTCGCACTTGCTCTTGCTCTTCTTGGTCACGCCGCTGGAGTGGGTGGTTGCGACACTGCCCTCGACGCCCGACGTCGTCGTGTACGTCTCGGGCTTGCCGACGGTCATCAGCTTCTTGGAGGCTTCCTTCTGGTCGGTGTAGCCGCCGAAGACCCACCACGCCGAGTCGTTGCGGGCGATGTCGGCGGTGTCCTTGGCGCCCTGCTGGCCCTTGGTGCCCACGGCGGCGAGGGACTTGGTGTCCTCGTTGCCGTCCTTGTCGTCGTCGGACGTGCACCACTCCGTCTTCAGGTGCGCGGGCGCCGACATGCCGATGAGGACCGAGCCGTCGCCCTTCTCACTGTCCTCGAAGCCGATGAACGTGTCGGGCGAGGAGACCTCCCACTCGGCGGGAACGTCGAAGGCCGTGCCCCACTTGGGGTTGACGACGACCTTCCAGCCCTCGATGGTCGGCTTCGCCCCGGCGTCCTCGCCGCGCGGGTTCTCCGAAACGGACGGCGACGGGGTCGGTGATGAGGAGACCGACGGCGCCGGCTTGTTCTTCGCCTCGGTCTTCTCGTCCCCGTCGCCGCCGAGGACGAGGAACCCGGTCACCCCGGCCGCCACGACGACGGCCGTGGCCGCGATGATCGCGATCAGCTTGGTCCGGTTGCCGCCGCCTCCGCCCGGCGGTTCCGGAGCGCCCACGGGAGCCGGGGTACCCCACTGGGGCTGCTGCCCGTACGCGGACTGCTGACCCGTCGACTGGTAACCGGGCTGCTGGTAGGGGTTGGGCTGCTGGTACCCCGGCTGTTGGTATCCCGACTGTCCTGGCTGTCCCGGCTGTCCTGGTCCCGGTTGCCCCGGTTGCCCCGGTTGCCCCGGTTGCCCCGGCTGCCCCGGCTGTCCTGGTGCCGGCTGTCCCGGCTGTCCGTACCCCGGTTGCTGATACGGGTTCGGCTGCTGCGGATTGTGCTCGCCCCCGGGCGGCTGCTGCTGTCCTGGCCACATGGCTCGTAACCATAAAGGCGCCGGGGGGCGGGGTGCCACGGGAGTCCACCAAGCGGCTTTGCAGTTGGGACGAACGGCTCCAAAACGCCCCGGGCCGACGACTTTTGACGCCGGGCGCTCCTGGCCAGGTTGTCTACTCGCGGGTAACATCTGGGTCATGAGCGCAGACCAGATGTCGATCGGCGAGATGCTCGCCGCCACGGTGCCGATGGCCAGGACACTGAAGTTGGAGTTCCTGGAGACCTCGGCGGAGAAGGCCGTGGTGGCGCTGCCCGATCAGAGCGAGTACCACAACCATGTCGGCGGGCCGCACGCCGGAGTGATGTTCACGCTGGGGGAGACGGCGAGCGGGACGATCGTGCTCGCCGCGTTCGGGGATCAACTCTCCCGTGCCGTGCCGCTCGCGGTCAGCGCGGAGATCGCGTACAAGAAGCTCGCGATGGGCCCGGTCACGGCCACCGCGACGCTGGGCCGCCCCGCCGCCGAGGTCGTCGCCGAACTCGACGCCGGTCAGCGCCCCGAGTTCCCCGTCTCCGTCGCCATCCGGCGCGCCGACGGCGCCGTGACCGGCGAGATGACCGTCATCTGGACGCTGCGTCCCAACGCCTGACTCCGGTCGCCCCCGGACCCTCGCCGCCCTCTCCTTCCCATTGAACGAGGGCGACGAGGGTTTCTTGCGTTCACTTCATTGACGCGAGTCACCGCCGGCCCTAGTTTCCCGCCCGGCACACGCATACGCACACGCGGTCCACAGACGCCTGCACGAAGGAGTGACGGCTTCATGTCAGACACCGTGTCCCGGCGGAGTTCCGCAACCACCCGCTTATGGCGGCTCGGCGCAGCGGCAACCGCCCTTGCCATCGCCCTGTTGACTCCCGCGCCCGTACAAGCCGTCGAACCCCGGCAGCCGACCCTCGTCCGCACCGACGCCGGCTGGATCCGCGGCGAAACCACCACCGAGGGGCGGCAGTTCCTCGGCATCCCCTACGCTCAGCCGCCCGTCGGAGACCTCCGCTGGACCGAGCCCCGGTCGACGCGGCCCTGGCACGGGGTGCGCGAGGCGCGGGAGTTCGGGAACAGATGTGTGCAGACGGCGAGTTGGGACCCCGGCTATGAGCAGCCGAGCCACACCGAGGACTGCCTCGACCTCAATGTGTACGTGCCGGAAGGCCGTGGCAGCCGTGGCGCCCGCCCGGTCATGGTGTGGCTGCACGGTGGCGGGCTCACCGCGGGCGCCGGCGAGGACATCGTGCCGGACACCTTCGCACGGCGGACCGGCGCCGTCGTCGTGACCGTCAACTACCGCCTGGGCGCGATGGGTTTCCTCGCCACGACCGACCTCGACGCCGAGTCGCGCGACGGGGTCTCCGGCAACTTCGGCATGCTCGACCAACAGGCCGCGCTGCGCTGGGTGCGCGCCAACATCGGTCGCTTCGGCGGCGATCCGGGCCGGGTCACCATCGCGGGCGAGTCCGCGGGCGGCCGCTCGGTCTGCAACCAGATGGCCTCACCGACGTCGAAGGGCCTGTTCCACGCCGGGATCGTGCAGAGCGGGGCATACGGCGACTGCGCGGCCCGTACGCAGGATACGGCGGTGGCGCAGGGCAAGGCCTTCATGGCGAAGCTGGACTGCGCGGACATGGCCTGCCTGCGCGCCAAGCCCGCCGCCGAGATCCTCGCCGCCCAGGCCGGTCTGAACTGGGGACCCGTGATCGGCGGCGACTTCCTGCCCGAGCAGCCCGCCGCGCTGTACGCGAAGGGGGCGGCGGCCCGCGTACCCGTCCTCAACGGCGCCAACCAGGACGAGGGGCGGCTGTTCGCCTTCGCCCGGTTCGACGCCGTCGGCACCCCGCTCACGGCCGAGCAGTACCCGGGCGTCATGCGCACCGACTTCGGCGACCGCGCACTGGACCGCTACCCGCTGTCGGCGTACCCCTCGCCGACCATCGCCTACGGCACGGCCCAGGGCGACCAGCGCTTCGCCTGCTCCGCGCTGCGGCTGACCGGGCTCCTCGCGGATCGCGGACCGGTGTACGCGTACGAGTTCGCCGACCGCACCTCGTCGCCCTTCGCCTCGCTGCGCGACCTGGGCACGGACTTCGACTTCGGCGCGACCCATGTCAACGAGGTGCAGTACCTCTTCAAGCACTTCGGGTTGGAGACACCGCTGAACGCCGGGCAGCGGACGCTGTCCCGGCAGATGATCGACTACTGGGGCTCCTTCATCCGCGACGGCGTCCCACGGGCCGCCGGTCAGCCCGCCGCACCGGCCGACGGAGGGAAGGTGCTCACCCTCCGGACCGCCGGACAGGGCGGCAACGGGCTGAGCACGACCGTGCACAGTGAGCACCAGTGCGACCTGTGGGACCACCTGTAGAACTCCGCCGACGTCCAACCAAGCGGGTAGGCTGCCCCGGCGTGCGCTCTGTGAGCGCGCGCCGGGGGCCCGGGATCCGCTACATGGGAGGAATCGGCTTTGCACGTCCAGGAGTGGCTCGAAACAGTGCCCCCACTCAGCATCTATCTGCTGGTGGGCGTGGTCATCGGCCTGGAGAGCCTCGGAATCCCGCTGCCGGGCGAGATCATCCTGGTCTCCTCCGCGCTGCTCGCCTCCCAGCACGGCGACATCAACCCGTTCATCCTCGGAGCCTGCGCGACGGCCGGCGCGATCATCGGTGACTCCATCGGTTACGCCATCGGCCGCAAAGGCGGACGTCCGCTCCTCGCCAAGCTCGGGCGCAGGTTCCCCAAACACTTCAGCGAGAGCAATATCGCGGTCGCCGAACGGTCCTTCGACCGCTGGGGCATGTGGGCCGTCTTCTTCGGCCGCTTCATCGCCCTGCTGCGCATCTTCGCCGGCCCGCTCGCCGGCGTCCTCCAGATGCCCTACTGGCGCTTCCTCACGGCCAACGTCCTCGGCGGCATCCTCTGGGCCGGCGGCACCACCGCCGTCATCTACTACGTCGGCGTGGTCGCCGAGGCCTGGCTCAAGCGGTTCTCCTGGCTGGGCCTGGTCCTGGCGGTGCTGATCGGTGCCACGTCGATGCTGGTGATCAAGCGGAAGGCCAAGAAGGCGGCGGAGAAGGCAGAGAGCCCCGAAGGTGAACTGGTCCCCGCCGCCGAGTAGGGCGCCCCTTCAGACGCCGTAGCTCTCCTGCGCCTCCTGGTGCCCCTTCGCCAGCTCCGTGTAGACCGCCCCGTTCAGCGAGATCCCCTCACGCTCCTCATCGGTGAGGGGCCGCTTCACCTTCGCCGGCACCCCCGCGACCAGCGAACCGGGCGGCACCCGCATCCCCTGGGGCACCAGGGCCTGTGCGGCCACCAAGGACCCCGCCCCGATCACCGCGCCGTTCAGCACGGTCGCACCCATACCGATCAGACAGTCGTCCTCCACCGTCGCCCCGTGCACCACCGCGTTGTGCCCGATCGAGACGCGCTCGCCGATGGAGATCGGGAACCCGGGATCGACATGCAGCGTGCAGTTGTCCTGGATGTTGGCGTCGGCGCCGATGACGATCGGCTCGTACTCCGCGCGCAACACCGCCCCGTACCAGACGCTCGACCCGGCGTGGAGCGTCACGTCTCCGATCACCACCGCCGTGGGGGAGACGAACGCGGCCTCCTCCACGTCCGGCCTCTTGCCGCCGAATGCCGTGATCAGCGCCCGCTGCCGAGTCATTGCCGCCTCCTCGTCGTGGATCAGTCCCACGCGAACCGTAAGCCATGGGCGGGACCCTGCGTGGGGTGAAGATCACAGCCGTACGACACCGCGCGCGTGCCGCCCGGTGAGTACGGTGAGCGGGTGCCGAAGAGTGAGAACACGTTCTCGTCCTGGCGGTGTCGCCTCGTACAGCGCGCCGTCCATGCGGGCTGGGCATGGCTGCAGCGCACGGGGTCGGTGACGGCCGAGCGGCCCGGACGCTTCCGCTTCGGCGCGATGGGAACGGGTACCAGACTGGCCTTTCCGCTCGGCACGGTCTTCGGTGAGCCGTGGATCCATCTGGGCGCCCACTGCATCATCGGCGAACAGGTCACCCTGACCGCCGGATTGATGCCCGACCTCGACCTCGGTGCCGAACCGATCCTGCGCATCGGTGACGGTGTCGTCCTCGGGCGCGGCAGCCATGTCATCGCCGATACGACCGTCACGATCGGCAGCGACTGCTACGTCGGGCCGTATGTGTATGTGACGTCCACGAACCACTCGTACGACGATCCCGACGAGCCCATCGGCAAGCAGTGGCCGCGGATGGATCCGGTGTCGATCGGGCCCGGGTGCTGGATCGGCACGGGGGCGGTGATTCTGCCGGGGGCGCGGATCGGGCGGAATGTGGTGGTGGCCGCCGGGGCCGTGGTGCGTGGTGTGGTGCCGGATCGCTGTGTGGTGGCCGGGGCGCCCGCGAAGGTCGTACGGCGGTGGGATGCGGTGGAGGGGTGGCAGCCGCCGCTTCGGACGCCTGCGCCTGTGCCGATTCCCTCCGGGGTTACACCGGAGCAGTTGTTGGCGTTGGCTGAGTTGGAGGCGGAAGGGATGGGGGAGACCGCCTAATAGCTCGGGGGCGTTTGTCGTGTGGCGGGTGCGGGTCCATTGTGGCTTGTCGCGCGGTTCCCCGCGCCCCTGAAAAGCCGGCCCCTGCTGGGAAGGTGCTCTAACCCGTCGCCAGCAGGACCGTTCCCACCAAGGCCAGGCCCGCTCCCGCTGCCTGTACGGCCCGTAGGCGTTCGCCGAGCATCGTTCGGGCGGCGAGGGCGGTGATCACCGGGTAGAGGGAGGCCAGGACGGCGGCCACGGTGACCGGGCCGGTTTGCGCGGCCAGGGCGTACGTTCCGTTGGCTGCTACGTCCGCCAGGCCTACGAAGGCGAAGGCGGGGAGGGAGCGGTACGGGAAGCCTTCCGGGGGGAGGGCGGGGGTGCCGCGTCGGACCGCCACGTACAGGGCCGTGCCGCCTGCGGCGATGTTGGTGACGCGTTGGACGAACAGGGCCAGGAAGAGGCCGTTGAGGGTCGTCGACGCCTCGGCGATCAGGGCCATCACCGCGCCGAAGCCGAAGGCCGCGAGGAGGGTGAGGAGGAGGGCCTGCCGTTGGACGGGTGCGCCCTTGAACTGCGGGCCGCCCGCGAGGACCACGCCTGCGACGGCGACAAGGATGCCCAGGAACTGCAGCAGGCCGGGGCGTTCGCCGAGGACGAGACCCACGCCGACCGGGACGGCCACGCCCAGGGAGCCGAGTGGGGAGACCACGCCCATCGGGCCCAGGGCGAGCGCCTTGTAGAAGGCGAGCATGGCGACCGGGCCGACCAGGCCGGCGGCCACGGCGAACCACAGTTGAGGGCCGGCCTCGCTCCAGCCGCCGGTCGCGACCACGATCGTCCCGAGCACGGCCGCCGCGATCGACTGCGAGACGACGACCACCGTGAGCGCGGGGACCCGTCGGGTCAGCAGACCGCCGCCGAAGTCGGCCAGCCCCCACAGCAGGCTGGTGGCCAGGGCGAAGAGTGCGGTCATGCGGTGGCCTCGCAGTACAGTTCGGTGAACGAAGGGTGCACCACACCGTAGTTCATTGCATTGAACTCTGTCATTCAGAATATTGGACGGAATGTGTCGGACCTCGACCTGCTGACCCAGTCCCTGGCGCGCAACGTCAAGCACTGGCGCGCGGTACGCGGCTTCACGCTGGACGTGCTCGCCGCCCGTGCCGGAGTCAGCCGCGGCATGCTCATCCAGATCGAGCAGGCCCGCACCAACCCCAGCCTCGGCACGGTCGTCAAGATCGGCGACGCCCTGGGCGTCAGCATCACCACGCTGCTCGACTACGAGCAGGGCCCCAAGGTCCGGGTCGTCCCGGCCGACCAGGTGGTGCGGCTGTGGCACACCGAAGGCGGCAGCTACAGCAGGCTCCTTGCCGGTGCGGAGGCCCCCGGCCCGCTGGAGATGTGGGACTGGCGGCTGATGCCGGGGGAGAGCAGCCGGTCGGACCCGCACCCCGTCGGGACGGTCGAGATCGCCCACATCACGGCGGGCGAGCTGACGCTCACCGTCGAGGGCGCGGAGTACCGCGTCCCGGCCGGCGCGAGCGTCACCTTCGAGGCCAACGCCGCGCACGAGTACGCCAATCAGGGCGACGTGCCGACGAAAATGGTGCTGACGGTGTCCGTGCCACCGGTGCCACCCGTGACCTGAGACGCCGACTCGGCTGTCCACGGGCCCTGTTAGCGTGCGTTTCATGCGCGCACCCATCGGAGACTTCGACCACGCCACCCCCGCCCCCGACTGCCTCGACGAACTCGTCGGCCCGGTCGCCGACGCCGTACGCCACTGGCGCGGCAGCGTGCCCGCCGACCAGATCCTGTACGTCGAGACCGACCCGGAGTGGGCCGACACCTCGGTGTTCGTCCAGCACTACGGGCAGGAGCTGCTCGACCAGTCCGCGAACTGCGTGGTCGTCGCGGGCAAGCGGGGCGGCGAGTCGAGCCTGGCCGCGTGCGTCGTGCTGTCCGCCGCCCGGGTCGACGTGAACGGCGTCGTACGCCGCCAACTGGGCGCCCGCAAGGCCTCGTTCGCCCCGATGGACACCGCCACGGGGGAGACCGGGATGGAGTACGGCGGCATCACGCCCGTCGGGCTGCCTCAGGCGTGGCCGGTCCTGGTGGACGCCGCGGTGGTCGACCTGCCGTACGTCCTGGTCGGCAGCGGACGGCGGCGGGGCAAGCTGCTGGTGCCGGGCAAGGCGTTCGCGGAACTGCCGAACGCTGTGGTACTGGAGGGGCTGGGGATTGCCTGATCGGCTTGATCGAGGCGGGTTCGCCGGCTCCCGCCTGAACGTCGGCGCCGGGCCCCGGGTGCGTGACCCGGAACCCGGCGCCGCACGGTGCGGGTCCGGCTCAGGCGGCCGCGGTGCCCGTCTGGGCGGTGAGCTGCGAGAGGACCTGGGTGAGGCCGGTGACGACCTCGGCGTCGTCGGCCGGGTGGGTCTCGGTGAAGCGGACCACGGAGCCCGGGATGGAGAGCTTGGCCTCCTCCAGGACCGTACCGCCGGCGATGCCCACGGCCTTGCGGGTCTCGTCCTGCGCCCACACGCCGCCGAACTGCCCGAACGCGGTGCCGACCACGGCGACCGGCTTGCCGGTGAACGCGCCGGCGCCGTACGGGCGGGACAGCCAGTCGATGGCGTTCTTCAGCACGGCCGGGATGGTGCCGTTGTACTCGGGGGAGAAGAGCAGGAAGCCATCGGCCTGACCCGCGGCCTCGCGCAGCTGCGCCGCGGTGGCCGGGAGGGCGGCCTCGGTGTCGATGTCCTCGTTGTAGAACGGGACGTCGGCCAGGCCCTCGAACAGCTCGATCTCGACGCCCTCGGGGGCGTGCTTCACGGCGGCCTCGGCGAGCTGGCGGTTGTGCGAACCGGCGCGAAGGCTACCGACGAGCGCGAGGATGCGGACAGACATGAGCTGACTCCTAGCAGGGTGCCAAAGGGTGGTGACCAAGCGGACCGAGGCTTAAGCGGACCAGGGTCCGCTGAAATTTGTAGCACCTATTCGGACCGGGGTCCATTTCTTCGTGACGAGCGTTACGCTCCTTTCATGAACGAGCCGCTGCCGCCCTTCCCCGTGCCCCAGGACCCGGACCCCCTCGACGGACTCATCGACCTCACGCTCACCCCCGCCGACCAGCCTCGGTTGCGGGCGGACGCGGCGCGCAACCGCACCCGCCTGCTGGAGGTGGCCGCCCGGCTCGCGGCGGAGTGCGGAGCGGCCAACCTGACCATGGAAGCCGTGGCGAACGCCGCCCAGGTGGGCAAGGGGACCGTCTTCCGGCGGTTCGGCGACCGGTTCGGGCTCGTGGTGGCGCTCCTCGACCACCACGAGCGGGAGCTCCAGGCCGCGTTCCTGACCGGGCCGCCGCCCCTCGGCCCCGACGCTCCGCCCGTGGAGCGGCTCCGCGCCTTCGGCGCCGCCGTGATACGGCACGAACACGCACACCGCGATCTGTACCTGGCCGCGCGTACCGAGGTCTCCCGCCTCCACACCAACCCGGCGAGCCGGCTCAGACTCGGCCACCTCTGCATGCTGCTGCGCCGCGCCGACGCCGCGGGCGACATCGAACTCATAGCGCAGACCCTGCTGGGCTACCTGGACATCAACCTCGTCGACCACCTGATCAACCGCCGGGGCATGTCTCTCGAACGACTGGAGCGGGGATGGGAGGACCTGGTGGGGCGGCTCGTCGTCGCGGCGTGAATGCGGAGACATACCGAGGCGGAGGCATTCCAAGCGACCGCTTGGTAACTTGAATGCGGGTGCCAGTGGGGGCACATCGCGCTCGGCACGAGGGGGAGTGGGCACATGGCCGACGACAACGGCAGGCCGGAGGGAACAGGGTTCTTCGCCTCCGTCGACGACGTCTCCGCCCGGCTCGCCGAAGCGGGATACCTGGCCTCGACGGCCGTCGCGACGACCGTGTTCCTGGCCGACCGGCTCGGCAAGCCCCTGCTGGTGGAGGGCCCCGCGGGCGTCGGCAAGACCGAGCTGGCCAAGGCCGTCGCCCGGGTCGGCGCGGCCCGGCTCGTCCGGCTCCAGTGCTACGAGGGCATCGACGAGTCCCGCGCCCTGTACGAGTGGAACCACGCCAAGCAGCTGCTGCGCATCACCGCGGGGCGCGACGAGGCCTGGGACGAGACGCGCACCGACATCTTCAGCGACGAGTTCCTGCTCACCCGGCCCCTGCTGACCGCCATCCGGGGCGACGAGCCGACCGTGCTCCTCATCGACGAGACGGACAAAGCGGACGTCGAGGTCGAGGGCCTGCTCCTTGAGGTGCTGAGTGACTTCCAGGTCACCGTCCCCGAATTGGGCACGATCACCGCCACCCGGCGTCCGTTCACCGTCCTCACCTCCAACGCCACCCGCGAACTCTCCGAGGCCCTGCGCCGCCGCTGTCTCTTCCTCCATCTCGACTTCCCCGACGCCGAGTTGGAGCAGCGGATCGTACGGTTGCAGGTACCGGGCCTGGACGCCACGCTCGCCGACTCCCTGGTCCGGGTGGTCGGCGCGCTGCGCGAGATGGAACTGCGCAAGGCGCCCTCGGTCGCCGAGACCATCGACTGGGCCCGCACCCTGCTGGCCCTCGGCGCCGACAACCTGGACGAGACCGTCGTACGGGACAGCCTCGGGGTGATCCTCAAGCACCAGGACGACATCGCGAAGGCCACACGGAAGCTGACGTTGGTATGAACGCCCCGGCCACCGACGCGCGTTCTCCCCTGGCCGAGCGGCTCACCGGGCTCGTACGGGCGTTGCGTGGCCACGGGATACGGATCGGTCCCGGGGAGACCGTGGACGCGGCGGCCGTCCTGGAGGCGCTGGGCCTCACCGACCGGGAGCGGATCCGCGAGGGGCTGGCGGCGGCGCTGCTGCGCGCCGACCGTCAGCGAGCCGTGTTCGACGCGGCCTTCGAGCTGTACTTCCCGCTCGGCGTGGGCGAGTTGACGGGAACGTCGGGCGCGCCGGCCGCGGACCGGGACGAGTTGCGCGACCGGCTCGCCCAGGCGCTGGCCGCGGACGACACGGCCGCCCTCAACCGCCTCGCCGGTGAGGCCGTGGATCTGCTCGGCCGGTACGGGACGTCGCCGGGCTCGGACGGCTGGTCGGCCCACCAGACGCTGGACCGGCTCCGGCCGCAGACGCTGCTGGCTCGGATCCTGGCGGACCAGCGGGCAGGCGGGAGGGGCGGCGGCCCTGGGGCGGGGTCGGGGTCCGGCGTCGGCTCGGGTTCGGGCGTCGGCGCATTCGGCTCGGGCTTCGGCGGGGGCTTCGGTGGGGGAATCGGCTCGGGCGGGTTCACCGAACGGCTGGACGCCGATGAGATCCGGCGCCGTATCGAGGACTTCCGGAACCGGATCCGGACCGAGGCGCGGCGGCGGGTCGCCGAACGCCGTGGCGCGGAGTTCATCGCCGAACGGGGTATCGCACCGAGCGCCGACCAGGTCGACTTCCTCATCGCGAGCCGCGAGCAACTCGTCGAACTCCGCCGTACCGTCCAGCCGTTGGCCCGCAAGCTCGCGACCCGGCTGGCCGCCCGGCGACGCAGGGCCGCGCGAGGGCAGATCGACATCCGGCGTACGCTGCGCCGCTCGCTGTCCACCGGAGGGGTGCCGCTGCGCCCGGCGTACCGGCGGCACCGGCCGGCCCGTCCGGAGATCGTGCTCCTCTGCGATGTGTCCGGGTCGGTCGCCGGGTTCGCGAACTTCACGATGCTGCTGGTGCAGGCGATGCGGGACCAGTTCAGCAAGGTGCGGGTCTACGCCTTCGTCAACCGCGTCGACGAGGTCACCCACCTCGTCACCACCGGCGAGGCCGACCCCGCCGAACTCGGCCGCCGGTTCGCCGCCGAGGCCACGATCAGCGGCTGGCACGGCAGCAGCGACTACGGGGCCGCGCTGGGCGAGTTCGCCGAGCGCCACCTCGACGCGGTGGGCCCGCGTACGTCGGTGATCGTCCTCGGCGACGCCCGCACCAACGGGTTCGACCCCAACGTGGCCGCCCTGCGACGCGTCGCCGCCCGCGCCCGCCGCGTCCACTGGCTGAACCCGGAGTCCCCCTCTCAGTGGGGCACGGGCGACTCCGCCGCCCACACATACGCCGAGGTCGTCGACATGCACGCCTGCCGCAACGCCCGGCGCCTCGGCGAACTGGTGACGCGGTTGCTGCCGGTGTGAGCGCCTGAGTGCGCTCGGCCTCGTAGGCCCTCGTAGGCCTGACCGCGCCGATTCGGGTGACCCGGGGGAGAGGGAAGGACACAGAGCCCGACCCGAGGAGGTGCGTCCCATGCCCCGCACCGTCGTCGTGGGCCTCGACGGCTCCCCTGAGAGCATGGCCGCCACCGAGTGGGCGGCCAGGGAGGCACGGCTGCGCGCACTGCCCTTGCGGCTGGTCAACGTCTGGGAACTGTTCCCCGAGCCGATGGGGCGGGCGCCGATGCTGGACACCGAGGCACGGATCGAGCCGGAGGTGCCCGGGACCGGCCCCGGGCGGATCCTGCGCGAGAGGTCCGACGGCATCCGGCTGCGCCACCCCGGCGTGGAGGTCACCACCGAGCAGCTGACGGGTCGGGCGACCGAGGCACTGGTGAAGGCGGCAGAAGACGCCGAACTCGTCGTGCTCGGCTCCCGAGGGGTGAGCGGGATCGCCGGGTTCCTCCTCGGCTCCGTAGGACTGCACGTCATCGCGCACACCGAGCGGCCGGTCGTCCTCGTACGCGCCGAGGAGCGGGCCGCGGATGAACACGCGCCGGACCCCTCCGGTACCCCGGCGGACGCGGCGCCGTTCCGGCCCGTCGTCCTCGGCCTGGACACGGCGCACCCGAACGGCACACTGATCAGATTCGCCTTCGAGGCCGCCGCCCTGCGGGAGACGGCCCTGCGGGTCGTCCACGACTGGAGCCCACCGCCCCACTTCGTGCTCGGCCTGCGGGAAGACCCCGAACCGGCCGCCGACCTGGGCCGCGAAGACGCCACAGCACTGGCCAAAGTACTGAGCCCCTGGCGGCGCGAGTTCCCCGCCGTCGAGGTCATCGAGGAGTCCCGCCTCGGCAAGGCGGCCGACCACCTGGTCGACGCCTCCCACACATCCTCCCTGGTCATCGTCGGCCGCCGTATCCGTCACTCCCCCCTCGGCACCCACATCGGCCCCATCACCCACGCCGTACTCCACCATGCGACGGCCCCGGTCGCGGTCGTCGCACACGACTGAGGTCCTCCCAGGCCGCTCGGGCCGTGAAGGAGTTCAGCCCAGGCGCGGTATCTCGATCGCCGGGCAGTGGTTCATGACCATGTCCAGGCCGGCGGCGCGTGTGCGGTCGTACGCCTCCTCGTCGATCACGCCCAGCTGGAACCAGACGGCCTTGGCGCCGATGCGGACCGCCTCGTCGGCGATGGGGCCCGCGAGGTCGCTGTTGACGAAGACGTCGACGACGTCCACGGGGACAGTGTCCGCAGGTGCGATTCCGTTTCGTATGGAGGTGACCCCGTGAGCCGGGCAGGTCAGCCGAGCCGGGGAATCTCGATGGCTGGGCAGCGGTCCATGACCATGTCGAGACCGGCGGCGCGGGTGCGCTCGTATGCGGCTTCGTCGATGACACCGAGCTGGTACCAGACGGCCTTGGCGCCGATGCGAGCGGCCTCGTCGGCGATGGGGCCGGCGAGGTCGCTGTTGACGAACACGTCGACGACGTCGACTTGGAAGGGGATCGCTGCCAGGGAGGGGTATCCCTTTTCACCGTGGACCGTCTCGGCCTTCGGGTGCACAGGAACAATGCGCTTGCCGAAGCGCTGGAGGACGTCGGCGACGCCGTATGCCGCACGCCGCTGGTTCGTCGACAGGCCCACGATCGCCCAGGTGTCGCCGAGCTCGGTGAGGATCTTGCGGATCGTTGCTGCGTCGCCGTACAAGCTCGGCCTCCTTGGGAATCGTGCAAGGGCTGCTGTGACAGACAACAGTGGGCGGAGCGCGGTTCTTCCTTGCGGCTGCCGCCTGGGGCGGCGTGTTGCTCCGGGTGCGGTCTCGGGTGTGCCACGACAGAAGTGTGGCATCCAAATTCCTGCCTTGGGCCGATTCCAGCAGTGCTCGCGGACGGTCACCGGGCAGGGTTTGGCAGACGGTGCAGCTCTGGGATGTGGATTCCTGTGAGGCTGGCTGACTCAGGGCCGTCAGCCCTGGGTGCCGTCCTGGTTGACGGGGTACAGGCCGAGCACGCCCTGCGGGTCGGAGGGGTTCACGCCCTTGACGTCGCCGACATAGAGGTTGATACGGGCCTTGTAGCGGTCCAGGGCGGTGCGGTCGCTCATGAACTCGCCGAGACCGAGCGGGTTCATGTTCACGTAGTCGAAGATGCCCTTGCGGCCCGCCGGCGCGGCGACGTCGGTGCGGGCGCTCCAGGTGTCGATGGAGTTTCGCTGGGCGTCCTTGGACAGCAGCCAGCTCAGGTAGAGCTTGGCGGCCGCCTTGTGCGGGGCGTTCTTGAGGATGGCACCGGTCTGCGGCCAGGCGACCCACGGCGACTTCTTCGGCAGGGTGGTCTCGGCGACGCCCGGGACGCCTCCGCTCGTGCCGAAGCTCGCCACGTAGTCACCGGAGCCGACCAGGTCGGCGGAGTCCTGGGTGCCGCGGACGAACTTCGGGTTCTGGGCGAGCAGCTTCTTCAGGTAGTCGAAGCCGTACTTGTCGGTGAGCTGTTTGAAGTAGTAGAGGACGGCGTCGTCGTCGTTCGGGTAGGTGAAGACGAGCTTGTTCTTGAACTCGGGCTTGAGGAAGTCCTTGGCCTCGACGGGCGCATCGTCGCCGAGCTTGGTGGCCGTGACGTTGGAGAAGGCGAAGAAGAACAGGCCGGTGTAGTAGCCGTCCTTGTCCTTGATCTGGTGGAAGACCTTGTTCCAGCCGACCGGCTTGTACTTCTGCAGCACTCCTTCCTTCTTCCAGCGCGGGAAGTCGTCGACGGTCTGGAGGTGGACGACGTCGGCCACCACGTGGTGCTCGGCGATCTGGTTGTCGACGCGGGCGTCGTGGTTCTTGCTGAAGTCGACGACGATGTCGACCTTCATCTTGGGGAACTTCTTGACGAACGCGTCCTTGAGGTAGTCCGCCTGGCCCGGCTTGTCACCGCCGGCGTAGACGACCAGGCGGCCGCCCTCGGCCACGGCCTCCTTGTACAGCTTCTGCAGCTGGTCTTCTTCGCTCGTGTGTTTGGGGGCGGGTTTCGGGGAAGGGGTGGTGGCGGCGACGGTGGCACCGCTTGCGGCCAGGACGCCCAGGGTGGCGGCGACGGCCCATGCCTTGCGGGAGGACTTCACACTCGGCTCCTTCGTGGTGGGGACAAGAAGGGGAAGCTTGATGCTTCAACTATCTGCTGTCACTCTAGAGCAGGTACTGCAAATCTGCAATAAGTTGCGGTGAGTGTCTGGACTGTCATGCAGGGTAGTCAGGGAGGATGGGAGTTCGGCGGGCTCGCCTCTGCCTCTGCCTCTGGAGGGAGGTCAGCGACGCCAGGGGAGGTCGGCGGGGAAGGCCGGGCGGTCCGGGCCCGTGAGGCCGTTGAGGATGATCTCGCACGCTTCACCGAAGGCGCGCGCCTGCTCGGGTGTCAGCCGGTCGAAGACGGCAGCCCGGACGGTGGCGACGTGACTGGGGGCGGCCTGCTCAAGGGCGGTCAGCCCCTCGTCCGTCAGCACGGCGAGCTGAGCCCGTCCGTCCCCCGGCGCGTCCTCGCGGCGCACCCAGCCGCGCTCCTCCATGCGGCTGACGGTGTAGGAGAGCCGTGTCCGGGCGATCTTCAGCTGTTCGGCGAGGTCTGTCATGCGCAGCCGTCGCTCGGGGGCCTCCGAGAGGAACACCATCACCGAGTAGTACAGGTGGCTGAGGTCGGCCTTATGTCGCAGTTGCTGGTCGAGAGCGTCCTCTAGCACCAGGCTGAGGTCGCGGTAGGCGCGCCAGGCGCGCTGCTCCTCGGGGGAGAGCCAACGGGGTTCCATGGATCGCACTCTAGTGAGAGCTCCTTCGAGGGCCGTCGCTCCGACGGGGTTCCGGGGGGGGGGCCTGATAGCAGCGGCATTCAGGTGGTTACCCGTACTGGATGAGGCGAGTCGGCGACTAGCGCGCGGCTTTGAGGGGCAGGCGGTGCCTACTGGGTGCTGCTGCCATCACCTGGCAAGGGCCCTACGCGGGAATCTCGAAGCGTGGAGAACGGCCGCCTTCGCTGTCCCGGGAAGAACCGCAGATCAGCAGGTCGGATAACCGGCGAGGTTACTGACTTCGGCTCGTCAGGGTGAGCTTTCCTGAAGTCCCTGCTGTGCCTGGGGTAGTGGCTGTA
>NZ_VTHJ01000047.1:78212-78632 GCF_008386495.1 Streptomyces tailanensis | reverse complement strand
GAGATCGGCATGGGCGACAACATCTGGCTCGGCGACCGCGACGCCGTACGCACCCCCATGCAGTGGACGCCGGACCGCAACGCTGGCTTCTCCTCCTGCGATCCGGGACGGCTTTCGCTACCGACGATCATGGATCCGGTCTACGGCTACCAGGTGACGAACGTCGAGGCGTCGATGTCTTCCCCGTCGTCGCTGCTGCACTGGACCCGCCGCATGATCGAGATCCGCAAGCAGAACCCGGCGTTCGGCCTGGGCTCGTACACCGAACTCCCCTCGTCGAACCCGGCCGTCCTCGCCTTCCTCCGGGAATGCAAGGACGACCTGGTGCTGTGCGTGCACAACTTCTCCCGTTTCGCCCAGCCCACCGAACTCGACCTGCGCGCCTACGAAGGACGCCACCCCGTCGAACTCATCGGCGGT
>NZ_VTHJ01000047.1:0-78202 GCF_008386495.1 Streptomyces tailanensis | reverse complement strand
CGCTTCCCGGCCATCGGCGAGCTGCCCTATCTCCTCACCCTCGCGGGCCACGGCTTCTACTGGTTCCGCTTGCGGAAGGACCCCGTGTAGCCGATCGGAACCCCGGGCGGGCCGGGCCGGTTTCTCCCGGCCCGCCCGGGGCACGCAATCAGGAACCCCCGCCCTCGGGGAAAGGACGCGACGCCATGTCGGAAGCCGCCACGCACTCCACTGCGACAAGTCCTGCTCCACCGCCCGCCATGGAGCCGACTCCCGGGCTGCTCCACTCGCTGGAGCCGCTCCTGCGGGAGTGGCTGCCGCGGCAGCGCTGGTTCGCGGGGAAGGGGCGGCCCGTCACCGGGTTCAGCCTGGTGGCGGGGACGGAACTGCTGCCGATGGGGGGCGGCGCGAAGGCGGGGCTGCTGCATCTCCTCGTACGCGCCCACCAGCCGCTGCTGCCGTCCCAGGGCGCCCCCGCCCACCCCGGCCCCGGCGACTGCTACCAGCTCCTGCTCGGCGTACGCGCGGCCCTGCCACCCCGGCTCGCACCCGCGCTGATCGGTCATGTGTCCGAGGGGCCGCTGGCCGGGCGGACGGTGTACGAGGCGCTGCACGACCCGCGCCTCGCGGACGTGCTCCTGGAGGCCCTGCGGAGGCAGGCACGCATAGGAGATCTCCGCTGCTCACGGGACATGCGGCACGACATACCGGAAGGCCTGGTGCCGCGTGTGGTGACCTCGGAGCAGTCCAACTCCTCGATCACCTATGGCGATACGTTCATCCTGAAGCTGTTCCGTCGGGTCGTGTCCGGTGCCAACCCCGACCTCGAACTGCCGCTGATGCTGTCGCGCGAGGGCTGCCCCCGCGTACCGGCCCCGGCGGCCTGGATGGTGGCGGACCTGGGCCGGACCTCCGATCCCGACACCCACGACACCCATGTCCTGGGCGTCCTCCAGCCGTTCCTCCAGGGCGCGGCGGACGGCTGGGAGCTGGCGCTGAGCATGCTGGCCAAGGGCGAGGACTTCACCGCCGAGGCGCGGGCGCTGGGGCGGGCGACCGCCGAGGTGCACACCGCGCTGACCCGGGCCCTGCCCACGGCCACGCTGGGCCGGCCCCAACTGGAGCTGCTGATCGACGGGATGACGGAACGGCTGGAGGCGGCCACCCAGGCCGTACCCGCCCTCCGTCCGTACGCGCCCGGGCTGCGCGCCGCCTTCGAGGCGCTGTCGGACCTGGCCACCGAGGGCCGTACCTGGTCGGCCCAGCGCATCCACGGCGACCTGCACCTCGGGCAGTGTCTGCGCTCCCCCTCCGGGGAGTGGTCTCTCATAGATTTCGAGGGCGAGCCGTCGAAACCGCTGGCCGAGCGCCGGATGCCGCAGCCCGTCGTCCGCGACATCGCCGGGATGCTCCGCTCCTTCGACTACGCCGCCCACTCCCTCCAACCCCCGGCAGCGGACTGGGCGTCCACCTGCCGGGCCGCGTACTGCTCCGGCTACGCGGACGTCGCCGGGACCGACCCGCGGTCCGATCCCGTACTGCTGCGCGCCTACGAGACCGACAAGGCGGTGTACGAGGTCGTCTACGAGGCCCGCCACCGCCCCGACTGGCTACCGGTACCGCTGGCAGCCGTCCACCGCCTCGCCACCGACCCCTGCACCGACACCCCCTGAAGCCCCGCCCTACATCCCCGTATCCGCCGAGGAGGCCGTCCCTGTGACTCCCGTCCCGCCGTCCGACGACAGCACACAGAACAGCAACACCGCCGCCGAGGGGCCCGCCCCGGCGAAGAAGACGGCCGCGAAGAAGACGGCCGCACGGAAGACGGCCGCGACGAAAACCGCGGCGAAGAAAGCGACGGCGAAGAAGACGACGGCGAAGACAGCGAAGACAGCGCAGAAGGTCGGCGGGGGCGAAGCCGTGGCGAAGAAAGCCACAGCGGGCAAGACTGCGGCGAAGAAGGTGACCGAGGGCGAGGGCGCGGTGAAGAAGGCCGCCGCCAAGAAGGCCCCTGCCAAGAAGGCTGCCGCGGAGAAGGCCGTGGCAAAGACAGCCGTGGCGAAGACAGCGGCCGCCAAGAAGAAGGTCGCCAAGAAGGCCGTGGCTGAGAAGACCGTGGCCGAGAAAGCCACCGCGAAGAAGGCCGCGGCCAAGAAGACCACCACGAAGAAGACCGCCGCGAAGAAGACGGCGAAGGTGGTGAAGCCGCGCAAGGTGACGGAGAAGGCGACCCTCGCCCCAACCGTCCCGCCGGCTTCCGGAACGTCCGTCACCGAACCGATGGTCCCGGCACCGGCCGACGCCGAGCCCACGGTTCCCCAGCCCCGAAGCGGCGAGCCGCCGCTCCCCGAACCCGCCTTCTCCCCCGCCATGGACGGCGATGACCGCGAGCGGCTCATCGCCGGTACGCATCACGCGCCGCACGGCGTGCTCGGGGCGCATCCGGCGCCCGGGGGTGTGGTGTTCCGGGCGTTCCGGCCGTACGCGCTCGCGGTGAGCGTGGTGGTGGGGACGTTGCGGGCCGAGTTGCACGACGACGGGGGCGGGTTCTTCTCGGCGCTGTTGCCGCTGCGGGAGGTGCCGGCGTCGTACCGGCTGCTGATCTCGTACGAGGGGAGCGTGCAGGAGACCGAGGACGCGTACCGTTTCCTGCCCGCGCTCGGGGAGCTGGACCTGCATCTGATCAATGAGGGGCGCCACGAGGAGCTGTGGCGGGCGCTCGGGGCCGAGCCGATGACCCACCAGGGGGTGACCGGCACCCGGTTCACCGTGTGGGCGCCGAACGCGCGCGGCGTACGGCTGGCCGGGACCTTCAACTTCTGGGACGGCTCCGGGTTCCCGATGCGGGCGCTCGGTTCGTCCGGGGTGTGGGAGCTGTTCGTGCCCGGGATCGGCGAGGGTGAGCTGTACAAGTTCGAGATCACCCGGCCGGACGGCTCGAAGACCCTGCGGGCCGACCCGCTGGCCCGCCGCACGGAGGCCCCGCCCAACACCTCCTCCATCATCCACGCCTCGACGTACGAGTGGGGCGACGCGGAGTGGATGGCGAGGCGGGCGGAGATCCCCGCGCACGAGGCGCCGTTCTCCGTCTACGAGATCCATCTGCCTTCCTGGCGACCGGGGCTGACGTATCGCCAACTTGCCGAACAGCTACCGGCGTACGTCTCCGACCTGGGCTTCACCCACGTCGAACTGCTGCCCGTCGCCGAGCACCCGTTCGGCGGCTCCTGGGGCTATCAGGTCACCGGCTTCTACGCGCCCACCGCCCGGCTCGGCGCCCCCGACGACTTCAAGTACCTGGTCGATGCCCTGCACCGGGCCGGGATCGGGGTGCTCATGGACTGGGTGCCGGCGCACTTCCCGCGTGACGACTGGGCGTTGGCCGAGTTCGACGGGCGTCCGCTGTACGAGCACGAGGACCCGGCGCGGGCCGCGCACCCCGACTGGGGGACGCTGGAGTTCGACTACGGGCGCCGTGAGGTGCGCAACTTCCTTGTGGCGAACGCCCTTTACTGGTGCGAGGAGTACCACATCGACGGGTTGAGGGTGGACGCGGTGGCCTCCATGCTCTACCTCGACTACTCGCGCGAGCCGGGCCAGTGGACGCCGAACGAGCACGGCGGCCGGGAGAACCTGGACGCGGTGGCCTTCCTGCAGGAGATGAACGCGACCGTGTACCGGCGGGTGCCGGGCGTCGTGACGATCGCCGAGGAGTCCACGGCCTGGGACGGCGTGACCCGCCCGACGCACGTGGCGGGCCCTGGCGGCTTCGGCGGCCTGGGCTTCGGCCTGAAGTGGAACATGGGCTGGATGCACGACTCGCTCGGCTATATGCAGCACGAGCCGGTGCACCGCAAGTATCACCACAACGAGATGACGTTCTCGATGGTGTACGCGTACAGCGAGAACTACGTCCTGCCCATCTCCCACGACGAAGTGGTCCACGGCAAGCGGTCCCTGGTGTCCAAGATGCCCGGCGACTGGTGGCAGCAGCGGGCCAACCACCGCGCCTACCTGGGCTTCATGTGGGCCCACCCCGGCAAGCAACTCCTCTTCATGGGCCAGGAGTTCGCCCAGGGAGCGGAGTGGTCGGAGGCGCACGGCCCGGACTGGTGGCTCCTCGATCCCGCGTACGGTGCGGAGGCGGACCATCGGGGCGTACGCGACCTGGTCCGCGACCTGAACACCACGTACCGCCGAACCCCGGCCCTCTGGCAACGGGACACCCACCCGTCCGGCTTCTCCTGGATCACGGGTGACTCCGGGGACGACAACGTCCTGGCGTTCCTCCGCTACGACGCCGACGGCACGCCGCTGCTGGCGGTCTCCAACTTCAGCCCCGTCGTCCGCCAGGAGTACCGCTTGGGCGTCCCCGACGACGTCCCCGCCTGGCAGGAAATCCTCAACACGGACGCCGCCCGCTACGGAGGCAGCGACGTCACGACCCCCGCCCCGGTAAAACCAGACCCCCACCCCCACCACACCCACCCGGCCAGCATCCGCCTGACCCTGCCCCCCCTGTCCACCACCTGGCTCCGCCCGGCCTGACTTTCCTCGCCCCCGCCGCCCCTACCCTCCCCCACTCTCGGCTTCGCTCGAGCGGGGGGAGGGTAGGGGCGGCGGGGGCGCTAAAGGTATACCGGCAGCCGTCAGTCGCCCTTCCGGCCCCCGAACATCAGCCTCCGCAACGCCCCCAGCAACCGACTCGGCTGCCGCAAGGGCACCGCCTCCGCGGGGGCGGCCACGTCATCGCTTCCCCGCGCGGGCGGCACCCGCACAGCCGCACTGTGCGCGCTCAACTCATACCGCACCGGCAACAACCGCAACCCCCGCACCACAGGCCCCGCCCGCCAGGGCAACTGGTCCGGCGGCAGAGTGAGCTCCGCACGGGCGAAGTGCTCGAACACCCGCCCCACCGCGGTGGACACGATCGTCCCCGCC
This sequence comes from Streptomyces tailanensis, assembly GCF_008386495.1. Lineage (GTDB taxonomy): Bacteria > Actinomycetota > Actinomycetes > Streptomycetales > Streptomycetaceae > Streptomyces > Streptomyces tailanensis. The sequence continues at coordinate 73,282 of NZ_VTHJ01000047.1, read as the reverse complement.
AACTCCCGCGCCGCACTGGGACACTGATGCGGCCCGGCCCCCCACGCCAGATGCGCCCGCGTACTGACTGCGGAGTCCACGATGTGAGAGGACCCCGCGGCGATCAGATCCCGGTGCGCCGCCGCGACGGACGGCGACACGATGTCCCCACCCCGGATCCAGAAGTTCCCCAGCCGTACATCTCGCGCAGCGAACCGGAAGCACAGGTTGGCGCTCGGCGGATTGGCCAGCGCCGCCCGGTTGACCGTTTCGCCGATCTGCCCGGCCGACAGACTCCGCCGGACGGTCGCGTTGCCGCGCAGCACCTCAAGCAGGGTGTTGCAGACCATGTTCCCGGTGATGTCGTTGAGATAGACGGCGTTCATGAACAGCTCACGGCCCAACTGCTCATCGCTCAGCGAGGGGTCGGCCAGCAGCATGTACGAGGTCAGGTCCTCCCCGGGCCGGGAGCGCCGATGCGCCGCGAGCCGGGTCATCGCGCCGAGCGCCCGCCCGGTGGCCGGCCCCGCGTCCGGCCCGCCGTCCAGCATCCGCCACAGGTCCATGACCATCTCGTCCCCGAGTTCGACGGGGCACCCGAACAGCTTGGTCGTGACCATGAGGAGCAACGGCCGGGTGTACTGCGCCGCGAGATCGGCGAAGCCACTCGTGCCGGACTCCGCCGCGAGCATGGCGATGAGTTCGTCGGCGTACTTCGCGACGGCGGCCCGCAGCTCCCACCCCTCGGGGCTGTGCCCGTCCTGGAAGGGCCGCATCGCCGAGTGGTAGGTCAGCCGGGCGTGCCGGTGTTCGTCGTCGTCGAAGAACATGGTCTGCCGGACCTCGTACCCGGCGAGCAGCGGCCAGTCCTGCGGCAGTCGCCCCTCCGCCCGGGCCCGCCAGTGCCGTACGTCGCGCCGCCAGACACTGTCGTTGCGCAGGACCTCCAGCACCTCGCGGTAGTCGAGAACCAGCCACACCGGCACGCCCATCAGCCCCACCGGCGCGACGGGGCCGTACATACTCCGCAGTCGCTCGTAGACGCCGCCCGGGTTCACATCGAACTCCGAGGTCAGCAACGGCTCGACGGGCAGTGATTCCAGCGTGGGGCTGCCTGCCGGAGCGGCCGCGAACGGATGAGTTTCCATGACCGACACGGATACCGCATCAGACATTCACAAGCAGTGACGATGACATGAACTGTTACGGCTTGGTGATCCCTGATGCACCAGTGGTGACGGTGACGCGGGCCGCCGCCCCGCCGAACGCGGGATCAGGCCACCGCCAGCGACTCCCCCAAAGCCGGCGGCAGCCCCTCCGCGTGGACGACGCCCAGTGCCTGCGTCGCCCGCGTGAGCGCCACGTACAGGTCGCTCGTACCGAAGCGGCCCGGCTCGACGACGAGCACCGAGTCGAACTCCAGTCCCTTGGCCTGCCTGGGGTCGAGGAGGACGACGGCCTGCGTCAGGTCCGGCTCCGCCCCGGCCGTCACCCCGTCCAGCCGTGCGGCGAGCGCCCGGTGCAGTGCGCGCGGCGCGATCACCGCCAGCCGCCCTTCGGCCGGGGTGAGTTCGGCGACCGCCTTGGCCACCTCGGCGGGGAGCTCCCGGGCGGCCGCGTGGCGTGCCCAGGGCCGTACGCCCGTCGACCGCACGGAGCTCGGCGGCTCGAAGTCCGGCACCTCGGCGCGTACGACACCGGCCGCGACCTCCATGATCTCGGCGGGGGTGCGGTAGTTGACGCCGAGCCGGGTGTGCTCCCAACGGTCCTCGACGTAGGGGGTAAGGATGTCGGCCCACGAGCCGACGCCCGCGGCCTCCGCCGTCTGGGCGGGGTCGCCGACGAGGGTCATCGAGCGGGTCGGCGAACGCCGCATCAGCAGCCGCCAGGCCATCGGCGACAGCTCCTGCGCCTCGTCGACGATGATGTGCCCGAACGCCCAGGTCCGGTCGGCCGCCGCCCGCTCGGCCGCACTGCGGTGGTCGTCCGCCTCGTGCCGTTCGGCGAACCGCTCGGCGTCGATGATGTCGTGCGCGGACAGCACCTCGGAGCCGTCGCCGTCGGGATCACGGCCCTCCCTGTCCTCGAACTCGTACGTCCGGGAGGCGTACGACACGTCCAGCACGCCCTGCGCGTAGGCGATCTGCGTCTCCCGCTCCCGTTCCGCGCGGGCCCGCGCGAGCCGGTCGTCCTCGCCCAGGAGCTCGGCGGCCTCGTCGAGGAGGGGCACGTCGGCGACGGTCCACGCGCGCGTGACGGGACGGCGTACGGCGACGGCGTCCTCCTGAGGCAGATACGCGTCCGGCTCGGCGAGGAAGTCGGCGATCAGCCGGCGCGGCGTGATCCGCGGCCACAACTGGTCGATCGCGGACCAGACCTCGGGGTTCTCGGCCAGCTCGTCGCGGATCTGGGTGATGTCGGAGGCGTCGAGGAGGTTCGAGCCGTCGTAGGGGTCGGTGCCGATCCGTTCGGCGACCATGTCCGTGAGCGTGTTGAGGATGTAGCCCTCGAAGTGCTCGCGGGCCACGTTGTGCGGGAGCCGCGCCTCGCGGGTGCGCTCGCGGGCGACCCGTACGAGGTCGTCGTCGAGCATCAGGACCTCCCGGTCGTGCTCGATCGCGACCACCGGGTCGGGCAGCGCCTGCCGGTCCCGTACGACGGTGGCGAGCACCTCGGCCATGTCGGCGCGCCCCTTCACCCGGGCGGCCTCCGGGGTGTCGGTGGCCGTCGCCCGTACACCGGGGAACAGCTCGCCGACCGTCGAGAGCAGCACGCCCGTCTCACCCAGCGACGGCAGCACCTCCCCGATGTAGCCGAGGAAGGCGGGGTTGGGGCCGACGATGAGGACGGCGCGCTTGGCGAGCAACTCCCGCTGCTCGTACAGCAGATACGCGGCCCGGTGCAGCGCGACGGCGGTCTTGCCGGTGCCGGGCCCGCCCTCGACGACCATCACACCCTGGTGCGGCGCGCGGATGATCCGGTCCTGCTCGGCCTGGATGGTCTGCACGATGTCGCCCATCCGGCCCGTACGGGCGGAGTTGAGCGCGGCCAGCAGCACGGCGTCGCCGGTGGGGTCCTCGTACCCGGTGCGGGTCTCGTCGCCGAGGTCGAGGATCTCGTCGTGCAGGGCGGTGACCCGGCGGCCGTCGGTGGCGATGTGCCGGCGGCGGCGCAGCCCCATCGGGGTGTGACCGGTGGCCAGGTAGAAGGGACGGGCGACGTCGGCCCGCCAGTCGATGAGGATCGGGGTGCGCTCGGCGTCGTCCTCCCGCAGCCCGATCCGGCCGATGTGATGCGCGGCCCCGTCGGCGAGGTCGAGCCGCCCGAAACACAGCGAGGCGTCGACGGCGTTCAGCGCGGCCAGCAGCCCCGAGCGCTCGGCGACCAGGATGTCCCGCTCCAGCCGCGCCTGCATGGGTGTGTTGCCCTGGGCGAGCGCGTCCGTGACGGCGGTCTCGACGTCACCCCGCAGCGCGTCCACGCGCGCGTACAGCCCGTCGACGAATTCCTGCTCACGCCGCATTTCACGATCTGGAAAGTCGGTGTTTGACAATTCCACTCCCGCCCGGATATACTTTGCTCACTTAACTTCTTCGCGATTCAATGTGACTCGATCCCCTTGAAGTCGCGAACCATCAAAGATACGCGAAGAAATCCCCCGGGCACAATTGCCTGGGGGATTTCCTCGTTTATGACTCAGAGAACGTCGGCGAGCTCCTCCAACAGCTTCCGCTTCGGCCGGGCGCCCACCATCGCCTTCACCGGCTCACCGCCGCGGAACACCATGAACGTCGGCATGGACAGCACCTTGTACGCGTTCGTCGTCGTCGGATTGGTGTCCACGTCCAGCTGCACCACCTTGAGCCGTTCCCCCTCCTCGGCGGCCAGAGCGCTCAGCACCGGCCCCATCTGCCGGCACGGCGGGCACCAGTCGGCCGTGAACTCCACGAGCACCGGCAGCTCCGCCCCGATCACCTCCGCCGCGAAGTCCGCGTCCGTCACTTCGGCCACACCCGCTGCCCTGATCATCCGTGGATCCCTCCCAGTTCACACCCCGGCTCCGGCCCACCCGGAACCTCCGCCTCGGCCGCCAGCTGTTCCCGGGCCCGCTCCGCACTCGCCAACTGCGCCCCGACCTGCGCCCGCACCGACTGCAACTGCCCGATCAACTCGTCCAGCTCGACCAACTTGCGCCGATAGACCGCGAGCGACGCCGGGCACGAGTCACCCTCCGGGTGCCCGGCCCGCAGACACTCCACGAAGGGCCGCGTCTCCTCCAGGTCGAACCCGAAGTCCTGCAACGTCCGGATCTGGCGCAACAACCGCAGATCCCCCTCGTCGTACGACCGATATCCGTTCCCACTCCGCCGCGCGGGCAACAACCCCCGCGCCTCGTAGTACCGCAACGTCCGGGTAGTGGTCCCGGCCCGCGCCGCCAGCTCTCCGATCCGCATACGCCGACGGTATGCCTTGACGCCGATGTCAAGGAAAGCCCGCACACACGGACCGAGCGGCCAGGCCTACAGGGGGAGGACCTGGCCGCTCGGGGCACGGGGCTTGCTATTCGGTTGGGGGCCTTGAGACCTGGGGCCAGGGGCCGCGCCCTTTAGGGGCGCGGGGAACTGCGCGACCAGCCACAACGAACCTGCGGCCTACCTACGACGCTGCAGTCCTACGCGCTTGGAAACGGCGCCCCCAGCGAAGAGCGCTTACGCCTTGGCGAGCTCCTTCTCACCTTCTGACTCAGCCGCAGGCGCCGGCTCCCCATGCCCGTCGTCCAGCAGCGTCTTCTCATCGAAGGGCAGCTGCCCGGCGAGAACCTGGTTGACGCGCTCCTTGTCGATCTCCTTGGTCCAGGTGCCGATGAGGACCGTGGCGACCGCGTTGCCCGCGAAGTTCGTGAGGGCGCGGGCCTCGCTCATGAAGCGGTCGATGCCGACGATGAGGCCGATGCCGTCAACGAGGGCCGGCTTGTGGGACTGGAGGCCACCCGCGAGGGTCGCGAGGCCGGCGCCGGTGACACCCGCCGCGCCCTTCGAGGCGACCAGCAGGAAGAGCAGCAGCGGAATCTGCTCGCCGACCGACATCGGCGTACCCATGGCGTCGGCGATGAACAGGGACGCCATGGTCATGTAGATCATGGTGCCGTCGAGGTTGAAGGAGTAGCCGGTCGGGACGGTGATGCCGACGACGGGCTTGCTGACGCCCATGTGCTCCATCTTCGCGATGAGGCGCGGCAGCGCCGACTCGGAGGAGGAGGTGGACAGGATCAGCAGGAACTCACGGCCCAGGTACTTGAAGAGCGTGAGGATGTTGAGGCCGGAGACGATCCGCAGCAGCGCGCCGAGCACGATGAAGATGAAGAGGAAACAGGTGACGTAGAAGCCGAGCATCAGTACGGCGAGGCTCTTGAGGGCGTCGAGGCCGGCGGAACCGGTCACGGCGGCGATGGCACCGAAGGCACCGATCGGGGCGGCCCACATCACCATGGCGAGGATGCGGAAGACAAGGCGCTGGATGTGCTCGACACCGCGCAGGATCGGCTGACCGGCGTCACCCATGGCCTGCAGCGCGAAGCCGGCGAGCAGCGCGACGAGCAGGGTCTGGAGGACCTCGCCGCCGGTGAACGCGGAGACGATCGTCGTCGGGATGATGCCGAGCAGGAACTCGGTGGTGTCCTTGGCCTCGGCCGACACCTGCGCCTGACCGGTCTCCTTGATCGCGTCGGTGACCGCGAGGCCGGTGCCGGGCTCCACGATGTTGCCGACGACCAGACCGATGCCGAGGGCGACCAGCGACATCACCGTGAAGTAGGCGAGGGCGATACCGCCGACCGCGCCGACCTTGGCCGCCTTCCGTACGGAACCGATGCCGAGCACGATGGTGCAGAAGATGATCGGCGAGATCATCATCTTGATCAGGGCCACGAAGCCGGTACCGATGGGCTTCAGCTCGACCCCGAGGTCGGGGGCGATCAGACCCACGGCGATGCCGAGGGCCACGGCCACGATCACGGCGATGTACAGGTAGTGCGTACGGTCCCGCTTGGCGGCGGGTGCGTTAGGTGCCGTATTTGTGGTGCTGGCCACGGCTGCCCTCCTCGTCGACGACGTCGTCGGCTCGTTCTTCCGGCGTGCGGCTCACGACCGGGGGAATTCGGGAGACGGTGTCCCAGGGGTGGGAGACCGTGTGGGTCGGGAGCGGACTCCCGGGTGGGAGCTCGGGGTCTCCCGTACGGGAGACCGGGCTCCCGGCGCTGGGAGCGGGGGACTCCCGGGGGGTGTGGGAGCCGGTCTCCCGGCGGTGGAAGCCGGCGGGCTCCCGGTGGATGAGAGGCGTGCTCCCAGTGGTTGGGAGTCCGCTCCAGTGGGTGGAAACCGGCTCTCAGCGGGTGAGAGACGGGCTCCCGGCGGCTCGGGTGTGGGGTCCCGGGTCGGGAGTCGTACTCCCTGTCGATGTCCAGGTGCTGGCCATGTCGATGAGGTGACTATGGCCCGCCGTGTGAGGGCGGTCACCCTTCCGTTCATTTAGTTCACGCTGACGCGCCGATGCAGACTGTTGGCATGCGCGTCCCGTCCCTCCTCCGCCCCCGCAGCCTGGCCGGCCAGCTCTTCGCCGTGCAGGCGGTGCTGATCGCGGCCGTCGTGGCCGGGTACGCGCTGTTCACGTACGTCAGCGACCGCAGCCAGGCCGAGGAGGCGGCGACCCGCCAGGCCCTGGCCGTCGCCGTCACGGTCGCGGACTCCCCCTCCGTACGGGAGGCGATCCACACCCCCGAGCCGACGGAGCGGCTCCAGCCGTACGCCACCGAGGTGCAGAAGCACGCGGGCGTCGACTTCGTCACGATCATGAACTACGACGGCATCCGCTGGACGCACCCTTCCCCCAAGCAGATCGGCCGCAAATTCGTCGGCCACATCGAGAAGGCACAGCAGGGCGGCACCATCACCGAGACCTACACGGGCACTCTCGGCCCGTCCGTCCGCGCGGTCACGCCGATCATGGAGAACGGCGAGGTCATCGGCCTCGTCAGCGCCGGCATCAAGGTCCAGGCGATCAGCGACCGCGTCCAGGACCAGCTGACGGCCCTGCTCGGCGTGGCCGCCGGCGCCCTCGTCCTCGGCGGCCTCGGCACGTATATCGTCAACGCCCGCCTCCGCCGCCACACCCAGAACATGAACGCCGCCGAGCTCAGCAATATGCACGACTACCACCAGGCCGCCCTCCACGCCGTACGCGAGGGCCTGCTGATGCTCGACGGCCAGTACCGGGTGGCGTTGATCAACGACGGGGCGCGGGAGCTGCTCGGGGTGACGGAGGAGGTGGTCGGCCGGTCGGTGGCCGACCTGGGCCTGCCCGCCCCCCTGACGGGAGCCCTGCTGTCGTCCGAGCCGAGGGTCGACGAGGTGCTTCTGACCGCCGAACGGGTCCTGGTGGTCAACACCTCCCCGGTCTCGGGCGGCCAGCGCCGCGGCACGGTGGTCACCCTCCGGGACGTGACGGAGCTCCAGTCCCTGATGGGCGAACTGAACTCCGAACGGGGCTTCACGCAGGCGTTGCGCTCGCAGGCCCACGAGGCCGCGAACCGCCTCCACACGGTCGTCTCGCTGATCGAGTTGGGACGCGCGGACGAGGCGGTGGACTTCGCGACGGCGGAACTGGAGCTGGCGCAAGCCCTGACGGACCAGGTGGTGGCAGCGGTGAGCGAGCCGGTCCTGGCCGCCCTGCTCCTGGGCAAGGCCGCCCAGGCGAACGAGCGGGGCGTGGAACTGGTCGTCTCGGACGACAGCCGCATCGACGACGGCCTGCTCCCCGAGTCCCTCCCCGCGAGGGACCTGGTGACGGTCCTCGGCAACCTCATTGACAACGCGGTGGACGCGGCACAGGGTTCGGTGGGGGCACGGGTGACGGTCGTGGCGCACACCGACGATTCGGTACTCGTCCTGAAGGTCGCCGACACGGGCGCGGGTGTGGACCCCGCCCACGCCGAGCTGGTCTTCGAGCGAGGCTTCACGACAAAGCCGTCGGGCCCGGACGGGCGGGGTCTGGGCCTCGCGCTCGTCCGGCAGGTGGTACGCCGCCACGAGGGCACGCTGACCGTGTCGGAGGCGGCCGGGGGTGGTGCGGAGTTCGAGGTGCGTTTGCCGTTGCGTACGACCGGCGAGGCTGCCGAAGGCGATTCCGCCGACGGTGCTTCCGCAGGGGCCGTTCCCCCTGCCTTGCCCGCCCGACCCGCCGATCGCCCCCCTGTTCAGCCCGCCGCGCCTGGAGGCGATCACTCATGACCCCATCGGACCCCATCAGAGTGCTGGTGGTGGAGGACGACCCGGTCGCCGCCGACGCCCACATGCTGTACGTCGGCCGCGTCCCCGGTTTCACGGCCGTGGGCAAGGCCCACACGGGCGCGGAGGCCCGCCGTGCCCTGGACCGCACCCCGGTGGACCTACTCCTGCTGGACCTCCACCTCCCCGACGTCCACGGCCTGCAACTGGCCCGCTCCCTCCGCGCGGCCGGCTACCACGCGGACGTGATAGCGGTCACGTCGGCCCGCGACCTCACCGTCGTCCGAGAGGGCGTCTCGCTGGGCGTAGTCCAGTACGTCCTAAAACCCTTCACGTTCGCAACGCTCCGTGACCGCCTGGTGCGGTACGCCGAGTTCCATGCGGCGGCGGGCGAGGCGAGCGGCCAGGACGAGGTGGACCGTGCGCTGGCGACGCTACGAGCGCCCGGCCCGGCGGCGTTGCCGAAGGGTCTGAGCGCGCCGACGTTGGAGCGGGTGACGGTGGCTCTTCGGGACGCGGCCGAGGGCCTGACGGCAGCGGGGGTCGCCGAGGCGGTCGGCATCTCCCGGATCACGGCTCGGCGGTACCTGGAGCACTTGGTTGACGCGGGGCGGGCGGCCCGGAGTCCCCAGTACGGGCAGGTGGGGCGGCCGGAGCTGCAGTACAGGTGGGTGAAGGGGCAGCCGGGCTCGTAGTGCCTGGTCAGCTGAACGGCCGGGCGTACACGACGACCTGGACCCCCAGCCCGACGACGGTGAGGGCCTCGACGACGGAGAGACCGACGAGCCCGGGGCTGGTCTTACCGCTGGCCCAGTAGACGAGCAGCCCGGCGAGCGGAACGACGCAGAAGGCGAGCAGATCGATCCCGCACTGGACGGCCTTGCGGGAGCGCCGCCGTGCGTCGGAGCGATGGGCGGTCTCCCACGCGAACACCTTGTCGGCGGCAGCGAGTCGGGCCGCCTGTGCGACCCTCGGCCCGAGATCCCCCCGCACATACGCCCCGATCGCGGAGATCTTCTCGTCGTTGACGAGGTAGGTCCAGCCGAGCACGACACACACGGGCGGGAGCGCGAGCAGCATGGCCGGCTGCTTGGCCTGGGCCGTCGCAGCGATGACGGCGGCGACGACAGTGAGGGTGACGTAGAGAAGGTTGTCCCGGAACCCGATACGGGTCTTCTGCTCGTCCTTTATGGTCTGGTACTCGGCGAGCAACAACTGCCCGACGCTGACATCGCCGTCCCGCTCCTGCGCCACGGTGTCCCCCATCCCCTGCGCGTCCCCTGGAAGTACCTTAAAGCCACCCTCGGCCAGCAGCCGCAGACGCATTGACCTGACTAGACCACCCCCCTTACCGTCACCGGGCACCACCCAAGGCCACAACGACGTAGCCAGCAGGAGGTCGTGCCCGTGCGCCCCACCGCACCTCTCCCCCGCCGAATCACCCGCCTCCCCCGCATCCCCCTCCTCCTCGCCCTCGCGGCCACCGCGGCGACCACACTCACCGCATGTGGCAGCGGCTCCGGCAGTGACCCGGACACGGTGAAGGTCTCCTACAAACAGTCCACGGACAACTCGATCCGCGTCCTGGACACCTTCCTCGCCGACATCAAGAAGCAGTTCGAGAAGGCGAACCCGGGCAAGAAGGTGGAACTCGTCCCGATCAAGGCCCCGGACTCGGAGTACTACACCAAGGTCCAGCAAATGCTGCGGTCCCCCAAGACGGCCCCGGACCTGGTGTACGAGGACACGTTCCTGATCAACTCGGACATTACGAGCGGATACCTGCGACCCCTCGATGACTACTTGGCCGACTGGAAGGACTGGGACCAGTTCATCGACACCGCCAAGACGGCGGCGAAGGCCGAGGACGGCAAGACGTACGGCATTCCGGACGGCACGGACACCCGGGGCCTGTGGTTCGACAAGGCGATCCTCGAGAAGGCCGGCCTCCCCGCCGACTGGCAGCCGAAGACATGGGACGACATCCTGACCGCCGCCCGCACGGTGAAGGAAAAGGTCCCGGACGTCATTCCCCTGAACGTCTACACGGGCAAACCCGCGGGCGAGGCCGCCACCATGCAGGGCTTCGAAATGCTCCTCTACGGCACGGAAGCCGCGACCGCCTCCGGCGCTGACCCCCTGTACGACGAGAAGTCCAAGAAATGGAAGACCGGAACCCAGGGCTTCAAGGACGCCCTGACGTTCGTAGAAACGGTCTTCAAGGAAAAACTCGGCCCGGAAGTCTCCGACGCCCTGGACCCCAACATCGCCACCCGAGTCCGCGGCGAACTCCTCCCCCAAGGCAAACTCGCCATCAACCTCGACGGCTCCTGGCTCCCGCAGGACTGGCTGGAGGGCAGCGGCCACGAATGGCCGGAGTGGTCGGAGAAGCTCGGCCTCGCGTCCATGCCCACCCAACACGGCCAGTCCCCCGGCAAGGTGAGCATGTCCGGCGGCTGGACGTGGGCGATCCCGTCGAAGTCGGCGAACCCGGACCTGGCCTTCGACTTCATCAAGACGATGCAGACGAAGGAGAACGCCCAGAAGTGGTACATCTCCAATTCCGGCATCGCGGTACGGAAGGACGTGGCGGCCGACCCTGCCTACATAAAGGCGCAACCCGGAATCAAGTTCTTCACGGACCTCGTCCCGAGCACGCACTACCGCCCCGCGTACCCGGCGTATCCAAAGGTCTCGACGGCGATTCAGGAGGCCATGGAAGGCGTCACGACGGGTGACGTATCGGTCGAGGACGCGGCGAAGCGGTACGACGAGGACCTGAAGGCAGCGACGGACGACCAGGTGACAGAAGGGTGAGCCCTCGCTCGTCCACCCGCTCCCTCACCCGAGCCCTCCCCCGTGTCCTCCCCCTCACCCCCGCCGTCATCCTCCTTCTCCTCTTCCTCGCCGGCCCGATCGCCTACTGCGCCTACATCGCCTTCACCGATCTCCAACTCACCGGCCAGGCCGAGGACTCCTTCATCGGCTTCGAGAACTTCCGCACGGCATTCGGCGACGAGGCGTTCCTCAACGCGGTCTGGCTGACGCTCGTCTTCACGGTCATCTCGGCCCTGCTCGGCCAGAACACCCTGGGCCTCGCCCTCGCCGCCCTCATGCAACGCGCCTCGAAACCCATCCGCACGCTCGTCGGCGGAATCGTCGTCACGGCCTGGGTACTTCCGGAGGTGGTGGCAGGTTTCCTCCTCTACGCCTTCTTCCGCCGCGAAGGCACCCTGAACGCCATCCTGGACTGGTTCCACCTCCCCACGCAGAACTGGCTGTACACACTCCCGATATTGGCGGTTTCGTTCGCGAATGTCTGGCGCGGAACGGCATTCTCGATGCTGGTCTATTCGGCAGCGTTGAACGAAATCCCGAAGGAGATCACGGAAGCGGCAGAGGTCGACGGCGCGGGCGGCTGGCGCCGCATGTGGCACATCACCCTCCCGATGATCCGCCGCTCCATCGGCACGAACCTGATGCTCATCACCCTCCAGACCCTCTCCGTCTTCGGCCTGATCTGGGTGATGACGAGAGGCGGCCCCGGCGGCAAAAGCCAGACGCTCCCCCTCTTCATGTACGAGGAGGCCTTCCAGAAAAGCATGATCGGCTACGGCACGGCGGTGGCTCTGCTGCTCCTGGTGGTGGGCTCCCTCTTCTCGGTCCTGTACCTACGGCTGCTGCGAACGGAGGTGTGACCCTTTGCCCCCGAGAACCCAAGGAGCCCGAGTAACCCGAACCCCCGCCTCCCGCCGAACCGTCCGCCACCGTCTCGCTGCCGACGCCGGTCTGCTGGTGGTGGCGGCCGCGTTCGTGCTCCCGCTGGCGTGGGTGGTCCTGTCGTCACTGGACCCGCGAGCGGACCTGCGGGTCAAGCTCCCCGACGGCCTCACCCTCGACAACTTCGACGCGGTCCTCACCCCGGACATCACGTTCACGCCCCTGCTGAACAGCCTGCTGCTGTGCGGCGGAGGAACCACCCTGACGGTGGCGTGCGCGGCCCTCGCCGCCTACCCGCTCTCACGGTTCCGGTCCCGCCTCAACCGCCCCTTCCTCCTGACGATCCTCTTCGCGACGAGCCTGCCCATCACGGCGATCATGGTGCCGGTGTACGCCCTGTTCGTGCAGGTGAACCTGATCGACACCATGCAGGGCACGATCTTCTTCTTCACCGCGTCCCAACTGCCGTTCGCCATCTGGCTGATGAAGAACTTCATGGACGGCGTACCGAAGGAATTGGAGGAGGCGGCGTGGACGGACGGGGCGTCGTCGTTTCAGTCCCTGGTGCGGATCGTGCTGCCGCTGATGGGGCCGGGGGTGGCGGTGGTGACGGTCTTCTCGTTCGTGATGATGTGGGGGAACTTCTTCGTCCCGTTCATGCTGCTGCTTACGCCGGATCAGATGCCGGCGGCCGTGAGCATCAATGAGTTCTTCGGGAATCGGGGGACGGTGGTTTATGGACAGCTGGCGGCGTTCTCGGTTATTTATTCGACGCCGGTGATTTTGTTGTATGTGGGGGTGGCTCGGCGGTTGGGTGGGGGGTTTGCTTTGGGTGGGGCGGTCAAGGGGTGAGTGGAGGCATGGGGTGGCGGTGCTCCAACCTGCAGGATGCCGCTCGGGGCAGCCGCACCCCCGACCCCAGGTAGATTTCTTCCTACCAGCGGTGCTACGTTTTGAGGATGAGCACTCATGCCGTTTCCCCCACACCCGAGCGGGCCGGAAAACGGTCCGTCTCCCTGCCCCAGTCGCTCATAAAGGAGATCGAGGCCCGCACAGGGAAGACGGGCTTCTCGGCCGTCGTGTCCGAGGCCCTGGAGCAGTGGCTGGCCATGGCCAAGCTCCGGGAGGTCATCGAAGCGGACGAACGCAAGTTCGGACCGGTTGACGATGACGCTCTGCGGCGTGCGGAGGCCGAATGGTAAGCAAGCGCCTCAAGGCCATGAGCAAGAGCGGAGGCACACTCGTGCTGGACGCTCAGGGCCTTTCCCTCCACGTCGACGGCGACGACGAAATGCGCGCGCGGATCAAAGCCGCCGAGCTGAACGGACGACGCGTCGCCGTTCCCGCTCTCACCCCACTCGAAGTCAGGCGCACGGGGCAGGCAGGCAAGCGTCTGGAGTTCCTGCTGTCCCGGTTCGATGTCAAGCCGGTCGATGACGCCGTCATCCGCACAGCGGGGCGCCTCCTGGACGCGACCGGCCTTGATGGTCACGAATGTCTCGTGGACGCGGTCGTCGTCGCCACCGCCGCGCTGTGCCTGCCACCAGTACGCCTGGTGACCTCCGACAGCTCCCACATACCGAAGCTGTGCGCCGCGGCTCTGGAGCTGCCGGGGCAGCCCGCGATCGGGATCATCACCGTCTGACCGACAGGGAACGGCGCTGGCGACGAGCACGATGCGACGCAGGCCAACGCCCCCGCCGCATCGTCGACTTGGCAGTACCGTGGACAAGTGCCCAAGACCGACACACAGCCCACAACGGCAGTAGTCCTCACCGCACTCCCGGTGGAATACGACGCCATACGCGCGCACCTGAAGGACACGGAGGAGCTTGTCCACGAGGACGGGACCCGAGTCGAGCAAGGCCGGATCGAGGGCACCTCGTGGACCGTGGCGATCGCGGAGCTCGGCGAGGGCGCGGTGAACGCCGCCGCGCTCACGACCCAGATCGTCGGTTGGCTCCGCCCGGAGGTCCTGCTCTTCGTCGGGGTCGCCGGCGGGCTCAAGGACGACATCGAGATCGGTGACGTCGTGGTGGGCACGAAGGTGTACGCCATCCACGGCGGCAAGCAGACCCCGGACGGCTTCCACGCCCGGCCAGAGGTCTGGCACGGCTCGAACCGGCTCGTGCAGGCAGCCCGTTCCGCACTGCGGGACATGGCAGACGTACGAGGCCATCGCAAGCCGATCGCCTGCGGTGACGTCGTCCTCGCCGACGACAAGTCCGCCCTCGCCGAACACATCCGCCGACACTACAGCGACGCCTGTGCCATCGAGATGGAGGGCTCCGGCGCCGCCCACGCGGCCCACCTCAACGGCCAGTTGGACGCCCTCGTCATCCGGGGCATCAGCGACCGCGCCAACCGCAACAAACACAAGGCCGATGCCTCCGGCTCCCAACAACTGGCCGCGAAGCAGGCCGCCGCCGTGGCAGTCGCCGTCCTCCGCAAACACCGGCCACGCGGCGGCGGATCCTCCGACTCCAAGGAGGGTCCCTTTCGCACCACCGAGAACACCGTCTACGGCGGAGACCACCTCGACTTCCGGGGGAGCACCTTCAACGGCCCCTTCACGGCCAAGTCGGACGGACGGTAACGCCCACCAAGCTCATGGGCAGGTCCACGGCCCGGTCCCGGTCGCGACCAGCACGCTCCCGCCCCGCCCTCTCGGCTTCACCGGCCGCTCAGCGGAACTGGACCGCCTGCTACCCCGCCTCGCACCCACCCCGAACGGCGATACGGCAGCCCTCCCACTCCTCATCTCCGCCGTCACTGGCATGGGCGGCATCGGCAAGACGGCGCTCGCCGTGGAGGCGGCACACCGGGCCCGCGCACGGGGCTGGTTCCCCGGCGGAACCCTCTTTGTCGACCTGCGCGGCTACGACGACAACCCGGTCACGGCGGATCAGGCGGTCCTGGCCCTGCTCGACGCGCTCGGCGTACGCGGCGGTGACTTGCCGGAGAGAACAGAACGGCAGTACGACGCCTACCGCGCGCTTCTCACCGGTCGGCAGGACAGGATGCTGCTGATCCTGGACAACGCCTCCGACCCGTCCCAGTACCTCCCTCTACTGCCCGGCACGGACCAGCACCGCGTACTGATCACCTCCAGGGACCGCCCGAACGCCCTCCCCATACGCGTCGTCGACCTCGAAGCCCTCGTCCCGGACGAGTCCGTCGTCTTGGTGACCCGCGCCCTGCACGACGCCGACGAACGGGACACCCGCCCGTCCCGCGAGCCGGACGCCCTACGCGAACTCACCGCCCTCTGCGGCCACTTGCCCCTCGCGCTCCAGATCGCCGCCGCGATGCTCCGCCAACGTCGACACCGTCCTATCGCCTCACTCGTGGCCGAGATCAAGGAGGCCGAGGACCCGACCATCGTGCTCGACAACGGCAGTCCCGGCACAGATCTGTACGGCCGCTCGCTTGTCCTCCGGCCCGTCCTGGAGGCCTCATACCGCCGCCTGCCACCCGCCCAGGCCCGGTTGCTGCGCCTCCTCGCCCTCGCGCCGGGAACAGAGACAGGCACGGAGGCAGTGGCAGCCCTGGCTGACGTAGATGCTCATCATGCCCTGACCCTGCTGGAGGACCTGGCTGCCAGATATCTCGTTACGCCGATCCAGGACAGCACAGGATCGGATTCCGTGCTGCGATGGCGGTTGCACGACTTGGTGCGGGCGTTCGGGGTGGGTGTGGTAGCCCGCGATGAGGTGTTGCGGGAGGAGGGGGAGGCAGCGCGGGAGCGGTTGTTGGGGTTCTACGTGCCGTGGGCGTATGCGGCTGATGAGCGTTTGCGGTGGTTGCCGGGGCTGGCGGAGCCGGAGCGGTTCGCGGACCGGGGGGAGGCACTGGCGTGGTTTGACAGGGAGCGGGCGGGGCTGGTGGCTGCTGTGTCGTGGGCGAGGGAGGCAAGGTTCGCGAAGACGGCGGTGCACCTGGCCGCGTGCCTGGCGGAGTATCTCAACTGGCGGCGGCACTTCGACGACTGGACCGCGGTTGGTTATGCCGCTCGGGAGGCCGCGCACCGTGCCGAGGACCGCCCCAACGAGGCTGTTTCGTGGAACAACCTCGGCGTCGCCCTGCGAGAGGCGGGCCGGGCGGAGGAGGCGATCGACGCCCACACCCACGCCCGCGACCTTTTCCAAGCCACCGGGGACCACCACGGCGAGGCCATGGCGTCGAACAACCTCGGCCTGGCCCTGTGGCAGGCAGACCGGGTACAGGAGGCCATCGAGGCCCTCATCCGCTCCCGCGACCTGTACCAGGCCGACGAAGTCCGCCATCACGAGGCCATGGCGTGGAACAGCCTCGGCCTCGCTTTTCGGGAGGCGGGGCGAATGGCGGAGGGGATCGAAGCGCACACCCGCGCCCTCGACCTGGCCCAGGCCGTCGAGGATCGCCATCACGAGGCCATGGCGTGGAACAACCTCGGCAACGCTCTGCGCGACGCGGGGCGGATGGCGGAGGGGATCGAGGCGCACGGCAGGTCGCTTGAGATCTACAGGGAGTTCGAGGACTGGTACAGGGCCGGTGGGACCCTCCATAACCTAGCTCTCGCTCACAAGCACACCCATCGCCCTGCCGAAGCCCGCGCCCACTACCTCCAAGCCGCCGACGCCTATACCCGCGCCAATGCCCCCGCCGAAGCAGCCCGAGCCCGCGCAGCAGCCGAAGCCCTGGAATAGCCCCCTCACCCCACCCCCGAATACCCCCGAGCCGCCCACCTCGGCAGCACCACCCACATACGCGTCCCACCCCCAGGCTCCCGAGCCTCCCCAAACCCCCACTCCCCCTTACACGCCCGCACCACGCACCCCAAGACCCGCAACGCACCCCTCCTCCGCGCATCGCATGCCGCCTCCAGCTTCGGATGCCCATGCCGCCGATGCCCGTCGTAAAGGACCAGCTGCAACTCGCTGTCCCGGTACCGCAGCGACAGATACGCCTCCGTGTCCGGCGTGAACTTCCAGGCGCAGGCGATGAGTTCACCCACCACCTGAACCGCCGGATCGACGATGTCCCGCATCCCGTACGTCTGGAGCACGACCCGGGTGTACGCCCTCGGCGGGCAAGGCCGACCACCTGCTCTGACCACCCGCCCTAACCCAGCTTCCCCGGCCGGAACTGCTCCACCCCCACCACCCTCCGCACCCGCACCGGCTCGATCAGAATCATCAGGCGCCGCTCCCCGGGGAGGAGCCACGGATACCGCTCCTCCCCGATGTACTTCTGCGTGAGCCGATCCATGGACCGCGACGCCTCCTCCCCCTCCACGAACCGCACCACCCGCCCCCGGATCTCGGCCCGGTCGTAGGGATTCTCGGAATCAATGTGGGACAGGGAGACACTCGGGTTGCGCCGGAGGTTCTCCTCCTTCACGCGTCCCACCGACGTGTTGACCATGACGTACTCACTCTCGCCATCCCCTTCGATGTCCACCCACATGGGTGACACCTGAGGCGCCCCGTCCGGCCCGACCGTCGCCAAGTGCCAGTAGTTCGGCGCGAGAAGGCGCTCACGTATGTGCCCGTCCAGCTTCGTCATACGGCCATCCCTACCCAGGGATACCCGAGGATCCGCACTCAGGTCACTTCCACAACACGAGTCACAGGAACCGTAGCTTCCTACAATCCGTGATTGTGGCCGAACAGCCCGTAGTCACCGCAGCCCCACACCCCTACGTTGTGCGCGTGCACCGACGCTCAGCCCATGAACGGCAGCCCCAGCACCTGTCCCCCCACCCATCCCCGCCCCCACACCCGCAGCCGGACTCCCAAGCAGCCGCCCCGCCCTTCAACGCCCCGGCAGCCCGAAAACTCCGTACGGCCCTCGGCATGGGACCCGAGCACGTCGCCTACGGAATGCGCACCTCGTACGGGCTCCCTTATGTCACCCCGGACATGGTCAACGCCTGGGAACACGGCATGTTGGCGCCGACGAGTCCCGAACTCACCGCACTCGCGGGCGTGTTGTGGTGCTCGCCGGGTGAACTCATCGGCACGCCCCGGACCTTGCGTGAGCACCGCACAGCGCGTGGACTCGCCGCCGAGGACGTCGCGCACGCGGTCGGCATCGACCTGTCCCTCTACCTGCGCATGGAGGAGACCGACGAATGGCGTGGCACGGACCGCCAGTCCGCCGCCCTCGCCGACGTACTCGACCTCGCGCTCCCCGACCTCGTCGCGGTCACGGGACGTGAGACGAAGTTGATCGAGTTACTCCACAACGCGGTCACCACACGCTGGCAGGCCTACGTACGGCCGACGGCCAGACTCCTGCCCCTCGACAAACGCCTCCTGCAAGACGTCCTCCAGGAGATGCACACCGACTACCAGGGCCGTACGACCGCCGGCCGCGAGTACCTGGACCGGATCGTCGACCACTTCTGGACACTGGTCCAGCGAACTTCGTACTAGCTCGTACCAGCCCGTACTAGCCCGCACCAAGAAGAACCCCTAGAACTAGGAAGAATCCCTAGAACACCGACTCCGCCTCATCCATCCGATCCTTCGGCACCGTCTTCAACTCGGTCACCGCCTCCGCGAGCGGCACCATCACGATGTCCGTCCCGCGCAGCGCGGTCATCCGCCCGTACTCCCCGCGGTGCGCGGCCTCGACCGCCTGCCAGCCGAAGCGCGTGGCGAGCACCCTGTCGTACGCGGTCGGGGTGCCGCCGCGCTGGACGTGGCCGAGGATGACCGGCTTGGCCTCCTTGCCGAGGCGGCGCTCCAGCTCGTACGCGAGGGCCGTGCCGATGCCCTGGAAACGCTCGTGGCCGAACTGGTCGATCTCGCCGTGGCCGTAGTCCATCGTGCCCTCGGCGGGGTGCGCGCCTTCGGCCACACACACGACCGCGAACTTCTTGCCCCGCGCGAAGCGCTCCTCGACCATCTTCACCAGGTCAGCGGGGTCGAACGCGCGCTCCGGCAGACAAATACCGTGCGCGCCCGCCGCCATCCCGGACTCCAGCGCGATCCATCCGGCGTGGCGGCCCATGACCTCCACCACCATCACCCGCTGATGTGACTCGGCGGTCGTCTTCAGGCGGTCCATCGCCTCCGTGGCGACCCCGACCGCCGTGTCGAAACCGAAGGTCCGGTCCGTCGACGAGATGTCGTTGTCGATCGTCTTCGGGACACCGACCACCGGCAGACCGGCGTCGCTCAGCATCCGCGCGGCCGTCAGCGTGCCCTCGCCGCCGATGGGGATGAGTACGTCGATGCCGAACCGGTGCGCCATGTCCTGCGCGTTCTCGCATGCCTCGCGGAGGCGGTCCCGCTGGAGACGTGACGAACCCAGGATCGTGCCGCCGCGGGCCAGGATGCCGCTGACGGACTCCAGGTCGAGGCTGCGGTAGCGGCCGTCGAGGAGACCGGCGTAGCCGTCCTCGAAGCCGATGACCTCGTCGCCGTACTGGGCGACCGCTCGGTGCACGACCGACCGGATCACCGCGTTCAGGCCCGGACAGTCGCCGCCTGCGGTCAGAACTCCGATACGCATCGTCCTGTGTCTCCTGCTCATCCTGCTGGGTGCTGGTACTTGTGAGCCAGTCCGATTGTTTCACGGCTCACAGGGGGCCGCCGCGCCCGTAACACCTACCCGCCCGAGCCGCGACCTGACGGGCGCCTTATCCATCGACAAGGGTATTGTCAAGAGGGTTTCCGTCCGCCGCAGCGGTCATTTTCACCCACGGCAATCGCACAAACTCAACCATCACACGAAACGGAGAGCACACGTGACGCGCAGCGTGTACGTGACCGGGATCGACCGCGGCGACGGCCGTCAGGTCGTCGAGCTGGGGATCATGGAACTCCTGACCCGCCAGGTCGACCGGGTGGGGGTGTTCCGGCCGCTGCTGCACCACGGCCCGGACCGGCTCTTCGAACTGCTGCGCGCCCGTTATCGGCTCTCCCAGGACCCGGCGACCGTGTACGGCATGGACTACCACGAGGCGTCCACGCTCCAGGCCGAACACGGTATCGACGAGCTCGTCTCGACCCTCGTCGGCCGGTTCCACGCCGTCGCCCGTGACTACGACGTGGTCCTCGTCCTGGGTACCGATTTCGCCGACACCCAGTTCCCCGACGAGCTCGCCCTCAACGCCCGGCTCGCGAACGAGTTCGGCGCCTCCGTGATCTCCGTGGTGGGCGGGCGGAAGCAGACCGCCGAGTCCGTGGCCGCCGAGACACACAACGCGTACCGGGCGTACGCGGGGCTCGGCTGCGACGTCCTCGCCATGGTCGTGAACCGGGTCGCGCCGGCCGACCGCGCCGAGATAGCCGAGCGCCTCGGCGACTCCCGGCTGCCGCTCCCCGTCCCCTCCTACGTCCTGCCCGACGAGCCCGCGCTCGCCGCGCCCACCGTCGCCCAGATCACCCACGCCCTCGGCGGCAAGGTGCTCCTCGGCGACGACTCGGGGCTGGCGCGTGACGCGCTGAACTTCGTCTTCGGCGGGGCCATGCTGCCGAACTTCCTCAACGCCCTGACCCCGGGCTGTCTGGTCGTCACCCCGGGCGACCGGGCGGACCTCGTCGTCGGGGCCCTCGCCGCGCACAGCGCGGGCACCCCACCCATCGCCGGTGTGCTGCTTACCCTCAACGAGCGGCCCAGCGAGGAGGTCCTCACCCTCGCCGCCCGGCTCGCGCCCGGCACCCCGGTGGTCGCCGTCGAGAGCGGGTCCTTCCTCACCGCGTCCGAACTCTTCTCCATGGAGGGGAAGTTGAGCGCGGCCACCCCGCGCAAGGCGGAGACGGCGCTCGGGCTCTTCGAGCGGTACGTCGACACGGCCGAGCTGCGCACCCGGGTCTCGGCGCCCAGCAGCGACCGGATCACGCCGATGATGTTCGAGCACACCCTGCTCGAACAGGCCCGCTCCGAGCGGCGCCGCGTGGTCCTCCCCGAGGGCACCGAGGAGCGCGTGCTGCACGCGGCCGAGGTGCTCCTGCGCCGGGGCGTCTGCGACCTCACCCTCCTCGGGCCCGTCGACCAGATCCGCAAGAAGGCCGCCGACCTGGGCATCGACCTCGACGGCTGCCAGCTCCTCGACCCGCAGACCTCCGAGATCCGGGACACCTTCGCGGAGAAGTACGCCCAGTACCGGGCCCACAAGAACGTCAGCATGGAGCTGGCGTACGACGTCGTGTCCGACGTGAACTACTTCGGCACGCTCATGGTCCAGGAGGGCCTCGCCGACGGCATGGTGTCGGGGTCGGTGCACTCCACGGCCGCCACCATCCGGCCCGCGTTCGAGATCATCAAGACCAAGCCGGACGCGGACATCGTCTCGTCCGTCTTCTTCATGTGCCTCGCCGACAAGGTGCTCGTCTACGGCGACTGCGCCGTCAACCCGGACCCGAACGCCGAGCAGCTCGCCGACATCGCCATCCAGTCCGCCGCTACCGCCCGGCAGTTCGGGGTCGAGCCGCGGATCGCGATGCTGTCGTACTCCACCGGTACGTCCGGCTCGGGCGCCGACGTCGACAAGGTGCGGGAGGCCACCGAGATCGTGCGGTCCCGGCGGCCCGATCTGAAGATCGAGGGGCCGATCCAGTACGACGCCGCCGTCGAGCCGAGTGTCGCCGCCACCAAGCTGCCCGACTCCGAAGTCGCCGGTCAGGCAACCGTGCTGATCTTCCCGGACCTCAACACCGGCAACAACACCTACAAGGCCGTGCAGCGCTCAGCCGGCGCCCTCGCGGTCGGGCCGGTCCTCCAGGGGCTGCGCAAGCCGGTCAACGACCTGTCCCGGGGCGCCCTCGTCCAGGACATCGTCACCACGGTCGCCATCACCGCGATCCAGGCCCAGACGCCGTCCGTCCACACGCCCGCCGTCCAGCCCACCGCCAAGTGAACGCCCACAGAAAGCACACCGTGACCGCCACCCGCGTCCTCGTCCTCAACTCCGGCTCCTCCTCGGTGAAGTACCAGCTGCTCGACATGCGCGACAGCAACCGGCTGGCCGTGGGCCTGGTCGAGCGCATCGGCGAGGAGAACTCCCGGCTGAAGCACACCCCGCTCACCGACGGCGGCACCTCCCGCGAGCGCACGGAGCCGATCGCCGACCACGCGGCCGCCCTCCAGGCCGTCGCCGAGGAGCTGGCGAAGGACGGGCTCGGCCTCGACTCGACCGAGCTGGCCGCCATCGGGCACCGCGTCGTGCACGGCGGGCAGAGCTTCACCGAGCCCACGGTCGTGGACGACGCCGTACTCGCCGAGATCGAGCGGCTGATCCCGGTGGCGCCGCTGCACAACCCGGCCAACCTGACCGGTATCCGTACGGCCCAGGCGCTGCGCCCCGACCTCCCGCAGGTCGCCGTCTTCGACACGGCCTTCCACACGACGATGCCGGAGTCGGCCGCCCGCTACGCGATCGACGTCGAGACCGCCGACACGCACCGCATCCGGCGCTACGGCTTCCACGGCACCTCGCACGCGTACGTCTCCCGGGCGACGGCCGAGCTGCTGGGCAGGGCCCCGGAAGACGTGAACGTCATCGTGCTGCACCTCGGCAACGGGGCGTCCGCCTCCGCCGTACGCGGCGGAAAGTGCGTGGACACCTCCATGGGGCTGACGCCTTTGGAGGGGCTGGTGATGGGTACGCGGTCCGGTGACATGGACCCGGCCGTCATCTTTCATTTGATGCGCGTTGGTGGAATGTCCACGGACGAGATCGACACTCTCCTCAACAAGAAGAGCGGTCTGATCGGGCTGTGCGGCGACAACGACATGCGGGAAATACGCCGTCGTATCGACGAGGGCGACGAACGCGCGAAGCTGGCGTTCGACATCTACATTCACCGGTTGAAGAAGTACATCGGCGCCTACTGCGCGGTCCTCGGCCGGGTGGATGCGATCGCGTTCACGGCCGGGGTCGGCGAGAACGCGGCACCCGTGCGGGAGGCCGCGGTGGCGGGCCTGGAGCAGCTGGGCCTGGCCGTGGACGACGAGCTCAACGCCGTACGGAGTGACGAGCCGCGACTGATCTCACCGGCCGACGCGCGGGTCGCGGTCGCCGTGGTGCCGACGGACGAGGAACTGGAGATCGCGACACAGACGTACGCCCTGGTCCACCCGGCCGGAAAGAACATCTGAGCTTAGAAAAGAACAACTGAGCAAAGAACAGCCGAGCAAGCCGAGCAATACACACCGGTAACACGATTGAGCGCATAGCCGCCCATATGCATTCCACCAGACGGAATATTCCGTAGCGAAACAAACCGATAGGATCGCCCCATGCGCCGTTCGAAAATCGTCTGTACTCTCGGCCCCGCGGTCGACTCCCACGAGCAGCTTGTCGCACTGATCGAGGCCGGCATGAACGTGGCCCGCTTCAATTTCAGCCACGGCAGCCACGCCGAGCACCAGGGCCGCTACGACCGCCTCCGCGCCGCGTGCGCCGAGACCGGCCAGGCCATCGGTGTCCTCGCCGACCTGCAGGGCCCGAAGATCCGTCTGGAGACCTTCGCCGAGGGTCCGGTGGAACTGGTGCGCGGTGACGAGTTCACCATCACCGCCGAGGACGTGCCGGGCGACAAGCAGATCTGCGGTACGACGTACAAGGGGCTGCCCGCTGACGTCGCCCCCGGCGACCAGGTCCTCATCAACGACGGCAACGTCGAGCTGAAGGTCATCGAGGTCGACGGTCCGCGGGTGCTGACGCGGGTCATCGAGGGCGGTGTCATCTCGGACCACAAGGGCATCAACCTGCCCGGCGCGGCCGTGAACGTGCCCGCGCTGTCCGAGAAGGACGTCGAGGACCTGCGGTTCGCGCTGCGTATGGGCTGCGACCTGGTGGCGCTGTCCTTCGTGCGGGACGCCAACGACGTGCGGGACGTCCACAAGGTGATGGACGAGGTGGGCCGCCGGGTCCCCGTCATCGCCAAGGTGGAGAAGCCGCAGGCGGTCGAGAACATGGAGGACGTCGTGATGGCGTTCGACGGCGTGATGGTCGCCCGTGGCGACCTGGCCGTCGAGTATCCGCTCGAGAAGGTCCCCATGGTGCAGAAGCGGCTCATCGAGCTGTGCCGCCGCAACGCCAAGCCGGTGATCGTGGCGACCCAGATGATGGAGTCGATGATCACCAACTCCCGTCCCACGCGCGCCGAGGCGTCCGACGTCGCCAACGCGATCCTGGACGGCGCGGACGCGGTCATGCTGTCGGCGGAGTCCAGCGTGGGTGCGTACCCGCTGGAGACGGTCCGTACGATGTCGAAGATCGTCGCGGCGGCCGAGGAGGAGCTGCTCTCCAAGGGTCTCCAGCCGCTGGTGCCGGGCAAGAAGCCGCGTACGCAGGGTGGTTCGATCGCCCGTGCCGCCTGCGAGATCGCCGACTTCCTCGGCGGCCGGGCCCTGGTGGCCTTCACGCAGTCCGGTGACACCGCCCGCCGGCTGTCCCGCTATCGCGCGTCCCAGCCGATCATCGCGTACACCACCGACGAGTCCACCCGTAACCAGCTGGCGCTCAGCTGGGGTGTCGAGTCGCATGTCGTGCCGTTCGTGAACAGCACGGACGAGATGGTCGACCTGGTCGACCACGAGATGGTCAAGCTCAACCGCTTCAACGAGGGCGACATCGCCGTCATCACCGCCGGCTCGCCCCCCGGTGTCCCCGGCACCACGAACATGGTCCGGGTGCACCACCTGGGCGGCGGCGCGCGCGACTGACGCGCCGAGGCCGTACAGGCCGCCGTACGTACGACAGTGAGGGCGCCCCCTGCGGACAGGGGGCGCCCTCACTGTGTTGCGCGGCTCCCGAACGGGTCCTGTGCGACTGCTCAGTCGGTCATTGCGACTGCTCAGTCGGTCATGAACTGGTGCATGCCCGGCACGGTGAGCGTGCCGCCGAACTGGCCCGCCTGGACGACCTTCACATTGGTGAAGTAGATCAGCGGGATGTCCAGCGGCGGCGGGTGCTTCGGGTCGAAGGTGACCGGGATCAGACCGAGCAGGTTGCCGGAGATGCTCTCGGTGTACATGACCGTCTTGCCGTCGCGGATGGTGGACGTGGTGCCCTTGCCGGCCTGCACGTGGTAGGTGACGCCGGCCTGCTTGTCCTCGACGGTCTGGTGCAGGTCGCCGATGTCCGAGCCGTCGGAGACGACGTACTTCAGGACCTCCTTGACCGAGCCGTCGGCGGTCTTCACCTTGACGACGCCCTTGTAGGAGGCGCCCTTCAGCAGCAGCGAGCTGGCGTTCAGGTACCACGGGTCGTCGGGCAGCGGCGGGATGCCCTGCTCGACGCCGCTCTCGTCGTCCGTGGCGGCCGGGCAGTCCTCCGCGTTCACCCCGTCGCTCGGCGACGGGCTCGGGGACACGGTCTCATCGTCGGCGGTGTCGTCAGCCGTGTCGTCGGTCGTGTCCTCGGCGGTGTCGGTGACGTCCTTCGCGGTGTCCTCGACCTTGTCCGCCGCGTCGTCGGCGGTGTCCTTCGCGTCCTTGGACGAGTCGGACGAGTCGGTGTCCCCGTCCCCGGACGAGCCGGAGGTGTCGTCCGTGGCCGACGGGGACGGCGTGGCCGAGGGGGTGGCGCTGGGCGACGTCTCCTTGTCGTCCGGCGTGAACAGGTCCTCGAGCGCGCTGCCGATGTCGTCCAGGACGTTGCCGCCGGTCTCGGTGGCGGAGGGCGACGGCGAGGCCGTGGCGCCCGAGGCCTCCTTCCCGGCGGTGTCCTCGGTCGTGGACTCGCCGGTGTCGCCCGTCTCCGTGTCGTCGGAACCTGAATCCGACGAAGAGGAGTCGTCGGACGAGGTGTCGTCCGACGCCGAGTCGTCCGAGCCCGTGTCGGAGTCCGTCGGCGTGTCGTCATCCGTCGCCGTGTCGTCGTCCGCCGTGTCGTCGCTCTCCGAGGCGGAGGGGGAGGGCGTGGGCGAGGCCGTGGCGTCGTCGCCGTCTTCGGCTGCCTCCAGGGCCTCCACGCAGTCCTTGTACTCGTCGGCCGTCAGGCTCTGCGACGCCGGGTCCTCGGCGCGGGCGAGCGTGGGCGTGAAGCCCGTACCCATGAGGACCGCCGTCGGCATCGCCGCCAGGGCTATCGCCTTGCCCGCCGGCATCTTGAGCCGGGTGAGAAGGGGCTTCTTGGGCGCCGCGTGCCGCGGTCCGGATCTCGCACGGGACTCTCCCACCGAAGTCCCGTGGGTCACCTCGTCAGCCGGCACTGTGCCTCCCGTTCGTCCCGTTCGTGGGGGTGGTACCTGACAGGTCGTCACCCTCGCCGTTCGTCGCCCCGTTCACCGAGCCCGCCGTGGCGGGTTCCGGGGCGTCGCCCTTGTGGAGGTCGACCTGACCTTGCTGTGCCGTGTTCTGGGGGTTCTGGGGAGCCGTGTCCTGGCGCGTCGGCATGCTGTACGTGGACGGCACCGCCGCCTCCTCGCGGCCAGGCGCCCAGGCGATGGCCATCGCGCCACCGACCAGCGAGAGCAGGAAGCCGACACCGAAGCCACCGAGGTTGGAGACCGGGATCGACACCAGAGCCAGGAGGATCGCCGCGGTACCGGCGAAGGTGCGTACGTGCCGCTGGAACCACAGGCTGATCCCGAGCACCACCAGAAGCACGCCGATGATGAGGGATCCGGCGCCACCGGTCGTCGCCATGGCGAGCGTCAGATGACCGATCTGCAGGTTCGCGTACGGCAGGTACATGATCGGGAAACCGCCGAGCAGCACCAACAGGCCCGCCCAGAAGGGGCGACTGCCCCTCCAGTCGCGGAAGCGCCGCCGAAAGGCGCGGAGATAGTCTTCGTTCTGCCCCGTTGACTCGGCGCTCATGGACAACAGCTCCCTGGAACGGTGTTGCTGTGAGAAGTTCACGTACGACGCGTACGAGGCGCGCCTACGCATGTCACGTACGGAACTCGCGCGCGCGGTGTTCGCACACGGCGAGAAAGACGGGCGGGCGAAGAAGCGTGGGCCCCCTCGCCCGCCCAGGGAGTGCTTAGTAGCACTCCACGGTGCCCTTGTGGAGCGACATCTTGAGGTTGCTCAGCTTGAAGGTTCCGGCAGTGGTCGCCCACGCCGTCTGCTTCACGTCGGTCAGCGTGGCCGAGTCGGCCTGCTGGGCGAACCCGTAGGGGTTGGCCTGCTCCTTGCCGCCCTTCATGCCCGGACCCTTGCCGGCGTCCTTGGCCGCCACACCGATGTCGATGCCACGGAAGGTGGCATCCGCCGAGAGGTCCTCGACGTCGATGTAGAGGTTCTCGGCCTTGACCTTCTCGCCACCGGTACCGGCGGTCAGCTTGAGGCTGACGCTACCGAAGATCGGGACGTTCGGGGTGACGACCGACTGGCACATGTTGGTGATCTCCGCGTCTCTGAACGCGGAGACGGCGACGGGGTGAGCCGTCTTCTCGCCCTTGAGGGTGTAGCCCTCGTCGAGCGCTCCGTACTGCGAGAAGCCCGTACCGTCGAGCCGGTCAGCCGTCACCTTGAACGACTGGCCCGACACGCTGAACGACGCGGCAAGAGCACCCTGCGCGAGGGCGACACCTATCGCTGCTGTGGCGGCGACGCTGGGCACCATGACCACAGCGAACCGCTTCCATCTGGTCCCGCCACGCACCTGGGACTCCATATTTCCTCCTTCTCGGACGTACATCTCCTGACCGGTTCGCCCCGTGGAACGGCGGCTCGGCCGGGCAGGGATGGGAGAAGTGCTACGTCCTCGGGAAGGAGAGCGCCCGCGCTCGGCGGCGCGAACAGCGCCCGAATCACCGGCGATCACCCCCGAGCGACAACCACTGGTCGCGCCTGACACGCATCACGCACAACCTGCTGGACAGGCTCTGCCGTTGAGCAGAGACCCCCCTGTCCAAGAGCCGGCGCCACTGTCGCCGGCTCTACTCGGTGGGGACCCAGAAAACCCGTTGACCCGACTGGCTGGCGGGGTACGGGAATGGACCGAGCGTCGCCGATCGTGGTGCATTCTCGCCGCCCCCGCAAGGGGGTTCGTTACTGGCTAGTAACGGACGGATAACCGAACAACGACCCATCGGCATCGGTCAACGCCCCAGGGTGGCGCCGAGTGAGCCGACACATCGGGGGACAGCCGGACAGATTCCGACAGAACGACGGCATTGCCTTACTGGCAGTAACAGCGGCCGCGATTACCAAGATTTGGTAAAGCGCGGCCGCGTTGTCGCTGTGTCGGCAAATCTCTCACTCGTGCATCACGCGCCACGGCACTTCGACCCGGACGCGCACAACCCCTTGCGGAGTCAAGGACGAGCGGTCGATCAGAACAGCGCCCGTGCCAACGCCCGCCGCGCCGCGGCCACCCGCGGATCGTCGGACCCGACCACCTCGAACAGCTCAAGCAGCCGCAGCCGTACGGCATCCCGGTCATCCCCGGCCGTGCGCCGCACCGTGTCGATGAGTCGACCGAACGCGTCGTCCACATGTCCGCCGACGAGGTCGAGGTCCGCCGCCGCGATCTGTGCCTGGGCGTCAGCCGGGTTCTCGGCGGCCGCCTTGCGCACCTCCTGCGGGTCGGCGCCCTGCACGCGCTGCAGCAACTCGGCCTGTGCGAGGCCCAGTTTGGCCTCGCTGTTGCCCGGGTCGTCGCTCAGCACGTTCTTGTACGCCTGCACCGCACCGCCGAAGTCGCCCGCGTCCAGCGCGTGTACGGCGGCTTCGAGCAGATGGTCGTACGGGCCGGCCGGGGCCTGCGGGGCGGCCTCGACGGGGGCGCCCGGCTCGGTGTCCGGGTCCACCACGAGGCCGGTGAGACCGAAGCGCTCCTCGGCGACCTGCACGAGCTGGTCGAGGGTGGCGCGGATCTGCTGCTCGGGGGCGGCGCCCTGGAAGAGGGGCAGCGCCTGCCCGGCCACCACAGCGAAGACCGCCGGAATCCCCTGGATCCCGAACTGCTGCATCAACATCTGGTTGGCGTCGACATCGATCTTGGCGAGGACGAACTTGCCGTTGTACTCGACGGCCAGCCGCTCCAGCACCGGGCTGAGCTGCTTGCAGGGCTGGCACCACTCGGCCCAGAAGTCGATGACGACGGGCACCTCGGTGGACCGCTGCAGGACCTCACTCTCGAACCCGGCCTCATCTACATCGATGACCAGGTCGGCCGGCGAGACCGCCCCTCCCCCGCCCTGTCGGGCCGCTTCGGCGCGCGCCTGCTCCGCCTTCACCTTGGCCTCCTGGGCCGCCTTCACCGCGGCGAGGTCGACGACTCCGCTCATGGACATGTTCCGTGGCTGCATGAGTACATCCTCCCCCCTCCGAGCGCGCACGTGAAAAGCGCCAGGCTTTCGATACGAGTCGTAGCGTAACTGCGCCGGCGACTCCTATATACCCACCCCCCAGTGATCTGTCTCACGACGGCGGGGAAGACATGCCGAAGCCCCCGGGAACGGCCGGATATGGTCGGCGGATGCAGAGCCGCAGCCCCGCCCCCCGCGCCACCGGCCGCCCGCGCAGCACCACCGCGGACACCGCGATCCTGGCGGCCACCCGGGAGGCCCTGGTCGAACTCGGCTGGTCCAAGCTGACCCTGGGCGACGTGGCGGCCCGCGCCGGAGTCGCGAAAACGACCCTCTACCGCCGCTGGGCAGGCAAGAACGAACTAGTCGTCGACGCCGTGGCCGCCCTCTTCGACGAACTCCGCCTCCCCGACCGAGGCAGCCTGGCCGCCGACATCGAGGGCGTGGTCCTCCAATTCGCAGCCATCCTGGCCCGCCCGGAAGCGAAAAGCGGCCTGATGGCGGTAATAGCCGAATCCACCCGCGACGAGGCCCTCCGCGAACGCATCCGCACCTCCATCGTCGCCCGCCAAAAACGCCTGGTCCTGGAAGGCCGCACCCGAGCCCAGTCCCGAGGCGAACTCCCCCCAGAACAAGACCCCAAGACGGCCGCCCACACAGCCGACCTGATCTTCGACGTAGTAGCAGGCGCGGTAGTCCACCGCACCTTGGTAAGCGCAGAACCAGCAGACGAAACCTGGGCAATGGCGTTCACGAAGCTATTGCTGGAGGGTTTGAAGGAAACGCCCCGTTAGGCCCGCACCCCCGAGCTAATGGGCGTGGGGTCGAAGGGGCGGCAGCCCCTGGACGGGGTCCCCCCGCTCGAGCGAAGCCGAGAGTGGGGGAGGGACGGGTAGGGGCGGCGGGGGCGAAAGAACCCCTAGAACCCAGCCGGCTCCGTATACACCCCCCACTCCTCCCTCAACACCCCACAGATCTCCCCCAACGTCGCCTCGGCCCGCACCGCATCCAACATCGGCCCGATCATGTTGGCCCCACCCCGCGCGGCAACAAGCATCGCGTCCAACGCCCGCCGCACAGCCGCGTCATCCCGCCCAGCCTTGCGCCCGGCCAGCCCCCGCACCTGCTCCCGCTCCACCTCATGACTCACCCGAAGAATCTCCAGATCCCCGGTCACAGACCCATGATGGACATTCACGCCCACCACCCGCTTCGACCCCTTCTCCAGGGCCTGTTGATACAGGAACGCCGACTCCGCGATCTCCCCGGTGAACCACCCGTCCTCGATCCCCCGCAGAATCCCGGACGTCACGGGCCCGATCGGATGCCGCCCATCGGGATGCGCCCGCATCCCCCGCTCCTTGATCTGCTCGAAGATCCGCTCCGCGTCCGCCTCGATCCGATCGGTCAACTGCTCCACGTACCACGAACCCCCCAGCGGATCCGCGACATTGGCGACCCCGGTCTCCTCCATGAGCACCTGCTGCGTACGCAGCGCGATCTCGGCGGCCTGCTCACTCGGCAGGGCCAGGGTCTCGTCCAGGGCATTGGTGTGCAGGGAGTTGGTCCCCCCGAGCACCGCGGAGAGCGCCTCCACCGCCGTACGCACCACGTTGTTGTACGGCTGCTGCGCGGTCAGCGAGACACCGGCGGTCTGCGTATGGAACCGCAGCCACTGCGCCTTCTCGGAGCGCGCCCCATAGACATCCCGCATCCACCGCGCCCAAATCCTGCGCGCCGCACGGAACTTGGCGATCTCCTCGAAGAAATCGAGATGCGCGTCGAAGAAGAAGGACAGCCCCGGCGCGAACACATCCACGTCCAGCCCACGGCTGAGCCCCAGCTCCACATACCCGAACCCGTCCGCGAGCGTGTACGCCAGCTCCTGCGCGGCCGTGGCCCCCGCTTCACGGATGTGGTACCCGGACACGGACAGCGGCTTGTACGCCGGGATCTCGGCCACGCAGTGCTCCATCAGATCGCCGATGAGCCGCAGATGGGGCTCGGGCTGGAAGAGCCACTCCTTCTGCGCGATGTACTCCTTGAAGATGTCGGTCTGCAGCGTCCCGTTGAGCGCACGCGGATCGACACCTTGCCGCTCGGCGGCGACGAGATACATACAGAAAACCGGAACAGCCGGCCCACTGATGGTCATGGAGGTGGTGACATCCCCCAGCGGGATGTCCTTGAACAGCACCTCCATGTCGGCGGCCGAATCAATGGCCACCCCACAGTGCCCGACCTCGCCCAAGGACCGGGGATCATCGGAGTCCCGCCCCATGAGCGTCGGCATGTCGAACGCGACGGACAGCCCCCCACCCCCATTGGCGAGGATCATCTTGTACCGCTCGTTCGTCTGCTCGGCGTTCCCGAACCCCGCGAACTGCCGAATGGTCCACGTCCGCCCCCGATAGCCGGTCGGATAGAGCCCCCGCGTGAACGGAAACTCCCCCGGCCACCCGATCCGCTCGAACCCCTCGTACACATCCCCGGCCCGTGGCCCGTACACCGGCTCCACAGGATCCCCGGAAAGCGTGGTGAAGTCCCCTTCGCGCTTCCGCGCGGCGTCGTACCGGGCCTGCCAGCGTCGGCGACCCTCTTCGATGGCGTCAGCGTCCATGCCACCAATTTACTAGGACGTCCAACTAAATGTCGATGGCAGACCGCCGTACGCGCATCCGTACGGCGGTAAGGGCTAGGCCTTGGCGGTCGCGAACGAGCTGTCCGCGATCTTCGCCTCCACCTCGCGGCTGACCTTGCGCTCCACGAAGAACGCGGCCGTCGGGATGGTGCCCGCCAACAGCACCCACAGCTGCTTCTTGACCGGCCACTTCGCCTTGGAGCCGAGATCGAAGGCGAAGACCAGGTAGAGGACGTACAGCCAGCCATGCGCGAGGCTGACGACGTACGTGAAGTCCGCGGCCCCGTCCAGATCGAGCACGTACTTGCCGATCATGCCGAGGGTCAGCAGGATCAGCAGGACACCGGTGACATAGGCCAGGACGCGGTAGCGGGTCAGCACGCTTTTTTTCATGCGTCCGAGCGTAACCACCGGTTTTGAGCGATCTTCGGGCGCCCCTCGGCGGCCGCTCAGCTCTCCTCGAAGTCCCCCGCCGCCACCCTCAGCGGGCGGAGCATGGCGAAGATCTCGGCGCATTCCTCGGCGTCGTAGACGGAGAGGCCGAAGTCCATGGCCATGAGGTCGCGGGTGGCGGCGTCGCAGACCTCGCGGCCCTTGTCGGTGATGGAGGCGAGGGTGCCGCGGCCGTCGTTGGGGTTGGGGCGTTTGTCGACCAGGCCGGACTTCACCAGGCGGTCGACCGTGTTCGTGACCGACGTGGGGTGGACCATCAGGCGCTCGCCGATCTTGGACATCGGCAGCTCGCCCTTCTGGGAGAAGGTGAGCAGCACCAGGGCCTCGTAGCGCGCGAAGGTCAGCCCGTACGGCTTGACGACGGCGTCGACCTCCGCCAACAGGATCTGCTGGGCGCGCATGATCGAGGTGATCGCGGCCATGGACGGGACGTTTCCCCAGCGCTGCTTCCAGTGCTCGTCGGCGCGAGAGATGGGATCGAAGGAGAGGCTGAGCGGCTTCGGCACGGCACCGACCTTACCGGCCGGTCACATGCTGGTCAGCCCCGTCTCGCGTTTCGGTCCCCAGGGGGGGTCCCCACGCGGTGCCCCACACACGCCTCGCCCCCCGACGCGGACGCCTACCTGGACTGGATCGACGCCTTCGCGGGCGCCCTCGGCGACAGCGACGCCGTGGGCGTCCTCGAACCTGACGCCATCGCACACCAGTTCGACAGCAGCATGGTGAGGAAGGCGACCCGCGTCCCGGATTCCGGGACGACGGGCAGGTGAGCATCCGTTCAGGACGGATGAGACCCCACGACCTGGAAGACCGCTGTCCACCGGTCGTCGTGCAGGCAGGCGTTCATCGGCTTGACCAGATCTTCGTGATCAGGGTCGGTGCGCCACCCTTTGATGGCTTCAGGGCTTTCCCACTCGCTGGTGAGCAACCACTGGCCGGGATCGTCAAGGGAGCGGCAGAGCTGTTCGCCTCGATGTCCGGGGAATCGCGCGGCGCGTTCGAGCACGCGATGATAGGCCGCCACGAAATCCGATTCCGTTCCCTCTCGCACGCGAAGCAGCCGGATGACCCGCACACGCGACGCGGCCGGAAGGCCGGTCATGACGGGTCGAGGGTGACGAGAAGCTCCGCCAGCCCGCGGAAGGCGGGGAACGGCACGGTGAGCCAGCGCGCTTCTTCCGGCGCCCCCACCGTTGCCATGTGCGGGTACCGCCCGAAGAGCGTGGTGAGGGCGGTCTGCATCTCCAGACGTGCCAGCGGAGAGCCGATGCAGTAGTGCGCGCCGTAGCCGAACGTGAGGTGGGTGCCCTGGACGTTCGGCCGTGTGACGTCCATCCGGTCCGGCGCGTCGAATGCCTCCGGGTCACGGTTGGCCGCGGTGAGCGAGATCTGGACCAGCGCGCCCTTGGGGATGAGGGTGTCGCGGATGACGATGTCCTCTTTCGCGTAGCGGAACGTCGCGTTCTCCACGGAGGATTCGAACCGGAAGATCTCTTCGATGGCCGCCGCCGTCGCTCTCTCGTCCTTGAACGCCAGGCGCCTCTGCTCCGGTTCGGCGAGCAGATGGTGGACGGCGTTGCCGATCTGGTACGCCGTCGTCTTGTGGCCCGCGAAGAGGATCACCCACGCCGTGGAGACGAGTTCGTGGTCGGTGAGCGCGCCGTCCTCGTCCTTCGCCGTGACGAGTGCGCTGAGCAGGGCTCCGTCGGGCTCCTTGCGCTTCCGCGCGATCAGGTCCACCAGATAGTCGCGGAGGTTTCCCTCGGCGATTTCCAGCTTCTTTCTCGCCTCGGGGCCGAACCCTGTCCGGGCGACGGTGGCGGACCATTCCTGGGCCCGCTTGCGTTCGTTCTGCGGAACACCCAGAAGTTCACAGATCACCTGGAGCGGCAGCGGGAAGCAGAACTCCGGAAGCAGGTTCACGGGCTCGTCCGCCGGGCATCGGTCCAGCAGATCCTCAGTGATCTTCTGGACGCGCGGGCGCAGTGATTCCACCCTTTTGGGCGTGAACGTGTTGCCGACAATCCTCCGGAGCCTGGTGTGCTTCGGAGGATCCGAGAAGAGCATGTTGTCGTCCAGAGCGATCGACGAGTCACCGAAGATGCGGTGGTAGGCGTCGATGGCGCCGTACATGTCCTTGCTCAGGCGGGGGTCGGCCAACGCGGCACGAGCGTCCTCGTAGCGCGTGATGAGATACGTCTCGACCCCGTGGGGAGGCGTCAGCGGGCATACGGGTGCCGTCTCCCGGAGTTTGGCGTAAACGGGGTGCGGGTCGGCGCGGTACTCCCGGCTACAGGCCGAGGCCGCGGCCTGGGCCTCTTCGGTTGACAATTCCTCGGATGCGAACGCTTGGGTCATGGTTGGTCCCGGGGGTAGGGGCGGGTTCCGGTCGGTAGGTTCCACGGTTTCCCTTGCGGTGCTGCGCACCAAACGCTGGTGGGCCATATGGGTCCCGTCGCCGCTTCCATATGGGTCTGGCCGCCACGTGAAGAGTGCGAACCGGGTCGTCTTGGTAAGCATCTCCGAAAGGCCAGTCCTCTGCTCCCGGGCCGAGGCATCGCCGAGCAGGCAGGAAACAGGCGGGAAACAAGTGAGCAGACGCACAGCGGAATCTGTACCAGTTCTCATCGTCGGCGGATCCCTGGTGGGTCTTTCCATGTCCGTGTTTCTGGGACGGTTTGGAATCGAGCACATGCTCGTCGAGCGGAACACCGGTACATCGACGCACCCGCGTGGCCGTGGGAACAATGTGCGCACCATGGAGATCTTCCGGACCGCCGGGCTGGAATCGCATATCCGGGAGGCCGCCTCCGCTCTCGCCGGAAACGACGGTGTCCTTCAGGTGGACACCCTCACCGGGGATCAGCGCCACTGGATCGTTCCGGACATCTCCGCAGGCATGGACATCTCCCGGGTCAGCTCGTCGAGTTGGTGTCTGTGCAGTCAGAACGATCTCGAGCCGGTGTTGCTGGACCACACCCGCCGGGGCGGAGACATCCGTTTCGGCACGGAGTTGCTTTCCTTCACGCAGAACGGAGACGGGGTTCAGGCGCACGTCGTGCACCGGGACTCCGGTGAGACCTATACCGTGGACGCCGATTTCCTGGTGGCCTCCGACGGACCCAGAAGCTCCGTTCGCAAGCGCCTGGGAATCGGCCAGTCAGGACCCGGTGACCTGTTCCACAACGTCAGCGTCACATTCCGCAGCAAGGCCCTCAAGGAATACGTCGGAGAGCGACGATTCATCGTCTGCTATTTCACCGACCCCCTCGGTGAAGGAGCATTGCTGCCGGTGGACAACGAGTACCGATGGGTGATCCATGTTCCTTGGAGTCCGGACCGGGGCGAAACCCTGGAGGACTTCAGTGACGCGCGCTGCGCGGCACATGTCCGCGCGGCCGCCGGTGTTCCGGACATCGACGTCGAGGTCACGGGAAAGGCGCTTTGGCACGCTTCGCAGCGTGTCGCGGACGCCTACGGACAGGGCCGGGTCTTTCTGGCCGGTGATTCGGCACATGAAATGCCGCCCAACGGCGCATTCGGCTCCAACACCGGAATCCAGGACGCCCACAATCTCGCCTGGAAACTGGCCGCGGTGCTCCGCGGCTGGGCGGGCCCGCCCCTGCTCGACACCTACCAGCACGAACGCCGGCCCGTCGCTGTCGCGACAAGCGCACGGGCCTCCCAGCAGGCGGTCGAGGAGCAGCACACCGGATTCGGTCTGGCAGCGGGACGCAACAACGACGCGTCGGACCTCATGACCGCCGCGCTCTGCTACCGGTACGCGTCGGACGCGGTGGCAGGCGCCCCCACGGAACGGCCGGTGCTCCCCGAGACCTTCGAACTCGACGGGGCCCCGGGGAGCCGTGCCCCTCATATGTGGGTCATGAGGGGAGGCACCAGGATCTCCACGCTCGATCTGTACGAGCGTTCCTTCGTGATGCTCGCCGGGTCCAGAGGTCGGATGTGGCGGAACGCGATGGAGAAGGCCGCCGCGAACGTGGGCGCTCCGGTCGAGGTGTACCTCGTGGGACACGGCCGCGATCACGACCTCGTTCCTGAACCGGGTGCCGAGTGGGCGGAACTGCACGGCACAGCCGAAGACGGTGCCGTCCTCGTACGCCCGGACGGTTTCGTCGCATGGCGAGCGCACTCCGAGATGCCGCACGCCGATCGCGTCCTGACGGATGTGCTGCAGACCGTGCTCGGGCGCGACCGAGCACGTACTCCCTGAAGGCCCCACACCGAGGACATGGCAAACACATGGCAATTCCCCCCACAGAGGTTCCATCCACAGAGGTTCCGTCCGAGGAGATTCCCTCCACCGGCCGAGTGGACGTCCACCACCACTTCACGGCGCCCGCCTGGCTGGACTGGGCAGAAGCACGAGGCGTCGTCAAGCGCGAAAAGCTGCCCTGGTGGACGCGCTGGGACCTGAACACGGCTCTGGAGGTCATGGACAAGACGGGCATCAGCACCGCCGTCATGACCGTGGCGATGCTCGGCCGGCTTCAGGAGCCCACGTTGCGTCGGGAGAGCGCGCGTGTCGCGCTGCGGGCGGCGGCCGACGTCGTCGAGAACCATCCCGCACGCTTCAGGTTCTTCACCCCGGTCTTCCTCGACGACCTGGAACTCTCCTCATGGAGCCTCCGGTACGGCCTCGACGAACTCGGTGCCGTCGGGGTGAGCACGAGAACGAGCATGGCCGGTGTCCACCTCGGGGACGACTCGCACGACCGCCTCCTGAAGGAACTGGACGAGCGGTCCGCGATCGTCAGTACCCACCCCATGGAGGTGCCGGCAGGCAACGCCGACGGTGTCGGGCTGCCGGGAGTGCCACCGTTCGTATGCGACTTCCTCGTGGACACCACGCGTGCCGCCGTCAACCTCATCAAGAACGGCACCCTCGACCGCTATCCGAACCTCACCTTCATCCTCCCGCACGGAGGAGGCTTTCTCCCCTACATCGCCACCAGGCTCGAACTGTTCGGCGGGCGTCTCACCCCCAAGATCGAACCGGGCCGGGTCCGTGACTACCTGCACCGCTTCTACTTCGACACAGCGGGCCCCATGTCCCCCTCGGCCACCCCCAGCCTGTTGGCCACCGTGGACCCGAGCCGCATCCTTTTCGGCACGGACTGGCCGCCCACCCCCGCACACGTCATCACCGACATCACGGCACCCGCTCTGGACAACGATCCGGCCCTCTCGGAACAGCAACTCCGAGGAATCAACCGGGAGAACGCGCTGCGGCTGATGCCGGGGCTCGCGCATTCGTAGAACGCGCACCAGACAACGACAAGGCCGCCGCCCGCGCCTCCTCAGCGCGGGCGGCGGTGTTGTTCGTTCAGCGTTCCCACCGGTAGAAGCACCGCGCCATCGCATCCTTCGGACTCCGCCAGGTCTCGGGGTCGTACGGGCTGACGAAGGCTTCGAGCCTCTTGCTGATGGCGACGAACTCGGGGTGTCCGGCCACCTTCGCGACGGCGGGTCCCGGGTCCTGCTCGGCCTCGATGAAGTGCATGTACACATCGCCGAACTGGAACAGGGAGCGCTTGGTCACACCGACGAGATGCGGGAGTTCGCCGCGGTCGGAGGCCGCGAAGACCTCGGCGATGTCCTTGGCCGACTCCGGGGCCATCCTGGCGACGATCAGTGCGTGGTGCATGCCGCCTCCACACGGTCGCGGATGAGGGCCATCTGGATGGGTGAGTTGCGGTTGATGATGTCTGTCATTCCGGCGTCGTCGACCGGGGCGCCGGGCTTCATGGCGAAGTCCTGCGTCCAGTGCATCCGGGTGCCGGCCGGGGTCTCCTCGTACTCCCACACGATGTTCATGTACTCGAAGGGGCCGGTCTCGACCCTGCGGGCCCGCACGATGAGTTGGTCGCGGTCGGCGACCCGCTCCGAGACCCAGCTCCACACCTTGCCGTTCTCGTCGGGGTGCATGGTCAGACGGAAGGTCACCGTGTCGCCCTCCCGGGACAGCACCTCGCAGGAGGCGTACTCGCTGAACAGCTGCGGCCATCTCTCCAGGTCGTTCGTCATGTCCCAGACGAGGTCGAGGGGAGCGGCGATGGTGATCTCGTTCTCGGTGTGTCCGGCCATGTCAGGCTCCCGTCCGCAGCGCGCCGTTGACGAGGTCGAGGAAGGCGCGAGGGCTCTTGCACCGTTCGGCGTCGGTGGGCAGCGACCGGCCGTACCGGTTCTCCAGCTCGCCCACGATGCCGAGGAGGCCGAGCGAGTCCAGCCCGAACTCGGCGAAGGTGGTGTCCACCCGGGCTTCGAGATCGTGTGGGTCCACGGTCACGCCGGCGCCCTTCTTCATCAGCGTGGCCAGTTCCTCGACGGTCACTTCCGTCGCTTCGGTGGTCATGAGTTCTCCTTGTCGTTCTGGGCGAGGGATCCGGGGCCGCGACGCAGGACCAGCGCCGCGTTGGAGCCCATGAGTCCTCGGCTGAGGACCAGGGCCGTGCGGAGCTGGGCGGGGCGTGCCGTGGCGGCCACCAGGTCGATGTCGTGGCAGACGTCGAAGACGCCCGGGGTCGGCGGTATCTGCCCGTGCTCCATGGCCATCACCGCGGCCGCGATGTCCAGCAGGGGTGCCCCGCAGTAGGACCGCCCGATGCCGGCCTTGGGGGCCGTTACGGGCACGCGGGTGCCGTGCGGGCCGAGGGCGTCGGTGAGGGCGAGGGCCTCGGCGGTGTCCGCCTCCCGTATGCCCATCGCGTCGGCGAAGACCACGTCGATCTCCTCCGGCGCGCAGCCGGCCTCGTCGAGGGCGCCGCGTATGGCGTGGGCGAGGCCCGCCCGTGACTCGTCCCAGCGTGAGGCGCCGGTGAAGGTGGCGGCGTGTCCCGCCACGGTGGCGCGGACGGTCGCGTCACGGCTCTGTGCCCGGTCCGCGTCCTCCAGCACCAGTACGGCGCCGCCCTCCGCGGGCACGAAGCCGCAGGCCGCCGAGGTGAAGGGGCGGTAGGCGCGTGCCGGGTCCTCGTCGGTGCTGAGTTCGGCGTATCCGAGCTGACAGACCATCGAGTACGGGGCGAGGGGCGCCTCGGCCGCCCCGACCACGACCACGTCGGTCCCCCGCCGCACGGCCCGGGCGGCGTGCGCGACAGCGTCCAGGCCGCCCGCCTCGTCGCTGGCCACCACCGAGCAGGGGCCCTTGAAGCCGTTGTGGATGGATATCTGGCCCGTGCTGGCCGCGTAGAACCAGGCGATGGACTGGTAGGGGCCGACGAATCGGGATCCCTGTCCCCACAGCTTCTGCAGTTCCCGCTGGCCGAACTCGCCGCCGCCGGACCCGGCGGCGGTGACCACCCCGACGGAGTACGGCGAGTCGGCGGCGCCGGTGCTCAGTCCCGCGTCGTCCAGAGCGGCAGCGGCGGCGGCCATCGCGAAGTGGGTGAAACGGTCGGTCTGGACGAGGAAGGTCTCCTCGATGAGCGCCGAGGGGTCGAATCCCCGGACCTCGCCGGCGACCTGGAGCGGAAGGTGCCCACAGCCCTCCCGGGTGATCCGGTCCAGTACGTTCAGGCCCTCCTTGACGGACTTCCAGTAGGTGTCCGTGTGCAGTCCGTTGGGCGCGACCACACCGATCCCGGTGACGGCGGCACGCCGGGTCCTGTCAGCACTCATCGTTTCCTCCCGCCCGGCCCCGTCAGCAGCACCGCGGACTGGAAGCCACCGAAGCCGCTGCCGACGGAGAGCACGTTGTGGAGCCTGTGGGAGCGCGCGGCACGCGGTACGTAGTCCAGATCGCACTCGGGGTCCGGGGTCTCGTAGTTCGCCGTCGGCGGCACCACCTGGTGGGCCAGGGCCAGCACGCAGGCGACGACCTCGATCGCGCCGATCGCACCCAGTGAGTGACCCACCATGGACTTGATCGAGCTCATGGGCGTGTCGTAGGCATGGGCGCCCAGGGACCGCTTGACGGCGGCGGTCTCATGACGGTCGTTCTGGCGGGTGCCCGAGCCGTGTGCGTTGACGTAGTCGATGTCCGAGGGGTCCACGCGCGCGTGGTCGAGCGCGGTGTCGATGGCCCGGGCCATCTCCAGGCCTTCGCTGGTCAGTCCGGTCATGTGGTAGGCGTTGCCGAACGTGGCGTAGCCGCCGAGCTCGCAGTAGACGTGCGCGCCGCGGGCATGGGCGTGCTCCAGCTCCTCCAGTAGGAGGACCGCGGCACCCTCGCCCATGACGAACCCGTCGCGGTGGGCGTCGAAGGGCCGGGAGGCGTGCGCCGGGTCGTCGTTGTTCGGTGACGTCGCCTTGATGGCGTCGAAGCAGGCCATGGTGATCGGGGAGATCGGGGAGTCCGACGCTCCGGCTATGCAGACGTCGGCGCGGCCCTCCTCGATGGTGTGGAAGGCGTACCCCACCGCGTCGAGCCCGGAGGTGCAGCCGGTCGAGACGGTCTGCACCGGCCCCTGGGCGCCGAAGTGCTCCGCGACGACGGAGGCCAGTGTGCTGGGCGAGAACGCCAGGTGCAGTTGCGGTTCGGCGGCGTGATGGTCGACGTCCCAGCGCTGTCCTCGTTCACTGACCAGGAC
Source organism: Streptomyces tailanensis (assembly GCF_008386495.1). Lineage (GTDB taxonomy): Bacteria > Actinomycetota > Actinomycetes > Streptomycetales > Streptomycetaceae > Streptomyces > Streptomyces tailanensis. The sequence continues at coordinate 32,448 of NZ_VTHJ01000047.1, read as the reverse complement.
GTAGTCGTGCTCCAGGCGGGTCGTGCCGCCCACCGCGCTGCCGAGGGAGACGGCCACGCGCCAGGGGTCTTCCGCGCCGAAGTCGATGCCGCAGTCCGCCACCGCCTCGGCCGCGGCGACCACGGCGAACTGTATGTACCGGTCTGCGCGTTCGACCATCTCGGGTGCGAGTCCGTGTGCGAGCGGGTCGAAGTCGCACTCGGCCGCGATGCGGGAACGCAACCCCTCGGGATCGAACAGGGTGATGCCGCGCGTCGCCGTACGGCCGTTCGAGAGGAGGTCCCAGAACGCCGGCGCCCCGATCCCGCCGGGGGCGACGACACCTATACCGGTGACCGCCACCCGCCGGGTCATGATGGGGCCCCCTGCCGTTCCGGCCGCGCGGCCTCCTCCTGCACGAGCGGGTACGGCTTGTGGTCCTGGCCCTCCGCCACGGCCTCCGTGTCGACGTGGCCCAGACTCGGCTTCGGCGCCAGTGGCCCCAGGTGGAAGACCATCCGGGCTTCCTCGTCACCGACGTTGCGGAAGCGGTGCCGCATGTCGATGGGGATCATGAGGCCTTGGTCGACACGGAGAGGAAAGGTTTCGCCGTCAAGGTCGACCTCCAGGTGGCCCTTGACGAGGAACACGAACTCCTCGGAATACGGGTGGTAGTGCTCGCTGATGCGTTCGCCGGGCTGCATGATGGCCAGGCCCATGAATCCGCTCGTGGAACCCACCGTGACGGGTGTGAGCATGGTGCGCAGGTCGCCGCCGCGCTTGCGGTTGGGCTCGGTCTCGCTCAGGTCGACGATGCGCGGGCGCGTCTTGTGCATGGTCCGTCTCCAGGTTGGGCAGTGGGGGGTGTTGTCCGTGCGCTGTCAGGACTGTGGGGCCCTGCGATCGGTGATCAGCGTCATGTGGGCGTGCGCCAGGAGACGGGTCGCGTCCCGTTCGCTCGTGAGCGGTCCTGACACGCCGAGTGCGGCGCCGTCGAGCAGTCGTGCCAGCACCGCGGCCTTCCGCGGGCCATGGGCACCGAGCGCCCTGACCGGGTCGGCCTCGGGATCGCCCGACACGTCGACGAGTCGGACGACGATGTCGTCGCGGTGGAAGACGGTGCTGCGGTGCACCGGGCCGACCGGGTCGTCCGCGGCGGTCTCGTCCTGTTCCGAGAGCAGCCGGGCCAGCGCCATCCCGCAGCCCTTCTGGGCCGGGTAGTACAGCGCGTGGCGCCGGAGGTCGGCCGGTTCCGGTCCGCCACGCGCCACATGGTGCACGGCCGGCATGGCCGCGCGGGTGAAGAAGGCGCGTGCGGACGCGGGGTCGGTCAGGTCCCGGCTCAGCTCCAGATGCGGGTTGATGGCTTCCTCCACGGCCCGCACCTCCGGCTGACGCGAGACGTGACGCAGGGCCGCCATCAGGTCGCCCTGCACCTCGACGGTGCGTACGACCCGATTGCCGTGCATGAACAGGGTGGTACGGCTCAGCTTGGTGGATTCGTCGACGCGGGCCTGTGGCGGCGCGTAGTCGGCGAGGATCTCCGCGACCTTCGACTCCGAGCCCGGCTTGACGGTGAACGTCAGCGCGTGGCGCACCACCCCGTCGCCCACCCGCGGGGAGCCGAGAAGTCCGCCGGAGGTCCCGGTGGCCGGAGGGGAGGAGCGGCCGGTCTCACGGAGGACGCTGTAACGCGTCGACCTGAGGTCACGGACACAGCTCTGCATGGGCCCGACCATCTCCAGGTGCTCTTCACTGTTCACCCAGGCGAGGTACGGCGGGGCGCCCGCCCATTCGCTCGTGATGATCCACTGGGACGGGTTCTCCACGGACTGGCACAGTTGGTCACTGAGGTGACCGGGCACCGACACGACTTGCCTGCGCATGTGCTCATACGCGTCGAGGAACTCTCGCTGAGCGCCTTCGTGGAGATCTACGGACAGGATGACTCGTAGCCTGGAACCGTCGAACGCCGACTGGGATATGGATTTCGAAGTAGTCATCCAGCAGGCCCTTCCTTCGCTGCCAAGCGCCGGCCGCCCGTCTGCGGAAGCTCGAACGGCGGTCGGCTCTGAGCCTTCATCGTGAGTCGGTGACACGGACTCCGCGAGCCACGCGGGCCGATTGAGGGAACCGCCGCAACTGCCCGGCCCGCGCGCCGTGCTGGGGTTCAGGGCTGAAATGAATGAACCCCGGCCCAGAAGGGCCGGGGTTGTCGGTTCGGTCGCCCGCCGACTACACGGACTACGCGGACTACGCGGACAGGTGCCGCTCCACCGTCTCCACCTTGGAGGTGAGGCCGTCCGTGACGCCGGGGCGGATGTCGGCCTTCAGGACGAGGGAGACCCGGGGCGCCCGCTCCTCGACGGCGGCGACGGCGCGCCGTACGACGTCCATCACCTCGTCCCACTCACCTTCGATCGAGGTGAACATGGCGTCGGTGCGGTTGGGCAGGCCCGATTCGCGGACGACCCGTACGGCGGCGGCGACGTACTCCCCCACGTCCTCGCCGACGCCGAGCGGCGTCACGGAGAAGGCGACGATCACGCGCCCACGACCCCTTCCTTGCGGGCGCGGGAGGCGATCGCTGCGTTGACTGCGTTCTCGGCCTCACGGCGCAGCTTGCGGTCGGCGAAGAAGCCGCCGGCGGGGAGGACGGAGAGGATGAAGTAGAGCGCGGCGGTCTTGAGGTTCCACTTGGCGCGGTTCCAGGCGTCGGCCCAGAAGATCACGTACAGGATGAAGAGGATGCCGTGGATCATGCCCATCGCCGGCACCGCGTTGAACTCCGTGGTCCGCTTCAGCACCGAGCAGACCAGCAGGAGCAGGAAGGAGACGGCCTCGGGGGCGGAGACGAGGCGCAGGCGGCGGAGGGCGGAGGCGGTCTTTGTGTCCACGGGTCACCTTCGGTGGGGTCGGCCGGTCTTTGTGAAGGGAAGCACAAGCATTCCTCATTCTGGCATCCGTCAACCTCGCGAAGGCCCTAGGGGTCCCCTCAGGGTCGAGATCCGACTCAGGGATCTGTCTCGTTGGCCTTCCGGGCGGTTACCGTCACCTCGTGGCAATGTTCCGACTTCAAGGCAGCAAAGTGCTCGCCGTCGACATGACCGGGGACGCCGTCAAGGCGAAGAACGGCTCGATGGTCGCGTACGACGGTCAGATGTCGTTCAAGAAGCTGAGCGGCGGCGGTGAGGGTCTGCGCGGCATGGTGACGCGGCGGTTGACCGGTGAGCAGATGACGTTGATGGAGGTGACGGGGCAGGGGACGTGCTGGTTCGCGGACCGGGCCTCGGAGATCAACCTCGTGAATGTTCAGGGGGACAAGCTGTACGTGGAGTCGAGCAATCTGCTCGCGACGGACTCCGGGCTGCGTACGGGCACGAGCTTCACGGGGATGCGTGGCGCCTCGCAGGGCAACGGCCTGTTCACGACGACCATCGAGGGCCACGGCCAGGCGGCGATCATGTCCGACGGGCCGGCGGTGGTGCTGCGGGTGAGTCAGCAGTACCCGCTGATGGTGGACCCGGGCGCGTACATCGCGCACCAGGGGAATCTGCAGCAGTCCTTCCAGTCCGGTGTGACGTTCCGCACGTTCCTCGGGGAGGGCGGCGGCGAGGCGTTCCAGATCCGCTTCGAAGGCGACGGTCTCGTGTACGTCCAGCCGAGCGAGCGCAACACGGTGGCGGGAGACGTGTGACATGGCCTTCCGTGAGATCAACTCGAAGATGATCGAGGCGACGGTCGTGCCCGGCCAGCGGCTGTTCAGCCAGCGCGGCGCGATGCTCGCCTACAAGGGCGAGGTGTCCTTCACGCCCAACATCCAGGGCGGCCAGGGCGGTATCGCCTCGATGATCGGCCGCCGGGTGGCCGGCGAGGCGACGCCGCTGATGACCGTCGAGGGCAGCGGCACCGTCCTGTTCGGGCACGGCGGCCACCACATCCAGGTGATCAACCTGACCGGCGACACGCTCTACGTCGAGGCCGACCGTCTTCTGGCCTTCGACGGCACCCTCCAGCAGGGCACGATGTTCATGGGCTCGCAGGGCGGCGTCATGGGCATGGTCCGGGGCCAGGTGACCGGCCAGGGCCTGTTCACCACCACCCTCCAGGGCCACGGCGCCGTCGCCGTCATGGCGCACGGCGGCGTGATCGAGGTCCCGATCACCCCTCAGCGCCCGGTCCACGTGGACCCCCAGGCGTACGTAGCGCACCACGGCGACGTACGCAACAAGCTGTCCACCGCGCTCGGTTGGCGCGACATGGTGGGCCGCGGCTCCGGCGAGGCGTTCCAGCTGGAGCTCAGCGGCAGTGGTGCGGTGTACGTCCAGGCCTCGGAGGAGAAGCTGTGAGCATGTACGGGGCCCCGGCCGCCGGCCCGACCGTCTTCGACCCGATGACATTGCCGAGCGACGACAACGTCAACAGCTACACCTTCTGCGTGGAACTCAAGGGGAGCCAGTGGTTCCTGCAGAAGGGCAAGATGATCGCGTACTACGGCCAGATGGAGTTCAACGGCATCGGGCACGGCCGTCTCGACCGTCTTGTCCGTACGTCGTTTCATTCGCCTCTGCACGCGAGCGACTGGGTCGTGGCGGAGGGCTCGGGCAAGATGCTCCTCGCCGACCGGGCCTTCGACGTCAATTCGTACGACCTCGAAGACGGCAACCTGACCATTCGCTCGGGCAACCTTCTCGCTTTTCAGCCAAGTCTCGCGCTCAAGCAGTCGATCGTTCCGGGCTTCCTGACCCTCATCGGCACGGGCAAGTTCGTGGCCGCCTCGAACGGCCCGGTGGTGTTCATGGAACCGCCCATCCGGGTCGACCCGCAGGCGCTGGTCGGCTGGGCCGACTGCCCCTCGCCGTGCCACCACTACGACCATGGGTACATGACAGGCCTGATGGGCGGTCTACGTGCGATGACGGGCCTCGGCGGCGCGTCCGGCGAGGAGCACCAGTTCGAGTTCGTCGGGGCGGGTACGGTGCTGCTCCAGTCCTCCGAGACCCTCATGGCCGAGCAGGCCACGGGCATGGTGCCGCATGAGCCGGGCGTACCGGGTGGCGGCGGGGTACCCGGCCACGGCGGACAGCCGGCCGGCCAACCGCGCCTTCCCGGACAGCTGGGGGACCTCCAGCGTCGCTTCGGGCTGTGAGCGGTAGTCTGCGGAGTGTGACATCGAACGTGTGCGCGTTGTCATGCCTCAACCCGCAATACCCGAAACCCTCACTAGTTCGCCTTTCAACATTTTAGGTAGACTTCATTCATGGAGACCGAAACGGCCACGCGCTGGCTGACCGATGCGGAGCAGTGCGCCTGGCGCACCCACGTGGATGTCAACAGGCTGTTGACGTACCAGCTCGAAAGGGATCTGCAGCCGTTCGGCCTGACGATGAACGACTACGAGATCCTGGTGAACCTCTCCGAGTCGGAGTGCCGGCGGATGCGGATGAGCGACCTCGCCGCCGCGACCCTCCAGTCCAAGAGTCGCCTCTCGCACCAGATCACGCGCATGGAGAACGCGAATCTGGTGCGGCGCGAGACCTGCGAGTCCGATCGGCGGGGGCTGTTCGCCGTGCTCACGGAGCACGGCCTGGAGATGATGGAGAAGGTGGCGCCACATCATGTCGCCTCCGTGCGGCGGCACTTCATCGACCTGCTGCCGGCGGAGGCGTTGGAGGAGCTGCACAAGTCGTTGACGCCGATTGCGGAGCATCTGCGGTCCCATCGGGGCAAGCCGTAGCGCTCCGCTGGGTTGGGCGGGGAAGCGCCGGGGGGGCTGTGGGTCGTCTTTTGGCTGCGGGTTCGTTGTGGCTTGTCGCGCCCGCGCGGCGGAGCCGCAAATCGACACAGCCCCGCGCCCCTAACTCTTCTGGGGGAGCCGTAGCTCGAAGAGCGCACCTCCGCCTGGAGCGTCTGTGACTGTGAGGGTGCCTCCGTGGCGTACCGCGATATCTCTCGCGATCGCCAGGCCCAGGCCCGCGCCGCCGTCGTCTCTCGCTCTCGACTCGTCCAGGCGGACGAAGCGTTCGAAGATGCGGGTGCGGTCGGATTCGGGGACACCCGAGCCGTCGTCTGCGACCTGGAGGACCGTCCAGTCGCCGTCGGTGCGCAGGCTGACGGCGACCCGGTCCCGGGCGTGCCGCTGGGCGTTGTCCAGCAGGTTGCCGAGCACGCGGGCGATCTGGCCGCGAGAACCTCGTATCTCCACCGAGCTGACGGACTCGACCGTCACGCCGTCCCGGCCGGCCGTCTCCTGCCTCACCACCTTCGCCAGGTCGAAGTGCGCGTCCGGCGGGGGGCGCTTGCCGGCGTCCAGGCGGGCGAGGAGGAGCAGGTCGGCTGCCAGGGACTGCAGTCGTACGGTGTCCTGGACCGCTCCGTCCAGGTCCAGCAGATCGGGGTGCGCGGCGCCTACTTCGAGCTGGGTGCGCAGGGACGCGATGGGGCTGCGCAGTTCGTGCGAGGCGTCGGCGACGAACGCGCGCTGGCGTTCCACCGAGGTCTCCAGGGCTGCGAGCGTCTCGTTCGTCGTACGGGCGAGGCGGGCGATCTCGTCGTGCGTGTCCGGCTGTGGGACGCGCCGGGAGAGGTCCTCGGAGGCGGTGATGGCCGCCATCTCGGAGCGGATGCCCTCCACGGGGCGCAGGGCCCGGCCGGTGACGACGTAGGTCGCCCCGCTGACCGTCAGCAGCAGGAGCGGCAGTCCGATGAGCATCGACGTCAACGCGGTACCGACGGCGTCCTCTTCGGTGGCGAGCGGGGCGCCCGCGTAGACGGTGAGCGGGACCTTCCCCTTCGTGACCAGGTCGACCGCGGCGAACCGGTACTTCTCCGTGTCCCCCTCGACGGTCGCGGTGCCCTCGCCGTACCGGGTCTCGTCGGCGAGCTGTCCGGCGGCGAGAACGCCCTCGTCCGTCTCCTCCTCGCCCTCGTCCGCGTCGTCGGCGTCGTCATTGGCGGTGGAGTTGAGCCGGTCCGAGGCGATTTCGGTCACGCTCATGCCTTCGACATCCTCGCCGACGGCGACGGCCTTGCCCGTTCGGTCCAGGACCGTAACGGGGTTCTCGTCGCCGTCCGGCAGGTTCAGGTCCTTGTACGCGAACCCGTTCGCCAGTGCCGAGGCGGCGTTTCGGGCCACGGAGTCCGCCTCGGCGTCCGCCTGGTCGATGAGGCTGAAGCGCAGCGAGAGCAGTACGGCGGTGCCCGCGGCGACCAGGGCGACGGCGACGACGAGGGTCGCGGCGAGGGTCGCACGCGCGCGTACGGAGCCGAAGAGACGGCGTCTCATGGGCGCACCTCCAACCGGTAACCGGCGCCGCGTACGGTCTTGATGAGCGCGGAGCCGAGCTTGCGGCGCAGGGTGCTGATGTAGACCTCGACGATGTTGGGGTCGCCGTCGTACGCGAAGTCCCAGACGTGCTCCAGGATGTCGGCCTTGGACACGACCTCCCCGGCGCGCACGACGAGCTGCTCCAGGACGGAGAACTCCTTGGTGGTGAGGGCGACTTCGTCCTCGGCGAGGAAGACGCGCCGGGCGGCGGTGTCGAGCTTCAGCTCGCCGACGACATGCACGGAAGAGGCGTCGCCGACCGGGCCGCGCCGCCGGAGCAGGGCCTTCACACGGGCGACGAGGACGACGTACGAGAACGGCTTGGTCAGATAGTCGTCGGCGCCCGTGTCGAGGCCCTCGGCCTCGTCGTACTCGCCGTCCTTGGCGGTGAGCATCAGGATCGGCACGTCGTGACCGGCGGCGCGCAGGGCGGCGCACACGCGGTAGCCGTTCATGCCGGGCAGCATGATGTCGAGGATCACCAGGTCGTACGAGCCCTCGCTCGCCCGGTGCAGGCCGTCGATCCCGTCATGGACGACGTCCACGGCGTACCCCTCGGCCGTCAGCCCCTTGGCCAGCGACACCGCGAGCCGCTTCTCATCTTCCACGATCAAGAATCGAAAGGGGCGGCGCGAAGCGCCTCGAGTAGGGCGGTGGTGGGAGACGGGTGGGCACATGCGCCCAGCTTGGCAAACCGAACCTGAAGACGGCTTCAGGGTGCTTCAGGTCGGCTTCAGAGTCGGTCGGGCAGATTGGTCCCCGTCGAAAGCACACGACAGCGAACAAGTCACTTGCAGTCGCCCGCAATCGGGAGGAACCTCATGAAGCGCAACATCGTCATCGCCACCGTCGCGGCCGCGGCCCTCATCGCCGGCGGCACCGCGACCGCCATCGCGGTCTCCGGCGACGACGAGGCGCCGGTGAAGCGGTCCGGCGTGCAGGTGTCGGACGACGACAAGAACGACACGGACGACAACAACGACTCCGCCGACGACGAGACCGAGGACGCCACCGAGGCCAAGGCCGCGGAGATCACGGCCGCCGACGCCATAAACGCCGCGCTGAAGCACAAGTCCGGTACGGCAGTCTCCGCCGACCTGGACGACGAGGGTACGAACCTGGTCTGGGATGTCGACATCCTGACCAACGGCGGCGCCTGGCACAGCGTCCAGGTCGACCCCGGCACCGGCAAGGTCCTCGGCTCCCACGCCGACCGCGACGACGACGGTGACGACGGTGACGACGCCGCCGAGACCGAGCAGATCCGCGCCGCCCTCAAGGGCAGCTCCGTGACCGCCGCGGAAGCCGCCGAGGCCGCCGCCGGCAAGGGCACCATCACCTCCGTCGACCTCGACGAGGACAGCAAGAACAAGGCCTGGGAGATCGACACCACCGCCACCGACGGCACCGGCAGCGACTGGAGGGTCACCCTCGACACCGCCAAGGTCACGGCCGACCGCACGGACGACTGACACCCGCGGGTTGTGTTGGGTTGCTCGCGCAGTTCCCCGCGCCCCTGAAAGGGCGCAGGGAACTGCGCGACAAGCCCCCACCCACCCGCACGTACCCAGCCACCCCCGGGGTCGGAGGGGCAGCGCCCCTGGGGAATCGGACGGGTAGGGGCGGCGGGGGCGAGAAAAAACCCGGGCTCACCCCTCCGTGAGGCTCGCCACCAGTTCGTCCGCCGCGCGATACGGGTCCAGTTCGCCCCCCACGATCCGCTCGGCCAGCGCAGTCAACCGGCGGTCGCCGTGGACCCCGCCGATCCGTTCCCGCAGCGCGGTCACCGCGATCGTCTCGACCTCCCGTGACGCCCGCGCAAGCCTCCGCTCGGCCAGCACCCCCCGCTCCTCCATCCACGCCCGATGCTTCTCCAGCGCCTCGACGACCTCGTCGATACCCTCCGCCCGGGACGCGACCGTCTTGACGATCGGGGGTCGCCAGTCCCCGGGGCCACGGGACTCGCCCAGCCCCAGCATGTGGTTCAGCTCCCGCGCGGTCGCATCCGCGCCGTCACGGTCGGCCTTGTTGACGACGTACACGTCACCGATCTCCAGGATCCCGGCCTTGGCCGCCTGGATGCCGTCGCCCATGCCGGGCGCCAGCAACACCACCGACGTGTCGGCCTGCGAGGCGATCTCCACCTCGGACTGGCCCACGCCGACCGTCTCGACCAGCACCACGTCACAACCCGCCGCGTCCAACACCCGGATCGCCTGCGGGGCCGCCCACGCGAGGCCACCCAAGTGCCCCCGCGTCGCCATCGAACGGATGTACACGCCGGGATCGGAGGCATGCTCCGACATCCGCACCCGGTCACCGAGCAGCGCGCCCCCGCTGAACGGCGACGACGGGTCGACGGCCAGGACGCCGACCCGCTTCCCGGCCCGCCGGTACGCCGTCACCAGCGCGGACGTGGACGTGGACTTGCCGACGCCCGGCGAGCCCGTCAGACCCACCACGTACGCCCCGCCCGTCAGCGGGGCCAGCGCCGCCATGACCTCGCGGAGCTGTGGGGACGCCCCCTCCACCAGGGAGATCAGCCGGGCGACGGCACGCGGCCGCCCTTCCCTGGCCTGTGCCACCAGCGTGGGGACGTCCTGCATCACAGCTCCGTTCCGAAGAGACGAGTAGCCACGTACGCCACGCACGTCTCGTATTGCCACGTACGCCACGTACGCCTGAGAAGTGAAGGTCTCAGGCCTTGGGTACCCGCACGATCAGCGCGTCACCCTGCCCACCACCACCGCACAGCGCGGCCGCGCCCACACCGCCGCCGCGCCGCTTCAGCTCCAGCGCGAGGTGCAGTACGAGCCGGGCGCCCGACATGCCGATGGGGTGACCGAGGGCGATCGCGCCACCGTTGACGTTCACCTTTTCGGGGGTCACCCCGAGGTCCTTCATTGACTGGACGGCGACCGCGGCGAAGGCCTCGTTGATCTCGATGAGGTCCAGGTCGGCCACGTCCAGGCCGTCCTTCTTCAGCGCGTGCTGGATCGCGTTCGACGGCTGCGACTGCAAGGAGTTGTCCGGCCCGGCGACGTTCCCGTGGGCGCCGATCTCGGCGAGCCACGTGAGGCCCAGCTCCTCCGCCTTCTCCTTGCTCATCACGACCACGGCCGCCGCGCCGTCGGAGATCTGCGAGGCCGAGCCGGCCGTGATCGTGCCGTCCTTGGTGAAGGCCGGCCGCAGCTTGCCCAGCGACTCGGCGGTCGTCTCACCTCGGATGCCCTCGTCCTGGCTGAAAACAACCGGCTCACCCTTGCGCTGCGGGATCTCGACCGGCGTGATCTCCGCGTCGAAAGTGCCGTTCTTCTGCGCGGCGGCGGCCCGCTGATGCGAGAGCGCGGCGATCTCGTCCTGCTCGGGGCGCAGGATGCCGAGACGCGTGTTGTGCTTCTCGGTGGACTCGCCCATGGCGATGCCTTCGAACGCATCCGTCAGACCGTCGTGCGCCATCACGTCGAGCATCTGGATCGCGCCGTACTTGTAGCCCTCACGGGACTTCGGCAGCAGATGGGGGGCGTTGGTCATGGACTCCTGACCACCGGCCACGATCACGTCGAACTCGCCGGCGCGGATCAGCTGGTCGGCGAGCGCGATGGCGTCGAGGCCGGACAGACACACCTTGTTGATCGTGAGGGCAGGGACATTCATCGGGATGCCCGCCTTGACCGCGGCCTGGCGTGCCGGGATCTGCCCTGCCCCGGCCTGGAGCACCTGGCCCATGATCACGTACTGCACCTGGTCGCCACCGATCCCCGCACGGTCGAGGGCGGCCTTGATCGCGAAGCCACCGAGGTCGGCTCCGGAGAAGGACTTCAGCGAACCGAGCAACCGTCCCATGGGCGTACGGGCGCCCGCGACGATCACCGAGGTCCTGCCGTTCGTTCCAGTCATGAGGTGCGATCCCCTTCCAGCTTGTACAGCCGAGGAGTGAACGAGGGTTTACTTCGAATGTACTGAGTGGCACTCCGTGCCGTCACCGGGCTGTCGGTGTGATCGCTGGCACGTTGCGTAACCACCTCAGGGGCGCTGCACTAACACCATGCTGACGCGAATCGACCACATCGGGATCGCCTGCTTCGACCTCGACAAGACCGTCGAGTTCTACCGGGCCACGTACGGCTTCGAGGTGTTCCACTCCGAGGTCAACGAGGAGCAGGGCGTACGCGAGGCCATGCTCAAGATCAACGGTACCGACGACGGCGGCGCCTCCTACCTGCAACTCCTGGAGCCGACCCGCGAAGATTCCACCGTCGCGAAGTGGCTGGCCAAGAACGGCGAGGGGGTCCACCACATCGCTTTCGGCACCGCGGACGTCGACGGCGAGGCGGCCTCGATCAAGGACAAGGGCGTACGCGTCCTGTACGAGGAGCCGCGACGCGGTTCCATGGGGTCACGGATCACGTTTCTGCACCCCAAGGATTGCCATGGCGTACTGACAGAACTGGTCACTTCGGCGCCAGTTGAGTCACCTGAGCACTGACCCCCGTACATATGGGCCGGTAGGGTTGGGGTCGGCCGTCGCCTTCGAGGGGACGGCCCGGGTCCTGTCGCCTTCCGAGGAGTGGGATCCAGGGCGCTGCTGATGGATGGCCGCGGGAAAAGGAGCGGCGTTCGGTGCGTGCTCTCGGCATGCCGGGCGGAAGCCCTCGTAGCGGAGCTACTAGGGCTTTTGCCCGGTGCGGCGAGAGTGCGTGCCGGGCGTCGCGACGCCGCGGAGATCCATCAGCAACGCCCTAGGGCCGGGGTCCAGGTTTCGGGGGACGAGGGTTAGGGCGGCAGCCCGTGCTCCGCCGTTGATCTGACACCATTCCCCGGGGGCCCCGTTCGGCGGATGGACGGAGCTCGTTTGCCAGAGGTTGCGACCAGGGGACGGATGGGACCGCGCAGTGCGGGGCTACGAACGCCAGGAGCGAGAGCCGGCGGCTGACGTCGACCACCTCTCTCGGTTCGAGGCCGAGATGGAGCGGCTGAAGACCGAGCGGGAAAAGGCGATCCAGCACGCCGAGGACCTCGGCTACCAGGTCGAGGTGCTGCGCGCCAAGCTGCACGAGGCGCGCCGCACCCTCATGTCCCGGCCCGCCTACGACGGGGGCGACCTCGGGTACCAGGCCGAGCAGATGCTCCGCCAGGCCCAGATGCAGGCCGACCAGCTGCGCGCCGACGCCGAGCGGGAGCTGAGCCAGGCCCGGGCGCAGACCCAGCGCATCCTCCAGGAGCACGCCGAGCAGGCCGCGCGCCTCCAGGCGGAGCTGCACCAGGAGGCCGTCACCCGCCGCCAGCAGCTCGACCAGGAGCTGTCCGAGCGCCGTCAGACCGTCGAGTCGCACGTCAACGAGAACGTGGCGTGGGCCGAGCAGCTGCGCGCCCGCTCCGAGCAGCAGGCCCGCCGGCTCGTCGACGAGTCGCGCGCCGAGGCCGAGCAGGCACTGGCCGCCGCCCGTGCCGAGGCCGAGCGGCTGGTCAACGAGGCCAGGCAGCGGCTCCAGGGCGACGCGGAGGCCGCACGCGGTGAGGCCGACCAGATTCTGCGCCGGGCCCGCGCCGAGGCCGAGCGGCTGCTCAACGCGGCGTCCACGCAGGCCCAGGAGGCGACCGAGCACGCCGAGCAGCTGCGCTCCTCCTCCGCCACCGAGTCCGACGCCGCCCGCCGCCAGGCCTCCGAGCTGAGCCGGGCCGCCGAGCAGCGCATCGCGGAGGCCGAGACGGCGCTGCGCGAGGCGCGCACGGAGGCCGAGAAGCTGGTCACCGAGGCGAAGGAGAACGCTGCCAAGGCCCTCTCCAGCGCCGAGTCGACCAACGAGCAGCGCACCCGTACGGCGAAGGAGCAGGTCGCCCGGCTGGTCGAGGAGGCCACGAAGGAGGCCGAGGCCACCAAGTCGGCCGCCGAGGAAGTCGTCGCGGACGCCAAGGCGGAGGCCGAGAAGATCGTCGCCGAGGCCTCCGAGAAGGCCCGCTCGATCACCGCGGAGGAGTCCGCCTCCCAGCTCGCCAAGACGGCCAAGACCGCCGAGGACGTGCTGAACAAGGCGTCCGAGGACGCCCGGAACACCACCAAGGCCGCCACCGAGGAGGCCGAGCGGATCCGCGCGGAGGCGGAGGCCGAGGCGGACCGTTTGCGCGCCGAGGCGCACGACCTCGCCGAGCAGCTCAAGGGCGCGGCGAAGGACGACACCGAGGAGTACCGCGCCAAGACGGTCGAGCTGCAGGAGGAGGCGCGCCGGCTGCGCGGCGAGGCCGAGCAGCTGCGGGCCGACGCGGTCGCCGAGGGCGAGCGGATCCGCGCCGAGGCCCGGCGCGAGGCCGTCCAGCAGATCGAGGAAGGCGCCAAGACCGCCGAGGAACTGCTCGCCAAGGCGCGCACGGACGCCGACGAGCTGCGCCAGACGGCCACGGCGGACAGCGAGAAGGTCCGCACGGAGGCCATCGAACGCGCTTCGACGCTGCGCCGTCAGGCCGAGGAGACCCTGGAGCGCACCCGCAAGGAGGCCGAGCGGCACCGCGCCGAGGTCATCGAGCAGTCGGACGAGCTGAAGGCCGAGGCCGAGCGGGCCGCCCGCGAGCTGCGCGAGGAGACCGAGCGCGGCGTCGAGGCCCGCAAGGCGGAGGCCGTCGAGGAGCTGTCCCGGCTGCACACCGAGGCCGAGGCACGGCTCGCCTCCGCCGAGGAGGCGCTCGCCGACGCCCGCGGGGAGGCCGAGCGGATCCGCCGCGAGGCCGCCGAGGAGAGCGACCGGCTGCGTTCCGAGGCCGCCGAGCGCATTCGTACGCTCCAGGCGCAGGCCGAGGCCGAGGCCCAGCGGCTGCGCGACGAGGCCGCGTCCGACGCGTCCGCGTCCCGGGCCGAGGGCGAGGCCATCGCCGTACGGCTGCGGTCGGAGGCCGCGTCCGAGGCGGAGCGGCTGAAGTCGGAGGCTCAGGACACCGCCGACCGGGTACGGGCGGAGGCGCAGGCCGCGGCCGAGCGGCTGGCCACGGAGGCGTCGGAGACACTGGCCGCCGCGCAGGAGGAGGCGGTACGGCGCCGCCGCGAGGCCGAGGCACTCCTCGGCGCCGCCCGGCAAGAGGCCGGTCAGGAGCGGCAGCGGGCCCGCGAGCAGAGCGAGGAGCTGCTGGCCTCGGCGCGCAAGCGCGTGGAGGAGGCCCAGGCCGAGGCCGTACGCCTGGTCGAGGAGGCCGAGCGGCGCGCCATGGAGATGGTGTCGGCCGCCGAGCAGCACGCCCAGAACGTACGGGACTCCGTGGCCGGGCTGCACGAGCAGGCCCAGGAGGAGATCGCCGGGCTGCGCAACGCGGCCGACCACGCGGCGGAGCGTACGCGCCGGGAGGCCGAGGAGGAGGCGGACCGGGTCCGCGCCGACGCCTACGCGGAGCGGGAGCGGGCCACCGAGGACGCGGGCCGGGTGCGCCGGGAGGCCCGGGACGAGACAGAGGCCGCCAAGTCGCTCGCGGAGCGCACGGTCGGGGAGGCCCTCGCCGAGGCGGACCGGATCCGTTCGGACGTCGCCGAGCACGCCCAGCGGGTGCGTACGGAGGCCTCGGACACCATCGCGCGAGCCGACCAGGACGCGTCGCGTACCCGGGCCGAGGCCCGTGAGGACGCCAACCGCATCAGGTCGGACGCGGCCACCCAGGCCGACACCCTCATCACCGAGGTCACGGCCGAGGCCGAGCGGCTGACGCGGGAGACCAACGAGGAGGCCGAGCGGGTACGGGCCGAGTCCGTCGCCAAGGCCGACCGGCTGATCGCCGAGGCCACCGACGACGCCGAGCGGCTGCGGGCCGAGGCCGCCGAGACGGTGGGCTCCGCGCAGCAGCACGCCGAGCGGGTACGGGCCGACGCCGAGCGGGCCCGGGCCGAGGCGGAGGCCGAGGCCGACCGGCTCATGTCGCACGCCCGCGAGGAGGCCGACCGCACCCTCGACGAGGCCCGCAACGACGCCAACAAGCGGCGCTCCGAGGCCGCCGAGCAGGTCGACAAGCTCATCACGGAGACGACGGCCGAGGCCGACAAGCTCCTCACCGAGGCGCAGTCGCAGGCCCAGAAGACCACCGCGGACGCCGAGGCGCAGGCCGACTCCATGGTCGGCGCGGCCCGCAAGGAGGCCGACCGGCTGGTCTCCGAGGCAACCGTCGAGGGCAACTCCACGGTGGAGAAGGCCCGTACGGACGCCGACGAGCTGCTGGTCGGCGCGCGCCGGGACGCCACCGCCATAAGGGAGCGGGCGGAGGAGCTGCGCGACCGGATCACGTCCGAGATCGAGGCGCTGCACGAGCGGGCCCGCCGTGAGGCCGCCGAAACGATGCGGTCGACCGGCGACCGCTGCGACGCGCTCATCAAGGCCGCCGAGGAACAGCATCAGAAGGCGCAGGCAAAGGCCAAGGAGATCGTTTCCGAGGCCAACTCCGAGGCCGGCAAGGTCCGTATCGCGGCGGTGAAGAAGGCCGAGGGTCTCCTCAAGGAGGCCGAGCAGAAGAAGTCCACGCTCATCCGCGAGGCAGAGGAACTCAAGGCCGAGGCGATCCGTGAAGCCCGCCGTACGGTCGAGGAGGGCAAGCGCGAACTCGAGGTGCTGGTCCGTCGCCGCGAGGACATCAATGCGGAGATTTCCCGTGTCCAGGACGTCCTGGAGGCGTTGGAGTCTTTTGAGGCCCCGTCGAGCGGCAAGGACGGTGGAGTCAAGGCGGGTGCCGCGGCGGGTGCGACTCGTTCGGGTGGCAAGTCGTCAGACGGCTAGCGGAGTCGAGGCGTTGCGGGTACCTTCCGCGCCGCCGTAGACGCCAAAGACACCAATTTGTGTTCTTCCTGTGCTTGCCAGGGCCTTGGTGCAAAGTTTCTGGCAATAATTCCGATGGTCGGCCACCAAAAGGGGTGTCATTCTCCAGATCAAACGTGCATCTGCTCGATGACACGCCGCTTCGCCCCCTAGGATTCCACCTATCACCTCACCGGTCTCATTCGACAGGAACCCCATGAGCGACACTTCCCCCTACGGCTTCGAGCTTGTGCGGCGTGGATACGACCGCGCTCAGGTGGACGAACGTATCTCCAAGCTCGTCTCCGACCGTGACTCCGCTCTCGCCCGCATCACCGCTCTCGAAAAGCGCATCGAGGAGCTCCACCTCGAGACGCAGAACGCCCAGGCCGCGGTCACCGACGCCGAGCCGTCGTACGCCGGTCTCGGTGCCCGCGTCGAGAAGATCCTCCGTCTCGCCGAGGAGGAGGCGAAGGACCTGCGCGAGGAGGCCCGGCGCGCGGCCGAGCAGCACCGTGACCTCGCCGAGTCCGCGGCCCAGCAGGTCCGCAACGACGCCGAGTCGTTCGCGGCGGAGCGCAAGGCCAAGGCCGAGGACGAGGGCGTCCGGATCGTCGAGAAGGCCAAGAGCGACGCGTCCCAGCTGCGTGCCGAGGCGCAGAAGGACGCACAGTCCAAGCGCGAGGAGGCGGACGCCCTCTTCGAGGAGACCCGCGCGAAGGCCGCGCAGGCCGCCGCCGACTTCGAGACGAACCTCGCCAAGCGGCGCGAGCAGTCCGAGCGCGACCTGGCGTCGCGTCAGCAGAAGGCCGAGAAGCGGCTCGCGGAGATCGAGCACCGCGCGGAGCAGCTCCGCCTGGAGGCCGAGAAGCTGCGCACCGACGCCGAGCGCCGTGCCCGCCAGACGGTGGAGACCGCGCAGCGTCAGGCCGAGGACATCGTCGCGGACGCGAACGCCAAGGCGGACCGGATCCGCTCGGAATCCGAGCGGGAGCTGGCGGCTCTGACCAACCGCCGCGACTCCATCAACGCCCAGCTGACGAACGTGCGCGAGATGCTGGCGACGCTGACCGGTGCGGCTGTGGCCGCCGCCGGCACCCCGGCGACCGACGACGAGCCGATCTCGCGTGGGGTTCCGGCTCAGCAGTCCCGGTAACACGACCGCCTGACGGCACCGGGCAAGGGTTGCTCAGGGCCCGCATCTCCTTCTGGGGGTGCGGGCCCTTTGGCGTTGTGGGGTGGTTGGGTTGAGTGCCTAATGGCTCGGGGGTTCGCGTTGTATGGCGACTGCGGGTGGTACGTGGTTGATCGCGCGGTTCCCCGCGCCCCTTACGGGGCTCGGCCCAGCGTGGCCCGCATGCTGTTACTTGCCCTTGGGCGGAACCGTCAACGCCCCTATAAGCTCCTAACCCTTACGGGGGCGTGCGCCCCGACGTCCTGAGACGCAGACGTCCTGAACCGTTCGATGGGTGCGGAGCATGATCGAGGCAGTCGGCCTGACCAAGCGCTACGGCGCCAAGACGGCCGTGTACAACCTTTCCTTCCAGGTGCGGCCGGGGGCCGTCACCGGTTTCCTCGGGCCCAACGGCTCGGGCAAATCGACGACGATGCGCATGATCCTCGGCCTGGACAACCCCACCTCCGGGCAGGTGACGATCGGCGGCTATCCCTACCGCAAGCTGCCGAACGCGGCCCGCCAGGTCGGTGCCCTGCTCGACGCCAAGGCGGTGCACGGCGGCCGGCACGCCCGGAACCACCTGCTGTCCCTGGCGCAGCTGTCGGGCATCCCGGCCCGCCGGGTGGACGAGGTGCTCGGCGTCGTCGGTCTCCAGGACGTGGCGAAGAAGCGCTCCAAGGGCTTCTCGCTCGGCATGGGCCAGCGGCTCGGCATCGCCGCCGCCCTGCTCGGCGACCCCCAGGTGCTGCTCTTCGACGAGCCGGTCAACGGCCTCGACCCCGAGGGCATCCTCTGGGTGCGCAACCTGATGAAGGCGCTCGCCGCGGAGGGCCGTACGGTCTTCGTGTCCTCGCACCTGATGAGCGAGATGGCGCTGACCGCCGATCACCTCATCGTGATCGGGCGCGGGCAGCTGCTCTCCGACATGAGCGTGAAGGACTTCATCTCGGCGAACTCCGCCGACTTCGCACGCGTACGGACGCCGGACACCGAGCCGCAGCAGCGCGAGAAGCTGACGGCCGCGCTGACCGAGGCGGGCGGCCAGGTGCTGCCCGAGCAGGACGGCGCGCTGCGCGTCACCGGGCTGCCGCTCCCCCGTATCAGCGACCTCGCGCACGACGCCGACGTACGGCTGTGGGAGCTGTCGCCGCACCAGGCCTCGCTGGAGGAGGCGTACATGCGGATGACGCAGGGCGCCGTCGACTACCGCTCGTCCATCGACCAGAAGGCCGGGCTCCAGCAGCCCCTGCCGCCCGGCGCGCAGCCGCCGATGCCTGTCCCGGGACAGGGCCAGCCCGGCTGGTACGCCCCGCCGGCCCCGCAGGCCCCGCAGCAGGGCGGCCAGCCCTTCGCACCGCCGCAGGGCCAGCCGACCGGTCCGTACGGGGCGCCCGCGCCCGCTGCCGCCCCGGCCCCCGGTCAGCCGCAGCCGCAGCCGAATCCGTACGCCCAGGCCGCGCCCCAGGCCCCCGCGCAGCCCGCCGCACCTGCCACCCCCGCCCCTTCCGCCCCCGCGCCCGCCGCCGACCTGACGAAGTCCGAGGACGCCCGATGAGCACGCCCCAGCCGCCAGTCGCCCAGCAGCAGCCCCCCGCCCCCAACTGGCAGGGGGCGCCGGGCACTTCGTACACCTCGCCGATCCCGGTGGTGCGCACCCACCTCGGGCACGCGATCGCCTCCGAGTGGACGAAGATCAAGTCCGTCCGCTCGACGATGTGGACACTCTGCGTCTACGTCATCCTCGTGATCGGCCTCGGTCTGCTCTTCGCCCTGATCGCGGCCTCCACGGAGATGAACCTGGAGGGCGAGTCCCCGCTGGGCCTCGGTATGTTCGGGCTGATGCTCGGCAGCGTCTGCCTCATCACGCTCGGCGTGCTGACCACCGCCTCCGAGTACGGCACCGGCATGATCCGGACCACGATGACCGCGTGCCCGAGCCGCGGCCGGGTGCTGATCGCGAAGTCCCTCGTGTACTTCGTTCTCGCGTTCACCGTCACCCTGGTGACCACCGCGTTCGTCGGCTTCGTCCACGTGGCGATCCTGGAGGGCAACAACGCGGCGACGCCCACCGGTGAGGAGTGGTTCAAGGCGACGGTCGGCGTCAGCCTCTTCCTCTCGCTGTTCGGACTGCTGTCGCTGCTCGTCGGCTCGCTGATCCGGCACTCCGCGGGCGCGATCACGATCATGCTCGGCCTGTTCCTCGCGCCGCTGGTCATCGCGATCTTCATGTTCGCGGAGTCGCTGCGGGACGTACAGGAGTTCCTGCTCAACTACTCGATCCCGAGCCAGCTCGGCGTCTTCTACAGCGCGGAGCTCGGCTCGGCGGGCCCGTCCGGCTGGGACCCGCTGTGGATCATGCTCGGCATGGTCGCGGTCGCGTTCGCCGCCGCGTACGGCCTGCTGGAGAAGCGGGACGTGTAACCGGCGCCCGTGGACCGGGGGTTCAGAACCTCGGCGCGTTACGGGACCGCTGCACCCGCGTGGTGCGGCGGTCCTTCGCGTTCCAGCAGGCCTTGTGCCAGTGCCGGCGTTCGTCCACACCTGAGTGCTCGGGCCAGGCGACGACATGCGGCACACCGGAGGGGATCATCTGGTCGCAGCCCGGGCAGCGGTAGGTCTTGCCGACCGCGCTCGCGCCCGCCACATGGCGCACGCTCCACTCCTCGCCCTGCCAGCGCTCGCTGGACTGCCAACCGCCGTACCGGTCCGACCGGTCCTCGTCGGCGCTCCGGCCTGACGAACCCGACGAGTCATCGCCCTTGGGACGGTTGCGACGCGGAGACACAGGACACCTCACCGGGCTATACAGGGAGCAGGGTTGGTGTCCAGCGTCTCAGATTGGCTTGGTGACCCTCAATTTTGCTCAGGGATGTGAGCCAATCGCCTTCGTGCCCTGGTGCTGAACGGCAGAAGCCGTCAGCCCGCGTGGCACGTCCCTCCGGACGCTGGTCGGCCAGGCCGCGAGGCCAAACCGAGGAGGGTGCCCGACGTCGCCTGGGCGCCGGGCGTGCCGTTACATTCTGCCACAACATAACTACGTTTCGCTAACTCGGCTGGTGAGCCTACGCGGGCCCGGTGAGGGTATGCGTACGCCACCAATCCCCCAGAACACCCCCCGCCCGCCGCATTCTGCAGACAATCCGCAAATCTCGCCGCAAGGCCGTGTCCTGGGCACGTGTCAGGGGGTTATGCCGGATGGGGGAGCTCCCGAGTCGGAGCCGAGGAAGCAGGAAGTGCGATGCGCGTAGGAACATTTGTACTGGGAGCCCAGTTCCCCGGACAGGGCCAAGGGGAGGCGCTCCACCGGACGGTACGGACGGCGGAGGCGGCCGAAGCGGCCGGTCTGGACGCGGTCTGGCTGGCCGAGCACCATTTCGTGCCGTACGGGACATGCCCGTCGGCGGTCACCCTCGCCGCGTTACTGCTGGGACGCACCCGGCGGATCCGTGTCGGTACGGCGGTCAGTGTGCTGCCCACCGTCCACCCCGTGGCCCTGGGCGAGCAGGCCGCCCTGCTGCATGTGACCTCCGGCGGACGCTTCACGCTGGGCGTCGGCCGCGGCGGCCCCTGGGTCGATCTGGAGGTCTTCGGCACCGGGCTGGACGCGTACGAGAAGGGGTTCCCGGAATCACTCGATCTGCTCATGCGCTGGCTCCGCGAACCCTCGGTGTCGGCGTCGGGGGAACGATTCAGCTTCCGTGAGGTCGCCGTCGTACCGAGGCCCTCGGAGGATCTGGACGAGACGCCCGGTCCCGAGGTCGTCGTCGCCTGCACCTCACCGGCGAGCGTACGGCTGGCGGCCGAGCGCGGTCTGTCGATGCTCCTCGGGATGCACGTCGGGGACGAGGAGAAGACCGAGATGGTCGCGATGTGGCGCAAGTACGCCCGCGCCGCGGGCCGTTCGCCGGAGGAGATCGCCGGCGCGGCCCATGTGTCGGCCGGCGTCTGCCAGATCGCGGACCGGCGCACCGACGCCGTGGAGGCGCTCACCAAGGCGATGCCGGGCTGGTTGAAGCAGGGCCTCGACGCCCATGTGACCGTGGACGGCCGCGCCCGCGCCATGCGGGACCCGCTCGCGTACACCGAACTGCTCTGCGGGCTGCACCCGGTGGGGACCCCGCGGCTGTGCGCCGACCGGCTCGCGGCGACGAGCGAGCGCACGGGCATCTCCCGCTTCGCGCTTCTCGTCGAGGGCTCCGGGGACCTCGCGGCCACGGAGGAGAACGTACGGCGACTCGGTGCCGAGGTGCTGCCTCACCTCGGTTGAGCCGTACCTGGCCGTGCCCTTGGCCGTTGCCCTTGCGGGAAGCTTGCCGCCCCGGTTACTGATGCACCTCCCGCGGTTGGAGCGGCAAGCCGTAGTGCGTCATGTCCTCAGCAGTCCCGGAGTTCCGGGGACTGGTTGAGGAGTTGGCCGCGGATCGAGGTGAAGCGGGCCAGCCTGTCGTCCACGGACGGGTCCAGCGGGAAGACCGCCACGCGGTGGCAGTTCTGGAAGGCCAGGCGTACGCCGAAGTGCCGCTGCAGCGCGCCGCGAATCGCGTCACTCGCGAGCGCGCGCAGCAGCTGTCCGCGCGCCTGCTCGTCCGGCGGGGGCGTCTGGTTGTCGGCGAACTCCCCGCCTTCCACCTTCAGCTGGACCACCAGGGAGCTGATCATCTCCCACGCGTAGGGCAGGGAGGTCCGGACGCAGTCGACGAAGGCGGCTTCGTCGACCTCGCCTCGCTCGGCCTGTTCGAGTAGGGCCGGTGAGACGTCGAGCGACATGGGTACTCCTCTCGCACCCCCACAACACCAGGGGTTGACGGACAGGGGCGGAGATCGCGACCACCGAACACGCAGAGTGCACGGCTGGCGACCTCACGTTTCTACGGTATGCAACCGATCGTGACCGCACCAGGAGATTGCGCGCACCGACAGGGCCCTTGGCGCACACAATCAGCCATTGCCGAACATGAGTTGACAGTGGCACATGCCGGGGGACGACGGAGGCCCAGATCAGAGGCCTGAGGGCGTGACGGAGGGCGACAGTTCCCGACGTTCTTGGCCGGGATCGTCGTGGCCGTCGAACGGTGGCGTCGTGGCCGTCGGACGGCGGGCGTCGCGGTCGCCGGACCGAGGCCGTTGTGGTCGCCGAATCGCGCGGACCCGTCGGCGTCGAGTAGCGTTGCCGACCATGCGTCTCGTCATTGCCCGCTGCTCCGTGGACTACGCGGGCCGGCTCACCGCCCACCTCCCCTCAGCCCCCCGCCTGATCTTGGTGAAGGCGGACGGCAGCGTCTCCATCCATGCGGACGACCGGGCCTACAAGCCCCTCAACTGGATGTCGCCGCCCTGCACGCTGAAGGAGGGCACAGGCGACGAAGAGGGCGTCTGGACCGTCATCAACAAGGCGGGCGAGAAGCTCATCATCACCATGGAGGAAGTCCTCCACGACTCCTCGCACGAGCTGGGCGTCGACCCCGGGCTGATCAAGGACGGCGTCGAGGCGCACCTCCAGGAGCTGCTCGCCGACCGCATCGAGACGCTCGGCGAGGGCTACACGCTCATCCGCCGCGAGTACATGACGGCCATCGGCCCGGTGGACATCCTGTGCCGGGACGCGGAGGGGGCGACCGTCGCGGTCGAGATCAAGCGGCGCGGCGAGATCGACGGTGTCGAGCAACTCACGCGCTATCTGGAGCTGTTGAACCGCGACCCGCACCTCGCGCCGGTCCGCGGCATCTTCGCCGCCCAGGAGATCAAGCCCCAGGCCCGCGTCCTCGCCACCGACCGCGGCATCGGCTGCCAGGTCCTGGACTACGACGCGATGCGCGGCATCGAGGACGACAAGCTGCGGCTGTTCTGATCCGTTTCACGCATGAGGGCCGGGTCCGTCACACGGACCCGGCCCTCTTGCGCTGACGTGAGCCTCAGCCTCAGATCACCGAGTCGTCGGCAGGGGCTTCGCTACTGCTGCTCTCCGGAGGGCTCTCCGAGGCGCTCGCCGGCATGCTCTCGGACGGCGACAAGGTGCCGCTGGTCGTCGTGCCGCTGGTCGTCGTGCCGTCCGTGGTCCCACCATCGGTCGTGCCGTCCGTGGTCCCACCGCCCGTCGTACCGTCCGTGGTCCCACCATCGGTCGTGCCGTCCGTGGTCCCACCACCCGTCGTACCGTCCGTGGTCCCACCATCGGTCGTGCCGTCCGTGGTCCCACCGCCCGTCGTGCCGTCCGTGGTCCCACCGTCCGTCGTGCCATCCGTGGTCCCGCCATCGGTCGTGCCATCCGTGGTCCCACCATCGGTCGTTCCACCCGTGGTCCCACCACCGGTCCCGCCGCTGGTCGTTCCGCCGGTCGTGCCGCCCGTAGAGCCACCGGTCGTCCCACCGTCCGACGAACCGGACGGGTCCGAGGGCGACGGATCGTCGTCGTCCGACGGTCCCGGCGTGTTCGACGGCGTCGGGTCGTCCGCAGTGCCGTACGTCCCGTCGGGGCCCGGGTCGGTCGGTTCCGGGAGCGTGCCGGGGTCGTTGGCGTCCTCTTCCCGCTTGGGGCGCTCCTCCGCGCCGAGGCCGCCGTCGTCGAAGCCCTCGCTGGCGGAGGGGTTGACGCCGACCTTCTCGGCGGGGGACTGCGGGGTGTTGTCCGAGGTCGCGCCGAGGGTCACGACGGTGCCCAGGACGGCGGCGAGCAGCGCGCCCGCTCCCGCCGCCGCGAGGTTGCGGCGGGCTCCGCCGACCAGGCTCTTGAGGCCGCCGGCCTTGTGCGCGGGCGAGCCGCCGCCGGAACGGTGGGTGACCAGCGTCGCCTCGGTACCGGTCGCCGCGGAAGCGCCCACCACGCCGGCCGCGCCCACCGCCCCGACCGCGCCGAAGCCCGTCGGCGTGTACCCGGAGGGCACCCCGCCGGGCGGTGACGCCGACTCCTCGTGCCGGGCGTCCGGCACCTCCTCCCCCGCCGCCGTACGACCGCCGGGCGGGGTCGCCCCGGAGCGGTCGGCGACCAGGGCGAGGGCCCTGCGGCCGGCGACCGTGCCGCGCTTGTCGGCGAGGGCGCCGCGCAGCCCGATGGAGGTCTCCAGCTCGGCGCGGGCCCGGTCCAGTTGGCCCAGGCAGAGCGCGAGGACGCCCAGCTCGTGGTGGAAGTAGGCCTGGTCGGCGATCTCCCCGGCGAGCCGGGACGCCTCGGCGCCGGTCCTCAGGGCCCGTTCCCAGGCGCTCCAGTGCAGCCCCGCGGCGAACGCGGGCGCCGCCTGCCGGGCCAGCCGCACCGCGACGCTCTCCTCGTCCTCGGCGGTCGGCTCGGTGAGCGGCGCGAGGACGGTGAGCGCGGCGAGCACGGCGTCCGCCTCGGCCGAGACCCGCTCGGGTGTGACCGAGGGGTGACCGGCCCACCAGGCGTAGTGCTGGGCAGCGCTGCGCGCGCGGGCCTCGACGTCGTCGGCGTACCCGGCGGCCTCCAGCTGGGTCTGTACGCCGGCCGCGAGCCGGTAGCGCGCGCCGGCCGGCGTGACCAGGGCGCAGCCGACGAGCTCGCCGAGGGCGGCGTCCGCGTGGGTGTCGCCGACCAGGGCGGGCAGATGGGCCTGGTGCGGGACCTCGCCTCCGAGTGCGATCGCGAATCGCAGGGTCTCGCGCGCCGAGGCGCTCAGCCGGGAGGCGAGCAGCGCGGCGGGCGCGGCTCCCTCGGCGAGCGACGGCAGGGGTGTCTCGTGCGTGTCCGACGAGGGGTCGAGGGGCGCGTCGACCGGCGGTGCGTCCGCGAAGACGCCGAACTCGTCGACGGCGTCCGCGCCCGCCCGCAGCCGGTCCCGCTGCCTGAGCAGCGCCCCGGCCTGGGTGAACCGCAGCGGCAGCCCCTCGGACTCGAAGAGCAGGTCGCCTGCCCAGTTCACCTCGTCCTCGGTGAGCGGCCGCCCCACGGCCCGCTCCAGCAGCGCCAGGCTGCCCGCCCGGTCGAACCCGCCGAGCACGATCTCTTCGAGGGGCGCGTCGTCGGACGGCAGGGGTACGTCGGGGGTGGCGCCGATCAGGAAGGCGCACTCGGGGGTCGCGTCGAGCAGTTCGTCGAGCGCGGCCCCGCCGAACTCCAGGTCGTCCAGGACGACGACAGCGCCGATGTCCCGTACCACGTCGAGGATCTGCTGCTGTCCGGGCCGGAACAGGGGCGCGCTGTACACGGCCGCGAACAGGTCGTACAGCAGGTCGGCCACCGTACGCCGGTAACCGCTCAGCCGTACGACGCCGTCGGGCGCGAGGTCCGCGCAGTCCTCGGCGACGGCGTCGAGGAGCGTGGTGCGGCCCGAGCCGGGGGCGCCGGTGAGACGGACGGAGCGGCCGCGGGCGAGGAGCCGTACGAGCCGTTCTCTCTCGTCGTCGCGCTGGAGCAGGGGCAGCCGGGGCAGTGCGGGCCCCGGGGGCACGGGCGGCCGGGCGGCGCGGTCGATCTCGGCGCGCTCGGCGGGCGCGTGCTTCTCGGGCCGTCCGGGCAGTTCGCCCGGTGGGCAGTTCTCCACCTCGCTGCCGTCTATGGGGTTGACGGTGAGCAGGAAGTCGCCCGAGACGAGCTGGACGGTGCGGGCGAGTGCCGGAGTGTGCCGGTCGAAGTCCTGCGTCAAAGGATCACGTGGTGGACGCTTGCTCTGTGCCTGTGCGTCGTCGTGGCCGTGGTCTTCGGGTCCCCGGGTGTTCGGGTCCATCGGTTCTAGCCCCCCAAAAGCGTCTCGTGTGCTGGAGCCCCTCCCGGCCGTGTCGCACACCGCGCTGTCGCTTCTGGTCCGGAACCCGCTCGAGGGTTGCTGGCAGCGGGCAGCCGAACCCTAAACCTTTGCACAGTATCTCCGACAGTCCGGGGTACCGCGCCGTCCGAGACGTCACAGTCTCGTGAGGATTGGGAGTGTGGTGCCTTTCCTCCCGTGGGGGCCGGGTGTCCCACACGCATCGGGTCATACGTGCGAACCCGCACGCCCGTTCACACGCGAGGCAGCGACTCCAGTCCGATGCCGCCCTCGATCGCCAGGATGCGGTGCAGTCGTGTGGCCACGAGCAGCCGCTGCATCTGCGGTGGCACATCGCGCAGCACCAGCCGCCGTCCGCACCGTCCCGCCCGCCGGTGGGCTCCCATGATCACGCCGAGTCCGGTGGCGTCCCAGGAGTCCAGCTCTGACAGGTCGAGCACCAGGTCGCCGGCTCCGTCGTCGACGGCCGAGTGCAGGACCGTACGGGCGTCCGCCGCGCTGCGTACGTCGAGGCGGCCCCCGACGACCAGCTCGGCGTGGTCGCCCCTGATGTACATAAGCGCTCCCCGTGAGTGCGTCTCGTACTCCGTGAGTAGGTGATGCAACGTCTGACGGCGTTTGACTCCGCCAGGTTGCCGTCTGTGAGCGAACCGATACCGAATTCACCTCAAGGGGTGATGCCCGAGAGGCTCATGCGTTCACATGCGGCGGAAATGCCGCCCGTGACGCATATGTCGGCGTCAGTGCTTGTGTCAGTGCTTGTAGAAGCCCTGCCCGCTCTTGCGTCCGATGTCACCGGCGTCAACCATCCGGCGCATCAGCTCCGGTGGAGCGAACTTCGTGTCCTGGGACTCGATGTAGATGTTGCTCGTGGCGTGCAGCAGGATGTCGACGCCCGTCAAGTCGGCCGTGGCCAGCGGTCCCATCGCGTGGCCGAAGCCCAACTTGCAGGCGAGGTCGATGTCCTCGGCGGTGGCGACGCCCGACTCGTACAGCTTCGCGGCCTCGACGACCAGCGCGGAGATGAGACGGGTGGTCACGAAGCCGGCGACATCGCGGTTGACGACGATGCAGGTCTTGCCGACCGACTCGGCGAACTCCCGTGCGGTGGCGAGGGTCTCGTCGCTCGTCTTGTAGCCGCGGACCAGTTCGCACAGCTGCATCATCGGCACCGGCGAGAAGAAGTGCGTACCGACGACCCGCTCGGGCCGCTCCGTCACGGACGCGATCTTGGTGATCGGGATGGCGGAGGTGTTCGAGGCGAGCACGGCGTCGTCCCGTACGAGCTTGTCGAGCGCCCGGAAGATCTCGTGCTTGACCTCAAGCTTCTCGAACACGGCCTCGACGACGATGTCCGCGTCGGCCACCGCGTCGAGGTCGGTCGTGGCGGTGATCCGCGCCAGGGCCGCCTCGGCGTCCTCGGCCGCCAGCTTGCCCTTGCCGACGAACTTGTCGTACGACGCCTGGATGCCGCCGATGCCACGGTCGAGCGCCTCGTCGGTGACATCGCGCAGGACGACGTCCCAGCCCGCCTGCGCGGATACCTGGGCGATACCGGACCCCATGAGCCCGGCTCCGATGACGGCGAGCTTCCGTGCCACTGTGCGACTCCCCTGGTACGCGCTGTCGATGACTGCCTCTCGGCCGGACCCTAGCGCTCGAGAGGGGCCGTGTGACCCGTTAGTAACGCGAGTCACGTCTCATCTGACGGACATCACACCGGCGGCACTCATTCGGAGGCGCGTACGGCGTAGTTGAGCACCTTCTCGCCCAACAGCCCTTCCATTTCATCCAGGAGCAAAAGGATTTCCCCAGACACTTCGCCCGGATCGCGCCCGGCGACCATCTCTCGCCCGATCACGCCCATCACCGTCTGGTGGAGCCAGTTGATCTGGCCGGCGATCAGGGTGGGCATGGGGTCGTCGGCGGGGGCGCCGGTCTCCTCACGGAGGGCCGTCTCCAGGTTCTCCTGGACCTCCTGCTGGACGCTCCAGAGCCGGGAGCGCAGGCCGGGCGCCTCGTGAATGACCCTCAGGAAGTGCTGGCAGTCCTTCGTCAGGCCGACGCGCGGCGAGACCGTCTCGACCTCCTCGCGCAGTTCGCGCAGTACGGCCGCGGCGGCCGACTCCCCCGCGTCCCGGCCACGCACCCAGCGCGCGAGCCGGTGGACCACGTCCTTGCCGCGGTCGAGGAAGAGGTCCTCCTTGGCGGGGAAGTAGTTGTAGACGGTGTTCACGGAGACGTCCGCCGCGTCGGCGACGTCCGCGATCGTCACGGTGACGAAGCCGTGTTCCACGAACAGCGCGGTGGCGATGTCCGAGATCCGCTGCCTCGTCTCGCGCTTCTTGCGCTCCCTGAGCCCCTCTGCCATGGCCTCATCGTAGGCGGGCCCAAGATTCTTGGCCCCGCTGAAACTTTGGAGCCGTTGCAAAATTTCAGTGACTCTGTTTTTCTGGTGGGAATGCCCATCATCAGCGCGGCCGGACTGGCCCGTACCTTCCAGACCAAGCACGGCCCCGTCGAGGCCGTGCGCGGCATCGACCTCACCGTCCGCCCCGGCGAGATCCTCGGCTTCCTCGGGCCGAACGGCGCGGGCAAGACGACGACCCTGCGGATGCTCACGACCCTGCTGAAACCCACCGGCGGCGCGGCCACCGTCGCGGGCCACGACCTGGCCACCGACCCGGCCGGAGTGCGCCGGGCGATCGGTTACGTGGCCCAGTCGGGCGGCGTCGACCCCCAGGTGACCGCGCGGGAGGAGCTGGTCACCCAGGGGCGGCTCTACCGTCTGGCGAAGACTCAGGCTGCCGAGCGCGCCGAGGAGTTGGCCCGCGACCTGGACCTGACCGGCTTACTGGACCGCAAGTGCGCGGCGCTCTCCGGCGGCCAGCGGCGCCGCCTCGACATCGCGATGGCGCTCACCCACCGCCCGAAGATCCTCTTCCTCGACGAACCGACGACCGGCCTGGACCCCGGCAGCCGCGCCGACCTGTGGGCGAGTACGCGACGGCTTCCATGCTGTACGGGACCCTGGTGGGCGTCGGGCTCGCGGCGGTCTCCGTGACGGTGGGCACACGGGTCTTCCGGACGGCCGGGGCGTAACTACGCTGGTCACATGGTCAATCTCACGCGCATCTACACCAGGACCGGCGACAAGGGCACCACGAACCTCGGGGACATGAGCCGGGTGCCCAAGACCGACGCGCGGATCTCGGCGTACGCGGACGCCAACGAGGCGAACGCGGTGATCGGGACGGCGATCGCGCTGGGCGGGCTGGAGCAGGAGGTCGTGAAGGTCCTCACCCGCGTGCAGAACGATCTCTTCGACGTCGGGGCCGACCTGTCCACGCCGGTCGTGGAAAAGCCCGAGTTCCCGCCCCTGCGCGTCGAGCAGTTCTACATCGACAAGCTGGAGGCGGACTGCGACCACTTCAACGAGCGGTTGGACAAGCTCCGCTCCTTCATCCTCCCCGGCGGCACCCCGGGCGCCGCCCTCCTCCACCAGGCCTGCACGGTCGTACGCCGGGCGGAGCGGTCGACGTGGGCGGCGCTGGAGGTTCACAGCGACGTGATGAACCCCCTGACGGCGACCTACCTCAACCGCCTGTCCGACCTCCTGTTCATTCTGGCGAGGACGGCGAACAAGGAGGTCGGGGACGTGCTGTGGGTGCCGGGCGGGGAGCGCTGACCGCTCTCTGAACGCCGATGATCCACCGCGCCCCTCAAGGGGCGCGGGGCTGTGTCACTGTGCGGCTCCGCCGCGTGGGCGCGAGCAACCCAACACAACCCGCACCCAGCAACCCAGCAGCAGCCCCACGGCGCTCATCGCCTCCCCTAGCGGAGCGCACCCGCGCTCATCGCCCGGCCTTCTCCCTCGAGGACGGAGCCCGGCTCTTGTCCGCCGCGATGGCCGGATCCTTCTTGGGAAAGATCAGGTAGCCGAGGGCGACCAGCCCGTGGATGGCCGCGGCCCTGAGTGCCGCCGCCTGGAAGGACCGGAGCGATTCGATGTTGCCGTCCTGGCCGATGTAGCGGGCGGCGGCTTCGAGCAGTACACAGGCGACGGCCGCAGCGAGGACCGTGCGGAGCCAGAAGCGGATCTCATGGCCGGCTCGCGCCATCCCGTACTTCGGCGGCTTCGGCGGAGGCGGCCCGCCGCCCAGGCGATGCGCCGCGTGGCCGTCCAGCCAGCGGATGGTGTAGTGGCCGTACGCCACGGTGAACCCGATGTAGATCGCGGCGACACCATGCTCCCAGCTCGGCTCGGCCCCGTTCTTCAAGTCGATCGCGGTCACCACGAAGAGGACCAGCTCCAGGACGGGCTCGCACAGGAGCAGCACCACACTCGTCCGGCGCCACTTCAGCAGGTAACGGACGGCCAGGGCCAGCGCCAGCAGCACCCAGAAGCCGACCTCGCAGGCGATGATCAACGCGACGATCACGACTCGCTCCTCTCGGTCACCCTTCCAGGCTCCCGGCGGCCGGCGTGCGATTCGTCGTCGGCGGTGACGAAGTCGCGGTACATCGAAAGTTGCAGTCCAGAACCGTTCGCGGGCATCAGGCGGCGGGCGCCGGTCCCGGGTTGGATGGGGGCATGGCCGTACACCTGCCCCGCCCGCACCGCGACGACGTCCTCATCGCAGTGGGCGGGCTGCTCGGCGGCCTCCTCCTGTGGGGCATCGGTCTCTTCCCCCGCCCGGCGGGCGACAACGGCTTGGTGCTCTGGCCGCCCGACTGGGCACCGCTGCTGCCCCTCGTCGTGACCGCGGGCTGCGAGCTGCTGCGCCGGACCCGGCCCCGTACGGCGCTGCTGATCGGCGTCGTGATGATGACCGCCGACATCGTCACACGGGGCAACGTGGCCACGGTCGTGATGTTCACCGACCTGGTGTACGCGGCCGTCCTGTACGGCACACCGGCCTCCGCACGCCGCATCCCCTGGATCACCGGGGCGCTCACGGTGCTCGGCGCGGTCGTGCCCACAGCCCTGTGGCGGGATCCCGAGGCCCTGCTCATCGGCTTGGGTGTCGGGGTGGTGGGCCTCGCCCCCGCCACCACCGGCTGGGTGGTACGCAACCACCGCGACGCGGCCGTCGCCGCCCGGCTCCGTGCCGAACAGACGGCTCTGCTGGCGGAGATGGACCGCACTCAGGCCGTGGTCTCCGAACGGGCCCGCATGGCACGGGAGTTGCACGACATAATCGCCAACCACCTCTCGGCGATCGCGATCCACTCCACGGCCGCGCTCTCCCTCGACGACCCGGACACTTCCAGGCAGGCGCTCGGGGTCATCCGGGAGAACAGCGTCGAGGGGCTCGCGGAGATGCGGCGGCTCATCGGCATCCTGCGGGATTCGAGTGGCGACACCGAGCCCTCCGCCGCCCCCACGCTCGACGGGCTCGGCGCGCTCCTGGAGGGCGCCCGCACCAACGGCCTCGACGTCACACTGGACGCCGGCCACTCCGACACCCTCCCCGCCCCCGTCGAACTCGCCGCGTACCGCATCGTCCAGGAGTCCCTGACCAACGCCCTCAAACACGCCCGCCCCGGCCGGGTCACGGTGGCGCTGCGCCAGACGGACGGCTCCCTCGACATCGCCGTGACCAGCCCGTACGGCGACCGCGACGGCCCGAGCGCACCCGGTTCCGGCGCCGGTCTGGTCGGCATGCGGGAGCGGGTCGCCCTGCTGGGCGGCACCTTCGAGGCCGGTCCGAAGGCATCGGCGGAGGGCAAGATCTGGGCCGTACGCGCCACCCTCCCCGTCGCCGAAGGAGAACCCGCATGATCCGCGTGCTCGTCGCCGAGGACCAGTCCGCCGTCCGCGCCGGCTTGGTCCTCATCCTGAGCAGCGCGCCCGACATCGAGGTGGTCGGCGAGGCGGCCGACGGGGAGCGGGCGGTGGCGCTGGCCCGCGAACTGCGGCCGGACCTGGTGCTGATGGATGTGCAGATGCCGCGCCTGGACGGGGTGTCGGCGACCCGTCAGGTCGTCTCCGAAGGGCTGGCCGACGTGCTCGTCCTGACCACGTTCGACCTCGACGAGTACGTCTTCGGGGCGCTGCGGGCCGGCGCCGCCGGGTTCCTGCTCAAGGACGCGGAGGCGAAGGACCTCATCGCGGCCGTACGGACGGTCGGGCGCGGCGAGGGTCTGATCGCCCCGGCCGTCACCCGGCGGCTGATCGCCGAGTTCGCCGCCAAGCCCGTACGTGAGCCCACGGCCGACCCGTCCGTGCTGGACGCACTCACCCGGCGCGAGCGGGAGGTGCTCTCATGCATCGGCGAGGGACTGTCGAACGCGGAGATCGCCGGGCGGCTGGACATGGCCGAGGCCACCGTGAAGACCCACGTCAGCCGTCTGCTGGGCAAGCTGGATCTGCGCAGCCGGGTCCAAGCGGCCGTACTGGCACAGGAGTTGGGCGTCTAGGGCGCGTATCTGGTTTCGATCAATCTGGCGGATCCGGCCCGCGCGGTGTGGCGGATCCGGTAG
>NZ_VTHJ01000046.1 GCF_008386495.1 Streptomyces tailanensis | reverse complement strand
TGCTCGGAGCTGCTTGATCTGGTCGTAGGTGTGCTGCAACCGCTTGGAGGTCTTCTCCCCGCGCTTGCGGAACGTCTTGCGGTGCGCGGCCTGCCGTTCCAGCTTGAGGAGCTTGGCCTTCTCCTTCGGGGTCAGCCACTTGTCCCGGTCGGCGGTGCCATCCGGAAGTCGAGGCGGGCGCCCGTGGTCCTGGTGGTCCTTGTTGGACAGGGCCAGGGGGATGTTCACCCCGGCGTCGATGCCGGCCTCCGGCCCCTGGTGGGGCTCGGGGGCGCGTTCGATGGTCTGGACGCGGAAGGCGATGTGCCAGCCGTTCGTTTCCTTCACGAGGCGGGCGCCGGTGATCCGGTTCTCCGTGTCCGCCCGCTTGCCGACCGGGAGGTCTTTGGTCCAGCGGAAGCGGACCCGGCACACCTTGGGTTGACCATGCCCCACCGGCGGTGCACGCGGACGATGTTCAGGTCCCGGCCCTGCGGGATGTCCACGGACATCGACGAGCGGAAGCGGCCCTTATAGTTCGGCTCGTCGGCCCGGCCTTCCCAGCAGTTCACCCAGGCGCGCAGGTACGTCTTCAAGACGGCCTGCGCGGCCTGAGCGGGGAGGACGGCGAGGTAATCGAGGTCCTTGCGGGCCTGCCGGATCGCCGCATCAGCGAGAGACAGCTTCGTGTCGCTCTTCGGCGTCATCTGCCACCAGGAGTGCAGGCAGTTCCACATGGTGCGGGCCGCATGCGCCTGGTCATCGATGAGCCGGATCTCGGCAGGGCTCAGCGCCAGTCGGGCGCGATGCCCGAACTGCCGCTTCACCAAACCGAGTTCGCTCATGACGATCACTATGCACTCTTGGTTTATGTCACCACGTTGGAACCCCGAACCCTGACGTACGCACTGGCCGTCGCGTCGTCTGCAACCTGCACGTGCATTTGGTGTTCGTCACCAAGTACCGACGCAAGGCATTCACGGACGAGATGCTGACACGCTGCGAAGAGATCATGCGAGAGGTCTGCACGGACTTCGAAGCGGACCTCAAGCAGTTCAACGGCGAAGAGGATCACGTACACCTGCTCGTGCACTACCCGCCGAAAGTCCAGCTCTCCAAGCTGGTCAACTCCCTCAAGGGCGTCTCCGCCCGCTTGCTGCGCAAGGAGTACGACGCGCACGTGCGCCGGTACCTGTGGGGCGGGCACTTTTGGTCCGGCTCGTACTTCGCCGGAAGCTGCGGTGGGGCGCCTCTGACCGTCGTACAGCAGTACATCGAGCGGCAGAAACGCCCCGTGGGATGAGCTGAACAGTGCAGACCCGTGCTTCGGTGCGGGTCACACCTATTTTGAGATGGCCTTCACCCCCGGCGTAAACGCCGGAGCACTGGCCAAGATCAAAGGTAGAGAGGAATAAGAAGGTTGTTTCCGGCGGCGCCTCCACGTGACAGTGAGGGCATGACTACGCGATTCGCACAGCCGCTACC
Organism: Streptomyces tailanensis; assembly: GCF_008386495.1. Lineage (GTDB taxonomy): Bacteria > Actinomycetota > Actinomycetes > Streptomycetales > Streptomycetaceae > Streptomyces > Streptomyces tailanensis. The sequence goes on along the minus strand of NZ_VTHJ01000046.1, from coordinate 77,403 downwards.
TCAACTTGTAGAGCTGGCACCTCAATTCGGTTGCCAGACCACCGTATTCACCCTCGTGCACGGCGGCGTCGAGAGGAAACGGCCCCGTGGGTGAAGTCGAGGCTGTCGAGAGGTTTCGGCGACGTATCGGGGTGCCCGGGCTTGTCGACGTACACACGCATTTCATGCCGGAGCGGGTTCTGCGCAAGGTGTGGGAGTACTTCGACGCGGTCGGCCCGATGACCGGCATCGAGTGGGGCATCACCTATCGGCAGGAGGAAGACGAACGGATCGCGCTGCTTCGGCAGTTCGGGGTGCGTGCCTTCACCGCGATGCTCTATCCGCACAAGGGCGGCATGGCATCCTGGCTGAACGAATGGGCCGCCGACTTCGCCGGACGCACGCCCGACTGTCTGCACACGGCCACCCTCTACCCCGAAAAGGGCGTGGAGGAGTATGTGCGCGCGGCGGTCGAGGCGGGGGCTCGGGTCTTCAAGTCCCATGTGCAGGTGGGGGCGTACGACCCAACTCACGAGCTGCTCGATCCTGTGTGGGGGATGCTGGCCGAGGCGGGAGTCCCCGTGGTCATGCACTGCGGCTCGGGTCCCGCGCCCGGCAAACACACCGGGCCGGAGCCGGTGGGGCGGCTCCTCGCCCGGCATCCGCGCCTTCCCCTGGTCGTGGCGCACATGGGGATGCCGGAGTACACCGACTTCCTGGACCTGGCCGAGCGGTACGACGAGGTGCGCCTCGACACGACCATGGTGTTCACGGATTTCAGCGAGCGCTTCAATCCCTTCCCGGCGACCGAACTCGGCCGGCTCGCCGACCTGGGCGATCGGATTCTGCTCGGGTCCGACTTCCCCAACATCCCTTACACATACGTCCATCAGCTCGAGGCCCTTGAGCGGCTCGGACTGGGTGATGAGTGGTTGCGCGGGGTTTGTCACGAGAACGGGGCGCGGCTCTTCGGACTGTAGGCACTGCCGCGACGACGACCTGGATTGCCGGGCTTATCACGAATCGCCGGCAGATTTCGTGCGAGCCGGCGATGACCAGCGCGGTTTGCACAACCGGTCGTCAACCGGCCGGAGCCGGTGCTGCCTGCAACTGTTCCATGGGGCTGGGCCGCGTGCAGAGGAAGGGTGAGCCAGAGCGCCGTGGAGCGGGCACAGAGCTCGCCGTCACGGGTAGCGATGGCGCTTCCCACCATGTGCTTGTGGCTGTCTACGCATCACTCGCGAATCCGGCCAGCACGAGCGCGATCGCGGCGTCCACCTCGGCTGTGAACGCCCCGTGCGGCGCAGCCTCTTGGGGCAGCCATCGCATGAGTGCGCCCTGGAAGACGTCGTAGAGCACGTCCACGGTCAGGGCGGGATCGGCAGAGGACGTCGGCCCGTTGTCCGGCCGTTCCCGTAGGCAGTCACGCAGTTCCACGGAAAGTCGCGAGCGGTGGGGCGGTACGCCGTGTCCGCGCAGCAGTCCGGTTGTCATCTGCTTGGTCTCGTCCCAGTCCCGCTCCGCCCGCAGGGCCAGCTCGTGGAACCCGCGATCGCCCGGTAGGAGCAGCCGAATCGCAGGAGTTGCAGCATCTTGTCGAAGACGAACCGGTCGCCGATGCCTGTGCGGTGGCAGCCCGGCGGATGGGTCGGCGCGTAGTTCGATCGCTCAGGCAGCAAGGCGGCGAAATCGGCCCCAGAGCGGATCGGTCAGCCATGATGGCAGTACAGGCACAGGCCTCCCCGTTGATGACAGAGCGTCACAACTCCGTGATCGCCACGATCTGTGCCTGTCTTGCTGCCGGGGTGCCACCACCGCGCCTGTCGGCCTCCATATCCGCGAGATCGATCGAACGCGGCCCGGGCCACGTGCCTCGAAGTGGTGCGATGTCAGCTCTGACCACAGGAGTCGACCACGGCGCCAACCGTTGCGCGATGCCGCCGACCTCCTGATATGAGCTGGTCAGGTCCACTCTCATTTACAGCGGCCGCTCTCAGGAAACAGGGGGGCTAACCCCCGTGCCAAGCCGCCCCCGGCTCCCTACCGTGAAAAGCATGACCGGAATGGATGCCCGTGACGCGCAGCTCAAGGCCGCCGACCTCAAGGACGCCGAGGTGAAGAAGGAACTCGCCGCCACCCTGCATGCCCGCAGAGAGCTGGGCGAGGACTACGAGTCGGCGCTCGTCGAGTCGTTCCTGGAGAAGGTCGACCAGCGCATCGACGGCGCGGTGGACCGCCGGGTACGGCGTCAGGTCGCGGAGCAGCAGATGGTGATGGCCCGCGGTGCCCGTTCCCCCAAGTCCACCGACTCCTTCGGCGAACGGTACGGCTTCGGCGTCGTCTCCCTGGTCGCCGCGATCCCCCTCTCCGGCATCGGCGGCGGCGTCGCCGACCTCCCGGGCCTCTTCGTCACCTGGGCGGGCATCGTGGGCGTGAACGTGGCGTGGGCACTGCGAACGTCGCCGCGCACGGGCAAGCGGGGCCGCAAGAGCGCTGACTCGGAGTGGGAGGAGTAGTCCCGAAGGGGTCCCCGGAAGAGATATGCGCGGGGACCGCCGCACCCCCGTTTGACGGGGGGCGGGACGACGGCGGTCCCCGCGAGGGACGCGGGCCGGGTCAGGGCTTGGCTTGCGCGTCCGTGGCGTCCATGGAGGTCCGGGAGCCGCTCCGGAGGTCCTTGGCGCCGTTCGCTGCCGGCCGGGGCGGGGAGCCGCTCCCGCCCTGCCGACACCCACTAATGTGCCGGACCCGTGTTAAGCGGGTGCTGCGCGGACGTGACACGCTCGTACCACTTCCGCGAAGTTCGGTCGACCGCCGACCGCGACATCAATCAGCAGCACACCCATCACTCGATACAGTCATTCAATTCACTCGATACGGTCATTCAATCGGCCATCCACTCGCCAGCCATGCCGTCCACCTGGATATTTCGAGGCAGTCGAACTGTTCCCCCTCCCTCGAAGAGACGCTCGCATGCCCGGCTGGTCCAGGAGCTTCCTCAATCCCTCACTCGTCTCAGCTCTGGAAGCCGGACACACCTTCGAGGAGTGGCTTGGAGGCCGGTTACCTGGAGTGGACTACGCCCGGATCAGTGCCGACCAGAGCACGCGGTCCGCGATCTTGGCCAAGGGACGCGAGGCCGGGACGGGCATTCGTCACCAGCACGAGGAGGATGCCGAGCCATCCACGGGCAACTTGTGCGAGGCCCCGGCCGACTGAGAAGAACCCCGACAACGCCGTGTATGTGTGCACCGCCTTGGACTGCGCGGGTACCGCGCGCAACGTCCGTGACGTCGACAGATACCTTGAGGAGATTGTTCTCTCCTTGCTGAACAAGCGGCATGATGCCATCGGCTCCGCGCAGCCGAAGTGGGCCGGTACGGCACTGCTGCAACTCCTTGTCGGGCAACGCGGGTCGCTGGAAGAGCAGCTGCGCAGAGGCGCTCTCAGCGATAGCGACCTCTCTCGCGAGATGGCCGACCTCAGGACCCGTATCTCCGGGCTCGAAGCGGTTCGCGAGGAACACCGCCGGAACTGGCAGGGCACTTCGGTCGGCCGAGACCCATCACGATGGCCTGAGATGAGTCTCGATCAGCGGCGGGCGGCGATCGCCGACGTACTGGAATCGGTGACCGTCCTGCCGCTCCCGCCTGGGCGATCGCGCCGTGCCCCGTTCGACCCGGGTCTTCTGAGGGTCAAGCCTATGGCCATGGACTGAAGGGTCACAGCGGGTGTTGCCGTCCTCGCATGCGGATGCCCCTCACGCCAAGCGCACGGGATGACGACCGCCGGAATGCGAGGACGGCAACACCCGCCCGCCTCACTGCTCCATGCGTGCCAGGTACGCCAGAAGGTCCTGACGGGTCACGACTCCAGTCGGCTTGCCCTCGACCAGCACGATCGCCGCGTCCGCGCCGCCCAGGAGCGACATCAGATCCGCGATCGGCTCGCCGGAACCCACCTGTGGCAGCGGGGGCGACATGTGCTTCTCCAGTGGGTCGGCGAGGGAGGCACGCTGTGTGAACAGCGCGTCCAGGAGGTCCCGTTCGACGATGGAACCGACCACCTCCGCCGCCATCACATCGGGGTGTCCGGCGCCCGGCTTCACGACCGGCATCTGCGAGACGCCGTACTCGTGCAGCACCTCGATGGCCTGGCCGACCGTCTCGTCCGGGTGCATGTGGACCAGATGGGGGATGGCGCCTTCCTTGTGCTTCAGCACGTCCCCGACGCGTGTGGTCGGCCCCGTCTCCTCAAGGAACCCGTAGGACGCCAGCCACTCGTCGTTGAAGATCTTCGAGAGGTACCCACGCCCGCCGTCCGGCAGCAGGACGACGACCACGTCGTCCGGCCCGAGCCGCTCGGCGACCCGCAGCGCCGCGACGACGGCCATGCCGCACGACCCGCCGACGAGCAGCCCCTCCTCCTTGGCCAGCCGTCGGGTCATCTGGAAGGAGTCCTTGTCGGACACGGCGACGATCTCGTCGGCGACGGTCCGGTCGTAGGCGGTCGGCCAGAAGTCCTCACCGACGCCCTCGACGAGATACGGCCGCCCGGACCCGCCGGAGTACACGGACCCCTCGGGGTCGGCCCCGATGACCTGGACGCGCCCCTCGCTCACGTCCTTCAGATACCGCCCGGTCCCGGAGATGGTGCCGCCGGTGCCCACACCCGCCACGAAGTGGGTGATCTTCCCCTCCGTCTGCTCCCACAGCTCGGGGCCGGTCGAGTGGTAGTGGGAGAGCGGGTTGTTCGGGTTGGAGTACTGGTCGGGCTTCCAGGCGCCGGGCGTCTCACGCACCAGGCGGTCGGAGACGTTGTAGTACGAGTCGGGGTGCTCAGGGTCGACGGCGGTCGGGCAGACCACGACCTCGGCCCCGTACGCCCGCAGCACATTGATCTTGTCCGTGCTCACCTTGTCGGGGCACACGAAGATGCACTTGTACCCCTTCTGCTGCGCCACGATGGCCAGCCCCACACCAGTGTTCCCGCTGGTGGGCTCGACGATCGTGCCGCCCGGCTTCAGCTCCCCGCTCTGCTCCGCCGCCTCGATCATGCGCAGCGCGATGCGGTCCTTCACGGAGCCGCCGGGATTGAAGTACTCGACCTTGGCCAGGACGGTCGCCCGAATGCCCTCGGTCACGCTGTTGAGCCTCAGCAGCGGGGTGTTGCCGACGAGGCTGATCATCGAGTCGTGGAATTGCACCGTTGTCTCCGGAGCTGCAAAAAGGGATGGTCGTGATGTTCCGCCAGCCTAAGCCCCCCTCCTCCTGATCCCCTCACGTTCACATCTCCTCTGGATTGGCCGAGGGCCGCTACGGGGCAAGGAGTGGTTACGGCTACTAGGAGGTGGCGGCGACGCATGTCGAGCATGTCTAGGGCGAGGGTGGCCCGGCGCATCGCGGCGGGCGCGGCATACGGCGGCGGTGGCATCGGCCTGGTCGGTGCGGCGGCCGTCGGCGTACTGCTGGCCGAGGTGCGGATGGCCAGGCGGGTCGTGGGCAACGGGCACAGTCCGCGTCCGCCGAGCGCGGAGGGCCTGTACGGCCGTTCGTACGGCAGCCGGTACGGCCGCCCGTCCGGCGCGCGCACCGGTACGTACGACGGCAACCCGTACGACGCCCCCGACGACCCCCCGCTCCGCCTGGTCATGCTCGGCGACTCCACCGCCGCCGGCCAGGGCGTCCACCGGGCCCGGCAGACCCCGGGCGCCCTCCTCGCCTCGGGGCTCGCGGCGGTGGCCGAGCGCCCGGTGGAGCTCCGCAACGTCGCGCAGCCGGGGGCCCAGTCGGACGACCTGGACCGCCAGGTGGCGCTGGTCCTGGAGGACCCCGCCCAGGTCCCCGATATCTGCGTGATCATGATCGGCGCGAACGACGTGACCCACCGGATGCCCCCGACCCGCTCGGTACGCCATCTGTCGGCCGCGGTACGCCGCCTGCGCACGGCCGGCGCCGAGGTCGTGGTCGGCACCTGCCCCGACCTCGGCACGATCGAGCCCGTCCAGCAGCCCCTGCGCTGGCTCGCCCGGCGGGCCTCGCGGCAGCTGGCGGCCGCGCAGACCATCGGAGCCGTCGAGCAGGGCGGCCGCACCGTGTCGCTGGGCGACCTCCTCGGCCCCGAGTTCGCACAGAACCCCCGCGAACTGTTCGGCCCCGACAACTACCACCCCTCCGCGGAGGGCTACGCGACGGCCGCGATGGCCGTACTTCCGACCGTCTGCGCGGCCCTCGGGCTGTGGCCGGCGGAGGAGGAGCGCCCCGACGTCACCCGCCGCGAGGGCTTCCTGCCGGTGGCTCGCGCGGCCGCCGAGGCCGCGTCCGAAGCCGGCACCGAGGTGACGGCCGCGATGCCTACGGGGCCGCGTGGTCCTTGGGCTCTGCTGAAGCGGCGGCGTCGGCGGAGGGTGCCGGCGACGGATCCGGCCCCTACGACTGCCGCGGAGCCGTCCGCCTAAGGGGGTGGGGTGTGGGGTACGCCGGCGACTGCGGGTGCGTGGGGGCTGGTCGCGCAGTTCCCCGCGCCCCTAACGGCATGGGGCGCCCGGCGCTTTTAAGGGGCGCGGGGAACTGCGCGAGCAACCCGCCACAACCCGCAGCCGCCAACGCACCCCACACCCCACCCTCATGAGGCACCCGGCCACCTCATTACGCACCCGGCCCCAAAAAGCAAGCGCTTAGAAAAGTGCGGTCGGTGTCACACCCGCATTCCCGTGACCCGAACCATACGTACGGGTAACTTCCCCCACAGCCCTACAAGCCGCACTCCCGCCCGTCACCCGACCACCGCCCCTCAACGAGGCGCTACGCGCCGCCCCTTCCTATCTGGAGCCGTGATGCCCGAAGCCGTGATCGTCTCAGCCGCCCGCTCCCCGATCGGCCGCGCGGGCAAGGGCTCGCTCAAGGACCTCCGCCCCGACGACCTCACCGCCACGATCATCCAGGCGGCCCTGGACAAGATCCCGGCGCTGGACCCCAGGGACATCGACGACCTGATGCTCGGCTGCGGCCTCCCCGGCGGCGAGTCGGGCCACAACCTGGGCCGGATCGTGGCCGTACAGATGGGCATGGACCACCTGCCGGGCTGCACCATCACCCGTTACTGTTCCTCCTCGCTGCAGACTTCCCGCATGGCCCTGCACGCCATCAAGGCCGGCGAGGGCGACGTCTTCATCTCGGCCGGTGTCGAGACGGTGTCCCGCATGATCAAGGGCAGCTCCGACGGCATGCCCGACACCCACAACCCGCTCTTCGCGGACGCCGAGGCCCGTACGGAGGCGGTCTCCAAGTCGACCGGCGCCGGCTGGCACGACCCGCGCGAGGACGGCCTGCTGCCCGACCCGTACATCGCGATGGGCCAGACCGCCGAGAACCTGGCCCGGCACTGGGGTGTGACCCGCCAGGAGATGGACGAGTTCGGCGTCCGCTCGCAGAACCTCGCCGAGGAGGCCATCAAGAAGGGCTTCTGGGAGCGCGAGATCACCCCCGTGACGCTCCCCGACGGCACGGTCGTCAGCAAGGACGACGGTCCGCGTGCCGGCGTCACCCTGGAGGCCGTCCAGGGCCTGAAGCCGGTCTTCCGCGAGGACGGCCTGGTCACGGCCGGCAACTGCTGCCCGCTGAACGACGGCGCCGCCGCCCTGGTCATCATGTCCGACACCAAGGCGCGCGAGCTGGGGCTCACGCCCCTCGCCCGCATCGTCTCCACCGGCGTGTCCGGCCTCTCCCCCGAGATCATGGGCTACGGCCCCGTCGAGGCGTCGAAGCAGGCCCTCGCCCGCGCGGGCCTGACCATCGACGACATCGACCTCGTCGAGATCAACGAGGCCTTCGCCGCCCAGGTGATCCCGTCGTACCGCGACCTGAACATCCCGCTGGACAAGCTGAACGTCAACGGCGGTGCCATCGCCGTCGGCCACCCGTTCGGCATGACCGGCGCCCGCATCACCACCACACTGATCAACTCGCTCCAGTTCCACGACAAGCAGTTCGGCCTGGAGACGATGTGCGTCGGCGGCGGCCAGGGCATGGCGATGGTCATCGAGCGCCTCAGCTGAGCACCCCGGCGTCACCGCCGCGGAACTGAGCGTGATTCTCTGGCCCAGAGTCCCGGAAACTCCGGGACTCTGGGCCGATTTGTGATCCAATCTCCCCCAGGATGTGACCTATCACCCCCCGGAAAGCGATTTACGCAGCTCAGGGGCGTTTCACCACCAAACATCGGGCCAAAATTCATGCCCGTTTCGTGACGTTACGCACTGACAGCTGGTTAGTCCGCCCTTCAAGCTGATGTAGGAAGTCGGGGGTCGACTTTGAACCGGGAGTACGTCAGTGAGCGCCATGCCGATCGCCTTGCTGCTCACCACGGCCGCCACCGCCGTCGTGGGCGTCGCCGTCCTGCGCACCCTCACGGGTCTGCGCCGGCAGGTCGCCGCACTCCACGCCGAGCTGGCCGAGAGCCGGACCGCGGGTGCGCGGCCCGTCGTACCGGCCGCCCGTCCGGCCGCCGACACGGAGGAGATACGCGCCGCCGTGGCCGAGGCGCTGGCCGAGGAGCGGGAGCGGGAGCTCGCCGAGGCGCGGGCGTTCTGGGCCGCCCAGGAGGCGCGTGACGTCACGGACGCGCCCTCCCTGCTGGGTCTGCCCGACAGTGAGCTGTTCCTGCCCCGGCAGTCCGATTTCGCGGGCCTGGAGCACCTCGAACCGGTGACCGAGCCGAGCCTTGAGGGTGACGAGTTCGCCGGGGATTCCGCGGAACTGGCCGCGGCCCGCCGCCGCCACCCCTCGCACCCCGACTTCGTCCCGGTGCAGTCCCCGGTCACCAACGACCACGAGCGCACGGTCGCCTGCCTGGAGGACCTCGCCGCCTCCCGCACCGAGCTGGCCGACGTCCGCCCGGGCCCCCTCGGCACCCTCGACGTCTACGTCTTCGCCGACGGCACCACCCTCTGCATGACCCCCGGCCACCGCGAAACCGCCGAACGCCTCGCCGGCGCCCTCCGCACCGGCGACACCCCGGTCCTCCTGGGCGGCTCCGGCATCTCCGGCGCCTACACACTCACGTTCGAATGCGGCGAGGAAAAGGTCTACATCCTGGCGGACAGGGTCATAGCGTCGCTGTAAGGAGGGTTCCTTATCGGCGCCGCCGATCCTAAAGGGGCGCGGGGAACTGCGCGAGCACCCACCACAACCCCCACCCGCCGTCAAAGCGAGCACCCCACGGCGAATGGACACCGGCTCACACTCCCGCCCGCCGCTGCGCCTCCTCCACCAAAGCGACCGCCTCAGCCAACCCGGCCTCATCCCGCAAAACCAACGCAAGATCATTCCCGGCGACCATGACCTGATCAGCCGCCGCGAACATCCCCGCATCCGGCATCTCCCGCAAGGGCCCCTCAGGCGCCTCCAACCGCTGCGCGCGAACCGCAAACTCCCTGGCCAGCGCCAGCGCCTCCGCGGCGGCGCCCCGCTGCAGCCGACTCTGCGGCGCGGCCCGCAACCGGTCGGCGAAATGGTCCACGGCACGGGTCAACGGCGTCGTATCAAGCACGCCGCGAGCGTACGCGCCACAACGGGACTGTTGCCAACAGGCCGCGGCTCAGGCAACGTGACTTGAAGGACCGGCTTACATTCCCTTTCGTCCGGAGGCGCCGATGTCCCAAGTCTTCTCCGAGGAGACCCATCGCAATCTGCTCGCCCGCATCCCCCACTGCACCGGTCGTGAAGTCTCCGACTGGCTGCGCAAAGTCGATGAAGGCCCCGCTCTCTTCAACTTCGAGGAGAAGGTCAGCTGGCTCCGGCACGAGTACGACCTCGCGTACGGCCACGCCAAGGCGATCGTTCACGAGTACGACCTGAGGAGGGCTGCGCGCAAACTCCTCTGAGCGGACGCGCTCCGCTTGGGCAGCCGGAAACGGCGAAGGGCCCGCGAACCTCGGTTCGCGGGCCCTTCACTGAGCGTATGGCCTTTAGTCGTCGCCGCTGAAGATCGCGACCAGCCGCAGCATCTCGATGTAGATCCACACGAGGGTCATCGTCAGGCCGAACGCGGCCAGCCAGGACTCCTCACGCGGGGCGCCGTAGGCGATGCCGTCCTCGATCTGCTTGAAGTCGAGGGTCAGGAAGAACGCGCCGAGGATGATCGCGAGGATGCCGACGATCGCGCCGAGCGGACCCATGCTGCGCAGTCCGCCGTCCTCGGCGACACCGAAGACGACCAGCAGCAGGTTGACCGCCATGACCAGGATGAAGGCGACGGCGATCGTCATGCCGATACGGGCGTACCGCGCGGTGACCCGGATCCAGCCCGCCTTGTAGACCAGGAGGGTGGCGCCGGAGACGGCCATGGTGCCGAGCACCGCCTGGAAGGGTGCGCCGGACCACTGCGTGTTGAACATCTCGCTGATGACGCCGAGGAAGACACCCTCGAAGGCGGCGTACGTCAGGATCAGCGCGGGCGAGGCCTTGCGCTTGAAGGACTGCACCATCGCCAGGACGAAGGCGATGAGCGCGGCGCCGATGGCGAGGCCGTAGCTCGTGGGCGTGACCGGCAGAAGGGCCCAGGCGAGGACCGCGCCGACGACGACCGTGCCGAGCGTCATGGCCGTGCGCATGACGACGTCGTCCATGGTCATGGCACCGGTGCGGACCGGGGCCTGCGGCGGGGCGCCGTGCTGGACGTCCTGCTGGGCGTACGGGTTCGTCGCGTACGGGTTGCCGCCCTGCTGGGCGTAGGGGTTGCCCTGGGTGCCGACAGCTGCTCCCCCGGCCTGCGGCGCGGTGTTGAAGCCCGCGTAGCCGTTGTCGCGGCTGAACCCCCGTCGCGAGAAGACCGGGTTGCTGCTCCTCATTTCACTCCTCCATGGCCACCCTGCGTGGCCTTGGCTCAAGAGTAATGGGTAGGCAAAGGATTGCCTCTAGTGCTTGGGGAGGATCTTTCCCCTGACAGGACTTACTCCTGCCATGACATCGAACACGCTACGCGTCTCCGTGATTCCCCGCGTCGACCTCCTCAACCCCATGACCAACCATGACCAACCCGGTACACGCCCGCGACCCGGCGGAGATCAACTCCGGCGCGTCGGGTGGGGCGGCCCGGGCGGAGGTGAGGCGGCCCGGGGGCACGGGTGAGTCGAGGAAAGGGGAATTTGTTCGATATCGGTCGGAGGTGCCCGGAACCGGACTTGAACCGGTACGCCCGCGAGGGGCAGCGAGGTTTAAGCTCGCCGTGTCTGCATTCCACCATCCGGGCAGGCCATGGGGTCCGCGCTGAGGTTCCGAGCCTATCGGGAGGCTTCCCCCGAACAGCGGACGAGCGGACCGATGTTGTCTTATTTTATTGACGTCTGAGGGTGCATCAGCCCAGGGAACGCGCCATCCGCACTTGCCAATAGCCTTTCGGACGGCCCGGCCCGGCGTATGCGGAATGACGGAATTTCACCGCCCGTCACCGCCCGAACGAGCGGCTCTCCAGGGGCCGGGCAGATGACGCGGTGACTCGTGTAGTCCGAGCACCCCTTGGGGGCGGCCGTCATACCCAGGTATGACAGGGCGCCCGTCCGTCCGTCAGAAGTCTGCCCCCGGAACCAGGACTGCGACTGACTACACGGCGGCCCCGCGTCGCGACGATGGAGGCATCCCTCGACCAACGTCCTCGTCCCGACAGGAGTCCCCACCCGTGACGACCACTCCCCTCGCCGACACTTCCCTTGCCGACCGGTCCACCGCCGTGGCCGCCCGTGCCACGGAACTGTCGAAGATCTACGGACAGGGTGAGACCCGGGTGGTCGCCCTGGACCGGGTGACCATCGACTTCCGGCAGGCCGAGTTCACCGCGATCATGGGCCCCTCAGGGTCCGGCAAGTCCACGCTGATGCACTGCGTGGCGGGCCTGGACACCTTCTCCACCGGGTCCGTGCGCATAGGCGACACCGAGTTGGGCTCGCTGAAGGACAAGCAGCTCACCAAGCTCCGCCGGGACAAGATCGGCTTCATCTTCCAGGCGTTCAACCTGCTGCCGACGCTGACGGCGCTGGAGAACATCACCCTCCCGATGGACATCGCGGGCCGTAAGCCGGACAAGCAGTGGCTGGACACCGTGATCCGGATGGTGGGCCTGGCCGACCGGTTGACCCACCGGCCCGCCCAGCTCTCCGGCGGCCAGCAGCAGCGGGTCGCGGTGGCGCGGGCGCTCGCCTCCCGGCCGGACATCATCTTCGGTGACGAACCGACAGGAAACCTCGACTCGCGTTCGGGGGCCGAGGTGCTGGGCTTTCTGCGCAACTCCGTACGGGAGTTGGGGCAGACCGTGGTGATGGTGACGCACGATCCGGTGGCGGCGGCGTACGCGGACCGGGTGGTGTTCCTCGCGGACGGGCGGATCGTGGACGAGATGCACGAGCCGACGGCGGACTCCGTGCTGGACCGGATGAAGCGGTTCGACGCCAAGGGGCGGACCAGCTAAGGGGGTTCGCCCGCCCTGGGGGCTGCCGCCTCCAGACCCCCGCTTCGGCCTGAACGGCCTCGTCCTCAAACTCCCCCACTCTCGGCTTCGCTTGAGCGGGGGACCCCCCCACGACGGGCTGAGTGTGCCCCGACCCGGCTGTGAAGTGCCCGCCCTCGACAGCCACCCACACGACCACCATCGACCCCGAACAGGGATCCCTCATGTTCCGTACCGCCCTGCGCAACGTGCTCGCGCACAAGGCCAGGCTTCTCATGACCGTGCTCTCGGTGATGCTCGGCGTCGCCTTCGTGTCGGGCACGCTGGTCTTCACGAACACCATTTCGGACGCGCTGCAGAAGAGCTCGGCCAAGGGCTTCGACCACGTGGACGTGGCGATCCAGCCGGAGGGCCGCCCGAACGAGGGCGGCAAGGTCGCCGAGCAGCCGAAGCTGACGCCGGAGCTGCTCGCGAAGGTCGAGAAGGCCCCCGGTGCCGCGTCCGCGATCGGTGTGGTCAGCGGCTTCACCGCCCTCGCCGACAAGGACGGCAAGCTGATCGGCGGCGGCTTCCAGTCGCAGGGCGGGAACTACTGGGGTGACGACGACCCCCGGTACCCGATCGAGGACGGCGGCCGTGCGCCCAAGGGCGAGAACGAGATCGCCATCGACTCGGAGACCGCCGACCGCGCCGGCTACCAGGTCGGCGACACCATCCGGCTGTCCGTCGACGGGCCGGTCCTCACCTCGACCATCACCGCGATCTTCACGACGGACGACGGCAACGTCGCCGCCGGCGGCAGCCTCGCCGTGTTCGACACGGCGACCGCCCAGAAGCTCTTCCACAGGGAGGGCCAGTACGACGAGATCGCCGTGCGGGCGGCGGACGGCACCAGCCAGGCCCAGCTCCAGACGGCCATAGACAAGATCGTCCCGGACGACACCGCCGCCACCACCACCGGACAGCAACTCGCCGACGAGCAGGCCACGCTGATCGCCTCGTCCACGAGCGGGCTGAAGAACGGGCTGCTGGTGTTCGCCGGGATCGCCCTGTTCGTGGGCACGTTCATCATCGCCAACACCTTCACGATGCTGGTCGCCCAGCGCACCAAGGAGCTGGCCCTGCTGCGCGCGGTCGGCGCCTCCCGCCGTCAGGTGACGCGTTCCGTCCTGGTCGAGGCGTTCGTGGTGGGCGCGGTCGCCGCAGTCGCCGGTCTTGCCGCCGGTGTCGGCATCGGCGCCGGAATGCGGTCCCTGATGGGCGCCCTCGACGCGACCGTCCCGGCCGGCCCGCTGGTCGTCTCGCCCGGCACGGTCGCCACCGCCCTGCTGGTCGGCGTACTGATCACCATGCTGGCCGCCTGGCTGCCCGGGCGCCGCGCGGCGAAGATCCCGCCGGTCGCCGCGATGGGCAGCGTGCACGCGCCCGCGACGACCAAGTCGCTCGTCGTACGGAACACGATCGGCGCGCTGTTCGCGGGCGCGGGCATCGCCACCGTCCTCTACGCCACGACCATGGACGGCTCGGACGGCCAGGCCCCGATGGGCTTCGGCGCCGTACTCCTGATCATCGGCGTCTTCGTCCTCACGCCCCTGCTGTCCCGTCCGCTCATCGCGGCCGCCGCCCCGGTGCTGCGCGTGTTCGGCGTCTCCGGCAAGCTCGCGCGGCAGAACTCCGTACGCAACCCGCGCCGTACCGCCGCGACCGCCTCGGCCCTGATGATCGGCCTGACCCTGATCACCGGGATGACGGTGATGGCGGGCAGCCTGCAGACGTCGATCGAAAAGATGGCCGCCGACGCCATCAAGGCGGACTACGTCGTCTCGATGGCCAACGGCAACTTCCTCTCCCCCGATGTGGAGAAGAAGCTCGCCTCGGCCGAGGGCGTCACCGCGACCTCGCCGCTGCGCAACGCCGAGTCCGTCATCGGCGACGAGACCGAGTACCTCACCGGCGTCAACGGCTCCGCCATCCGCGAGCTCACCGACCTCACGATCGACAACGGGGCGTTCGAGGTCGGCGGCACGAACGTCGTCGTGGACGCCGACACCGCCAAGCGACGCGGCTGGAAGGCCGGTTCGTCCTTCACCGCCGCGTTCGAGGGCGGCGAGCGGCAGAAGCTGACGGTCGCCGGGGTCTACGAGGGCAACGAGCTGCTCCGCGGCGTCCTCCTGGACAGCGCGACGCTCACCGAACGGCTGCCGGCCGGCACCGACCCGGCCGACATGCAGGTCATGGTCAAGACCTCGGCGGGCGCCTCCGACGCCACCAAGGACCGGCTGGAGAAGGCTCTCGGCGACAACCCGGCCATCCAGGTCCAGGACCGGCAGGACATCTCCAACCAGATCGCCAGCATGTTCACCCTGATGCTGAACTTGCTCTACGGCCTGCTGGCCATGGCCGTGATCGTCGCCGTCCTCGGTGTCATCAACACCCTCGCCATGTCCGTCTTCGAGCGCTCCCAGGAGATCGGCATGCTCCGCGCGATCGGCCTGGACCGCCGGGGCATCAAGCGGATGGTCCGTCTGGAGTCACTGGTCATCTCCCTCTTCGGCGGTGTCCTCGGCATCGGTCTCGGTGTCTTCTTCGGCTGGGCGGCCGGCGAACTGCTCGCCGCGAGCATGCCGACGTACGAGCTGGTCCTGCCGTGGGCCCGCATGGCCCTCTTCCTGCTGCTGGCCGGCACGGTCGGCATCCTGGCCGCGCTCTGGCCGGCCCGGCGTGCGGCGAAGCTGAACATGCTGACGGCGATCAAGTCGGAGTAGCGCGGGAGGACTTCTGAAGGGGCCCCGTTCCTGTACTGGAACGGGGCCCCTTCCGCTCAGTTCCAGGTGCGGGAGCGCAGCGGCATCCCCGAGTCGCCGGACTCGGGAGTCCGGACGGCCAGCACCTGATTGACACCGATGCGATTGCGTTCGAAGGCGAGCGCGCAGGCGGCCATGTACAGCCGCCACACACGAGCCCGCCCGGGGCTGGTCAGCCGCACCGCATACGCCCAGTCGGCCTCCAGGTTGGCCACCCAGCGGCGCAGGGTGAGGGCGTAGTGCTCACGGATCGACTCCACGTCCCGGACCTCGAACCCGGCGCGTTCGAGCTGGGTGACAGTAGTGCCGATGGGGGCGAGTTCGCCGTCCGGGAAGACGTACGCGTCGATGAACCCGTCGAGGGAGTACGAGCCCTCGTCGTGCTGCGGCCGCCGTGAGATCTGGTGGTTGAGGAGCCGCCCGCCGGGGGTGAGGAGCGCGTACAGGGCCTCGGCGTACTCCAAGTACCGGTCCGCGCCCACGTGTTCGGCCATGCCGATGGACGAGACGGCGTCGTAGGGCCCGTCGGTGACGTCGCGGTAGTCCTGGACGCGGATCTCGATCCGGTCGGCCAGCCCCTCCTCGGCGACCCGCTTACGGGCGTACGCGGCCTGCTCCTGCGACAGCGTGATGCCGACAACGCCGACGCTGTACTCCCGGGCGGCGTAGACGGCCATGGAACCCCATCCACAGCCGACGTCCAGCAGCCGCTGCCCCGGCCGGAGGCCGAGCTTGCGGCAGATGAGGTCGAGCTTGTCGCGCTGGGCGGCTTCGAGGGTGCTGTCGGGGTGGCTTTCGGGGTGGCTTTCGGGGTGGCCTTCGGGGGCCGGCCAGTACGCGCACGAGTACACCATCGACGGGCCGAGGACGATCTCGTAGAAGTCGTTCCCCACGTCGTAGTGGTGGCTGACGGCGCGTCTGTCGCTGCGTCTGGTGTGCCGGTGGCGGCTTCCGCGGATCTCCTCGCGGGGCGGTTCGGGCGGCACGAGGACGGCAGGCCCGGCCAGCTTCAGCAACCCCCTGACGGCAGCCCGCACCTCCGGATCACGCAGCGCCTCGGTCAGGCCGCGGGCGTCCTCCCCGCGCTCCCACACCTGGTCCGCCATCAGATCCAGTACGGCGTACAGGTCCCCCTCGACACCCAGGTCGCCCGCGACCCAGGCCCGGGCCAGGCCCAGCTCGCCCGGCTTCCACAGCAGCCGGCGCAGGGCCCTGCGGTTCCGTACCACCAGCGCGGGAGCCTCCGGCGGACCGGCCTCCGAACCGTCCCATGCCCTCAGCCGGACTGGGAGCGGAGCCCCCAGTGCCTGCTCGAACAGTGTCTTCAGCCGCGACGCGGCGTCCTGCATGGTGCACACCTCCGTGACGACAGATCCCGGAATGTCCAGTCCATACGTAAACACCTGCGGGGCTCGGCCGCAGTCCCCCGGGCGCGTTACAAGTGCGTTTCCCTCTGCCGCCGAGTGCTTTCGCGGTCGAGCTCGGGGGTTGGAGGTGCGTTGGCGGCTGCGGGTGGGTGGGGGTTGTTCGCGCCCACGCGGCGGAGCCGCATATGTCACAGCCCCGCGCCCCTGAAAGACTGGGGGTGCCCCCTGGCTTTTAAGGGGCGCGGGGAACTGCGCGAACAACCACGAATCACCCGCACCCGCCAACGCACCGAACCCCCCGAGCTGGAAGGCACCCAGAACGCCGAAGGACCTCCCGCACCACGGATGGCGGGAGGTCCTTCAGGTCGAGCAGGGGGCGACCGGAAAGGTCAGGACGCCTTGGCCTTCTCCCCGGTCTTCGCGGCAGCGACCGGCGCCGGCTTGGCCGCCTCGTAGAACTCCTCGCGAGGGGACTCGATGGCGCCCAGCGACACGACCTCGCGCTTGAGGAACATCGCGAGGGTCCAGTCGGCGAAGACGCGGATCTTGCGGTTCCAGGTCGGCATGGCGAGACCGTGGTAGCCACGGTGCATGTACCAGGCCAGGCGGCCGCGCAGCTTGATCTTCATCTTGCCCATGACGATCATCGCGACGCCCTTGTGGAGGCCGAGGCCCGCCACCGCACCCTTGTTGGAGTGCGCGTACTCCTTCTGCGGGAAGCCCCGCATACCGGAGACCACGTTGTCGCCGAGGACCCTGGCCTGACGCAGCGCGTGCTGCGCGTTCGGCGGGCACCAGGCGTTCTCGACGCCGGCCTTGCGGGCGGCGACGTCCGGGACCTGGGCGTTGTCGCCCGCGGCCCAGATGTAGTCGGTGCCGGTGACCTGGAGGGTCGGCTGGGCGTCGACGTGGCCGCGGGGGCCGAGCGGCAGACCGTAGCGCGAGAGGACCGGGTTCGGCTTGACGCCGGCCGTCCAGACGATCGTGTTGGAGTCGACCTCCAGGCCGTTCTTCAGCACGACGTGGCCGTCGACGCAGGAGTCCATGGAGGTGTTGAGGTAGACCTCGACCCCGCGGCCCTCCAGGTGCTCCTTGCCGTAGAGGCCGAGCTTCGGACCGACCTCGGGGAGGATCTTGTCGGCGGCGTCGACGAGGACGAAGCGCATGTCCTCGCGGGACACGTTCTTGTAGTACTTCGCGGCGTCGCGGGCCATGTCCTCGACCTCACCGATGGTCTCCGCACCGGCGAAGCCACCGCCCACGAAGACGAAGGTGAGCGCCTTGCGGCGGACGTCCTCGTCGGTCGTGGAGTCGGCCTTGTCGAGCTGTTCGAGGACGTGGTTGCGCAGGCCGATGGCCTCCTCGATGCCCTTCATGCCGATGCCCTGCTCGGCGAGGCCGGGGATCGGGAAGGTGCGGGAGACCGCGCCGAGCGCGATCACCAGGTAGTCGAAGGGCAGCTCGTACGCCTCACCGACCAGCGGCGCGACGGTGGCGACCTTGCGGTCCTGGTCGATGGTGGTGACCCGGCCGGTGAGGACCTCCGCCTTGGGGAGCACGCGTCGCAGTGGGACGACGACGTGCCGCGGGGAGATGCTGCCGGCGGCGGCTTCGGGGAGGAAGGGCTGGTAGGTCATGTACGACCGGGGGTCGACGACCGTGACGGTCGCCTCGCCGTAGCGCATCTTCTTGAGGATGCGCCGAGCTGCGTACAGGCCTACGTACCCACCGCCTACTACGAGGATCCTGGGACGCTCCGTGGTGCTCATGCCATCGAGTATGTACCCGCCATCCGGGGGGTGCTCGTGCGCCCCTTCACAAGCTTCCACACACCCTCTGCTACACTGCGCGACCCCCGTGACGCAGGTCATGGTCCCGGCGGGGAACCCCCTTGTGCGGCCGGACGTTGTCAAGGCCGCGTGAACTGCCCTTCCGGCCGCGTGACCCCTTGGAGAACACTCCGAACCGGCCGCGTTTTCACCCGGACGAGACCACCGCGCACCCCTCTCGGTGGCACCCTGTTGACCCACCGGAGCCCCCGTAGGCTCTGCACAGCCTCAAAACGTCGCCCATCAGGGCCGATTCTCTTGTGAAGAACTTCACGAAGTTTTCCGGCGGCACGTCATCGAGGGGCACCGAGGCACCCCTGGAACGCGCTCATACGTTATCCGACCAGCTCAACCGAGGCTACCGACAAGTAGCAAAGACTTCGCTACTCACGCGACAGACCAGGCGATTCCGTCCAGGATGTCGTGCTCGCTCACCACGACCTCCTCCGCCCCGATCCGCTCCATGATCGACAGGAGTACGAGGGCACCGGCCGCGATCACGTCCACGCGCCCGGGATGCATCGACGGGACGGCCTCGCGCTCGGCGTGCGTCGACCGCAGCAGCCACTCGGTGATCTCCCGGACGCGCTCGTAGGGGATCCGGGAGTGGTGGATGGCCACCGAGTCGTACGCCGGGAGGTCCTGGGCGATCGCGGACAGGGTCGTGACCGAGCCGGCGAGTCCGACGAGCGTGTGCGCCTCCCGCAGCGGCACATGCCGCTCCGCGAGCTCCAGCGCGGCCTCGATGTCGGCACGTATGGCGGCGATCTGCTCGTCGCCCGGCGGGTCGACGACGGCGCCGTCCCGGACGAGGTGCCGCTCGGTCAGCCGTACGCAGCCGATGTCCACCGAGCGGGCCCCGCACACATGGTCGTCGCCGACCACGAACTCGGTCGAGCCGCCGCCGATGTCCACGACGAGGAAGGGCTTGGCGAAGTCTTCCCGGTCCAGCAGTTCCTTGGTGGCGCCGGTGAAGGAGAACTCGGCCTCCTGGTCCCCGGAGATCACCTCGGGCTCGACACCGAGGATGTCCAGCACCCCTCGTACGAACTCGTCGCGGTTCTCGGCGTCGCGGGACGCGGAGGTCGCGACGAAACGGAGCCGCTCGGCACCGTGCTCCTTGATGACCGCCGCGTACTCACGGCAGGCGGCGAAGGTCCGCTCCAGCGCCTCGGGGGCGAGCCGGCCCGTACGGTCGACGCCCTGGCCGAGGCGGACGATGGTCATCCGCCGGTCCAGTTCGACGAGTTCACCCGTGTCCGGGTCCGCGTCGGCGACGAGGAGACGGATGGAGTTCGTACCGCAGTCGACGGCGGCGACGCGGGTCACTTGCCGGCCTCCTCGGCGGGAACCACGCACGGCCCCTTCGCCCACCACTCCGGCAGCATCTCGATCGCCTCGTCGCCCAGCGGGTTGACGCCGGGGCCGGCGGCCAGCGAGTGCGCCACCAGGACGTGCAGGCACTTCACGCGGTCGGGCATGCCGCCGGCGCTCGGGAAGCCCTTCAGCTCCTCGATCTCGTCGCGGCGCCGGATGTAGTCCTCGTGAGCGGCCCGGTAGGCCGCGGCCAGGTCCTCGTCCTTGGCCAGCCGCTCGGTCATCTCCTTCATCACGCCGTTCGCCTCCAGCGTGCCGATCGCGGAGGCGGCGCGCGGGCACGTCAGGTAGTACGTCGTCGGGAAGGGTGTGCCGTCCGGCAGGCGCGGCGCCGTCTCGACGACGTCCGGCTGTCCGCACGGGCAGCGGTGCGCGATCGCGCGCAGCCCGCGCGGCGGGCGCCCGAGCTGCTGCTGGAAGGCCTCGACGTCCGCGTCGGTGGGCTCGGTGCGCGGGGTGGGCGGCGGGGGCGTCTGCATAACGTGCTACTCAAGTCCTCGGTGTGGCTCTTCGGTTCACGGTCACGGGGTGACCGTTCAGCTGTCGGCGGCGTCGGCCTTGTCGACGCCGTCCCAGACATTGGTGTACCAGGGACGGTCGGCCGCCCCCTGCGTCGTACGGGACTGCTTCGCCGCGTCCGGGTCGATCATCGTGTAGCCGGTCTCGCCCGGCATCACATAGTGCAGCCGCTCCCGGATGCGCTGCTCGGCGTACGCGTCGTCCTGCCAGCGCGCCTTGAGGTCGCGCAACTCCTCGACCCGCTCACGCGCCTCCTCGCGCTGCCGCTGCAACTCGGCGATCTCGGCGCGCTGGGAGACGTACTGCCTTATGGGGTAGGCAAGGGCCACGATCATCGAGCAGAGGACGAGGGCGAGCAGCGCGGCGCGGCCGGTCAGCCGGGAGCGGCGGGCCTGGCGCTTGGTCTGGGAGCGGTAGACCCGGGCGGCCGTCTGCTCACCGAGCAGTTTCAGCCTGGTCGCCGTGGAGAAACGGTCCCGGTCCTTCACGGCCATGTCCCACTTCCCCTTCACTCACGGCGCGATGCGCGTACGTCCCCGCACACGGTACGGGACCGGGTACGGGGACGTACGTACGACGCTTCCTACTGCTGCCCTACAGAGGGCCTCAGCCCTTGAAGCGGGGGAACGCGCTGCGGCCGGCGTACACCGCGGCGTCGTCGAGGATCTCCTCGATGCGCAGCAGCTGGTTGTACTTGGCGACGCGGTCCGAGCGGGCCGGGGCGCCGGTCTTGATCTGGCCGCAGTTCACGGCGACGGCGAGGTCGGCGATGGTGACGTCCTCGGTCTCGCCGGAGCGGTGGGACATCATGCACTTGAAGCCGTTGCGCTGGGCCAGCTCGACGGCGTCCAGCGTCTCGGTGAGGGAACCGATCTGGTTGACCTTCACCAGCAGGGCGTTGGCGGAGCCCTCCTCGATGCCGCGGGCGAGGCGCTCGGGGTTGGTGACGAAGAGGTCGTCGCCGACGATCTGGACCTTGTCGCCCAGCTTGTCGGTGATGACCTTCCAGCCGGCCCAGTCGTCCTCGAACAGCGGGTCCTCGATGGAGACGAGCGGGTACGCCTCGACGAGCTCGGCGTAGTACTCGGTCATCTCGGCGGCGGAGCGCTCCTTGCCCTCGAAGGTATAGACGCCGTCCTTGTAGAACTCGGAGGCGGCGACGTCGAGCGCCAGGGCGATCTGCTCGCCGGGGGTGTAGCCGGCCTCCTTGATCGCCTCAAGGATGAGGTCGAGGGCGGCGCGGTTGGACTCCAGGTTCGGGGCGAAACCGCCCTCGTCGCCGAGGCCGGTGGACAGGCCCTTGGTCTTCAGCACCTTCTTGAGGGTGTGGTAGACCTCGGCGCCCCAGCGCAGCGCCTCGGAGAAGGACTCCGCGCCGATCGGGGCGATCATGAACTCCTGGATGTCCACGTTGGAGTCGGCGTGCGAGCCGCCGTTCAGGATGTTCATCATCGGCACCGGCAGCAGGTGCGCGTTCGGGCCGCCCAGGTAGCGGAAGAGCGGGAGGTCGCTGGCCTCGGAGGCGGCGTGGGCGACGGCGAGGGAGACGCCGAGGATGGCGTTGGCGCCGAGGGAGCCCTTGTTGTCGGTGGCGTCCAGGTCGAACATCGCCTGGTCGATCAGGCGCTGCTCGGTGGCGTCGTAGCCGACGAGCTCCGGGCCGATCTGCTCGATCACCGCGAGGACGGCCTTCTCGACGCCCTTGCCGAGATAGCGGTTGGGGTCGCCGTCACGGAGCTCGATGGCCTCGAAGGCACCCGTGGAGGCGCCGGACGGAACGGCGGCACGCCCCGTGCTGCCGTCGTCGAGGCCGACCTCGACCTCGACCGTGGGGTTGCCTCGGGAGTCCAGGATTTCCCGGGCTACGACGACGTCGATGGACGGCACGAGCATCTCCTTCTTGGGATGTGACGCGATGTGACGCTGTTTGCGACTAGAGCCTAACCGCCCCGGGGCTGTCGGCAGCGGACCGACCGTCCCGTGGACGAACAGACCGTACCGATTGTTTCACGCCGGAACAAAGAGAGGGAGGTGGGGAGGTGAACAAGGAGAGGAGGAGGCGAGAAGGAGGGAGGGCGGGCAAGAAAAAGCCCCGCTCCGGTGCGTACGGGGGAATGCGCACCGGAGCGGGGAGCCCGTGGGGGACGGGGGAATGCCCTCACGAGGTCTTCACTATGGAGGACACGGATGTGAGCGGACTGTGGTTCAGCTGAGGAGCGGCCTATTTTTTCGGCACAGCCGTTCCGGTCCAGTCATAGTCATACCGGACCGGCCCCACGCGCCCGGTCACATCCGCCCGGTCGTCAGCTCAGGTGGAGCTGCTGGCCGGGGTAGATGAAGTCGGCGTCGTCGACGATGTCCTTGTTCAGCTCGTAGAGCTTCTCCCAGCCACCCTCGACGTTCTCCGCCTCGGCGATGCCGCTGAGGGTGTCGCCGGAGACGACCTTGTACTCGCCGTCGCCCTTCTTGACCTTCTTGCCGGTCGGGGTCTCGACGGTGGCGCGCTCGGAGGAGCGGGAGGCGCGGGTCTCCTGGGTGCTCTCCTGCGAGGAGCTGGAGTTCGAGCCGGAGTTCGAGCCGGAGTTCGAGTTCGAGGAGCCGCTGCCGGCGGCGGCACCGTCGTAGGAGGCGCTGGACAGGCCCGTGCCGCAGACCGGCCAGGCGCCCTTGCCCTGGCCCGCGAGGACCTTCTCGGCTATCTCGATCTGCTGAGCCTTGGTGGCCTGGTCGGCGGTGGCGGCGTACTTCGTACCGCCGTACCCGGCCCAGGTGGAGGCGGAGAACTGCAGACCGCCGTAGTAGCCGTTGCCGGTGTTGATGGACCAGTTGCCGCCGGACTCGCACTGGGCGACCGCGTCCCACTCGGAGGCGGTGGCGGCGGAGGCGCTGCCGGCGACCATCAGCGGAGCGGCGATGGCGGCGGCGCCGGTGACACCGGCGGCGGCGATGGCACGGGCGGCCTTGCTCGGGCGGCGGTGCTTGCCCTTGCTGGAAAACAGCATCGAGTGATCCCCTCACCGACGCCTGCGAGGTGAGCTGTCGGGTTCGGGCCGGTTGAGTTGCCCGGCCGCGCTCGTGCGCCTTTCGGCTCACATCGCGCGGCTTCACCCCGAGCCGGTTCCGGTCGTACGACCCCGAAGGGCCTCAACTTCCGGACCCGGCACTTACCTTGGGTCCCCCGCTCCTGCCTACGGCGCTTGACGCGACGACTGTTCCCACGCGGCCGTTGGCAGGATTCGGCGTGACGACCGCAGGGGCCCGCTGTGGCGAGCGGTCACGACCGTAAACACGTGAATCGCCGAATATCAAAGGCGATCAGGGGGTCTGTGATTCATCTCCCACCGAGATCAAAACGGGCATTCATGGGCGAACCGTGACTCGAACTCCCGCTACTCTTCGCCCGTTTCGACACCGACTTCGAGGGTCTGACCGGGAAGGATAAGGTCCGGGTCAGTTCCAACCGTGACCTCGTTCTCCGCGTACAGTTCACGCCACCCGCCCTGGAGGGCAAGGGAGTCGGCGATGGACGTCAGACTGTCCCCTTCGCGGACGGTGTACGAGGAGTGGACGGCGTCGACGGTTTCCCGGGCGGCCTCGCCGTCACGGGAGGCGTGACGGCCCGAGGACATGGATGACGAGGACGACGAGGATTCGGTACGGGAGTTGTCGTCGGCGTCGCTCTCGTCGGCGCTCGCGCCCCGGTGGCGACCACTGCCGGCCTCGGCGTCATCTGCGGGAGAGCTGTCGGATCCCTGCGAGACATCGCCGCCGGAGTCACCGGATTCGCCGGATTCATCGGAGTCGCCGGAGCTCTTGGAGTCGCCCGAGTCGACGTCGGCGTTGATGGAACCTTCCGTGACATCCGCCGAATATTCGGATGTTTTGGACGAGTCGGAAGATTCGGAGGAGTCAGATGTTTCGGATGATTCAGCCGACTTCGTCGATTCGGTAGACCTGTCGGCAGAACCGTCGGCAGAACTGGATGAATCACCCGAGTTCGACGAATCGTCCGCGACGCCGGTGTCCACATCGGCGGTGCCGGAGTCGCCGCCGAGGTTGTGGAGCAGCCCGCAGGTGGACCAGGCACCGACGCCCTGGTCGGCGAGGATCTTTTCGGCGACGGCTATTTGCTGCGAACGGCTGGCCTGGTCGGGGCTGGTGGCGTAGTCGAGGCCGCCATAGCTCTCCCAGCTCTCCTGGGTCATCTGGAGGCCGCCGTAGCGCCCATTGCCGGTGTCCGCGCTCCAGGAGCCGCCGCTCTCGCAGTCCGCCACCTGGTCCCAGGTGGTTCCGCTGGCCGCGCTCGCGCCGGTGGCGCCGAGGAATGGGATGGCGATGGCGGAGCCGGTCACTCCGGCCGCGACAAGGAGGGCCGGAGCCTGACGGGGGCGACGGTGACGACCGGTCCCGGAGAGCATGCGGTTGCCTTTCACACGACAGCAGTGACCGTGCGAAGGGTGTGACGGGCTGGACCGGCCACGCCCTTCGCACTGACGTGTGAACGTATCGGCAGTCGATCAGTTGTCACAAGTTAATGCAGCGTAGATCACGTGAAGATCACAGACTTGAGGGTGTGTCATGTTTCGGCGCCGCGTGGGGTACTGCTACGGGCCGCTTACGGCGTACCACCATCGGCCACCCGAGCCGGCTTGAACTCGACCGGAAGCATGCGCAATCCCCGCATGATGAGCCCGCCGCGCCAAGCGGGGTCGGCTACTGCCGCCGTCCCATGTCTCCGGTGACCTCACTCCGGACCTCCGCAAGCAGCCCGGCCCAAAACCGGCCTGTCACCGTGAGCTGTGGCAAGGTCGGCCGCTTGTACGCGTCGACTCCAGTGGTGCCGGCGTCCAGGGCCTTCATGACCTCCGGCCATGCGCCCTTCTGCCACCAGGAAAGCTGGCGCACGCGAATCGAGTCGACGGGCCCCCAAGTATGGGGCATATCGCTCCAGGAGAGGCCGTGCCGAAGACGGTGGAGCATCCCTTCGAACTGGAGACGGATGTCGCATCTACTCGTGAAGTGGCGTTTGGTGAAATACGGCTGCAGCACTTCCAGCACGTTCTCCCACTGCTCGTCGTCGGGGTCCGGAGGCACCTTCGTGCCGGTCCTCCAGTGCCACTCGCTGACAGCGCACCTCACGCCGGACTTGCGGTGGTCGGTCATACCGCCGAGAACGACCTTGAGGTCGAACATGTCGAAGACTTCCTTGCACTCTTCCAACGTCAGGCTCTCCAGCCGCTCGTCGGCGTTGGTCGCGCGATGTTGACGAGGTTGCGCGCCTGGCGTTCATGCTCGCTGTACGCCTCCAGCCACTGCTGGGCGAACCTGCGCTGCTCCCGGAATTCCGCCAGTTCGGCCTCAAGCCCCGTGATGGAGGCCTTGAGTACCGCTGGGTCGACGTCGGCGCGCACGTACTCGGGGATGCGCACCTCGATCAGGTGCTCCTGTTCGGCGATTCTGGTAGTGAACTCGGCGACGCGCTTCTCGTACTTCTCCTTGTCTCCGGAGAGGCCGCCCACCCGTTCGGACGCCAGGTCCCGTAGATGCCCTTCCTCGTCGAGAATCCTGGCCAGCTCCTTCCAGACGGCACCTTCGATATCGTCAGCCTCGAAGTAGGGCTCGCGGCACGAGGGGTCCTTGAGACCTCCCTTGCAGCGGTACGACCGGCCGACGCCCCTGCCGGCCCCTGTGTACACCTCGCCACACGTGCCGTGAATCCGTCCCGTGAGGGGGTAGACACAATTCCCTCGCCGACCGTTCTGGAAGCCGAGTTCCTTCAAAGCGGCCATGAGTTGCGCGGCCCGCTCGTCGGAGAAGATGGGCGGGACGCCGATTCTGACCTGGTCACCATGGACGGGGGTGCCGTCGTCGCATCGGCGGGTGTGGTTCCTCCCGTTACTGCGATTGGTCTTTCGGTAGACCACGTAGCCGTCGTGAATGGTTTCGCTGTGGAGGCGGTTACGGAGGTTGCCGACGCTCCAGGGGACGCCGCTACGGGTGAGGAGCTTGCGGTTGTTGAGTTCCTCGCAAGCCTCGGTGAGGTTCATGCCCTGGTCGACGATGAGTTCCGCGGCGACGGCGAGGACCATGGATTCATGGCCGTCGGTGACGAGGACGGAGAAGCGTTTACGGCGTCCGCCGACTTCCTTGGCGTCCTTCTCGATCCTGTAGCCGTAGGGAGCCGGGCCACCGGGCCAGCCGCCGTAACTGATCTTCAGCTCTCGGCCGGCGACGGTGCGCTCCTTGATGCGTCGCCAGTCCATCTCGGAGAAGGTGACATATCGCGTGAACTGCTGCCAGCCCGCTTCGGTGCTGGTGTCGATGCCTTCGGTGACCGAGATGAAGTAGATGCCGATGTCGGCCATGTTCCATGCCCACTGATAGGCAGCTCGGGCAGTACGCCCGATGCGGTCGACCTTGGGGACGAGAATGCGGTTGAAGCGCTGCTGGTGTGCGTCAGTGACGAGGCGGTCCATCTCAGGGCGGCTCTCCAAGGCCCCGGACACGGCTTCGTCCACATAGGAGTCGTAGACGGTGACTTCAGAGTGTCGGTCGAGCCACCCGTTGGAAACCTTGTCCTGGGCCTCGAGTCCGAAGCCGTCGAGCTGGTCGAAGGTAGAGACGCGCGCGTAGTTGGCGACGACGACGGCCGCAGGGGCGGCAAGGCAGGGGCGTGCCACAATGGGCATGTTCAGTCCTCCGAGACTGTTCCGTCCCCGGGGTGTTGGCTCACCGCCGGGAAGGTTCCGGCTCCTTTGCGCTGCTGCAAGCGCTCTGGGGCCGGTGCCATTTCAGGAACCCTATCTGTCGCTCTATGCAGTTGAAGGGGAATTGCACAGTTCAGCGTCCTCACCCATGCGACGCGGCTCCCGGTACCGTCACCTCGTGAACGCCCCGCACATCGAACCCGAACTCTTCACCTGGGAGTTCGCCAGCAACCCCTACCCCGCCTACGCCTGGCTCCGGGAGCACGCCCCGGTGCACCGCACGCGGCTCCCCAGCGGGGTCGAAGCGTGGCTCGTGACTCGGTACGCGGACGCCAGACAGGCGCTCGCCGACTCGCGGCTCTCCAAGAATCCCGTGCACCATTCCGAAGACGCCCACGGCAAGAGCAGGACGGGCATCCCCGGTGAACGCAGCGCCAACCTCATGACGCACCTGCTCAACATCGATCCACCGGACCACACGCGGCTCCGCCGGCTTGTCTCCAAGGCGTTCACACCCCGCCGAGTGGCGGAATTCGCACCCCGCGTCCAAGAGCTGACCGACCACCTCATCGACCAGTTCGCACACACCGGAAGCGCCGACCTCATCCACGAGTTCGCGTTCCCCCTCCCTATCTACGCCATCTGCGACCTGCTCGGCGTCCCGCGCGAGGACCAGGACGACTTCCGGGACTGGGCGGGCATGATGATCCGGCACAGCGGAGGGCCCAGAGGCGGCGTTGCCCGGTCGGTCAAGAAGATGCGCAGTTATCTCGCCGAGCTGATCCACCGCAAACGGGAGGCGCTCCCGGACAAGCCCGACCCCGGCGAAGACCTCATCTCCGGCCTCATCCGCGCCTCCGACCATGGCGAGCACCTGACCGAGAACGAAGCCGCGGCCATGTGTTTCGTACTACTGTTTGCTGGTTTTGAGACGGTTATCAACCTTATCGGCAACGGTACGTATGCGCTGCTGCGCAACCCACAGCAGCGAGCGCAACTACAGAAGTCGCTCGAGCGCGGCGAACAGGAACTACTCGACACCGGCGTCGAAGAGCTTCTCCGTTACGACGGCCCTGTCGAACTGGCTACTTGGCGCTACGCAACGGAGCCCCTCGAAATGGGTGGGCAACGAATCGCTTCCGGCGATCCCGTGCTCGTGGTCCTCGCCGCTGCCGACCGTGATCCCGCTCGTTTTGACGAGCCGGACACGCTCGATCTCTCCCGCGGGGACAACCAGCACCTCGGCTACGGACATGGCATCCACTACTGCATCGGCGCCCCGCTCGCCCGTCTCGAAGGCCGCACCGCGCTGGCCACCTTGCTGCGCCGTCTACCCGACCTTCGGCTTGCCGCTGACCCCATGGACCTGCGCTGGCGAGGTGGGCTGATCATGCGTGGGCTGCGAAACCTCCCCGTGGAGTTCACGGCCACCTGACAGTCGAAACGGTCGCCGGCCGGGGGCTGCGGCGAGTGCTTGTGAACAGTGCCTATGGAACCGGCCTGGATGACCGTGTCGTGGAAGGTACCGTCGGAGTGGCGTTCTCGACGGAGACGGAAGGCGGGGCCATCCATCCGAACTCTTCGATCTCCCCGTTTCCTCCGAACTCACGTAGGATCTCCGCCCGTTCGAGGAAGAGCTCGGGGCGCGAGACTAGGCGGCGCTTCAGCAGATCGGCAACCGGCTTCTCGGTGTCTTCGGAGCTTCCGCCCGCATTGAGTGTCCGCCCAACCAGCACCACGTTCACGACTCTGTCGCCGAAGACCGGCGCGAGACGACGTTCGATCCGGTTCCACACCTTTGTCCGCCACCCCGAGGAAAACCCGGCGGCCGCCTCCGTCAACTCCTCTTACACCGCGCCCCCTTGCCCCGCAAGCGCTGGGGTCAACGGTACTCAGTCACACAGCAGCACGACGCGGTCGAGCACGACGTCGAAGCCCAGTACCGGACGGCCATGGGCACCCTCCGGATCCATCAGCACCGGCTGGCCGAGGCGGCGGCCAATCGACCGGAGGAAGCCGCAGAACATGTCGAGTCGGTCCTGTCCCTGGAGTTCCCGCAGGTCGACGTCGAAGTCGACCTCCTCGTCCGCATAGAAACGGAAAATCGCCAACACGTCGGCCGTCGGCCAGACCCTCAGCTGTGGGCACTCGGCCTCGGCCGGGCGCGCCAGCACATCCGCGGCGCTCGGCACCGCCAGCACGGTGGTGCCCTGGAGGTACTCGTGCCTCCAGCCGCGCTCGGCGACAAGATCAAGGACCGACTGCCAGTCCTCCACCGAGGTGTCGGGAACACGTACGTCCGGCAGCGAACCCATCAGCTCGGGGTCGAAGAACTCCCTCACCTCGTCCCACAGCAGATCAGGGGCACTGTCATGCCCACCGCGCCCGTAGTCCCAGCTCATGGCAGCGCGTCAGTTCTCGTCCACGCCCTCCGCCACCCGGATCGCGTCCCGGTAGGCCCGGGCCGCCGCCCGCAGCGCCGCCTCGGGGTCGACTCCGGCCGCCTCCGCACGTACCGCCATCGCCAGCAACTCGTAGCCGGGGCCCTCGTCGGCGGGGAGCGGGACGTCCAGGCCCGCCATGCGCACTCGGGACGCCAGCTTCGAGGCCAGGGCGAGGCCGGGCTGGCCGAGGGGTATGCCGTCGGTGACCGACTCGCGTCGCTTCTCTATCGCCTTGGTGCGGAGCCAGTATTCCTTGACCTCCTCGGGGGTCGTGGCGGTCTCGTCGCCGAAGACGTGGGGGTGGCGGTGGATGAGTTTGGTGACGATGGTGGCGGCCACGTCGTCGATGGAGAACGGGGCGTCGGGGTCGTCCTCGGCTATGCGGGCGTGGAAGACGACCTGGAGCAGGACGTCGCCCAGTTCCTCCCGCAGTTCGTCCCTGTCGCCCTCCTCGATCGCCTCGACCAGCTCGTACGCCTCCTCGATGCCGTACTTGGTCAGGCCCTTGTGGGTCTGCTGGGAGGACCAGGGGCATTCGCGGCGGATGCGGTCCATGATCTGGACGAGGTCGAGGAGGCGGGCGCCAGGGAGGTCGTAGGAGGCGGGGAGGAGTTCCAGTGACGGCATCTGGACGCGGCCGGAGCCGGCGAGGCGGGCCAGGCCGTCGGTGAGGTGGGGTTCGCCCTCGGCCGTCGCGACGACCACGACCGTGCGGTCACCGGCGCAGGCGTCGACCAGTTCCTCGGCGGTCGGGGCCGCCCGCTCGACCGTTATGCCGGCCTCGCGGAGATAGGGGAGCTGGGGGTGCGCCTCGTCCGCGCAGAGGACACCGTCGGCCTCGTGCAGCGCCTGCCAGGCGGGCCAGGAGAGCAGGCCGGGCGCGACACGGTGGCTGGTGGTGAGCAGGACGACACGGCCGGGGCCGGAGGCCTGGGTGGAAGCTGGTCCGGGGGCCGTGGTGTCGGGGGCGCCGTCGGGGCGGTTTGCGTTCACCCCACGAACGTAACCCACGCCACGGACGGCCCCCGAAGTTATCCACAGGCTGCGGACCGTGAGGCACGTAGGCCCCTGCGGGCAGGGGCCTACCGGCCGGTACTGGGCTACGCCGGCTCCTGCGTCCCGGCCTTCGTGACCTCTTCCACCCAGGGTGTCTTGGCTTCCGCCAGGCCCACGCGACCTTCCTTCTCGACCTCGACGGTCCAGGTGCCGTAGCGGGGGTTGAGGTCGACGCCGAGTTCCTCCGAGGCCTTGGCCATGGCCTGCCAGAAGACGGTGCTGCCGTCCGGGGTGTTGGCGTCGACGCCGAGGGCGGTGGCGAGTCTCTGGACCTCGAGGTCGCTGCGGAGGCTCTCGTCGAGGTGCTCGGGGGCGACATGGTACTGCTGCAGCCAGGTCAGCTCCAGGGCCGGGGCGCCGCCCTCCTCGTCTTCCACCAGGTCGGAGCGGTATTCCTGGACTTCCTTGCGGGTGACCTTCACGCCGGCGTCTTCGAGGGCCTGGTCGAGGACCTTCTCCAGGACCATGCCGTTGAGGGTGTTGCGGGTGAGGGTGCCGGTCTGGGCGACGACCCGCTCGTACTGGGCCTCGTCCGCGCTGGCCGCCCGCAGTGCGGCACGCACGTCGTTCACCCGGTTCTCCAGTTGCGAGACGGTGATCCGCTCACCGCCCACGACGGCCGCCGCGCCCGGGTGCGCGTCGCTTCCGCAGGCGGAGAGGAAGGGGGCCGCGGCGGTGATCGCGGCGGAGAGGAGGAGCGCGGTGCGACGGCGGCGGTGCAAGGAGACCTCCTGAGGAGATTGTGCGACGGTGCACAAGGTCTTGCGGTGATCGATGGTAGGCAGTGGGGCTGCTCTCGGCCAGCCATTCGACCAACGATTCATGCCGACTTCCGGCACCGCCGCACCAGGGCCCTCACCACCTCCGGCCCACGTCGTCGTTTCAGCGGTTCAGCCGACGATCGCCACCGGCGCGTCCCACGCGTTCCGGTCGACGTTGATCGTGTGTCCGCCGCGCGTCTCCCTGCTGTTGACCATGTACTGGTGGGCGCGGTGGTGCCCGGTGTACAGCTTCGGGTCGTACGGCCAGTCGGTGGTCGTCGTGTTGACCTTGTCCCACTTGGCGTACCAGAGGTTGCCCGGCAGGTTGGTGCGGTCGGTGGCGGTGGCGACCGCCTTGGCGCTGGAACTGCTGAAGCCATAGAAACCGGAACGATACTGCTTGGCGCCGAGCGCCTTGTGCCAGGCCCTGATGTAGGTGAGGACGGCGTCGTTGCAGGCGGTGTTCGTGATGTCGTACGCCTCGATGTCCAGGTAGAGCGCGCTGCCCGGCTTCATTCCGAGGGCGGCGGCCTTGGCCACGGCGTCGGCCCCGTCGGCGGCGCCCTGGGAGGCGGCGGTCGACGCTTTGATCACCACGGGGCTTGAACCGGTCTGGCAGGGCGGCTGGGCGCCGACGTAGAGCGGGACGAGCTTCCAGCCGAGCGTGTTGACCGACTTCACCCAGGATGCGGTGAGGTTGGGCTGGGCGCAGCCGCGGTTCTTGCCGCCGATGTAGACGGCCGCCGCGCCGTAGAAGCCGGTCTTCCATGCCTTCATCGCGGACAGG
This sequence comes from Streptomyces tailanensis, assembly GCF_008386495.1. GTDB lineage: Bacteria > Actinomycetota > Actinomycetes > Streptomycetales > Streptomycetaceae > Streptomyces > Streptomyces tailanensis. Next base: position 45,332 of record NZ_VTHJ01000046.1, on the reverse strand, counting down.
GACGGTGCCGTGCAGGTGTCGAAGGCGCGGCCCGTGTAGCCCTTGGCGGCCGGCCAGGCGGTGGGGGCGGCGAGCGAGTTCTGTGCGGCAAGGCCCGCTCCGGCGAGCACGGCGGCTCCGGCGGCGGTCCAGGCGACGTATCTGCGCTTCTTGGACTGCCGGTGGCTGGACTTGCTGGACATGAGTGACCCCGCCCCTTGATCGCTGTGATGTGCGAACCCTAGGTCCTGTCGTCACATTCCCGTCGTCCGCCCGGAGGGCGGGCCGCGCGCCCGCCGCGGTAGCGGTTGATGTCCGCGTAGGTGCGTGCTCTGGGCGTGCCGGGCGAAGCCGAGAGTGGGGGAGCGTGCATGGCGCCGCTCGGCAGACGGGAATGTGACGACAGGGCCTAGTGGGGGTCAGCCCCGCACCTGCCCCAGCCACTGCAGCGTCCGCCGTACCTCGGCCGCCAGCGGATGGCCGGGGCCCCGCAGGCGCTCCACGTCGAGGAGGAGGCGGCCCAGGGTCTCGTGGGCGGCGCCTCGGTCGCCGAGGGCAAGGAGGAGGTGGCCTATGCGGCGGCGGACGTCGAGCGACAGTTCGGGGTCGCCGCCGACGTACTGGTTCTCGAAGTACGGCAGGAGGGAGCGGTACTCGGCGAGGGCTGCCGCCGGTTCGCCGAGCTGTTCGAGGCACTGGGCGGACTCGTAGCGGAAGCGCAGGGACTGCGGGTCGGCCTGGCCGGCCTCGGTGGCGCGCTCATTGGCGAGGCGGCGCAGCTCGGGCAGGGCGCGGCGGTACTGGCCGTCGTCCATGAGGGTGGCCGCGTACTGCTTGCGCAGGGTGCGGACGACAGGTGAGTGCTCACCGTGCTGCGCGGCGGCGGCCGGGAGGATCGCGCCGAGGATGTCGACGGCCTGGGTGATGCGGCCCTCGCCGAGGAGTCGCTTGACCTCGTCGACGGCGCCCGCGACGTCCGGCTTCTCCACCGCGGGCGTCTGCACGGGCGCGGCGGACGGCTGCGGCGCGGGGATGCGGGCCCGGTCCGGCCAGGGGGCGTGCGGGCGCAGGAAGGGGCGGGTGGGGTCGAGCGGGGAGCCGGTGGGCATGCCGCGCGCGGGGAGCAGCGGGAGGAGATGCTCGTACGTCTCCTGCGCGGAGGACGGGCGGTGCTGCGGGTCCTTGGAGAGCAGCCGCAGGACCAGGGCCTCCAGCGCCTCGGGCACCTCGGGGCGGATACGGCCGACCGGGACCGGCGGCTCGTAGAGGTGGCGGTGCAGAACGCCGAGAGCCGTGGACCCCGTGAACGGAACGTTCCCGCTGAGCAGTTCGTGCATCAGCACACCGAGGGCGTACAGATCGGTGTACGGGCCGACCGCGCCGCCCATGGCCTGCTCGGGGGCCATGTAGGCGGGGCTGCCGATGGGTGAGCCGGTGTGGGTGAGGCGGGTGGTGTCGGTGTCCATCACGGAGGCGACGCCCAGGTCGAGGACGGTGACCGTGCCGTCCTGCTTGACCATGACGTTCCGCGGCTTGAGGTCACGGTGGATGATCGGCACCGCGTGCACGGCGGACAGCACGGCGCACAGCTGGGCGGCGACCGAGACGGTCCACTGCCAGGGGTACGGATCGTGCTCGGCGAGGTGGTCGGCGAGGTCGGCCCCGTCGACGTACTGCATGACGAGGAACAGCTCCTCGCCCTCGCTGCCCGCGTCGTGCACCGTGACCAGGCCAGGGTGGTCGACCTGGGCCGTGACGCGGCACTCGCGCACGAAACGGCGGCGCAGTTCGTCGGCCTCCTGACCCGCGACCTTGTCCGGGCGCAGCAGCTTCACCGCCACGCGCCGGTCGAGACGCTGGTCGTACGCCGTCCACACCTGGCCCATGCCGCCCTGCCCGATGAGCGTGGACAGTTCGTAGCGGCCGGTGATCAGGCGGCCGGTCCCCGGGGTCACCTGTCTCCTTCGTGGTTACGGAGATAGTCACTGAGCTCGTCGAGCTCGGCGCGCACCTGGTCTATTCGAGCGGGCCCGGGGCGCTGCGGCTCCGGCTGCGGTTGAGGCTGCGGCTGGACGGGAGGCTGTGGGACCGGCGAGGTGGGCGCGTAGGGCTGCGGGGCGGGGGCCGGCGGGTAGCCGTACGCCGTTGTGGGAATCGTCGGGTGCTGGGGCGATATGTAGCCTGCGAACCTGGGCTGTTGGTAGTGGCGGATGTCCGCGTACAGGTAATGGCCGGCGGAGGCACAGGCGTTCAGCAGCAGGATGATCATGCCCGCGTTGCCGGCCGGGGTACTCAGGTCGTCCGTATGGTCGGTGCTGATCAGCCCCACGCTGATGCCCAACATCACGAGCGACCCGATGAGGGCCGTCCAGTCGCGCGCCTTGCGGGTCACGATGGCGGCCACGAGAGGCGCGATCCAGGCGAGGAAGCCGATGCTCAGCAAGGCCACCATCACGATGAACACGCGCAGCACGACCAGCGCCCCGGTCGAGGGTTGCCTCGGCGGTGGTGGCGTGTAGCCGTGGCCATGCATGGCTGCTCCTGAGTGCCTGGTGAAGACAGTCGTATGAGTGACGTTCAGAGGGTATAGGCCGAGGCCGACATGCGGTCCAGGGTTGTGGACAACCGTTGCGTCGCTGGTCACGTCGCCCACGGCGGAACGGTTCCGTCCAGCTGGTTCAGCCCGGGGCGACCGTGCCGTCGGTCAGCCCGTCGTGCATGCCGCGCACGAGTTGTTCGCCGAGGCGGCCCGCCTGGCGGAGGGCGGCCTCGAAGACGGCGAGGGCGCGGAACCGTTCGCCGTAGCGACGCTGCTGATCCAGGGGCAGCCGGGGCAGTTGGAGGCGGCGTACGTCGAGGCGGGTGGCGGTGGAGGCGTAGCTGCTGGCCTGGCGGCTGTTGGCGGTGCCGCGCAGGAAACCGGCGACGAACCACGCGTCGAGCGCGGCCGGATCGGGACGCAGGAGCGCGAGGTTGCGGCCGAGGGCGGCGCCCGCCGTCTCGTCGTCGATCACCCGCGCGACACCACCGCCGCCGAGCACGGGCACGACGACGTCACCCAACTCCACGAGTACGGCAGCCTCGCCGGTCTCGGGCAGAGTCCCCGAAGGCTCCGTTCCGGCGATGACGTCGTGATCGGTGAGCACGCGCGCGTGCGGACCGTTTCCACCCGTACGCAGCAACAGGGCGCCCCCACGCGCGAGTTCACCGACCGTGGTCAGCGGCCACCGCGCGGGCTGCGCCTCGTCGGCGACGGGGGGCGTGAGGTCGGCGGTCAGCCGGAGGGTCTCACCGAGGCGTTCACGTACGGCGGTGAGCTCCTCGGCGCCGCCGCCCGCGGCCGGGGGCGGCAGATGCCGGGCGGGAGCGAGATCCACGTCGTCGTCGAGCAGTTCGATGACCGGCATCGAACGGCTCAGCCCCGGCCGCTCCTCGACCTCGCCCGCCCGGTCGAAGGGCCGCCAGGCGTCGAGCACCGCGCCGCGCACGGCCGCCCAGTCGACCGCACCCCTGCCCTCGGCCCCGAGCCGCCCCGTGTCCACCAGCAACAACTCGGGCCGCACCGGGGCCTTGCCGGGCCGGCGCAGCACCCACAGGTGCAGCGGGATGCTGTACGGGGGTGCCGCGCCGACCGGCAGGGCGATCACCGCGCGCAGGGCGCCGCGGCGCAGCAGGTCGGCGCGGATACGGCGCCCCGAGCGACGGCTCGCGGCGGCCGGCGGCATCAGCAGCACGGCGGTGCCGCCGTCCTCCAGGCGGGCCAGCGCGTGCTGCACCCAGGCGAGTTCGGATTCCGTACGGGCCGGGAAGCCGTACTCCCAGCGCGGGTCGTAGGCGAGTTCGTCATGGCCCCAGTTGCGCTCGTTGAACGGCGGGTGGCACAGCACGGCCTCGGCCCTGACGTGCTCGTAGGCGTCCGCGCGGAGGCTGTCGCCGGGGGCGGTGCGGATGGTGCTCTTGGTGCGCAGGGCGAGGCGGAGCGCGGTGAGGGCGGCCAGTTCGGGGGCGCTGTCCTGGCCGAACAGCTCCTGGCCGGACGGGGCGGCGACGGCACGCAGAAGGGCGCCGGTGCCGCAGGCCGGGTCGAGCACCGAGCGTGCGGGGCCGGCGAGTTCCGCCATCAGCTCGGCCAGCTCGCCCGGAGTGAGCGTGTACTGGCGCGGGTTGGCGTCGAGGTGCCGGGCCAGCAGGAACTCGAAGGTCTGCCGCGCGCCCAGGTCGGCCGCGAGCTCGGTGGCGGCGCGCAGCAGCGGGATCGAGGGCAGGAACTCGGCGGGCGTCGGGTGGGGCACCGCGGGCTCGCGGACCAGGCCGAAGCGCGGGGTGAGGACGTGCCAGAGCGGGTCGGGCAGGAGCTTGGCCAGCTGCTCGTCGCCGGGACAGGCGCTCAACTCCAGCCAGGCCAGGGGCCGGTCGTGCAGATACAGCAGGGCGCAGCCCGCGTGGACCAGTGCCGTGACGGGGCCGTCGGGGTGGCCGGTGACCTGCTGCCAGACGCGCTCCTTGAGGGGCACCTCGGCGAGCTTGCCCTGTTTGCGCAGCCACCCCTCGACCTCGGTGAGCGCGAAGGACGGGCTGGTCTCCGTGCCGCCGACCGGTTTGGGGAAGTCGGCGTGCCTGCGGCGCCAATTGCTGACGGCGGCGCGGCCGACGCCCGCGAGCCGCGCGATCTCCGCGGCGGTGACCTCTGTCCCGTTGCCTTGCACGCGCCCGACTCCCCTCGTTCCGCTCTGTGACGTCGAGCATACCGACGTACGCAAGATCTACCCCTTCACATCGTGTACACACCCAACCTTGTGAATCATGTTGACTCGGTTCACAAGCTCTGCTGTGATTGACCCATGGAACGGCGAGCCCGCCCGATCCGGGTGGTCACACCTCGTCGTGCGGTCACATACCAGGGGAGGAGCACGGCCATGCGGATGAAAGCCCAGCTCGCGCTGAACGCGGCGGTCGGTCTCCTCGTCATCGGCGTGGTCTCGGCGAACGCCGGGAGCGGTGACACTGCCGTGTACGGCACTGGCTACGCGAACCGCTTCAAGGCCTTTGTGAACAGTCACGGCACCTCCGCCGAGAGAGCCGCCGTCTCCCATGTCACCGAGGTTCACAGACCCGCCCCGTCGGCGGGCGACATCGACTCCACCGACATCCACACCGACTTCACCGGCGGCCCACGGGGCGGCGGCACAGGCCCCGCCCGACTGATCGCCACCGTCTTCGCCGACTGGAAGCACGACGAGCGAGGCCGCGTCACGGTCTACGACTCGGCGGGCGAAGTACTCGGCACCCGGACGTACTGACGCCCTGCGCATCCGCGTCGGCACCGCTCATTTTCTCGCTTCCCACCGCACAGCTCACCGCTCATTTCACGAATCCCAGGGGGTACTCCCATGCGTCGCACCGCACTCGCCGCTGTCTGCCTCGCCGCCGCGGCCACCGTCTCCGTCACCGGCTGCCTGCCCGGCAGCGAAGCCAAGGAAGACGCGGCGAAGGTCCCGTTCGCCGGGCTGACCGGCGGCGAGATCGCCGACAAGGCCGTGAAGGCCACCACGGGCGCGGACTCGCTCCGGATGAAGGGCGAGATCACGGACGAGACCGCCGGCGGCACGGTCCAACTCGACATGGCGATGAACAAGAAGGGCGACTGCGCCGGCACCATGAGCATGGGCGGCGAGGGCCAGGCCGAGCTGATCAAGGTCGGCGACACGATCTACATGAAGTACGACGAGGCCTTCCTGCGCGCCCAGTCCAAGGACTCCTCCAAGGAAGAGGCCGACATGGTCGTCGAGATGCTCGCCGACAAGTGGACCAAGACGTCCGCGACCGCCGAGGACTCCGAGGACATCGCCAGCTTCTGCGACCTCGACGAAACGCTCTCCGAGTTCGAGGACACGAACTCCGACGCCGAGCGCGGCAAGACCACCGCCTTCGACGGCACCCCCGCGATCACCCTCAACGAGGGTGACGGCAAGGACCGTTACACCCTGTACGTGGCGACCGAGGGCAAGCCGTACCTCCTCCGCGTCGTCAGCAAGTCCGCCAAGGAGCCCGGCGAGCTCACCTTCACCGACTACAACAAGCCGGTCCCGGCCGAGGCCCCCAAGGGCAACGTGATCGACCTGGACGAGGATTGACATCCTCCCCCTCTTAAAAGAGGGGGATTCCAACCTGGTCGGGTTGAGGTTCACGGGCGCTCGAACTGCCGGTGGCCGTTGTCACCCCTCCGGCACCGGCTGTTCGCCGGGGGCGGGGGATCCCGCCCTGTCCTGCCGCGACGTTGGTTGCCGCGTTGGTGTCCGCGTTGCAGGTGAAGCCGCAGGACACGCAGGCGAAGTCAGCTTGGCTCTTGCGTGACTTCTTCTCGATCCATCCGCAGGCGCTGCACCGCAGACTGGTGTAAGGGGCGGGGACATCTTCGACCCGGCCCGGGGCCTTGTGCTCGGTGCGCTGCCGGAGCAGGCCCCAGCCCTGGGCGAGGATCGACCGGTTCAGACCCGCTTTCTGCGCCACGTTCCTGCCGGGCTGCTCCACAGTTCCCTTCGCAGAGCGGGTCATGTTCTTGATGTTCAGCTTCTCGAACCGGACCAGGTCGTAGGAGCGGGCGAGCATGGTGCTGGACTTCTCACACCAGTCCTTGCGCCGGTTCACCTCCCGGGCCTTGAGCCTGGCGGCCTTCGCGTACTCGGCCGCCTTCTCGGGGCTGCCTTTCTTCGCCCGGGCCGCCCGCCGCTGGTGCTTTCGGATCCGGGCGCGTTCCTTGACGGTGAGCTGCGGGCAGTTCAGCTTCCGGCCGTCCGACAGGGCAGCGGTGATCGTGACACCCCGATCGATGCCGATCGCCTCCCCTGTACCGGGCGCCGGGGTCGGCTCAGGGATGACCGCGAACGCAATGTGCCACTGCCCGTTGCGGAAGGTGACCCGGAACGTCTTCGCGTCGGGCAGCTTCACGCCCTTGCCCTTGCCCTTGGCGCTGAGGCGGAACCGGACCCAGCCGCAGCCGGGCACCTTGACCTGAGCCCACCTGCGGTTGAGCCTGTGCACGACCACCGACCGGCCCATGACCTGCTTGCCGGTCTTCGCGTTCAGCTTCGGCGACCCGTCTGCGTTGCACTCCGGTACGCGGTCGGTGCCGATGACCCTGAAGCCCTCATGCCGGAACTTCTTGCGCCAGGTCGGCTCACCGAACCCGGACGTGAAGCGGGCGTTCTTGGCCTTGGCGAAGTCCTTCAGTGCCTGCTGCTGCACGTCCGCGTTCCCGGAGCCCAGCCATTCGTTTTCCCGCCGGGCCTCGGTGAGCTGACGGCACTGCTCCGCGAAACCGGGCGCGCTCTTACGCCACCGGCGCCAGTGTGAGTGCTGCTCGACAGCGAGATTCCAGACGTACCGGGCGTGCGCGCAGTGCGTGAGCATCTGCTCAGCCTGCGCGGGCGTCGGATACATCCGGAAACGTGACATGCCACGAACCTAGCCACCCCGTTCCCCTCCCGCGCACACCTTCGATCAACATCACCCGTGAGAGTGACCGCGGCCGCCGCCCCGGCGAGGTGACCAGCCTGCACCGCGAATGCCTTGAGCGGGTCGACGGCAAGCCCACCCTCCTCTACGACAACCACAAACGCCGCCGTCACGGACCTAGGATCGCCGTCTCCGAGAGCACGGCCCAGGCCATCGAGGCACGGCAGAAGGAACTCGACCAGCTGCCGGCCGTACCCGCCTGCGAGCAGTGGCTGTTCCCCTCGCCGGGACAGCGCAACCGTCCACGTCGCAGTCATCTGACCACCGCACAGTTCTGCAACAGGATCTTCCGCGACTGGGTGGACGAGCTGATCCCGGACCTTGTGGACGACCGCCTGGACGACAACGGCGAACCGCTCGCTTACGACCGCACGCAGGTCGTCCCCTACGGATTCCGCCACGCGTACGCCCAGCGTCATGCTGACGCCGGAACCCGTCCCGACGTCCTCCGCGAGCTCATGGACCACCGGTCCCTGGACGTCACCATGGGCTACTACAAGGTCTCCCTGACCAGGAAACAAGAGGCGGTCAAAACGGTGGCGAGACTCGCCGTCGACCGGCATGGCGCTCCACGCGGTTTCGAGGACGCCCTGGCCTACGAGGTCGAGAGCGTCGGGGTCCCCTACGGAGGCTGCACCGAGCCGAGCAACGTCACGGCCGGCGGCGGACACTGCCGCATCCGCTTCCAGTGCGCCGGCTGCGACTTCTACCGACCCGACCCCTCCTACCTCCCCGCCCTGGAACAGCAGATCGCGGACCTACGGGCCGACAAGGAGTCCGCCCTGGCCATGGACGCCGCCGACTGGGTCGTACGCAATCTCGACGACCAGATCCGCGCCTACTCGAAGTCGGCTGACGAGATGCGGCGGAAACTCGAGGACATGCCGCCGGAGGAACGGGCTGCGGTCGAGTCGGCGTCACGCGAACTGCGCAAGGCCCGCTCCGCCGCAGCGTTCTTCCCCCTCCAGGCGCTGCACACGCGGAGCCCTGAGTGAAGCCGACCATCCCGGCCAGCGGCAACGGCCGGGACGCACGTATCGAGCGCTTGCATGCCAGTCGCACCCGTGACAGCGAAGCCAAGACGGCACGCGCGCTGGAAGCGGTGAGCGATTTGCTCAACTCCGGGCGCCGGATCAGCGTCGCCCAGATCGCCCGCGAGGCATCGGTCTCTACCTGGTTCATTTACAACCAGCCCAAGGTGCACGACGCCGTCCGGGCCGGTATGACCACCCAGCGCGAGCAGGGCCTGCGAGGGCGTCCCGCGCCAGGCAAGCAGCAGGCATCACCTGCTGCCTTGCAGACGGAGCTCGCTCTGGCACGAGAGGAGATCAAGGACCTCAAGCGGGAACGGGACCGGCTCCGAGAGCGCGTCCGCCTGTCGCTGGGAGCCGAGATCGAAGAGGTCGACCGCAACCGCCTGGTGGAACGCATCCAGCAACTGGAGGGCGAGAACGCCGACTTGAGAAACCAACTACCCGAAGCTCAGGATCAGGTGAACTCTCTGAAGGGACGACTACAGGAAGCCGAGGATGAACTCGTCGCCGCCAGAGCCGGGCTCCGACGCGCCATGCGATCGCTGCCCCCGCGGTGAACATGCACATCTGAAATAGCTGGCCAGGGGTCTGGCATGGTGCCTGCTTTGCCTTCAAGATGACGGCGGCTCAGTGTTGAACCTATCGGCAGGCACTCGCTCGATGCGGGTCCAGCCCCTCCAGCCACGCTCCTTCAGAATCGCCAACACCAGTTCGGCGCCCGGTGCGGACTCCAGCATGGTTGAGTCCATCAGGGCGACGAACTGATCGTCGAAGCCATCGGCCCCCACCTCGCCGGCCTCCACAGCGCGAATCATCAGACGCTCCAGGATGTCGGCGACCTCGACGATCCGTGGATCGCCGGCCCGCCAGTCGGGCTCCCCGGTGAAGAAGCTGTAGAGCCTCACCATGTCGGGGTCGTCCAGCTCGTCGTGCTTCTTGGCGATCACGGAGTCGATCAGGTCCGCCCACCTGCGCGGCGATCATGATCCAGGCATCCCGCTCCAGCTCGATATACCGCTCCCCGACGCCGAGACCGCGCAGCCGGTCGAGGTAGTCCACGACGCTCTGCGGGAGCGCCAGGTGCTCTCCGGCGGCGAGCCGGGCGAGCCGACTGCGGGTGTCCTGTAGCCGCCGGATCTCGGCGCGCAGATGCTTGTCGATCTCCTGGACGCCGCCGGCGAACTCCTCCGGGCCGGCGTCAAGGAGTTCCTGCACCCTGGCCAGCGGCACGCCGGCATCGGCCAGGGTGCGGATCCGGATCAGTCGCACGACCGAGGCGGCATCGTAGGTCCGGTACCCCGACCGGTCGCGCTCGGGCTCGGCCAGCAGCCCGATCTTGTGGTAGTGGCGTACCGCCCGTACCGTCACCCCGGCGTACGCCGCCAGCTGGCTGATGGTGAGCACGGGTCTCAGCCTGCCTCAGGCGATCTTCCGGCGATAGGCGGTCATCGCGAAGACGTACGCCACGACGAGGATGCCCACACACCACGCGAGCGCGATCCAGATGTCGTCGCCGACCGGCCGCCCTGTGAACAGAGCACGGATCGTGTTGACGATCGACGTCACCGGCTGATGCTCGGCGAACCAGCGCACCGGGCCGGGCATCGTCTTTGTGGGCACGAACGCCGAGCTGACGAACGGCAGGAAGATGAGCGGGTAGGCGAACGCGCCCGCTCCCTCGACCGACGACGCGGAGAGTCCGGGGATCATGGCGAGCCAGGTCAGCGCCAGGGTGAACAAGAGCAAGATGCCGACGACCGCGAGCCATGCCGACACTCCTGCCCCCGAGCGGAAGCCCATGAGCACAGCGACGCCCACGACGAGCACGAGCGCGATCAGGTTGGCGACCAGAGAGGTGACGACATGCGCCCACAGCACACCCGACCGCGCGATCGGCATGGACTGGAATCGCTCGAAGATCCCGCTCTTCACATCGGTGAACAGCCGGTACGCGGTATAGGAGATGCCCGATGCGATGGTCATGAGCAGGATGCCGGGCAGCATGTAGTTCACGTACGAAACCGACCCGGTATCAATGGCGCCTCCGAACACGTAGACGAACATCAGCATCATGGCGACCGGCGTGATGACGGTCGTGATGATGGTGTCCATGCTGCGTGTGACATGGCGCAGGGTCCGCCCCGTCAGCGCGGCAGCGTCGCTGAAGAAGTACGCGGTCATCCTTGTCCCCCGGTTGTCGTGCCAGTGGCGTCGCTCTTTTCGCCGCCGCCGATGACCGAAAGGAAGATCTCCTCCAGAGTCGGCTGCTTCTCGACGTACTCGACCTTGGCGGGCGGGAAGAGCTGCTTGAGCTCGGCAAGGGTGCCGTTCACGATGATCCGACCCTGGTGGAGGATCGCAATCCGGTCGGCCAGTTGCTCGGCCTGGTCCAGGTACTGCGTGGTGAGCAGCACCGTCGTGCCGTACTCGGCGAGCTCCTTGACCGCATCCCACACCTCGATGCGCGCCTCGGGGTCGAGTCCGGCCGTCGGCTCGTCCAGGAAGATCACCGGCGAATTCCCGATGAGACTCATCGCGATGTCCAGCCGGCGGCGCATCCCACCCGAATACGTGGACACTCGCCGCGCGCCCGCCTCGCTCAGCGAAAAGCGCCTCAGCAGGTCATCCGCGATCGCGCCCGGGTCCTTGAGGTGGCGCAGCCTGGCGACGAGGGCGAGGTTCTCCCGACCGCTGAGGATCTCGTCGACAGCCGCGAACTGTCCGGTGAGACTGATGGACTCCCGTACCTCCGCCGGTTGCGTGGCAACGTCGAAGCCATGGACGCTCGCCGTCCCCGCGTCGGCCTTCAGGAGCGTGGCGAGGATCCTCACGGTCGTGGTCTTGCCCGCCCCGTTGGAGCCGAGCAGGGCGAAGATGCTGCCCCGCGCCACGTCGAAGTCCACACCGCGCAGCACTTCGAGCTTCCCGTACGACTTCTCCAGACCCCGCACGCGCATCGCCGGACCGGCGATCGTTTGGGCCGTCATGGTCATCTGCCTCCTTTGCGGAGCTGTTCCACGCGTCTGCGTGGACACCCCTGCCGGAATGATGGGGGGTTGACCCAGCGTCAAGGTCAAGCCGGCTCCGACGGCGGCATCCACCTCCTGCGCGCCGTGCTTGTTCTGACGGACCCGAAGCCAACCGCTGGCAAAGGATCTACTCCTCAGGCCGCCGTCCACGACCAGCGCGGGCACCCCGGAAGACCATCACAGCCGCCCTCTCAACCGCCGCACTGCCGCAGCATCATCTGTTTGTCCGCGGCCGTCACCGGCATCTCGTACTTGATGGCGACCTGGGCGAAGCGGACCGCGTACGCGCAGCGGATCGGCTTGCTCGGCGGGAGCCAGGAGGCGGGGCCGGAATCGCCCTTGGCTGAATTGGCCCGCCCCTGGACGGGAATCAAATTGAGCACGTCGTTCGCGAGCTGCTTCCGCTTGGCCTCCGGCCAGCGCGAGGAACCCATCTGCCAGCTGTAGGACAACGGCACCACGTGGTCTATCTGCACTTCGGTGGCCTTTTGCTTGCGCCACTCGATGATCGTTCCGGTGTACGGGTCGTCCAGGGTCATAGCGATGACCACGCAGTCGGAGCCGGCTCGGAAACGAAGGTTCTGACCATCACGACGAATAAGATCATTTCGAGTGTCGCACCCGTTCCTCGCGAGCGGCACCCCATCGGCCGTGTCCATCCACGCGTAGCCGAACTCGTCGCGGTCATAGCCCGTCTTCGGCCCCCGCCCCTTCGTGGAGAGCTCCTCGATGAGCTTGCGGGCCGCGGCCTTGTCCGCATCCGTCGTCAGGGGCGCGAGCCCCGGCTTCGTACCGTCTGGGTTCTTGAGCGGACTGACCGCCCGCCCGTCCGACGCAGTCGGCCCGGAGCCCGTGGAGGAGTCGTCTTCGCCGAGACGCTCGCATCCCGAGACGAGCAGAACGACAGCTGCCAACATCGTCGCCGCACGGAAGAAGCGAGCGTTCCCAACAGCCCTGTGCCTCACGTCCCTCTCAGTAAGCACAGCTCACGACTCCCGGCTTGAGCTGCACAAATATCTCGGTCACCCGGCGAATCATAGAGATAACGCGGGTGCCGCACTTGTTGGAGTCCGTGTCGGCCCAGGGGCTGCCGAACCTGTCCCGGTCGTAACCGGTCTTGGGCGCCCGTCCCTTGACCGGCAACGCCTCCGCGGCGGCGAGGACCGCGCCTCCCCCGCCGGAACTCCCCTCCGGGCCCGACGACCCCTCCGTGTCCAGTTCGCAGCCGCTGACCGCGGTCAGTAGCAGCGCTGCGGCGGCCACGGCGACCCCACCCCTCAGACGCACCACGCGACACCCCTCCCCATTGCCCGTGCTCTCGCCCGGCCTTGTCCGTCCGGTCTTGCCCCGTCCGGCCTGTCTTCCCTGCCCATCACCGTAGCGGCCGCCGGGAGGAGCGAACCGGGCACCTCGACCGGCAGTGGGTGCACGCCCGGCGTGTACCGCCGTCGCTCACAGCTTCCCGGCACAGCTTCGTGGTCGAAGGTTCACACCTTGCCTATTCCCAGCGTCGTCTCCGACGGCAGCAGGCCCGAACCGATCACGGCGACCCAGAACTCGCCCAGCAGGTCGGCGAGCCGGGCGGTGTCGGCCGGGCCGAGGAACTGCCAGGGCTCGGCGGCCAGTTGGTCGGTGTGCCGCTCGACCTGTCGGCGCAAGCTCCGGCCGGCTTGCGTAGCCGAACCGCCACCTCCCTTCCCGTCCCCGTGCGCGTCCGCGGTGACCAGGCCCCGTGCCGTGAGGCGGGCGCGGGCCGCTGTCCATTCCTCCTGGCTCCAGCCCCGGCTCTCGAAGCGTTCCACCGACGCCGCGCCTATCGCGGCGAAGGAGACCAGGGACTCGACGGGGTCGAGGTCCGCGATCAGGAGGGCCGCGAGGTGGCCGTCGCCCCGGTGTTCGCGCAGCAGGGTCGCCGCGCGCCAGAGCTGGAGGTGGGCGGGCTCGGGCCAGGGCAGTTCGGCGTTGGCCGCGACCAGGGGGCGCCCGGCCGTGTTCGCGGACTCCGCGGCGCGGCGGGCGAGTGCGGCGGCCTCGGTGAGCTCGGGGCTGTTCACCCGGTCGCCGAATATCGCTCGGTAGGCCCGGTCGATCGCCCGGTCCCGTGCCGCCAGCACGGCCTCCGGGCTCGCTGTCTTCCAGGCCGGCTCGATGTGCTCGGCGACCATGCGGGGGCTGAAGCTGAAGAAGGCCGAGGTCACCCGCTCGCTCCCGGCCGCCCCCAACGGCGCCGCCCGGTACGGGAAGTAACTCGGCCACCGCTCCTCCACGCCGTACCCGAGCGCGGCCGCCTCCTCGAACGCCTCCGGCGCGTAGTAGAGGACGGCGTGCAGTGGCTCCAGGAGGTGCCACATACGGCGGACCTCGGGCAGCGCTACGCCCGCACCCTCGCCCGCACTTCCCTCTACACCTTCACCGCCCACCGCCGAACCGCCTCCGGCGACGTTGACGTTCTCGGACATGACGCATCCCCCTGCCGCTTCCCTCAGCCATCTCGACCAAGCCGGAACTTGCCAATGGCTAGATTGCCTCAGCCGCCCCCAACTTGTCAATGGCTAGTTTCGGCGTACTCTGTTGCCCATGCCCGAGAACAGCACCGGCGAACGCCCCTACCACCACGGCGACCTGCGTCGCGCGATCCTCCGCGCCGCGCTCGACGCCATCGCCACGGACGGCCCGTCGGCGCTGAGCCTCCGGGACCTCGCCCGCCGCGCGGGCGTCTCGCACGCGGCACCGGCCCACCACTTCAAGGACCGCACAGGACTGCTCACGGCGATCGCGGCGGAGGGACACGGACTGCTGGCGGCCGCGCTCGCGGAGGCCGAGGGCCTGCCGGACGCGGGCGTGCGCTACGTCCGCTTCGCACGCGAGCACCCGGCGCACTTCCAGGTGATGTTCCGGCCGGAACTGCTCCGCGAGGGCGACCTCGAACTGACCACCGCCCGCGCCCTGTCGAGCGAGCAGCTGCGCATGGCCGTCACCACGGCCCGCCCGGAGGCCGCCGGCACCGACCCCCGGCTGGCCGGCATCGCCGCCTGGTCCTTCTCCCACGGCTTCGCCACGCTGCTGCTCAGCCGCAACCTGGACGGAGTCGTCGGCGACCAGGACCCGGAGGAGGTCTTCCGCACGGCGACGGAGCTCCTGTTCCCCTCCGCCTGACCGAGCCTCCGCCTGACCAGCCTCCGCACCGTTCTGATCACCGGCGCCGGAACCGGCCCAGGCCGTGGCCGTGGCCGTGCCACCGTCCGCGCGTTCGCCCCCGAGGGAGTGTGTCGTGGCCGTCGGCCGTCATGCGGAGCCGCCGGCCGATCCCGTAGGCACCCAGCAACTGGCAGCTGAGTCTCGGCGATTGCCGGCTATGCCCCAGGAACGGCCGCGTTGACGGCACACCCACTGAGACTGCCAATCGCCGAGCGCCTGCGGCCCCCGCAAGCCCGAGTGCCCGCAGCCGGGCCCCGCGAGGCCCCGGTGCCCGCTGCCGGGGCCGCAAGCACCCCCCTTACGACCCCAGAATCGAAGCCAAGAACTCCCCCGTCCACCCCAGCAGCTCCCGCCCGACCAGCGGCTTTCCGCCCACTTTCGCCGTCTTCGGGCGAGGCACCAGCACCTGGTGCGCCGCCGGCTTGATGACGGTGCCGGGGTACAGCCGCTTGAGGCGCAGCTCCTGCGACTCGCGCAGCTCCACCGGTGCGAAGCGGATGTTGTTGCCCTGGAGGACGATCTCGCCGACGCCGCAGGCGCGGGCGAGCATGCGCAGGCCGGCCACGAGCAGCAGGTTCTCGACCGGTTCGGGCAACTTGCCGTAGCGGTCGACGAGTTCCTCGCGTACGGCGGTGACGTCGGCCTCGGAGTTGACGGAGGCGATGGCGCGGTACGCCTGGAGGCGGAGCCGCTCGCCGGGAGCGTAGTCGTGGGGGACGTGCGCGTCGACGGGCAGTTCGATCTTGACCTCGAGCGGCGGCTCTTCCTCGATCTCGCCGGTCTCCAGCTGGCGGCGATAGTCCGCGACCGCCTCGCCGACCATCCGTACGTACAGGTCGAAGCCGACGCCCGCGATGTGGCCGGACTGTTCGCCGCCCAGCAGGTTGCCCGCGCCGCGGATCTCCAGGTCCTTCATCGCCACGTACATGCCCGCGCCCATCTCCGTGTGCTGGGCGATCGTCGCGAGGCGTTCGTGGGCCGTCTCCGTCAGCGGCTTTTCCGGCGGGTAGAGGAAGTACGCGTATCCGCGCTCACGGCCTCGCCCCACACGCCCCCGCAACTGATGCAGCTGCGACAGGCCGAAGTTGTCGCCGCGCTCCACGATCAGTGTGTTGGCGTTGGAGATGTCGATGCCGGACTCGACGATCGTCGTCGAGACGAGGACGTCGAACTTCTTCTCCCAGAAGTCGACTACGACCTGTTCCAGCACCTGCTCCGACATCTGGCCGTGGGCGGTCGCGATGCGTGCCTCGGGAACGATCTCCCGCAGTCGCGCCGCCGCCCGGTCGATCGATTCGACGCGGTTGTGGATGTAGAAGACCTGGCCCTCCCGGAGCAACTCCCTGCGGATCGCCGCGCCGATCTGCTTCTCCTCGTACGGGCCGACGAAGGTCAGGACCGGGTGGCGCTCCTCCGGGGGTGTCGTGATCGTCGACATCTCCCGGATGCCCGTGACCGCCATCTCCAGGGTCCGAGGGATCGGGGTCGCCGACATCGTCAGCACGTCCACGTTGGCGCGCAGCTTCTTCAGCTGCTCCTTGTGTTCGACGCCGAAGCGCTGCTCCTCGTCGACGATGACCAGGCCCAGGTCCTTGAACTTGGTCTCCGCGGAGAACAGTCGGTGCGTACCGATGACGATGTCGACGCCACCCTCGCGCAGACCCTCCAGCGTGGCCTTCGCCTCGGTGTCCGTCTGGAAGCGCGACAGCGCCTTCACTCTGACCGGGAACTGGGAGTAGCGCTCGCTGAACGTGCCGAAGTGCTGCTGCACCAGCAGGGTCGTGGGGACGAGGACGGCGACCTGCTTGCCGTCCTGGACGGCCTTGAAGGCGGCCCGGACCGCGATCTCCGTCTTGCCGTAGCCCACGTCGCCGCAGATCAGGCGGTCCATCGGGACGGTCTTCTCCATGTCCTCCTTGACCTCGGCGATCGTGGTCAGCTGGTCGGGCGTCTCGGCGTACGGGAAGGCGTCCTCCAGTTCGCGCTGCCAGGGGGTGTCGGAGCCGAAGGCGTGTCCGGGGGCCGCCATGCGGGCGCTGTAGAGCCTGATCAGGTCTGCGGCGATCTCCTTGACTGCCTTCTTCGCGCGCGCCTTCGTCTTCGTCCAGTCGGCGCCGCCGAGGCGGTGGAGCGTGGGGGCCTCGCCGCCCACGTACTTGGTGATCTGCTCCAGCTGGTCGGTCGGGATGTAGAGGCGGTCGCCGGGCTGGCCGCGCTTGGCGGGGGCGTACTCCACGACCAGGTACTCGCGGGTCGCGCCCTGCACGGTCCGCTGGACCATCTCGATGTAGCGGCCGACGCCGTGCTGCTCGTGGACGATGTGGTCGCCCGGTTCGAGGGTGAGCGGGTCGATGGTCTTGCGGCGGCGGGCGGGCATGCGCGCGCCGTCCTTGCCGGCCGCCTTCTGGCCGGAGAGGTCGGTCTCGGTGAGGACGGCCAGCTTCAGTCCCGGGTCCACGAAGCCGTGGTCGATCGAGCCGCACGCCACGTGCACGACCGACGGGGAGATCTCCTCCAGGTCGGCCTCCAGACGGGCGGCGATGCCCTCGCCGCCCAGCACCTCGACCGTACGGGCGGCCGGGCCGTGGCCCTCGGTCACGAACACCGTGCGCCAGCCGTCGGCGAGCCAGCCCTTGGTGTCGGCCAGCGCTTTGGCCGTGTCGCCTCGGTAGGTCTCCGGCGCGTGCATGCCGAGTTTGAGAGTGTCCGCGTCGAGCTCTTCGTCCGCCGCGAACGGGGACACCGACCACCACATCATGTCCAGCTCGCGCGCCCGGTCCCGGACGTCCGCGATCGACCACAGGGAGGCCGCGCCGACGTCGATGGGCGCCTCGCCGCCACCCGCCGTGGCCGCCCAGGACGCGTGCAGGAACTCCTGCGACGTGGCCACCAGGTCCGACGCGCGCGTGCGCACCCGCTCCGGGTCGCACACGACGGCCATCGCGCCCTTCGGGAGTACGTCGATCAGCAGCTCCATGTCGTCGACGAGTACCGGAGCGAGGGATTCCATGCCTTCCACGGCGATGCCCTCGGCGATCTTGCCGAGGAGTTCGCCGAGTTCGGGGTGGCGTTCGGCGAGGGCACGCGCGCGTGCGCGTACGTCGTCCGTCAACAACAGCTCACGGCAGGGCGGGGCCCACAGCCCGTGCTCGGCGACCTCCAGCGACCGCTGGTCGGCGACCTTGAAGTACCGGATCTCCTCGATGTCGTCGCCCCAGAACTCCACCCGAAGGGGGTGTTCCTCGGTCGGCGGGAACACGTCGAGGATGCCGCCGCGTACGGCGAACTCGCCGCGCTTCTCGACCAGTTCGACCCGGGAGTACGCGGCCGCCGCCAGCGCCTCGACCGTCCGGTTCAGGTCGGCGGTCCCGCCCGTGCGCAACGCCACCGGCTCCAGGTCGCCGAGGCCCTTGACCTGGGGCTGGAGGACCGAGCGGACGGGGGCGACGACCACCGAAACGGGGCCGGTCTCCGGGTCGTCGGGGCTCGGGTGGGTCAGGCGGCGCAGGACAGCGAGACGGCGGCCTACGGTGTCGCTGCGCGGGCTGAGCCGTTCGTGCGGGAGCGTCTCCCATGCCGGGTAGTCCACAACGCCCTCCGGGGGGAGGAGGGAGCGGAGGGCTGCCGCCAGGTCCTCGGCCTCGCGGCCCGTCGCCGTCACGGCCAGTACGGGGCGGGCGGCGTCCCGGGCGAGCGCGGCCACCGCGAAGGGGCGGGCCGCCGGGGGTCCGACCAGGTCGATGTGGGTGCGGTTGCCGTCGGCTGCCGCCCTGATCGCTTCCGCGAGGGGGGCGTCCTTGACTACGGCGTCGAGCAGACCGTGGAGGCTCATGTAGGGCGATTCCCGTCCGGGGGCATGGGGGGGTGGGTAGTCGGTGTGGGCTGGGTGGGCCGGGGCTGACTGGGCATGGGCTGAGCTGGGGTGGGGCAACGCGAATGCCCGACCTCGTGGGACGGGCCGGGGGTGTCCAGGGTACGACGGCGGTGTGGGTGGGTGTGGGGGCTGTGGATAACCGTGAGGTGGGTCTGGGAGGGGCTTGGAGGATCTCGCCCCCCGCCGCCCCTGCCCTCCCCCACTCTCGGCTTCGCTCGAGCGGGGGGACCCCCATCATCACCAGGGGCTGCTGCCCCTTCGACCCCGCTTCTGGGGGCTGCCGCCCCAGGCCCCCGCTGGGGGTCATGGGGTGGCTGCGGTCAGTTGGTTCGTAACGGTCGTATGTGGTTTCTCGCGCAGTTCCCCGCGCCCCTGGCAGACACCGGTACGCGGCCTCGTTCACCAGGCGCGGCCTAACCTGAAGGGCGCCCGCCGCCCCTGCCCCCACCCGAACGCGAGCCCCGATGTCCCCGACCGCTCCGTCGCCCACTCCCCTCATACCCGCGCAGGTCACGGCCTCGGGCTCTGACTCGGTCCGTGACCTGCGGCGGTTCCTCCCCGCCCGGCGCGATCCGTACGTGCTCGCCGTCGGGCTCTTCGTGGCGTACGTGGCGGTGTCGGTCGGGCGGTATCGGCATATGGGTACGCGGTCGTGGGACCTGGGGATATTCGAGCAGGCGGTATGGGCGTACGCGCACTTTCGGGCGCCGGTCGTCGATCTGAAGGGGCCCGGGTTCAATGTGCTCGGTGATCACTTCAGCCCGGTCACCGCCCTGCTCGCCCCCTTCTACCGGCTCTTCCCCTCGCCCGTCACGCTGCTGGTGGCGCAGGCGGCGCTGTTCGCGTTGTCGGCGGTGCCGGTGACGCGGGTCGCGGCGCGGATGCTGGGGCGGGCGCGTGGGCTGGCGGTCGGGGTGGCGTACGGGCTGTCGTGGGGGCTGCAGCGGGCGGTGGACTTCGACTTCCACGAGATCTGCTTCGCGGTTCCGCTGATCGCGTTCTCGCTGGAGGCGCTGCTGACGCGCCGGTGGCGCGCGGCGCTGCTCTGGGCGCTCCCGCTGGTGCTGGTCAAGGAGGACCTGGGGCTGACGACGGCGGCTCTCGCGGTCGTGGTCGCGCTACGGTCCCGGCGAAACGGTTCGCCCCGGGCCGTCCCGTACGCCATCGCCGTGGTCTCCTTCGGCGCGGTCGCGGCGCTGCTCACCTTCGCCATGATCATCCCGGCGTTCAACTCCACCGGCGGCTACGACTACTGGACCAAGGTCGGCGAGGCCGGCCCGCTCGACGGCGCGGACACCAAGATCCGCACGCTGCTGTGGCTGCTGGTGCCGACGAGCGGGCTGCTGGCCTTGCGCTCGCCGATCCTCATCGCCGCTCTCCCCACCCTCGGCTGGCGCTTCCTCTCCTCCGACGACCACTACTGGGGCACGGACTGGCACTACAGCGCCGTCCTGATGCCGATCGTCACCCTCGCCCTCGTCGACGCGCTGCCCGCCGCCCGCCACAGCGCCCGCCCGTGGCTGCGCTCGTACGCGTTCCATCTGCCCGCCGCCGTCGCCGCGGCCGCGCTGGCGCTGACGACCTCGCTGCCGCTGTCCGCGCTGACCGAGGCCGGCGCCTACCGCGTCCCGGAAAGGGTCAGAGCTGTCGAGAAGCTCCTTGACACCATCCCGGACGGCGCCACCGTCGAGTCCAACGTCGGCCCCATCAGCCGCCTCACCTCCCGCTGCCGCGTCTTCTGGATCGGCCGCGCCAAGGGACTCACCCCGGACTACATCGTCTTCAACAACTCCTCGCGGTGGGTGAAGGACGTCCCGGGGTACGCCCGTCAGCTGCATCCGCGCGCCCAGTACGAGCTCAAGGGCCTGGTCCAGGGGTACGTGCTGCTGAAACGAACCTCCCCTTGAGTCGGCCGCCGCGCAGCTCCTTGAGTCGTACGCCCCCTTTGAAACGTACGTCCCCTTGAAGCGGTGGAACCCGGCGCCGGGAAGTGTCGACTTCCCGGCGCCGGGCTCTCCCCCGGTTCCCCCGTGGCCCATGGCCACTTACT
Organism: Streptomyces tailanensis; assembly: GCF_008386495.1. Classification (GTDB taxonomy): domain Bacteria; phylum Actinomycetota; class Actinomycetes; order Streptomycetales; family Streptomycetaceae; genus Streptomyces; species Streptomyces tailanensis. The sequence goes on along the minus strand of NZ_VTHJ01000046.1, from coordinate 24,653 downwards.
CGACGGCTACTCGGTGGCGATCGCGTTCAGCACGTTCATCCGACCCGCCCGGAACGCCGGCACCAGGGCCGCGAACAGGCCCACGAAGGCCGAGCCGAGGAAGACCCCGGTGATCGTCGGCCAGGGGATGTCGAGGACGTTCAGGCCCTCCAGGGCGAGGAGTTGCTGGGCGGTGGCGCCCCAGCCCATCCCCAGGCCCAGGCCGAGCAGCGCGCCGAAGAGGGCGATCACAACCGACTCCAGGCGGATCATGCGACGCAGCTGGCGGCGCGAGAGGCCGATCGCCCGCATGAGGCCGATCTCGCGCGTCCGCTCGACGACCGACAGGGCCAGGGTGTTCACGACGCCCAGGACCGCGACGATGATCGCGAGGGCCAGCAGGCCGTAGATCATGTTGAGCAGCTGGTCGATCTGGCCCTTCAGGGCCTCCTTGTAGTCGGTCTGGTCGCGGACCTTGTACTGCGGATAGTCGTGCAGCGCGTCCTTGAGGGACTTGTACGCCGCCGCCTCCTGGCCCTCCTTCGCCGAGGCGAACAGGAGCTGGTCGAGCGGCATCTTGTCGGCGGGGACGTACTTGGCCATGGTGTCGATGGCCGTGTACATGGCCCCCTGGTCGATGACGACCTCGCTGCTGGTGATGGCCCGCACGGTCAGCTGGGCCGTGGTGCCGCCCTGGAAGGCGACGGCGATCTTGGAGCCGAGTTCGATGCCGTGGTCCTTGGCGAACTCCTCGTGGACGGACATCGAGTCGGGCTTGTAGGCGTCCGTGAGCTTGCCGGCGACGGTCTCGGTGGCGAGGTCCGTGGCGTAGCCCGGGTCGGCGGCGGTGATCGCCGTCTTCTCGAGCGTCTCGCCGTCGGGGGTGGTGAAGTCGGCCCGGGTCCACTTGTACTCGGTGATGCGCTCAATGCCCCGCGCGGACTTCGCGGCCTCGACCGCCTGCGGGGTGAGGGGCTCGCCCCGGTCGTTCTGGATGATGAAGTCCGTGCCGACGGTCTTGTCGAGCTGCTGCGTGGCCGAGGCGACCATCGAAGAACCGACGACCGACAGACAGGCGACGAGGGCGAGGCCGATCATCAGGGCGGCGCCCGTGGCTCCCGTACGGCGCGGGTTGCGCAGTGCGTTGCGTTCGGCCATCCGTCCGACGGGGCCGAAGATCCGTAGGACCAGCGCGCCCAGCACCCGGACCACGGCGCCCGCGAGGAGCGGGCCGATGACGACGAAGCCGATGAGGGACAGGACGACACCGCCGCCCAGCCACATCGAGCCCTCGCTCGCCTTGTCGGCGGCGGACGCGAGGTACAGGCAGTAGCCGCCGGCGCCGGTCAGGAGCAGGCCGATCGCGGCCCGTACGACACCGGCCTTGACGTCCAGCGGGGCGCCGGAGTCGCGCAGGGCGGCCATCGGGGAGACCTTGCCGGCGCGCCGGGCCGGGACGTACGCGGCGAGGACGGTCACGACGACGCCGAGGAGCAGGCCGACCCCCGGAGTGGTCCAGGCGACGGTGAGGTCGTCGGTGGACAGGTTCATGCCGGTGGCGCCCATGAGCTTCATCAGGCCGATGGCGAGGCCGACGCCCGCGCCGACGCCGAGGACCGAGCCGAAGACGCCGAGCAGCAGCGCCTCGACGAGCACGGACCGGTTGACCTGGCCGCGGCTGGAGCCGATTGCCCGCATCAGGCCGATCTCACGGGTCCGCTGGGCGACCAGCATCGAGAAGGTGTTGATGATCAGGAAGATGCCGACGAGGAAGGCGATCCCGGCGAAGCCGAGCATCGCGTACTTCATCACGCCCATGAACTCGCCGACGTCCTTGGCGTTGGCGTCCGCGACCTCCTTGGCGGTCTGCACCTTGTAGGCGCCGCCCAGTTCGGCGGCGATGTTCTTCTTCACCTGGGCGTCCGTGAAGCCGGCCGCGGCGGTGATGTTGACGTTGGTGTACACGCCGGTCTCGCCGACGAGGGTCTTCTGGGCGGTGGCGGTGTCGAGGTAGAAGATCGCGGCGCCGGGGTTGGTGACCTGGAACTCGGCGGTGCCGGAGACCTCGGCCTTGTGCGTGCCGACGGCCGTGATGACACCGATCTCGTCGCCGAGCTTCAGTCCGTGCTTGTCGGCGGTGTCGGCGTCGACCATGATCTGGTCCGGTCCGCGCGGGGCGTTCCCGGAGGCGATCTTCATGGTGCGGGCGTCGTTGGCGTTCCAGTTGCCGACGATGGTCGGGGCGCCGCTGGTGGGCGAGAGGCTGTCCTTGTCGGCGTCGACGACCGTCACCGAGGTCGAGAAGACCGTGCCCTCGGCGGACTTGACGCCCTCCGCGCCGCCCACCTTGTCGAGGACGGAGGCGGGCATGACCGGCGGCTTGCCGTTGTCGGCCTGGGTCTCACCGGTGTCCGAGGCGTCTTTGGCGCTGACCGTGACGTCGGAGGCGGTGGCCGCGAACAGCTTGTCGAACGTCGTGCCCATCGTGTCGGTGAACACCAGCGTGCCGCACACGAACGCCACCGACAGCATGACCCCGATGGCCGACAGGGCCATCCGTCCCTTGTGCGCGAAGAAGTTGCGCATCGAGGTCTTCATGACGCTCATGACGTACGCCCCCGGGCGTCGAAGTCCTTCATACGGTCCAGGACGGTGTCCGCGGTCGGCTTGTACATCTCGTCGACGATCCGCCCGTCGGCCAGGTACAGCACACGGTCCGCGTACGAGGCGGCCACGGGATCGTGGGTGACCATGACGATGGTCTGCCCGAGCTCGTCGACGGACCGCCGCAGGAAGCCGAGCACCTCCGCACCCGCCCGCGAGTCCAGGTTCCCGGTCGGCTCGTCACCGAAGATGATCTCCGGCCGGGCCGCCAGCGCCCGCGCCACGGCGACGCGCTGCTGCTGACCGCCGGAGAGCTGGGTGGGCCGGTGCCCCAGCCGGTCGGAGAGCCCGACCGTGTCCACGACCCGCCCCAGCCACTGCTTGTCCGGCTTCCGCCCGGCGATGTCCATGGGCAGGGTGATGTTCTCTATCGCGTTCAGCGTCGGCAGCAGGTTGAACGCCTGGAAGATGAACCCGATCCGGTCCCGGCGCAGCCGCGTGAGCTTCTTGTCCTTCAGCCCGGTGATCTCGGTGTCGTCCAGGTAGATCTGACCGCTCGTCACGGTGTCGAGCCCGGCGAGGCAGTGCATGAGGGTGGACTTCCCGGACCCCGAAGGACCCATGATCGCGGTGAACTGCCCCCGCGCGATGTCCACGTCCACCTCGTCGAGGGCGACGACACGGGTCTCCCCGGACCCGTACGCCTTCACGACCTGCCGCGCCCGCGCGGCAACGGCCGTAGTCCCTCCAGTACCCCCGTGCCTGGTGATGGTCACAGCCGATGTCACGGTATGTCTCCTAAGTCGGTCAGCAGATGGTTCTGCTGTGCGGCAGTTCTGGAATGGCTCGCTGCGGTACGTCGATGAGTCTGGTCCGCGACGGGAGTCCGGCGCGCTGGTGCGCGACCCCGTCTTCCCCTGGGGAAAACCCCACCCCCGTCGATCCGGTGAGCCGCCCCCCAGCGGCGTAAAGCCAGGTTAAGGAGATGACCGGTGGCATCTCGTCCTCCGCCGGTACGAGCCCTCCCCGAGCCGTATGGCGGAGCTACCCCTAGGGGATCTCGCCCGCCGGAACGAGCCCGTCTCGGGGTCCGCGTCCTCCTTCCGGCCCACTCAGGTTGCACCCTGCCGCCACGTGAGGCTCAAGTGGCATGGTGTTCCAGGCAGATAGATGCAAGGGAAAGGAATGCGGTGGGCGACACGCGACCCGCGATACGCGACACGGCACAGCGCACCGGAACCGGCAAGCGAAGAGCCGTCGCGGCCGCCCTCATGCTGGCCATGGGGCTGGCCGCGCTGGACTCCACGATCGTCTCGACCGCCGTACCGCAGATCGTCGCGGACCTCGGCGGTTTCTCCGTCTTCTCCTGGCTGTTCTCGGGCTATCTGCTCGCGGTGACGGTCACCCTCCCGGTCTACGGCAAGCTCTCCGACACCTTCGGCCGCAAGCCGGTGCTGATCGCGGGTGCGGTCCTGTTCCTGCTGGGCTCGCTGCTCTGCGCGCTGGCCTGGAACATGGCGTCCCTGATCGCCTTCCGTGTCGTGCAGGGTCTGGGCGGCGGGGCGCTGCAGGGCACGGTGCAGACGCTGGCGGCCGACCTCTACCCCCTGGAGGAGCGCCCCAAGATCCAGTCCAAGCTGTCCACGGTGTGGGCGGTGTCCGCGGTGGCCGGTCCGGGGGTGGGCGGCGTGCTGGCCGCGTACGCCGACTGGCGCTGGATCTTCCTCATCAACCTCCCGCTCGGCGCGGCGGCGCTGTGGCTGCTGGTCCGTCATCTGCACGAGCCGCGGCGGGAGTCGACGAGCCGGCCGCGTATCGACTGGGCCGGCGCCCTGACGATCTTCGCCTGCGGAGGCGCCCTGCTGACGGCGCTGGTGCAGGGCGGGGTGGCCTGGGACTGGCTCTCCTGGCCCTCGCTGACCCTGCTGGGCACGGGGGTCGCCCTGATCGCGGCCCTGGTGCTCATCGAGCGCCGGGCCGCCGAACCGATCATCCCCGGCTGGGTGTGGCGCCGGCGCACGATCGCGGCGGTGAACCTGTCGCTCGGCGCGCTGGGCCTGCTGATGGTCGCGCCCACGGTCTTCCTCGCGACCTACGCCCAGTCGGTGCTGGGCCTGGCGCCGGTGGCCGCCGGATTCGTGGTCTCCATCTGGACGTTGAGCTGGCCGGTGTCAGCGGCCTTCAGCCAGCACGTCTACCGCCGCATCGGCTTCCGCGACACGGCCCTCCTGGGCATGGCGGGGGCGGCAGCACTCCTGTTCGCCTTCCCGTTCCTCCCCTATCCGGGCGAGGCCTGGCAGCCGACGTTGCTGATGCTCCTCCTCGGCGCCGCCCTGGGCCTCTTCCAACTCCCCCTGATCGTGGGCGTCCAGTCGACGGTGGAGTGGGAGGAGCGCGGCACCGCCACCGCGTCCATCCTCTTCTGCCGCCAGACCGGCCAGACCCTGGGCGCGGCGGCCTTCGGCGCGGTCGCGAACGGCGTCCTGGCATCCCGGCTCGGCGGCGCGGGCGACCTGGACTCGGTGACTCACGCCCTCGACTCCGGTACCGCCGCCGAGCCGGTACGCCGGGCGGTCGCGGACGCGGTCCACGCGGTGTATCTGGGCGCGGCGTGCGCGGCGGCGGTGGCGTTCGTGGTGCTGCTGATGGTCGCGCCGCGGAGGTTTCCGGTCCTGAAGGACTGAGCCGCGCGCGACCGGCCGGGACGTGACCCACCTCAACCCGAGGCCGCAGCTCGCGGTACCTCGCGGACAGCAGCGGGACCGAGGTGTTCGACGACTCCGTGTCCCGGCTCGTGCTGGTAGGGCAGCTGGCCCAGGAACGACGTCACGATCACCTCGGTGACACCAGGAACCCCGCGTCCCAGCTGCCGCTCCAGGAACCCGAGCGTCGCGCGCCAGTCGGGCGCCTCGGGATCCTCATCCAGGTAGGAGTCGACGACGGCTGGTGTCACGTCCAGCCCGAAGAAGACATGCGGTAGCGGCTCGCCGTGGTTCTCGACGTGTACTTTCCGGCTACTCGCCCGGAGCGTTGCCCGTCAGTGCCGACAGGCTCGCGCGTACACAGTCCATCTGGGCCTGCAACTCGTCCGAGCGGTCCCCGTGTTCGCGCAGGATCCGTTCGGTCTCGCGCATGAGGCGTTCCTCGCACATGCGGGCCTCCGCGATCAGTTCGCAGGCGCGGGCCTCGGCCTCGGCCTGGATCTGTGCCGCGGATCCCGCGGAGTCGGCGAGGACGCGTTCCGCCTCGGCGACGGCGGCCTGGGCGTGGGCGACGCGTTCCGCGTAGTGGGCCTCGAACAGGGCCTCGCGCCCGGCGATGTCGCGCTCGATGTCGGCGACACGCTCGGCGTACTCCCTGTCCAGCTCGGCGAGCATCCCCTCGGTGCGCTCCCGTACCTCCCGCAGCGCGGCCAGGGCCTCACCCCGGCCCTCCTTCACCGCGCGCCGCGCGCCGATCCGCAGGTCGTCGGCCTCGGCCTGGGCGGCCAGCAACCGGTGCCGGGCCCGCTCGTCGGCCTCGCCGCGCACCTCGTCGGCGTACGCCTGCGCGGCCTGAAGCATCCGCCGCCCGGCCTCCGCCGCCTCCTCGACGATCCGCCGGGCCTCCTCGCGCCCGCCCTCGCGCACCGCCCCGGCCTCCTCGACCCCGAGTTCGAACAGCTCGCGGGCCCGGCCGCCGAGCGCCTCGTACGTCTGCGGGGGCAGCCCGGCGACCGTCTCGCGCAGCCGGGCCAGTTCCGCGGCCATGTCCTTGGCCAGCACGGTCAGCCGGGCGGCCCGCTCCCAGGCGGCGTCACGGTCCTGCGAGAGCGCCACCGCGCAGGCGTAGACCTGGTCGGGGCGGTAACCACGCCGTACGACGTCGAAGTCGGAGTCGAAACCGGGGGGCGCCGTCGGTGCGCTGCTCATGCTGGACCCTCTCCGCCGGACGCACACGAAATGATGATTTCGCGCACATCTTGATGTATCGGACAGAAGTGTTCATAACGCGACACTCCGTACGAGGCCATGGGCAACAAGAACAGAGAAAGGGACTGGGCCCGGTTCTACGACCGGGCCCAGTCCCTGTTGCCTTCCCACACCACCGTCAGCGACGACGGCCGCGCCTCACAGCAATCCGTCCCACATCTGCTCCAGCAGCACCGACCACCAGCTCTCCGGCGACGCCAGCGCCGCCGGGTCTAGGGCGGCGAGCTGGGCCTGGAAATCGACGGTCCAGCGGCCCGCCTGCTCCTGGTTCAGACCGAAGCGAAGCCGCCACATCCGGCCCAGCAGAGCCAGGCAGCGCGCGAACTCGGGCAGGCCCGTGTTCACGAACTGCGGAGGTACGGGCGCACCGCCCGGCCCCGCCTCCACGGGTACGGCCACGATGTTCGCCGTGCCGTACTGCACACACAGCGCCTTGCCGAAGTCGCTGCCCATGACGAGGTACGAGCCCGCGTCGGCCCCCGGCTGCACACCCCGCTCCTGCGCCAGCTCCGCCAGCGTCGGCACCGGACGGCCCGGCTGGGCCTGCGCCCAGAAGAACGGCCCCATGTCCACCGGCAGCCCAGCCACGACCAGCGTGTGCGCCACGATCGGCGGAACACCCTGCCGCGACACCGCCTGCTGGTCGAACCGGAACACCCCCGGCCCGAACACCGCCGCCAGCTCCTGCCCGATCGCCTCCGGCGGAATCGGCGGCGCCGGCTGCACCGGCACCAACGGCGCACGCACCGGCGCGGGCCGCGCCGGACCGTCCGCCACCTGGTGCAACTCACCCTGATGCGCGAGGAGTTGAGCCATACCCTGCTGCCGGCTCGCGTGGTCCTTGCCGTACGGGGCGATGGACGTGATGCGCGCGTTCGGCCACTGCTCGCGAATCATCCGCGCACAGTACGCACCCGGCAGCTCGCACGACTCCAGCTCCGTGTGCAGTTCGAGAACCGCCTCCGGCGGAATGTTCATGCCGCGCAGCTCATGGAAGATCTGCCACTCCGGGTGCGGCGTACCCGGCGCGGACCGCCGGATCACCTGCTGCTCGGAGCCGTCGGGCGCGCGATAGCGCAGTACGGCCTGGTAGCCCGGGCCGACGGTCGGCTGACCGGCGGGCGGCTGCGGGTAGCCGTACGCGGGAGGCGCCCCCATCCCCACCGGCGGCTGGCCCCGCATCCCCTGCGGAGCACCCGGCGGCATCCCCGGCGGGCCGGGCGGCTGCGGGGCACCGGGCGCGCCGGGGCCGCCGACCGGAGGCCCGGCCAGCATCGTCTCGGCGTGGTGTACGGGACCGGGGGCACCCGGCGGTGTCCCCGGCTGCCCAGGAGCGCCGGGCGCACCCGGGCCGCCCACCGCGGGACCGGCCAACATGGTCGCCTCGTGATGCACACCACCCGCAGGCGTACCCCCGGGCCGATGCGGCGCGCCAGGAGCACCCGGCGCGCCCGGAGGACCGGGGGGAGCGGGCGGCTGACCCGGAGCCCCAGGAGGCCCCGGCGGCAGCGGCGCGCCCGGGCCGCCCACCGCGGGACCGGCCAACATGGTCGCCGCATGGTGCATACCACCCGCAGGCGTACCCCCGGGCGGATTCGGCGCACCAGGAGCACCCGGGACACCGGGAGCGCCGGGCTGACCGGGAGCGGGCGTACCCGGCCCGCCGGCCAGGCCCTCCGGCCCGTCCGGGCCGAGCGCCGAAACCAGCTGCGTAGGCACGTAACCACCCGCCGGGGTCCCCGGAGCACCGGGCCCGGACTGCGGCGCGGGCGTACCGCCCGGACGCGCGCCCGGCGTACCGGGAGTACCCGGCGGAGCCGGAGGCGGCGGCGTACCGGGACCACCGCTCCGGCCGCCCCGACGCGGAGGCGGCGCCGCCTTGCTGGTGGCGGCGTCGGCGATGTCACCGGCGTTGGGCGCGAGCGGACGACCCGGCGGCGTACCGGGACCGGACCCCTGCGGGCCACCCGCACCCTGCGGATAGCCGTACGAAGACGCGCCCGGCGGCGGAGTACCCGGCTGCCCGTGCGGCCCACCGGGCCCCTGCGGGTACCCGTACGAAGGCGCACCCGGCGGCGGAGTGCCCGGCCCGTGCGGCTGCTGCTGCGAAGGCCCGCCCGGCGCTCCCTGGTCGGGACCCGGGCCAGGACCGCCCACCGCGGGAGCCACCGTCGTACGCGGAAGCTGGCTGCCCCCGGAAATCAGCGCGGTCTTGGCGTCCGGCGCCGCGGTCGGCGGCGGGGTGTCGCGCTCCTCGTCCACGGACAGCGGCGGCGCGAACACCGTCTGCGGCAGCGGTACCGAACGGTCGTCCTCCGCCTCGGCGTTGGTGTCCGTACCGGCCCACGGAGTCGCCCCGGCGGGCACACCCGGCACCGCGTCGTGCGGCTCGCCGATGTCCCTGGGCGGCACCGCGTCCCGCACGTCGTCGTCCGCCGCCGCGGCGGCCGGCCACGGCGTCGCGTCGGCCGGAGTGACGGGCGTACCGGGCGCACCGGGCGCACCGGGTGTACCGGGCGTCATGGGTCCGGGCGGGGTCGCCGGACCCGGACCCGGCATTGTCTCGTGCATCGCCCCGGCACCCCCGGACACCCCATTGGCACCCGGGCCACCCGGGCCACCCAAGGAATCCGCGGCAGCGGCCGCGGCCGGACGGGCCCCGGCGCCATCGGACGCACCCGCCCCCGACCCCGACCCGGACCCCGACCCCGACCGGCGATCCGGAATCCCCAGCTTGTCCGCCGCGTCCTGCAACCACTCCGGCGGCGTCAGCAGGAACGACGTCTGGTTCAGATCCACCCGCGCCGGAGGCGCCGGAGGCGCGGCCTCCGGAGGTGCCTCCGTACGGCCGTACTCCTCCTCGTAACGGCGGATCACCTCACCCACCGGCAGCGCAGGCCACAGCGTGGCCTCCCCGCTGTCCCGGGCGATGACCAGCCGCTGCGCGCCGCCGTCGGAGCGCGGACCGTCCGCACGGTCCTCCGCCCACACCACGAACCCGAGTTCGAACTCCCGCACCCGCACCTCACGATGCTGGTACGCGGGCAGCTCCCCGTTGATCCACTCCTCGGCGCGCTCCTGCGCCTGAGCGAACGTCACCATCGAAAACTCACTCCCCCACCGAAGACGTCGCGGCGCCCGCGGCAACCGGCACGGCACGTGCGAAGCCACCGTCCACCATCAGGTTCGCCACCGTCTCCAACTCCGGCGGATTGCCCGCCAGCCGGGACAGAAACGTGTCGAAGTCCTCACCGGCGGGGACCAGCAACCGCTCCACCCGCTCGGCCGGAGGCCACGACGGATCGACATCACGGGCGTCGTCGTACGCGCAGAACCACACCGACCCGATCCGGTCGCCCTTCACCTTCACCGCGAGCAGCCCGCCCTGCGCGAACGCGACCGCCAGATAGTCCTTGGTGAGATGGTCGCGGAGGCACTTGTTGACGTACACCAGGTCGTTGACGGCCGCCTCGTCGCGCACCGTGAAGAACGGCTGATCGACCAGCAGCCCCAACTCCGCGTCCAGCGCCGCCCCCACCGGAGCGCAACCGCCGGCCGCCTTCAGGAACGACCGGTACGCGCCCGGCAGCCGGTACCCGAGATCCTCCTCAACCCCTTGCACCTGCGACTCGGTCACCGCCACCGCCGACGTCTTCGGCAACCCGAAATGCGCCGGCCGGGTCTCCTGCAACGGCCGCGTGCCCCGCTTGTTCTGGTCCACGCGCGCCGTCGCGATCCCACCGTGATGCCGCAGCAGCGCCTTCACCTCGACCGGCACCAGCTCCAGCCGCCGACCGCCCGCCACGTGATGCCACGTCCACCCGTGCGGCGTCGCCACCGCCGGGATCGTGTCCCACAACTCGTGCCCGGTCGCCGCCAGCGCCGCGTTCGCGGACACGTAGTCCGTCAACCGCAGCTCGTCCACCCCGAACCCCTCCGGAGGATCGGCGATCTCCGCCGCGGCACGCGCATAGGGCGAGAAGTCCGGATAGCCGTGCGCGTCAACACGGACACCCCTCGGATGACGCGCGGCCCGGACCGGGTCCGGAAACTGCACGACCTGCCCGGCGTAGGCCGCGTTCGGCGGCGCGGCTTGCTGCCCGAGCCGACCTGTCGTCATGGCGGTAGCCCCCTGCGGCGTTCTGTGTGACCTGTTCTGGCGGTCTGACTGCTGTCTCTATGTGACTGGCTGTGGAAAGGCCCGTGTACGACCTCGTACACGCCCCGTTCCCACACCCCGATCCGCCCTGCCCCCGCACCCGACCGGCTCTCGATCTGCCCTCGATCGCGGGAACCGCACGGATCGCGGTTGTCGACAGCCTATGCGGTACGGCGACACCGGTCACCGGGCCTCCGCTTCCGTGACCAGCCGTCACATCACCCTCACCGTGTGCCGAAGCCCGGGCGTGTCGCACAGCCCCAGCTTCCGCACCCGCCACACCGTTTGGCACTCTGTGTCCGCTGACGGGGGATGCAACAGGAGGGGATGACGATCATGAGCACGACGCAGGCGGGACCTTCGGGCGATCCCCGTATCGGCTGGAGCACCGCGGAACAACCGCATGCCCCCACCCTCCTCCACCGCCGCGACGGCATCCTGCCCACCGTCGCCGCCGCCCTCTCCGTACGCGGCGAAACCCTCACCGGCACCGCCGCCCGCGGCGACCACCCACCGCCCCTGCACCCCCTCGTCCAGGAGTTCCTCGACTCCCTCGCCACCGCACAACGCGACCGCTTCACCGGCCGCTGCGCCGAGGCCATCCTCATCTCCCGGCACATCACCACCGCCGACGCCGGACGCAGCAAGCGCGCCGCCCGCAGACCCATGACCAACGGCGAGGCCCGCAAGGTCCTCAAGCAGGCCAAACTCACCACCCGCCACATCCGCGAGGACGGCGACCCCCTCCACGGCGGCTTCGCCACCCCCTGCCGCGCCTGCACCGCCCTCAGCTCCCACTTCGGCGTCCGCATCGTGGACCCGACGCAGCAGAACTGACGGGCAATCCCCCACCGAGCCCCCACCGGGCAACCGAACAGCCCCAAGCGCCATCTCTGGAGGAACACCCCGGAAATCACGAAACCCACCCCGGACACACAGGATCACCTGGTAGGCCGATGTCCCCACCACCGACGAACCCCCCGACGAACAAAGGGCAGATGCACACCGACCGCACCTCGACCACGCGCTTCTCCGTACCCGTCGACGCCGCCCTGCGCGCCGCCGGCTGGCAGCCCGGACGCTGGGACATAAAGCAGGCCGAATTCTGGGCCGACACCCTGCGCGAGCACACCTCGCCCGCAGGCCACCGCCACGCCGTCTTCCCGGCGGCCGTCGAGGCCTGGGCCGAATTCGGCGGCCTCCACCTCACCTCACAGGGCCCCGGCCGCCAACTCGCCCCCGTCAACCTCCACCTCGACCCCCTCCACGGCCTCCACATGGCCCGCACCCTCGGCGACCTCGGCCGCGCCCTCGACACCGAGGTCTGCCCCCTCGGCCACGAAACGGCCACCCGAGCCCTCCTCGCCATCGACACGAGCGGCCGCGCCTACGCCCTCGACCACACCGGCGACTGGTACCTCGGCCCCCACATCGACGCCGCCCTCACCACCCTCCTCGCGGGCAACGCCCCGGTACGGCTGACAGCGGGCTGAGCACGCCCATACGCATACGCAGCCGCGGGCAATCGTGCCGCTGGGGCGATGGGGGTACCTCCCGCTCATGGGGGTCCCTCCCGCTTGAGCGAAGTCGAGAGTGGGGGAGGGTGGGCCCAGCGGCACCCGGCAAGCGCCGGTAAGCGAAACCCACCCCCGCCCAGCACCAGCCGCCGGGCGCCGTACAAGCCGCGCGAACCTTGGCTACAGCGGAGCTACGCCGCCGGAATCACCGCCGACACCCGAAACCCCCCAGCCTCCGTCGGCCCCGACACAAACACACCACCCAGCCCGGCCACCCGCTCCTTCATACCGAGCAACCCGTTCCCCCCGCTCGGCAACCGCGCGGCCCCCGCCGCCCCCGGCTCCGGCGGCGGACCGTTCTCCACCTGCATCGCGATCTCCGCCGCCCGATGCGCCAACCGCACATGCGTCTTCGCCCCCGCCGCATGCTTGTGCACGTTCGTCAACGCCTCCTGCACCACCCGGTACGCCGTCTGCTCCACATCAGCCGCATACGCCCGCACCTCCCCCTCCACCGACAACTCGACGACCATCCCCGCAGCCGCCGACTGCCCCACCAACTCCTCCAACTCCGCCAGACAAGGCCCCTCCCCCGACTCCTCCTCCGCCCGCGAAGCCGCAGCAGCGGCAGCAGCCCCCACCGCCGCCAACGGCACCCCCGCCGGCTCCGCCCGCACCACCGACGACAACCCCTCCCCCGACCGCAACACCCCGAGCATCTCCCGCAACTCGGTCAACGCCTGCCGCCCCATGTCCCCCACAAGCGCCGCGTTCTTCACCGCCTTCTCCGGATCCTTCCGCGCCACCGCCTGCAACGCGGCGGCATGCACAACCATCAGGCTCACCCGATGCGCGACCACGTCATGCATCTCCCGCGCTATACGGGTCCGCTCCTCCCCTCGAGCCCACTCCGCCCGCTCCTCCGCCCGCTCCGCGAGCAACTGAAGCTCCCGCTCCAGCGAGTCCGCCCGCTCCCGCAGACTCTCCATCAACCGCCGCCGCGCCCCCACGTACAACCCGAGCAACACCGGCGGCGCGGTCAGTCCTATGGCCAGCGTCAACGACACGAACGGCGCGAACCACTCCCCACCGACCCCCGCGTCCCCACTCACCTTGCTCTGCGTCGCCTGCACGAACCACACGATGAACACACCGACGAACGCCATCCCCGAGAGCGCCCCGATGATCCGCCGCGGCGCCTCCGACGCCGCCAGCGTGTACAACCCGACGAGCCCCATCAGATACCCCATCTGAGCAGGCGCGACAGCGACGAAGACCAGAACGACGGCGACGGGCCACATCCGCCGCACCAACAACACCGACCCGGCGACGGCCCCGAACACGACCCCCACACCCACCGGCAACCCGGCCTCGCCCGCGAACCGCTCCCCCTGCACCGCGCACTCGACCGCCGACACCAGCGCCAACCCGCCGTCCAGCAGCGCCCCCCGCCACCGCTCCCACCACCACGGCCCGGCCCTCTCCCCCGCCTCGGCCCCGGTGCGGTCTTCCCCCGTCGTGGTCATAGCCCAAGCCTACGTTCGTGCGCCCCCGCTTTTCCGGCGAGTTTCCCGTACTGGCCTACACCACACCCCGCATTCGAACAGAAGCGAAACCACCCGGTATCCCTCGAACTGTTGAATCGCCCACCGTTCGACCCCGGAACCCCCCATTCCGCCCGGACGGTATGCCCATGGCACACGCATACGGCAAGTACGCCGACTTCGAGGGCCTCCGCGACCAGGCGGTCGCCCTCCGCCGATCAGGCCTCAGCCGCCGCCAGATCCGCGACCGGCTCCACGTCGACAACAACGACATCCTCAACCGCCTCCTGGAAGGGGAGCCCCCACCGGAGTGGACCAAGCGCCCGAACGCCAAGGACGACCTGCGGCACAGGGCACGAGAGCTACGCCTCCAGGGCTGGACGTACGACCAGATCCAGGTAGAGCTGGGCTGCTCGAAGAGCTCGATCTCGCTCTGGGTACGGGACCTGCCGAAGCCGGAACGGAAGCGTTCCCCCGAGGAAGCCTCAGCCATCGCGAGGAGGGGCTGGGAGGCCACTCTGCAGCGCCGCGAGGAGGAGCGCCAGCACGCGAAGTCCGCCGCCCAGCAAGCAGTCGGCGACCTGACCGAGCGAGAGGTGTTCCTGGCGGGGGTGACCCTCTACTGGGCCGAAGGCGCCAAGGACAAGTCGTACAGCCGCCGCGAGAGGCTGCATTTCATCAACAGCGACCCGAACGTCATCCGCTTCTTCCTGCGCTGGCTTGACGTAGTTGGCGTAGAGCGCGAGCGCCTGCGCTTTCGGGTGAGCATCCACGAGTCGGCCGACGTGGCAGGCGCTGAAGAGTTCTGGGCCGGACTGGTCGGCGTCGACCGCGCCGCATTCCAGAAGGCCACCCTCAAGAAGCACAACCCGAAGACAAACCGCAAGAACACCTCGGAGGCATATCGCGGCTGTCTGATCATCTACGTACTCAAGAGCGCCGATCTATACCGTCGCATGGAAGGCGCCTGGTACGGCATAGTAGGAGGCGCCTCTCGACGGCCGGACTAAATGTCTGGTTTGGTCGAGTTATTCCCCCGTGGTGTAATTGGCAGCACTGTGGCTTTTGGTGCCATCTGTCCGGGTTCGAGTCCTGGCGGGGGAGCTCTACTCAGTTCGGGTCCTGACCCAAGCCAGACGGGTCAGGACCCGCTCACATTTCCCCCTCACAACGCCCCGGTATCCTGCGGATGTCCACACCCCACCCATCCACAGCCGAAGGGCATCCCCGTGAGCGCAACCCGCCCGGCAGCCGTCGTCGTACTCGCAGCGGGTGAGGGCACCCGTATGAAGTCGGCCACACCGAAGGTTCTGCACAGCATTTGTGGCCGTTCGCTGGTCGGCCACGTACTCGCCGCCGCACGCGAGTTGGACCCGGAGAACCTCGTCGTGGTCGTGGGGCACGCCCGCGAGAAGGTCGCCGCGCATCTGAACGAGATCGACCCGGGCGTCCGTACGGCGGTCCAGGCGGAGCAGAACGGCACCGGGCACGCCGTGCGCATGGCCCTCGAAGAGCTGGGCGGCACCGTCGACGGAACGGTCGTGGTCGTCTGCGGCGACACCCCGCTCCTCACCGGCGCCACCCTCCAGGCCCTCGCCGCCACCCACGCCGCCGACGGCAACGCGGTCACCGTGCTGACCGCCGAGGTCCCGGACGCCACTGGCTACGGCCGTATCGTGCGCGACGGCGCCTCCGGTGCCGTGACCGCCATCGTCGAGCACAAGGACGCCTCCGAGTCGCAGCGCGCGATCCGTGAGATCAACTCGGGGGTGTTCGCGTTCGACGGTCAGCTGCTGGCGGACGCGCTCGGGAAGGTCAGGACGGACAACTCCCAGGGTGAGGAGTACCTGACGGACGTCCTCGGGATCCTCAGGGAGGCCGGGCATCGGGTCGGTGCCTCGGTGGCCGGCGACCACCGTGAGATCGCCGGTATCAACAACCGCGTGCAGCTGGCGGAAGCCCGTCGCATCCTCAATGACCGGCTCCTGACCGAGGCCATGCTGGCCGGTGTGACCGTCGTCGACCCGGCCACCACCTGGGTGGATGTGACCGTCACCTTCGAGCAGGACGCGGTCGTCCATCCCGCCACCCAGCTCCTCGGCGCCACGCACCTCGGTGAGGGCGCGGAGGTCGGTCCGAACTCCCGGTTGAAGGACACGAGGGTCGGGGCCGGTGCGCGGGTGGACAACACGGTCGCGGACGGTGCCGAGGTCGGGCCGCAGGCGACCGTGGGGCCGTACGCGTACCTCCGTCCCGGTACCCGTCTCGGGCTGAAGTCCAAGATCGGTACATACGTGGAGACCAAGAACGCGAACATCGGCGAGGGGACGAAGGTGCCGCACCTGTCCTACGTCGGTGACGCGACGATCGGTGAGTACACGAACATCGGTGCGGCGAGCGTGTTCGTGAACTACGACGGTGAGCAGAAGCATCACACCACCGTGGGGTCGCACTGCAAGACCGGCAGCGACAACATGTTTGTGGCGCCTGTCACGGTCGGGGACGGCGCGTACAGCGCGGCGGGGTCCGTGATCACGAAGGATGTGCCGCCCGGTTCGTTGGCCGTGGCCCGTGGCCAGCAGCGGAATATCGAGGGTTGGGTGGCTCGTAAGCGTCCGGGGAGCGCGGCGGCGAAGGCGGCCGAGGTGGCTTCTCGGGAGGCGGAGAGCGAAAGCTGACCGGAAACAGGTGCGTCTGGGACGGCGTACCGTGATAAATGCACACCCGCACCCCAGCTGAGCGGCTGCCGTACGCCCGGCTGAGAAACCTCTGAGGAGACAGTGCTGTGACCGGGATCAAGACGACCGGCGAGAAGAAGATGATGTTCTTCTCCGGCCGCGCCCACCCCGAGCTTGCCCAGGAGGTCGCCCAGCAGTTGGGTGTCGGGGTTGTCCCGACGAAGGCCTTCGACTTCGCGAACGGGGAGATCTACGTCCGTTACGAGGAGTCGGCTCGTGGTGCGGACTGCTTTGTGATTCAGAGCCACACGGCGCCGATCAACCAGTGGGTCATGGAGCAGTTGATCATGATCGACGCGTTGAAGCGTGCGTCGGCTCGTTCCATCACCGTGATCGTGCCGTTCTACGGTTACGCGCGGCAGGACAAGAAGCACCGTGGGCGTGAACCGATTTCGGCGCGTCTGATCGCGGATCTGATGAAGACGGCGGGTGCGGACCGGATTCTGGCCGTGGATCTGCACACGGATCAGATCCAGGGCTTCTTCGACGGTCCGGTGGACCACCTGTTCGCGCTGCCGCTGCTGGCGGACTACGTGGGTGAGAAGGTGGACCGGAGCAAGCTGACGGTGGTGTCTCCGGACGCGGGTCGGGTGCGGGTGGCGGACCGTTGGTGCGACCGGCTCGGCGCGCCGCTGGCGATCGTGCACAAGCGGCGTGACAAGGATGTGGCGAACCAGGTCACCGTGCACGAGGTCGTGGGTGAGGTGAAGGGTCGTATCTGTGTCCTCGTGGACGACATGGTCGACACGGGTGGGACGATCTGTGCCGCCGCCGACGCGCTGTTCGCGCACGGTGCGGAGGACGTCATCGTGACGGCGACGCACGGTGTGCTGTCCGGCCCGGCCGCCGACCGTCTGAAGAACTCGAAGGTCAGCGAGTTCGTGTTCACCAACTCCCTCCCGACCCCGGGTGAGCTGGATCTGGACAAGATCACGGTTCTCTCGATCGCGCCGACGATCGCGAATGCGGTGCGTGAGGTGTTCGAGGACGGTTCGGTGACGAGCCTGTTCGACGAGCAGTAGAGCGAGCGTTAGAGATCGTTTTGGGTACGGCCTCCCCCTCCGAGTAGACTGCTGAAGTTGCTCGGCGAGGGAGGCCGTACTCCGTTTTCTGACGGATGCGGTGGTCCGTTATCGACGCGCTCTTCGTAGCAGGCCGTTCGTGTGGCCGGGTGACCTTGTCCCCCTAGTTTTCTACGAGGAGTGATCATGTCCGAGGTGAAGCTCGCCGCGTCGACGCGTACCGAGTTCGGTAAGGGTGCGGCCCGTCGTATCCGTCGTGACGCCAAGGTTCCCGGTGTTCTGTACGGTCACGGTGCGGACCCGGTGCACCTGACGCTGCCGGGTCACGACCTTCTTCTTGCCCTGCGTACGCCGAACGTCCTGATCTCGCTGGACATCGACGGCAAGGCCACCCAGCTGGCGATCCCGAAGTCCGTGCAGCGTGACCCGATCAAGGGTTTCCTGGAGCACGTCGACCTGCTGCTCGTGAAGAAGGGCGAGAAGGTCAACGTCGAGATCCCCGTGCACACCGAGGGTGAGCTGGCGGCGGGTGGCAACCTGCTGGAGCACGTGCTGAACGCGCTGCCGGTCGAGGCCGAGGCCACGCACATCCCGGAGTCCGTCACGGTGTCCGTCGAAGGTCTGGAGGCCGGTGCGTCCGTCCTCGCCAAGGACATCACCCTGCCGAAGGGCACCACGCTGGCCGTCGACGGCGACGCCGTCGTCCTCCAGGTCCTGTCCGCCCAGGCGGAGGAGCCGTCGGAGGAGTCCGCGGAGGGCGAAGCGGCCGCCGAGGCCTGATCCTCAGCTCTGTCATCGGTTCGTCAGCCGCTGTTCCCTTCAGGGGGCAGCGGCTGGCGCGTATCAAGGAGACATGCACGTGACGACCGATCCGAGTGCGCCCTGGCTCATCGCCGGCCTCGGCAATCCCGGGCCCGAGTACGCGGCGAACCGGCACAACGTGGGGTTCATGGTGGCTGATCTGTTGGCCGAGCGGATCGGGGGGAGGTTCAAGCGGGCCGGGAAGGCTCAGGCGCAAGTGGTGGAGGGGCGGATCGGTCCGCCGGGGCCGGGGAACCGGCGGGTGGTTCTCGTGAAGCCGATGTCGTTCATGAATCTGTCGGGTGGTCCGGTGACCGCGTTGCGGGACTTCTACAAGGTTCCGGTGGCGAACATCGTGGCGATCCATGACGAGTTGGACATCGACTACGGGACGTTGCGGTTGAAGCTGGGCGGTGGTGACAACGGTCACAACGGGCTGAAGTCGATGACGAAGGCGATGGGGTCGGACTATCACCGGGTGCGGTTCGGGATCGGTCGGCCGCCAGGTCGTATGCAGGTGGCGGACTTCGTGTTGAAGGACTTCTCCTCCGCGGAGCGCAAGGAGTTGGACTACTTCGTGGACCGGGCGGCGGACGCGGTGGAGTGTCTGGTCATCGATGGCCTGGAGCGGGCGCAGGGGACGTACAACTCCTGAGCCGATCCTTGTCGATCCGGATAAGTCCTGTTTTCGGGCGGCCGCCCGTGCTGGCCTGCGACGGTTGACCGACCGCAGTTCCATGGCCAATGATCCCCGCCATGCCTGCGACGACCACCGAGACCTCTCCGCGTTCGCGACGCGCCCGTGCGTCGCGCAAGGACGGCGGCGCGGCGTCCGCGTTGCGGTACGGGCGGCTCGTGGCGATGGGTGCCGTGGCCGTGGTGATCCTGATCGCGGGGGTGTGGGGTTCCTGGGACTGCGCCCAGCACGTGATGCTGAGCAAGGGGCGTGAGCAGGGGACGATGACTGTCTCGCGGTGTGGCGAGGAGTCCTGCTGGGGGCCGTACGAGCCGGTGTCGGTGGGGTCGACGGCGCGGAAGCGGGTCGACATCGAGCAGACCGTGGCGGTGGAGACGGGCAAGACGTACACGGTCGTCGTGAAGCCGGGCAGTGGTGAGGTCGTGCGGACGGGGCCGGCGGGTCTGTTGCACGCCTGGGTGCCGCTCGGCGGTGCGCTGCTGCTCGCCTCGGTGGTGGTGGCGGGCGGGCTGCGGATGACGCGTTCGGCGTGGGTGCTGGGCGGCGCGGGGATCGCGCTGATCACGGCGGCTTGGGTGGCCCTCTGAGCCCTGCCTCTTCTTCGGATACAACGGTGCCCCCATGGTCGTACGACCATGGGGGCACCGCTTCTGTGTGGGGTCAGCCGGTGTTGCGGAGGCCCGCCGCGACGCCATTGACCGTGAGGAGGAGGGCTCGGGCGAGGAGCGGGTCGGGGGTGTCGCCGGCGGCCGCGGCGTCGCGCTGGCGCTTGAGGAGGGTGACCTGGAGGTAGGAGATGGGGTCGAGGTAGGCGTCGCGGATGGAGAAGGTCTGCTGGAGGACGGGGTTGACGTCGAGCAGCTTGTCCTCGCCGGTGATGCGCAGGACCTCGCGGACGGTCAGCTCGTGTTCGGCCTTGATGGTGGCGAAGACGTGCTTGAGGTGGTCGGGGACGAGGGTGTCGACGTAGTGCTCGGCGATCCGGAGGTCGGTCTTGGCGAGCGTCATCTCGACGTTGGAGAGGAAGTTGCGGAAGAAGTGCCACTGTTCGTGCATCTCGTCGAGCACGGTGTCGAGGCCGGCTTCGCGCAGTGCCTTCAGGCCGGAGCCGACGCCGTACCAGCCGGGCACGATCTGCCGTGACTGGGTCCAGCCGAAGACCCACGGGATGGCGCGCAGGCCGTCGAGTCCGGCGCCGGAGTCGGGGCGGCGCGAGGGCCGCGATCCGAGGTGGAGGTCGGCGAGCTGGTCGACGGGGGTGGAGGCGAAGAAGTACGCGGGGAGGTCGGGGTCCTCGACGAGGCGGCGGTAGGCGGCCTCGGCGGCGTCGCTCACCAGGTCCATGGCCGCGTCCCAGCGGGCGAGCGCCTCGACGGACTGGCGGGGAGCGGTGTGCAGGGCAGAAGCCTGCAACGTCGCCGCCACCGTCAGCTCCAGGTTCTCCCTGGCCAGCGAGGGCACGAGGTACTTGTCGGAGATGACCTCGCCCTGCTCGGTCACCTTGATCTCGCCCTCCAGCGTGCCCCACGGCTGCGCGAGGATCGCGTCGTGGGACGGACCGCCGCCACGGCCGACGGTGCCGCCCCGGCCGTGGAACAGCCGCAGCCGCACCCCGTACCGATGCGCCACGTCACGCAGGCGCCGCTGTGCCCGGTGGATCTCCCACTGGCTTGTCGTGATGCCGCCGAACTTCGACGAGTCGGAGTAGCCGAGCATGACCTCCTGGACGTCACCGCGGAGGGCGACGAGCCGCCGGTACGACGGGTCGGCGAGCATCTCCTCCAGGATCGTGTCGGCGGCCTTGAGCTCGTCCGTCGTCTCCAGCAGCGGGACGATGCCGATCTTGGCCCAGCCGGCGTGCAGGTCGATGAGGCCCGCCTCGCGCGCCAGAACCGTGGCGGCGAAGACGTCGTCCGCACCCTGGCACATCGAAATGATGTACGACTCGATGACCTCGGGTCCGAAGACGGCGAGGGCCTTCTTGACGGTCTCGAAGACGCCGAGGGTCTTGGCGCCGGCGGCGTCCAGCGGGGCCGGGGTGGGGGCGAGGGGCCTGCGGGACCTGAGTTCCTTGGCGAGGAGCTTGTGGCGGTACTCGCGGGGCATGTCCTCGTAGCGCCAGGACTCCTCGCCGAGGCGGTCGAAGAGCTGGCCGAGGGCGTGGTGGTGGGCGTCGGCGTGTTCGCGGACGTCCATGGTGGCGAGCTGGAGGCCGAAGGCGGCGAGGGTGCGGATCGTACGGTTCATGCGGCCGTCGGCGAAGAGGCCGCCGCGGTGTTCGCGCAGCGAGGTCTGGATCAGCGTCAGATCACCGATCAGCTCGGACGTGCCCAGGTAGTCCCGTCCGGGCTCGTGCGGGATGCCCTTGGCCAGGCGCTCCTTGGTGTTCTCCAGCTTCTGCCGGATGCAGGTGGCCTTGAGGCGGTAGGGCTCCTCGGCGTTCAACCGCTTATACCTGGGGCTGATCTCGGGAAGGGCTTCCAGGTCGGCCTGGAGGGAGGTCAGCAGCTCTTCCGTGGCGCCCGTGTAGCGGATCGAGTTGGACAGGAAGCCGCGTAGTTCGTCGATCAGTTCGAGGGCGTCGTTGATGCCGTGTTCGTGCTGGAGGATGAGGACGTCCCAGGTCACCTGGGGGGTGACGTTGGGGTTGCCGTCGCGGTCGCCGCCGATCCAGGTGCCGAAGGTGAGGGGGCGGGTGGCGTCGGGGAGGGTCACCCCGACCCGCTCCAGTTCGGCGGTGAGGTCCTCCAGGACGTCGCCGACGGCGCCGGCGTGCAGTTCGTCGAGGTAGTAGATGGCGTTGCGGGCCTCGTCGGCGGGCTCCGGACGTACGACGCGGAGCTCGTCCGTCTGCCAGACGAGGTCGATGTTCTCGGCCAGTCGGATGTCGTAGCGACGGCGGTCGGATTCGATGACGGGGGTTTCGAGGAGCGCGGCGATGCGCCGGAGCTTGTTGAGTACCGACCGGCGTGCGGCTTCGGTGGGATGGGCGGTGAAGACCGGGCGGACGTTGAGGTTCTTGACGGTTTCACGCAGGTGTTCGGGGTCGGCGTCCTTGAGGCGGTCGGCCGTACGGGCGAGGAGGCCGCCCTCGGCGGCGCGGCGGGCGCGGAGCTCGCGGCCGCGGTGGACCTGTTCGGTGACGTTGGCGAGGTGGAAGTAGGTGGAGAAGGCTCGTACGAGCTTGGCGGCGGTCTCCAGTTCGGTGCCGCGCAGCAGGTCGGCGGCGGCCTCGCCGTCCTCGCGGGTCAGGCGGCGGACACGCTCGACCAGCTCCAGGAGTTCGGGGCCCTCTTGGCGTACGAGGGTCTCGCCGAGCAGGTCGCCCAGGCGCCGGATGTCGGCGCGCAGCTCGCTGCTGACCGTTGTGCTCTGGTCGTCGGCACTGCTCACAGGTGCGGCTCCTTGCAGTGTTGAAGCTCGGCTGGGAGGGGAACCCGGGCGGGGCACGGGTGGTGCCCGGCGGTTCGGCCCGCGTGGTGGGCCTGGCATCCGGGCAGGATTCAGAGCGGACCGCGCTGTCCGACCGAGTCCAGGATAGGTGGCCGGTGGCACGCACAGGCCGTTAGGTGTCCACTTGGCGGCACGGAGTGCCAGGTGGGCCGCCCGGTCCGGGTCCGGTGACTTCGCCGGACGCTCCGGTGACTCGGCCGGACGGGGGTTGGCTCTCTTGCCGCCGTGCAGCGCGCTGACATACTTACGATGCCGTAGGTTACGGAACCGTAGGGGATGCCGTCAGGTACGTCCCGCACGATGTCGCCGTAGGCACTTCCCCCCTCTCTCCACCCTCGAACCCACAGGGGACGCCCCATGACCCCAAGTTCCGATGTGATCGACGACGCCCCGAAGCCGACCGATTCCCGGGGCTCCGAAGCGACCGGCGCCGCCACCGTCTCGGCGACGCTGGGCGGCGAGCAGAAGCGTTCCGTCGAGCAGCTCGCGCTGCTCCTGTTCATCATCGTCCCGTTCCTCGCGCTGATCGCGGCGGTCCCGCTGGCCTGGGGCTGGGGGGTGAGCTGGCTGGATCTCGGCCTGCTCGTGTTCTTCTACTACCTGGGCTGCCACGGCATCACGATCGGCTTCCACCGGCACTTCACCCATGGTTCGTTCAAGGCCAGGCGTCCGCTGAAGATCGCGCTGGCGATCGCCGGGTCGATGGCCGTCGAGGGCCCGCTGGTCCGCTGGGTGGCCGACCATCGCAAGCATCACAAGTTCTCCGACGCGGAAGGTGACCCGCACTCCCCGTGGCGGTTCGGCGAGACCCTCCCGGCCCTGATGAAGGGCCTGTGGTGGGCACACATCGGCTGGATGTTCGACGAGGAGCAGACCCCGCAGGACAAGTACGCGCCGGATCTGATCAAGGATCCGACGCTCCGGGCGATCTCCCGCCAGTTCGTCCTGTGGACGGTGCTCTCCCTGGCCCTGCCTCCCCTGATCGGCGGTCTGGTGACGATGTCCTGGTGGGGCGCGTTCACGGCGTTCTTCTGGGGCTCGCTCGTCCGGGTGGCGCTGCTGCACCATGTCACCTGGTCGATCAACTCGATCTGCCACGCGGTCGGCAAACGCCCGTTCAAGTCCCGCGACCGCTCGGGCAACGTGTGGTGGCTGGCCGTGCTGTCGTGCGGTGAGTCGTGGCACAACCTCCACCACGCCGACCCCACGTCCGCGCGGCACGGCGTCGAACGCGGCCAGCTGGACTCCTCGGCCCGTCTCATCCGGTGGTTCGAGCAGCTCGGCTGGGCGTACGACGTGCGCTGGCCGTCACGCTCACGTATCGATTCCCGGCGGAACACCGATGAGGGCGCCTCCCGGCACCGGAAGGCACCCGCCGAGGCGGCATGATTGACGCCGTGGCGACCGACTCCAGCAGTACCCCGAGCAACGAGAAGCCGCGGCGTACGCGCCGCACCCGGATGACGGGCGCCGAGCGCCGAGCGCAGCTGCTGGAGGTCGGCCGCGCCCTCTTCGCCGCGAAGGGCTTCGAGGCCACGTCGGTGGAGGAGATCGCGGCGAAGGCCGGGGTGTCCAAGCCGGTGGTGTACGAGCACTTCGGCGGCAAGGAGGGCCTGTACGCGGTGGTGGTGGACCGCGAGATGAGCCGCCTGCTGGACATGGTGACCAGCTCCCTGACGGCTGGCCACCCCCGCGAGCTGCTGGAGCAGGCCGCCTTCGCGCTCCTCGACTTCATCGAGGAGTACACGGACGGTTTCCGCATCCTGGTCCGCGACTCCCCCATCCCCCAGTCGACGGGTTCCTTCGCGTCCCTGATCTCCGACATCGCCACCCAGGTGGAGGACATCCTGGGCCGCGAGTTCAAGAGCCGGGGTTTCGACCCCAAGCTCGCGCCGCTGTACGCCCAGGCCCTGGTCGGCATGGTCGCCCTCACCGGGCAGTGGTGGCTCGACGTCCGCCGGCCGAAGAAGGCGGAGGTGGCTGCGCATCTGGTGAACCTGGCGTGGCACGGGTTGGACGGCATGGAGCAGAAGCCGCGGCTTATCGGCCACCGGAAGAGTTAGGGAGCCTTGGGTCGTCCTTCGGCTGCGGGTGGGTGGGGGCTGGTCGCTCCCCCACTCTCGGCTTCGCTCGAGCGGGGGGACCCCCATCGCGGCGGAGCCGCATAT
>NZ_VTHJ01000045.1:5776-81412 GCF_008386495.1 Streptomyces tailanensis | reverse complement strand
CGCGTCCCCCACCAGATCGCTCACACCCCATCAACGACCCAGAACCCAAACCGTTTCGGATCAATAGCCGATATTTCACACATCGCCGGTCTGGTCGTCGCGGGACTGCACCCCAGCCCGATCGACTACGCACATATCACGACCACCTGCACGCACAAGCAGCTCGGCGGCCCCCGCGGAGCATTGATCATGTCGGGACGGGACGCCGACACGCCCGTGAGTGACAGCGGCCAGTCCCTGGCGCAGCGGCTGCGCCGGGCGGTCTTCCCCTACTTCCAGGGTGCGCCGATCCTCCCCGCGATCGCCGCCAAGGCCCGCATGCTCGCGCTGGTGCAGACCGACGAGTACCGGGCGACCGCGCGGCGTATCGCGGAGAACGCCGCACTCCTCGCCGACGCGCTGAAGGAACTCGGCTACAAGGTCATCACCGGCGGCACCGACAACCACATCGTGCTGCTCGACTTCATCGGAACGCCCCTCAGCGGACTGGTCGTCGAGCGTGCCCTCGAGGACGTCGACATCGTCGTCAACAAGAACCACATCCCCGGTGATCCGCGTCCCTCCGCCGTCACCAGCGGCGTACGCATCGGCACGAACTCCATCGCCCAGCGCGGCTTCGGCCCCACCGAGATGCGGCAGTGCGCCCGGCTCATCGACTCGGTGCTGCGTGCCGTCCGCCCCCTGGGCGACCGCGACTACGAACTGGAGGAGTTCACCCGCCAGTTGGTGCGCACCGAGGTCCGTAAGCTGACCACGCAATTCCCCATTCCCCGCTACACCCCTGTCGATCGCTGGGAGTTCGACGCGTGAGTGTCCTGCTCACCAGGCTCGACATGCTCAGCGTCGCCTTCGGGCAGACACCGGTCGTCCAACTGGCCGACGACGCGGTGAACCTGTACGCCAAACTGGAGTTCGCCAATCCGAACGGAAGCGCCAAGGACCGTTCCGCCTACTGGATTCTGAAACGCGCCATCGAGCGCGGCGACGTCACCGAGCACACCACGGTCGTCGAGTCCTCGTCCGGGAACTTCGCGATCTCCATGGCGTCCTTCTGCCAAGTGCTCGGCATCCCCTTCGTGCCGGTCATCGACCCCAACTGCAACGCCCCCACGGAGGCGTACCTGCGCACCATCTGCGAGCGGGTGGTCAAGGTCGAGGAGCCGGACGGATCGGGAGGCTACCTGCGCACCCGGCTGGCCCGCGTCCAGGAGCTGGTCGAGGAGCTCTCCCCGGCGTACTGGCCCGACCAGTACTCCAACGCGGACGCGCTGGAGGCCCACTACCGAATGACGGGCGGCGAGCTCTGCGCGGCCTTCCGGACCATCGACTACGTCTTCGTGGGCGTCAGCACCGGCGGCACGGTCGCTGGAGTGTCCCGGCGACTCAAGGAGCACTTCCCGAATGTCACGGTCGTGGCCGTCGACGCCGCCGGCTCGGCCATCTTCGGCCGGTCGCCCAGCGCGCGCCGCATCCCCGGCCTCGGCTCCAGCATCGTGCCGGAACTGTGCGACCGCGCCCGCATCGACGACGTTGTCATCGTGCCCGAGCGGCAGGCCGTGGAGGGCTGCCACGAGCTGTTCCAGCGCCACGGGCTGTACGCGGGTGGCTCCACCGGCAGCGTCTACGCCGCCATCCGCGGCTACTTCGACCAGAGCCCGCCGTCCGGCCGCCGGCCGACGGTCGTCTTCCTCTGCGCCGATCGCGGCGCGAGCTACGCACACACGATCTACAACCCCGCCTGGGTCAAGGAACAGCTCGGCGACGAGGCGGCCGGAGCACGGCCGGTCGTGCTGCACCGGGCCGACCGCCGCGACCGCCAGGAGGGCCGAAAGGAAAGTCATGACGGGCTCGTCCCCTGATCTGCCGTCGCTGCCGTCCCTGCGCACACTCACCGGAGCCGACGTTCTGAGACACATCGAGGGCAATCGCCCCGAGTGCCTGGAGGTCGTCCGCCGTGGCTATCTCACCCACGAGCGCGGTGACAGCACGAACCCGCACAGTGCGTTCCTGCGCTTCCCGCACCGCCCCACGTCGCGGATCATCTCCCTGCCGGCCTACCTGGGAGGCGAGTTCGAGGTCGCGGGCATCAAGTGGATCGCGAGCTTCCCGGACAACCCCACGACTCGTGGCATCCCGCGCGCGTCGGCCACGCTCGTGCTCAACGACACCGAGACCGGCTACCCGTTCGTCTGCATGGAGTCCTCCATCGTCTCGGCGACCCGCACGGCCGCGTCCGCGCTGCTCGGCGCGGAGGCGCTCAGCGGCGGCCGCAGCGCTCGGCGGGTCGGTGTGATCGGCACCGGGCTGATCGCCGGGCACGTATGGAAGTTCCTGCGCGACCTGGACTGGAAGGTGGGCGGCTTCCGCCTGTTCGACCGGGACCGGTCGCACGCCGAGCGGTTCGGCCGGATGCTGGCCGAGCAGGGCGCCGAGGACGTCGTCGTCACCGACGACGTACGCGACGCCTTCGCCGACTGCGACCTGGTGGTGCTGACCACAGTCGCCGGCGAACCGCACATCCACGACCCGGGGCTGCTGGCCCACGCACCGGTGGTGCTCCACCTGTCGCTGCGGGACCTCGCCCCCGAGATGGTGCTGGCCGCGCAGAACATCACCGACGACGTGGACCACGCCGTACGCGAGAACACCTCACTGCACTTGGCCGAGAAGCGCACCGGCAATCGCGACTTCATCAACGGCACCATCGCCGGCGTCCTGAACGGCGACGTGGCCGTGGACCACGACCGGCCGGTGATCTTCTCGCCCTTCGGTCTGGGCGTGCTCGACCTGGCCGTCGGCAAGTGGGTCCACGATCGGGCGGTCGCCGACGGCGATGGCCATGACATTTCCGACTTCTTCGGCGAGGCAGTGAGGTAGCCATGACCAACTCCACCAGCGACGACACCCTGCGGTACAAGGTCGTGGCGAACCACGAGGAGCAGTACTCGATCTGGTTCGCCGACCGCCCCCTGCCGACCGGCTGGAGCGAGACCGGCTTCTCCGGCACCCGCGAAGCCTGCCTGGAGCACATCGGCGAGGTCTGGACGGACCTCACGCCCAAGTCGGTCCGCGAGCGCCTCGAGGGACGGGTTTCGTGACCTCTCTCGACCAGCGGCTGGCCGGCCTATCGGCGAACCGGCAGGCCCTCCTGGCCAAACTCCTGAGGGAGCGCAGGGCGGCCGCCCGGCCGGAGATACCCCGCGGCGAGGGACCCAGTCCGCTGTCTTTCGCTCAGTGGCAGTTCTTCTTTCTGTGGCAGCAGGACCCGTACAGCGGCCAGTACAACGTGCCCATGGCCCTACGGCTACGCGGCGACCTGCGGGCCGACGAGGCCGAGGCCGCGCTGCGCGAGGTCGTACGCCGTCACGAGATCCTCCGCACCCGCTACACCATCGAGGGCGAGGAGCTCGCGACGGTGCTCGGCGACTGCGACGCGCTGCGACTCGGGCGGACGGACCTCTCCGCACTGCCCGAGGCCGAGCGCGAGGACGCGGCACGCACCCGGGCCGCGGACGTGGCGGCCCGGCCCTTCGACCTGGCGGCCGACCTGCCGTTGCGCGCCGAGCTGATCCGGCTGGTGGACGAGGACCACGTGCTGGTCATCGTCGTGCACCACATCGCCACGGACGGGGCATCCACGGAAATCCTGTTCCGGGAATTCACCGCCGTGTACACGGCGCTGTGCTCCGGCTCGGACGCGGCCGCCGTGCTGCCCGAACCGCCCATCCAGTACGCCGACTACGCCGGCTGGCAGCGCTCCACGACCGAGGGCGAGCGCCTGGAGCGCGGCCTGGAATTCTGGGACGCCTGGCTGGAGGGCGCCGAGACCAACCTGGACCTGCCGACCGACCGGCCGCGCCCGGCGCGGCCCACCCACACCGGCGACCGGCGCAGGCGGCGTATCCCCCGCGAGCTCGCGGCCCGTATGCACGCGTTCGCCGCCGCCCACGGCGTCACGCCGTTCATGACGGCGCTCACCGCGCTCGGCCTGGTGCTGCGCCGCCAGACCGGCAAGCAGGACTTCCTGATCGGCACGCCGGCCTCCAACCGGCCCACTCCGCACACCGAGAAGCTCATCGGCTGCTTCGCCAACACACTGGTGCTGCGGGTGCGCTCGGCCGGATCGGCCACGGTCCGGGAAGCGCTGCACCAGGTCCGCGACGACGTCGCGGCCTCCTACGACCACCAGGACGTGCCGTTCGAGAAGGTCGTCGCGCTGCGCCAGCCGGAGCGCACGCTCGCCCGCAACCCGCTCTTCCAGGTGATGTTCGTCTACCAGCAGGTGCCGGGCATCGAGGACGACCTGCCCGGCATCGCGGTGGAGCAGTTCGACCTGCACAACGGCACCGCCAAGTTCGACCTGGACCTGTCGCTCCTCGACGGCCCCGACGGCATCGACGTCAGCTGCGAGTACGACGCGGAGATCTTCACTCCGGAGCGGATCGACGCGCTCCTCGGCCAGCTCGAACACACGATCACGACGATGATCGCCGACCCGGAGGCGGCCGTCTCGGCGCTGTCCGTCCTCGACGGTGCCGCGTGGCACCGCGCCGCCCGCGAGTGGAACGCCACCGAGGCGGACTACCCGGCGGACCGCACCGTCGCCGCCCTGTTCGCCGACCGGGTGGCGGCCCACCCCGACGCGCCCGCCGTCCACGCGGCATCGGGCACTCTCACGTACGCACAGCTGGACCGGCGCTCCAACCAGCTGGCGCGGCTGCTGGCGGAGTACGGCGCGGGCCCCGGAGCGGTGATTGGCATCGCCACCGAGCGCACCGCCGAGCTGTCGCTCGCCGTGCTGTCGGTGCTCAAGTCCGGGGCCGCCTACCTGCCGCTCGACACCTCCCACCCGGCCGAGCGACTGGCCCTCATGCTGGGCGACTCGGGCGCCCGCGCGGTGATCACCAGCCGTTCGGTGGCGGACCGGGTGCCCCCGACGGACGCCCCCCCGCTCGTCCTGGAGGAGCTCGCGGAGCGCCTCGATGGGCTGCCCGACGAGCCGGTCCGGAACACGGCCGCATCGGACGACCTGTGCTACGTCATCTTCACCTCGGGCTCCACCGGACGCCCCAAGGCCGTGATGCTCGACCAGCGTGGCCGCGTCAACAACTTCACCGACTTCAACCGCCGGTTTGCGATCGGCCCGGGTGACGCCGTGCTGTCGGTGTCGTCGCTGGGCTTCGACATGACGGCGTACGACGTGATCGGCACCCTCCTGGCTGGCGGCGCGCTGGTGCTGCCCGACCCGGTGCGCGAGCGCGACCCGGGCCACTGGCTGGACCTGATCCGCGCCCACCGGGTCACCGTCTGGCACTCGGTACCCGCCCTGCTCGGCCTGCTCATCGACGCGGCCGCCGACCTGGGCGTCGCCGAGCTGCCCGCGCTGCGGGTGGTGCTCCTCGGCGGCGACTGGATCCCGGTGACCATGCCGGACCGCCTGCGGGCCCTGTCCCCCGACGCGCGGGTCATCAGCCTGGGCGGGGCGACGGAAGCCTCCATGGACTCGACGATCCACGAGATCGGCGAGGTCGACCCGGCCTGGCGCAGCATCCCCTACGGGCGGCCCATGGCCAATCAGCTCGCCTACGTCGTCGACCCGGAGGGCCACCTCGTTCCACCGGGTGTGGCGGGCGAACTGTTCCTCGGCGGCGCCGGACTGGCGTGGGGCTATCTGGGCGCGGCGGCCCAGACCGCGGACCGGTTCCTGCCCAACCCGTTCAGCGGGGTGCCGGGCGACCGCATGTACCGGACGGGCGACCTGGCCCGGTACCGGCCGGACGGTGTCCTGGAACTGCTGGGCCGGATCGACTTCCAGGTCAAGATCGCAGGCAACCGCATCGAACTGGGCGAGGTCGAGGCGGCGCTGCGCGCCCAGCCCGAGGTCGCCCAGGCCGTGGTGGCGGCCCCTCAGGTCGACGGACGGCGCACCCTCGTCGGGTACCTGGTGGCCGAAGAGGGCGCCGCCGCGCCGGACACGGACGCGCTGCGCGAGCGCCTGCGGACCGCCCTCCCGGCGTACATGGTGCCCTCGGCGCTGGTCGTCCTGGATCGGATACCGCTCACTCCGAACGGCAAGGTCGACCGGGGCCGGCTGCCGCTCCCGGGCGCCGGGGCCGCACCGGCCGGTGCCACCGGCACAGGACGCGCGCCCGCGTCGCCGACGGAGCTCATGCTCGCCGAGGTGTGGGGCGAGCTGCTGGGCCGTGCGGGCATCACGGCGGACGACGGGTTCTTCGCGCTGGGCGGTGACTCCGTGGCCTGCATCCGCATGGTGACCCGAGCCCGCGCCGCCGGTCTGGAGCTGACGCCCCGCATGGTGTTCCAGGACCAGACGATCGGTGAACTGGCGGCCGCGATCGACCGCGCCGCGGCCGAACGGCCGCAGGGGAGAGGATCCGGCCCGGCGGACCAGGACGGCCTCGCACCGATCCAGCGGCACATGCTGTCCGTCGCGCACCGGCGACCGGTGCCCGGCCTGTACGTGATCCAGTCGGCGTTCCCGCTGCCGGGCAACCTCGACGAACAGGCCTTCCACGACGCCTGGGAGTGGCTGTTCGCCCGCCACGCGATCCTGCGTACCTCGTACGAGGACACCGCCTCCGGTCGGCCGCGCCCGGTTGTCGCCGACCGCGTCGACCTGCCGCTGCGCACCCGTGACCTGCGCGGCATGACCCACGAGGAGCAGGAGCGGGAAGTCCTCGCCGAGCTGGCGGAGCTGAGGTCGGTCGGCTTCGACCTCGCGACGGCCCCGCTCGTCCGGATCCTGCGCTACCGGCTGAGCGACGAGGCACAGCTCGTGGTCCAGCTGCACCACTACAGCCTGCTGGACGGCTGGTCGTGCATGCAGCTGCGCCGCGAACTGCTCGCCGCCTACCTGGCGTTCGCGTCCGGCGAGCGTCCTTCGCTGCCCGAGCCGATGCCGTTCGACAAGCACGTGGAGTGGATCTCCGCCCAGAACAGGGACGCCGCCGCCGAGTTCTGGACCGGCTACCTGCGCGACTGCCCCGGTCCGTGGGCCCCGCGGCCGATGCCTCTGCCGACGGGCGCGGCCAGCCAGCCGGTCCGCCTGCTCACCGCCCTCGAACCGAAGCTCCTGGACGGCCTCGACGCCCTCGGGCGCGAGCACGGCATCACGTTCGCGACGCTGGTCCAGCTGGCCTGGGCCGTGGTCCTGGCAGAGCGCACAGACCACGACGACGTGGTGTTCGGCATCACCGCCTCGGGCCGACCGGCCCTGGCGGGCGCGGAGTCGGCTGTCGGGCCGTTCATCAGCACCATGCCCGTACGGTTCGCGGCCAGGCCCGGTGAAACGGTTGTGGCGGCGGCCCTGCGGCTTCAACTGGAGCGGGTGGCCGCCGAAGAGCACGGCGTGCTGGAGCTCGGCGCGATGACGCAGGGCCGTGACCTGGCGACGGTTCTGGTCTTCGACAACTACCCGGTCGACGAGTCGCTCAAGGCGGCCCAACTGCCGGCCACAGTCGAGCACCCGCTGATAGCGCGGGACCTCGGTCTGGCCCAGACCGAGTTCCCGGTCCGGGTCGACATCTTGCGCGGGGCCCAGAACGCGCTGGCGTTCACCTTCGCCGGCGACCAGGCGGTGCCCGAGGACGCGCGGGAGCTGGGGCCGCGACTCGTCGCCGTACTGGAGGCGATCCGGTCCGCTGCCGACGGTCCCCTGGACTGGCTCGCGGACCACGGCAGGACAAGCGGTACGACCGAGTACATGGGGGACGCATGAAGACAGTGACCACGGTAGAGCTCTCGGTGTTCGAGAGGATCACCCCGCTGGTCTCCGGGTACCTGGAGGCGTACGCATCGACGGACCCGGTGGTCTCCAAGGAGTACCGGTTCGACAAGTACACGACGAGTATCAAGACGCCGCTCGACACCATCGCCCGTGATCTGCTCGCCAAGGACTCGGACGTCTTCGCGTTCTCCACGTACGTCTGGAACATCGGCCTGGTCCGGCCGCTGGTCAAGATGTTGCGGGAGGCGAAGCCGGACGCCGACATCATGCTCGGCGGCCCGCAGGTGATGCACCACGGCCTGCGCTACCTCGACCCGCACGACGAGAAGCTGTCCCTGTGCAACGGCGAGGGAGAGATCTCCTTCACCGAGTACCTGCGGGAGCTCACCGAGCCGCACCCCGACCTGACCAAGGTCGAGGGACTGAGCGTCTACCGGGACGGAGAACTGATCAACACCGGTGACCGGGCCCGCATCAAGGACCTGGACACCATCCCGTCGCCCTTCCTGTCCGGGCTGATCGCGCCCGAGTACAGCATCAGCATCATCGAGACCAACCGCGGCTGCCCGTACCACTGCGGGTTCTGCTTCTGGGGCGCGGCGACGAATGACCGTGTGTACCGCTTCGACGAGGAGCGGGTGCGCGACGAGCTGACCTGGATGTCGCGCAACGGCACGCTGTTCCTCTACATCGCCGACGCCAACTGGGGCATGCTCGCCCGCGACGTCGAGTTCTCCGAGCACATCGCGGCGCTGGCGCGGGAGAACCACCTGCCGAATGTCGTCTATTTCTCCTCCGCGAAGAACAAGCCGCACGCAGTCACCAAGATCACCGGCATCTTCCAGGAGGCCGGACTCGTCACCTCGCAGCCGGTGTCGATGCAGACGCTGGAGCCGGAGAGCCTGAAGATCATCCGACGGGACAACATCAAGCTGGACGCCTTCGGTTCGGTCCAGGACGACCTGCGCGACCGGGGCCTGAGCTCCTTCATCGAGCTGATCTGGCCGCTGCCCGGCGAGACGCTGGAGTCCTTCAAGAAGGGCATCGGCACGCTGTGCGAGAAGGACGCACACACGATCATCTCGTACTCCCACCTGCTGCTGAACAACACGCCGATCTACCACAACCGGGAGAAGCTCGGCCTGGTCACCAGGCCGGCTGGCGGGGGCGTCGCTGAGGCGCAGATCGTCATCGCCACCGAGCAGGTCAGCGCCGACGAGTTCGTCGAGGGCATGCGGTACTTCTACGCGGTCCACGCGGTGCACAACACCCGCAGCCTGCGGGCCACCAGCAAGTACCTGACGGGTAAGGGCATCCTCACCCACCCCGAGCTGTTCTCGGCGTTCGTCGACTACTGGCGCTCGCTGCCCGAGGACGACCCGATCGTCGAGTACGTCGAGCGGTCGATCCGGGACGCGCTCTACTACGACGTGGGCAACTACGGCCTGTTCATCCACACCGTGCTGCACGAGCACCGCACGCTGTTCACCCGGCACCTGAGGGAGTTCGCCCGCTCGCAGCCCTGGTGGTCGGACGACACCGCGCGCGGTCTCTTCGAGATCGACCTGGTCAACCGGCCGTACGTGTACAGCACCACGCCCCTGGAGGAGCACGACCACCCCTTCGAGACCCTCACGGTCACGGCCCGCGAGGGCCGCACATACCGGGTCGAGCTGGACGCCTCCTGGCGCGAGGCACTGACCACGGCCGTACGCCTCGACCCCGCGCCGCCCGGCGGTGTCGTCTTCACGGTCGACCACAAGCGGCTCCAGTACCCCTACATGGCGGCGCAGAGCCTGGACCACAACGCGAACTACTGCCATGGCATGATCGAGAAGATCGAGAACATCGTGCCGTTCTGGCGTACGGCCTGAGGCGCGGTGATATCGGTGAGGATCACGGACGAGGCAGCAGGCCTCGACACCGGGCACGAAGCCGGGCCCGCGGCACCGCGCCCCGCCGCGCACCGGGCGGTACTCGCGGCCGTGCTGGCCGTGCCGACGTTGTTCGCCGTGCTGGCCATGCTCGCCTTCGCACCGCCGGCGGCGCGTGACACCGACGCCCCGGCGACGGAGTTCTCCGCCGCCCGGGCCGCCCCCCACCTCGAACAGATCGCACAGCGCCCGCACCCGACGGGCACCGCGGACAACGCCCGCGTGCGCGACTACCTGGTCAGGATGGCGCGGTCGCTGGGCGCCCAGGTGACCGTGCAGTCGGGCGACGTCGTACGCCCTGCCTGGGGCAACCCGTTCCCGGCGGCGACCGTGCACAACGTGATCGCCAAGGTCCCCGGCAGCGCGCCGCAGACCAGCGGCGGCAAGGCGGTGCTACTCGTCTCCCACTACGACTCGGTGCCCACAGGGCCCGGCGCCGCCGACGACGGCGCCGCGGTGGCCGCCATGCTCGAGACGATGCGCGCCCTGAAGGAGTCCGGCGGCGTACGCAACGACGTGGTGTTCCTGTTCACCGATGGCGAGGAGCTCGGAGCTCTCGGCGCGGAGAAGTTCGTCCAGGAGTACGGCGTCGAGGACTACGGCGTGGTGCTCAACTGGGAGGCGCGCGGCAGCAGTGGCCCGGTGGTCATGTTCGAGACGAACACCGACAACAGGCCGCTGATCGACGCGTTCGCCCACGGCAGCAGCAGGCCGGTCGCCAACTCGCTGGCGTACGAGGTCTACAAGCGCATGCCGAACGGCAGCGACTTCACCGTCTTCCGGGACGAAGGAGCCGTCGGCCTCAACGCCGCCTTCCTGCACGGCTTCCACGACTACCACTCGCCGCACGACGACCTGGAACGGCTCAGCGACGACAGCGTGCAGCACCACGGCGAGTCCATGTTGGGGCTCGTACGCGGCCTGGGCGACCGGGACCTGCGGGAGCTGCGCAGCGACGAGGACGCCGTCTACTTCGACCTGTTCGCGCGGGTGCTGGTGCACTACCCGGCC
The DNA here is from genome assembly GCF_008386495.1 of Streptomyces tailanensis. Classification (GTDB taxonomy): domain Bacteria; phylum Actinomycetota; class Actinomycetes; order Streptomycetales; family Streptomycetaceae; genus Streptomyces; species Streptomyces tailanensis. The sequence goes on along the minus strand of NZ_VTHJ01000045.1, from coordinate 70,720 downwards.
GGCTGGGCGCTGCCCCTTGCCGTCGTGACGGTGCTCGGCCTCGCGGCCCTGGCTTGGTGGGGCGCGCGCCGGTCCGCGCTGCGGGTCACGGGCGTGCTGGTCACGGCGGGCACCGGGCTCGCGGCGGTGATCGTGGCGGCGCTCGGCACGTTCGGGCTCTGGCTGGCGGCCGCGGCGCTGCGGCCGGAGCTGGCGGCGCTGCCGCTGTCCGAGCCGTACGAGCGGGGGCTGTTCGCGGCCGGGTTCCTGGTGCTGGTCGCGGCCCTGCTGATGGCGGCCGCGCGACTGCTGCGGGAGCGTCGGCAGACGGAGCTCGTGTGCGGCGCGCTGGCCGTCGGGGCGGTGCTGTTGCTCGCGTCGGTGCTCGCGCTGCCTGGCGTGAGCTACCTCTTCCAGTGGCCGCTGCTGGCCGGTCTGCCCGCGCTGTGGTGGGCGTGCCGGGACGCCCGGACCGAGCACCGGGTGTGGGCGGATGCGCTCCTGGCGACGGCCGCGCCCGCCGTGGCGGCCGTACTGTTCGCCCCGCTGGTGGACAGCCTGCTGATCGCGCTGGGCATACCGCTGGCGGCGGTGGCCATGGCGGTCGCCGCGATCGGCGGCGTGCTGCTGCTGCCGCTGCTGGTGCGGATCGCGCGGCCCGGGCTCGTCGCCGCGTCGGCGGCCGGGCTGGCGCTGGTGCTGGTGGGGACCGGGCTGCTGCGGTCGGACTTCGACGCCGAGCACCCGCGGCCCAACGCCCTCGTGTACGTACGGGACCTGTCGCGAGACACCACGATGTGGATCAGCGGCGACCCCGAGCCGGACGCCTGGACCCGCAAGGTCCTCGGTGCGAACCCCGGCCGTGGCTCGGCCGCCGACTACTACCCGCAGCGGGGCGACGAGCCGGTGCTGCGCGCGAAGGCGCCGACGCTGGACCTGCCGGCACCGAAGGTGACGGAGCTGAGCGACGAGACGTCCGGCGACACGCGCCGAGTGCGGTTCAAGGTGGCCTCGCAACGGGAGGCGTGGCGGCTGCAGATCCGGCTGCCGCGCGAGCCGCTGAAGTCCTGCACGGTCGCCGGCGTACGGATGAACGGCCCGGTGCTCGACAAGCAGGGCGAGGGCGCCGAGGGCGTGGTCTTCCAGTTCACCGGCAGCGTGTCCGGGGTGGAGATCGGCTGCGAGACGAAGGCCGGGACTCGGCTGCCGGTCGACGTGGCCGACTACACCATCGGACTGCCAGCCGAGGTCGCGGCCCTGGTGGGGCCACGACCGGAGGGGACCGTGCAGGTGTCCTTCGGCTTCGCGCCGGACGACTCCGCCGTCGTACGCCGGATCACAACGCTCTGATCAGATCGACAGTCATCGAGGGGACATGCCACGCAACAACGGGGTCACGGCGATCGAGGTCCGCCATCTGACGCGCACCTACCAGTCCGGCAAGCACGGCGAACGGGTGCGGGCCAACGATGACGTCACCTTCTCCATCGCCCGCGGCGAGGTCTTCGGACTGCTGGGCGCCAACGGCGCGGGCAAGACCACGCTCGTGTCCCAGATGCTGGGGCTGGTCCGCCCCACGTCGGGCTCCATCCACGTCGAGGGCGTCGACGTGGTGGCCGACCCGGAGGCGGTGAAGGCCATGACCGGCTTCCTGCCGCAGACCGGGCTGTCGATGCGGCTGGTCGAGGTGCGGCGGGCGCTGCACTACACCGGGCGGCTGCGCGGGCAGTCGGAGCAGGAGGCCAGGCGCCAGACCACCGAACTGGTCGACGAGCTGGGGCTCGGCGAGGTCGCCGACCGGTACGTCAACCAGCTCAGCGGCGGCATGATGCGGCTGGTCAACTTCGGCATGGCGCTGATGGGCAGGACCAAGCTGCTCATCCTGGACGAGCCCACCAATGAGCTCGACCCGCACAACAGGCGGCTCATCTGGGACATGGTCGCCCGCCGCAGCGCCACCGAGGGCACCACCGTGGTCCTGGTCACCCACAATGTGCTGGAGGCCGAGAAGGCCGTGCACCGGGTGGCCGTGATGCACGGCGGGCGGATCACCGCGCTGGGCACACCCGGCGAGCTCAAGGGGCGGATGGGCGACAAGGTCCGCATGGAGCTGTTCGTCAAGGACGGCGAGTCGCTGCGGCCGCACGAGGTGGATCGTCTGGAGACCGTCGGCTCGGTCGTGCCGGGCAGCCGCGAGGGGACGTATCTCATCCACTCCGAACCGGAGTTGATGCCCGAGTTGGTCAAGGCCGTGACGGTTGACCTGGGCATGGCCCGGGTGGACGACTTCCGGCTCACCCGCCCGACGCTGGAGGACGTCTACCTGAGCCTGGACGGCAAGGAACGCCCGCTGGCCGACGAGGCCGCGCCGGAGCCGGGCACGCCGGAGCGCGGAGCACCACTGACGGAACCGGCCGCCGCCCCCGCGACCGGCACGGTGCCCGTGTCCGGCGCCGTGCCAGCGCCCGGCACTGGCACCGGCATCGTCCCCGCTTCCGGCGGCACCGACCCCGCGACCACCACCGGCGCTGTGCCCGCGGTCGGCACCGCGACCGCCACCGCCCCTGCGACCGGAACGGTCGGCTCGTCCGCGCGGTCGGCGTTCAAGGAGCGGGCGCGGCGGTTGCTCGTCGGGCTCAAGTACCTGTGGCTGGAGCAGATGCTGGAGGTCCGCACGACCTGGACCTGGAGCCTGCTGTTCGGGTTGCTGATGCCGGTCGCCATGGTCTTCGGCCTGTCGCGCATCGGCGGCGGGCTCAACGACGCCACCAGCCTGCTGTACATCGTCAGCGGCGCGGCCATCTTCTCCGTCGCCACCGAAGGCATCGCGACCCTCGCCCAGCGCATCGGCGTGATCAAGAACGACGGCATGATGGTCTATTACGCCTCACTGCCCATCAGCAAGGCGTCGTTCGTCGCCGCGATGGTGTTGTCCCGCCTACTGCTGATCATGCCGGGCCTGATCACGCCGATGGTCGCCGCCGGCCTGATGTACGACGTGGACTTCACGATCTCGCCCGCCCTCGTGCTGGTGCTGCCGCTGTCGTGTCTGGCGCTGTCCGCGATCGGCCTGGCCATCGGCACACTGATCGACAGCATGGAGCTGATCGTCGTCATCACCAACCTGCTGATCTTCGTGCTGCTGCTCGCGGCGCCGGTGCTGATCCCGCCGGACTCGCTGCCGCTGCCGCTGCGGGTCCTCGGCTATCTGCTGCCGCCGACCTACGCGGCCGACGCCCTGCGGCACACCCTCAACGGCGACTTGGGCGCCGCTTTCACCCTGGACATCGCGGTACTGACCGCGATGACCGTGTTCGGGCTGGCCGGAGCCGCCCGCTGGATTCGTTGGCGTCTTGCCTGAGCCTGGAAAGCTAGGAGTTCCGCCATGGAGCAGTCAGTTGTCCGCGCCTCGACATTCGTCGACGTGGTCGCCGAACGCGCAGCCCTGTCGACGGGCACGGCGTTCGAGTTTGTCACCCCGGACGGCACGGAGCCGGCGGCGGCCCTCACCATCGCCGGACTGCACGACCGGGCGCGGGCGATCGGGGCCCTGCTCGCGGAGCGGGTCGCCCCCGGCGACCGGGTGCTGGTCCTCCTGCCGCCCGGCCTGGACTACGTGGCGTCCTTCCTCGGCTGCCTCTACGCCGGCGCCATCGCCGTGCCGCTCTACCCGCCGAGCAAGGGCAGTTACTCGGCCCGTCACCGCGCCGTGCTCGCCGACTCGGCCCCGGCTGCCGCACTCGTGCCCGGCACCATCCTCGCCGATCCCGCGGAGCTCGTGGCCGCGGCCGGCATCCCGGACCTGCCGCTGATCGCGGTCGACGGCGAGCTGCCCGCGCCCGGCGACTGGCGCCGCCCCCACATCGACGGCGACACCGTCGCGTTCCTGCAGTACACCTCCGGCTCCACGGCCACCCCGCGCGGTGTGGTCGTCACCCACCGGAACCTGGTCGTCAACTCCCGCCAGATCCAGGAGCGGTTCGGCACTACGCCCGACACGCCCGTGGTGAGCTGGCTGCCGCCGTACCACGACATGGGGCTCATCGGCGGCATCCTGCAACCGGTCTACGCCGGTGCCACCGCCACGCTGTTCTCCCCGGTCTCGTTCATCACGCGGCCGCTGCAGTGGCTGCGGCTGATATCCGAACGCGGCGCCCGGATCAGCGGCGGACCGAACTTCGCGTACGACCTGTGCGTGGACCGCATCCCCGAGGAGGACCTGGTCGGGCTCGACCTGTCGCACTGGGAGATCGCGTTCAACGGCGCCGAGCCGGTGCGCGCCAGGACCCTGGAGCGGTTCGCCCGGCGCATGGCCCCCTATGGCTTCCGGCGCGGTTCCTTCTTCCCCTGCTACGGGCTCGCCGAGGCCACACTGATGGTCTCCGGCCGCACCATCGGCGACAGCCCCGTGGCCGACACCTTCGACGCGGACTCGCTCGCCCCCGGCCGACGCCCGGTGCCCGACGACAAGGGTCTGCCGGTCGTGGGCTGCGGCCCTGTCGCCGTGGACCTGGACGTGACCGTCGTCGACCCGGAGAGCGGTGCCGAGTGCCCGCCCGGCACGGTCGGTGAGATCTGGGCGTCCGGGGAGAACGTCGCCGTCGGCTACTGGGGTCGCGACGACACCGAGCACCAGACGTTCGGCGCCACGCGGGCCGGTGACGAGCGGCGCCATCTGCGCACGGGCGACCTCGGCTTCCTCCACGACGGCCAGCTGTACGTCACGGGGCGCAGCAAGGACCTCATCGTCGTACGCGGCCGCAACCACTACCCGCAGGACCTGGAACAGGCTGCCCTCGACGCACACGCCTCGCTCCGCCGCGGCGCCGCCGCCTTCGCACTGGAGACCGACGGGCGCGAGGAGATCTGCTTGGTCCTGGAGACGGCGACCGCCCACCGCGCGGACGAGATCGCCGAGGTCACAGCGCTCGTACGGGCCCACTTGGCCCGCGAGCACGGGGTGACGCCCGGCACGGTCGTGTTCGTACGGCCCGGCCACATCCCCCGCACCACCAGCGGGAAGATCCAACGGTCGCGGACGCGGGCCATGCTCGTCGACGGCTCGCTGAAGGTGGTGCACCGCTGGGACGCGGGCCGCGCCGCCGATCTCGCTTCGCTGCCCGAGCACCTGTGGCAGGAGACCGCCCGCGAGACCGTGCTCGCCCTGGCGAGCAGCCGCCTGCGCACGGCCGTCGACCCGGCCGTGCCCCTGGCCGCCCAAGGGCTGGACTCCCTGGGCGCGATCGAGCTGAAGGCGGCCGTCGAGGACGCCATCGGCATGGACCTGTCCCTGGAAGCCCTGCTCTCGGGCGCCAGCGTCAACGACCTGCTGCTCGACGCCCCCGCCGAATCCGCCGTCCCAGTCCGGAAACCCGCGGCCGGCGAGCGCAGCCCCCTGGCCATCAACCAGCAGGCGCTGTGGATCCTGGAGCGCCAGCACCCCGACACCGCCGTCCAGCACATCTACGCCGCGCTGCGGTTTCTGGACGAGGTGGACGCCGAGGCGCTGCACCGTGCGTTCCAGTCGCTCGTCGGCCGACACCCGGCGCTGCGTACGGCCCTGCACTGGGCGGACGACGGCGAGTCGTACCAGGAGGTCCTCGACCACCAGGACGTGGCGTTCACCGTCGAGGACGCCGCGCATCTGGACGACGAGCAGCTGGGCGAGCGGCTGCGGCGCGAGATCGCCGGCGAGAGGTTCGACCTGCCACGGGGCCGGGTGCTGCAGGCTGCCCTGTTCCGCAGGCCCGGCGGCGACGTGCTGTCGCTCGTGGTGCACCACATCGCCGTCGACATGTGGTCGATGGCGGTCCTGACCGACGAGCTGGGACGGCTGTACGCACGAGAGACTGGCAGTGGCGCGGCCCTGCCCCCGCCGCCGAAGACCGGCTACGCCGACCTGGCCCACCGGCAGCGGGCGCTGCTCGACGCGCCGCGCGGACAGCGGCTCTGGGAGTACTGGAGCCGTGAGCTCGACGGCTGCAACCCGGTCCTCGAACTGCCCGCCGACCGGCCGCGCCCCCCGGTCCAGACGTACGCCGGCGACACGGTCACCCTGGAGCTGGATGCCGCCACGACCGTGGCGCTGCGCGAACGGGCCACGGCCGAAGGCACTACGCTCTTCGTGGTGCTCCTGTCGGTGTTCCAGACACTGGTGCACCGCTACACCCGCGAGGACGACTTCCTGATCGGCGTGCCCGCCTCGGGCCGTGTCGACGCCGATCTGCATCGTGTCGTGGGCTACTTCGTCAATCCTGTGCTGATCCGCTCCCGGATGGTCGGCGAGCGCAGCTTCGCCGACCAGATACAAGTCACCAAGCAGACGGTTGCCGGGGCGATGCGGCACCAGGACATGCCGTTCCCGGTCCTCGTCGAGCGGCTCGGCCTGGCGCGCGAGGCATCCCGCCCGCCCGGCTACCAGGTGATGTTCAGCCTCACCAAGTCGCACCTGGCGGGCGGGGAGGACTTGGCGGCGCTCAACTTCGGCCGCCCCGGCATCCGGGTGCGGGTCGGGGAGCTGGAGGCCCAGTCCCTCGGCCTGGTCCGGCGCACGGCGCAGATCGACCTGACGATGGTGGTCGCGGAGGTCGGCGACCACCTGGAAGCGGGCATCAACTTCTCCACCGACCTCTTCGACCGCGAAACGGTGGAGCGCTTCGGCGCCAACTTCGCCGACCTGGCGGCACGGCTGGCCGAGCGGCCCGGCGAGCCGCTCGCCGCGATCCCGTCCGCCCGGACGGAGGAGCTGCACCAGATCGCCAAGTGGAACACGACCTCGACCGACTACCCGCGCACTCGCACGGTGCCAGAGCTGTTCGCCGAGCAGGTGGCCCAGCGGCCTGACGCCCCGGCCCTCACATACGGCGAACTGACGTACACCTACCGCGAGCTGGACCGGGTCTCCAACGCGCTGGCCCGGCGCCTGCGCGACCAGGGAGTGCGCGAGGAGACACCGGTCGGGCTCCACGTCGACCGTGACCCGGCAGTCGTCGTGGCCATGCTCGCTGTGGCCAAGGCGGGCGGCGCGTACGTACCGCTGGACCCGGCGCACCCGCCGCAGCGGCTGCGGCGGATCCTCGCCGAGTCGCGGCCCGTGGTGCTGCTCACCGCACGCGGCGACGACTCACTCACCGAGGTCGACACGGAGCTGCCGCGGCTGGCGTCCGGCGACTTCCTGACGGCTGAGGCCGCCGCAGACCCGGCCAACGACCGCCCGGTGGAGACCACTGCCGACCCGGACGGGCTGCTGTACGCGATGTACACCTCCGGTTCCTCGGGGACGCCGAAGGGCATCTGCATCACGCACCGCAACGTCGTCCGGCTGGTCCGCGACACCGACTACCTGTCCCTGGAGCCCGGCGACCGGGTGGCCCAGCTGTCCAACACCGCCTTCGACGCCGCCACCCTGGAGGTCTGGGGCGCTCTGCTCAACGGCGGCTGGCTGGTCGGCTTTGGCAAGGACACCGTCCTGTCACCGCCGCGGCTGGCGGCGGCCCTGCGCGACAACGACATCCACACCGTCGTCATGGCCACCCCGCTGTTCACCCAGGTCGTCGGCTACGACCCTGCCACCTTCGCGTCGACCCGCCAACTGCTGGTGGGCGGCGACTCGATGGACCCGAAGCGCGCCCGCGAGGTTGCCGCGCTCAACGGCCCGCTGCTGACCAACGGCTACGGTCCGACCGAGTCCACGACGTTCGCGACGACGCAGCCGCTGTCCGAGGTCCCCGAGGATGTCTGGCGCCTGCCGATCGGCGGCCCGATCGCCAACACCCAGGTGTACGTGCTCGATGAGCGGCTCAACCCAGTGCCGATCGGCGTGCCCGGCCAGCTGTACATCGGCGGCGACGGGCTGGGCCGCGGCTATCTGGGTCGGCCGGACCTGACGGCCGAGAAGTTCCTGCCGGACCCGTTCAGCGGGATGCCGGGGGCGCGTATGTACGCCTCTGGCGACCTGGCCCGCTGGCTGCCGAACGGCACCATCGACTTCCTCGGCCGGGTCGACTTTCAGGTGAAGGTGCGCGGGTTCCGCATCGAGCTCGGTGACATCGACGCCACGCTCACCGCGCACCCGGGCGTGCTGGAGGCGGTCACCGTGGTCGACGAGTCCACGGGCGAGAAGCGACTGGTGGCGTACTACGCCGGTACCCCGACGGTGGACGAGCTGACGCGGCACCTGGCCGAGCGCCTGCCGGAGTACATGGTGCCCGCCCTCCTTGTACGCCTGGAGGAACTGCCCAAGAACCCGAACAGGAAGATCGACCGGACCGCACTGCGACTGCCGGAAGGCGGCTCGGCCGGGGTGGTCGCGGACGTGGGTTCCGGGCTGTTGGCGGAGGTCGCGGCGATGCTCGCGGAGGTGTTGGGCCGGTCGGAGGTGGGGCCGGACGACAACTTCTTCGAGATCGGGGGTCATTCGCTGCTGGCGATCCGGTTGCTGGCGCAGGTCAAGCAGCGTTATGGGGTCGATCTGGCGTTGAACGAGCTCTTCAACGAGCCCACTGCGCGTGCCGTGGCCGGCCAGATCGCGGAGCGGACCGGCGGCGGCTCGGCCGGGGTGGCCGCCGACGCGGCCTCCGCGCCAGGCGGCGTGCCCGCCGGGCCGACCGCGGTGCCGCGCGCCGCCTATGTACGCCGGGACGGCAGCCGGTAGCCGCACCACCCCAGCAACACGGACCAACGATTGTGAGCGAGGACCAGATGAACTCGGGCCAGGTCTATGTCATGCCGGCATCCCCGGCGCAGGTCGGCCTGCGGCTGCTCGTAGAGCTCGACCCGACGTCCACGGCGTACAACGTGCCGGCCGCGATGCGGCTGACCGGGCCGCTGGACACGGGCGCGCTGGAACGCGCCCTGCGCGGAATGTGCGAGCGGCACGAGATTCTGCGGACCACGTTCACCGTCGCCGACGGACACGTGTCCCAGGTGATCCACCCGGAGCCGGCGCTCCGCCCGCGGGTGGAGCACCTGGACCTGAGCGGCCTGGGCGAGGGCGCGGCCGCCGCGTGCCGCGAGGAGTGCGCGCGGCGGGCGGCGGAGCCGTTCGACCTGGAGAACGGGCCGCTGCTGCGGATCGCCGTCCACCAGCTCGGGGACGACGACCACGTGGTGTCGCTTCTGATGCACCACATCATCACCGACGGCTGGTCCATGGGCGTGTTCATCAAGGAACTCACCGTCCTGTACCTGGCCGAGTTGGCCGGCGCGAGCGACGTGCCGCTCCCGCCGCCCGCCCTCCAGTACGCGGACTTCGCCGTGTGGCACGACGAATGGCTGCGGTCCGGCGTCCAGGACAAGCAGCTCGATCACTGGCGCGGCGTACTCCACGACCAGGACCTGGTGCTCGAGCTCCCCACGGATCGCGCACGCCCCCGGGTGCCGTCGTTCGCGGGCGACCGCGTCATCACTGTCCTCGACGACGAACTCGCCCGTCGTATGCGGACGACGGCGGCGCGCCAGGGCGCCACGCTGTTCATGGCGACGCACGCGGCGTTCGCGTCAGTGCTCGCCCGCAACGCGGCCCAGCCGCGGATCAGGCTCGGCGTCCCGTCGGCGAACCGCGATCACCCCAACACCGGGGAGCTGATCGGCTTTTTCGCCAACACCCTGGTCGTACCGACCGACTGGCGGCGCGGGATGTCCTTCGGCGACCTGCTCGTCCAGGTGCGGGAGCGTACGGCGGAGGCGCTCGCCCACGGCGACGTGCCGTTCGGTGAGCTGGTTCGGGCGCTCGGCGGCCGACGGGACCGGTCCCGCAACCCCCTCTTCCAGGCCATGATCGCCATGGACAATGCGCCCGGCGGCTTCGACCTGGCACCGGGCCTGACCGTGCACCGCTTCGACGTGCCGCTGGCCGTCGCCAAGTTCGACCTGACCCTGTTCGTCCACGAGGGTCCCGCCGGTGTCGAGCTGAGACTGGAGTACGCCACCGACCTGTTCACGCGCGCCACGGCCGACCGGCTCCTCGGCGAGGTTCTCGCCGTGCTGCGCGAGGGCGCACTGGCCCCGGACCGGCCGCTGAGCGGCCTGCTCGCGGTGAGCGAGGAGCAGCGGCGGCAGCTCACGCGCTGGTCGGCCGGCCCGACGGTCGTCCCGGAGGCCGAAGGCGCGTCCACTGCCCTCGGGCTCTTCGCCCGGCGGGTGGCCCGGACGCCGGACGCGGACGCGGTCGTCGCCGGTGACCGCCGCGTGAGCTACGCGGAGCTGGACGCCATGGCCGGGTGCATCGCCGCCGGGCTGGCCGGTGCGGGCGTCGGCGCGGCCGACGTGGTGGGCGTGGCCGTGCCGCGCTCGGTGGAGCTGGTGGCGGCGCTGCTGGCGGTGTGGAAACGGGGCGCGGCGTACGTGCCGCTGGACCCGGCGCAGCCGGCCGACCGGCTGGCCGCGATCACCGCAGACGCCCGCCCGGCCGTTGTCCTGGACACCGAGGGGCACGGGGCGGTGGTGGCGGGCGCGGCGCCGGTGCTGGACGTGCGCGCCCTGGTCTCCTCGGCCGCACCGGAGGTTCCGGCCCTGGCGTCCGACGGGCACGACCTGGCGTACGTGCTGTACACCTCGGGATCCACGGGCCGCCCCAAGGGCGTACAGATCACCCAGTCCGGGCTGTTCAACTACCTGACGTGGGCCGCGGCCGAGTACTGCCCGAACGAGCCGCCGGTCGCGCCGCTGCACACCACCGTGGGCTTCGACCTCACGGTGACCAGCCTGTGGGTTCCGCTCACCAGCGGCGGCTCGATGCACCTGGTGGACGAGGCGTCCCCCGTCGAGGGGCTGGTCGGTGCGCTGACCGGTCCCGCGCGGCCCACCCTGGTGAAGCTGACGCCCGCTCACCTGGAAGCGGTGTGCAGGCTGCTGCCCCTGGGCGCGCTGGCCGGGTTGCCGGTCTGCTTCGTCGTCGGCGGCGAGGCACTCCCGCCGAGCCTGGTACGCCGCCTGTTCGCGGTTGCGCCGGATGCCCGCGTGGTCAACGAGTACGGGCCGACCGAGACGGTCGTCGGCTGCTGCGTCGCGAGCGCCGTCGCCTCCGACGACCTGGGCGAGCGGCCCGGCATGGCCATCGGGCGGCCGGTCGGCAACACCCGGCTGTACGTGGTGGACGAGTGGCTGGAGCCGGTGCCGATCGGGGTGCCGGGCGAGCTGCTGATCGGGGGCGCGGGCGTCGGGCGAGGCTATCTCGGCGACCCGTCTCGCACGGCCGCGGTGTTCGTCCCCGACCCGTTCTCGGGCGTGCCGGGGGCGCGGCTGTACCGCACCGGTGACATGGTGCGGTACTTGCCCGACGGCCAGTTGGAGTTCCTGGGGCGCCGTGACCACCAGGTCAAGATCCGCGGCCAGCGGATCGAGCTGGGCGAGGTGGAGGCGGCGCTGCGCGCGATCGACGGCGTGACGGATGCCGTGGTCACCGCCGCGCCGGACCACCACGGCCAGTCCCGCCTGGCCGGTTACGTCACCGGCCAGGTGGACCCCGCCGCCGTCCGCACCGCGGCCGCCGCCGCGCTGCCCGACGCCATGGTCCCCTCGGCCGTCGTCGTCCTCGACACCCTGCCGTTGACGGCGAACGGCAAGGTGGACCGGGCGGCCCTGCCGGCGCCGTCATTTGCCGACCGTTCGGGGTACGTGGCGCCGCGCACGGAGGTGGAGCGGCAGGTCGCGGCGGTGTTCGCGGAGGTGCTCGGTGTGGGGCGGGTCGGCCTGGAGGACGACTTCTTCCGGCTCGGCGGGCATTCGCTGCTGGCCACGCAGTTGGTGGCGCGCGTCCGGGAGCGGTTCGGTGTGGAGTTGCCGCTGCGTGCGCTGTTCGAGCGACCGGTGGTGGGTGACTTCGCGCGGGCCGTGGCCGCGGCCCAGGCCGTCGATGTGGTGCCGCTGGTGCCGGTGGAGCGTACGGGGCGGGTGGAGGTGTCGTACGCGCAGCAGCGGATGTGGTTCCTGCATCAGCTGGAGCCGGACAGTGCCTCCTACAACGTTCCGGCGGCCGTGGTGCTGCGGGGCTCCCTCGATGTGGAGCGGCTGCGCGCGGCCCTGGAGGCGGTCGGGCGGCGGCACGAGGTGCTGCGGACGGTGTTCGCCGAGGTCGACGGCCGGCCCGTGCAGATCATCGGCGACGAACCCCTCATCGACTTCCAGGAGACCGACCTCCAGGACACCGACCAGCCCCGCGTCGCTGCCGAGCGGCTGGCGGCCGAGCTCGCCGCCCGGCCCTTCGACCTGGAGCGCGGCCCGCTGACGCGCTGGGTGCTGGCCAGGGTGGGGGAACACGAGTCCGTCCTGGCCCTGAACATGCATCACATCGTGTCGGACGGCTGGTCGGTGGGTGTCCTGCTGCGTGAGGTGCGGGCCGCCTACGCCGGTGCGGCCCTGCCTGAACTCCCGGTGCAGTACGCCGACTTCGCGGCCTGGCAGCGTGAATGGCTGGCTTCGGGGGTGCTGGAGGAGCAGCTGGCCCACTGGCATACGGCCCTGGAGGGCGCGCCGCCGGTGCTGGAGCTTCCGGCGGACTTCCCGCGCCCGGCCGTCCCCAGTTACCGGGGCGCCCATCTGCGTGCGCACATCGACGAGGACACGGCCGCGCGGCTCGACGAACTGGCGCACGAGCAGGGGGCGACGCTGTTCATGGTCCTCCAGGCCGTGTACGCTGCTCTACTCGCTCGGCGGGCGGGTCAGGACGAGGTCGTAGTCGGTGTTCCGGTCGCGAACCGCTCCCGTACGGAGACCGAGAACCTGATCGGCTTCTTCGTGAACACCCTGCCGCTCCGGACGCGTGTCGATGCCGGTCAGCCGTTCGCGGAGCTTCTGCGGCAGGTGCGGGACACGTCGCTGGACGCCTTCGCGCACCAGGACGTGCCCTTCGAGCGACTGGTCGAGGAGCTGGCGCCGGACCGTGACCTCGCCCGCAACCCGGTCTTCCAGACCATGCTCGTCCTCCAGAACGCACCGCGCACCGGCGTTGCCATGGGCGGAGTGGAGCTCACCCAGCTCGCGGTCGAGGACGGCACGGCCAAGTTCGACCTCATGATGCTGGTCGACGAGTCGGGCTCCACGCTCGACGTGACGCTGGAGTACGCGACGGATCTGTTCGCCGAGGGCACGGCGCGGGCGGTTCTCGACGACTTCGTGCGTGCCTGCCGGGTTCTGGCCGAACGCCGTGGACAGGTCACCGTTTCCGAACTGACCGCCGTCTCCGCACAGGAGCGCACCCGGCTGCTGGAGGAGTGGAACGCCACCGAACGCCCCGAGCAGCTCGGCGGGATCCTGCAGCGGCTGCGTGCTCATGCGGCGGTACGTCCGGATGCCGTGGCCGTGCAGGACGAGCACGCCACCGTCACGTACGGGGAACTCGTCGCGCGCACCAACCACCTCGCCTCCTGCCTGAGGCGTGCCGGAGTGGGGGTCGGTGACCGGGTGGTCCTCCATCTCGACCGTGGCATCGACGCGATCACGGCAGTGCTGGGTGTGCTGAGCGCGGGGGCCGCCTACGTGCCCCTGGATACGCGTGCGCCGCTTGCCCGGAGCGCCGGGATTCTCGGTGACAGTGGGGCGCGTGTGGTGCTGATTGGGCGTGATGGGGAGTCGGTTGCCCGGGAGTTGGCGCAGGGGGCGGGCAGGCCGGTCGATGTGCTGGTCGTCGACGGTACGGCTTCGGCAGGTTCGTTGAGCGAGTCGCTGGGTGATTCCGATGATCTGGCGTACGTGATCTACACGTCGGGTTCGACCGGCCGTCCCAAGGGCGCGATGGTGCATCGCCTGGGCATGGACAACCATCTGCTGGCCAAGGTCGAGGATCTGGCGTTGACGGGTGCGGACGTGGTGGCGCAGAACGCGTCGCTGACCTTCGATATTTCGGTGTGGCAGATGCTTGCCGCGCTGGTCGTGGGCGGGCGCACGATCGTCGTGGGCGATGACACCGCGCTCGACGCCACGGGGCTGTTCGAGCGCGCGGCCGATGCCAGCATAACCGTCCTGGAGGTCGTACCGTCGCTGCTGCGGGCGACGCTGGACGCGTGGGACACCCTCGGCATGGCGCCGGAGCTGCCGCAGCTGCGATGGCTGGTGGTGACGGGTGAGGCGCTGCCGCCGGACCTGTGCGCACGATGGCTGGCCCGGTACCCGCACATCCCGCTCATGAACGCCTACGGTCCCACCGAGTGCTCCGACGACGTCACCCATGCCGTCATCACCGACCCCACCGCACTCAGCCCCGTGCGGGCCCCGATCGGCCGGGTGATCCGCAACACGCGGCTGTACGTCGTGGACGCGATGCTCGAACCCGTCCCCGTCGGCGTGCCGGGCGAGCTCATGGTCGGCGGTATCGGTGTGGGCCGCGGTTACCTGGACGACCCGCGGCGCACCGCCGCCACCTTTATCCCCGATCCCTTCTCCAACGTCCCCGGCGCACGCCTCTACCGCACCGGCGACATCGTCCGCTACCTCCCCGACGGCCAGTTGGAGTTCCTGGGGCGCCGTGACCACCAGGTCAAGATCCGCGGCCAGCGGATCGAGCTGGGCGAGGTGGAGGCGGCGCTGCGCGCGATCGACGGCGTGACGGATGCCGTGGTCACCGCCGCGCCGGACCACCACGGCCAGTCCCGCCTGGCCGGTTACGTCACCGGCCAGGTGGACCCCGGCACCGTCCGTGCGGCGGCGGCCGTGGCGCTGCCGGACGCGATGGTGCCCTCGGCGATCACGGTGCTGGACGCGCTGCCCCTCACGGCGAACGGCAAGGTGGACCGGGCCGCTCTGCCCGTACCCGAGTTCGCGGACCGTTCGGAGTATGTCGCTCCGAACACCGTTCACGAGCATGTGCTGGCCTTGCTGTTCGCCGAGGTGCTCGGTGTGGAACGGGTCGGCTTGAAGGACGACTTCTTCCAGTTGGGCGGGCATTCGCTGCTGGCCACCCAGCTGATGGCCCGCATTCGCGAACAGTTCCGCATCGAACTGCCACTGCGCGCGCTGTTCGAGAACTCGGGGATGCGGGAGCTGGCCGCCGTGATAGCCGAGGCCGAGGCTGAGAAGGCGGCGGCCCCCGACGTGGCCGAGCTGGAGCGGTTGCTCGACGAGATCGGGGGCCTGTCGGACGAGGAGATCGAGGAGCAGCTGGCCCGTGAGGACTGACCACGGCTCAGACCGACCCACTGCGGGAAACGGGGCCGACTCAGGCACGGACCAAGGAGAGCACGTGAAGCCCATGACCGGCCGCTGGTTCGCGGCGGAGACGACGGCACCGGACGCGGTGGCACGGCTGTTCTGTCTGCCGCACGCAGGCGCGGGTGCATCGGCGTACCGCGAGTGGCAGTCGAAGGTCGGCCCGGACGTCGAGGTGGTGCCCGTGCAGTTGCCGGGCAGGGAGGCCCGGTTCGCCGAGCCGCCGGTCACCTCGGCGGCCGAGATCGTGAAGCACCTCGCCGGGTCCCTCGTGGAGCGTGCGGGCGGCAAGCCGTTCGCGCTGTTCGGCCACAGCATGGGCGCCCTGCTCGCGTACGAGTTGACGCACGAGCTGCTGCTGGTCGGCCGGCCGCCGGTCCATCTCGTCGTCTCCGGGTACGGGGCGCCGCATCTGCCGCGGTCCACGGCGTATGGGGTGGTGCACAAGCTGCCGGACGCAGAGCTGGCCCGGCATATCGAGGCGTTGCAGGGGACGGCCGGTGAGGTGCTGGAGCACCCGGAGCTGCTGGAGCTGCTGCTGCCGATCCTGCGGGCGGACTACGAGCTGTGCGAGACCTACCGGTTCGTCGGCCATCCGCCGCTGCCCGTGCCGGTGACCGCGCTGGGAGGAACCGAGGATCCAGGGGCGACCGAGCCACAGCTGCGCGCGTGGGGAGAGCTGACGACGGCACCGTTCACGGCCACGAGCTTCCCGGGTGGTCACTTCTATCTGAACGCGCAGCTCGACGACCTCACCCGCATTGCCCGCGATGCCGTGCTCCCGCCGGCATCACGTGACTGAGCCCGTACTGGCACGCACGCACCCGAGGAGGCTGACGATGGACAGGGAACAGCGCATTCGCCACTACTACGAGCTGGTGGACGCGGGCGAGGTGCCCGAGCTCGTCGAGCTCTTCGACCCGGAGGCGGTCTACCGTCGGCCCGGCTACGACCCGCTGGTCGGCAGGGACGCACTGGAGCGGTTCTACCGGGAGCAACGGGTCATCAAGGAGGGCCGTCACGCCCTGTCCACCGCGCTGGTGCGGGAGGACGGAGCGGCGGTGCACGGCACGTTCGAGGGAACGCTGCACGACGGGCGTGTGGTGGCGCTGCGTTTCGCGGACTTCTTCACGTTCTCGGCGAGTGGAGCCTTCCGTACCCGTGACACCTTCTTCTTCGTCCCCCTCGTCTGACGCGAGTTGCCGGAGAGAGGAGACGACGGGTGACGACGAGACGTGAGTTCGGCGAGTGGTTCACCGACCACATGGTGATGCTGACGTGGACTGCGGAGACCGGCTGGTCGGGCCGTCCGCGGGTCCTGCCCTTCGGTGATCTGCGGCTCAGCCCGGCGATGGCAGGGCTGCACTACGGCCAAGTGGTGTTCGAGGGCCTGAAGGTCCACCGTCGGCAGGACGGGGTGCTCGGCACCTTCCGGCCGGACGCGCACGCGCGCCGCTTCCAGCAGTCGGCGCGGCGCCTCGCCATGCCGGAGCTGCCGGAGGAACTCTTCCTGGATGCCGTGGACGCGTTCGTACGCCGGGACGGCGGGGCGCTGCCGGCCGACGAGGAGGGGCTGAGCCTGTATCTGCGGCCGGTGCTGTTCGCCAGCGAGGCGTCCCTGGCGCTGCGGCCCGCTCGCGCGTACACCTTCCTGCTCATGGGATTCGTGACGGGCGGCTTCTTCTCCGACCGGCCGGACCCGGTGTCGGTGCTGATCAGCCGGGAGTTCTCGCGGGCCGCCCCGGGCGGTACGGGCCAGGCCAAGTGCGCCGGGAACTACGCGGGTGCGTTCCTCGCCCAGCAGACGGCCGCCGACGCGGGCTGCCAGCAGGTGGTGTGGCTGGACGCGGTGGAGCACCGCTGGGTCGAGGAGATGGGCGGCATGAATCTCTTCTTCGTCCGCGGGACCGGACCGACCGCCACCGTGGCGACTCCCCCGCTTACCGGCACTCTGCTGCCCGGCGTGACCCGCGACTCACTACTGACCCTCGCGGAGGAGCGGGGCTACACCGTCAGCGAGGAGCGGATCTCGGTCGACCAGTGGCGGGAGGAGAGCGAGTCGGGCGTCATCACTGAGACGTTCTCCTGCGGCACAGCGGCACTCGTCACACCGGTCGGCCAGGTGCGCGACGGTGAGAACGACTGGCTGATCGGCGGCGGGAAGCAGGGCCCGGTGACGATGGAGCTAAGGGCGGCGCTCACCGACCTCCACCAGGGCCGTTCACCGGACACCTGGGGATGGGTGCGCCGCCATCCTCGCCCGGTCGAGTTACACCACATCGAGAATGAAGGATAGGGATAGATAGTGCTTTCTCATGACATCGTGGGTACCGGCAGTGCGGTCGTGCTCCTGCACTCCTCGGCATGCGACCGGCGCATGTGGGATCCGCAGTGGCACGACCTCATCGACGCGGGGTACCGGGTGGTGCGGTGCGACTTCCGGGGCTACGGAGAGACTCCCGTGCCGGACCAGCCCAACAACGACGCGCAGGACGTGCTCGAACTCCTCGACGAGCTGGGCATCGAGCGCGCCGCGGTCGTCGGCGCGTCCTACGGTGGCCGGGTCGCCCTGGAACTCGCGGCGCGCTGGCCGGAACGCGTGAGCACACTGGCCCTGTTGTCGGCCGGCTCGCCCCTCCACCCGTCCACCGACGAACTGGATGCTTTCGACGAGCAGGAGGAGGCCCTGGTGGACGCGGGCGACCTGGATGGGGCCGTGGAACTCAACGTGCGGACCTGGCTGGGGCCGGACGCCGATGAGGAGGCCCGCGAGCTGGTGCGCGCCATGCAGCGGCACGCCTATGACGTGCAACTCGCCGCCGAGGAGGAATTCGATCAGCTGGAGGCCGAGTTCGAGCTGTCGGCCGTCGCCGCCCGGACCCTGATCGTGACGGGGAAGTACGACATGGGCTACTTCAACGACGTGGCCCAGGACCTGGCCGACCGGCTCACCGACGCCCGGCTGGTTCACCTGCCGTGGGGCGGTCATCTGCCCAGCCTGGAACGGCCCAAGGAGATTTCCGCGCTCCTCGTCGACTTTCTGCGGGGCTGATCCCGGCAGGCGTCCTGCCACTGGCCCGTACGCGTGGGGCAGTGAGCCGGGACCAGGCGCAAAGCCGCCCAACAGGCGATCCCGGCAGCCCCGCGCGTAGGCGGTGAGGCTGCCGCATGCCTGGGCGGAAGACGGCCGCCACCACTGACCAGATCAGGAGAAACCTTGACGACCGCAACAGCCATGACTGACGCGGAACTCGCACGCAGACTTCCCTCGCTCGCCAAGTACTTCCGTCCCCTGACGGTCCCGGAGCCCGCCGAGCTGGCCCATGTGCAGCAGCTGTGCGACCTTCCGACCCCCTTCCGCTCCGACGCCGCCGCGGACGCGCTCTTCGTGACCGCCATGCGCGAGATCAACGCCTGGCACGCCGCCCGCAACCCCCTGTACCAGGCCATGTGGCAAAGCGCCGGCTCGCCGCACATACAAAGCGTCGAGGACATCGGCGACCTGCCGTACATCCACGTCAACCTGTTCAAGCGGCACCCGCTCACCTCAATATCGGCCGACGCCGTCGAACTGCGACTGACGTCCTCGGGCACGGGCGGTGAGAAGACCGAGATCGGCTTCGACACCTGGTCCTTCGGCGCCGCCCAACGCATGGCCGCCTGGACCATCAAGGAACTCGGCCTGATCGACACCGAGCGAGCCGCCAACTATCTGGTGCTCGGTCATGAACCGAATCCACGCCTGACCGTCGGGGCCGCCCACGGCGTCAACGAGCTCTGTGACTTCGCTCCCGTGGCCTCTGTGGGCCACGCGCTCCGCAACACCGGGGAGGGCCACGAGTTCAATCCCATGGGCTCGATCGACGCCCTGATCGAATACGCAGCGCGCGACGAACCCGTGCGCCTCGTCGGATTTCCCGCCTTCCTGCACGCGGTGCTCGAACGGATGGCGGTGATGGGGGTACCTCCGCTGGAACTGCCGGAGGGTTCCCTCGTACTGACGGGCGGAGGCTGGAAGAGCCATGCCGACAAGGCTGTCAGCCGGACCGAGTTCCGTGCCGCCATCCAGGAGCAACTGGGCATTTCCGAAGAGCGGATCAGGGACTGTTACGGCTCGGTCGAGCACTGCCTGCCGTACATCGAATGCCCTTCGCACCACTTCCACGTACCGGTCTGGTCCCGCTGCGTGGTCCGGGATGTGCGCACCCTCGAGCCGGTCGGCCACGGTGTCCCCGGCTACCTGCAGTTCGTCTCGCCGTTCATCACCGCGCTGCCTGCCCACAGCATTCTGATGGCCGATCTCGGCACCCTGCACCCGCCCGGCGCCTGCTCGATCGGCACTCCATGGTTCGAGGTACACGGGCGTGCCGGGGTGCGCCGCAACCGTAATTGCGCCATCGCCGCGACAGATCTTCTGGAGAAGCGATGAAGAGCACCCAGCGCACCACGCCGTACTACTGGCAGGGTGCGTGGATCGACGAGTCCGAGGCCGAGAGTCGCCTCGGAGAGCTCGGCCGCATCCTGCCCACACTGCCCGGACCGCTCGACGTAGGGCATGTGCTGGCCGCGTGCGGGCGGCTCTCTGCGTTCCTCACCAACCGGGCCGGCGCCGAGTACCGTCAGCTGTTCGCCGACCTGACGGACCCCGCCACCACCGGTCTGCCGGCCGCCGACGCGGAGGCGTCCCTGACCGCGCTCGCCCACGCACTCTCTCCCGCGTCCCTGGCAGCACAGCTGACCGCTGAACTCGGAGGCATCACCCCGGACCGGCCCGTGGCCGCTCCCTTCGCGGACGGTGCCACGGAGCTGTGGCAGCCGGTCGGAACACTGGTCCACATCGCTCCGCGGAATGTGGCCGTGGCCGGTGTGATGAGTGCAGTCGATGGACTGCTCGCCGGCAATGTCAATGTCGTCAAGACCAGTGGCATGGAGGGCCTGTTCACGCAGCATGCCCTGGCTGCCCTGGCCGCCGCTGATCCGTCCGGACAACTGCGCCGCCGCCTGGTGGTGCTGCGCTTCTCCTCCCGTAATACCACCTGGATGCGCGAGCTGTGCCGTCCGGCCGACGCAGTGACGGTGTGGGGAACCGAAGAAGCGGTGGCCGGCGTGACCCAGTTCCTCCCGGCCGGGTGTCGGCTGGTGGAGTGGGGCCCGAAGATCTCCCTCACCTACCTCGACCGCACTGGCCGCCGGGACATGGACGCGCTGCGCGGCCTGGCGCGGGACGTCCTCCGCAACGGCCAGCGCACCTGCACCAGCCCGCAGGTCGTCTACGTCGACACCCTCGACGCCGACGTGCTGTTCGCCAAGGCGCGGGCGGTGGCGGACGCGCTGGCGGCCGAGGCCGCGAACGTCCCGGCACTCGCCCCGAGCACCGCGGAGCAGGCCGAGATCACCAATGTGGTCACGGTCGCGCGCCTGGAGGAACACCTCGGTCTCACCCGTGCCTTCAGCGCGCCCGACGGCCGCTGGCACGTCCTCGCGGACACCCGCCCCGGGCTTTCCGCCTCCCCTCTGTTCGGGACGGTCTGGGTCAAGCCCTTGCCACGGGAGGACATCGTGCGGGTCCTGCACCCGATGCGCCGCTATCTACAGACCGTGGGCCTCCACGCGGCGGCGGACAGCACCATGGGCCTGTCCTATGAGTTCTTCCGCGCGGGTGCCCTGCGGGTGACACCCCTTGGCGCGATGCTCGACAGCTACGCGGGCGAACCTCATGACGGCCATCTCACCCTGCAGCGCTACAGCCGCCGGGTGAGCATCACCGTTCCAGAGCGGTGACGCCTAGCGGGCCGCCGACTGGCGGCGGACCCACGCATGAGAACTATAGTTCGAAGGATGTAGAACGCGCTATGGGCATACAGCCGACAGGCACTGGGGTCGTGAAGCCGCGGGAGGCCAGGGACCTGAGGGCCCTATCGACTGAATTCAACCGAGATCCGTATCCGGTTTACGCCCAGCTACACCAGGAAGGCCCCGTGCACTGGGTGCGCATGCCCGACGGGCAGGAGCTCTGGCTCGTTGTCGGCTTCGAGGAGGCACGTGCCGCGCTCGCGGATCAGCGGCTGTCCAAGGACCTCGCACAGATTGGTGCCAGTTCCCTGGATCAGGAGCTACTCGGACCGCATCTCCTGGTGTCTGATCCACCTCGGCATACACGACTGCGGCGCCTTGTATCACGTGAGTTCACGCCCCGTCGGGTTGAAGCGATGAAGGACTGGGTGCAGCAGCATGCGGACCGGCTTCTTGACGAGATGCTGCGCTTGGACCGGGCGGATCTGATCGAGTCCTATGCCTTCCCCCTGTCCATTGGCGTTATCTGCGAACTGCTCGGCGTGCCTTCCATGGACCGTATTGCCTTCCGGGCTTGGTCCAACGCGATCAACGCGCCCATCGGTATTCAGGAGAAGCTGGCGGCCTTCCGTGAACTGGCTGAATATCTGGCCAGCCTGATCGAGAGCAAGCGCAAGGATCAGGGCGACGACCTGCTGAGCACGCTTATCCGTACAACTGACGAGGACGGTGACCGCCTGTCTCCGGAGGAGCTCCGTTCCATGGCGTATCTGCTGCTGTCGGCAGGACACGAGACCACAGTCAATCTCATTTCGAACGGTGTGCACGCACTGCTGCGCCATCCGCGCCAACTGGAGGAGCTGCGCAATGACTTCGGGTTGCTGGATAGTGCGGTAGAGGAAATGCTCCGCTACGAGGGCCCCATCGAGATGGCCACGTTCCGGTTCGCGCTTGAGCCGGTTCCCATCGCGGGCACCATCATTCCGGCAGGGGACCCGGTGCTGGTCGCCGTGGCTGCGGCAAACCGCGACAAGCACAGGTTCGACGTGCCTGAGCGGTTCGATATTCAGCGGAACTCCCAGGGGCATCTTGCCTTTGGACATGGCATCCATTACTGTCTTGGTGCCCCACTGGCCCGCATGGAAGGGGTGATCGCCATCCGTAGCCTTCTGAAGCGGTGCCCAGATCTTGCGCTCAATGCTGAATCGGATGAGCTGAACTGGCTTCCCGGTTCTCTGTTGCGCGGTGTGCGGCGACTTCCGGTCCGCTGGTGAGTCTTGTCCATGACCTTCCCCTCGAAGCGTGGAGACGTTGTTATGCCACTTCGGCCCTGAGCTGGACTGGATAGGTGCCGCGGGTACGTGAGCTCGATCTCCAGCCCGGTGTGGTGTGTCGGCCGGTTCGCGCGCGGCCGGTGCGGTGCAGCTCTGTGGACGCGTCTTGCACCAGATCCTCAGGTACTTCCACACGTCAGCCTCTGACCTCGCCACGCTACGGAAGAGTGCTGGGTCAGATCTTGATGACGGTGATGCGTCTGCCGCACAGCGCGGTGAGGTCCTCGGGGTCCGAGGTGAGGACCGTGACGGGGCCGGGGGCTGTGAGGGCGGTGGCGCTGAGCATGGCGTCGATGGCGTGCTTGTGGCCGTGCAGGCCGGCGTCGGCGAGGAGTGCGGCGGCGTGGCGGGCGATGGGCTCGGTGACCGGCTCGACGACGAGGCGGGACAGGGTCCATTCCAGGGCCGGGCGGTTGATCCGGGGGTGGACCACCTCGACGAGGGTGGCGGCGGAGGTGATGACCCGGAGGTCGTCGGCGCGGGCGAGGGCGAGCCAAGCGGTAACGGTGCGGTCGCGCAGCACGGCCTTGGCCAGCCCTTCGCTGTCGAGGACCAGGGTGCCGCCGGGGACGGCGGGGGAGCGGGTCACGCGGCGTCCGCTCCACCGCGCGTCTGCTGGCGGCGGGCCTGGTGGAGCTGGTCGCGCAGGGCCTGGATCTCCTCCTCGGTGATGGGTCCGTGCTCGGCCTCGACGACGGCGATGAGCTCGTTGAGGTTGTCGCGTTCGATCTGGCGGGTGACGGCGGCAGCGACGTAGGCGGACAGGCCGGAGGGGCCGCTGCGGGCCTTGGCGGCTTCGGCGATGTCGCGCGGCATGGTGATCGAGTACTTGCCGGTAGGCTCACTCATGCTACCTATCCTACCCTCGATCCTCCTGCTCATCGCCTGACGTGGACACTGAGACTCTGAGGATGCCTTTGCCGTCTGGGGCTGCTGCGTTGAGCTGGCTCAGAGAGGTGGTGGACGTCATGAGGAGTTCGGCATTTCAGACGCACGGTGTCCCCGGAAGGAGGCGCGGGGGAGGGGCTGTGATTGCCGCGCGGCCAGGCGGAAGCCGGTCTGCGGGAGGCGCGACAGACGTCAAAGCACTGGTCGACGAACTCGGTGCCGCACTGATCCGTGCCGTCCGGCAAGGCGCTGCCGATGACCTGACCTCTGCGGGGACGGGCCACAGCCCGGCCTCCAGCAGCTGGTACGCCTTCGCGTTGGAATACCTGCGGATGCGTTGGCCGCAGGTCGCGGCGAAGACGCGCAACGAGACCAATGACGCGCTGTGTGCGATCACCCTGGCGATGCTCCGGGACGTGCGGGGTCGCCCGAGTGATGAGCTGCTGCGGCAGGCGCTTCGAAACTGGGCGTTCGTCGTGCCCCGGCCGGAGTTGCGGACGGCGCCCCCGGAGGTGCGGCTTGCCCTGCGCTGGGCGGCGAGGGCGTCACGCCCGCTGACCGACCTGCTGGATCCGGCCGTGATGCGGGCCGTGCTGCAAACCCTGCGGCTGAAACAGGACGGCACGGTCGCAGCCGCCGAGACCCAGCGGCACAAGCGCATGACCCTCGTGAACGCCGTGCGGTACGCGATCGAGCAGGGCGGACTCCGGGACGACCCGTTCGCCAACGTCAACTGGCGGATCGCTAAGACCGTCAAGCAGGTTGATCCGCGGGTGGTCGCCAACCCCGCCCAGGTTCGCTCCCTGCTCCACGCCGTCTCTTACGTTGGCAGCTACCGGCGGGCTCGCGGGCGGCGGTTGGTGGGGCTGTTCGCCGGCATGTACTACGCCGGGCTGCGGCCCGAGGAGGCCGTCGCGGTGACCCTGCCGGACTGCGTCCTACCGGCGGAGGGCTGGGGCAGAGTGTTCCTGCACGTCACTCGGCCCCAGGCGGGCAAGAAGTGGACCGACACTGGGTGCCTCCATGACGAGCGTGGGCTGAAGGGACGCCCGCCGGGGGACACCCGTCCGGTGCCGCTGCCGCCCGAGCTGGTGGCGCTGTGGCGAGAGAGCGCCCACACCTTCGGTACCGCTGATGATGGGCGGCTGTTCTTCAACGAACGTGGTGGCGTCCTCGCCTCCAGTACGTACGACCGCGTCTGGCACGAAGCCCGGGAACTGGCCCTGCCGCCCGGCCTGCTGAACACTCCACTCGCGGCTCGCCCCTACGACCTGCGCCACTCGGCCCTGTCCACCTGGCTCAACGCCGGCGTCGATCCCACGGAGGTCGCGGAACGCGCCGGCAACAGTGTCGAGGTCCTCATGACCAAGTACGCCAAGTGCCTGTACGGACGGGCCGCGATCGCCAACCAGCGCATCGAGGCTCTGCTGGACGAATACCACTGAACTCCCTCTTCCCGCCGGGTGGTTTTCCTGAGTGCTCCGGAGATGACCCGGCTCGCTACTGGGCCGGGTTCTCGTCCTGCGGCGCGATGAGTTGGTGTCGCCAGTCGGCGAACCGCTCGCGCAGCGCTGCGGCCTCGGTGGCAGTAAGGCCGTAGGCGGCGAATTGCTTGTCCGTGTAGCGCTGGATGCGGGCGAGTGAGTCGGCGAACATTCGCGGATCGAAGCCGTCGTCGTTCTGCTTGGCCAGCTCCATCAGGCGTTCGCGGGTGTATCCGGCCTTGAGGAGGCCGTCGACGTCGATGGCGTCGCGGACCTCGGCCCGGCCGTCCAGGGCGGTGGTCTTCCCTGCCGCGACGTCGTCGGGGTGCAGGACTGGGCCGAGTTCGGAGGGCACGGGCGGGTGGTTGAGGAACTCGGCGACGAGCTCGACTTTGTTCTGCGTACCGCTGACCGGGTCGGTGACGTTCAACCGGGTGTAGGTGTGCTCGGAGTTCTGGTGGGCCAGTTCCACAGTGAAACCTGCGGCTTCGTAGGCGGCGATGACGCGTTCGGTAGCGGCAGGCATCTCGGTGGTAGCCCGGTTGATCGGAGCAAAGAGGTCGACGTCGTCACTGACCCGGTTGACGATCTGGTGGGCCTGGACGGCGTAGCCGCCCGCCAGGGCGTAGCCGAAGTCGTCGGCGAGCGCGTCGAGCCCGATGCGGATCAGTCGGCGGTGCAGCTCGTCCACTACGCTGCGGCCGCCGCGGGTGAGAGCTCGTGGAAGCGGGCCTGCCAGGCCGCACGGGCCGGAGCGGGCAGGAACAGGTCCGTCCAGTGCCGGCACAACAGATCGGCGTTCAGGTGCGCCCGTAGGTCGGCCGGGGACTGGGCCTCGCGAATCACCCGCTCGTACATCAGGAGCAGGTCGGCCTCGTCGGTGAGGTCGTACTCGTAGGGCGGGCCCCAGTCGATGTGCCGGGGCAGGATCATGGTGCCGGAAGTCGGCCCGACCAACTCGTCGAGCGACTCCGGAAGCGCGTAGATCCTCGCGGCGGCGTACCTGCTCATACACCCAGCATGCCGTAACCGGCCGCGTCGTGGTGCCGACACCGGCATCCGCGTGAGCAGTGAGCGTCACGTTCGACGAAATGCCTGCTCACAGCCGTGCCCAGTGCTGAGCCGGGAAAGTCAAACGGCCTGTTCCCTCCGTATGTTTTTCGACCGTCCTTGTCGGCAAACGCGCAGGTCACAGCAGGTGTCCTCCGGCTTGGGCTCTGCCTTTCGGCTCTCCCATCCCACGCATGTCCCACGCGAGGCGATTTCATGGGATCGGACATTTGGGATTTCGTCCGCCTGGCGCCGCAAAGTCACAGGTCGGAGGCTCGCTGGGCGGAGCGGTCATGGCCAGGATGGCCGTGTGCGTTTTGGCATGAACAAATTAAGCCCTGACCCACGTTTCTGCAGGTCAAGGCTTGTTTTGGTGGTGCCCCCGGCAGGATTCGAACCTGCGCACACGGCTCCGGAGGCCGTTGCTCTATCCCCTGAGCTACGGGGGCGTGTCGGCTGCCTTGTTCGGCGGCGACGGGTAGAACCCTACCAGCTCTGCAGGGGAGATCATGAACGGGTTTTATGGGGGCGGGGGTGGGGTTGAGCTGGGGGAGACCGCCCGCAGGGGGTGGAAGTGGGGAAAACCCGGACGCGGCGGTGGGTGCGGACCTAGGCTCGAGTTGTGCCAGGCGCGTCCGGTCGGGTGCTTGTTGTGGACGACAACAAGGTCATCCGGCAGCTGATCAGGGTCAACCTCGAGCTGGAGGGCTTCGAGGTGGTGACCGCGGCCGACGGTGCCGAGTGTCTGGACGTCGTCGATCAGGTTTGCCCGGACCTGATCACCCTTGATGTGGTGATGCCCCGGCTCGACGGGCTCCGCACCGCCGCCAGGCTCCGCGGTGATCCCCGGACGCGTCGGTTGCCGCTCATCATCGTCAGTGCCTGTACGCAGTACGAAGTCGAGGCCGGGCTCGACGTCGGCGTCGACGCCTTCCTCGCCAAGCCCTTCGAGCCCTCCGAACTCGTCGCGCTCGTACGACAGTTGGTGGAGCGTGGGGAGACCGACGCCGGTTCGCCGCAGTTCGACATCGGTGCCGGCACCCCGGCGGGCGGGACCGGCGGTGGAGCCGAGCACGCAGAGCACGCTGAGCGTGCCGGGCGCACCGGAAGCTGAACCCGGGAAGCAGAACTCCGGAAGCGGATTCGGCCCCGGCGCCGACGACCCGGCCTTCACCCACCCGCCCTCCGGCCTCCGCAATCACCCCGCCCCCGTCCACATCCCGGACCCCGACGTAAACCGGCTCGCATACCCACCCCCCTCCTCCCATACGCTTGTCCCGTGACTCCCGTCGAGCTCTCCCGCACCGTGCTGCGCGCGGTGCGTTGTGCTGTGGACCGGGGGGAGCTGAGCGTGGCGGTGCCCGCACGGGCGGTGGTCACTGTGCCGGGGCCTGGCGGCAGTGGGGACTACGCGACGAACATCGCCTTGCAGCTGGCCCGGCCCGCGGGGCGGCCGCCCCGGCAGGTCGCCGAGATCCTGCGGCCCCACCTCAGCCGGACCGAGGGCGTCGCCGCCGTCGAGATCACCGGGCCCGGGTTCCTCAACATCCACCTCGACCGGGCCGCCGTCACCGCCCTCGTACGCCGGATCCAGGGAGCCCAAGGGGCCCAGGCCCCGGACCACCCTCACCCCCCCTACGGCCACAGCGGCACCCTCGCCGGGCAGGTCGTCCGGCTCCGTATCCCGTACGACATCCGCGCCGAAGTCGTCGCCGACGCGCTCGTACGGATCGTCGCCAGCCAGAGTGGCCGGGTCGAGGTCGACCACGTCAGGCCCGGGCGGTTCGAAGCAGCCGGAGGAGCTGGCGCGCCCGGCAAGCCCGGCGAACCCGGAGACCCCAACGCCTCCGACCAACCCATCGACCTCCGGCCCGTCCCCGCCCCCGAGGACCCCACCCCCCTCGGCCCCGACGCCCTCCGCTGGGCCCTGCTGCACCCCGCCGCCCACGACCGGCCCCGTATCACCGCCGACCTCCTGGTGCAGCGCGCGAGCAACCCCCTCTTCCGGGTCCGTTACGCCCACGCCCGAGCCCGCGCACTCACCCGTAACGCCGCCGCCCTCGGCTTCACCGGCGAGCCCGGCGCCCTGGACGCCCCCGGCGACACCACCCCCCTCCTCGCCGCCCTCACCGAATACCCCCACACCCTCGCCCGGGCGGCAGCCGACCACGCCCCCGACCGTCTCGCCCGGCAGCTGGTCGTCATCGCCGACGCCCTGCTCGCCCTCCAGCACAGGGTGCTGCCGCGCGGCGACGAGAAACCCTCGGCCGCCCACCGCGCCCGGCTGGCGCTCGCCGAAGCCGCCGGGACGGTGCTGGCCGGCGGCCTGTCCCTGCTCGGCATCGACGCACCCGAATACCTCTGAGCAAGCCATACGAGCCATACGAGCCACACAAGCCAGAAGGGCCCACGAGCCCAAGCCCACCGGCCCATGGCCGACCGGCCCAAGCCCAACGCCCCAAAGCCCACCGGCTCCCAGCCCTCGGCCCCCCGCTCGCCCAGAGTCCGCAGAGTCAGAAAGAGCCCACACCAGTCATGAGCCGATCCGCACACCCCGCCGGCCCCCGTCACGCCGATGTCCTCCCCGAGGGGCACTACGCCGCCCCGCCTGCCGACCTGAACATGCTCGACCCGAAGGTGTGGTCGCAGACGGTCACGCGCGCGGCCGACGGAGTCGTCCGCGTCGGCGGGATCGATGTCAAGACGCTGGCTGAGGAGTTCGGCACCCCCGCCTACTTCCTCGACGAGGCCGACTTCCGCGCCCGGGCGCGCGCCTGGCGTACCGCGTTCGGGCAGGACGCCGACGTCTTCTACGCCGGCAAGGCCTTCCTCTCCCGCGCGATCGTCCGCTGGCTGCACGAGGAAGGGCTCAACCTCGACGTCTGCTCCGCCGGCGAACTCGCCACCGCCCTCTCCGCCGGCATGCCCGCCGACCGCATCGCCCTCCACGGCAACAACAAGTCCACGGACGAGATCCACCGGGCCATAGAGGCCGGTGTCGGGCGTATCGTCCTCGACTCCTTCCAGGAGATCGTGCGCGTTGCGCACATCGCCCAGTCCCTCGGCAAGCGGCAGCGCGTGCAGATCCGCGTCACCGTCGGCGTCGAGGCGCACACGCACGAGTTCATCGCCACCGCGCACGAGGACCAGAAGTTCGGCATCCCGCTCGCCGGCGGGCAGGCGGCGGAAGCCGTACGGCGGGCCCTCAAGCTCGACGGGCTCGAGCTCATCGGCATCCACTCCCACATCGGCTCGCAGATCTTCGACACCTCCGGCTTCGAGGTCGCCGCGCACCGCGTCGTCGGGCTGCTCAAGGAGGTCCGCGACGAGCACGGCGTCGAACTGCCCGAGATCGACCTCGGCGGCGGGCTCGGCATCGCGTACACCAGCGACGACGACCCGCGTGAGCCGCACGAGATCGCGAAGGCGCTCACCGAGATCGTCACGCGCGAGTGCGAGAGCGCCAAGCTGCGCACGCCGCGTATCTCCGTCGAACCCGGCCGCGCCATCGTCGGCCCGACCGCCTTCACCCTCTACGAGGTCGGCACCATCAAGCCGCTGGACGGCCTGCGCACGTACGTCTCCGTCGACGGCGGCATGTCCGACAACATCCGGACCGCGCTCTACGACGCCGAGTACAGCGTCGCCCTCGTGTCCCGGACGAGCGATGCCGAGCCCATGCTCGCCCGCGTCGTCGGCAAGCACTGCGAGAGCGGCGACATCGTGGTCAAGGACGCGTTCCTGCCGGCGGACCTGGCACCGGGTGACCTGATCGCCGTACCCGCGACGGGTGCCTACTGCCGTTCGATGGCCAGCAACTACAACCACGCCCTGCGCCCGCCGGTCGTCGCCGTCGATGATGGAGAGGCCCGGGTGATCGTCCGCCGGGAGACGGAGGAGGACCTTCTCCGCCTCGACGTCGGGTGACCACCGACCATCCGAGGCCCTCAAGGCCCGCAAAAACCCCGGGTACTCGGGGCCGAAAGATCTTCGGTCCCGTCGCCCTGAGAAAATGAAATAGATGTCTCACGATCCGGACGAGGGATAGAAACTCCCGTCCGGTAAGTGAGACTGGTCCAAACCGTATTCGGTGTATGTGAGGAAACGAGGTCGGATGATGCGTACGCGTCCGCTGAAGGTGGCGCTGCTGGGCTGTGGGGTTGTCGGCTCAGAGGTGGCGCGCATCATGACGACGCACGCCGACGACCTCGCCGCCAGGATCGGCGCTCCCGTCGAGCTCGCCGGAGTGGCCGTACGGCGGCCCTCCAAGATCCGTGAGGGCATCGACCCGGCCCTCGTCACCACCGACGCGACCGCGCTCGTCAAACGCGGCGACATCGACGTCGTCGTCGAGGTGATCGGCGGTATCGAGCCCGCCCGCACCCTCATCACCACCGCGTTCGAGCACGGCGCCTCCGTCGTCTCCGCCAACAAGGCCCTCCTCGCCCAGGACGGCGCGGCCCTGCACGCGGCAGCGGACGAAGCCGACAAAGACCTCTACTACGAGGCCGCCGTCGCCGGCGCCATCCCGCTGATCCGCCCGCTGCGCGAGTCCCTGGCAGGGGACAAGATCAACCGGGTGATGGGTATCGTCAACGGGACGACCAACTTCATCCTCGACAAGATGGACTCCACGGGGGCCGGTTACCAGGAGGCCCTCGACGAGGCCACCGCCCTGGGGTATGCGGAAGCCGACCCGACTGCCGACGTCGAGGGCTTCGACGCTGCCGCCAAGGCCGCGATCCTCGCCGGTATCGCCTTCCACTCGCGGGTACGGCTCGACGACGTCTACCGCGAGGGGATGACGGAAGTCACCGCCGCCGACTTCGCCTCCGCCAAGAACATGGGCTGCACCATCAAGCTGCTCGCCATCTGCGAGCGGGCCGCCGACGGGGGCTCCGTCACCGCGCGCGTGCACCCCGCGATGATTCCGCTGACCCACCCCCTCGCCTCCGTGCGCGGCGCGTACAACGCCGTGTTCGTCGAGTCGGACGCTGCCGGGCAGTTGATGTTCTACGGGCCTGGCGCGGGCGGTTCCCCCACTGCCTCCGCCGTCCTCGGGGACCTCGTGGCCGTGTGCCGCAACCGGCTTGCGGGTGCCACCGGGCCCGGTGAGTCCGCGTATGCCGCCCTGCCCGTCTCGCCCATGGGCGAGGTCGTCACGCGCTACCACATCAGCCTCGACGTCGCGGACAAACCGGGTGTTCTCGCCCAGGTGGCCACCGTGTTCGCCGAGCACGGCGTGTCGATCGATACGGTTCGCCAGCAGGGCAAGGACGGCGAGGCCTCTCTCGTCGTCGTCACCCACCGCGCGTCCGACGCCTCCCTCAACGGGACCGTCGAGGCGCTGCGCAACCTCGACACCGTGCGGGGTGTCGCCAGCATCATGCGGGTTGAAGGAGAGTAACCAGCAATGACCCACCAGTGGCGCGGAATCATCGAGGAGTACCGGGACCGGCTGCCCGTCTCCGACACCACGCCGGTCGTGACGCTCCGCGAGGGCGGCACGCCCCTCGTACCCGCGCAGGTGCTCTCCGAGCGCACGGGTTGCGAGGTCCACCTCAAGGTGGAGGGCGCCAACCCGACCGGGTCCTTCAAGGACCGCGGTATGACCATGGCCATCACCCGGGCGAAGGAAGAGGGCGCGAAGGCCGTCATCTGCGCCTCCACGGGCAACACGTCCGCCTCGGCCGCCGCGTACGCCGTACGCGCGGGCATGGTCTCCGCCGTGCTCGTCCCGCAGGGCAAGATCGCGCTCGGCAAGATGGGCCAGGCCCTCGTGCACGGCGCGAAGATCCTCCAGGTCGACGGCAACTTCGACGACTGCCTCACCCTCGCGCGTGAACTCAGCGACAACTACCCGGTGGCGCTGGTCAATTCGGTCAACCCGGTGCGTATCGAGGGCCAGAAGACCGCCGCGTTCGAGATCGTGGACATGCTCGGCGACGCCCCCGACATCCACGTCCTCCCGGTGGGCAACGCCGGCAACATCACGGCGTACTGGAAGGGCTACAAGGAGTACGCCGCCGACGGCATCGCCGCGAAGACGCCCCGCATGTGGGGCTTCCAGGCCTCCGGCTCCGCGCCGATCGTGCGCGGCGAGGTCGTCAAGGACCCGTCGACCATCGCCACCGCGATCCGCATCGGCAACCCCGCGTCCTGGCAGTACGCCCTGGCCGCGCGGGACGAGTCCGGCGGCGCCATCGATGAGGTGACGGACCGTGAGATCCTGCGCGCCTACCGGATGTTGGCCGCGCAGGAGGGTGTCTTCGTGGAGCCCGCCTCCGCCGCGTCCGTGGCCGGTCTGCTCAAGGCCGCCGAGAACGGCAAGGTCGACCCGGGCCAGACCATCGTCTGCACGGTCACCGGAAACGGCCTGAAGGACCCGGACTGGGCCGTCGCGGGCGCTCCGCAGCCGGTGACCGTCCCGGTCGACGCGGCGACGGCGGCCGAGCGCCTCGGTCTCGCCTAGCCGCTCTGGGTAACAGCTCGGGTAACAGTTCGAAACGACCTGCGAGTCGCGCGTAGACGCCGTTTCCCGGGGGATAACCCTGACAGGACCCGACGGGGGGTGCACAGGGGGCTTACGACACGCATCGTGCGCCTCCTGTGCGCCCTATGTCGCCACAGAACCTTCCTTCGATAGGCTGTACTGAACCCGCCCGCTGCATATGCCCCGCAAGGGTGCGGCGCCGCCGTGCCGTCCCGAGCGGCCGCAGGGTTCTCGCGTCGTATCGAATGTCATTCGACAATCGTCAATTTCGCAGTTCAAGGAGAGTCATCGAGCGATGGCCGGTCCAGCGTTTCGCGCAGCCGCCGTACGGGTGCGCGTCCCCGCCACCAGCGCCAACCTCGGCCCGGGCTTCGACGCCCTCGGCCTGTCGCTGGGGCTCTACGACGACGTGGTCGTCCGCGTGGCCGACTCCGGCCTGCACGTCGACATCGCCGGGGAGGGCAGCGAGACACTCCCGCGCGACGAGAAGCACCTCCTCGTACGGTCCCTGCGCACCGCCTTCGACCTGCTGGGCGGGCAGCCCCGGGGCCTTGAGATCGTGTGCGCCAACCGCATCCCGCACGGCCGCGGTCTCGGCTCCTCCTCCGCCGCCATCTGCGCCGGCATCGTCGCCGCCCGTGCCGTGACCATAGGCGGCGAGAACCGCCTCGACGACGCCGCGCTGCTCGAACTCGCCACGGAGATCGAGGGCCATCCCGACAACGTCGCGGCCTGTCTCCTCGGCGGCTTCACGCTCTCCTGGATGGAGGGCGGCGCCGCGCGGGCGATCAGGATGGAGCCTGACGATTCCATCGTTCCGGTGGTTTTCGTCCCGGGAAAGCCGGTTCTGACGGAGACGGCGCGCGGACTGCTCCCGCGCAACGTCCCGCACGTCGACGCGGCCACCAACGCCGGCCGGGCCGCCCTGCTCGTCGAGGCCCTGACCAGGCGCCCCGAGCTGCTGCTGCCCGCCACCGAGGACCGGCTGCACCAGGAATACCGGGCGCCCGCCATGCCGGAGAGCGCGGCCCTGGTCGAGCGACTGCGGGCCGACGGCGTCCCGGCGGTAATCTCCGGCGCCGGACCCACGGTCCTGGCCCTGGCCGACGAGGCCAGCGCCGACAAGGTCGCCCACCTCGCCGGCGAGGGCTGGGCCGCCAACCGGCTGGACCTCGACGCCCGAGGGGCGTGCGTCATGCCGCTGACCACCTCCGTCGCCGAAACCGGCGCCGACATCGGCGACGAGTAGGGGCGCACGGTTGCCGGATTTCGAGAGGGGGAATGTTTGTTGGATCCGGTAGTGTTAACCTCAAGTCTGCACCTGCCCCAGCCATGGCGAGGTGCTTATCGTCCCCGTCCGGGACAACCTCTCTTCCGGGAGTCTCCCCAGCCGCACTGTGCTTCGTACGTCAAGCTGTACGCCGTACGCAGGCACTGAGCGGTCTGCCGAGCAGGCTCCGGAACCGGCGTGACCGAGAGCCGCGTGACACAGACACTGAGTGCCACGGCCCCGTGAACGCCGAATCACCAGCAAATTTTCCTCCGCCGCTTTGGCGGACCACCGCCCCGGCACGGTCCACCCCAACAGGGCCGAAGCCGGACAGCACAACCGGTCGCCGAGCCAGAAGGCCGACGTCCGCTCCAGGGAAGGACCCTTCGTGAGCGACACCACCGATCTGATGGGCGCACGTGTCGAGGAGACCGCTGCCGCGCCCGCCACGGACGCCGCGCCTGCCAGCGGTGCCGGCTCCCGGCGGCGCCGCGGCACCGGCCTCGAGGGCATGGTGCTGGCCGAGCTGCAGCAGGTCGCATCCGGCCTCGGCATCAGGGGCACCGCGCGTATGCGCAAGAGCCAGCTGATCGAGGTCATCAAGGAGGCGCAGGCGGGCGGGGGAGCCCCGGCCAAGGCCGAGGCCGCCACCGAGACCAAGCCGAAGCGCCGCGCCACCTCGAAGGCGCGCACGGGCGAGGACACAGCCGCCACAGCCGCCGAGAAGGCCGCAGCCAAGAAGGCCGAGGCACCCGCCGAGAAGGCCGAGGCACCCGCCGAGAAGGCCGACAAGGCCGAGAAGGCCGTGGCCCAGCAGCAGATCGAGATCCCCGGCCAGCCGGCCGGTGGGGACGAGGCGCCCACCGAGCGCCGTCGTCGCCGTGCCACCGCCGACGCGGGCAGCCCCGAGACGGTCACCGCCGAGGCGAAGAGCGAGCCGAAGGCCGAAGCGCCGGCCCAGGCCCAGCCGCAGGCCGAGGCCAAGGGCGACGCCGCCGAGGGCGACGGCCGTCAGGGCCGCCGTGACCGTCGTGAGCGCGGCCGCGACCGCGACCGCGGCGACCGCCGTGGCAAGGGCGACGAGCAGCAGGGCGGCGGCCGTCAGGACCGTCAGCAGCAGGGCCAGCAGCAGGGCGGCGGCCGTCAGGACCGTCAGCGCGACGCCGGTCCGCAGGACGACGACGACTTCGAGGGCGGACGCCGTGGCCGTCGCGGCCGCTACCGCGACCGCCGTGGCCGTCGCGGCCGCGACGAGATGGGCGGCCCCGAGCCGCAGCTCGCCGAGGACGACGTCCTGATCCCCGTCGCGGGCATCCTGGACATCCTCGACAACTACGCCTTCATCCGTACATCGGGCTACCTGCCCGGCCCGAACGACGTGTATGTCTCCCTCGCCCAGGTCCGCAAGAACGGCCTGCGCAAGGGTGACCACGTCACCGGTGCGGTCCGTCAGCCGAAGGAGGGGGAGCGCCGCGAGAAGTTCAACGCGCTCGTCCGCCTCGACTCCGTCAACGGCATGGCGCCCGAACACGGCCGTGGCCGCCCGGAGTTCAACAAGCTGACGCCGCTGTACCCGCAGGACCGGCTCCGCCTGGAGACGGACCCGGGCGTGCTGACCACCCGCATCATCGACCTCGTGTCGCCGATCGGTAAGGGCCAGCGCGGTCTGATCGTGGCCCCGCCGAAGACCGGCAAGACCATGATCATGCAGGCGATCGCCAACGCGATCACGCACAACAACCCCGAGTGCCACCTGATGGTCGTCCTCGTCGACGAGCGTCCGGAAGAGGTCACCGACATGCAGCGGTCGGTCAAGGGCGAGGTCATCTCCTCGACCTTCGACCGCCCGGCCGAGGACCACACGACGGTCGCCGAACTCGCCATCGAGCGTGCGAAGCGGCTCGTCGAGCTGGGCCACGACGTGGTCGTGCTGCTCGACTCCATCACCCGTCTGGGTCGTGCGTACAACCTCGCCGCCCCGGCCTCCGGGCGCATCCTGTCCGGTGGTGTCGACTCGACGGCCCTCTACCCGCCGAAGCGCTTCTTCGGTGCGGCACGGAACATCGAGGACGGTGGCTCGCTCACCATCCTCGCCACCGCCCTGGTGGACACCGGGTCCCGTATGGACGAGGTCATCTTCGAGGAGTTCAAGGGCACGGGTAACGCAGAGCTGAAGCTCGACCGGAAGCTCGCGGACAAGCGCATCTTCCCCGCGGTGGACGTGGACGCGTCCGGTACCCGTAAGGAAGAGATCCTGCTCGCCAGCGACGAGCTCGCCATCGTCTGGAAGCTGCGGCGGGTGCTGCACGCGCTGGATCAGCAGCAGGCGGTCGAGCTGCTTCTCGACAAGATGAAGCAGACGAAGTCGAACGCGGAGTTCCTGATGCAGATTCAGAAGACGACGCCGGCGCCTGGGAACGGCGACTAGTAGCTCGGGGCCAACAGCACTGGGGTCACCCTCTTTGTGAGGGTGGCCCCAGTTTTGTGTGGACAGGTGTACGATCTCGGTCTTCGTATGATTGATCAACTCTTGACTCATCAGGGGGGACTTGAGTGGCTAGACCCTTGTCCGGAGCCGTTGCCGCGGCGATAACCGGGGCGCTGCTGGTGTCGACGCCGAGTGCCGCCAGCGGCGCCGACTCGTCGACGTCGGACGCGCTGGACATACGGATCGCGCAGGCCATGGCGGCGGACGACACCGCCGGCAGGACACCGGAGCCGGAGCCCTCGTCGTCGGCGAGTGCCGGTTCGGACGCGAGTGAGAGCTCGGAGGCGCCGGGCCGGGAGGCCCAGATCATCGGCGGCTCGGAGACCACGGTCGGCTCGGCGCCGTGGATGGCCCAGCTCTGGTACTACGACGACGTCCAGGGCTTCGGCTTCTTCTGTGGCGGCTCGGTCGTCTCGCCGACGAAGATCCTCACCGCGGCGCACTGTGCCGACAAGACCTCCTACGACTGGGCCAAGTACGGCGCCGTCGTCACGGGCACCGATCAGCTGCCCACGGCCGTCTACAACGACGACGGCAGCCTGAACCACATGGACTACCACGGCGGCACGGTCACCCAGCTGTCGCGCCAGTGGAACCCCACCTCGTACAACGAGGCCAAGATCGACAACGACATCGCGGTGCTCACACTGAGGGCGCCGGTCAAGGCCACGCCGATCAAGATGACGACGTCGAACGACACCGCCTCGTACGCCGCAGGCACCAAGGCCAGGGTCTACGGCTGGGGCCGTACCAGCTCCACCAGTGACGAGATCTCGCAGACGCTGAAGACCGCCGAGATGCCAGTGGTGAGCGACACCACGTGCGCGAACTTCTGGGGGGACTACTTCATCAAGGGCCACATGGTCTGCGCGGGCAAGCCTTCCGGCGGCACCGACGCGAGCACCACCGCCAGCTGCAACGGCGACTCCGGCGGCCCGCTCGTGTGGAACAACAGGGTCATCGGCGTCGTCTCGTGGGGCGTCACGGACTGCGTGTACCAGGGCGCGTACCCGGTATTCGCCAAGGTCAGCAACTACGTCGGGGTGACCCAGCCCCGTGTCGACGACACCAACATCAGCCGGGACGACAAGGCCGACGTCTTCCTGCGCGTGAAGTCGACCGGCACCGGCTACGTCCGCGACTCCAAGGGCTCCTCGCTCGCCACGCGCGAGTCCCTGACCTCGTACGGCAGCTGGAAGGGCTACAACCTCGTCCAGCAGACCGACCTGAACCGGGACGGCTACCAGGACTACGTCCTGCGCCGCTCGTCCGACGGTGACGTCTTCTGGCGGCGTTATGTGCCGTCCACGAAGAAGTGGACGACCACGCAGATCTTCGACAACTGGAAGACCCGCACCCGGATCCTCACCCCCGGCGACGTCACCGGGGACGCCCTGCCCGACCTGCTCTCGGTCGACTCGGCGGGCGCCCTGTGGATCTACCCGGGCAAGGGCAACGGCACCTTCGCGACCCGCGTCAAGGTGGGCACGGGCTGGAACACGTACAACGCGGTGCTCGGTCACGGCGACTTCACGGGCGACGGCAAGGCCGACCTGATCGCGCGCACCAAGACCGGCTCGAACATCTACCTCTACAAGGGCAACGGCAAGTCCGGCACGGGCGCCTTCGCCTCCCGGATCAAGGTCCGCTCGAACTGGAGCGGCTACAACACGCTCATCACTCCCGGTGACGTGAGCGGCGACGGCAGGGCGGACCTCCTGGCCCGTACCACCGGCGGCACGCTGTACCTCTACAAGGGCACGTCGAAGGCCACCAGCGAGATCTTCAGCACACGCGTCTCGCTCGGCACCGGTTACGGCCAGTACGACCTTCTCGGCTGAAACACCAGGTGAGCCCGGACCCGCCGGGCTCATCCGTCACACACGGTGCCCATCGCTCTTACGCGATGGGCACCGTTCGTCGGGCAACCTTTTTCCGAATTACTCCGTCTGACCGTTCGGAGTGACCATGAGCGGTACGGCCACATCCGACCCAGCAGGCCTGGGTCTGAGCGCAGGGGGTAACCGACCGGAACAAGAGGACCGAGGAGCACATGTCCGCCGAGAGCACGGAACCCGGCACTCCGGGGAAGCCCGCCACTACCGGCACCACCGGCCCGCGTCACCGCGCGGCGCGCCCCAAGCGCGGCAAGGCGGTGCTCGTCACCGTCTGGACCGCCGCGGGCATCCTCGTACTGGGCGGCACGAGCGCCGGATACCTGTACTTCAAGCTCAACGGCAACATCAAGAGCGTCGACATCAACCAGTCCCTCGGCACCGACCGGCCCCTCGACGTCGACAACGGCTCCCAGGACATCCTCGTCCTCGGCTCCGACACCCGCTCGGGCAGCAACAAGAAGCTCGGCGGCGGCGTGGACGACGGCAGCGCCCGCTCCGACACGGCGATGGTCGTGCACGTGTACGAGGGCCACAAGCGGGCGAGCGTGGTCTCCATACCCCGGGACACCCTCGTCGAGCGGCCCGAGTGCACCGACCCGGACGGCAAGACGCATCCGGCGGCCACGGCGGCGATGTTCAACTCCGCGTACACCACCGGCGGCGCCGCGTGCGCGGTCAAGACCGTCGAGTCCATGACCGGGATCCGCATGGACCACTACATCGAGGTCGACTTCGCGGGCTTCGAGAAGCTCATCAATGTCCTCGGCGGGGTCGACATCACCACCACCAAGGACATCAAGGACCCCGACAGCCACCTCGACCTCAAGGCCGGGGAGCACACGCTGGGCGGCAAACAGGCCCTCGGTCTCGTCCGCACCCGGCACGGGGTCGGCGACGGCTCCGACCTCGGCCGTATCCAGCTCCAGCAGGCCTTCATCAAGGCGTTGCTCGAACAGGTCAAGGAGGTAGGCCTCTTCTCCAGCCCGAAGAAGCTCTACGACCTCGCCGACACCGCCACGGACGCCGTCACCACCGACTCCGACCTCGACTCCGTCAAGGACCTGGCCTCCTTCGCGAACGGCCTCAAAGGCATCAGCTCCAAGAACATGACCATGATCACAATGCCGGTCCAGTACGACCCGGCGGACCCGAACCGGGTACTGGTCGACGAGAAGAAGTCAACGCAGGTCTGGGCCGCCCTGAAGGCCGACAGGACGATCCCGAAGTCAGCGACAAAGGGCACGGCGACGGGCACGGCGGAGGGGGTCGTGGCTTCTTCTTGAGCGGGGCTTCTGCTTGGACGGGGCCTCTTCTTGAACGGGGCCTCTTCCTGGTGGGGTGCCTATTTTTGACTGGGGGCGCCGGAGGGTCTTTCAGGGGCGCGGGAACTGCGCGACAAGCCACGACGAACCCGCAGCCGCCAACGACGATCAAGAGGCACCCCATGGCGCGTGCTGGGCGGGGTCAGGTCGCGCAGCACGGCGCCGCTGCTGGGTGGGCAGCCTCCCTAGCGGCACGACTGCCCGCAGCTACGCATGGCAGCGGCATGGCTGCAGGGCCGAGGCGGAGCCTGGGGAATACCAGGGGGCACCCCCTGGTTTTGGGAGATGCGGCCAGTGCTGGCAGACTGGTACGTCGGCTCCGGTTCACGCCCTCGCATCCCGCGGCAGCGACCCGGCGCCCTCCCGAAACTAGGAGACACCTTGAAGCGCGACATCCACCCCGAGTACGTCGAGACGCAGGTCAGCTGCACCTGTGGCGCGTCGTTCACCACCCGTAGCACGATCGAGAGCGGCACCATCCGTGCCGAGGTCTGCTCCGAGTGCCACCCGTTCTACACGGGCAAGCAGAAGATCCTCGACACGGGTGGCCGCGTGGCCCGCTTCGAGGCCCGCTTCGGCAAGGCTGCCGCTGCCAAGAAGTAGCGAGCCCACAGCGCCGGTCCTCGGTGCCCCCGGCCGGGGGCTTCCGGGACCGGCGCTTTGCGGTGCAGCCCACTTATCACGTCGTACAGGGAGCCGGAGATGTTCGAGGCGGTCGAGGAACTGGTCGGGGAACACGCCGACCTGGAGAAGAAGCTCGCCGACCCGTCGGTCCACGCGGACCAGGCCAACGCGCGCAAGCTGAACAAGCGCTACGCGGAGCTGACCCCGATCGTCGGCACGTTCCGTTCCTGGAAGCAGACCGGTGACGACATCGACACCGCCCGCGAATTCGCCGCGGTCGACCCGGACTTCGCCGCCGAGGTCAAGGAGCTGGAGAAGCAGCGCGAGGACCTCACGGAGAAGCTGCGCCTCCTCCTCGTCCCGCGTGACCCGAGCGACGACAAGGACGTCATCCTGGAGATCAAGGCGGGCGCGGGCGGCGACGAGTCCGCCCTCTTCGCCGGCGATCTCCTGCGCATGTACCTCCGGTACGCCGAGCGCGTCGGCTGGAAGACCGAGATCATCGACGCCACCGAGTCCGAGCTGGGCGGCTACAAGGACGTCCAGGTCGCCGTGAAGACCAAGGGCGGCCAGGGCGCCACCGAGCCCGGCCAGGGCGTCTGGGCCCGGCTGAAGTACGAGGGCGGTGTGCACCGCGTGCAGCGCGTGCCGTCGACCGAGTCGCAGGGCCGTATTCACACCTCCGCCGCCGGTGTCCTTGTCACGCCCGAGGCCGAGGAGGTCGACGTCGAGATCCACGCGAACGACCTGCGGATCGACGTCTACCGGTCCTCCGGGCCCGGCGGGCAGTCCGTCAACACCACCGACTCCGCCGTGCGCATCACGCACATTCCCACCGGAGTCGTCGCCTCCTGCCAGAACGAGAAGAGCCAGCTGCAGAACAAGGAGCAGGCGATGCGTATCCTGCGCTCCAGGCTGCTCGCCGCGGCGCAGGAGGAGGCGGAGAAGGAAGCCGCCGACGCCCGCCGCAGCCAGGTTCGTACCGTCGACCGCTCCGAGAAGATCCGCACGTACAACTTCCCGGAGAACCGCATCTCGGACCACCGCGTCGGCTTCAAGGCGTACAACC
Organism: Streptomyces tailanensis; assembly: GCF_008386495.1. GTDB lineage: Bacteria > Actinomycetota > Actinomycetes > Streptomycetales > Streptomycetaceae > Streptomyces > Streptomyces tailanensis. Next base: position 29,887 of record NZ_VTHJ01000045.1, on the reverse strand, counting down.
TGGACCAGGTCCTGGACGGCGAACTCGACGCGGTGATCCAGGCCTGCGTCGACGCGGACTCGGCCGCCAAGCTGGCAGCCGCGTAAGGCACGCACGAGGCACGACGAGTACGACCGGAGGATGGCGTGCAGCAACATATCGGGGGTCGACCCCCGAACCCCCGCGGCGTGCTGCTCGCGGAGGTGGCCCAGGCCACCCAGCGCCTGGCGGACGCCGGCGTGCCCTCGCCGCGCAACGACGCGGAGGAGCTCGCCGCGTTCGTGCACGGCGTCAAGCGGGGCGAGCTGCACACCGTCAAGGACTCCGACTTCGACGCCCGGTACTGGGAGGTCATCGCGCGTCGTGAACAGCGCGAGCCGCTCCAGCACATCACCGGCCGCGCGTACTTCCGCTACCTAGAACTGCAGGTCGGGCCAGGAGTGTTCGTGCCCCGCCCGGAGACCGAGTCCGTCGTCGGGTGGGCCATAGACGCCGTACGCGCGATGGACGTCGTCGAGCCCTGCATCGTCGATCTGTGCACCGGCTCCGGCGCCGTCGCGCTCGCCCTCGCCCAGGAGGTGCCGCGTTCGCGCGTGCACGCCGTGGAGCTGTCCGAGGACGCCCTGCGGTGGACCCGCAAGAACATGGCGGGCTCCCGTGTCGACCTGCGCCAGGGCAACGCCCTGGATGCCTTCCGCGACCTCGACGGCCAGGTGGACCTGGTCATCTCCAACCCGCCGTACATCCCGCTCACGGAGTGGGAGTACGTGGCGCCGGAGGCCCGCGACTACGATCCCGAACTCGCCCTGTTCTCAGGGGAGGACGGGCTCGACCTGATCCGTGGACTGGAGCGCACAGCGCACCGGCTCCTCCGCCCCGGTGGTGTCGTCGTCGTCGAACACGCCGACACCCAGGGCGGCCAGGTGCCGTGGATCTTCACCGAGGAGCTGGGCTGGGCCGACGCGGCCGACCACCCGGACCTCAACAACCGGCCGCGGTTCGCGACCGCCCGCAAGGCGCTGCCGTGATGAGCACGCGTCCTACGACATCCCCCCAGCAGCAGTACGTGTACGAGGAGGCCCGCTAGATGGCACGGCGATACGACACCAACGACGCGACCGACCGCGCCACCGGTCTGCGCGAGGCCGCGTCCGCCATCCGCCGGGGCGAGCTCGTGGTGCTGCCGACGGACACCGTCTACGGCGTCGGCGCGGACGCGTTCACGTCGGAAGCCGTGGCCGACCTCCTGGAGGCCAAGGGCCGGGGCCGCAACATGCCCACGCCCGTCCTCATCGGCTCCCCGAACACCCTGCACGGCCTCGTCACGGACTTCTCCGAGATGGCCTGGGAACTCGTCGACGCGTTCTGGCCGGGCGCGCTGACCCTGGTCGCCAAGCACCAGCCGTCGCTCCAGTGGGACCTGGGCGACACCCGCGGCACGGTCGCCGTCCGCATGCCACTGCACCCCGTCGCCATCGAACTCCTCACCGAGGTCGGTCCCATGGCCGTCTCCTCGGCGAACCTGACCGGTCACCCGGCGCCGGAGAACTGCGACGCCGCCGAGGCGATGCTCGGCGACTCCGTCTCCGTCTACCTCGACGGCGGTCCGACCCCCGGCAACGAGCCGTCCTCCATCGTCGACGTCACGGGCAAGGTGCCGGTCCTGCTGCGGGCCGGCGCCCTTTCGGCGGAGGAGCTGCGCAAGGTCGTACCCGACCTCGAGGTGGCGAATTGACGGCCCCTGACGCGGGGCGTGGCATATGGGACGGGGAAGAGACGCGGACCTTCACTGGGCTTCCGCGTGACACCTTTCGCATCCTCCACGTCAGCACCGGCAACGTGTGCCGCTCGCCGATCGCCGAGCGGCTGACCCGGCATGCCCTCGCGGACCGGCTCGGGGACCCGCTGTGGGGCGGCCTGGTCGTCGAGAGCGCGGGGACCTGGGGGCACGAGGGGGCGCCCATGGAGGCGAACGCGGAGGCGGTGCTCGCGGACTTCGGCGCGGACGCCTCCGGCTTCACGGGGCGGGAACTGCTCGACGAGCACGTGATCATGGCTGACCTGGTGCTGACCGCGACCCGTGACCACCGGGCGCAGGTCATCTCCATGGGGCATTCGGCCGGGCTGCGGACCTTCACCCTGAAGGAGTTCACCCGTCTCGTCCGGGCCATCGACCCCACGACCCTGCCGCCGCTGGAGGAGGGCATGGTCGTACGCGCGCGTGCGCTGGTGCGTGCCGCGGCCGCTCTACGCGGGTGGCTCCTCGCGCCGACCGCGGAAGCGGACGAGGTGTATGACCCGTACGGGGCGCCTTTGCCGTTCTTCCGGTCGGTGGGGGACGAGATACAGCAGGCGCTGGATCCGGTGGTGACGGCGCTCACGGGGGTGCCCGCTCGGGCCTGATGGCCCAACACCGGGCGGGCCGCGGCGCGCGGGCCTACATTGGTCGTACGTCATCGTCGACGCACCGGAGTTCGCCATGTCGGTCACCCCTGTCCTAGAGGCCGATGTCCTGCGGCGGCAGGACCCCGAGCTGGCCGACATCCTGCTCGGTGAGTTCGATCGGCAGTCGACGACGCTGCAGCTCGTCGCCGCCGAGAACTTCACCTCGCCGGCCGTGCTGGCCGCACTCGGGTCGCCGCTGGCGAACAAGTACGCGGAGGGCTATCCGGGGGCCCGGCACCACGGTGGCTGCGAGATCGTCGACCTCGCCGAGCGGCTGGCCGTGGAGCGGGCCAAGGCGCTGTTCGGCGCCGATCACGCCAACGTGCAGTCGCACTCGGGGTCTTCGGCGGTGCTCGCCGCGTACGCCGCCCTGCTGCGCCCCGGTGACACGGTGCTGGCGATGGGGCTGCACTTCGGGGGCCATCTCACGCACGGGTCGCCCGCGAACTTCTCCGGCCGCTGGTTCGACTTCGTCGGCTACGGCGTCGAGGCCGAGTCGGGGCTCATCGACCACGACCAGGTCCGCACCCTGGCCCGTACCCGCCGCCCCAAGGCCATCGTGTGCGGCTCGATCTCGTATCCCCGGCACATCGACCACGCGTTCTTCCGCGAGGTCGCCGACGAGGTGGGCGCGTATCTGATTGCCGACGCCGCCCATCCGATCGGGCTGGTCGCCGGGGGAGCGGCGCCCAATCCGGTGCCGTACGCCGACATCGTGTGCGCCACTACGCACAAGGTGCTGCGCGGGCCGCGCGGCGGAATGCTGCTGTGCGGGAGCGAGCTGGCCGAGCGCGTCGACCGGGCGGTGTTCCCGTTCACGCAGGGCGGCGCGCAGATGCACACCATCGCCGCGAAGGCCGTCGCGTTCGGGGAGGCGGCGACACCGGCGTTCAGCGCGTACGCCCATCAGGTGGTCGCCAACGCGCGCGTGCTGGCGGAGGGGCTGGCCAGGGAAGGCCTCGTCGTCATCACGGGTGGCACCGACACCCACCTCCTCACCGTCGATCCCGCGCCACTCGGTGTCGACGGCCGCACCGCCCGTGGCCGGCTCGCCGCCGCCGGGATCGTTCTGGACTGCTGCGCGCTGCCGCACGGGGACGCCCGGGGCCTGCGGCTCGGCACGGCCGCGGTGACCACACAGGGTATGGGCGAGGCCGAGATGTCCCAGCTCGCCGCGGTGTTCGCGCGGGTCCTGCGGGACGGCATGGACACGCAGAAGGCGCGTGAAGAAGTGCGGGATCTGGCCGGAAGATTTCCGCCGTATCCGCGCTGAGGTGGGGTAGACGCACCACCGGACACAGCATCACGTGCAACCATCGTCGCTACCCGGAAGTCCCCAACCATATGCGTGCAACGCTAGGGTGTGGGGCTGAGATGGCCAGCGAGACCTGTGGGGAAGCCTGTGCGTGAATACCTCCTGACGCTCTGCATCACGGCCGCGGTGACGTACCTGCTGACAGGGCCGGTACGGAAGTTCGCGATCGTGGCCGGAGCCATGCCGGAGATCCGTGCGCGCGACGTCCACCGCGAACCCACCCCCCGCCTCGGCGGCATCGCCATGTTCTTCGGACTGTGCGCCGGTCTGCTGGTCGCCGACCACCTGACCAACCTCAGCAAGGTCTTCGCCGAGTCCAACGAACCACGCGCGCTGCTCTCCGGGGCCGCGCTGATCTGGCTCATCGGGGTCCTGGACGACAAGTTCGAGATCGACGCGCTGATCAAGCTCGGCGGGCAGATGATCGCCGCGGGCGTGATGGTCATGCAGGGTCTGACCATCCTGTGGCTGCCCGTCCCGGGCGCCGGCATCGTCGCGCTCACCCAGTGGCAGGGCACCCTGCTCACGGTCGCCCTGGTCGTCATCACCATCAACGCGGTCAACTTCGTCGACGGCCTCGACGGTCTCGCGGCCGGCATGGTCTGCATCGCCTCCGCCGCGTTCTTCATGTACGCCTACCGCCTCTGGTACAGCTACGGCATCGAGGCCGCCGCCCCCGCCACCCTCTTCGCGGCCGTCCTGATGGGCATGTGCCTGGGCTTCCTGCCGCACAACATGCACCCCGCCCGGATCTTCATGGGCGACTCCGGCTCGATGCTGATCGGCCTGGTGCTGGCGGCCGGCGCGATCTCCGTCACGGGGCAGGTCGACCCGGACGTGATGGGCCTGTACGGCTCCGAGCGCAGCACGGTCTACGCGATGGTCCCGGTCTACATCCCGCTGCTGATGCCGCTCACCATCATCGCGATCCCGGCGGCGGACCTGATCCTCGCGATCGTGCGCCGCACCTGGCGCGGTCAGTCGCCGTTCGCCGCCGACCGGGGCCATCTGCACCACCGGCTGCTGGAGGTCGGGCACTCGCACAGCCGGGCCGTGCTGATCATGTACTTCTGGTCGGCGGTCATCGCCTTCGGCACCCTCGCCTACACCGTGAACTCGGCGTCCATGTGGATCGTCCTCGCCATCGCCATGCTCAGCGGCGTAGGCCTCTTCCTGCTCCTGATGCCCCGCTTCGCCCCTCGCGCCCCGCGCTGGGCCGAGCGGTTCGTGCCTCCGCGTTACCGCCGCCCGGTGGTGCGGACCGATGCCGCGCAGCTCACCGCCGACGCCGAGCAGACGCCGACGGCGAGCGCGCCGTCCGTCGCCGCGGCGCGTCCGGCAACCTCGAACGGGACCGCGCGCGAGTGGAGCGGGATGCAGCTCCACGGCAGCACCGCGCTGTCCGAGCTGTCCGGGAACTCCTCGCGCTTCCGGGCGCACGAGAAGGAGCGGACGTAGGGCGCCTCAGCCGCCTCTTTCCCGGCGTCCACGCTGCTGAGCCCGGCTCGGCGTGCCGCCGAGCCGCGTGCGGCAGGCGCATACAGCACGCCGCGTACGTAGACGCAGCACGCCGCGTACGCGGCCCGCAGCACCTCGGCCTGGGCCGTGGCGGAGTGGTGGCGCCGACGCCGCTGGTACGGCGCTGAGACCGCGTCCTCACGCCCGCCGGTCGTGCACCGAGCGGGTCCGCCGCGCCCCCGGCCGGAGCGCGGTGCACCACCCGGCGTGCGATGCGGGGCACCATCGGGGGCTCTGATCCCACATGGTTCCTTCGCACCGGGAAGACGCAAAAACTCCGGGTGCGTTCCAATCGCTCTTGCGTCGCAATGCGTGCCGGTAATATTTTGAGGGCATGGCAAAATCAAATCATGTCCTCGCCGGAATTACTCTCCTATGTGCGTGAAGTGTCATTGCGCGACGATGAGACATTGCGTGACCTTCGAGAACTGACCAGTGAACTGCCCATGAGGCAGGCAATGCAGGTGATGGCCGAAGAGGGCAGCTTCTCGGTTTCCTGGTCGAGCTGACCGGCGCCCGGAACGTCCTGGAGGTCGGGACGTTCACTGGCTACAGCACCCTGTGCATGGCCCGCCGCCTCCCGCACGGCGGACAGGTGCTCACCTGCGACATCAGCGACAAGTGGCCCGCCATCGCCCAGGAGTACTGGACGAAGGCGGGCGTGGCGGCCCGTATCGACGTACGTATCGGAAACGCCGCCGACACCCTCGCCGGGCTGCTCGCCGAGGGAAGGGCGGACACCTTTGACTTCGCCTTTGTCGACGCGGACAAGGGAAATTACCGCCGCTATTACGAATTGTCGCTCGAACTGGTGCGGCCGGGCGGGCTCATCGTCCTCGATAACACGCTTTTCTTCGGGCGGGTCATCGATCCGGAAGCCCAGGACCCCGACACTTCCGCCATTCGCGAGCTGAATCTCTTCCTGCGCGACGACCACCGGGTGGAGATATCGCTCCTCCCGATGGCCGACGGCATCACCCTGGCGCGCAAGAAGTCGACCTGAGCGCGCCCGTCGGCGCAGGGTCAGCGCGTCGGCCCCGCCGCGGCCACGCGGCGGTCCGCGGCCAGGTCCGGTGCGCTGACCCGGATCGTCGCATGCGGCTCGCGCCGCGCCGGAGAGAGGTGCAGCCGCTGCAGAGCGTCGGCGTTCGCCGCGGCAGCGTGCCCGGGCACGTGCAGGACCCGTCGCCGAAACCGGCGAACCGGTAGGCGATCTCCATCATCCGGTTGCGCTCCGTGGGCCGGAAATCGGCGACGAGATGGGCATCCGCCCGCGCGGCCTGGTCGATCAGCCAGTTCAGGATCGCCGCGCCCGCTCCGAACGACACCACGCGGCAGGAGGTCGCCAGCAGCTTGATGTGCCAGACCTCAGGACGCGTCTCCAGCAGCAGCACACCGACCGCGCCGTGCGGCCCGAACCGGTCGGCCATGGTGGTCACCAGCACCTCGTGCCCGGGGTCGGCCAGCAGTCCCCGCAGGTCCGCGTCGGAGTAGTGGACCCCTGTCGCGTTCATCTGGCTGGTGCAGAGTGTGAGCTCCTCCACACGCGACAGCTGTTCCTCGCTCGCCCTGGCGATGTGCATCTCCAGCTCGAGCGAGCGCAGGAACTCCTCGTCCGGCCCGCGGAATGCGGTCTGCTCGGCCTCACGCCGGAATCCGGCCTGGTACATCTGGCGGCGCCGCCGGGAGTCCACGGTGACGTTCCGCGGACTGAATTCCGGTAGCTCCGCCAGTTCTCCCAGCTGGTCGGCGGCGTAGCACCGGACGTCCGGCAGGTGGAAGGCGACTTCGGCCCGCTCGGCGGGCTGGTCGTCGACGAACGCGATGGTGCCGTGGGCGAACTTCAGCCGCTCGGCGATGGACCGCACCGAATCCGACTTCGGGCCCCACCCGATCCTCGGCAGGACGAAGTACTCGGCGACGCCCAGCTCCTCCAGCCGGGCCCAGGCCAGGTCGTGGTCGTTCTTGCTGGCGACCGACTGCAGGATGCCCCGGGAGTCCAGCTCGACGATCAGTTCCCGTACCCAGTCCGGCAGCCGCACCTCGTCGCCCTCCGACAGCGTGCCCTGCCAGAGCGTGTTGTCCAGGTCCCAGACCAGGCACTTCACGGTGGCCGGCTCTTCAGGCATGGATTCCCCCAGGATGGTCACTGCGCCGTCGCCACGGCGTGCTGCGCCAGGATCACCTGGCAGATTTCGTTGCTGCCTTCGATGATTTCCATCAGCTTCGCGTCCCGGTACGCCCGCGCCACGACATGGCCGTCCCGCGCCCCCGCCGACGCCAGCACCTGCATCGCCGTGGCCGCACCCCGGGCCGCGTGGCCTGCGCTGACGTGCTTGGCCAGCACGGTCGCCACGACGAGGTCCGGGGAACCGGCGTCCCAGCACGCGCTGGCGTGCGCACACGACTGGGTCGCGACCTGCTCGGCCACGAACAGGTCGGCGAGGTGATCTGCCACGAGCTGGTGTTCATTGAGCGGTTTGCCGAACTGGACCCGCGAGGCGGCATGCCGTGCCGCCGTGTTCCGGCACGCGCGCAGGATCCCCACGCAGCCCCAGGCCACCGAGATCCGGCCGTAGGCCAGAGCCGTGGTGTCCAGCAACGGCAGCGGCATGCCCGGGGTGCCGAGCAGACTGGAGAGCGGCAGCCGCACCGAGTCGAAGCGCACGTTCGCATGCCCGGCCGCCCGGCACCCCAGCGGATCGGCGACCCGCTCCACCTGCACCCCGGGCGCCGACGTGGGCACCACGACGACCGCCGCGCCCCCCTCGCACTGCCCGAAGACGACCAGCAGGTCGGCGTAGTGCGCGCCGGTGACCCACACCTTGTGGCCGTCCAGGACCACCGAGTCGCCCGACACCTCGATCCTGGTGGTCATGGCGGTCACGTCGGAGCCCGCCCCGGTCTCGCTGAACCCCACCGCGGCCAGCCGGCCGCCGACCAGTTCGGGCAGCAGGGCGGACGACTGGTCCGGGTTGGCCAGACGCTGGATCGTCCACGATCAGCGACGCCTACCACAACGACACCCAGTGGGGCCGCGCCCGCCCCGTACACCTCCCGTACCAGCGGGACGAGTACACCGCACTCCTCAAGGCGCTGCCGGACGGGGCCGAGACCGTACGGTTCACCTCACGGCCGACCGGTGCGCGGCCCGAGCCCGGGTACGTGTCCGGCCCGGCGGCGGAATACCTGCGCGGTTACGCCGAGCACCCCGACCGGCGTGCGGCGCTGGATGCCTTCACCCTCGAGACCTGGCTGCTCGCCCGTTCCCGCCGGCTGCACGCCGCCTACCTGGAGGAGTTCAGCGGGGCCCCGATGAAGGAGCCGGTGCGCCGGCACCTGGAGGGCTGGGACGGTCTCGTCGAGCACGCCTACCTCGCCTTCCGCCGGGTGGACCGCGGCCGGGCCGAACCGCCCGGCCTGTTCGAGCGGGCCGCCGCCGCGCTGCGCGGGGACACCGCCGTGTTCGGGGCCGGAGCAGCCGTGCGCGAGGTCGTGGCCTCCGTCCTCGGCATCGACGAAAGCGCCCTGACCGCAGGGAAGTTGACCGACCGTCCGGAATTCAACTCGATCCGGATGGTGGAGGTCGTGGAGATCCTCGAGGAACGTTTCGCCGTGGAGTTCGCCCCGGCCGACCTGGTGCCCGAGAACCTGCAGAGCATCGAAGGCCTCTGCTCGCTGCTGAACCGCGCGCTCGACCGTGAATAGACCGACTGCACACCGAGGCGGCCCCCGGCAGCTGGGTGACCATGGAGCACGCGGACTCCCCGGCCGACGACCGGACCGGCCTCACCCCGCAGGACCTGGCAGGGGCCGAGCACCTGCCCGCCTGGCGCGCCCGCGAGCACCTCGCCGCGCGCCGGGCGCTGCGCCGGCTGCTGGCCGCCCACTTCCCCGAGGCACGGCACGCGCCCGTCACGTACACCGACCGCGGCGGCCCCCGGCTCCTCGGCCGGCCCCGGATCGGCATCAGCGTCAGCCACGACGGCGACGCGGTCGCCGCCTGCGCCGCCCTCGACCACGCCGTCGGCGTGGACCTCCAGCACCCGCCGGACATCGTGTCCGACGCCCTCCTGCGCCGCTGTGCGCAGGGCCACGCCGAGCAGCTCGCCCTCCTCCCCATGGGCCCGCGGGCATCGGAGTTCGCCTGGCTGTGGACCGTGCGGGAGGCCATCGTCAAGGCCGAGGGCACCGGGCTCGCGGGCGACCTGTGGTCCGCCGACGTCACCCCGTATGCCCGGCGGGGCGCCTGGGGCCGCCACCGGTGGGTGAGCCTGCGCGATCAGTCGCCGATCCCCTTGAGCTGCGCCTACACGGCGCTCCCCGCACCGACTTCCCGACCGAAAGCCCCTGGAGACCAGAGTGAGTGAGCCTCCCGCAGCGCGCGTCCCGGCAGAGCTGAGCCGCTACACCGCGAGCCTGGTGGCCTACCTCGAACCCCGCGTCCCCGGCATCGGGGACACACTCGCGGCGTCCGTCGGCCTGCGGGTGCGCACCGACCCGCCCGACGGCGGGCTGGCCTTCTCCCACCACTCCCGTGTGGACATCGACGACCGGGGACGTGGACTCGCCTACCGGGGCGCGGACGACTGGACCGCGGCACGCGAGGCGCTCGACGCCGAACTGGCCCGGCACGGAGCCGTACTCGCCGTCGGCAACACCCGCCACATCCCCTGGTCCCCGTCGTACGGCGCGGCGGAGACCTCGCACTGGCTGGTGCTCCGCCGGCAGACCGGGCAGAAGTGGTCCGTCCGCGACGACTTCGACGCACTCACCTCGCACGGCACCCAGACGGCGTACGAGGGCCTCCTCGACGACCACGAACTCCGCGACGTCCTCACACCCCTGTCCCGTACGACACCCCAGGCCGTCAGCCGGGACCGCCACGCCCTCGGCGAGGCCGTGGAGCCGGCGCCGTACACCGGGTACCGCTGGCTCGAACTCACCGACGCGCCGGACCCGGCCGTCGCCGGAGGCACGTGGGTGGAGGGGCTGCTGCCCGCGCTGCATCACGTCGCCGACACGGTGCGCGCCGACCCCGGAGCACTCGTCCGCTACGCCGACGACTCGCCGGACGGCTGGCCGCCGCCCTGGCGGCCACCACGGGCGGCCGGCACCCCCGCCGGGTCGGCCTGCTCGCCCTGCGCACCCTGACCGCCTACGCCGGCTACCTCGCCGTACAGCGCCTCGGCGCCACCGTGGTGCCGCTCCACCCCGGCTTCCCGCCCCCGCGCACGGCGGCGACGGCGAAGGCGGCCGCACTGGACTGTGTCCTGGCCGACCCCGGGCACGCGGGTGTGGAGCTGCCGGTCCCGGTGCTGGCGGCCGACGTCACGGCGCCCGGCCACGACCCGGAGGACGCCCCGGACCCGGACGGGGCCCGGGACCGTGAGGACGCCCGGGGCCATGCCGGACCGGACGACATCTGCTACATCCTGTTCACCTCGGGATCCACCGGCACCCCGAAGGGCGTGCCCATCCGGCACCGCAACGTCTCGGCGTACCTGGACCACGTGACCGCCCGGTACGGCATCGGCGTCGGCGACCGGCTCTCCCAGACCTTCGACCTCACCTTCGACCTCTCCGTCTTCGACCTGTTCGCGGCCTGGAGCTCCGGAGCGACGGTCGTCGTACCCGACCGGGCCGACCTGCTGGCCCCCCGTTTCGTCGCCCGGGAACGCATCACCCACTGGTTCTCCGTGCCATCGGTGATCTCACTCGCCCGGCGGCTGCGCGGGCTGGCCCCCGGCAGCATGCCCACGCTGCGCTGGAGCCTTTTCTGCGGCGAGCCGCTGACCACGGACCAGGCCGCGACCTGGCAGGCAGCCGCCCCCGACAGCGTGCTGGAGAACCTGTACGGCCCGACGGAGCTCACGCTGAGCTGCACCCAGTACCGGCTGCCGGCCACTCCGGCCGACCCGCTCCCCGCGAACGGCACCGTACGATCGGCCGGCTGTACCCCGGTCTGGAACAGCTCGTCGTGGACGACGACAGCTGCCCCGCCGACGAGGGCGAGCTGTGCGTACGGGGCGTCCAGCGTTTCCCGGGCTATCTCGACCCCGCCGACAACGCCGGCCGCTTCCTGCGGTACGAGCCCGGCGACGACAGGGCCGCCGCCGTCGACGCCCCCGACGGCCCCGGCGACCGGCTCTGGTACCGCACCGGCGACCGGGTGCGTTCCGCTGAGGGCGGCCTGATCCACCTCGGCCGCCTCGACCACCAGGTGAAGGTGCGCGGCTACCGCCTCGAACTCGGCGAGGTGGAGAGCGAACTGCGCGCCCACCCGCGGGTCCGCGACGCCATCGCGCTGACCCTCCCCGGCCCCGGCGGCGAGAGCCTCCTCGCGGCCGCCTGCACGGGAGACGGCGTCGACCCGGCCGACGTCCTCGCGTCCCTGCGCGCCCGCCTGCCCGAGTACATGGTTCCCGGCAGCCTCACCGTCCTGACGGACCTGCCGCTGAACGCCAACGGAAAGATCGACCGCCGCGCCCTGCGGAACACGCTCACGACCACCACCCGAGCAAGGTGAGACGGGGGAGACACACTTGAACGGCCAGACCATCCACGCCCTGCTGGACGCCGCCGTGGAGGAGGCGCCCGACGCCCCGGCGATCCGGGACGCCGACGGCCGCTGGACCTACCGTGAACTCGACGCGGCCGGCCGGGCGTTCGCCCGCTGGCTGCGCGGCCAGGGCATCGGCCGCGGCGACCGCGTCGTGGTCCAGTTGCCGACCAGCCGGGAACTGGCCGCCATGTTCTACGGCACGTCCCGCACCGGAGCCGTCTTCGTACCGCTCAACCCGGCGATGAAGGAGTTCCACCTCCGCTCCGTGGTCGGCAACGCGGAACCGAAGCTCGTCCTCACCGACGCCGCGGGCGCCCCGGTGCTGCGGCGGATCAGCCCCGCCCCCGTGCACGACATGGCCGACGTACGGCCGGCCCTCGCCCCGGCCGGCGAGGATGCCGACGGGCCGCCCGAGGAGCCCGTGGCCGCCGACGACCTGGCCGTGCTGATCTACACCTCGGGCAGCACCGCCGCCCCGAAGGCGGTCATGTGCCCCCACGCCCAGGTGACCTTCGCCTGCCGGGCCCTGACCGAGGTGCTCGGCTACCGTCCGGACGACGTCGTCTTCTGCCGCTTCCCCATGTCCTGGGACTACGGCCTGTGCAAGGTCCTGATGACCTGCGTCGCACGCTGCGAGATCGTCCTCGCCGACGGCGAGTCCGACTTCCGTCTCCTGCAGCGCATGCGCGAGACCGGTGTGACCGTCGTGCCGATCGTCCCGTCCCTCGCCACGATGATCGTCCGGCTGGCCGGCCGGGACGCCCAGCCCGTGCCACCCGTGCGCATGTTCACCAACACCGGCGCCGCCCTCCCCCAGAGCACCATCGACGCCCTGCGCACCCACTTCCCCGGCACCCGGGTGGTGCGGCAGTACGGCCAGACCGAGGCCAAGCGCATCACGGTCATGCCCCCAGAGGCCGACCAGGGGCGCCCCGACTCCGTCGGCCTGCCGCTGCCCGGCACCCGGGTGCTGATCCTCGACGACGACGGCAGCCCGCTGCCTGCCGGTGACGTGGGGAGATCGTCGCCACCGGGCCGCACGTGATGGCCGGGTACTGGCGCAACCCCGAGGACACCGCCCGCGCCTTCCGCCGCGACCCCCGCACGGGCGAGCCCCTGCTGCACACCGGCGACTACGGATGGCTCGACGACGAGGGCCACCTCTACTTCGAGGGCCGCCGCGACGACATGTTCAAGCACAAGGGCTTCCGGATGAGCACCCTGGAGATCGAGAGCGCGGCCCTGGACATCCCCGGCGTACGCGCCGCCGCCGCGCTGCCCCCGGCGACGGCCACGGACTCGCCCTGTTCGTCGAGAGCGACCTCGACGCCCACCAGGTCACCGCCGAACTCACCAAGCGCCTGGAACTGCCGAAGGTGCCCACCATCTGCCGCGTACTCAAGGAGTTCCCCCTCACCCTGCACGGCAAGAACGCCCGCCGTGAACTCGCGGCCCTGCTCGAGGGGGAGAAGGCATGACCGCGCACCCGCACCTGAGCGAACTGGCCGACCAGTACGGCACCCCTCTCTACGTCTACGACCTCGACCGCCTCGACGCCGCCCGGCACGACCTGTTCGGCGCGCTGCCCGAGGAGTTCGACGTCTTCTACGCCCTCAAGGCCAACCCGCACGTGGACCTCGTACAGGCCCTGCGCGAGGGCGACGGCCGCGCCTGCCGGGCCGAGATCAGCTCCACCGGGGAACTCGCCGCGGCACTGCAGGCCGGACACGACCCGGGGACCGTCCTCTACGCCGGGCCCGGCAAGACCCCCGGCGAACTGCGCGAGGCGGTCGAACAGGGCGTCCGGCTGTTCTCCGCCGAATCGCTCACCGACCTCGAACACATCGGTGAGGCCGCCCTGGCCCACGACACGGTCGCCGACTGCCTGCTGCGTATCAACGACGTGACGGCCAGAGCGGCCACCGGCGTCCGCATGACCGGCCGGCCCACCCAGTTCGGCATCGACAGCGAGACGATCGCCGGCCTGGCGCCGCGGCTGTGCTCGGTACCGGGCATCTCGGTCGCGGGCCTGCACCTGTTCTCCCAGAGCAACGCGGCCGACGAGCAGGCCCTGATCGCCGAGTTCGAGCACACCATCGACACCGCCGCACGCATCGAGCGGGAACTCGGCGTGCCGCTCCGCCTGCTCGACATCGGCGGCGGCTTCGCGGTCCCCTACGGACAGCGCGGCGAGCGGACGGCCTACCCCGCCCTGCGCGCCGCGCTCGGAGCCGCCCTCGACGCGCGGTTCCCCGGCTGGCGGCAGGGCACCCCACGGCTCGCCGTCGAGTCGGGCCGCTATCTGGCCGGCGACTGCGGGACCCTGCTGGCGACGGTCAGCAACGTCAAGGTCAGCCGGGGCCGGACCTTCGTCATCCCCGACACCGGGATCAACACCTTCGGCGGACTGTCCGGCCTGGGCCGGATCCTCCCGGTGTCGGTACGTGTGGAGTCCGAGTCCACGGAGACCGAACGCGTGACCCTCGCCGGACCGTTGTGCACCCCCGGCGACACCCTCGGACGGGACGTCGAGGTTCCCGCCGGACTGCGCCCCGGCGACCTCGTCGCCATGCCCAACACCGGAGCCTACGGCCCCACGGCCAGCCTCCTGATGTTCCTGGGCAGGCCCGCCCCGGCCGAGGCGGTGGTCCGCAGCGGCGACGTGGTCTCCGTCTCCCGCATCGAGCACGTACGGACCTACCGGAAGGTGAAACGGGCACATGACTGATGCGCGAACCGGGACGCGGCGGACCGTCGTCGTGACGTCGATGGCGTCCGACTCCCACACCTGGAACCTGGTGTTCCTGCAACTGCTCCTGGAGGAACTCGGCCACGACGTCGTGAACCTCGGCCCCTGCGTCCCCGACGACCTGCTGGTCACCCGCTGTGCCGCGATCCGCCCAGCGTTCGTCGTGATCAGCAGCGTCAACGGGCACGGCTGCCAGGACGGGCTGCGGGTCATCCGCAGGCTGCGGTCCCACCCCGGGCTCTTTGCCATGCCCGTGGTGATCGGCGGAAAGCTCGTCTCGGCGGTCCGGGCGGCCGCCGCCCGCACCGCCGGCACCATCACGGTCGACGCCCACACCCGGGTCGGCCACCTGGCCGCCGTCGAGAGCGCCCTGCGCGACGGCGTCGCACTCAACGGCTATCTGGTGGTCAGCCACCCCGCCGCCACCACCGCGCAGGTACTGGACGGCATCCACGGCCCGGAATTCCCCGTCCAGGTACGCCACGGCTCGGCGGACCCCGTCGACATCTTCCGCGCCCTGTGCGCCGTGCGCCTGGGCGCCACCGAGGGCGGACCGGTCTCCTACTGCCTGCCGTACGGCCGTACGCCGCTGTCCGAGTCCGTCCACAACTGGGCAGTCGGCTGCGAGCTGTTGGCCCAGCTCCGCGACACCGGTGTGGAGCCGCACCTGGAGACCTTCGGCGGCTGCATGCTCGGTCAGCTGTGCCCGCCCAGCCAGCTGGTGGCCATCAGCGTGCTGGAGGCCCTCTTCTTCGCCCAGCACGGCATCCGCAGTGTCTCCGTCAGCTACGCCCAGCAGACCCACCCGGTGCAGGACCGCGAGGCCGTCGGCGCGCTGCGGCGGCTGTGCGGGGAACTGCTGCCGACCGCCGATTGGCACGTCGTCGTCTACGCGTACATGGGCCTCTATCCGCAGACGCGCGACGGTGCCTACCGCCTGCTCGGACAGGCGGTCGAACTCGCTGTCACGGGCGGCGCGCAGCGGATGATCGTCAAGACGGCCGCGGAGTCCCGGCGCATCCCGAGCATCGAGGAGAACGTCCGCGCCCTGGAGTACGCGGCCCGGGCAGCCCGCCGGGTGCCGCGGACCCCCGTCGACGCTGGAACCGACTCCGCGACCTACGAGGAGGCCGCGGCACTGGTCGACGCGGTGCTGAACCTCGACCCGGACGTGGGCCGTGCCCTGTTGCAGGCGTTCCGGAAGGGCTATCTGGACATCCCCTACTGCCTGCACCCGGACAACAGGGGGCAGACCCGCAGTTTCATCGACCCCGACGGACGTCTCCGCTGGGAGGCGACGGGCGCCCTGCCGTTCGACGTGCCGCAACGGTCCCGCAGCCGGTGGTTCACCTCGGCGGACCTCCTCAGGGATCTCTCCTACGTCCGGCGGAAGTTCGACGAACCGGGATCCGAGGCCGGAGTGGCCGCGACGCGCTGACGCCAAGGTAAGAATCTGACTAATACATTGCCAACGCCTGACGGAATGAAGGCCGCCATACCAGACAATCCAACCCGGTTTTTGCGCAGACGCGCAGCTTCACTCTCATGTGTGACATCCAGCACGCCCACTTGGTAAAGACTGCATCAAATAGTTTGTGATACGGTTCACGAGAACCCGGGAGATACACTTTGAGCCGCCGCGACCTCAGCGGGCTGCTCGGGTGAGGCACGCCTCGTCACTCTCGGGCTGGGGTCGTCACTCGACGACCGCACCGTTTCCCACTCGCACTTCGCCGGAGGAGCTGCCCTCATGCAGTCCCACGACGTCCGAACGCTCCTGTTCTGCTCAACTCCCACCGTCGCCGCCGGTGCCGTGGGAGTCGCAGTTAGTGCCGCCGTGGCCGGCGGCAAGGGTGCGCTCGGCGCCGCCTTCGGCACCCTTCTGGTCGTGCTGTTCATGACGAGCGGCCTCGTGGTGCTGCAGCGGACCGCGCGTTCGCTGCCCCATCTGTTCCAGATGATGGGGCTGCTGGTCTACACGACGCAGATCCTGCTGCTGATGGTCGTCCTGACCGCGCTGCGGGGGACGTCAGCGTTCAATCCCAAGTGCTTCGCCTTCACCCTGCTCGCCGGCACCCTGGTGTGGATCGCCGCCCAGGTGCGTCTGCATATGAAGGCAAAGATCCTTTACGTGGAGCCGGATTCCGCCCGGACGCCATCGTGACCTGTAGGGCCGGTGTAAAGAGGCTTCCGCTCCTTTGCTATGGTCTCGCCACAACTGCGGCAGAGCTGGCGTGGGCGGCAGCCGTGCCTGTGACGCCTCACGGCTCGGAGCCCAGTCGCCGCCCCCATACCCGCAAGTCCAGTCCAGTGCCGTTCCGCGGTCGTACGCCGCGCCGACACATCGAGGTTGCCGTACCCATGCGCCACGCTCAAGGAGCTCCGGGTGAGTAGTGCCAAGATGCTCGCCTTCGAGACCGATTGTCATATTTTCGAAGGGTGCGGTTTCCCGACCCCCGGCCTGCACTCCTTCCTCTTCAAGCCGATGTTCACGGTCGGCGGCATCGAGTTCAACAAGCCGATACTGCTGGCTGCGCTGAGCACGATCATCGTCATCGGGTTCTTCTGGGCCGCGTTCCGCAAGCCGGAGATCGTTCCCGGCAAGCTCCAGATGATCGGCGAGGCCGGCTACGACTTCGTGCGCCGTGGTGTCGTCTACGAGACGATCGGCAAGCGCGAGGGCGAGAAGTACGTCCCGCTCATGGTCTCGCTGTTCTTCTTCATCTGGATCATGAACCTCTGGGCGATCATCCCGCTCGCGCAATTCCCGGTCACCTCGGTCATCGCCTTCCCGGCCGGCCTCGCCGCTCTCGTGTACATCCTGTGGGTCAGCCTGACCTTCAAGCGGCACGGCTTCATCGGGGGCTGGAAGAACATCACCGGCTACGACAGGTCGCTCGGCCCGGTGTTCCCGATGGTCATGTTCTTCGAGTTCCTGTCGAACCTGTTCATCCGGCCGTTCACGCACGCCGTCCGACTCTTCGCGAACATGTTCGCCGGGCATGTGCTGCTGTTGATCTTCACCATCGGCACCTGGTACCTGCTCAACGGCATCGGCATGGCCTACTCGGCCGTCTCGTTCCTGATGGTCATCGTGATGACGGTCTTCGAGCTGTTCATCCAGGCACTCCAGGCCTACGTCTTCATCCTCCTGTCCTGCAGCTACATCCAGGGCGCGCTCGCCGAGCACCACTGAGTACAACCGACCACCCCACATACTCCCGGTGGCCAACCCCCACCGGACCGTGAAAGAGAAGGAAGAAACGGCATGTCCGCTCTCCAGACCCTCGCCGCGACCAACATCCAGGGCAACTTCGCCGCCATCGGCTACGGCCTGGCCGCTATCGGCCCCGGCATCGGCGTGGGTGTGATCTTCGGTAACGGTACGCAGGCCCTCGCCCGCCAGCCCGAGGCTGCCGGCCTGATCCGCCAGAACCAGATCCTGGGCTTCGTGCTCTGTGAGGCGCTCGCCCTGATCGGTCTGGTCATGGGCTTCGTGTACCCGGTGCCTTCCTGATCCGGTCCCGGCCGACGAGACATTTCGACGGAAGGAACTGACGTGATCCCGCCCTTGGTACACCTGGCGGCCGAAGAGGCGCAGAACCCTCTCATCCCGGAGATCCCCGAGCTTGTCATCGGGCTGATCGCCTTCGCGATCGTCTTCTTTGTCCTGGGCAAGAAGCTCCTTCCGAACATCAACAACGTTCTGGAGCAGCGCCGCGAGGCAATCGAAGGCGGGATCGAGAAGGCCGAGGCAGCCCGGATCGAGGCGCAGAGCGTGCTCGAGCAGTACAAGGCCCAGCTCGCCGAGGCCCGGCACGAGGCCGCGCGGCTGCGCCAGGAGGCGCAGGAGCAGGGCGCCGTGCTCATCGCCGAGATGCGCGCCGAGGGCCAGCGGCAGCGTGAGGAGATCATCGCCGCCGGTCACACGCAGCTGGACGCCGACCGCAAGGTCGCCGCTTCCGTGCTGCGTCAGGACGTGGGCAAGCTCGCCACCGACCTGGCCGGCAAGCTCGTCGGCGAGTCCCTTGAGGACCACGCCCGGCAGAGCCGCGTGATCGACCGCTTCCTCGACGACCTCGAGGAGAAGGCCGAGGCCACGCGATGAACGGAGCGAGCCGCGAGGCCCTGGCAGCCGCACGTGAGCGTCTCGACGCGCTGACGGACTCCACGTCCGTGGACGCGACCTCGCTCGCCGACGAGCTGGCCGCCGTCACCGCGCTGCTCGACCGCGAGGTGTCGCTGCGTCGGGTCCTCACCGACCCGGCGCAGGCCGGCGAGGCCAAGGCCGAACTGGCCGGGCGCATCCTCGGCGGCCAGGTCAGCGGGACCACCGCCGACCTGGTTGCGGGCCTGGTCCGTTCCCGGTGGTCGCAGTCGCGCGACCTGGTGGACGCGCTGGAGGAGCTGGCGAACGTCGCGGACCTCACCGCCGCGCAGAAGTCGGGCACGCTCGACGACGTCGAGGACGAGCTGTTCCGGTTCGGCCGGATCGTCTCCTCCAACACCGAGCTGCGTGCGGCGCTGACCAACCGTGCCGCCGGCACCTCCGCCAAGGGCGAGCTGCTGCGCAGCCTGCTCGGCGGCCGTGCCCAGGCCACCACCGAGCGTCTGGTGACGCGCCTTGTGACCGCGCCGCGTGGACGTAGCCTGGAGTCGGGACTCGAGTCCCTGTCCAAGCTCGCCGCCGAGCGCCGGGACCGCATGGTCGCCGTCGTCACCTCGGCCGTCCCGCTGAGCGGACCGCAGAAGCAGCGCCTCGGCGCCGCCCTGGCGAAGCTCTACGGCCGGCAGATGCACCTCAACCTCGACGTGGACCCCGAGGTCCTGGGCGGGATCCGGGTGCAGGTGGGCGACGAGATCATCAACGGCTCGATCGCGGACCGACTCGAGGACGCCGGCCGCCGACTGGCGAGCTAGCGGCAACTTCACAGCAGTACGTACTTACGGCCCTGGTTGGGCCGTGCAGAAGAATCCTGGGGGTCGCCCCCAGACCCCCAAAGTGAAACTTCGGGCCCAACAAGGAGAGCAGGGAACCCAGATGGCGGAGCTCACGATCCGGCCGGAGGAGATCCGGGACGCGCTGGAGAACTTCGTCCAGTCGTACAAGCCGGACGCGGCCTCGCGCGAGGAGGTCGGTACGGTCACCCTTGCCGGCGACGGCATCGCGAAGGTCGAGGGTCTTCCCTCGGCCATGGCCAACGAACTGCTGAAGTTCGAGGACGGCACCCTCGGCCTCGCGCTCAACCTGGAAGAGCGCGAGATCGGCGCCATCGTCCTCGGTGAGTTCAGCGGCATCGAGGAGGGTCAGCCGGTCACCCGTACCGGCGAGGTCCTGTCGGTCGCCGTGGGCGAGGGCTACCTCGGCCGTGTCGTCGACCCGCTCGGCAACCCGATCGACGGCCTCGGCGAGATCGAGACCAGCGGCCGACGCGCCCTGGAGCTGCAGGCCCCGGGCGTCATGGCCCGTAAGTCGGTGCACGAGCCGATGGAGACCGGCTACAAGGCCGTCGACGCGATGACCCCGATCGGCCGTGGCCAGCGTCAGCTGATCATTGGTGACCGCCAGACCGGCAAGACCGCCCTGGCCGTCGACACGATCATCAACCAGCGCGACAACTGGCGCTCGGGCGACCCGAAGAAGCAGGTCCGCTGCGTCTACGTCGCCATCGGCCAGAAGGGCTCGACCATCGCGTCGGTCCGTCGCGCGCTGGAGGAGAACGGCGCGCTCGAGTACACGACCATCGTCGCCGCCCCGGCGTCCGACCCGGCCGGCTTCAAGTACCTGGCGCCGTACACCGGTTCGGCCATCGGTCAGCAGTGGATGTACGAGGGCAAGCACGTCCTCATCATCTTCGACGACCTCTCGAAGCAGGCCGACGCCTACCGCGCCGTGTCCCTGCTGCTGCGCCGCCCGCCGGGCCGTGAGGCCTACCCGGGTGACGTCTTCTACCTGCACTCCCGTCTGCTTGAGCGCTGCGCGAAGCTCTCCGACGAGATGGGCGCGGGCTCGATGACCGGTCTGCCGATTGTCGAGACCAAGGCCAACGACGTCTCGGCGTTCATCCCGACCAACGTCATCTCCATCACCGACGGCCAGTGCTTCCTGGAGTCGGACCTCTTCAACGCCGGTCAGCGTCCCGCGCTGAACGTCGGTATCTCCGTCTCCCGAGTCGGTGGTTCCGCCCAGCACAAGGCGATGCGCCAGGTCTCCGGTCGTCTGCGTGTGGACCTCGCCCAGTTCCGTGAGCTGGAGGCGTTCGCCGCCTTCGGGTCCGACCTGGACGCCGCGTCGAAGGCCCAGCTGGAGCGCGGCCAGCGCATGGTCGAGCTGCTGAAGCAGGCCCAGTACGAGCCGATGGCCACCGAGGACCAGGTCGTCTCCGTGTGGGCCGGCACCACCGGCAAGATGGACGACGTGCCGGTCGCCGACATCCGCCGCTTCGAGAAGGAGCTCCTGGAGTACCTGCACCGCAAGGAGCAGGGCCTCATGACCTCCATCAAGGAGGGCGCCAAGATGTCGGACGACACCATCCAGGCCGTCGCCGACGCCGTCGCCGAGTTCAAGAAGCAGTTCGAGACCGCGGACGGCAAGCTGCTCGGCGAGGACGCTCCGGCGACCGTCAACGTCTCCAAGTGACGTAAGGAAGGGACCTGACTCATGGGAGCTCAGCTCCGGGTCTACAAGCGTCGCATCCGATCCGTCACCGCGACCAAGAAGATCACCAAGGCGATGGAGATGATCGCCGCCTCGCGCGTCGTCAAGGCGCAGCGCAAGGTGGCGGCCTCCACGCCCTACGCGACCGAGCTCACCCGCGCGGTCACGGCGGTGGGCACTGGTTCGAACACCAAGCACCCGCTGACCACGCAGGCCGAGACGGTCACGCGTTCCGCAGTGCTGCTGCTGACGAGTGACCGCGGTCTGGCCGGTGCCTTCAACTCCAACGCCATCAAGGCCGCGGAGCAGCTGACGGCGCGGCTGGAGGCCGAGGGCCGGCAGGTCGACACGTACATCGTCGGCCGTCGTGGTGTCGCCCACTACAACTTCCGTGAGCGCAAGATCGCGGACCAGTGGACCGGCTTCACGGACGAGCCCGCATACGCGGACGCCAAGAAGGTCGCGGGCCCGCTGATCGAGGCCATCGAGAAGGACACGGCGGACGGCGGCGTGGACGAGCTCCACATCGTCTACACCGAGTTCGTCTCGATGATGACGCAGCAGGCGCTCGACGCTCAGCTGCTCCCGCTCCGCCTCGAAGAGGTCGCGGAGGAGAAGCCCAAGGGCGAGATCCTTCCGCTGTACGACTTCGAGCCGTCGGCGGAGGACGTCCTCGACGCCCTGCTGCCTCGCTACGTCGAGAGCCGTATCTACAACGCGCTGCTGCAGTCGGCTGCCTCCAAGCACGCCGCCACCCGCCGCGCGATGAAGTCGGCGACCGACAACGCGGGCGAGCTGATCAACACGCTCTCCCGCCTTGCCAACGCGGCCCGCCAGGCCGAAATCACCCAGGAAATCAGCGAGATCGTCGGTGGCTCCGCAGCCCTTTCCGACGCGACCGCGGGGAGTGACAAGTAATGACGACGACTTCTGAGACGGCCGTTGCCACGGGCCGCGTCGCCCGGGTCATCGGCCCGGTCGTCGACGTGGAGTTCCCCGTCGACGCGATGCCCGAGATCTACAACGCCCTTCACGTCGAGGTGGCCGACCCGGCCAACGCCGGCGAGCTGAAGACGCTGACCCTGGAGGTCGCCCAGCACCTGGGTGACGGCCTGGTCCGCACCATCTCGATGCAGCCCACCGACGGTCTGGTCCGCCAGGCCCCGGTCACCGACACGGGTACGGGCATCACCGTCCCGGTCGGCGACTTCACCAAGGGTAAGGTGTTCAACACCCTCGGTGAGGTGCTGAACGTCGACGAGACCTACGAGGGCGAGCGCTGGTCCATCCACCGTAAGGCCCCGAACTTCGACGAGCTCGAGTCGAAGACCGAGATGTTCGAGACCGGCGTCAAGGTCATCGACCTTCTCACCCCGTACGTCAAGGGTGGAAAGATCGGTCTGTTCGGTGGTGCCGGCGTCGGCAAGACGGTGCTCATCCAGGAGATGATCTACCGCGTCGCCAACAACCACGACGGTGTGTCGGTGTTCGCCGGTGTCGGTGAGCGCACCCGTGAGGGCAACGACCTCATCGAGGAGATGTCCGACTCGGGCGTCATCGACAAGACCGCACTGGTCTTCGGTCAGATGGACGAGCCCCCGGGCACCCGTCTGCGTGTGGCCCTCGCCGGTCTGACCATGGCGGAGTACTTCCGCGATGTGCAGAAGCAGGACGTGCTGTTCTTCATCGACAACATCTTCCGCTTCACCCAGGCCGGTTCCGAGGTGTCGACCCTGCTCGGCCGTATGCCCTCCGCGGTGGGCTACCAGCCGAACCTGGCCGACGAGATGGGTCTCCTCCAGGAGCGCATCACCTCGACCCGTGGTCACTCGATCACCTCGATGCAGGCGATCTACGTCCCCGCGGACGACCTGACCGACCCGGCCCCGGCCACCACCTTCGCCCACCTCGACGCGACGACGGTTCTCTCCCGTCCGATCTCCGAGAAGGGCATCTACCCGGCCGTGGACCCGCTGGACTCGACGTCCCGCATCCTCGACCCGCGGTACATCGCCGCCGACCACTACTCGGCCGCGATGCGCGTGAAGAGCATCCTGCAGAAGTACAAGGACCTGCAGGACATCATCGCGATCCTCGGTATCGACGAGCTCGGCGAGGAGGACAAGCTCGTCGTCCACCGTGCCCGTCGCGTGGAGCGCTTCCTGTCCCAGAACACCCACGTCGCCAAGCAGTTCACCGGCGTCGACGGGTCGGACGTGCCGCTGGACGAGTCGATCACCGCGTTCAACGCGATCATCGACGGCGAGTACGACCACTTCCCGGAGCAGGCGTTCTTCATGTGCGGTGGCCTTGAGGACCTGAAGAAGAACGCGAAGGAGCTCGGCGTCAGCTGACGTCAGGCACTCGTGAACAGAGGGGGCGAGACCACACCTCATGGGGTGCGTCCCGCCCCCCTCTGCACTCCATCTAGAATTGAACCCAACACCCGGCGGAGGCGCCGGGTGGTGACCCGAGGAGCCACCTTGGCTGCTGAGCTGCACGTCGCGCTGGTCGCGGCCGACCGAGAGGTCTGGTCGGGCCGGGCCACCCTGGTCGTCGCGCGCACCACGTCCGGCGACATCGGCGTCATGCCCGGTCACCAGCCGCTGCTCGGTGTGCTGGAGTCGGGCCCGGTGACCATCCGTACGAGTGAGGGCGGCACGGTCGTCGTCGCCGTGCACGGCGGTTTCATCTCGTTCGCGGACAACAAGCTGTCCCTGCTGGCCGAGGTCGCCGAGCTGGCCGAAGAGATCGACGTCCAGCTTGCGGAGCGGGAGCTGGAGCGCGCGAAGGCGGAGGGCGACGCCGCCGCCGAGCGCCGCGCGGATGTCCGACTGCGGACGGTGTCGGCGCGCTGAGCCCGTACACCGTGTGATGCTGTA
>NZ_VTHJ01000045.1:0-5691 GCF_008386495.1 Streptomyces tailanensis | reverse complement strand
TGGGTCTGGATGAGTACATCCCGACCCAGCCGCGGCTGAGGCAAATGTGGGTGTTTTTTACGCTCTATTACCTAGTACCTGGCAGTTCCATTACCTAGGAGACGAGGAGGTCGGTGTCGATGGTCCTCGCTCTGACTGTGTGCGGGTCGGTGATCGCGCTCGTGGTGGTGGGGCTCTTCGTCTTCGGACTGCGCCGCAGACTCATCCAGCGCTCCGGCGGCACCTTCGACTGCAGCCTCCGCTGGAACGCCCCCGAGAAACCCGGCGACGACGAGAACGGCAAGGGCTGGGGCTACGGCGTCGCCCGCTACAACGGCGACCGCGTCGAGTGGTTCCGCGTCTTCTCGTACTCCCCCCGCCCGCGCCGCGTCCTGGAGCGCTCGGCGATCGAGGTGGCCGGTCGCCGCACCCCGGAGGGTGAGGAGGAGCTGGCGCTGCTCTCCGACCATGTGATCCTCGCGTGTCTGCACCGCGGGACCCGCCTTGAGCTGGCGATGAGCGAGGACGCTCTGACCGGTTTCCTCGCGTGGCTGGAGGCAGCCCCGCCCGGACAACGCGTCAATGTGGCCTGACGCTGCTGTGATCTGACGCTGCTGTGACCTGACACCGCTGTGATGCGAGCCGCCGCATCAGCCGGTGCCGCGAACGGCACCGGCTGATCGGGATCCAATCTCTCCACCGGGGGTGCCCATCGCGGTATGCCGGCATGATCCCCGGGCTCCTGCAGAAAGGCCGCAGGCAGTCCGATGGCCCAGTTGGCGATTGCCGCGGTACGTCGCACACTGTCGTACGTCGTCACCCGTCCAGATCTCCCTGGGTGCCAACGGTCACCGCTTCCGATCAAGTTGAACGACAACGATCAACGGTGATCAAGGGAGAATCCGTGCCGACCGTGAAGAACGTTCGGGCCTGGCCGTGGCCGCACTGCTGACCGCCTCCGCGGCGGTTACCGCCGCGCCCGCGACCGCCGAGCCCCTGTCCCCGAGCCGGGCGTGGCTGGTGCCGTAAGGAGACACCGCCGAGTTGATCGAGCAGATCAGCGAGGCGAGCACCCGCGGGTGGGGATCCCTCCTGCTGGCGTCGGGATGCAGATACGAGCTCACCGCCCCGGCGGGGCTCGCAGGCCCCAACGGTGCCAACGGATTGCCGGCCATCACCGGGAACGACACCATCACCGGGACTAGGGCCTCCATCGTCCGTGACGCGACCACGCCGTTCCGTGTCGCCGAAGTCGGTCCGCAGGGATCACTCAGCCTCAACGGGATCACCGTGTCGGGCGGCAGCGTCACCGGCGACGACGGGGTCGGCTCCGGTGGCGGCATCCTCACCGCGGGGAGACTCCTCATGGTCACGAGCCGGGTCACCGACAACACCGCTTCCCGTCTCGGCGGTGGGATCGCAGCCCTGTCCGGTGCCACGGCGCGTCTCGTCAGCAGCACCGTCTCGGACAACACAGGGGGTGATGGCGGCGGGATTTCCGTGGCCGAGTCCGCCACGCTGACCGCGAACGCGGGGGCCATCAGGGACAACACGCGGAGTTCACCGGTGGGGGACTGTTCAACGCCGGCACCACGGTCCTCAATGGCACCGCGGTCGTGGAGAACGAGGCCGAGTCCTTCGATGGCGGCGGAATCCTCACAGGGATCGGTCCGCTCACCTTGAACGGTGGCCGTGTGACGAAAGCGGAGGCTTCTGTGCGCCGGCCGCGCCCTACGGGCAGTGCCGGTCGGTTCACCCCGGGCGGGACCAGCAACTCGTGTGTCGTACCTCTACGTCGGTGCCCCGTTCAAGTCCTCCCTGGACACCACCTCCGGGCCGATGGCCGACGGCAACCCCGTCACCATCAACGGCACCGGCCTGTCCACGGCCACCAGCGTGTCCTTCGGAACCACCTCCGTCACCCCCACCGTGGTCAACGACGGCCGGCTCAGCGTCGTCGTGCCTGCGGGCCTGGCGGCCGGGCCTGTGTCGGTGAGCGTGACCACCGCGGGCGGCACCGGCAACGGCCTGACGTACACCTACGTCGACAACCCCACGATCGGGACCATCAACCCGGAAGAGGGTCCGACGTCGGGCGGGACCTGGCTGACCATCACCGGAACCAACCTGGACAGCACGACCTCGGTCACCATCGGTGGCGACACGGCGCCGTTCGAGGCGACCAGCGCGACCTCGCTGAGGGTGGTCACTCCGCCCGGTACGGCGGGACCGGCCGGATGTGGTCGTGACCAACCCCTCTGGATCGGCAACCGCCCTCGGCGGATTCCTGTACGTCGAGGCCCCCGGCGTCTGACCGGTCCGACCACCTCCCTGTCAGAGAGGCGATGAACCCCGTCCAGGCGGCAGTCCCCCTCCGCCCGGACGGGCTCGTCCCTACAGGCCCCGCCATGACGTGGTCACACGCGTTATCGGTCTCCCAGTCCCGCGTGAAGGAGTACAGCCATGGCTGCCCCTATGGTTTCTTCGGTCAGTCCCAACCAGGGGCCGGTCTCGGGCGGTACCACCGTCACCGTGACCGGCACAGGTTTCACCGGAGTGCCGGCCGTCCGCTTCGGAACCAAATCCGCCACGTCGTAGACCGTCAACTGCAGCACCCAGATCACCGCGGTGACCTCCTCGGGCACCGGAACCGTGAACGTCACCGTCACCACGACCCAGGGCACGAGCAGCCAGTCGGTGCCCTTCACCTATGTCACGACACCTACCCTGACGGGCCTGTCGCCGGGGCAGGGCCCGGCCGCCGGTGGGACGACGGTGACGCTGACGGGCTCGAACTTCACCGGTGCGACGACGGTGCTGTTCGGCGGGGTGGCCGCCTCGTTCACCGTCGACAGCGGCACCCAGATCACCGCGGTGACCCCCGCGCACGCGGCCGGCGCCACCGCCGTCACGGTGACCACCGCGGACCGGGGCATCTCATGGATCGGCGGCGTGATCCGGTTCGGTGACGGGGTGATCGGCGGCCCGATGGACACCCCGCGCAATCCTCCCCGGGTGGTGCACCACACCACCGAGTCCCCGGCCGGCGGGAAATATCTGGAGGCGGTGGCGTCGTACCTGATCAGAGTGGCGGCCGAGCCGCACCTCATTTACTGCCCGGTGACGGACCGGGTCGGACAGTTCGGCCCCTTGCACCACTCGGCGCGCGCCCTGCGCAACGACGGTTCCCGTCGCACCAACCGCGAAGGGCTGGTCCACGTTCAGATCGAGGTGCTCGGTCGCGCCGCCATGCCGTGGACCGACGGCTGGGACCCCCGGGAGAAGCCCGGGTGGCAGCGGATCCTCGCCGCCCTCCGTTTCCTGGGGTGTGCCGGACCGCTGGCCGGCGGGCCCTCCTGTGCCGTACGACGGGGGTCCGGCACCCCGTTCACGTTCTGTGTGGCAGTCGGAGGGCGGACACTTCGGCCACTGCCACGTACCGGGCAACGACCACGGTGACCCGGGCGCCATCGACACGGCGAAGGTTCTGTTCGCGGGAGGCGGGGCGGGGTCCCGGCCTACGCCGCCTGGCAGCGCAGCAGGGCAGGTGGTTCCTACCGTGGCCGTGACGCCGACGGGGTACCGGGCCGGGCTTCCCTGACCCGGCTCGGCGACAGACACGGGTTCACCGTCACGGGCGTGACCGCGAACGGCGACCTCGGCCCGCGGTGAGGTGCCGGGGCCGAGGCCGGTTGCCGGCCCAGTCTCGTCAGCCCAGTCCGTTCCTCATCGCGGTGACGAGCTCGCCGTTCGCGGTGTCGCCGCTGAACTCCCAGAAGAACGCGCCGCCCAGGCCCTGGTTCCTGGCCCAGGTCATCTTGCCGGCGATGGTCGACAGGGTGTCGTACGACCACCAGTTGCCGCCGCAGTGCGCGTACGCCGTGCCCGCGATGGTGCCGGTGACAGGGCAGGAGTTCTTGAGGACCTCGTAGTCCTCGATGCCCGCCTCGTACGTGCCGGTGGCCGCGCCGGTCGCCGTGCCGCCCGGGGCGGACTGGGTGACGCCGGTCCAGCCGCGGCCGTAGAAACCGATGCCGAGCAGCAGCTTCGCGGACGGGACGCTCTTCGACCTCAGCTTGGCGATCGCGTCGGCGGAGTTGAAGCCGGCGGTCGGGATGCCGGAGTACGAGGTCAGCGGGGAGTGCGGGGCGGTCGGGCCGGTGGCCGCCCAGGCGCCGAAGTAGTCGTACGTCATCACGTCGTACCAGTCGACCGAGGCCGCGGCCCCGCCGTAGTCGGCCGCGTCGATCTTGCCGCCGGAGGAGCCGTCGGCGGTGATGGCCGCGGTGACCAGGTAGTTCGAGCCGAACTCGGTGCGCAGGGCGGACATCAGGTTCCTGAAGGCCGCGGGTCCGCTCGTGTCGCAGGTCAGACCGCAGGCGTTCGGGTACTCCCAGTCGATGTCGATGCCGTCGAACACGTCCGCCCAGCGCGGATCCTCGACCACGGCCTTGCAGGACTTGGCGAACGCGGCCGGGTTCTGCGCGGCCTGGCCGAAGCCGCCCGAGTAGGTCCAGCCGCCGAAGGACCACAGCACCTTGATGTGCGGGTACTTCGCCTTCAGCTGGCGGAGCTGGTTGAAATTGCCGCGCAGCGGCTGGTCCCAGGTGTCGGCGACGCCGCTGACGGACTGGTCGGCGGTGTACGCCTTGTCGGTGGCCGCGTAGGCGTCGTCGAGGACGCACTGGCCGTTCTTGACGTTGCCGAAGGCGTAGTTGATGTGGGTGATCTTGGATGCGGAGCCCGAGGTCACCAGGTTCTTGACGTGGTAGTTGCGGCCGTAGACGCCCCACTCGGTGAAGTAGCCGAGGTTGATTTTTGAAGCGGGGTTCGGGTCGGTGCCGCCCGTGGTGCGTACGGCGGTCGCGCCGCTCACCGGGCCGGTCTGGTCGGCGGTGTCACGGGCCTGCACCGTGTACGAGTAGTCGGTGCCGGCGGTCAGGCCGGTGTCCGTGTACGAGGTGGTCGTGACGGTGGCGACCTTGGTGCCGCCGCGCAGGACGTCGTAGTTCTTGACGCCCTTGTCGTCGGTGGCCGCCGACCAGCTGAGCCTCACCGAGGTGTTGGTGAGGGCGGACGCGGTCGGGGTGCCGGGGGCGGAGGGCGGGGTGTCACCGGGGACGGTCGGGCCGCCGTCACAACTTCCCCCGCTCAGCTTGCAGTTGGACGGGGAGCCGGAGCCGCTCCCGTTGAAACCGAAGGAGATGGAGGCGCCGGGCGCGAGGGTGCCGTTCCAGGACTTGTTCTTGGCGGTCCAGTGGGTGGCGGAGGAGGTGACGTCCGCGTCCCAGGCCGAGGTGACGGCCGTGCCGGAGGGGAAGTCCCACTCGACGGTCCAGGAACTGATCGTGGTCGTACCGGTGTTCTCGACGGTCCACCTGCCTTCGAAGCCGGTGCCCCAGTCCTGGGTCTTGGTGTAGGTAGCCGTGGCTTCGGTGGCCGCGTGGGCGGGAGTTGCCAGGCCGACGAGCCCGGCGAGGGGGAGCAGCAGGGTGGCGAACCCCGCGATCGCTCTGTTTGCGAAGCGCATGTGCGCCTCCTTGAGAGTGTCGTGGGCATGACGTGCCGCAGTGCGGTGAGAGTAGAAAGGTCTGGACCACAGGTCAATAGGTCTGGACCAAATGCCCACGAGATGCGCCGGTCGGCGCTAGGGCCTGTATCTGGTTTCGATCAAGGGGTGGCCCGCGCGAGCTCCTTGATCCAGATCATCGA